>CAWIZF010000075.1:0-354109 GCA_963840465.1 uncultured Alphaproteobacteria bacterium | reverse complement strand
CGGCGGAGAAGATTGCAGACACGATGCAGTGAGGGAGCCGTAGGGCGGATTAGCGTCAGCGTAATCCGCCGAATTGAATTTCTTGAAGGCGGATTACGCTAACGCTAATCCGCCCTACAAAATCTATCCGCCCACCTGCCCGCGATGGCGGAGAAAATGATCGGCCAGCACGCAGGCCATCATCGCCTCGCCGACCGGCACGGCGCGGATGCCGACGCAGGGGTCGTGGCGGCCTTTGGTCATGATGTCGGTGTCGGCGCCTGATCGGTCCACCGTCTGGCGCGGCGACAGGATCGACGAGGTCGGCTTCACCGCAAAGCGCACCACCACCGGCTGGCCGGTGGAGATGCCGCCGAGCACGCCGCCGGCATGGTTGGACAAAAACCGCGTGCCGTTATTGCCGGTGCGCATCTCGTCGGCGTTTTCCTCGCCCGACAATTCGGCGGCGCCAAAGCCTGCGCCGATCTCGACGCCCTTCACGGCGTTGATGCTCATCATCGCCGCCGCCAGATCGCCGTCGAGCTTGGCATAGATCGGCGCGCCGAGGCCGGGCGGCACGCCTTCGGCGACCACTTCAATCACGGCGCCGATCGAGGAGCCGCTCTTGCGGATGCCGTCGAGATACTGCTCGAAGAACGCGGCCTTGTCCTTGTCGGGGCAGAAGAACGGATTGCGCGCGATCTCGTCCCAGTCCCAGTTGCCGCGGTCGATCATGTGCGGGCCCATCTGCACCAGCGCACCGCGCACCTTCACCTCGGGCAGGATCTTTCGCGCGATGGCGCCGGCGGCGACGCGCGTGGCGGTCTCGCGCGCCGAGGAACGTCCGCCGCCGCGATAATCGCGCAAGCCGTATTTGGCCTCGTAGGTGAAGTCGGCATGGCCCGGGCGAAACTTGTCCTTGATCTCGGAATAGTCCTTGGAGCGCTGATCGGTGTTCTCGATCAGCAGCGCAATCGGCGTTCCCGTCGTCACCTGCACGCCGGTCTCGGGATGGGCCATCACGCCGGACAGGATTTTTACCGCGTCCGGCTCCTGGCGCTGGGTGGTGAAGCGCGATTGTCCCGGACGGCGACGATCCAGATCGTGCTGGATGTCCTCATTGGTCAGCGGGATCAGCGGCGGGCAGCCGTCGACCACGCAGCCGATCGCGATCCCGTGGCTCTCGCCGAAGGTCGTGACCCGGAACAGGTGGCCGAAGGTGTTGTGGGACATGCTGCCTTGAATTCGCTTGCCGACATCTAACGCTAACGTTGATTGTCAACGTGTCGTAACGCGGTGGAGAGGGCCGGTCAAATCACCTCTCGCCCCGTCATGGCTGGGCGTAGCCGTCCGGAAGGACGGCGTCGCTGCCGCTCGCCTATGCCCGGCCATCCACGTCTTGCTTGGCGGTGCATTCGAAGGAAGGCGTGGATGCCCGGGACAAGCCCGGGCATGACGGAGACTGGTTAACTATACTTCTTCAGCCCGCCATCGCCGAACACGTAGACCGCGCCCTGCTCGATCAGCAGGTCGGCGGCGCTGGCCGGCGTTTCGATGCCGAGCGCCACCATCAGCGCCCGCGCCGTGCCGCCATGGGCCACGGCAACGGTGTCGCCCCTCACGGCGTCGTACCAGTCGCGCATGCGCTGCTGCACTTCGGCATAGGTCTCGCCGCCTTTCGGGGCCATCGTCCATTTCGCCGTCAGCCGCCTGGCATAGAGTTCGGGGTCGGCGGCCTGCATCTCGGCCAGCGTCGAGCCCTCCCAGACGCCGTAGCCGATCTCGCGCAGGCGATCGTCGAGCGCATATGTTTCCGTCGGCAGTGCTAGCGCGCCGCGCACCAATTCCATCGTCGCCCGCGCCCGCTGCAGCGGGCTTGCGACAAATGGCAGCGTCGCCTTGTCGCGGCCGTCGCGCGCCAGCAGATCGGCGAGCACATTGCCGGCATGCGCCGCCTGCCTGCGGCCGAGATCGTTCAGCGGAACGTCCTGCGTGCCCTGCAGCCTGCCTTGCGCATTCCACGACGTCTCGCCATGGCGAATGTAGTAGATCACGGGCGCAGACATCGGCGATCAGGTCATTCCCAGCATTTTTTCCGGCCTTGGAGGTACACCAGCACTCCGGCGCGGTCGAGCTAAAAACCGTCGTTGGATTAACGCTGTTTCCAGTGCGGCTCCATGGCTGGAATAGACGCGTCAATTGGGTGTTATGTTGGGTAAGGCGTTCGCGCCGCATGACTCTTGCAACCCTTTGCAATCCGGTGCCGATGAGCGCGTTTCGTCAAAGTGTCGAAGCCATGATACCGGCGCTGCGCCGCTACGCACGTGCGCTCGCGCGCGATGCGGATATTGCCGACGATCTGGTGCAGGACACGCTGGTGCGTGCGTTGCGTTCGGAGCGGCTGTTTCTCGGCGGCGACGTCAGGAGCTGGCTGTATACGATCCTGACCAATTTGAACAAGAACCGGCGGCGGTCGCTGGCGCGGCGGCCGCAATTCATGCCGCTGCTCGACAACAACCCCGACGCCAGCGGCACCGAGGCCGAGGGCCGCGATATCGCCCGCGCGCTGGCGACACTGGTGGAAGAACAGCGTTCGGTGCTGCTGCTCGTGATGCTGGAAGGACTGAGCTACCGCGAAGTCGCCGACATCCAGGGCGTGCCGATCGGCACCGTAATGTCCCGGCTTGCCCGCGCACGCGCGCATGTCAAAGCTTCGATCGAGGGCGAGCGCACGGCGCTGCGGCGGGTGAAATGAAGATGCGAGTAGCAGGCGTGATGCACCGACAGACTTGCAATAGACAGATCTGGAATGGACAGAGACGACGACAATGACCGATCCCCACATTCCCGTCACCGAAGACGAGCTGCATGCTTACGTCGACAATGAGCTGCCGGCGGAACGCCGCAGCGATGTCGAGGCGTGGCTCGCCTCGCATCCCGACGATGCCGCGCGGGTGCAGTCGTGGCGCACGATGGCGGAAGCGCTGCATGCCAGGTACGATTCGGTGATCGACGAGGCGGTGCCGAAGCGGCTCGAGATCGAGCGGCTGGTGCGACAGCCGCGCAAATGGGTGTACGGCGCGGTCGCGGCCACGCTGGCGGCGTTCATCATGGGCGGTGGCGTCGGCTGGCTCGCGCGCGGCGCGGCGGCGGCGGCGCCCTCGGCTTTGCAAAATCTGACGGTGGACGCGATCGAAGCGCACCGGCTGTACGTGGTGGAAGTGCGGCATCCCGTCGAAGTGCCGGGCAACGAACGCAACCATCTGCAGCAATGGCTGACCAAGCGCTGCGGCTGGGCCGTCCGCGCGCCCGAACTGGCGGGGGCCGGATTGAAGCTGGTCGGCGGGCGGCTGTTGCCGGGTTCCACCGGTCCGGCGTCCTTCATGATGTATGAGAGCGCCTCGGGCGAACGGTTCACGATCTACACCGCAAAATCGGACGCCGAGGCGACCCAGATGCGATACGCGGCGGAAGGCAAGGAAAGCACGCTGTTCTGGGCCGATGACGGCGTCGTTTATGCCGTGGTGTCCACCGGCGCCGACCGGGGGCGGCTGACCCAGATCGCCCAGGCGGTCTACGACCAGATGGAAAAGAAGACCTAGCTGCAGTCCGAGCGAAGCGGAGCGATATGCAGGATCAGTTGCGACAAACCGGATTGTTGCCGGATTGCCCCTCAATCTACTGCCTAAAGGCAACAAGCGTGGCGGTTAGGCAACGTCAGACGCTCTTGTCCCAATTCTGACATCGAAAATCTGGAATGAAACCACGGACGCGTCTCATTAAAGCACCGGGTGATCACGCGAAAATGAGTAGCGTTCGATCCGCCGATCGGCGCAAGCGGCCTCGATCGGGGTTTGGTACCGCGCTGGTCCCCCTTTCGAGGCCGCCCCTTTTTCCAGAAAACCGTTAGATTTCCAGGAAATAGGCCGTTTTTTCGGGACGAATTCCTGCCGCCCCCGTGAGCTATAGACACGGCTTTTGGCGCCGCGAATCACAACCGAATCATCACTCGACTCAGCCGAAATCGCTGCGCGGGTTATACGGGTGGCCGTCGCGCCACTTTTCCATCAATGCCTCTAGCTCGGCATCGTTCCCGTCGGGGAGGATAATCCGGGTGGTGACGAACAGGTCCCCGGTTCCTCCCGCCTTGGGCAAGCCCTTGCCCTTGAGGCGGAAGACGCGGCCGCTCGAAGTGTTCTTTGGAATCGACAGTTCCACCGCGCTGCCGAGCGTCGGCACCCGAACCTTGCCGCCCAGCACGGCCTCATAGAGCGTAACGGGCAGATCCAGGCGCAGATCGCTGCCATCGACCTTGAAGAACGGATGCGGCGCGATGCTGACCGTGATCAGCAGATCGCCCGGCGGGTGGCCCGGCGCGGTTTCGCCCTGCCCCTTCAGCCGGATCTGCTGTCCGGCGGTGACGCCGGCCGGAATCTTGACGTTGAGCTCCTTGCCGGTCGGCAGGCGGACGCGCTTTTCCGCGCCTTTGACCGCCTCCTCCAGCGACACCGTCATGGCGACGTTCAGATCGAGATCGAGACCGATCCCGCCGGTGTCGAATTCAAAGGTCCGGCCACCGCCCGGACGTCCGCCCCTGGCAGCACCGCCGAACATGCTGTTGAGGATATCCTCAAAGCCCGCCCCGCCTGCGCCGCCGGGACCGCCACCGGTGCGGAAGCTGTGGGACTGGAATCCGCCCGGACCACCGGCCCGGCCACGCGGGTCACCGCCCGGAAAACCCTGAAAGCGCGGCTTGCCCTCGGCGTCGATCTCGCCGCGGTCGAACTGCTTGCGCTTGTCCTCGTCGCCGATGATTTCGTTGGCCGAGTTGATCTCGGAAAAACGCTCGGCCGCCTTCGGATCGTTCTTGTTGCTGTCGGGGTGATGCTTCTTGGCGAGCTTGCGGTAGGCACTCTTGATCGCCGCAGCGCTGGCGCCCCGCGGCACCCCCAAGACCTCATAGGGGTCGCGCATCCGTCAATCTCCTTCACGGGAATTCAATTGTTGAGCTTAGGGCAATTCGCCCGCTTTGGCTTCATCTGGGGAGCCAGTTGCATTTTTGCAACTACCTCGAAGACTCCGCTTGAAAAACCTTTTTACACCTTATCCCCGCGTCCAGGGTTTGATCGTGTGGATTTCCCATCGGCCGTGGCTTGCCTTGCAGGCCGCGCCCTGCAGCCAGCTTTCCGCGCGGCCGTTGACATAGCTCGCCAGGAAATCCCGGCAGGTGCGCCCGTCTTCCGCGGAATAGACCTGCGACAGCGGCGTCACCGAGCCGCGCGCGCCGGTCTCGGGATTTTCCCAAGGCTGGCTGGAATCCTTGTCGCCCTTGGTCAGCACGTCGGAAGCGGCGGTGCGCGCAAAGGCGAGATCGCTCTCGGTCGGCACCGGTGGGGTGGCGGGCTGCTTGGCCAACGAACCCGTGAAGTCAGCGGCCTGCATTTTAGCGTAGGCGTCCGGGCGCGACAGGCTGCAGCCGCCCGAGCCGAGGCCGATCAAAATCAACGTCACCACAGCGCCGCCCGGGCCGATCGCCGATAGGCCAACGCGTCCCCATGCCCTATATAGGGCGAGCCCGTAACCGGGCTGCAACGCGTTCTGGGACGCGAGGGTACGCAACTGGGACTCCCGACATGACGGACACGACCTCCATCAAACACCCGGCATCGTTAACATCGGGTGATTTTACCGCAGCCGAGGAACCGTTTGCGCTGTTCGCCGAGTGGTTTTCTGAAGCCGTGAAATCCGAGCCGAACGATCCCAACGCGATGGCGCTGGCGACCGTCGACCCTGACGGGCTGCCGGATGTCCGGATGGTGCTGATGAAGGGCTATGACGCGGATGGTTTCGTGTTCTACAGCCACATCGCCAGCCAGAAGGGCCGCGAACTCGCCGCAAATCCCAGGGCGGCCTTACTATTTCACTGGAAGTCGCTGCGCCGTCAGGTCCGCATCCGCGGCAACGTGTCGGCGGTGACATCAGAGGAAGCCGACGCCTATTTCGCCACGCGGCCGAAACAGGCGCAGATCGGCGCCTGGGCCAGCAAGCAGTCGCAGCCGCTGGAGAGCCGCTTTGCCTTCGAGCAGGCGATCGCCAGGTCGCCGCCAAACACGTGATCGGCGACGTGCCGCGCCCGCAGGGGTGGAGCGGCTGGCGCATCCATCCCACACGTTTCGAATTCTGGCACGACCGCCCGTTCCGCCTGCACGACCGCATCGAATTCCGCCGCGAAGCGCCTGACAGAGCCTGGAGCAAGGTGCGGCTCTATCCTTGATGATAACGTCATGCCCGGCCTTGTGCCGGGCATCCACGACTTCCTTTCTGCACAACGAGACAAGACGTGGATGCCCGGGACAAGCCCGGGCATGACGCGAAGAACGAGAGAACCTGAATGCCCTCTTCATCCAACGCGCCGCGGCGCACGCTGCTCTTGACCGGTGCCAGCCGCGGCATCGGCCACGCCACCGCGATCCGGTTTTCCTCCGCCGGCTGGCGCGTCATCACCTGCTCGCGGCATGCCTTTCCGGAAGTCTGCCCGTGGGGCGCAGGCCCTGAGGATCACATCGAGGTCGACCTCGCCGACCACGCCGACACCAAGCGTGCGATTTCGGAGATCCGCAAACGGCTGGAGAACGACGAACTGCATGCGCTGGTCAACAACGCCGCGATCTCGCCGAAGGCCCCGGACGGCAGCCGGCTCGGCACCATGGACACCGACATCGAAACCTGGAGCCATGTGTTTCGCGTCAACTTCTTTGCGCCGATCATGATGGCGCGCGGCCTGATCGAGGAATTGAAGCACGCCAAGGGCGCGGTGGTGAACGTCACCTCGATCGCGGGCTCGCGCGTGCACCCATTTGCGGGCGTTGCCTACGCGACCTCGAAGGCCGCACTTGCGTCACTGACCCGGGAAATGGCGTCCGATTTCGGCCGCGTCGGCGTCCGCGTCAACTCGATCGCGCCGGGCGAGATCGACACCTCGATCCTGTCGCCGGGCACCGAGAAGATCGTCGAGCAGCAGATTCCGATGCACCGGCTCGGCACGCCGGACGAGGTCGCCAAGATCATCTATGTGCTGTGCACGGAAACCAGTTCCTACGTGAACGGCGCCGAGATCCACATCAACGGCGGCCAGCACGTTTAGGGCGCGGCGGCGGGATCGCCACCATCAAACCCTCATGGTGAGGAGGCGCGCAGCGCCGTCTCGAACCATGCGGTCCGACTGGGGCCTTCATCCTTCGAGACGCGCGCATGCGCGCTCCTCTGGATGAGGTTCGGCATTCAAAAACCTGCCGTTCACTCCGCGTAAATTTTTCGTTGCGCCGTGCGCAGAATAGACGCCGCATCGAGATTGAACGTGCTCGAACACTCGTCCTCGTTCTCGCCGTCCGCCAGCACTGCACCGCAGTGCCGGCAAAGCCGCGTCGAGAACGCCTGCGCCTTGCCAACGACGCGGCCCTGCTGATAGCGCGCAAGATCGATGACGTTGCGTGGCGACATTATGAGTTTCTCAACCATGGGATCCTCGCGGCTTGAGACACACGTTATCGCAGACAAGTTTCGACCATTCGTTCAGTCCACCGCTCAAATTTTAGCGGTGGAATTGAGTCCCTCTTCGCAGGTGTGGAACGGAACCGCTGTCTTACAGCCACTTCTTCCACTTGAAGAGAAAGTACGGCAGCACGGCTGCCATGAGCATCATGACCAGCGCCATCGGATAACCGTGCGCCCATTCGAGTTCCGGCATCATCTTGAAGTTCATGCCGTAGATCGAGGCGATCAGCGTCGGCGGCATCAGGACGACGGCCATCACCGAGAACAGCTTGATGATGTTGTTCTGCTCGAGATTGACGACGCCAACCATGGCGTCGAGCGTGAAGGTGATCTTGTTGGAGAGATAGGACGCGTGGTCGGTCAGCGAGGACGACGTCGCGCTGCATGGTCTTGAGCTGCTCGCGCATGTCCTTGGACCATTTGACGCCTTCCACCGCCGCCGACAGGAAGGTGACGACGCGGCCGATCGAGACCAGGCTCTCGCGGACCTTCGAGACCAAATCCCCCTTGCGACCGATCGCGATCAGGATCTGGGAGTATCGCTTGGCCTGGCCGTGGCGCTCGCTTTCGGGTTCGAAGATGTCGTGGGAGACCTGATCGACCTCGGCTCCGGCGCGCTCCAGAATGTCGGCGCAGCGGTCGATCACCGCGTCGAGCAGTTCCATCAGCACCATTTCACCCGATATCCCCGGCATGCATGACCGCGCCAGCTTGTGCTCGACCAGGGCAAACGGCTTCGGCTCGTCGTAACGCACCGTCACCAGCCGATGGCCGGCAAGGATGAAGGTGACGGCCGTGGTCCTCGGCATATCGGTGTCGGAATGGCACATCAGCGTCGCGGTCATGTAGCGGGCGCCGTTCTCGATATAGAGCCGGCTGGAAATCTCGATTTCCTGCATGTCTTCCCGGGTCGGCACCGCGATCCCGGCCAGCCGCTCGACCGCGCGGTCCTCCTCCATCGTCGGGTTCAACAGGTCGATCCAGACCGCATTGTCCGGCAACGCCGCCGGATCGGCGGCGGGAACCTTCTTCAGGGAGGAGTTCGGAGGGAACAAACACCGAAAACATGGGCAACTCCGGAACTGGGCGGCAATCTCGTCTTGATGCGTCTTCTTGGCGTGAAACGGTACCCACTTCGCTTGAAAACGCTGCAAGCACCCAGCGGCACTAAACCCGATTCTGGCAAGCGCTTCATGACCGGCGCATTAACCGCCGATCCACATTTATGGCCGTGAGGTGGCGTCTGCGCGGCCGCAGATTCGGCCTCGGCGTAGCTCCTGCCCAGAAATCAACCGGAAGTCGCAAAATTTGCGGCATAAAAGCCACAGCCGCGCTTCCGCAGCGCGAAACGAACGTGCAAACGCTGGCATCAGGGCCGGTTTTTGCGGATACTGCGATTAATGGAATCGTCGCGTTTAAGGCGCAACATTGTTGCTGCGAACGCCAGATTTTCGATTGGAAGTGTGCCATGTCGTCGCTGAAAGTAATCCTGGGGCTGCTCGCCGCCGGCCTTGCGTTGTCTGGTTGCATGCCGGCAACCACCTATCAGGCCGCCCCTGAAGCCACCCTCAAGCCGAGCGACAAGGCCCAGCTCGCCAAGGCGCGCTATGCCGCCGTGGCCGCCGGCAGAGCCGTTCCGCCGCGCCATCGTCGACTATCACCGCAAGGAACTGCCCGGCACCATCGTCGTCGATTCCGATAATCATTACCTCTATCTGGTCCAGGACAGCGGCAAGGCGATCCGCTACGGCGTCACCGTCGGCGAGGAAGCCCTCGCATTCTCCGGCATTGCCAAGGTCGGCAACATGGCCGAATGGCCGAAATGGACGCCCACCGCCGATATCCACAAGCGCATCGAAGGCCTGCCGGCCTCGGTGCCCGGCGGCGTCGACAATCCGCTCGGCGCCCGCGCGCTCTACCTCTACCAGGGCAACAAGGACACGCTGTTCCGCATCCACGGCACCAACCAGCCGGAATATATCGGCGCCTCGATCTCGTCGGGCTGCATCCGCATGACCAACGAGGACGTCATCGATCTCTACAGCCGGGTGAAGCAGGGCACGGTGGTCGTCGTGCTCGAACCCAAGCAGGGCGACTCGCCGTACAATTCCAAGATGGCGCTGCAGGGCGGCGGCCAGAGCGGCCCGCAGGCGCAGTAACCGACGCCGGTTACTTCGCAGTCCAAGCTAACCTCACCGAAGATCAAGAGCGCCGGTTTTGCCGGCGCTTTTTCTTTGCAGGCTTCTCCTCGCGCGGCGGCTCGGCCTCGTCAGGTTTCTCGGCATCCGACTTTTGAGCGTCGGACTCGGCATCATGAGCCTTGGCTACGCATCCGATTTGGCGTCGTCCGGCTTGGCGGCGACCTCGCGCGGCGGCGCTTCCTCGGGCCGCTCGGCCGGCAATAGCGGCGCTTTCTGCGGCAGCGGGTCCCACACGTCCCACTGGCAGATCCGGTAATTGTTGCGCCGTTCCATCAGGTCGAGATGGATATGGTCCTCGTGGTACCCGTCCGAGCCCGGGCCCAGCACGGTCGAGAACCGCGTGCAGGCGGAATGCAGCACGCTCTCGCGCAATCCCCGCGGCACGGTGCGGTCGGTCAGCGAGACCGGGGTGCCGTCGGCGAACTTGAAGGCGCGAACGTCGAGCGCGTTGGCGCGGCCGTGCTCGGAAAGCTTGGCGCCGACGATGCGGTTGCGGCCGCGGCACTCGAACGAGTTGAAATTGTCGAGATCGGAGACGGCGCTGCCGAGGCGCTCCGCCAGTGGCGCGATATCGCTGCGGATCCATTCGGCCAGCGCGGACGCCATGGTACAGCGCAGGATCGCCGCCGGCTTGACCGAAACCCGCCGCTTGTCCGGCAGCACGATCGCCTCCAGCCGCACCAGATCCTCACCCCCGCAGCCGCCGGCGCCCTTGATGTCGGGGATGCTGGGCGCAATCGCGATTGTCGTCGGTCAGCGCCAGCCGGCAGGCCGACGGCTCTGGCGCCGTGGGCGCAGCCTGCTGGTCGGGCTTGCCGTTCGCCTGCTCCTCCTTGTCCGGCTTGTCGCGCTCGGCGGAAGGGGCTTCGGCCGGGCGCGGCTTTGGCAGCGGCACCGCCGCATGCCGCGCCGTTGCCCCGCTCGTGTGGCGATCCGACCCTCAACAGGTCGCCCCAGGGCGCCTGGCGGGACGCTTTCGCCGCGATGGCCGGCCCCGTTGGCATGCCAAGCAGGAGCGCCACCGCGGCAACGGTAACCATTGCCGCTTCGATGCGACGAAAGGCGCCATAAGCCCATTTTCGGCTTGCGTTCTGCGCGGTAAAGTTCATGTCAATTCCATGAACCCACCCCTCGATCCGCCCGTATAGTCGGCGGATCGTGCGGCAACGAACAAACCATCGGAGGGAAGTGCGTATGCTCGGATTGATGCAAGACTGGCCTTTGCTGTGCCATCGGATTATCGAACACGCGGCGAAGTATCACGGCACGCAAGAGGTCGTCACGCGCTCGGTCGAAGGCCCCATTCATCGCACCAATTACGCCGAAATTCATGCACGCGCACTGAAAGTATCGCAACGGCTGGACCGCGACGGCATCAAGCTCGGTGACCGCGTCGCCACCATCGCCTGGAACACCTGGCGCCATCTCGAAGCCTGGTACGGCATCATGGGGATCGGCGCGATCTGCCACACCGTCAATCCGCGGCTGTTCCCCGACCAGATCGCCTGGATCATCAACCACGCGCAGGACCGAATGGTGATGACCGACATCACCTTCGTGCCGATCCTGGAAAAGATCGCCGCCAACCTGCCGAGCGTCGAACGCTACATCGTGCTGACCGACAAGGCCCACATGCCGCAGACCACGCTGAAGAACGCGGTCGCCTATGAGGACTGGATCGCGGAAGCCGACGGCAAGTTCAAGTGGAAGGACTTTGACGAAAATACCGCGGCCGCGATGTGCTACACCTCGGGCACGACGGGCGATCCGAAAGGCGTATTGTATTCGCATCGCTCCAACGTGCTGCACGCGCTGATGG
This sequence comes from uncultured Alphaproteobacteria bacterium, assembly GCA_963840465.1. Classification (GTDB taxonomy): domain Bacteria; phylum Pseudomonadota; class Alphaproteobacteria; order Rhizobiales; family Xanthobacteraceae; genus Bradyrhizobium. The sequence goes on along the minus strand of CAWIZF010000075.1, from coordinate 342,556 downwards.
CCAACAACGTCGACTCGCTCGGCGCCAACGCCGCCGATACAATGCTGCCGGTGGTGCCGTTGTTCCACGCCAATAGCTGGGGCATCGCATTCTCCGCGCCCTCGATGGGCACCAAGCTGGTGATGCCCGGCGCAAAGCTCGACGGTGCCTCCGTCTACGAACTGCTTATCACCGAGAAGGTCACGCACACCGCGGGCGTGCCGACGGTGTGGCTGATGCTGCTCAACCACATGGCCGCCAGCAATCTGAAACTGCCGCACCTGCGCAGCGTGGTGTGCGGCGGCTCGGCGATGCCGCGCTCGATGATCAAGTTGTTCGTCGACATGGGCGTCCGCGTGCGCCACGCCTGGGGCATGACCGAAATGAGCCCGATCGGCACGCTCGCCGCGCTGAAGCCGCCGTTCGCCGAACTCACCGGCGAAGAGCGGCTCGACATCCTGCAGACCCAGGGCTACCCGCCGTTCGGCGTCGAGATGAAGATCACCGACGACGCCGGCAAGGAACTGCCGTGGGACGGCAAGACGTTCGGCCGCCTCAAGGTCGCCGGCCCGGCGGTCGCCAAGGCCTATTTCCAGGTCGATACCGAGATCCTCGACGACGAAGGCTTCTTCGACACCGGCGACGTCGCGACGATTGACGAGCACGGCTATATGCGGATCACCGACCGCTCCAAGGACGTCATCAAGTCCGGCGGCGAATGGATTTCGTCGATCGACCTGGAAAACCTCGCGGTCGGCCATCCCGCGGTCGCGGAAGCCGCCGTGATCGGCGTCTATCATCCCGAAATGGGACGAGCGTCCGCTGCTGATCATCCAGCTCAAGCAGGACCAGAAAGCCAGCCGCGAGGACATCCTGCAATTCATGGACGGCAAGATCGCCAAATGGTGGATGCCCGACGACGTCGCCTTCGTCGACGGCATTCCCCACACCGCGACCGGCAAGATCCTGAAGACCGCGCTACGCGAACAGTTCAAGAGCTACCGCTTCCCGAACGCCGCGGCGTGAGGCCAAGCCCACGCCCGAATTAAAGAAGGCCGCCTTCCCGCAAAGGAAGGCGGCCTTTTCACGGTGCACCTCAGACACCCAAACACAAATCGCGAAAACAACCCCATGCAAAGTAGAATGGGCTCCGGCTCGTAGCACTCACGCCGCTTGCGTCCGGGGCACGAGATGGTCCGTCCTCACGGCCCAACCTGATCGCATCCGGCGCTACCGCCTGGCGCCCGGCTGGCTTTCCTTCCACTTCAGGAATTGCTGGTAGAGCTTCGCGTCGTCCTCCACCGCCTGCGTATCCTGCCTGCCGGTGTCACGGGCCTGCGCGCCCATGAACTGCTCGAACCTCTGGCGCGTGTCGGCCGCGACGGTGGCATTTCTGTCCAGCCATTCCTGGGCCGCCGGGAAGCGCGTCCATCCCTTCAGGGGCGCACTCAACACCACTTCCCTCCACTTCGGATGGAACGGCGGCTGTTGCAGCGATTTCAGGCGGTCGAAGAATATCTTCACGAAATGCTCGACCTTGCCGTATCGCTCGCTCTTCGGCGACCAGTTATAGGCCGCCAGGATCGCCGGCACGGCGACGGTATCGACACGGCCGCCGGGCGGGATCAGCGACGGATAGTCCTCCGCCCTGAGCTCGGACGGCAGATAATCGCTCTGCAGCGGCTCGCTATAGGGGATCGGGACCAAATGCAGGTTGTCTCCCTTCACCTGGCCTACGGCCCTGGACGGGCTTCCCTGCACCGCCACGACCGCATCGAGTTCGCCGCTCTTGAGCTTTTCATAGGCGACGCGCTGCTCGATGAAGGCATAGACCGGCTTGATGCCCAGCCGTTCGAAGATCGTGATCGCGGTGACGAACGTTCCTCCGTTCGGCAGGTCGACGGCGACGCGCTTGCCGTTCAGATCGCCGAGGCTCTTGATCGACGTCTTGGCGACGACGTGCATCTCCTCATTGTAGAGCTTGGTGATATAGGCGAACTGGCCGCGGATGTTGCCGGTGTAGCCCTTCCTTTCCAGGTAATCGAGCGTGTCGGCACGCATGATGCCGAGATCGACCCCCTTGAGGAAAAGGATGTCGGCGATGCTCTGCACCGATCCGCGGCCCACGATCGGCAGCACGCGGATCTGGTCGCCTTCGTCGAGCACCGAGGCGAGGTCGGCCCCGAACTGCACATAGGTGCCGCCGATCGTGCCCGTCATCACGGTGATGGTGTTGGCGTTGAGCCGTTCGCGCGTGCTCTTGTTGCCGCTGCTATAGCTGAATATGGCCTTCAGTCCGTCGCTCACTGCGCCGGGATCGATCTCGCCCTTGTTGCCCTGAGGGGCTACCTTGGGCGAAGGCCGATGTCGCGCACAACAGCGCGACCGCGCAGCGAAACGCCACGCGGGTAGCAAATCGCATCATCATGGAAAAAACTCCAGTACTAAAAAACTCTGACGGGCGCGTGCGAGGCGCCGCGTCGAAATCACCTCGATAGCGCCAGTCCGTCCAGCTTTCGCTGTGCGTCGGGTTCACCCCACTCCTTTGCGCGCTGATACCAGATCCGGGCCTGGGCAACGTCCGCCATCGGACCATCGGCGCCGATCTGCCTGAGCAGCGCCGGATCGTAGGTCGTGCCGACGAGCAAGGCTGACCGCGCATCGCGCGCTTCGGCGCCGCGCATCAGCAACAGCCGGGCCGACTGGACGTCGCCGCTGGAGAGCAGATCCTGTCCGCGTTTGATCAGGGTAGCGACTTCCCTCGCATCGAGGCTGCGCACGACCTCCGCCCGCGGCGAGGCCGGCATCGCCGACGGCGCGGCCGTGGCCACGGCGACCGGCGGTGCCACGGCGACAGGCGGCGCCACGGCAACCGGCGGCGGCACGACAACTGGCGGCGACACGGCAGCCGGCGGCGGCGCGTTGCGGCCCTGGGCGCTACCGCGGCAAGACTTGGTGCAGCAAGATTTGGGGCAGCCTGCCAGCTCAGCCGCGTGGAGGTGCCGGTGAGCGCCGCGCCGGTAGCGTCACGCAATTCAGCCGTCACCAGCATCTGGCCGGCGAATCCTTCCGGCGGAATGACCGAAACGCCGGAAATCTCCGTCGCCGGCACGCGCCACTCGCCGGCGCCGATACGTTTGCCCGACGTCAGGCGGGCGCCGGCCGTCAGTCCGCTGATGGATACGAACGCGTCGGGCGGCGGAGCGCCGACGTGAATGCCGAGCGGCACCGGATCGTTGGTGAACCCGCTGCCGTCCTGCACGGCCAAAGTCGCCGTGCGCTTCTGCGGCGCCGGCTGCTGCGGCGCCGGGATCACCGACGATTTGACCGACTGCCAGGCGGCCGAAAGCGACGCGTTCCTGGCCGGCGGGGCGTTGCGAAGACGGAATGGCCATGACGAGAAGCGTCGCGATGCTCGCTGCAATCGCCACCGCGATCGAGAAACGGATGACCTGCTGGAGCAACGCGCGCCGTCCCGACAGATCGCGGAGCACGGATGGCGCTTCGACCGGCGCCATGTCCCTCGCCTCCTGCATCGCCTGCGCGACGGCCTTGGTGAACACTTCGGAATCCTGACGGCGTGCAGGCTTGCCATATGGTTGCAAGGGCGGTCCTTCCGTCGGCATTCGCGGACGCCATCCATCGTTCTGCACGAGCGACGGGCTCGGCTGCTCGCCGGTCGCCCGCTCCCTCAACTCGCGCGGCGCATAGTATTCCGGATCGTTCGGACCGAGATATCCTTCGTGCTTTGCATCACTCATACTGAACACTCGCCCCAATGAGGCTATCCACCAGCCCCGCGGACGTATGCCGATTGCGCCCTATGCGATGATCCCTGAAACTCCGGATGGGCGCAACCGCATCTTTGCGGCTCCGCCCAGTATCAAGGACCAGGAGTTAAGATCATCCTGCAGCGCTTCCGGCTGACACCCACCGTTTCCCATTTGGTTGGCGCTCGCCGTGTCCCGCAGGACAGTCCCATTACGGCAAATACGACAACCCGGGGGCAAGAGGTAGACGAAAGTTGGACCTACTTCAATCGTACAACTAATAATCGATTTACAGGGATAGTTAACGGCGAGGTAGCTGCGGCCGTGCTTTGGCCGATTAGTCGTGCGCAAACCTTGAAATTCGCGCCCCGCCGTGGTCTCAAGCTGCGAGTTTGCAGCCCGGCCCGCCCGCCGGCCGGACAGACTCCAACCCGGCAGATTTACCGATGGCCCGAAGGTTTTCCGCTCCCTACCAGTCGGAGCCCGTGTCCAGCCTCGCCACCTGGTCGCGCAACCTCGCCATTTTTGCCGTGGTCGCGGTGGTGGTCTCGATCCTGATCGTCCGCTTCGGCTTCCTGGAAATGAAGCCGGCGCTGGCGACCTTCTTCGGCGCGCTCGGTTGCGCCGTGCTGTCGATCCTGGTCGGCCTCGCCGCCTTTGCCGCGATCTGGCAGAACGGGTCGCGCGGCATGGGCCGGATCCTGCTGGCGTTCCTGATCAGCACCATCCTGCTCGCCTACCCGGCCTACCTGGCTTTGCAGTACCGCAAGCTGCCGAAGATCTACGACGTCACCACCGATCCGATCGATCCGCCGCGCTTCGAGGCGCTGGCGCGGCTGCGCAGCGGCGACGGCACCAACTCCGCGGTCTATGCCGGGCTCTATTCGGCCGAACAGCAGCGCATTGCCTATCCCGATATCGAGACCGTGGAGCTCGAAGTCCCGCCGCAGCGGGCCTATGAGGTGGCGCTGGCGCTGGTCACCAAGCGCAAATGGCTCGTGATCGACGAGCGGCCGCCGCAGCCGCCGCGCCGCATCGGCCGCATCGAGGCGGTGGCGCGGACGCCGATCATGGGATTCCGCGAGGACGTCTCGATCCGCATCACGCCCGACGGCGAGGAATCCCGTGTCGATATCCGCTCCTCCTCGCGCTATTTCGAAAGCGACCTCGGCAGCAACGCCGCGCGCGTCACCAAGCTGATCGAGGACATCAATACGGCGGCCGACAACGCCAAACCGGCGCAGAAGAAGCCGCAAACGCCGGCGAAAGCGCAGGCGAAGACGGTGAAGAAGTGACGGGGCGAATGGCGAGTGGCGAATGGTAACGAGGCGGCCTTTCCCTACTCGCTACTCGCTATTCGCCCCTACGCCATCCGATATGTCCCGCCGATCACCGGATCGCCCTCCGTCGCCACGATGCCGCGCGCGACCAGATCTTCCAGATGCGCCAGCACGGAATAGCCGGCGGCGTCGGTCAGCCGCGGGTCGATGCCGATATAGATCGCGCGCACCATGGTCGGAATATCGGCCTCGCCCTTGGCGAGGCGATGCAGGATCGAGGCTTCGCGGGCCTGGCGGTGCCGGGTCAGGAAACGGACGTAGCGCTGCGCTTCCGGAATTTCCGGCCCGTGGCCCGAGAAATACAGATCCTCTGCGCGGGCTTCCAGCCGCGCCAGCGAGGCCATGTAGTCGATCATCGATCCGTCCGGGGGCGCCACGATCGAGGTCGACCAGCCCATCACGTGATCGCCGACGAAATTGATCTTTCGCTCGGCCCACGCGAACGCCAGATGGTTGGCGGTGTGGCCGGGCGTTGCGACCGCCTCCAGCGCAAAACCCTGCCCTTCGATGACGTCGCCGTTCTTCACTTCGATATCGGGCCTGAAATCGCGATCGGCGCCGGATTCCGGATTATGCTTCTCGCTCTCGAAGCGCGGCCGCGAGGCGCGATGCGGCCCCTCGGCATAGACCGGCGCGCCGGTGGCGGCCTTGATCCGCGCGGTGTTCGGCGAGTGGTCGCGGTGGGTGTGGGTGACCAGAATATGCGTCACGGTCTCGCCGCGCACGGCGTCGAGCAGCGCCTTGGCATGCGCCTCGTCGTCGGGTCCGGGATCGATGATCGCGACCTTGCCCTTGCCCACGATGTAGCTGACCGTGCCGGTGAAGGTGAACGGGCTCGGATTGTTGCACAGGACACGCCGCACGCCGGGCCGGGCTTCGTCGACGACGCCCGGCTTAAGCGGGAAGTCGCGGTTGAACGGGATGTCGTCGTTGTCGGCCATGGGGACTCGCCTGTATGTAGCGCCGCGCTTCCCACCGAACCCTCATGCTGAGGAGGCCCGCAGGGCCGTCTCGAAGCATCAGGCAAGATCTGTCGCGCGGCCATCCTTCGAGACGCCCGCGAAGGCGCGGGCTCCTCAGGATGAGGTCGGAGTAGTTTGAAGCCTACGAAAACGCCTGAATGCCCGTGATCGCCCGGCCCAGGATCAGGGCGTGGACGTCGTGGGTGCCTTCATAGGTGTTCACGGTTTCCAAATTCGCGGTGTGGCGCATCACGTGGTACTCGATCTGGATGCCGTTGCCGCCGTGCATGTCGCGGGACACGCGGGCGATATCGAGCGCCTTGCCGCAATTGTTGCGCTTGACGATCGAGATCATCTCCGGGCGCCATCTTGCCCTCGTCCATCAGGCGGCCGACGCGCAACGAGGCCTGCAGGCCGAGCGCGATTTCGGTCTCCATGTCGGCGAGCTTCTTCTGCACCAGTTGGGTCGCCGCCAGCGGCCGGCCGAACTGCTTGCGGTCGAGCGTGTACTGCCGGGCGCGGTGCATGCAGTCTTCCGCGGCGCCCATCACGCCCCAGGAAATGCCGTAGCGGGCGCGGTTGAGGCAGCCGAACGGCCCCTTCAGGCCGGATACGTTGGGCAGCAGCGCGCTCTCCGGCACCACCACGCCGTCCATCACGATCTCGCCGGTGACCGAGGCGCGCAACGACAGCTTGCCGCCGATCTTCGGCGCCGACAGGCCCTTCATGCCCTTTTCGAGAATGAAGCCGCGGATCTGGTTGTCATGCGCGGCGGATTTCGCCCACACCACGAAGACGTCGGCGATCGGGGCGTTGGAAATCCACATCTTGCTGCCGGTCAGCTTGTAGCCGTCGGAGACCTTTTCGGCGCGGGTCTTCATGCCGTTGGGATCGGAGCCGGCATCCGGCTCGGTCAGGCCGAAGCAGCCGACCCACTCGCCGGTGGCGAGCTTGGGCAGGTATTTCTTGCGCTGGTTCTCGTCGCCATAGGCGTAGATCGGATACATCACCAGCGACGACTGCACCGAGTTCATCGAGCGATAGCCGCTATCGACGCGCTCGATCTCGCGCGCCACCAGGCCATAGGCGACGTAGCTGGCATTGGCGCAGCCATACTCCTCCGGCAGCGTGATACCGATCAGGCCGAGTTCGCCCATCTCGTTGAAGATCTCGCGGTCGGTCTTCTCTTCGAGATAGGCCTTGACGATACGCGGCAGCAGCTTGTCCTGCGCATAGGCGCGCGCGGTGTCGCGGATCATGCGCTCGTCTTCGGTGAGCTGCTCGTCGAGCAGGAACGGATCGTCCCACTGGAAAGAAGCCGCCGCCGGCTTGTCCTTGGTCTGAGGGCGCACGCTCATGAAAATCCCTTTCGCATCACTGTCCTCATGGAAATTGTCGACAAACTAATGCGCTATCGGCCGAAGTGCAATCGCAGCGTCATTCCGGGTCTGGTGCTAACGCACCATCCCGGAATGACGAACGTCTATCCCTCCAACTTTTCGTTGGAGACGATCTCGATGCCGAAACCGGATAGTCCCTTGTAGTCGTGCACCGAGGACGTGAGGTTGACGATCGAGGTGATGCCGAGATCGCGCAGGATCTGGGCGCCGACGCCGACTTCACGCCATTGCCGGTTGCGATCGGCCTCCGCCGATTTCTGTTCGCCGACCGGCTGGACCGGAACCCCGGCCGCGCCGTCGCGCAGATAGACCAGCACGCCGCGGCCGGCCTTCTGGAAATGGTTCAGCACGATCTGCATGCGCGCCGGGCCGGTGAAGATATCCTTGACGATGTTCGGCTTGTGCAGCCGCGTCAGCACGTTCTTGCCGTCGCCGATGCCGTTATAGACGAACGCGGCATGCGCAATCTCGTCGAACGGCGAGCGATAGGCATAGCCCTGCAGCGGCCCGATCGGGCTGTCGGTGGTGAAGGTCGCGACCCGCTCGATCAGCTTCTCGCGCGCCTGGCGGTAGGCGATCATGTCAGCGATCGTGACGTGCTTGAGCTTGTGGGTGGCGGCGAAGCGCGCAACCTGCTCGCCCTTCATCACGGTGCCGTCGTCGTTCATCAACTCGGAGATGACGCCGACCGGCGGCAGGCCGGAGAGCTTGCAGAGATCGACGGCCGCCTCGGTATGGCCGGAGCGCAGCAGCACGCCGCCGTCGCGCGCGATCAGCGGAAAGATGTGGCCGGGCCGGGCAAAATCATTGGCGCCGGCGTTGGGATTGGCGAGCGCGCGGCAGCACGAGGCGCGCTCATCCGCCGAAATGCCGGTGCCGCCATCGGGCTTGTAGTCGATCGAGACCGTGAAGGCGGTGGTGTGGTTGGACTCGTTGTGCGCCACCATCGGATCGAGCCGCAGCCGGCGGGCGTCGTCGGTGGTGATCGGCGCGCAGACGATGCCCGAGGTATGGCGGATGATGAACGCCATCTTCTCCGCCGTGCAGAACGACGCCGCGACGATCAAATCGCCCTCGCCCTCCCGGTCGTCATCGTCGGTGACGACGACGAGCTCACCCTTGGCAAACGCTTGCAGAACTTCCTGGATGGTATCGGCCATTTTTCCAACATCTCGCTATTTGCAGCCAGTGCATTAGCCGGACTCAATGGTCTGCGCCAGCGTCAATACGCAGGGCGGAACGGCGCCGGCCGGCTTGACGGAAGCCCTGCTACAACGGACCCGCATGGCAATAATCATTGACGAGGTCAGGCATCAATCGCCATGGTCATCCCATAAGAAAAAGAAGCAGGCGTTGGGGAAGAGACATGATGCGTGAAGCGAATTTCCGTCTGATGGCATGGGCCGGATTGACGCTGCTGGCGGTTGCGGGCGTATCGCAGCCTGCGCGCGCCGCGGACGAATGGCCGACCCGCGACATCACCTTCTATGTGCCCTACGCGCCGGGCGGCTCGACCGACCCGATCAGCCGTAAATATGCCGAGCTCCTGGAGAAGCAGCTCAAGGTCAAGGTCATCGTCGAGAACAAGCCGGGCGCTTCCGCAACCATCGGCACCGGCGCGGTGATCCGCGCCGCCCCGGACGGCTATACCATCGGGCTCGGCTCCAGTTCGTCGCTGGCGTACCAGCCGCACGAAATGAAGGGGCTGGTGTGGAAATCGGCCAACGACTACCAGTCGATCGCAAAGCTCTCGGACCTGCCGGTCATCCTGGCGGTGCCGGCGGAGGCGCGATGGAAGACGCTCGACGACTTCCTCACTGAAGCCAAGGCCAACCCGCGCAAGCTGAAGGTTTCGGTGTCCGGGCTGCGCTCCATCAACGACATCGCCATCCAGCAGCTCAACAAGCTGGCAGGCCTGCGCATCGCCACGGTGCCGTTTACCGGCGGTGGCGGCGAAGCGACGCTGGCGGCGCTGGGCGGCCGTGTCGACGGCACCGCCGGCTTTGCGCCCGGCATGAAGGGCCAGATCGACGCCGGCAAGCTGCGGGTGCTGGCGGTGTTCCAGGAAGGCAAATACGAACTGCTCCCGGATGCCAAGCCGATCGGCGAGACGCCGTGGAAGGACACCTTTCCGGTCGGCTATTACGTGATCGCCCCCAACGGCCTGCCGAAGCCGGTGCTGGAAAAGCTGCTCGCGGTCTCGAAAGTCATCGTCGAGAGCGACGAGTTCAAGAGTTTCCTGAAGACCAACGGCTACACCTGGGATCCGAAATTCGGCGACGACATGAAAAAGGAACTGGCCGGCTATGACGCCAAGTTCCGCGACGTCATCAAGTTCCTGGACGACGACAAGTGACGCCAGCGCGAAGTTTCTCGCTGGTCCCGGCGCGGCGGATGGCTGCTTTGCTCGCGCTGCTGCTGTCCGCCCTCTACGTGACGAACGCCTGGCAGACGCTGTCGGTCGGGCGATGGCACAAGCCGGGCGCTGCGATCTTTCCCATCGCACTGGGCGCCCTGCTCGCGATCTCGGGGCTGTCGGTGCTGCTCGAACGGCGTGGCGGCGGCGACGGAACGATGCCGGCGACCTTCACGCTGCCGGCCGGCGCCGACCTTGGCCGGCTGCTGCTGCTGCTCGCCGCATTCGCGCTCTACTTCCTCGCGATGCCGGTCATCGGCAACATGGTCGCCTCGGCGCTGTTCCTGTTCGCCAGCATGTGGCTGCTGTCGGACGATCCCACCCGATCGCTGCTGCGGCTCGCGATCTATGCCATCGCCATTGCGCTAATCTTCGAATGGTTCTTCGTCCGGCTTCTGCAAGTGCAGATGCCCGGCGGCGTGTTCCGGCAATGGCTGTTCTGGCATCCCGTCATTCCGGGGGCCGAAGCGCCGACCCGGAATCTCGCGATTCCGGGTTCGCGCTTCGCGCGCCCCGGAATGACGGGAGAGATAAATGAACTCCCTCCAGGGCCTGCTGTATGGATTGAGCGTTGCGGCCACGCCGGCCAATTTGCTGGCGGCGTTCGTCGGCGCGTTCGCAGGGACCGCGATCGGCGTGCTGCCGGGCCTCGGCCCGGTCGCCGGCGTCGCCCTGATCCTGCCGCTCACCTTCTCGCTCGATCCGACCGCCGGCCTGATCATGATGGCCGGCATCTTCTACGGCTCGATGTATGGCGGCTCGACCACCGCGATCCTGCTCAACATTCCCGGCGAGTCCGCCTCCGTCGTCACCGCGATCGACGGCTATCAGCTCGCCAAGAAGGGCCGTGCCGGCGCGACGCTGACCATCGTCGCCGTCGGCTCCTTTGTCGGCGGCACCCTCGCCGTCATCGGCGTCATGATGTTCTCCTCCTATCTCGCCCAGGTCGCGATCCTGTTCGGGCCTGCGGAATTTTTCGCGCTCACCGCGGGCGGCCTGGTCGTGATGTCGCGGATTTCGGGCGGCACGCTTGCCTCCGCGCTGCTGCCGATGACGATCGGATTGATGCTGGGGACCATCGGCCAGGAAGCGGTGACCGGCGAGACGCGCTTCACGTTTGGAATTCCCGATCTCGCCGAAGGCGTCTCGCTGGTGCCCGTCGTGGTCGGGCTTTACGGCTTTGCGGAACTGATGCTGCTGGTCGAAGACCGGGCGCATGCCGCGAACAAGCCTCAGTCGGTCAAGATGCGCGAGCTGCTGCCGACGCGCACCGAGTGGAAGCGCGCGGTGCCGTCCTGGCTGCGCGGCACCTTCCTCGGCTTTTTGTTTGGCCTGGTGCCCGGGCCTGCGGCGACGCTGGCCTCGTTCGCCTCCTACCGGCTGGAAAAGGCGACGTCGAAATACGCTCACGAAATCGGCAGCGGCGCCATCGAAGGCGTCGCGGGGCCGGAAGCCGCCAACAATTCGGCCGCCACCGCCTCGCTGGTGCCGCTGCTCGCGCTCGGCATTCCCTTTACGCCGATCGCGGCGCTGATGATCTCGGCCATGCTGGTGCAGGGCATCCAGCCCGGGCCGCTGTTGATCACCCAGCACCCGGAAATCTTCTGGGGCCTGATCGCCTCGGCCTATATCGGCAATGTCATGCTGCTGGCGCTGAATATTCCGATGGTCGGCGTCTGGGTCAGCCTGTTGCGGATTCCGCACTATCTGTTCATTCCGCTGCTGCTGGTGCTGTCGGTGATCGGCACCTACAGCGTCCGCAACAGCATCTTCGACGTCTGGGTGCTGCTCGGCGCCGGCGTGCTCGGCTATTTCTTCAACAAGATGAAGTTCCAGCTCGCGCCGCTGGTGGTCGGCCTCATCCTCGGGCCGAACATCGAGAAGCATTTTCGCGAGGCGCTGTTCCTGAGCCAGGGCGATCCCTGGATCTATGTCGAGAGCCCGATCGCGGTCGCCATCTGGCTACTGGTCGCCGCCATCCTGATCGCCGGCTTCATCGCCCGCCGCCGCGCCGCGTTCGCCGAGGCGATGGCGCAAGACAGCAGCTTGTGAGGCCCCTGTGAGTAGCCCGGATGGAGCGAAGCGCAATCCGGGGAAGTCCACCCATTTGCGAATGTCCCGGATTTCGCTTCGCTCCATCCGGGCTACGCAGGTTTCCTTTTCGCCTACGGCAGCACCTCGCGGCGCTCGCTGAGCAGCGCGTCGGTCTCGGCGCGCTTGTCTTCCAGCAGCCCGGCCTGCGCGGCCTCGATGACCTTATAGAGCTCATGGGCGTCGCTGAGCCGGGTCACCGTGACGTAGTCGGCGCCCGCCCCGTAGAGGTCGCCGACATTGGCCAGGATCTCCGCGGTCGCGACGATCTTGGCGGTCGGATTGAGCGAGCGGACATGGCGGACCAGCTTTTCGTTGTCGGCGCCCTTCAACAGCGAGTCCGGAATGCTGAGGATGATCAGTTCGGACTTGCCGACGCCGGCATGCACCAGCGTATCCACATTGCTGATGTCGCCATAGACCACGTGCATGCCGCGGTCGGTCAAGGTGCGGAACACCAGCGGATTGAAATCGATCACCGTGATCTGTTCGAGAACCGCCGGACTGCGTCGCTCGATCTCGCTCAACAGCGCGCTGGCGGCGCGGAAGAAGCCGAGGATGACGATCCGGCGCGCCTCCCCGTGCCCGCCCTCGTGACCGGCATCGGCGTCATGCTTGTGATCGAGATCGCGCAAGCCGATCCGCTTCAGGGGGCCGATCAGGGCGCGCGTGACCTGGTCGCTGCGCGCCCATGACGAAGGTGCTCAGCACCGCCAGCACCACGAAAGCGAACGACGCCGCACTCGACGGTCTCGGCGCTGATATGGTGCGCCGCGACGCCGGTCTGGATCACGACCAGCGAGAATTCCGAGATCTGCGCCAGGTTGATCGCCGGCAACAGGCTGGCGCGCAGGCCCTGCTTCATCAGATAGAGCGGCGTGAACGTCGTCACCACGCGGCTGACGACCGTGAAGGCGGCAATCATCAGCGCCAGCCCGATCACCGACGCACCGGGGATCGGGATCGTCATGCCGAGCGAGACGAAGAACAGCGTGATGAAGAAGTCGCGCAGCGTCGTCACCTTGGCGGTGACGTCGAGCGCATAGGGGAAGGTCGACAGCGAAACGCCCGCCACCAGCGAGCCCATCTCGCGCGACAGATGCAGCCTCTCCGCGATCTCGCCGATCAGAAAGCACCAGGCCAGCGCGCCGAGCAGGATCAGTTCCGGCCGGCGTGCGATCTGGTGGAACAGCCACGGCAGCACGTAGCGGCTGAGCACCAGCGCGGTCGCCACCAGCGCGCCGACCCGCGCGATCGACAGCAGGATCACGCTGATCTGCAGGTTATCGAGGCTCGGCTGCACCGCCAGGAACAGGATCGCAAAAATGTCCTGCAGCACCAGCACGCCGAGCGTGATCCGCCCGGGCAGCGTGTCGAGCTCGCGCTTCTCGTACAGCACCTTGACGATGATCACCGTGCTCGACAGCGCGCAGGCGATGCAGAGATACAGCGCGTCGAAACGGCCGCCGCCCATCGACAGGCCGATCCCGATAAAGAACAATATCCCGAGCAGGCAGCCGCCGATCAATTGCCCGCCGGCGGCAAACAGGATGACCTTGCCGGCGCGCACGATCTTCTTCAGGTCGATTTCCAGCCCGATCATGAACAGCATGAAGATCAGGCCGAGTTCGGAGATGACGTTGATCGATTCCTGGGACTTGACCAGGCCCATGCCGAATGGACCAATGATGAACCCGGCGATAAGGTAGGCCAGGATCAAGCGGCTGCCGGGAGAAATGGGCCAGCAGGCCGAGCACCCAGGCGAACAGGATACATAAGGTGATATCGCGAATAAGCTCGTGCATAGGTCCGATTTCTGCCCCTACCCCAACCTAGAGGTCCCGGCGCAGGGGTCAAACAAGCAATGTGTCACAGCCATGGAATGGGGGCTTTTCTCGCGATTCTGGCCGCGCTGTCGATACTATATTCGCCTGCCGCAAGCGCGCAGGCCGGGGCCATCGAACAGAATTTCGCCGCCTCCCTGACCGCGGTGCCGGCAGAAAATCCCGCCGTATCGGGCGCCTTCTACGTACCGGTCTATTCCAGCGTCTCGATGAGCCAGGGCAAGCTGCGGGCGGATTTTTCGGTCACGCTCAGCGTCCACAACGCGTCCGAAACCCGCCCGCTGATCCTGAAGCGGATCGCCTATTTCGACACATCAGGCAAGATGGTGGAGAGCTACCTCAAGTCGCCGGTTGCGCTAAAACCGTTCGCGACCGTCGAAGTCTTCATTCCCGCGAATGACGTGCGCGGCGGAACGGGGGCCAATTTCGTGGTCGACTGGGCGGCCACGGGCGAAATCGCCGAGCCCGCGGTCGAGGCGCTGATGGTCGGCAGCGTCGGACCCGGGCATTACGCCTTCATCACCCAGGGGCGGCCGATCAGGGTTATCAAGAACTAGCCTGCAAGAACTAGCCTGCAAGAACTAGCCTGCCGGAGGGTCGCAAAGACCTTCTCAACGAAAAACAAAACGGGAGTGAATGTCCATGTCCACCGCAACCCCCTTCGACTTTGCGCCATTGCTGCCCGCCGGATTGCCGGCGCCGGCCGCGCGGTGGACCGGCCTTGCCAAATACAGTTTCGTCGGCGGCAACAACGATCCCGACCAGGTGCCGGTCGACGGCCTGATCGACGCGATCAATGCCGTGCTCCGGCGCGAGGGCAAGACGCTGGCGACCTACGGGCTTGCCAGCGGCCCGCAGGGCTATCGTCCCCTGCGCGAATTCCTCACCGCAAAACTCAAGCGCGACGCCGGCATCGCCTGCGGCGCCGACGACATCATGATCGTCTCGGGCTCGCTGCAGGCGCTCGACCTCGTCAATCAAACGCTGCTGGCGCGCGGCGACACCGTGCTGGTCGAACAGGAGACCTATCAGGGCGCGCTGAACCGGCTGACGCGGCTCGGCGTCAAGGCGGTCGGCATTCCCCTTGACGATCAGGGCATGCGGATGGACGCGCTGGCGGCAGCGCTTGCCGACCACAAGAGCCGCGGCATCACGCCGAAATACATCTACACCATCCCGACCGTGCAGAACCCGACCGGGTCGATCATGCCGGAGACGCGGCGCGCGGAGATGCTGAAACTGTCGCAGCAATATGGCGTGCCGATCTTCGAGGACGATTGCTACGCCGATCTGATCTGGACCGGCGAAGCGCCCGCCCGCGATCTACGCCATGAGCCCGCATGGCGGCGTCATTCACATCGGCTCGTTCTCGAAATCGATCGCGCCGGCACTGCGCGTCGGCTTCATCGTCGCGCCCTGGGAAATGATGTCGCGGATGCTGGCGCTGAAGACCGACGCCGGAAGCGGCGCGCTGGAGCAGATGGTGCTGGCGGAATATTGCGCGCCGCATTTTTCCACCCATGTGCCGAAGCTGACGCGCGGCCTGCGCGCCAAGCTCGACACGCTGATGGAAGCCCTCAACGAGCAGTTCGGCACCGCGGCCGAATTCGAGGATCCCAAGGGCGGCATCTTCCTGTGGGTGAAGCTGCCCGACAATGTCGACACGCTAAAACTCTATCAGGCCGCGCTCGCCGCCGGCGTCGCGATCAATCCCGGGCCGGAATGGTCGACCGACAAGGCCTACTCCGGCAGCCGGCTGCGGCTGTGCTTCGCCAGCCCCTCGCATGAGCAGATCCGCGAGGGCGTCGCCGTGCTCGCCGAAGTCTGCCGCAAGGAATTCGGCGTGCCGGAACGAATTGCGAATGTGGAGAAGCGGGCGCGGAGCTGAGCGCCGCGTGAGACCAGCCGGTCAGTTCATCCGCCGACGTGAAACTCGACATTGACCTGGCCGCTGCCGCTCGACGGAAAATAGTCGCAAAGCTGCTCGGCTTCGCCGTCATAGCGATCCCAGCCGAGCGCTGCGAACAGCATGATGGTATCGGCCATGCCGCCCTCGCCGTTGCATTTGACCGCGTAGTCCGGAAGCATGGCGATGAATTCGCGGTAGCGGCGCTGCTGCCAAAGTTCGAGCACGCGCAGATCGACCTGACGGTTGAATTCGCTCGCGATCGAGGTCCACGCCTCCGGCCCGAGCTTCTTGTTCGGCCACAGCCGATGCGACAGCGATCCGCTGGCAAGGATCGCCACCCGTTCGCCTGATAGCGCGATGGCGCGACGCGTCGCTTCGCCCAGAAGGCGGCTCTCCTCCAGCGAGGTGAACAGCGGCGTCGCGACCGAGACCACCCTGGCCCAGCCGTCGGCGTTCATGTAGTGCATCGGCACGATGGTGCCGTATTCGAGCCCGAGGCTCGCAACCCTGTGCGCGATCACATTGAGGCCGGCGCCGGCGGCTTCAGCCGCGATCGCTTCGGCCAGCGCCGTGTGACCCGGCAGATCGTAATGCAGATCCTGAATCATCTGCGGGGCTTCGTGGCTGGTGAAGGCGCCACGATGGTGCGGATTGGCGTTGATGTGATAGCCGAAATTGGACAGCCAGTGCGTATCGAACACCACGAAGGTCGAGACGCGGCGCTCCCGCGCCCGGCGTCCGAGTTCGCGCAGCGCATTCACCGCGCCTTGCCGCGCGCTCCTGAGCGGGCTGCCCGCGACCTCCGACAGCATCAAGGACGGCACGTGGCTGACCTTGGCCGCAAGAACGAGCTCTCCCATGGCCATATCTCCGTGTACGCGGCCGGTCAGGCAGCCGGTCCATCGCCGCGAAACGCCATCGCGATCCGCAGCAGCCGCACGATCGAGACATTGCCCTTGCCCACCTCGATCTGCGCCACGAAGCGCTCGGAAAGCCCGGACAGGCGGGCGAGTTCCCGGCGCGACATGCCGCGCAGCGCGCGCATCTCGCGGACGCGAATCCCGAGTTGTTTGAGAAACTCGCTCTCGTGAGGCAGACGGCCGTCCGCGTCGCGCAGGATCGGCCGGACCGGACGGTTCAGACGCGCTTCGGTATGGGACAGGCCTTCGCTATGCGCCACGCTCGAACCCCTTTCGCCCGCCAAGATCGCGAAGTGAAAGGGCCGCCGCATTGATCGGGATCAAATGGCGTTGTTAGAGGCCTTCTGATATGTGCCCGCGAGGCCGTGCCGCGGACGATCGCTTATTCGCTCTTGATTCCGGTCTCGGCGATCAGCTTGCCCCATTTCTCGCTTTCGCTCCGGATGAATTTTGCAAAAGCCTCGGGCGAGCTGGGCGCAGGTTCGGCGCCGAGCACCCGGATTTTTTCGATTGCGGCGGGATCGCTCAACGCCTTCACGAAGGCGGCATTCAACGTGTTGATGATTTCGGGCGACGTGCCGGCGGGCGCGACGACGCCAAACCAGCCGACGGATTCGAATTCGCTGAGGCCCTGCTCCGCCAGCGGGGGAACGTCGGGCAGGAACACCACACGTTTTGCGGCGGAGACGCCGAGCGCTTTCAACTTGCCGTCGTTGATCAATTGCTTGGACGCGGGGATATCCAGCACGGCGAGCGGGATGTGGCCGGCGAGAACGTCGACCGAGGCCGGCGCGGTGCCGCGATAGGCGATCAACTGAATTCCGACACCGGCCTTTTGATTGAACAGGGCCGAGGTCAGATGCATCGCGGTGCCGTTGCCGCCATGGCCGATCGACATGCCCTGCGGTTCCGACTTGGCCTTGGCAATCACATCCTTGACCGACGTAATGGCCGACTGCTGCGAAGCCACCAGCACGAACGGAATTTCCGCCAGCATCGTCACCGGCGCCAGATCCTTGATCGGATCGAACGGCATCGCCGCAGGATTGAGGTGGGGATTGACGGTCAGCACGCCGGCCGCGGCGACACCGAGCGTGTAGCCGTCAGGCGCCGCCTTTGCCACGGCCCCGATCCCGATATTGCCGCCCGCGCCGGCCTTGTTCTCGATGATGATCGTCTGGCGCAGCGTCTCCGACAGCACAGGCTGCAGCGCGCGGATCACGATATCGGCACTCCCGCCTGGCGGGAACGTCACGATGATCTTGATCGGTTGATCAGGATATGCGTTTGCTGCATCACTCGCGAACGATGAGAGCGACAGGGCGAGTGCAACGGCACCGACAAAGGCACGCCGGAAAGACGGAAACATTCAAGGCCTCCGATGATTTTTCGTGGTTTTCAGTTATGCATGAACGTCTAAAGGCAGCAAGCGACATGCCAACAATCAACAAACTAGCGAGCGACCAGTTAACGACCAGTGTTCTCGTGATCGGCGCCGGTCCGGTCGGACTGACGCTGGCAATGGATCTTGCAACCAGGGGGATACGGGTAGTCGTCGTGGAGACACGTTCCGCGGGTGAGCCGCCGAGCGTCAAATGCAATCATGTCTCTTCACGTTCGATGGAGATATTCCGAAGGCTCGGACTCGCGCATAAGTTGCGCGACACCGGGCTGCCGGCGGATTATCCGAACGACTGCTCCTATCGCACCACGGCAACCGGCATCGAGCTGTCGCGCATCCTGATTCCCTGCCGGCGCGACCGCTACACCGCGACAGGCGGACCCGACACCGATTGGCCGACTGCCGAGCCGCCGCATCGCATCAACCAGATCCACATGGAGCCCGTGCTGTTCGCGCATGCCGCCGCCATCGACGGGCTTCAGATCCTGAACCGCACCGCGTTCGAGGATTTCAGCGAACACGATGAAGGAATCGTTGCCACCGTTCGCAACCTCGACACCGATACGACTTCGCAGATTCGCGCCGACTTCATCGTGGGCTGCGACGGGGCGCGTTCGCTGGTGCGCAAGGCGATCGACGCCAACCTGCAGGGAACGCCAATCATCCAGCGCGTGCAATCGACCTATATTCACGCGCCCAGCCTGCTCGCTCTCATGGACGCGCCCGCGTGGATGACGCTGTCGCTCAACCCGCGGCGCTGCGGCACGGTGGTTGCGATCGACGGCCGCGAGAAATGGCTGATCCACAACCACCTCAACGGAAGACGAGACCTTCGAGTCGGTCGATCGCGACGCCTCGATCCGCGCCATCCTCGGCGTCGGCCCCGATTTCGAATACGAGATCCTCAGCAAGGAGGACTGGGTCGGCCGCCGCCTGGTCGCCGACCGCTTTCGCAAGGGGCGCGCGTTCATCTGCGGGGACGCCGCGCATTTGTGGATGCCCTATGCCGGCTACGGCATGAATGCCGGGATCGCCGACGCCACCAACCTCGCATGGCTGCTCGCGCGCCTATCTGCAAGGATGGGGCGATATGGCCATCCTCGACGCCTACGAGGCCGAGCGCCTTCCCATCACCGAGCAGGTTTCCCGCTTTGCGATGGATATGGCGGGCAAGGTGCTGAGCCAGCGCCGCACCGTTCCCGATGCCATCGAGCAGCCGGGGCCGGAAGGCGACGCCGTGCGCAAGCAGGTGGGGCAAGCCGCCTATGATCTGAACGTGCAGCAATATTGCTGCGCCGGCCTCAACTTCGGTTATTTCTACGATCGCTCCCCGATCATCGCCTATGACGGCGCCGAGCAGCCGGGCTTTACGATGGCGGATTTCACGCCGTCCTCGACGCCGGGCTGCCGGCTTCCGTTCGCAAAGCTGGCCGACGGCCGGCCGGTCTATGATGCGCTCGGGCCGGGCTACACGCTGTTGCGCTACGATTCCGATGTTGCGGTTGCGCCATTGGCTGACGCGATGCGCGCCAACGGCGTGCCGTTCGCCGTCGTCGATGTCGCCGCCGGCGAAGCTCAGCCGCCCGGCGCCCGCAAGCTGGTTGTTGCGCGCACCGACCAGCACGTGGCCTGGCGGGGCGACGCCATCCCCGACGATCCTGCGCATCTCGTCGGCAAGCTGCTCGGCAAAAACCTCAACCTCGCATCCGGCGTGACCGGCAGATGACGGAGGCGCGCTCCCAGCATCGTCTCGGCATCGCCCTCGTCGTCGCCGCCGCCATTGCCTGGAGCACCGCGCCGTTCTTCACACGGCTGCTTCCCTACGATTCCTGGACCATCCTGTTCTGGCGCGGGTTGTTCGCCGGCGGCATGATCATGGTGTTGATGGTGCTGTTGCAGGGCCGCGCCGGCTTGCGGGATCTGATCAGGATCGACATCAACGGCTGGCTGGTCGCGTCGTTTTCGACATTGGCGATGATCGCCTTCATCCCTTCGCTGCAGCTCACGGATGTATCCAATGTCGCCATCATCATCGCGACGGGCCCTTTCCTCGCGGCCGGGCTGGCCTGGATATGGCTGCAAGGAAATCCCCCATCGGCGAACCATGCTGGCGAGCGTCGTGGCGCTTGGCGGCGTCATCATCATCGTCGGTCAGCGCACGCGCCGGTTCCGACATTCTCGGCGTCGCCCTCGCCTGCTTCATGGCGCTGGCGATCGCGGCGATGACCGTCATGGTGCGGCGGCACCGGAATACGTCGATGATCGCCGCCGCCGCGCTGTCGAACTTTTTGGGCAGCGTCATCAGCCTTCCCTTCGCCCACGGGATAACGGCGGTCACCGGCTTCGACCTGCTCATTCTCGCGATGTTCGGATGCTTTCAGGTAGCGCTCGGCCTCACGCTGTTCTTCCTCGGCTCGCGCCTGCTGCCGTCAGGCCAGGCGGCGCTGATCTCGACGCTGGAGACGCCGCTGATGCCGTTCTGGATCTGGGTGGGATTTGGCGAGTATCCCACGCTGCGGGTACTCGTCGGCGGCGCCCTGGTGATGGGCGCCGTGATTGCCGACATCGTCGGCGATAGCGGGACGCAGCGGCCATCAGGCTGATCCGGCCAAACGACCTCCCCTCGACCGCGGCCAGCCGCCGATCTACCTGCGACGAGAAGCGACGATCTCGAACCCGAGTTCGGGTATGCTTGCCCAGTCGCGATATTCGCTTGAGCGTATGCGTGAGCTTGCCGGTCGCCTTGTCGATCGCGTAACTCGTCATGCTGTTGGACAATTGGCCGACGGACAGCAGATAGCGGCCGGTTGGATCAATGCTGAAGCCGCGCGGCTGCTTTTCGGTCGGATAGGAATCGATCGGCGTCAGTAATCCCTTCTTGGGGTCGACCCCAAATGCGGCAAGCGTGCTGGTGGTGCGTGTCGGCAGGCGTCAGATGAAACCCTTGGCCGATCCGGCGGCAAGGTGGATGTCGCGCCGCCTCACGGCTCTGCCTCCGGGCGCGTCGGACCGCGACACCGACAACGCTCGAAACCCTTGGGCATATCGAAGTCTGCTGACCTGTTCTGCCGCCGGACCCCGCAAACCGGTGCTCGAAAGGCTCACGCCATCACACCAGGCTAGTCGCAGATCCGGCCGCGGCGAACGTCCACCCTGCTCGACGAGCAGGGTGGGACCAACCGAGCCAGCCAGCAGCGGCGTTACAAGCCCCGATGTCTTGGCGATCGACCGTCGACAGGATCGCCGGCCGACCCGGCCAAACGGCTGCAGAACGACTCTATGAGGCGGATCGAGAAGGCGCTTGACCGACGAGACGCGGCACGCAGGTGAATCCGACGCGCAGAATGCAGCCGGCCTCTGGCCTTGACGCTCACGCTCGGCGGGTCGTTGGGGGTAAGTTTGCCGGTTTTGGCGTCGAATCTTGTCCTGGTACACGAGGTCGCCGCCGAGGCTGGTGTGAAGCACATAGCGGTTCGATGGATCGGCCACGATGCAATGCGCATTCGGCTGGGTCGTCATGATCTGCTGCGCCGGCTGCACCACGCCGTCGGGCCCGATCGGATTGACCGTCACCTTGTTGCCGCCATATGAGGCGCTCAGCAGAAACTTTCCGCTGCGGTCGGTGGCGACGTACGCCATGGAATTGGCCAGTCGGCACCGGGGCGCAGCGGACGTCAGTTTGCCGGTCTGGCGTCGATCGTGAAGGTCACCGACGGATGGGCTCGTTGCGCAAGCCGACGAGACGTTTCTTGTCGGGGCTGACTGCGAGCGGCAGCGACCCGCCGGGTTTGGCGGGGCCTGCACCGCCGCTGTTTCAACCGGCGTTAGCGCCGTTCGACTTGAGTTCCGGACGCATGCCGCATCAGAACTTTCGAGGCCTGCTCGGCTTCACTTTGTTACGGCCATCGGATCGCTCACAGCCAAAAGGGCCTCGCAGGCTCCGACCCAGTCAGTTACCCGACGAGCCGCCTGCCAGCTTCCGGACCTCGACATTATCCGGGTGAGACCCTCCCTCACTGGTAGTTCGCGCCCTCGGCGCACGGTCATCCGCGTCGTTTTCGGCGTTGCGAACACCGAGATAGGCTTGATTCAGTCCGCCAGGGCCTCTAATCGATGATATCCCACTTTTCTAGCCCGGCCCGCAATTGTGGCGCTTCTTCAACAAGATCGCAATGCTGACACGGCCCTGCCCGGTGTGACAAGCTCGCAGCCAACTACCTGGCCTTCATCCAGCTCGCATCAATTCGGATTTGGCTTCGCGTTATGAGTCCTCACCCTACCGCACCGCGAAAGGCGCCTGATACGGCCGGCCGAACGGCACGCCGTTGATCACGGTCTGCACCGGCTTGAGCAGCAGCTTGCCCTCGCGCTTGTTGTTGCGGGTGTCGACGAACGAGGTCTGCGCCTCCACCAAATCCATGATCGCGACATCGCCTGGCGCGCCGATCTGCAGCGTGCCGATCTTCGGCGCGCGGTTGATGATCTTGGCGGGCGCAGAGGTTGCCATCGCCACCACCTGCTCCAGCGTATATCCGAGCACTATGAACTTGCTCATGACGTTCGGCAGATAGGGCATGCCCGGCGTATTGCCGGAGAACACGTGGATATCGGACGAGATCGTATCCGGCCCACAGCCGCCGGGGATTGCCACCTCCGCCACCGTAAAGTCAAAACTGCCGCCGCC
This sequence comes from uncultured Alphaproteobacteria bacterium, assembly GCA_963840465.1. Classification (GTDB taxonomy): domain Bacteria; phylum Pseudomonadota; class Alphaproteobacteria; order Rhizobiales; family Xanthobacteraceae; genus Bradyrhizobium. The sequence continues at coordinate 319,839 of CAWIZF010000075.1, read as the reverse complement.
ATGGCCGACATCGAACATCACGCCGCGTTGCTTGGCGGACAATGCCGCCGGCAGCAGCTTGCCATCCTGCACGATATTGGTGAAGGCGCCGGCAATATTCGGCGCGCCGGAATAGGCATGGGTCAGCACATCGCCCGGCCGCAGCAGGTCGAGAATCTCCGACATCAATTCCTTGGTCTCGACGCCGCCGATATGCACCATCATCTTGGCCGGCCAGCCGCACATCTCGCAGGCCTTGATGCCGCGCTTCAGCGGCTCGACGCCATGCTTGGCGATGACGTTCTCCGACATCCTCACCTTTACGCCGAGCAGGAAATCCGGATTTTCGGCCAGCGCCATCGCGCAGGCTTCCACTTGCGCATAATCGATGTTGTAGAGCTCGGCGACCGGGAAGCCGGACAGGCCGTTGTTGGCGATGTGGACGAAGGCGTAAATCCGCGCCCGCGATTGCGCCACGATGTAACGGCGCAGCGCCGCGAGATTGTTGACGCCGGCATCGCCCGCCGAAACCACCGTGGTGGTGGCCTGCGCCTGCACCAGTTCGTCGGCGGGAATGCCGATCGCCGAGCCGTAGGGGTAGACGTGGGAATGCAGATCGATCAGGCCCGGCGTCACCAGTTTGCCGGACGCGTCGATGGTCTTCGACGCGCGCGCCGGCGGGATCTCGTTCTCGACCGCCTCGATCACGCCCCAGCGGATGCCGATGTCGCGCTTGCCGCGCAGCGACTGGCTGGGGTCGAGTACGTCGCCGCCCTTGATCACGAGGTCGAACTTGTCGTTCGGTCCCATCGCGGCGTCGGCAGAGCCCGACGCGGCGGCGACGGCGGCCGATCCCGTTACTTTGAGAAAATCACGGCGTGAAAACCCGGTCATCGCAACGCTCCCCCTGATATGATTTTTATCCGGCGATGATGCGCCGGGCACAGGCGTTCCGCAAGCAGGGCGTGCATCGTCCCACGCGAGGCCAATGGTGGCGGCGGGTGTCTCTCAGTGGGCAGCGGATCATGTAGGATGGGTGGAGCGCAGCGATACCCATCAAATCCCTCGCGGAAGCGTGATGGGTATCGCTGCGCTCCACCCATCCTACGAGAATGGCCAAAAGTCGAACGGCCTCGCGTGCAACCATGAGTGTCTGAACAAGCATTCAGAAATCTCTTGGAATTCCGCGGGAACGTTCCGCTGCAATGTGATGTTCTATCCTCGATCAATTGAGGAGACTGGAATGAAGAAGCTTGGATACGTTATCGCTGCACTTGGTGCGATCATCATCGCGGCGCCGTCGATTGCGAGCGCCGAGACTGTCGTGATCAAGCGTGGCGGCTACCACGGCCATCACCATGGCTATGGCGCGCGCGCCGAATATCGCGGGCATCGCGATCGCGGCTACCATCGCGGATGGCGCCATGGTCATCACGACAAGGTCGTGATCATCAAGAAGAATCGCTACTAAGTTTGAAATGCGTTTAAGCCCTGTTCTGACTCGATCAGAACAGGGCTTTTCGTCGTTTGGATTTTCCTGGTTTGTCGGCGCCTAACGGAAAATGGCTCCTCGCGGAGCCATTTTCTTTGTTGCGATCGATGTTGCGCGTGGACGCGCCTGAGAATCTTTAGCTGTAGATTTCGAACAGGCCTGCGCCGCCCTGGCCGCCGCCGATGCACATCGTGACGACGCCCCACTTGGCCTTGCGCCGGCGGCCTTCCTGCAGGATGTGGCCGGTGAGACGCGCGCCGGTCATGCCGAACGGATGGCCGATCGCGATCGAGCCGCCGTTGACATTGTACTTCTCGGGATCGATGCCGAGCTTGTCGCGCGAATAGAGGCACTGGCTGGCGAAGGCTTCGTTGAGCTCCCAGAGATCGATGTCGTCGATCTTCAGGCCATGGCGCTTCAACAGTTTCGGCACGGCATAGATCGGCCCGATGCCCATCTCGTCCGGCTCGCAGCCCGCCGCTGCCCAGGCGACGAAGCGGCCCATCGGATGGAGGCCGCGCTTTTCGGCGTCCTTGGCTTCCATCAGCACGACCGCCGCCGCGCCGTCCGAGAGCTGGCTGGCGTTGCCGGCGGTGACGGATTTGCCGGGGCCCTTGACCGGCTCGAGCTTGGCGAGGCCTTCCAGGGTCGTCTCGGGCCGATTGCATTCGTCGCGATCGACAACGTAGTCGACGATGCTCTCCGCTTTCGTCGCCTTGTCGACCACCTTCATCTTGGTCTTCATCGGGACGATTTCATCCTTGAACTTGTTGGCCTGCTGGGCGGCCGCCATGCGGCGCTGCGATTCCAGCGAGTACTCGTCCTGGTATTCGCGGCTGACCTTGTAGCGCTCGGCGACGATATCGGCGGTGTCGATCATCGCCATGAAGATGTCGGGCGCGACCTTGAGCAGGTCAGGATCGATCGATTCCTTGGGCGAGCCGCCGCCCGGGATCGAGATGCTCTCGACGCCGCCGGCCACGATGCAGTCCGAGCCGTCCGAGCGGATCGAGTTGGCGGCCATCGCGATGGTCTGCAGGCCCGACGAGCAGAAGCGGTTCACCGACACGCCGCCGGTCGACTTCGGCAGGCCGGCGAGCAGCGCGCCCTGACGGCCGATGTTCGGTGCGCCATGCGCGCAATTGCCGAGATAGCAGTCCTCGACATATTCCTTCTCGACGCCCGCGCGCTCCACGGCGTGCTTGATGGCGTGGCCCGCCAGCGCCATCGGCGGGGTGATGTTGAATCCGCCGCGGCCGGACTTCGCCAGCCCGGTACGTGCATAGGAAACGATAACAGCTTCACGCATTTGATAGACCTCCCTTTGATGCGATCCAGTATGGACTGGAGCCGCGCCCGTGTGTAGCAAAAACCCGAATTCCGGCCGGCGGAAAAGACCGGAATCGCATCAATCCCACGCCGGCGCAAAACCCGGATTTACACACCGCCTGTCCTTGGGCAAGACCGCGATCGCCTTCCTGTCCGCATCGTCGAGTTTCACCTTCAACGCGTCGAGATTGGCTTGCTGGCTTTCCGGACGCGAGGCCTTCGGGATCGCGGCAACGCCGTCCTGATCGAGCAGCCATTTCAGCGCGACCTGCGCTGCGGTGGCATTGTGTTTATGCCCGATGGCCGCAAGCGCCGGGTCGGAAGCCACCCTGCCCTGCGCCAGCGGACAATAGGCGACCAGCGGAATCGATTTCGCAGTGAGAAACTGGCGCAGCCGCGTCTGGTCCAGCATGACGTGGTATTCGACCTGGTTGCAGGCGATCGGAGCGCCGATCTCCTCGACCACGGTTTTCAGGAGCGCAATGTTGAAATTGGCGACGCCAATGGCGCGGGTGCGGCCCTCTTCCTTCAGCTTCATCAGCGCCTCGAACATCGCGGGCAGATTCATCCTCGGCGCCGGCCAGTGCACCAGATAGAGATCGACGTGATCGAGCCGGAGCTTCTTCAGCGACGCATCGAACGCCCGGCGGATGGCATCCGGCGCCAGGTTCTCGTTCCAGACTTTTGTGGTGACATGCAGGTCCTTGCGGGCGACACCGGAGGCGGCAATCGCGGCGCCGATCGGCTCCTCATTGCCATACATCTCGGCGGTGTCGAGATGCCGGTAGCCGAGCCCTAGCGCGCTTTCGACCGCAGTGCGGCAGGTATCGCCCTGCATGCGGAAGGTGCCGAGCCCGAGCCTGGGCAGGCTGATGCCGCCAGCTTGCAGGGTTTGCAGATGTTCCATTGATGACTCCGGGAGAATAAAGCCCCGCAGGCGTAGCGAAAGCCGCGCGGACGGTATTTCATTGCGGGAAATAGGCCGCTATTGAATAATCTGCGCGACGGGCGCCGGCAAATCAAGATCAGGTCAGGGGCGATGGTCAAGGCGTTGCAACGATGGCTGGATACCCACCAACTGCCGGCGATCATCGCCGCCGTGCTCGGCGTGGTCGTGACGATTTCCGTGCTGATGGTGCTGGTCGGTTATCTCGTGACGAGGCCCTGAACCGGAGCCGTAGGGTGGGCAGAGGAGCGAAGCGACGTGCCCACCATCTATCATCGAGTCCGCTGTGACATGGTGGGCACGCTGCGCTTTGCCCACCCCACGGCACTGAGCTGCCCTCATTTACCGGTTCCGGCCGCGGCAAGAATGGGTGACCAGCGTGCGATCTCGGACCGGACAAAGCGATCGAAGATAGAAGGGTTGCGTTCGTCCTTTGCCGGTATCGAACCGCCGAGCTGGGCAATCCGCTCGCGCACGACATCCTCATTCAGCGTCCGGTCGAGCGCATCGGAAAGCCTGGCGACGATTTCGGGCGAAACGCCTTTCGGAGCAAACAGCCCTGCCCACACGCTCATTTCGTAGTTGATGCCGGCCTCCTTCGCGGTCGGAACGTTCGGCAGCGTCTCGAGGCGTTTCGCAGCCGACACCGCGAAGGCCTTGACCGAACCGGCCAAAACCGACTCCGCCACGCTGACCGACTGCTCGCACATGAAATCGACGTGGCCCCCGACCAGATCGTTCAAGGCCGGGCCTGAACCGCGATAGGCGACCAGCGCCGGCTTCGCGCCGACTTCCGCGGTGAACAGCAGACACGCCATATGCGAGGACGCGCCGATGCCGCCATGGGCCTGCTTCACCGCGTCGCCCCGTTGCCGGAGGATCGCGACGAATTCCTTGAGGTCGTTGGCCGGGAAATCCTTCCGCGCGATAATGACCGCCGGGGAATGGGCGGTGAAGCCGATCGGCACGAAATCGGCGACAGGATCGTATTTCAGGTTGGGCGTCAGCACGGGCGCCGCGACATGCGAGCCCATTGCCGCGGCAAGCAACGTATAGCCGTCGGGTGCGGCAGCCGCGACGCGGGCGCTGCCGACGGTGCCGCCGGCGCCGCTGACATTCTCGATGATGATGGATTGGCCGAGGATCTTCGACATCTGGTTGGTGACGATGCGCGCAACGACGTCGCTAGCGCCGCCGGGAGGGAACGGCACGACCACCGTGATCGCCCGGGAGGGATAGTCCTGCGCGGCGACCTCCCCGGCGAGGCCGGCCAACACCATCGCCACCGCAAAGGCTTTCCAGACACACGTGCCAGGTTTCATAACGCGCGCTCCCTGTCCTTAGCTGCTGCGCCGTCACATTTATCCGTCACCGTTCAATATCTCGGCGACCTCGACCGCACGTCCCTCGCGCGCCGAGAGAATGCCGGCGCGCACGACCGCGAGCGATCGCGTCGCTTCCTCGCCGCCGACCTCATGCTGGCCCTGCCCGCGCGCCGCCGCGGCGAACTCCTCGAGCTCCTCGACCAGGGTGTCGTTGTTCGCGCAGGGCACCGCGACGGGCTGGCTTTCACCGCGCTTGAGCAGCCGCAGCCCGTTGTGCAGATCGTAGAACGCCGTCATGTCCTTGCCGTAGACATTCATCAGGTAGTACTCGGACGCCGAGGCGTAGCTTGCGTTCAGCGTCGAGAGCGCGCCGTTCTCATGCTGCAGGATCAGGCTCGCGACATCAGGGTTGTCGCCGGGCAGCACCAGTTGCGCCGACTGCGCGCGCACCGCATGGACCGGGCCGATCAGGTAGGCGAGCACGTCGATATAGTGGATTCCGATCTGCAGCATCACGCCGCCCGGCATGCCCGCGGCCTGGTAGCGCCAGGAGGAGAGATCGACCTTGCCGAGGCGGTCGCGGCTGATGTTGGCCTCGGCGTTGACGAGCTTGCCGAGCCGGCCGGCGTCGATTTGCTGCCTGACATGGCGGAAATGGCTCTCGCGCCGCCGCTGATAGCCGAGCGCCAGCACCACGCCGGCCTTGCGGCAGGCCTCGGTGATGGCGCGGCCATCCGAGATGCTGTTGGCGATCGGCTTGTCCAGAAAGACGTGCTTGCCGGCCGCTGCCGCCGCGCTGGTCGTCGCCAGATGCACGTCGTTCGGCGTCGTGTTGATGATCGCCTCGATCTCGGGATTGGCCAGCAGCGCCTCGTAGCTCTCGGCCGGCCGGCAACGGTATTTTGCCGCGAAGCTTTTGCGTTTTTCATCGGATCGGGTGTAGCAGCCGCGGATCTCGAGCTTGCCCGAGCGCTGGATGGCGTCCGCCAGAACGTCGGACCACCATCCCATCCCGATGCAGGCCACGCGGAGCGGATCGGCACCCATCACTTTGCACTCCTCAAGACGACGTCATTCCCACTTCGCGCCGATCGACTCGACGGCCATTTTGGCGATCCGCAAATCGGTCTCCCAATCGCCGCCGCTGACGCCGACGCCGCCGATGCATTCGCGGTCGACCAGCACCGGCACGCCGCCTTCCATCGCCGTCCACCGTTCCGGACCGGCGGCGAGCGCCAGTCCGATCGCATGGCTGACGTCGAGGTCCTGGCCGGCCGCGCCTTTCGCCGTGGTCGGGCGCCGGTTTGACGCGGCGCAGACCGCCTTGGTGGTGCAGGAGTGCACGGTATGGAAGCGGCCGCCGTCCATTCGTTCGATCAGGATCACATGCCCGCCGGCATCCACGATGGCGCAGGCGATCGCGATGTTGGCCTGGCCGGCCAATTCCAGCGCCGTCGCCATGATCTTCTTCGCGCCCTGATGCGTCAGGCGCTTGCTCTCGGCGACAAACATGGCGGGGCTCCGGTCGGAGGGACAGGCGAATTGTGCGTCACCGCGGCGCCTCCTTCAAGAATTATTGCGCAACTTCCAGATGCGACTTTCCGCCGTGCTCGCCGCAGGGCAACGAAACCTATCCAGAACTATGCGGCGCGAACATGGAAGGTTACGAGGGATTCCGTGCTGACGATCCCGCGATCGAAGGCGTCAGATATGCTGCGCCATGATCTGGCCGGGCCGCGCATCCGGGCGGGGTTCGATATCGACCGACCAGAGGTCGCGGTTGTCGACGTCCTTCAGCGTCACGGTCATCACTTCGGTCTTGCCGTCGATGTCGACGCGGCCGAAAAACTGCAGGCCGAAACAGGGCGCGAGATTTTCGCCGCTCGCAGCCCTTCTGGAACATCGCTTTCGGTCCGAACGTATTGTCGAGCGGAGCCGGCGCCCAGGTGCCGGCGTGCAGCGGGCCGGAGACGAACTCCCAGAACGGTTCGAAATCCTGATAGGCCGCGCGGTTCGGATCGTAATGGTGCGCCGCCGTGTAATGCATGTCGGCGGTCAGCCACACCGTGTTGCGGATGCCGGCGCGCTTCATGAACGACAGCAGGTCGGCGATCTCATGCTCGCGCCGCTCCGGCGGGCCGTCGCCGAGCGCAATGCCATCCTCGCTGAACAGGCCGATCGGCATGTCGGCGGCGATCACCTTCCAGGTCGCATCCGATGCCACCAGTTCGCGCTTCAGCCAGGCCAGTTGCGCGGCACCGAGGATGCAGGCCTCGCTTTGGTCGTCGCGCTTATTCCAGGTGGAATTGCGGTAGCTGCGCATATCGAGCATGAAGATGTCGAGCAGCGGGCCGTAGGCGATCCTGCGATAGATCCGGCCGTCCCGGGCGGGCACCGCGCGCATCGGCATGAATTCGTGGAACGCGCGGCGCGCCCGCGCCACCAGCAGCGAACTGCCGTCCTCGGCATAGCCGGTTTCGTCGGCGGTGCCGATCGGCGCCCAGTCGTTGGTGACCTCATGATCGTCCCATTGCGCGAACAAGGGCACGGCGGCATGGAAGGCGCGAAAGTTTTGGTCGAGCCAGTTGTATTTGTAGTTGCCGCGGAACTGTTCGAGGCTCTGGGCGACCACCGATTTCTCTTCGGTGACGATGTTTCGCCAGACCTCCCCATTGGGCAGCTTCAACTCCCGCTCCACCGGGCAGTCCGCATAGATGTGGTCGCCGGAATGGATGAAGAAGTCCGGACGGTTGTCGAGCATGGTGCGGTAAGTCCGCATGCCGCCACGGTTTTCGTCGATGCCCCAGCCCTGCCCCGCGGTATCGCCCGACCAGGCGAACGATACGTTGCTCCGCGCCATGGGCGCGGTGCGGAAGTGCCCGAGCTGCGTCTCGCCGGCGATGCCGGCCCCGTCGATGCTTTCGAACCGTACGCGATAGAAAATGTCCTGCCCCGCCGGCAGGCCGCCGAGCAGAACCTTTGAGGTGAAATCGCCGTCCGGCAAGGCGTCGGCGGAAGCCGAGCCGACGATGGTCCTGAAACTCTCGAGCGTCGAACACTCGACCTGCATCCGCGCCGGCCGGTCGGCGCGCGCCCAGATCACCGCGGAGTTGGCCGAGACGTCGCCCGATTGAATACCGCTCGTGATGAGCGGCCGATCGGCGGCGCGGCTGAGGTAGGGTCTGGCGAGGCTGCCGAGACCGGCCACGGCGCATGTCGCGGCGGAGCGGACCAGCCATTGACGCCGGTTCAAGCCTTGTTGGTTCAAGCCTTGCTTGCGCGAATCGCAATCGGCATCGAAGCACCCTCGTCGAATCACGACGACGGTGTGCCCGAGCAATTTGAATGTGGGCCGAAGGTTTTACGACAGGTGGATGACGTGGAGTCGTAGGATGGGCGGAGCGCAGCGATGCCCATCATCTCTCAGAGTTCGTGGCGTAAATGATGGGTATCGCTGCGCTTTGCCCATCCTACAAAAGCAACGAACCTGTTCTATCGCTGCCAGCCGCAGATGCCGCCGGACGTGCACGGCCAGGTCTGGATGCGGGTGTCGCGCGCCTGTGCGTCGAGCGGGTTGCTGTGACGCCGTGCCAGCTTGGTGCGGGCGGCGGCGCGCGGCTTCTCGACGCGCTGCCTGCGCCATTTGCGGCTTGGGCGCGGCTTCCTTTGCCACCACCACGCGTTCGGTTTTCACCGGCTTGCGATCGGTTCTCGCCTCGATCCGGACCGGGGCGAATTGCGTTTCCGGGCCGAGCCGCTTCGGCGAGAGCACGGCCTGCGGGAGATCGAGGCCGAGAAGTTCGCCTGCACGATAATCACCGGCCAGCGCAGCGCCGCCCGATAGCAGGAGCCCCGTGCAAAGTGCGGCCGCAAAAGCGCTTTTCAGGACCATCAAAGGCCTCCTGAAATCAAATCAGAAATCTGAGGAACAGCCTTCATGTAGGAAGCCGGCCGGACAATTCCAGCCGTTCCCGGCCACAAGTTTGCCGGTGAGTGATCCCAGCTGTGGAAAAGTTCACAGCCGGGATGAGCGGGACCTACTCGGCCGCCTGCGCCACGGGCTGACCGATCGCGCTTTCCAGACGCGCGCACTCCGCGCGGTATTTCGCGACATTGGCTTCCTTGATGTGGCCGTAGCCGCGAACGAGTTCCGCGGACTTCGCCAGCAGCCGCCAGACGCGGCCAATCCTGCGGCTTCGCCTTGTCGAGATGGCGGAAGATCATCGCCGGAATATTCGCCGGGCAACGCCCGCTCCATCCGGCGCTCGGCCGTGTAGCCGAACGGATCGAGCGCCGTTCCGCGCAGGAACTTGAACCGCGTCAGCAGTTCGAACGCGCGAAAGATCCAGGAACCGAACTCGCGCTTGCGCAGATGTCCGGTCACCTTGTCGCGCGTGGCCAGCAGCGGCGGCGCGAGGCTGACCTTGACGCCGGGGTCGCCGTCGAACTGCTCCTTCAGCGCCTTGCCAAACTCGCCGTCCGAGTAAAGCCGGGCGACCTCGTATTCGTCCTTGTAGGCCATCAGCTTGAACAGGCCTTTTGCAAAGGCCTCGGTGAGGTCATGCGAACCGGGCGAGCCCTTGGCTTCGGCCGCGCGGACGCGCTCGACTTCCGAGAGGTAGCGCTTCGAATAGGCCTCGTTCTGGTACTCCGTCAGGAACTTGGCGCGGAAAGCGATGCTCTCGTCGAGCGTCCGCTTGGCCGGCGCCGCGCCCGAATTCTTGAAGCGGGCCGCCGTGACGACGCGCTGCAGATCGTGCGCGGCGAGCCGGCCCCAGGAGAACGCCAGCTTGTTCATGTCGATCGCCGCACCATTGAGGTCGATCGCCTTCATGATCGCCTCCAGCGACAGCGGGATCGCGCCGCGCTGGAACGCAAAGCCGAGCATGAAGGAATTGGTGGCGATGCTGTCGCCCATCAGCGCGGTGGCAAGCCCGGTGGCGTCGAGAATGTCGAGATCGGAGGCGCTGACGGCCTCGTTGAGCGACTCCCGCATCGTCCCCGCCTCGAAATCGATGTCGGGGTTGATGACGAAGCTCGCGGTCGGCAACAGGTCGGCATTGACGATCGCGCGCGTCACGCCGCGCTCGGCCCGGCTCAGCGCCGGGATGCTGGTGGCGACCACGATGTCGCAGCCGAGGATGAGGTTGGCGCCGCCCGGCGCGATGCGGACGGTGGTGAGATCGTCCGCCTCGGGCGCGATGCGGACGTGGCTCATGACCGCGCCGTTCTTCTGCGACAGGCCCGTGAAGTCGAGCGTCGAGCAGGCCAGGCCCTCGACATGGGCGGCCATGCCGAGCAGCGCGCCGATGGTGATGACGCCGGTGCCGCCGATCCCGGTGACGAGGATGTTGTAGGCGCCGTCGAGTGCCGGCGTGGCCGGCACCGGCAGATCGGCGAACAGCGCCGACGGATCGGCCGCGGTACGATCGGCCTTCCGCAGCTTGCCGCCATGCACGGTGACAAAACTCGGGCAAAAGCCCTCGATGCAGGAAAAGTCCTTGTTGCAGTTCGACTGGTCGATCCGCCGCTTGCGGCCGAAGCTCGGTTTCCAGCGGCTGCACCGAGACGCAGTTCGAGACCGTCGAGCAATCGCCGCAGCCCTCGCAGACGCGCTCGTTGATGAAGATGCGCTTGTCCGGATCCGGATACAGCCCGCGCTTGCGGCGGCGGCGCTTCTCCGCCGCGCAGGTCTGGTCGTAGATCAGGACCGTGAGGCCCTTGACCTCGCGCAGCTCGCGCTGCACCGCGTCGAGTTCGCGGCGATGATGAACGGTCGCGCCTGAGGGGAAGTAATTGCTGGGATATTTCTCCGGCTCGTCGGAGACGATGACGAGGCGTTTGGCGCCTTCCGCCGAAACCTGGTGCGCGATCTGCGACACCGTCAGCCCGCCCTCGGCCGGCTGGCCGCCGGTCATCGCCACCGCGTCATTATAAAGGATCTTGTAGGTGATGTTGACGCCGGAAGCCGCCGCCGCGCGGATCGCCAGCAGGCCGGAATGGGTATAGGTGCCGTCGCCCAAGTTCTGGAAGACGTGCGCTTCGCTGGTGAACGGCGCCTGCCCGATCCAGGTGACGCCTTCCGCGCCCATATGCGAAATCGTCTGCGTGCGGCGGTTCGGCACCGACAGCGCCATGCCGTGACAGCCGATGCCGGCCATGGCGCGGCTGCCCTCGGGGATCTTGGTCGAGGTGTTGTGCGGACAGCCCGAGCAGAAATACGGCGTGCGCTGCAGTTTGGCGGCGCCAATGCCTTCCGCCGGCCGGTCGAACGCCTCGAGTTTTGCCAGACGCTGCTCCAGCCCCGGGCTGCGATGGCCGAGCCTGCGCAACCGCGCCACGACGGCCGCCGCCACCATGGTCGGCGTCAGTTCGCCTTCGCTCGGCAGCAGCATGGCGCCGGTCTCGTCGCGCTTGCCGACCACCGAGGGCCGCCTCGACGCATCGACATTATAGAGTATGCGCAGAAGCTGGTCCTCGATGAACCCGCGCTTCTCCTCGACCACGAGCACGTCCTGCAAGCCTTCGGCGAACGCCTTTGCCCCGGATTCCTCCAGCGGCCAGGTCAGCGCGACCTTGTAGATGCGCAGTCCCAGCGCCTGCGCCTCGGCATCGGTAATGCCGAGATCGGCCAGCGCCTGCCGGAGATCGAGATAGGCCTTGCCGGTCGCCATGATGCCGAGCCGCGCCGGCTTCGAATCCAGCACGATCCGGTCGAAGCGGTTGGCGCGCGTGAACGCCGCGACCGCCTGCATCTTCGGGCCGTGCAGCCGCCGCTCCTGGTCCAGCGGCGCATCCGGCCAGCGGATCGAAAGCCCGCCCGGCGGCATTTCGAAATCATCGGGCATGATGATCTTGATGCGGTCGGGATCGCTGACGATCGAGGCCGAGCTTTCGACGGTCTCCGAAATCGCCTTGAAGCCGACCCAGCAACTGGAGTAGCGCGACAGCGCAAAGCCCAGAATGCCGAGATCGAGATAATCCTGCAGCGTCGCCGGATTGACCACCGGCATCAATGCGGCGGCGAATACCTGCTCGCTCTGATGCGCCAGCGTCGAGGACTGGCAGCCATGATCGTCGCCGGCCAGCGCGATCACGCCGCCGTTCGCGCGAAGTGCCGGCCGAGTTGGCGTGCTTGAGCGCATCCATGGAGCGGTCGACGCCGGGCCCCTTGCCGTACCAGATACCGAATACGCCATCGACCTTGGCGCCGGGGAACATGCCGACCTGCTGGCTGCCCCACACGGCGGTCGCCGCCAGATCCTCGTTGAGACCGGGCGCGAACTCGATGTCATGCTGCTTGAGGAAGGTTTTCGCGCGCCACAGCGCGTGGTCGTACATGCCGAGCGGCGAGCCGCGGTAACCGGAGATGAAGCCCGCGGTGTTGAGACCCGCTGCGCGGTCGCGTTCGCGCTGCAACATGGGCAATCGGACCAGCGCCTGCGTACCGGAGAGGAATATGCGCTTCGCATCCAGCCGGTACTTGTCGTCCAGCCCAACTTCCATCAGCGCCATTCATCCGCTCCCCGTCGCACGTTCCGCCGGTGATTTGAACCGGTCTAATTGTGACCAGAATGCACCGGTTTTGCCATGCGTGCCCAGCGTGAATTCATGGCCGCAGGACATATCTCGCCCGCCCTGTGGATCGCTCTTGCCGAAATCCGCCTTCTTTGAAACGCTGCGGCGCAAAGGGAGACACCAGGGATGACAGAAGCCGGCGTTCACGACCGAGCTATTGGAGAGCGGCAATCTGCTCGTCGGGCCGTGGCGCAGCCCGAAGCAGATGCTTCACGCGCAGGTCTACGACTCCCACGCCTCGATCCACGACGATGCGACCGCGCAAAAGCTCGGCTTTCAGGGCGGCACCATCGAGGGCCCGACCCATTTCAGCCAGTTCGCGCCGTTGTGCGAGCGGATCTGGGGCCAGGCCTGGTTCGAGACCGGATGCCTGTCGGCGCATTACCGCAACCCCGCCTTCGAGGGCGAGGAGGTGCAGGCCAATATCGAAAAGCCGAAGCCGGGCGAGAGGATCTGCGCGATCGGCATGACCAAGCGCGACGGCACCGAGATCTTGCGCGGCACCGCTTCGGTCGGCGGCGATGGATCGGAAACCGCGCTTGCCCGGCGGCTCGGCGAACTGAAGCCGCTCGCCGATCCCGTCATTCTCGCCGACCTCAAGGTCGGCATGAAGACGCCGCGCCAGACGGTCAAGATGGATTTCGACCAGCACATGGGCGATCTCTATCCGTTTTCGCTGGCGCAGAAGCTGAAGGTCATCACCGAGCCCTCGGCCTACTATTCGCAGGAGCTGAACCCCTGGGGCCGGGCCATCATCCCCATGGAGATGCTGAGCGTGCTGTTTCAATACCGCGCCCGCGAGGACAGGCTGCCGATCCGGGGGCCGGCGGTCGGGCTGTTTGCCGATCAGGAAATCCGCCTGCTGCGCGGGCCGTTGTTTCCGGGCGAAACCTACACCACCGAGCGCGAGGTCGTGGCGCTGAGCGGCAGCCGCCGCACCGAAAGCGTGTGGATGCGCACGACCGTATTCGCGACAGACGACAAGCCGGTCGCAACCATGTTGCTCGAACATGGCCAGCATCAAGGACTCCTACGCCAACTACGAACGGGAGCACAAAGCGCTCTACGGCTAGATGAGCCTGATCCGCTATCGCCAACAAGGACAACAACAAAATGGCCCGCCTGCCCTATCTCGAAGCCGACCAGGTCGCCCCCGAATACCGCGACATGCTCAAGCGCAACACCAACCTGCACAAGCTGCTGGTGAACTCGCCCGACATGGCCCGCGCCTTCAACGGCGTCGGCGGCTACATCCGCTTCAAGAGCAAGCTCGACCCGCGCCTGCGCGAACTTGCGATCCTCCAGGTCGGCTGGATGGAGAAATCGGAATACGAGTTCACCCACCACGTGAAGATCGGCAGGGAGTTCGGCGTCACCGATGACGATATCGCCGCCCTGATGGCCGAGACCGAGGGCAAGCCCTCAAAGCTGGAGCCGCTGGCGAAAGCGATCCTGCGCGGCGCCCGCGAGATGGTGCGGGAGCTTGCGATGTCGGAGGCAACCTTCGCCGAGATCAAGAAGGAGCTTTCCGACGAGCACATGGTCGACCTCGTGCTCACCATCGCCTTCTACTGCGCCGTGGTCCGCGTGCTGGCGACGATGAAGATGGACAACGAACCCTATTACAAAGAGGTACTGAAACAGTACCCGATCCCGGGAGTGGAATGAAATGCGCCTGAAAGATCGTGTCGCCATCGTCGTCGGCGCCGGACAAAGCCCCGGCGAGGGCATCGGCAACGGCCGCGCCACCGCGCTGACCTTTGCGCGCGAAGGCGCAAAGGTGTTGTGCGTCGATCACAATCTGGCCTCTGCCCAGGAAACCGTCGACCTGATCGCCGCCAAGGACGGCACCGCGGCGGCGTTCAAGGCCGACGTCACCAGGAATGCCGACCTCAAGGCGATGGTAGAGGATGCGCAGAAACGCTGGGGCCGCATCGACATCCTGCACAATAATGTCGGCGTCAGCCTGTCCGGCGGCGACGCCGAACTGCTCGACATTTCGGAGGAAGCATTCGACCGTTGCGTGGCGATCAATCTGAAGAGCTGCGTGCTGGCCGCCAAGCACGTCATTCCGATCATGCGGGCGCAAAAGAGCGGCGCAATCATCAATATCTCGTCGATGGCCGCGATCACCACCTACCCCTATGTGGCCTACAAGGCGACCAAGTCGGCGATGATCGCCTTCACCGAACAGCTCGCCTACCAGAATGCGCAATACGGCATCCGCGCCAACGTCATCCTGCCCGGCCTGATGAACACGCCGATGGCGGTCGATACCCGCGCGCGCGAGTTCAAGAAGAGCCGCGCCGAGGTCGAGGCCGAGCGCGACGCCAAGGTTCCGTTGCGCCACAAGATGGGCACCGGCTGGGACGTCGCCAACGCCGCATTGTTCCTGGCGTCCGATGAAGCGAGTTTCATTACCGGCGTGACCCTGCCGGTGGACGGCGGAGCCAGCGTGCGGCGGGGATAGATTCGCTCGAAGCGCGAGAATTCGTAGGGTGGGCAGAGGAGCGAAGCGACGTGCCCACCATCCATCACGGGGTGCGCTGTGAAATGGTGGGCACGCTGCGCTTTGCCCACCCTACGAAGGCAGATCACGCCTGCGTGTGTGCGCTATTGCGGCGCAGCAACCGTGTTTCTACGGGCCCGAACGTTTACCTTTGGGTAGTAACTTTCTCTTAAGGGTTGCGGCAATCGGGCGACTTTTTTTGGCGCCCTATGTTCACGGACTCCGCGCCAGCGTATTTGTCGGCCGATCTGTGTGATTCGACACATTCAATTGATTCAAACGACACGATGATGTGACAGCGCATCGTCGCGCGTCGAACTACTGACTCGTTGTGGTCGCACGAACTTCATGTGCGTTCGCTACGAGACCCCACAAGAATTGTGGGCAAGAGCTGAGAGAATGCAGAGGCACCATGCAAGACGAATTCGACTACGACCTGACGCCGTCCCAGTGGGAAGCATTGAAAGCGTTGCGGACGCCGGCCTCGCGGTTGCCGCGCATGAGCCGCTACGCCGTCGACAGCCTGATCACGCTCGGACTCGCCGTGATGCATGACGACGTGCCGGCCATCACGGCAAAGGGACGCAAGGTGCTGGTCAGAGGCTCGTCGCTGCTGTTGCAGGATCTGGCGGCCTGACCGCGCGGCATTGCGCGCCTGCAGCATGAGATTTTGGATTGACCGCACCTGATTCCCTTGGATATCAGGGTTCCATCGACTGAGTGGCAACTAGGGTTCCGGGTGGCGAGACCGCCATCGCCGGTCCGAGCGTTGCGGAAACCGCGCCAGCACGCGGCTGCACCCGAGGGACAAAAGCCCAGAGGAGGAGATGTCGAGATCTTTGTTCGCGCCTGATGGCACGGAGGTCTCATGTCGCTCGTCTCGCTCTCCCTCGTCGTCCTCGCCGCCTTCATCCACGCCACCTGGAATCTTGCTCTCCAAGCGCGCCGCCGATGCCGGCCCGACCTTCGTCTTCGCCTACAATCTGTTCGCCTGCCTCGTCTATCTGCCGTGGATGATCTGGCTGCTGGTTTACGGCGACCTGCACTGGAACCTGCCGGTCGCCGGCTGCCTCGTGCTCAGCGCGGCGATTCACCTGGCCTACAGCCTTTGCCTGCAGCGCGGCTATCAGGTCGCCGACCTCTCGGTGGTCTATCCGATCGCGCGCGGCACCGGGCCGCTGCTGTCGTCGATCGGCGCGTTCATCCTGCTGCGGAGACGCCGACCGCGCAGGGCATCTTTGGGCTGCTCGCCGTCGTCGCCGGGATCGGCTTGATCACCACGCAGGGCGATCTCTCGGCGTTCCGCCGCCCGCGCGGCCTCGACGGCGTGCGCTGGGGCACCGCGACGGGATCGCTGATCGCGGGCTACACGGTCGTCGACGGCTACGGCGTCAAGCTGCTCGGCATTCACCCGGTCGTGCTCGACTGGGTCACCAATCTGCTGCGCTTCTTCATCATGCTGCCGATCGTGCTGTCGAACGTGCCTCGCGCGCGGGAGAAAATGAAGGGCCATTGGTGGCTGGCGTTCTGGGTCGGCGCGCTGTCGCCGCTGTCCTATATCCTCGTGCTCACGGCGATCGAGATGGGCGCCCCGCTCAGCCTGGTCGCGCCCGCGCGCGAAATGTCGATGATGGTGGGCGCGATGTTCGGCATGCTGATCCTCGGCGAGCGGGTCACGGCATGGCGCGTCGTGGGCTGCGCGATTTTGATTGGGGGCGTGGTGCTGCTGGGATCGGCGAAGGCTTGAAGCAAGTTGGTAGTCACTCCAACCTCGCCCCGCTTGCGGGGAGAGGTCGGATCGCATCGCAGATGCGATCCGGGTGAGGGGGTACAGGTCTATCGACAGACTGTGATCGCGGAGGCAGCCCCTCACCCCGACCCTCTCCCCGCAAGAGCGGGGCGAGGGAGAAGAGCTCACACCGGCTTTTCGTCATCCGTCACCGGCGAGGTGATCACCAGAAACACCAGATCGACCAATCCAGAATTCGAGATCGCGTGTTCGACGCCGGGCGGCAGGAAGATGAAGTCGTGCTTGCGCACCACGTGGTTCTTGCCGGCGATCTCCATCAGCCCCTCGCCTTCGAGCACGTGATAGATCTGCTCCTGCACGAGATGCTTGTGGCGCGCGACATGCGCCATCGGCTGGTACATCGAGATCCGATAGTCGATGTGACGGGAGCCCGCGGTCTCCGGCATGACCAGCGGTTTCGACAGCGCGCCGCCGAAATGATTGGGGAACTCGCGCCACGGCACTTCGGCGATGTTACGGATGAAGGCGCCGTTGTTGTCCGAAGCCATGTTCGCCTCCCCTGCCGTCAGATCACCAGCGCCCCGCCGTCGATATAGACGATCGATCCGGTCGCAAAGCCGTTGGCCATGAAGCCGAGGATTTGCCGCGCGATATCGTCGCCGATGCCGACGCGGCCGACCGGCAGCGCGGCCGCCGTCTTCGCCAGCATGTCGCGCCGCGCCTCTTCCGGCATCGCGGCGCGGATCGGGGTGTCGATGATGCCGGGCGAAACACAGTTCACGCGCACCGGCGCCAGTTCCAGCGCAAGCGCTTTTGCCAGCGACTCGAGCGCGCCATTGGCGGCACTGACGATCGCCGAATTCGGGCGCGGACGAACGCTCAGGAAACCCGAGACCAGCGTCAGCGATCCGCCGGGACGGATTTCCGCGCATTTCGCGACACGCCACGCGCCCCAGAACTTGCCTTCCATGGTGGCGCGGACATCTTCCATCGCCACCGTCTTGAACGGGCCGGTGCGAAGCTGCGCCGCCGTCACCACCACATGATCAACGGGGCCGCAACGCTGGAACAGGTTTGCGACGCTGTCATCGCTGGTGACGTCGGTCGGGATCGCGATCGCGTTCAGTGTTTTCGGCCGCCTTGTCGAGCCGCTCGACATTGCGCGACGCAATGATGATTTCAGCGCCCTCGCGCTTCGCCATCTCGGCGGTCGCAAGACCAATGCCGGAGGAACCACCGACGACGACGACTTTTTTGCCTGCAAGCAACATGAAATTCCCTCGCGAAATAAATCAGGCGGGCTGATAGCGCGTGCCGATGCCGGCCTTGCTCTGGCCGAGCCCGGGCAATTCCCAGACGCCCGCGCCGACCGGATTGATATCGGCGGCGATATCGACATCGATCAGATAGGGCTTGTTCGCCGCGATGCCCTTGCGGATCGCCTCGCCGAGATCGCCGGCGCGATCGACGCGCACGCCCTCGACGCCGCAGGAACGCGCCATCGCGGCGAAATCCGGACTGTAGCGCTCGCCGGTGTTGGGATCGTGGAAATCGGTCGCCAGTTCCCGGCCGCCGAGATAGCCGCGCTGCAGCCCGCGGATCGAGGCATAGGCGTAATTGTTCCAGACCACCCAGACCACGGGCAGATTATATTCCAGCGCCGTGCCCAGCACGTTGGCGTGCATGAAGAACGCGCCGTCGCCGCACACGGATACGCAGGGCCGGTCGGGCGCGGCGAATTTCGCGCCCATCACGCCGGCAACCCCAAAACCCATCGGACCGAATCCCATCGAGCCGATCAGCGAATCCGGCCGCTTCGGCTTGCAGAAGCCGAGCAGCCAGTTGTGATGCACGCCGATGTCGCTGACGAGGATCGCATCCTCCGGCAGCGCCTTGTCGATTTCGAGCGCGGCGCGCTGCGGATTGATCGGCGTGGTGTCGTCGGAAAATCCGGGGGCGACGAACTTGTCCCATTCTTTTCGGTAGCCATCGATCTGCGACAGCCATTTTTTGCGCGCGTCGGCCTTCTTGGTGAGATCGGCGCGGCGATCGAGTTCGGCATGCACCTGCCGCAGGAAGGTGCGGACGTCGGCCATCAGGCCGAGCGCGACGGGATAGTTGCGGCCGATCTCCTCGGGATCGATATCGACGTGGATCAGCCGTGTCGGCGGAATGGTGAAGGAGTAGCCCGGGATCCACGAGCTCGAGGTGCGGTCGTCGAACCGCATGCCCATCGCCAGCAGCACGTCCGCCTGACGCGTCGCGTGGTTGGCCTGATAATGCCCGGCGCGCGCGACAAGGCCCAGCGCCAGCGGATGGTTGCAATCGATCGCGCCCAAGCCGCTGGCCGAGGCCGCGACCGGAATCTGCAGCCGCTCGGCAAGTTTCAGTAATTCTTCCGCCGCGCCGCCATAGCGCACGCCCTGCCCGACGATGATCGTCGGCCGCTCGGCGCCGAGCAGCATGTCGACGGCTTTCACCACGCCTTCCGGATCGGCGCCGCAGCGGCTCGATATGTTGCCGTTCCAGGCTTGCGCGTTCGGCGCTTCCTCGGCGGCCGACTCCATGAACACGTCGAAGGGCACGTCGAGCACGACGGGACCGGGCCGGCCGGTCGTCATGGTCTTCCAGGCCTGCCGCACCGCCAGCGGCACCATCTCGCCGCGCGTCGGCTGAAACACCTTCTTGCAGTAGGAGCGCACCGTCGACGGGAAGTCGGCCTGATAATGCCGGTACAGTTCCTGGAAGGCGCCGCGGTTGAACTGGCTGGTCGGCACGTTGCCGGTCACGGCCAGAAACGGCACCGAATCGAGAAAGGCGTTGCCGAGCGAGATCGGCAGGTTCGCCGAGCCGGGCCCGCAGGACGTAAACGTCGCCGTCGGCCGCCCCGAGACGCGGTAGTAAACGTCGGCCATGAAGCCGGCGACGCTCTCGTGATGCACCGAGATGGTCTTGATGTCGGACGAGCGCTCGTACAGCGCGTCGATGAACTGGATGTTGCCGTGGCCGCACAGGCCGAACACCTGCGGCACCTTCTCCTGGATCAGATAGTCGACGATGACCTGGGCGCCGTTGAGCATGTTACGCGACATCGATTTAACTCTCTCCCTGCAGCTCAACGAATTCGCCTCCGCGTCTTGCTTGCACGGCCGGCGACGGGGTCCGAACCTATTTCTCATAATACTGTACGTCAATTGCTATTGTGGTATGCTCTGGATCGACGCCTCGCGCGCTGCGCGGCGCTGTTGCCGGGCGAGGACGGCCTGATAGAGTTCGCCCCGCCCACCTGGAGAGTTGATTCCGTGAAACCGCGCACCAAGCCGAAGACGAGCGACAAGCCGGCCACTCCGCGCAAGGTTTCGAACGGCAAGGTTTCGATCGCAAGGCTGGTGCCAACCAGCGAACCCAATATCGACGACGAGGCCGAGGAGCGCGCGCGCGGCGGCGTGCAGTCGCTGGGCCGCGCGTTTTCGATCATCGAGGAAGTCGCCCGCCACCGCGAAGGCATTGGACTTGGCGGACCTCAGCAAGCTGGTGGGCCTGCACAATTCCACCACCTTCCACCTCGCCAAGACGCTGGTCTCGCTCGGCTATCTCCGGCAGGAGCGCGATTCAAAACGCTATCGCGTCGGCCGGCCGCTGTTTGCGCTGGCCGCCAGCGCGCTCGACGAAATCGAGATGGTCAATCTGGCGACGCCGATCCTGGAAGACCTGTCGCGCGAGAGCGGCGAAAGCGGCCATTTTGCCGTGCGCATGGGCGACGCCGTGGTCGTGATTGCCCGCACCAGCGGGCCCGGCGCGTTCCAGTTGACCGACCGCGTCGGCGTGGTGCGCCCGGCGCATTGCACCGCGCTCGGCAAGATCATGCTGGCCTCGCTGCGCCCCGATCAATTGAAGCGCTTCGTCGAACGGGTCGAACTGAAGCCGTCGACGAAGAAATCGATCACCGATCCTGCCGTACTGCTGCGCGATATCGCCGAGATTCGCCGCAGCGCAATCGCTTTCGACGACGGCGAATTCAACGCGGAAGTCCGCTGCGTCGCGGTGCCGGTCTATAATTTCACCGGCGAAGTGATCGGCGCGCTCGGCATTTCCGGCCCGATCTGGCGCATGACCGACCAGGTGCTGCAAAGCCGCGCCAAACTGGTGCAATCGGCCGCCGGCCGGCTGTCAGCCGAATTCGGCGCGCGGGATCTGGCGAAATCCTCCTGATCCAATCCGGCTAAAATCCGCTTCCAACGGGTTGAACGCGGCTGCGACGCATTTGGCGTTGACAGGAACCACTGCGTCCGGAAATATCCTACAACAATAGAAGAACGTCTCTCACATTGTCGCATAAGCGAAAACGGAAGAGAGAACGTCGCGACGTATCCCGGGAGGAGACCAGTGATGACCCGCTACAGCCGACGTACTTTGTTGAAGGCCGGCGCCGCCTTTGCCGGCGCCTCCGCGATCGGATCTCCAGCCATTCTCAGCGCACAGGCCGCGCGAATAAAGATCGGCCATCTGGTGCCGCTGACCGGCTTCCTCGGCGCGATCGGCAGCTACGCCCAGCTCGGCGTGAAGATGGCCGCCGAGGAGATCAACGCGTCCGGCGGCATCATGGGCAAGCAGATCGACCTGATGTCGGAAGACTTGGTCAATCCCGCGACCGCCTCCACCAAGGCGCAGCGTATGATCGAGCAGGACGGCGCGGTGCTGCTGTTCGGCGAAATCTCTTCGGCGTCCTCACTGACGATCATGCAGGTCGCCGAGCGCAACAAGAAGGTGTTCTTCTCGACCGGCGCGCGCTCCGACGCGCTGCGCGGCAAGGACTGCAACCGCTACTCCTTCCACTGCGACATTCCGAACACCGTGATGGTCAACGCCGTCGGCACCGCGCTCAACCAGAAGGGCATGGTGAAGGGCAAGAAGTTCGTCACGCTGACCGCGGACTATATTTTCGGCCACGACCTGCTGAAGGCCGCGAAATCGTTCTTCAGCGCCAACGACGCCACCCTGATCGGCGACGAGCTGATTGCGACCGATGTCACCGACTTCAGCCCGTATCTGCTGAAGGTCCGGCAGGCCAAGCCCGACGTCGTATGCTGCAACCTCGCCGGCAACCAGGTCACCAACCTCGTCAAGCAATATGCCGAGTTCGGCCTGCCCTACCCGCTGGTCGGCTTCAACCTCAACACCGGCGACGCCTGGGCGATGGGCGAAGGCAATCTTTCCGGCACCTGGCCGACGGTCTGGTATCACACGCTGGACAATCCGGCCTCGAAGGCTTTCGTCGAGGCCTTCACCAAGAAGCACGGCAAGCCGCCGGAAAACCACGCCTGGATCGAATACATCACGTTGAAAATGATCGCGCAGGCGATCACCGAAACCAAGTCGACCGAGAGCGATGCGCTGATCGCCTATTTCGAGAAGCAGACGCAGTTCGACATCATGAAGGGGCGCAAGGCCTATTTCCGCTCCTGGGACCATCAGCTGGTGCAGGAGGCCTATCCGTTCACGGTGAAGCCGAAGGGCGAGATGAAGGACAAGTGGGACATGCTCGTGCTCGGCGACGCCGTGCCGGCCGCGGGCGCAGAGCTTGAATCGATCTACCCGACGAAGACGCAAAATCCCTGCAACATGAAGGCATAGAAGCCCGAATCCGGGCGTCGGGCACACTGGCGTTGCGGCGCCGGCACAGAACAGCCGGCGCCGTCTCTTTTTAATCTTGCGGATCGCAAATGCAGTTCGGATTTCTGCTGGAGCAGGTGGTGAATGGCCTGGTGCTCGGGGGCTATTACCTCCTGATCGCGCTCGGCCTGTCGCTGATCTTTTCAGTCGGCGGCATCGTCAATCTCGCGCATGGCGCGTTCTATGCGCTCGGCGCCTACATTTCCGTCGAGATCACGAAGTATCTCGGCTTCGGCCCGGCGGTGGTGCTGTCGCCCATCGCCGTGGCGCTGCTCGGCATTCTCTTCGAGCGCTTTATCCTGCGGCGGTTCTACGACGCCGATCCGATCCTGAGCCTGTTGGTGACGTTCGGCCTCGCCATGGTCACCGAACAGGCGATCCGGATTCTGTGGGGCGCGCCGCCGATATCGGCTGCGATCCCGCAAAGCTTTCGCGGTTCGGTCTTTCTCGGCGACTTCCTGTTCTCGCGCTATCGGCTATTGATCCTCGCCGTCGTCGCCGTGGTCCTGCTCGGGGTCTGGCTGCTCCTGCACAAGACATCCTTTGGCCGCGTGGTGCGCGCCGGCATCCAGCGGCCGGACATGGTTGCAGCACTTGGCATCCGGTTGCAGCCCTACATGACTGCGGTCGTCATGCTCGGCGTCGGCATGGCAGCGCTCGGCGGCGCGTTCTTTGCGCCGATCACGATCGTGCATCCGGCGATGGGCGCCGAGATCATCACGGTGGCCTTTGTCGTCGTCGTGATCGGCGGCCTCGGCAGCTTCTGGGGCGTGGTGATGGCGGCGACTGCTGGTCGGCGTGGTCAGAGGCATCACCATCCACTTTGCCCCGGCCGCCGGTGAAGCCTCGATCTATGTGCTGATGTTCCTGGTGCTGCTGGTGCGCCCGCGCGGGCTGCTGGGCGAACGTATCGAGAAGTTCGAATGACGAGCAGCTTCGCCACCAAATATCGTCCGCTGCTGCTGGCTGCGCTGGCCGTCATCGTGCTGCCGTTCGCACTGTACCTGATGGGCCTGTCGCTCAACACCGGCACCATGGTGGTGGCGCTCGCCATTGCAGCGATGGGGCTCAACCTCTGCATCGGCTACACCGGCCTCGTCTCGTTCGGCCACGGCGCCTGGTTCGGCATCGGCGCCTATGCGGCCGGGCTGATCCAGCGCAACTGGTTCAATAACGACATCTTCCTGCCGCTGCTGCTGGCGGCGGTCGTCGTCGCCGTCATCGCGACCTTCGTCGGCTTCGTCATCCTGCGCCGGCGCGGCGTCTACTTCTCGCTGCTGACGCTGGCGCTGTCGGCGCTGGCCTACACCATCGCCTTCCGCTGGACCGCGGTGACCGGCGGCGAGGACGGCCTCGGCGGACTGAAGCGCGGCAGCGTCGGGCCGTTCAGCCTCGACAATGCGCTGAACTATTACATCGTCGCCTCCGTACTCTGCCTCGGCGTGCTCTATCTGCTGCTGCGGCTGGTGCGCTCGCCGTTCGGCCATGTGCTGATGGCGATCCGCGAGAACCAGTTGCGCGCCACCTTCCAGGGTTATCCGGTCGAGCGCTACAAGCTCGGCGTCTTCGTGATCTCGGCCGTCGTCACCGGCTTTGCCGGCGGGCTGATCGGATTCCAGAACTATCTGGTCTCGGCCGAAGCGGTCTCCGTCCCCTTCTCCGGCGAACTGCTGGCGGTCGTCGTGATCGGCGGCATGCGCAGCATGCTGGGGCCGGCGATCGGCGCGCTGTTCTTCATCCTGTTCCGCGAGTTGTTTTCGATCTGGACCTCGAACTGGCTGTTGTGGTTCGGCCTCGTCTTCGTTGCCTTCGTGCTGTATTCGCCGGGCGGCCTCGTCGGCATCTGGGCGACGCTGGCAAAACGCTGGTGGCCGCCGCCGGAAGAGTCCGCCGCGATGAGCCGCCGGAAAATCTACGAAGGCCTGCCGCTGCCGGCCTTCCTGCTGCCGAAAGGGCTCGACGGCATCGTGCTCGACGTTCGCGGCGTCTCGAAGAGTTTTGGCGGCATTCGCGCGGTGACCGATGCGAGCCTGCAGGTCGGTGCTGGCGAAATCCATGCCCTGATCGGGCCGAACGGCGCGGGAAAGACCACGCTGTTCAATCTGGTCTCCGGCCTCTACCCGACCGACAGCGGCACCATCAAGCTGAACGGCCGCGAGATCCAGGGCGTGCCGTCGGAGGCGATCTGCCATCGGGGGCTGACGCGCTCGTTCCAGATCACCAATTTGTTCAAGGGGCTGTCGATCTACGAAAACCTGCGGCTGTCGCTGCAGGCGCAGAACGCTTGCCGTTTCAACCTCTGGCGCGATATCGATCACTACAAGGAAATCCACGCCGAGACCGCGGAGCTGATCAAATTCCTCGGCCTCGAAGGGATCGAAACGATCGAGGGCGGCGAACTGTCCTATGGCGGGCAGCGGCTGGTCGATCTCGGCATCGCGCTCGGCTCCAAGCCGCAGGTGCTGCTGCTGGACGAGCCGCTGGCGGGCCTGGCCGCCGCCGAGCGCGAGCGCGTCTCGAACCTCGTCAAGAACATCGCCGCCAATATTCCGGTCCTGATCGTCGAGCACGACATCGACCGCGTGCTCGGCTTCTCCCGCACCGTCACCGTGATGAACCAGGGCGAGGTGCTGATGACCGGCACGCCCGAGGCCGTGCGCGCCGATCGCAGGGTGCAGCAGATCTATACCGGCACCGGCATCCCTGCGGTCGAGCACGCCAGCAGCGAACGGGTCGGCGCGAGCACCGAGCCGGTGCTGCGCTTCGAGCGCGTCAACACATTTTACGGCAAGAGCCACATCCTGCACGACGCCACGCTCGACGTGCGCGAGGGCGAGATCGTTGCCCTGCTCGGCCGCAACGGCGCCGGCAAGTCGACGCTGCTGAAGACGCTGGCGGGCCTCGTGCCGCTGTCGTCGGGCAAGATCGCATATGCCGGCCTCGATATCTCCCGCCTGCCCGCGCCCGACATCGCGCGCGCCGGCATCGGCTACGTGCCGCAGGGCCGCGGCCTGTTCGCGGGCATGACGGTGCGGGAAAACCTCTCGCTCGGCCGCCTCGCCCGCAAGACCGACGGCAGCAACGGCGTGGTGTGGGACGAGGCGCAGATCCTCGAATATTTCCCGCGCCTGCGCGAACGCATGGACGTCGCGGCCGACTATCTCTCCGGCGGCGAGCAGCAGATGGTGGCGGTGGCGCGTGCGATGTCGGGCAATGTCAAGCTGCTGCTGCTCGACGAACCCTTCGAGGGACTGGCGCCGACGGTGATCCTCGAACTGTTCAGGGTGTTCGACCGGCTGCGGCAGCACATCTCGATCGTGATCGTCGAACACAATCTCGATCTGGTGCTGGCGCTCGCCGACCGCGTCTTCGCGCTGGAGCGCGGCGCGGTGTTCCATCAGGGGCCGGCGCAGCCGCTGCTGACCGATCTCGACTACCGGAAGAAGATTTTGTGGTTGTAATTCTCACCACGTCATTGCGAGCGAAGCGAAGCAATCCATTCTTTCTTTTTCCCGCGCTTTGGATTGCTTCGCTTCGCTCGCAATGACGGCATTCCCTGGGAGGCTGCGATGCGAAATCTGATAACGACAATGCTTGCGGGATCGATGCTCCTGTTCGCAGGCCACGCCTCGGCAGCCGACAACCAGATGACCATCGCCGTATTCACCAAAAACCGCACCAACCCCGCTTATGAGGCGTTCCGCATCGCCTCCGACCAGATCGCACGCACCAGCGGCGTGAAGCTGATCCACCTGGTGCCGAACCAGCCTGATAACGTCGACGAACAGAAAGCGATGGTCGATCAGGTGCTGAAAGACAGGCCCGATGCCGTCATCTTCATCCCGGTCGATGACGTCGCCATGATCAATTCCGTGAAGAAGCTCAACGACGCCAAAATCCCGATCGTGCTGGTGTCCAATCCGCTGCCCGGCAGTTTTGTCACCTATGTCGGCGCCGACGATTTCGAGATCGGTTACCGCGAGGCGCGCTATCTCTTCGAAAAACTCGGCGGCCAAGAGGAAAGATCGTCGTCATCGAGGGAACGCCGGCCGCGCCCACCAATCGCGAGCGCGTGCGCGGCTACCAGCGCGCATTCGCTGAGTTTCCCGGGATCCAGGTGTTGGGATCGGGCATCGGCAATTACCAGCAGGTGGATGCTCGGCGCGTGATGGAGAAATTCCTGACCGAGCACGCGGAGATCGACGCGGTGCTGTCGGCCAATGACAGCATGGCGCTCGGCGTGCTGGAGGCGCTGAAGGCTGCCAACCGGACCGCGACCGTGATCGGCATCAACGGCATCCTTCCCGCCGTGAAGCAGATCGAAACCGGCGGGATGCTGGCTTCCGTCGATTTCAACATGTTCAAGATCGGCTGCACCGCGGCGCGGGCGGCGGTACGTCATCTCAAAAAGGAGCCGCTGCCGGAAAAGGTGATGCTCCCGGCGGAAGTGATCGACAAGACCAACTACAAGGCCTGGCTGGTGCCGGTCGACCAGCGCACCTGCCCGGAGTGGAGCGACGTCGCGCGCTGAAGCTACTCCGCGCAGAGATAGGGTCCGCGGCCCCGCGCCCTTCGGCGAACGAAGTTCGTTGCCGAAGGGGATCCCGGGCGGATTGTTCAGGATCAATGCGCCAACATGGACAAAGCGTCATTTGTGTTGCGCCGCCGCGAACGCCATTGTCGCGCCACGTCCGGAGAAAGAGATGATCAAGCCACTGCTGCTCAGACTTCACCGCTGGATCACCCTCGTCTTCGCACTGCCGCTGCTCGCCATCATCCTGACCGGGCTGGTTCTTTCCTTTGAGCCGGCAGTTCAGGTAAGCGCCATCAAGCCGCAATCCGTCGATGCGGCGCTCCTCGCCGATCTCATCAAGCGATATGATCCCGACGGCAAGGCGCGTGGCGTCTCCATCAACGCGGCGGAACGGCGCATCACCTTGCAGGGAGCCGACCCAGCCGAGATCGATCTCGTCAGCGGCGAGAAGATCACCGAGAAAGCGGCCTTGCCGGCATTCTTCCTGTGGGCGCGGCGCAACCATGAACGTTTGCTGGGTCAATCCTGGCTCGTGATCTCATCGACGGTCGGCATGGTCGTCATCATGTGCCTCGGCATTCTGATGGGACTGCCGAAACTGCGAAACAGCCTTTCCGGTTGGCACAAGGGCACCGCGTGGTTCACGCTGCCTCTGATCGTGCTGAGCCCGTTGACCGGGCTGTGCCTGGCGTTGGGCTGGACCTTTCAGGCCAGCCCGCCTCCCCTGAGGTCTGCCCGGCTGATATCGCTTCCCGAGGCCGTTTCCATCGTCGCCAGATCGCATGATCTGGCGCAGGTCACCTCCATCCGCCCACGCGGCAGGCTGTTGATGGCGCGCATTTTCGAGGGCGGAGAACTTCGCGCCTATGCCGTCAATGGCGACGATCTGGTGGCCCTGCCCCGCAACTGGCCCCGGCTGATCCACGAAGGCAACTGGTCGGCCATGATCGCGAGTTCCCTGAACATTCTCACCTCGCTTGCGCTGCTCGGGCTGCTCTCGACCGGATTGCTGCTATGGACACGGCGCAAACTGCGACGGCCACAGGGGCGCAGAAGTGAAACGCGCCGCTCCGACTCCGTAAGCCCGGTGGCCCCGTCTTCCATCAGCCGATAGACGGCGACCGTTGGGCTGGTGCGCGTCGAGCCTCGTCCCCGCGATAATCTCGGCCGCGCCCTTGTCAACAACGCCAGGCCGACGGCGCGACCAAGAAAGATGGTTCCAAACTTGCCGCTGCGGGGGCTGCGGGTATATTGGATAGATGCCTGTCAGCTCGCCCGATCTGAAAGCATTTTTGCTTGCCACGCCGTTCTTCGGTGGCCTCTCGGACGCAAGCCTCGATCTCCTGATCTCGATGTTGGCCGAGCGCAGCTTCGACGCCGGCGCCACGATCTTCGCCGAAGGCGAACCGGGGCGCTCGATGTTCATCGTTCACTCGGGCGATCTCGTGGTGAGCAAGCTCGGCGATTCCGGGCGCTCGATTCGGATGACGGATCTCGGCCCCGGCGATTTCTTCGGCGAAATGACCCTGATCGAAATGCAGAACCGCTCAGCCACCGTCGTCGCGGAGACCGCAACCGTATTGTACGAGCTCACGGCCCGAAACCTCTACGCCTACTACAAGGCCGACATCCACGCCTATGTGATCGTGATGCAGAATATCAACCGCGAACTCTGCCGGCGCCTCCGCCGCGCCGACCGTCGCATTGCCGAGCTGAGCTTTCACGCGAGTGAATGATGCAGATGTGCGCCGCAACGGCCCGTAGCGTGGCTGCCAACGTTTTGAGTTGACTTCCACTTTCGGCGTCACAGCGGACATGGCTGGACTTTCCGCTGGGTCGCCCCGATCATTCAAAGTTGAGCATTTCACGCCATGAAAGGTTGATGTATTAGGCTTATGCAACCTGGCGCGTGACTCCTGGTATTTCGGTGTAGGCAATGAGTTTGCAGATCAACCTTGGGGACCGCGGGACTTTGATCCTTGGGGAACCGTACACCTCAATTATGATTGTCTGCGCGGTTGGCATTGCAGTTCTATGGATATTGATCTTCGCCCGAGTGCAGCGGACGAAAGTTCGTCTATTGCTGATGACTCTTGTGCTGATCACTCTGCCGGTCTTGGCGCTGTGTATTCCTGCATCTTGGTTCATCGTCAGATCGATGCTTGTCCCCGCCGAAACTGCGGAGGCCGCGCTTCCTAACTTGGAGGCCACTATCGGACTCGAGTTTTATGTGCACTGGAGCAACGACTCGGGGCGCTACCTCGTCGTAAGACATGCTGCCGGTGTGATCCGACAAGGCATGTCCGCCTTTGACTGGGCGCACTGGCCCAGAACGAGCATCTATCTCATTGGTGACGGACGGGTCGCCGTATTGGGGCCAACCTATGATGACTACGTCGTTGACCCAAAAGGGCGTACCATCGATAGCCTTTGGCACGGAACACGTTCCGATACCTGGACCTATTTCGGAGCTTTCGATTTCAAGAACAGGAAGTTAGTGTTCATTCCTGCATCAGAGCAGCGCGAATGCACGGCGACACGGGGCATAACGGATCCATCGGCCACTCGGCCCCAAGGGCGCAATGATCGATGCGATCAGGAGGCACTCAAGAACTAAGTGTGCTTGCAAGAGCAGAGCCCTATTTCCGCTTTTGCGGCACTTATTGGACGTGCCGCGCCAACGCTGATGATGTCCGTTGATAACCCAAAGCCGACATCAGCTACTTGGGCCGACGCCCCTTTATCGCATGCGCGCGCGCACCAGAGGTGATGCGACCATCGGCATCCGCCGGCAGGCGCGCACGTACCCGTGCGATGAGCGTCTTGGTATCTTCGGAATTCATAGCTGCAACTGTGGGCCGAAGCGCAGGCGATTTGAGATTTGTCGTCCAGAAATCTTCAAAATTTGCAAAAGTCCGGTGCACTGTAATCTCTCGCGTTTGCACGTCCTCAAGACCTGCGTTGGTCCACAGGTCTAGCAACGCTTCCATTCGAGACGCATCCATCCGTGGTGGGCGCGTTGCCCCAATGCCCATTGCCTGTAACTCGGAGTGGATTGGATCGAGCGGAAATCCGCCACCCAACATGTCCCACATGTAGGTCACGACTACACCGCCTGGGACAACCACCCGAACCATTTCGCTGACGCCCTTCGCGGGGTCCGGAACGAACACAAGGACTAATGCCATCACAGCCGCATCGAAGCTGTTGTCGGCGAAAGGGAGGGCCATAGCATCGCCTTGGTGAAACTTTGCCAAGCGAGACGCAGGTCGTGTGCGTGCAAACGCGAGCTGCCCTTCTGATGGATCGATCCCTTGGACCTCCGCGGGGCTACATCGCTCGACCAATAGTTCAGTGAAGGCCCCGTTGCCGCAACCGATGTCGATCCACCGCAAACCCAAGGGAGGCGCCAACCAATCAAGGAATATCTCGCCAGCGGACCGGCTCCAAATTCCCATCATCTGTTCATAGCTGGCACCGTCGTCGAAGCGAATTTGCTGTTCTGCCATTTGTTTTCCCACCCCAATGAGATCCTTGGCTGGTGCCATTTTGCAAAAAAAGCAGGGATAGGGAAGTCACGGATCCGCCTTGATGTCTCCTTCCGGCACTTTGCGTCTTTCGCTGCGATGCGGAATTTGGTCCGCTATCGGCGCGCATATCGGACATCGATTAGCGGCACGCGCCCTAATGCTCGTCCGGCCGCGTGCGCGCGATAATCTCGGCTGCGCCCTTGTCCAGCAACTCCAGCCCGACCGCGCGGCCAAGTTCGCGCGGCCGGTCCGCCGCGCCCTGCCGCGACACCTCGATGAAGCGGTCGCCGGCTTCATCCAGCACCGCCGCCGTCAGCGTCATCTCGTTGCCCGCCAAGCGTGGCGTGGCCGGCGATCGGCGAGTTGCAGTGGCCGTTCAGCACCCACAGCACCTCGCGCTCGGCCTCGGCGCAAAGCCGCGACTGCGCATCCTCGATCTTCGCCAGCCGTCCGCGCGTCAGCCAGTCCTTCTCGACGCATTCGACCGCGACGATGCCCTGCCCCACCGCCGGCAGCATTTCGCGAACTGAAAAATCATGGACGATACGCGACGCCATCCCGATCCGCTCGAGCCCCGAGCGCGCCATGACAAGCGCGTCCGCAGGACCCACCTCGCCGCCGCCGGGAAGCCGCTGCTTGTCGCCGCGATCGAGTTTTGCGACGCGGGTATCGGCCGCGCCGCGGTAATGGATCACGGTCGGCTTCCGGAAACAGCCGGCGCAGATAGGCCGCGCGGCGCACCGCGTTGGTGCCGATCTTGAAACCCTTGCCATTCGAAGCACGAAATTCGTCGAGCGAAAGGCCGGGCCGCAGCACCAGCGCGTCGTTGGCGGCGTCGCGCGGCAAGGTCGCCGCGATGATCAGGCCGGGCGTCTCCTCGTTGCCGGGAACGTCCTTCAGCGAATGCATCGCCGCCTGCAATTGGCCTGCGCGCATCGCTTCGCGGATTTCGGCGACGAAGGCGCCGCCCTTGCCGCCATGGCGCAGCAGCTTGCTGGTCTGGTCCTGGTCGCCGCGGGTTTCGAACTTGACGATCTCGACGTCGAGCGCGGGATCGGCCGCGCGCAACAGCCGCGCGATCGCTTCGGTCTGCGCCAGCGCCATCGCGCTCTTGCGCGTGCCGATCTTCAAGGTCTGTCCCGACACGAGATCTCCGTTCGAAGCGATCCGCCGCTGCTGCCTGGCGGTTAGGGGATAGAGCAAGCCGCCCAGTCAGAACAACGGCTTTGGCCTGCTGCGGCCGGTCAACGCCTGAACGGGGACCGTTCAATGCCCGGCCCGGACGGGCAGCCATTCCGAAAACGTGGATTGTGCAATGCACCAGAACCGATAAAATGGCCGCCTACAAAAGGATTTTTGATTGTCCGATACCAGCGCCGATGCCTTGGCCGCTTCAGGCCACCGCCCGATGGGCTTCCCCGAATTCGTGATCGTGATCGCGTCGATCATGGCGCTCAATCCGCTTGCGATGGACATGATGCTGCCGGCGCTGCCGAACATCGCGTCCGCCTTCCACATCACGTCCGCCAACCGGCCGCAGATGGTGCTGTCGATCTTTCTGGTCGGCTTCGGCCTCGGCCAGTTCGTGATGGGCCCGCTGTCCGACCGTTTCGGACGGCGGCCGATCCTGCTTGGCGGCATGGTGGTCTATTGTGTCGCCAGCCTGCTCGCGATCGCGGCACCCTCGTTCGAGACACTGCTGCTGGCGCGGGCGCTGCAGGGCGTCAGCACCTCGGCGACGCGCGTGATCGCCACCTCGATCGTGCGCGACTGCTATGCCGGGCGGCGCATGGCGAGCGTGATGTCGCTGGCGATGATGATATTCATCGCCGTGCCCGTCGTCGCGCCGGCGTTCGGCCAGGCCGTGCTGCTGCTGGCGCAGTGGCGCGGCATCTTCATCGTGCTGATGCTGTATGGCGTGGTGACGCTGGTCTGGAGCGCGCTGCGCATGCCGGAGACGCTGGCGGTGGCCAACCGCAGATCGCTCGCCGTCGGCGCAGGTGCTGGATGCGTTCCGCCAGACCGTGACCAATCGCCAGACGCTGGGCTATGCGCTGGTGGCCGGCGGCGTATTGGGCTCGCTGTTCGCCTTCGTCTTCATCTCGCAACAGGTGTTCACCGGCATCTACCGGCTCGGGCATTATTTTCCGCTTGCGTTTGCCGGCGTCGCCGTCGGAACCGCCATCGCCGGCTTCGTCAATTCCCGCCTCGTCGGCCGCCTCGGCATGCGCGTGCTCTCCCACGGCGCGCTGATCGGCTTCGTGGTCATCGCCGCGACCATGCTGGTGGCGGCGAAACTGCAGATGCTGCCCTTGCCGCTGTTCATGGCGCTCTCGGTATCGATGATGTTTGCGTTCGGCCTGATGATCGCCAACTTCACCGCGCTGGCGATGGAGCCGCAGGGCCATATCGCCGGCACCGCCGCCTCGCTGTACGGCTCGATCACCACTCTGCTCGGCATCGGCATCGGCGCCACCATCGGCCAGGATTACGACGGCACGCTGGTGCCGTTCGCGACCGGCTTCCTGCTCTGCACGCTGGCCGCGCTCGCGGTGGTGCTGGTGGTCGAGAAGGGCCGGCTGTTCCAGCCGCATGGCATCAAGGCTGTGACCGGCATGGCAGATGCCTGCGCCGGCGCTGGCGTCGTTTGGCGAAGCTGATAACAATTGCTCATCAGCCTTCAGAATCGGGAACCGGAAGATGGATAACCGCAGCAACATCTGGCGTGGCGTCGACACCATCAAGCCGCGCTTCGTCGACTTGGCCGACCGGGTCTGGGCGATGCCCGAGGTCTGCTACACCGAGGCGCGCTCGGCCGCCGAACATCTGGCCGAGCTGCGTCATCAGGGTTTCCGCATCACCGAGCAGGTTGCAGGCATTCCCACCGCCGCTGATGGGCGAATGGGGCGACGGCGGGCCGGTGATCGCCTTCCTCGGCGAATATGACGCCCTGCCCGGTCTCAGCCAGGAAGCCGGCGTGGCCGAACCTCGCCCGCTGGAGGCCGGCGGCCATGGCCATGGCTGCGGCCACAATCTGCTCGGTTCGGCTGCGCTGCTTGCGGCCACCGCCGTGAAGGACTGGCTCGCCGAACACAAGGTGCCGGGGCGCGTGCGCTATTACGGCTGCCCCGCGGAAGAAGGCGGCGCGGCAAAAGCCTTCATGGTGCGCGATGGCGCCTTCGACGACGCCGACATCGCGATCACCTGGCATCCGTCGAGCTTCTGGGAAGTGGTGGTGACGCCGTCGCTCGCCAACACGCGCGCCGATTTCATCTTCACCGGGCGCACCGCGCATGCCGCGGCCTCGCCGCATCTCGGCCGCAGCGCGCTGGATGCGGTCGAGCTGATGAATGTCGGCGTCAACTACATGCGCGAGCACATGCCGAGCGACGCCCGCGTCCATTATGCCCTGCTCGACACCGGCGGCATCGCCCCCAACGTGGTGCAGGCCCATGCGCGCGTGCGCTATTCGATCCGCGCCCGCGACCTGCCCGGCATGAACGAACTGGTGGAGCGCGTCCACAAGATCGCGCAGGGCGCGGCGCTGATGACCGAAACCAAAGTGGAGATGAAGATCATTTCCGCCGTCTCCAACATATTGCCGAACACGCCGCTCGAGCAGGCGCTGCATGGCATCATGGAAGAACTCGGTCCGCCGCATTTCGACGACACCGACAAAAATTTCGCCAGCAGATCCAGTCCACGCTGACGGACAAGGATATCGAGACCGTCTATTACTCGATCGGCATGGATCCGACCGACCGGCCGCTGGCCGATTTCATCGTGCCGCTGGATGCCAAGCGTAACCCGCAGATCGGCTCGACCGATGTCGGCGACGTGAGCTGGGTGGTGCCCACCGTTCAGGTCCATGCCCCGACGGTTGCGATCGGTACCCCGTTCCACACCTGGCAGGTGGTGGCGCAGGGCAAGAGCCCGCACGCCCACAAGGCCATGGTGCAGGCGGCCAAGGCGATGGCCGGGCTCGGCGTCAGGGCGCTGACGGAACCGGAGCTGATCGCCGCCGCCAAGGCCGATCTGAAGAAGCGCACTACCCGCACACCTTATATCAGCCCGCTGCCGGACAGCGTCGCGCCGCCGCTGGACATGTCGCGGATCTGACCTGATCCGGCCTGACCGATCTGGCGAAATTTTTTGCAGTGCAGAGCGCGATTCCGCGCGGTTTTGGCGCGCCGGGGCCGCCGGATTGCCGAAGCAATGTGCGCCGCGGCGTGTTTCTGCCCAAGCAAATATCATCGGCCCGTTCCAATCTGCCGATTGTCGACAGCCAGACGTTGACCTCCGGGGTATTTGGTGTGCCATCTTACCGGTGAAACATCCCACGCTGCCGCCCGGCGGCGCACGACAACCATCAGAACCAGACACGGGGACGACGATGCTGGACCACGAACTGCGAACCATGATCGACGAGGTAAAGGACGGCCGCATGGATCGCCGCGGCTTCGTTCAGCGGATGCTTGCCTTCGGTCTCACCGCGCCCATGGCCACGCAGCTTCTGGCCATCGGCGGCGCGGCGATGGCGGAAAGCCCGTCCGTCTACAAGCCGACCAAGCGCGGCGGCGGCGGTGCGCTGAAACTGTTGTGGTGGCAAGGACCGACCCTGCTCAATCCGCATTTTGCCACCGGCACCAAGGACCAGGACGGCTCGCGCCTGTTCTACGAACCGCTCGCCTGCTGGGATCCGGACGGCAACATGAAGCTGGTTCTGGCCGCCGAGATTCCCTCGCTGCAGAATGGTGGCCTCGCCGCCGACGGCATGTCGGTGACATGGAAGCTCAAGCCCGGCGTCAAATGGCACGACGGCAAACCCTTCACCGCCGATGACGTGGTGTTCAACTGGGAATACGCCCGCGATCCCGCCACCGCCACCGTGACCATCGGCGTTCACCGTGACATCACCGTCGAGAAGATCGACGATCTCACGGTCCGCATCACATTCAAGAAGCCGACGCCGTTCTGGGCCGACGCCTTTGTCGGCGCGCCCGGCAGCATCATCCCCAAACATCTGTTCGCGGAATATAAAGGCGCCAAGTCCCGCGAGGCCCCGAACAACCTCGCCCCCGTCGGCACCGGCCCCTACAAATTCGTCGAGTTCAAGCCGGGCGATGTCATCCGCGGCGAGCTTTTTCCCGACTATCATATGCCGAACCGCCCGCACTTCGACACGCATCGAGATGAAGGGCGGCGGCGACGCGGTCTCGGCCGCGCGCGCCGTCATCCAGACCGGCGAATATGATTTCGGCTGGAACATCCAGGTGGAAGACGACGTCCTGCTGCGGCTGGAAAAGGGCGGCAAGGGCAAGACCGTGTATGCGGTCGGCGGCGACACCGAATTCATCGCGCTGAACTTCACCGATCCCAATACCGAGGTCGACGGCGAGCGCTCCTCGATCAAGACCAAGCATCCGCTGCTCTCCGATCCGGCGGTGCGCAAGGCGCTTGCGATGCTGGTCGACCGCGAGGCCGTCAAGAAAGTCATTTACGGCCGTGCCGGGCGCACCACCGCCAATTTCCTCAACGGCCCCGAGAAGTTCGTGTCCAAGAACACCACCTGGGAATTCAGCGTCGAAAAGGCGGCCAAGCTGCTCGAGGACGCCGGCTGGAAGCCGGGCGCGGACGGCATCCGCGAGAAGGACGGCAAGAAGCTGAAGCTGCTGTACCAGACCGCGATCAACGGCCCGCGCCAGAAGACCCAGGCCATCGTCAAGCAGGCCTGCCAGAAGGCCGGCATCGACGTCGAGCTGAAATCGGTGGTGGCCTCGGTGTTCTTTTCCTCCGACGTCGCCAATCCCGACACCTATGCCAAGTTCTATGCCGACCTCGAGATGTTCCAGATCCCGATGAGCCAGCCGGATCCTTCCCAACTGATGCGCCGCTTTCATTCGCGCTACGTGGCGACGAAAGAGAACAAGTGGCAGGGCGTTAATTTCCCGCGCTGGGTCAACAAGGATTACGACGCGGCGGTCGATGCGGCCGAGGCCGAAACCGATCTCGTCAAGCGCGCCGCGCTCTACATCAAGGCCAACGACATCATGATGCAGGACACCGTGTTCATCCCGGTGATGCACCGCCTGAAGGTGGAAGCGGCCGCCAATTCGCTGCGCCCGGTGGTCAGCGGCTGGGCCAACGAAACCGACAATCTGTTCGACTGGTACCGGGAGGCGACGGGATAATCGCGACGGGATTTTTCCCTCATGAGCCAGTATGTGCTGCGTCGTCTCCTGATCGCGGTGCCGAGCCTGCTCGGCATCTCGCTCGTGCTGTTCATCGTGCTGGCGCTGGCGCCCGGCGATCCCTTCAGTGAACTCGCGACCAATCCCAACGTGCCGCCCGAAGTAGCCGCCGCGCTTCGGGCCAAGTTCGGCCTCGACGATCCGATCTACCTCCGCTACCTGCGCTGGATCACCGCCATGCTGCAGGGCGACTGGGGCTTTTCGTTCGTCAGCCGGATGAACGTCGACAAGCTGATCCTGCAGCGCCTGCCGACGACGCTCTATGTGATCGGCTCGGCGCAACTGCTGGCGCTCGCGATCGCGATACCGGTCGGCGTCTATGCCGCGACGAAGCCCTATTCGATCTTCGACCAGATCGCGAACACGCTCGCCTTCATCGGCTTCTCGCTGCCGACCTTCTTCACCGGTCTCTTGTTCATCCTGCTGTTTTCGATCACGCTGGACTGGCTGCCTTTCGTCTACACCACCGACATCAAGGCGACCGGCTTCCGCTGGGTGATCGAACAGGTTCGGCAGGCGATCATGCCGGTGATGGTGCTCGGGCTGTTTCAGGCGGCCTCCATGACCCGCTTCGTGCGTTCGGCCATGCTGGACGTGATCCGCCTCGACTACGTCACCACGGCCCGCGCCAAGGGCCTCGGCCAGGCCAGGGTGATCATCAAGCACGCGATGCGCAACGCCCTGATCCCGGTCGTCACCCTGGTCGCGCTGCAGATGCCCGCGGTGTTCGGCGGCGCCATCGTCACCGAGCAGATTTTTCGCATTCCGGGCATCGGCTCGCTGCTGATCTCCTCCATCCTTTCCAACGACACGCCGGTCGTGATGGCCGTGACTTTCGTCTTCGCCTGTCTTGTCGTGCTCTTCAATCTCATCGCGGATGTCCTTTATGGCTGGCTTGACCCTCGCATCTCCCTCCGCTGAGCGGCGGCCGGCCTGGTCGCCCTGGCGCGAGACCTGGCGGCGCTATCGCCGCCACAAGCTCGCCGTGGTCAGCGCGGTCCTGCTGCTCGTCCTGATCGTGGCGGTGACGTTCGGTCCCTTCGTCTGGCGCGTCAGCATCAACGACATCGATTTCAACGCGCGCCTCGAAGGCCCCTCGCTCGCCCATCCCTTCGGCACCGACGACCTCGGACAGGACATTCTCGCCCGCATGATCTACGGCGGACGCATCTCGCTCGCGGTCGGCCTCGCCGCGATGGCGGTCGCCGTCATCGTCGGCACGCTGATCGGCGCGCTCGCCGGCATGTCGCGCGGCGCGCTCGGGCATGCGCTGATGTGGCTTACCGACCTGTTCCTGTCGCTGCCGCAACTGCCGCTGCTGCTGCTGCTGATCTATCTGTTCCGCGACGGGCTCAAGACCGCTTTCGGCCCCGAGGGCGGCGTCTTCATTCTCATCGTGCTCGTGATCGGCGGCCTGCGCTGGATGCCGGTCGCCCGCCTGGTGCGCGCGCAATTCCTCTCGCTGCGCGAAAAGGATTTTGTCGAAGCTGCGCGTGCGCTCGGCGCCAGTCCGCTGCGGCAGGTGGTGCGCCACATCCTGCCCAACGCGCTGGGACCGGTGATCATTGCGGGCACCATCGACGTCGCCGCCGCCATCATCGCGGAATCGACCCTTTCTTTCCTCGGGCTCGGCTTTCCGCCCGACGTGCCGACCTGGGGCCGGCTGCTGTTCGACGCCAAGGACTTTCTCGACATCGCCGCCCACTGGGCGCTGTTTCCGGGCGGCGCGATCTTCGTCGCCGTCGTCGCCATCAATTTCATTGGCGACGGCATGCGCGACGCGCTCGATGCAAGGCGGGTGCTCTGATGGCGCCGCTGCTCGAGATCAAGGGCCTGAAGACTCACTTTTCCACCGACGACGGCATGCTGCAGGCGGTCGACGGCGTCGACATCGCGATCAACAAGGGCGAGACGCTCTGCGTGGTCGGGGAATCCGGCTGCGGCAAGACCGTCACCGCGATGTCGATCCTGAAGCTGATCGCGATGCCGCCGGGCCGCATCGTCGAAGGCCAGATCCTGTTCGAGGGCCGCGACCTGGTGCCGCTCACCAGCAACCAGCTCGACGATATCAGGGCCAAGGATATCGGTTTCATTTTCCAGGAGCCGATGACCTCGCTCAACCCGGTGCTCACGGTCGGCGAGCAGGTCGCCGAGGTGCTGCGCCGCCACGAGGGTCTCTCGAACAAGGAGGCGATGGCCCGCACCGTTGACATGTTCAAGCTGGTGCAGATCCCCAATGCCGCCGGCCGCCTGTACGATTACCCGCACCAGTTCTCGGGCGGCATGCGCCAGCGCGTCATGATCGCCATGGCGCTGGCCTGCAAGCCAAAACTCGTCATCGCCGACGAGCCGACCACCGCGCTCGACGTCACCATCCAGGCGCAGATCCTCGATCTGCTTGCAGGACATGAAGGAACGCTTCGGCATGGCTGTCATGCTGATCACCCATGCGATGGGCGTGGTGGCGGAGACCGCGCAGCGCGTCGTCGTCATGTATGCCGGCAAGGTGGTGGAAGAGGCCGATGTCGAGAGTTTGTTCGAACACCCGAGCCATCCCTACACGCAGGGCCTGATCCGCTCGATCCCGCGCATCGATCTCGACAGCGCGCACAAGACCCGGCTGGAGGCAATCGGCGGCACCGTGCCGATCCTGATCAACCCCGCGCCCGGCTGCCGCTTCGCGCCGCGCTGCCGCTTCGCCTTCGCACGCTGCTCGGAACAGGAGCCGGTGCTGCGCGAGGTCGTCCCGGGCCACCGCATGGCCTGTCACCTCGGAGAGACGCAAGGGATGAACGCATGAGCGAACCCCTGCTCCGCGTCACCGGGCTGAAGAAGCATTTTGCCGTCAAGGGCGGCTTGTTGTCGCGCGAGGTCGGGCGCGTTCACGCCGTCGACGGCGTGTCGTTTGCGGTCAATCGCGGCGAAACGCTCGGACTGGTCGGCGAGTCCGGTTGCGGCAAGTCCACCACGGCGCGCTGCGTGCTGCGCCTCATCGAACCCAGCGAAGGCGAGATCGTCTTTGACGGCCAGGACATGCTTGGCCTTTCCGGCGGCGACCTGCGCGCCATGCGGCGCAACATGCAGATCGTGTTCCAGGACCCGTTCGCCTCGCTCAATCCGCGCATGACCGTCGGCGCGATCCTCGGCGAAGCCTTCACCATCCACGAGCTGACCTCCTCGGCAAGCGAGCGGGACGACCGCGTGGCGAGCCTGCTCGTCAAGGTGGGACTGAAGGCCGAGCACATGCGCCGCTACCCGCACGAATTCTCCGGCGGCCAGCGCCAGCGCATCGTGATCGCGCGCGCGCTCGCGGTGGAGCCGAAGTTCATCGTGTGCGACGAGCCGGTTTCCGCGCTCGACGTGTCGATCCAGGCGCAGGTGATCAACCTGTTGGAGGATCTGCAGGCCGAACTCAATTTGACCTATCTGTTCGTCGCCCACGATCTCTCCGTGGTGGAGCACATTTCCGACCGCGTGGCGGTGATGTATCTCGGGCGCATCGTCGAACTGGCTGACGCGAACGATCTCTACCGCCATCCGCAGCATCCCTATACCCAGGCGCTGCTCTCCGCCGTGCCGGTGCCGGACCCGAAGGTGAAGCGCAAACGGATCCGCCTGCAAGGCGACGTGCCGAGCCCGATGAACCCGCCGCGCGGCTGTCATTTCCACACCCGCTGCCCGATCGCCGAGCCCCGCTGCCGGGAAAGCGCGCCCGAACTGAAGCAAGGCAGCGACGGGCATTTCGTGGCCTGCCATCTGGCGTAATGCGCCGCGGCGTATTCGGTCAGGCTATCGTCCGCTTCTCAGCGGGCGGCATCGTAAATTCAAGCATCTAAAAATACGGCGGCCCCGCCGCGGCAACGGTTGAACCGTTTTACCGGGGCGGGGCCGAGGTCGGATGGTCGCGTTATCTCGGGTGAACGCCGTTTTTGCGAATGATGTCAGACAGCTGGGACAGAAGCTCCCGAAGCCGGGCGTTCTCTTCGATCAGCGAGTGAGCTTCGTCGGCCTGTTCGTCGCGACGAAGGGCGGGCTCGTCCCCGCGAAGGGCATTTTCAAGTAATGAAAAGGCGTCGTCGGTCGGTTCCTCAACCCAAAATGAGGGTTCTGCGCGTCGGTCTCGCTTATTTAGCTGCGGATGGTCTACTCGCATGATGATACTCCAATTTTGCAATGCGTAACGAGCCCCCAGTCGCGTTGTCGCGCGCGGAGAATGGGGTGAGTTGGCGGGCAATTTTGCGACTAAAATTGGAATCGCGCGGGGGCGACCCCGGCGCTAAAGCGGCGTGATTGCGGCAAATCCCGCAGCGCACGCGGTCCGGAGCTACAGCCCGCGCGTGCGCTTTGTGGCGTTTTCGAGCAAAGCGTGCCGTCGGAATGCACACCCGTTCGCGCCAGGAACACGCGTTAAAACAATAATCTAGCGTCAGATTTTGGTTCCATCAGAATCCAAAAGAGCGCGCTAGAGAAACGTCACCAGTTGATAAAGCGCGTAAAGAACTTCCAGCCCCATGAGAACGAGCGCCGCGATCATTAGATAATAGCCAAAATGCATGCCGGACT
Organism: uncultured Alphaproteobacteria bacterium; assembly: GCA_963840465.1. GTDB lineage: Bacteria > Pseudomonadota > Alphaproteobacteria > Rhizobiales > Xanthobacteraceae > Bradyrhizobium. The sequence goes on along the minus strand of CAWIZF010000075.1, from coordinate 278,380 downwards.
TGAAACCAATGCCTCTCGCGGCCTGCGCCTAATTTGCGGCAGGCCGTAAACCAAACTCGGAACGCGTCGGAAGGGACAAGCCTCCGGCGAACGATGCGTCGGCAATTCAAAATGAAAAGGCCTCCGCCGCCGCGGAAGTGACTGCCTTTGTCGCGAGCCTCTTCTTGACCGGAGGTCTCTGTTCGACGCCAGATCGCCCTGTTCACACACCGTGGAAAATCTTGATTCCCCACAGAACGATGACGATGGCCAGTACCAGCGTAGCCGCCGTCAGTACACTTTCTAAGGAAGCGACTCTCATACTCACTCTCCGCTTCCCAGCCCCACTAACGGTCTAGGCGATTCGTTGATTCCCCTGCAATCGCATGATCACAATGCTTTGAACGTTACCTCGCGGTTGTGTTTTACAGGACACACATCTGGGTGGGCGGTGCATTGCTGAGCCACGACCGCAGGATATGCGCCGGTAAAAGCGGAAATTCCCGCCTCTCCCGACGGTTTTCCGATGGATGAGGATTTATTCGCCCTGGCTTGCCGGAGCGTAGGAACGGGCCGGCACCGTCGCACTGCGCCGCTCGGCATGAGCCGCCAGCCGGTCGTACTCCTCCGCCACCTTGAGCAGCCGTCCCTGGTCCTTGACGGCATTCGCGGCTAACGCCCGTGTCAATTGTGCGCGCCTGCGCCAGTGATCCGCATTGGTCAGGAAATCCGTCATCGATACGCCCCTAAATAAGATGTTTCGCTCCCCAGCCGCGCGCACGTCAGAATGGTTCGCGATACGTCAAAAATTTGGCCTAATTCGATCTGCCGTGTGAACTCGAAGGACGTGTGACCTTTTCGCCGAGCCTCACCGCCGTTTCTTTTCCGACGCAAATTTGCCGTCGACTCAAGAGAAAGATGATCGGAGTACCGACGACCGGGCCACCTTGTGAACAGGAATGTGTCATGAGTATCGAACATCCGCCGCACGACAGACAGGCCCGCCGCGATGCATTTCGAATTATCGAACCTGCCGACAACGTCGTGCCGCTGCGTGAAGACAACAGCGTGCGCCAGGCCATTGAAGCGCCGCCTCCGGCCGACGAACTTCTCACCGCCCTGTCGCCCCTGCTCGACGAAGTCGATGGACTTCGGGGCGACGAAACGCCGCGGGAAGCCGACAACATTCCGGTGCTGCTCGAAGAGAACGCCCGGCTTCGCAAGCTTGCGGTCAAGCTGTCAAATCTTCTCGGCGACCTTCCCGAGCGGGGCACGTGAGATCGAGCTGCCGCGATAGCCCGGCATTCAGCCGTTATATGCAAAGATCTCGATCGGGTCGTTGAAGCCGCGGACCGGATATTCGCCGACGCGTTCGAGATCGAAATCGCTTTCGACGAAATCGGCAAACGCGCGGGACAGCAGCACCGGCCTGCCCAACTGCTTGGTGAGCGCCTCCAGGCGCGACGCCATGTTGACCGCAGGACCGATGACCGTGAAGTCGAGCCGGGCGCGCGATCCGATATTGCCGTACATGACGTCTCCGACATGGACGCCGATGCCGTAATTCAGCGGCGCCCGGCCGGTTTCGCCGTTCTTTTGGTTCAGGGCCGTCATGGCCTGACGGGCCTCGGTCACGGCATGCAGCAGATTGGCGCAGGCCTTGGGCGCGCTGAGCGGAAAAATCGCGAGCAGTCCGTCGCCGATGAACTTCAGTATTTCCCCGCCATGTCGCGCGATCGGCTCCGACATCGCGTCGAAATAGCCGTTCAGGAGATCGATGACGTCATCGCGCGGCCAGTTGTCGGAGATCGCCGTGAAATCGCGCAGGTCGCAGATCATGATGGCGGCGCGTACCGTCGTCCCACTGCCGCGCCGTGTGGCGCCGGCCAGAATGAGTTCGCCGGCATGGGAGCCTACATAGGTTTCGAGCAGCGTTCGCGCCAGCCGGTTCTTCATGCGGATTTCACTGACCAGCGCGAGAACCGGCAACAGTTTCGATAGCGCGGCGATATGCGCGTCGTCGAAACCACCGGGCTGGTCGGTCGCAAAGGTGACGAGATGCCGCTTGCCGAGCGTATGGTACAGCGGCCACGCCACATAGTCGGTCAGGCCTTTCGTCCGCATCTCGTCATAGACGGCGTGCCGGCGGCCGCTCGAGGCATCGCGTTCGAGATTCTCGCGCACCTCGGTGGCGCCGTCATGGATTTCGTTGGCGGGACTGCCGATGTATTCGGACCGCTCCCTGACATCGTAGTCGACTCTCGCAATCTCGGCCTCGCGCATCCCGTCGGCCCACATGATCCGCGCGCCGAGCCATTGCGGATGGTGGATCAAAAGATGAAGCGACGCCCGCTTGACGGGAATGTCCGCCTGCTGGAGCCGGATGCACAGCTCGGCGAAAATATTGTCGATGAAGCGCTCGTCGCGCGTGCCGTTGGTCAGCCAGTGCACAATGTCGTCGTCATGATGCGCGGCGACGGCATCGATGGTAAGTGGCGCGTCCATAGCTTGCTCCTGAGCCGTGACCTGAATCGACGGTACAGGGATATGTCGTGTCCCCGCGTGACGGCGTCAATGGAGCGCTTCGGTTTACGGCGGGCCCTGCCCTCACGTTTTGTTCACGACGGGCCGCCGAAATCGAGCGACGAAGCGTCTCGGGCGGCAGCATGCGGCATCCCGCTCTGGCGCCAGCGACAACGCGGCCTATATCAGGATTGTCATTTCCACTTCATGCCCCCCGCGTTTGCCCTTGTTCAAATCAGCCGCGATCTTCCTGGTGTTGGTGTTTTTCCCGATCGGCCTGTCCGCCGGGCGCTACTGGCTTGGCGAATCCCGAGGAAACTGGCAGACGGCCGACCGCTCCAGCGCCGGCCTGTTGCCGCTGCCGTCGCAGCATACCGAGGCCATCATCCGGGTTTACGGCGCGCGCACGGTGCGATGGAAGGCGATATTCGCCATCCACACCTGGATCGTCGTCAAGGAAGCGAATGCTTCGACCTACACGCGCTATGACTATACCGCCTGGGGCGAGCCCGTTCGCACCAACGGATTCGCCGCCGATGCACGCTGGTTTGGCGCCGTCCCCGAAACCATTGCCGCCGTCGACGGTTCGGAAGCCAGCCGTCTCATTCCCAAAATCCGGCACGTCGTCGAGAACTACAAGTTTCGCGCCTACGGCGACTACAACGCATGGCCGGGACCGAACTCCAATACCTTTGTCCAGGCCGTGCTGGACGCAGTTCCCGAACTCAAGACCGTGTTGCCGCCGACGGCCATCGGCAAGGACTACCCCTATCGCGGCGAGTGGTTCGGGCTGACCCCGTCCGGCACCGGAGCCTACGCTTCCGCAGGAGGTTATCTCGGTCTCACCATTGGATGGGTCGAAGGCCTGGAAATCAATTTTCTGGGCGCGGTGCTGGGCCTGGACATTCGCCGGCCCGCGCTAAAACTTCCGGGCATCGGTCGATTGGGACTGACGGCCGGAATCTAAAACGCTTCTGCCGGCGGCTATGGCCTTCCTGAAGCTGGTCCGCAGCTTTAGTCTGCGCACGAAGAAAACTCGGGTGGAAATCAATGGCGCTGATCAAGACGGTCGAGAGCGGGCTCTATCGGATCCCGCTGACGGTGACCCTCTCCGACAGCACGCATGGCGAAATCGCAGCCTTCGAACTGGTGACATGCCGCGTTCGCGATTCAGACGGGGCTGAAGGCACCGGCTACACCTACACCGTCGGCCGCAATGGCGGCGCGATCGCGGATATCCTCAGGCGCGAAATCCCCGAACTGATCGAAGGCCGGGAAGCCGACGACACCGAGGCGATCTGGCATCACGTCTGGTGGGGCCTGCATTACGGCGGGCGCGGCGGGCCACCGGTGCTGGCGCTGTCGGCACTCGATATTGCCCTGTGGGACCTGAAGGCGCGGCGCGCCGGTCTGCCGCTGTTCCGTCTGCTCGGCGGCTTCGACGCCCGCGTGCCCTGCTATGCCGGCGGCATCGACCTGGATCTTTCCGTCGAGGCGCTGCTCAAGCAGACCGACGACAATCTCGCCAAGGGCTTTCGTGCCATCAAGATGAAGGTGGGGCGCCCGGATCTCGCCTCCGACGTCGCGCGCGTGCAGGCGATGCGAAAACATCTCGGCAGCGGCTTTCCGCTGATGGCGGATGCCAACATGAAATGGACGGTCGAGGAAGCCATTCGCGCCGCGCGCGCCCTGCAGCCCTTCGATCTCACCTGGCTCGAAGAGCCGATCATTCCCGACGACATTGCCGGCCATGCCCGCATCATGGCGGCCGGCGGCGTGCCGATCGCGGCCGGCGAGAACCTGCGCTCGCTGTGGGAGTTCAAGAACTACATCGCGGCCGGCGCGGTGTCCTATCCCGAGCCCGACGTCACCAATTGCGGCGGCGTCACCGGTTTCATGAAGATCGCGCGGCTCGCAGAAGCGTTCAACCTTCCGGTCACCAGCCACGGCGCACACGACATCACGGTTCACCTGCTCGCGGCCTGCCCCAATCGATCCTATCTCGAGGCGCACGGATTTGGCCTGGACCGCTATATCGAGCACCCGCTCGTTCTCGACCAGGGCATGGCGCTCGCGCCGACGCGGCCCGGCCACGGCATCACCTTCGACTGGAACGGATTGGCGCAGCTCGCACGATAGTCGTCGCGGCTTCGCACCAGCTGCAGAGATCGTTGTCGCCCGCCAGGACCCCAGGACGTCGCGTCCATCCGTCTCATGTCGCATGTCCGCAACACCGGCACTGTTCCTGCTCTGGAACAGCAATTATGACTCCAGTATCTGCGCCGCGTGGCGCAGTATCCTTCTCATAGCGGCGGATCGGACGTTTTTATTACGGACTTGTTTTGAGCCTTGGAGGTCGCAGCGCGAAAATGCCTGCGACCTTTTCCTCTCGCTTTCATGAAGAATAGGAACTGAAATGACCTATTCCATTTTTGCCCGCGACGGCACCAGCCGCATCGTTTTGAAGCGGGAAAGTCGCGAGGCTGCCGAAAGGAAAGCACGCGAGCTGACCGATCTGGGCTGGTTCGAAGTTCAGATCGATGAGAAAGTGCAGATTGAAGAAGCGGAGCGCTCAGGAAAGCAGCTTCGCGTCACCTAGCTCCGGCCTTCTCCAGGATCGCAACCATGTCGCGATAGCCGCGACTTTGCGCGAGCTTGAGCGGCGTCGACCCGCTGCCGTCAGGAATATTGACGTTGGCGCCGGCCTCGACCAGGGCCCGCAAGGTCTCGGTGTGGTTGTTGCCGCCATCGCCGAGCACGATCGATTCGATCAGCGCGGTCCATTGCAGATTGTTGACGTGATCGAGCGGCGCGTGAGAGGCAATCAGCGTGCGCACGATTTCGGCGTGACCGAGATGCGCGGCCGCGATCAGCGCCGTGCCGTCATAAATGCTGGTGACCGCCTTCGGGTTGCCGCCGCCTTCAAGCGCGACCTTAAGCATCGGCACATCGTTGGCGACCGCGGCAATGGTGATGATGTCATAGCGGTCGATGTCGAGTTTGTTCGGATCGGCGCCAAGCCGCATCAGGGCGCGCGCAGCATCGTGCTGCTTCCGGTAGACCGCAACATGCAGCGGCGTGCGACGACGCGCGTCGAGCGCTTCCCTGTTTTCGCCAGCCGCGATCCGCGCCTCGATATCGGCGACATCGCCGCGGGCGGCGGCGGCATGCAGCCCGCCATAGGCGCGCAGCTCGCCCTCGGTCGGCGCGACCTGCGCCGATGCCGGCAGCACGGCCAGAAGCACGACGAGAAGGCGGCGAGGAAATGCATCGAGAAGCTCCGGCCAATGGCCCCACCAAATATAGCAAGCACACGAGACCGCGGGTGCAGCGTGCACCCGGCATTCCCTGCACCCTCTGATTTCGGGGGTGAAACGGGCAAGCCCCGGACGCCATGCGCCGCGGGAACGCTGGCCTGTGTTCGGCTTCAGAGGGGAATCGGCGGTTGACTCGGGAACCGCCAGCAATCAGAAAAAGCCTGAAAAATGAATGGCAAAGATAAATGGTCGGAGTGGCAGGATTCGAACCTGCGACCCCTGCGTCCCGAACGCAGTGCTCTACCGGGCTGAGCCACACTCCGACTTGGAACGCGGCTTATAGCCTTGGGTGTCGGTCACCGCAAGCAGCCGATTTGAGGAAATTAATCACAGTGAATGTTGGCCTGAAAACCCAGATTTTGCCTGCCGGCGAGGCCGCCGTGGCGGCGGCGGCGCGTGCGCTGGCCGAGGGCGGGCTGGTCGCGTTCCCGACCGAGACCGTCTACGGCCTCGGCGCCGACGCCACCAATCCGGCCGCGATCGCCCGCCTGTACCAGGCCAAGGGCCGGCCGGCCTTCAATCCCGCTGATCGCCCATGTCGGCGATGTCGCCGCCGCGCAAGCGATCGCGCGCTTTGATGCCGCGGCGACCGCGCTGGCGGAGGCATTCTGGCCGGGCCCGCTGACGCTGGTGCTGCCGAAAACGCGAGCTTGCGCGGTGGCCGACCTCGCCACCGCCGGCCTCGACACGGTCGCGATCCGGATCCCCGCGCATCCGGTGGCGCGCGAGATCCTGCGAGTGTTCGGCGGCCCGGTGGTGGCGCCATCGGCCAACATCTCGGGCCACGTCTCGCCGACCACGGCCGCGCATGTGCAGAGCGATCTCGCGGGGCGGATCGACCTGATCGTCGATGGCGGGCCGGTCGCCGTCGGCATCGAATCCACCATCGTCGGCTGCTTCGATGAGCCGATGCTGCTGCGTCCCGGCGGCCTGCCGCGCGCGGAGATCGAGCGCGTGCTGGGCCGCGCGCTGAGGCAAGCGCCCGCGGACGCCGAGAGCGGCGGACAACCGCTGGCGCCGGGCATGCTGGCATCCCATTACGCGCCGCGTGCGCGCGTGCGCCTCAACGCGCAACGGCTGGAGCCCGGCGAGGCATTGCTCGCCTTTGGCCTCGGAGCAATTTCGGGAATTGACGCCGCCTCTATCGTGATGAATCTGTCGGAGCGCGGCGATCTCGCCGAGGCCGCCGCCAATCTGTTCGGCCATCTTCGCGCGCTCGACAGCAAGGGCGTGCGCACCATCGCGGTGATGCCCATTCCGAACGACGGGCTGGGCGAAGCCATCAACGACCGGCTGCGCCGCGCGGCGGTCGGGCGGGAATGAAAGAAAAAGAGAAGACGACAATGAATATCGTTCAAGGCGCCAAACCAGCCTCCTTGCCCCCGCTCCCGCCCGAGTTGATCGCAAAGTTTCGCGCCATCGTCGGCGACAAATATGCGGTGACCGATGCCGCCGATATCGCGCCTTACGTCACCGAGGAACGCGACCTGTTCCACGGCCGCTCGCCATTGGTGTTGCGGCCCGGCTCGACGGCGGAAGTGTCCGCGATCTGCAAGCTCGCCAGCGAACACAAAATCGCGCTGGTGCCGCAGGGCGGCAATACCGGCCTGGTCGGCGGCCAGACCCCGCATCATGGCGAGGTGGTCGTCTCGCTGCGGCGGCTCGACAAGATCCGCGAGATCGATCCCGCTTCCAACACCATGACCTGCGAGGCCGGCGTGGTGCTGCAGATTGCGCAAGCAGCGCGCGGCCGAAGTCGATCGCCTGTTCCCGCTGTCGCTCGGCGCGGAAGGAAGCTGCACCATCGGCGGCAATCTCTCCACCAATGCCGGCGGCACCGCGGCGCTGGCGTATGGCGTGGCGCGCGAGATGGCGCTCGGGCTCGAAGTGGTGCTGGCCGACGGCCGGATCCTGAACGGGCTGTCGAAGCTGAAAAAGGACAACACCGGCTACGATCTGCGCAACCTCTTCATCGGCGCCGAGGGCACGCTCGGCATCATCACGGCGGCGACGCTAAAACTGTTTCCGAAGCCGCGCGCGGTCGAGACCGCCTATGTCGGCCTCAAATCGCCGGCGGAGGCGCTGAAGCTGCTGTCGATCTCGCAGAACGAGGCGGCCGGCAGCCTCACCAGCTTCGAACTGCTGGCCGACATCGCGGTCGATTTCAGCCTGCGTCACGGCATCGATATCCGCGATCCCCTCACGACCAAGCATCCCTGGTACGTGCTGATGGAATTGTCGTCCTCGCGCGACGATGCCCGTCGCCGCGCTGGAATCGATCCTCGCCAAGGGCATGGAGGAAGGCATCGTCGACGACGCCGTGATCGCGGCAAATCTTTCGCAGCGCGCCGGGTTCTGGAAGCTGCGCGACGAGATGTCGGCGGCGCAGAAGCCGGAAGGCGGTTCGATCAAGCACGATATCTCGGTGCCGGTCGCGGCCGTGCCTGATTTCATCGAGGAAGCCAATGCGGCGGTGGTAAAACTCATTCCGGGCTCGCGGCCGGTGCCGTTCGGCCATCTCGGCGACGGCAACATCCACTACAATGTCAGCCAGCCGATCGGCGGCGACACCGCCGACTTCATGTCGCGCTGGCACGAGGTCAACGAAGTCGTGTTCGCGATCGTACTGCGGATGGGCGGATCGATTTCCGCCGAGCACGGCATCGGCGTGCTCAAGCGCGACGAACTGCCCGACGTGAAAGACAAGGTCGCGATCGAGCTGATGCGCGGCATCAAGGCGATGCTCGACCCGCTCGGCATCATGAACCCGGGCAAGGTGCTGTGACGGTATCAGCTGCGAAGCCAGTTCCGGCACTCGCCATCGCCGAAATCGCGGATGCGGATCTGGCTGCGGTGATTGCGCTGTGGCAGGCCTGCGGCCTGACGCGACCGTGGAACGATCCCACCAGCCGACATTGCGCTCGCCCGCCGCGGGCCGAATTCAACGATCCTGATCGGCCGCGACGGTGATGCGATCGTCGCGACCGTGATGGTCGGCCATGACGGCCATCGCGGCTGGGTCTATTACGTCGCCACCGATCCGGATCGCCGCGCCAAGGGCTATGGCCGCGCCATCATGAACGCGGCCGAGGACTGGCTGCGCGCGGCCGGCATCGCCAAATTGCAATTGCTGGTCCGGCGCGAAAACGCTAAGGCGGGAGCCTTCTACCAATCGATCGGCTACGCCGAAGCGCAGACGATTGTTTTCGCCAAATGGCTCGACGGCCGCGAGCCGACGCCGTGACGGCGAAAGGAATTCGATGACCATCTCCGATCGCGTCCGTGTCAAGAACGTCGAAATGCCTCTCCGACCGGCACTATCGGCTGAACGAAGTCGAGTTCGACTATCGCCGCGGCAACGGCGAATGGCAGACGCAGAACGCGCGAAGTTCTCGACCGCGGCAACTGCCGCAACGCTGCTGCCGTACAATCTCGCGCAAGCCGCACCGTGATCCTGATGCGGCAGTTTCGCTACCGGCCTATCTCGACCGGCTACGACGATCTCCTGATCGAGGCTGCCGCCGGCGTGCTCGACGACGATGCGCCCGAGGTGCGGATTCGCGCCGAGGCGGAAGAGGAAATCGGCTATCGGCTGCACGACGTGCGCAAGATCTTCGAGGCCTTCTCGAGCCCGGGCGCGGTCACCGAGAAGCTGCACTTCTTCGTCGCCGAATACGATCCCGCGATGCGCGTCGGCAGCGGCGGCGGCCTCGCCGAGGAAGGCGAAGACATCGAGGTGCTGGAGCTGCCGATCGATTCTGCGCTCGCGATGATTTCGGACGGGCGCATCGTGGATGCGAAAACCATCATGCTGCTGCAATACGCGGCGCTGCATATTTTCAAGTAGGAATTCGTAGGGTGGGCAAAGGAGCGAAGCGACGTGCCCACCATCCATCAACAATCGAGCTGCGAGATGGTGGGCACGCTGCGCTTTGCCCACCCTACAAAATCCGCCTCAAAACAACGAACCCTGCCCGTCATCCTCCGGCGCCGCCGTCGCCTTGCGCGGCGCGGCCTTCTTCGCAGGCTTCGGCTCCTCCGCCGCCCGCTCCTCGTCGGTGATCGGCAGCAGCAATTGCGCATCGTCATTGACGACGCGATTGACGCGCGTGGAAATCTCGTGCCAGGCGAATTCGCCCTCCGCCGGCCCGCGCAGCAGCGGCATGACGTCGTCGGCGTCGTACGCGCGGCCGTCGAGCCAGCGTTCGAATTCCTCCGGCGCAATCGTCACGGGCACGCGGTGATGCAGCGCTGCGAGATCGCGGCTGGCCGGCGCGGTGACGATGGCGACGCTGTCGGTCTCCTCGCCGTTCGGCCCCATCCAGGTTTCCGCCAGCGCGGCAAAGCCGACCGGATGGCCGTCGCGCCGATGGATGAAAAACGGCCGCTTGCGGCCGCTCGCGTCCTGCCATTCGTAATAACCATCCGCCGGTATCAGGCAACGCCGCCGCTTGATGGCATTCTTGAACGCCGGCTTCTCGCGAATCGTTTCGGAACGCGCGTTGATCAACAACGTAAATTTACGGGGATCCTTCACCCACGATGGAATCAGTCCCCAGCGCATCAGCCGGAAATGCCGGCCGCCATTTTCCAGAATGACAACCGGAACGGGCTGCGTTGGTGCAATATTATACCGCGGCGGGAAATTGGGCTGCTCAAGATAGCCGAATATCTGCCGAAGTGCCTCGGGTGGAGAGGTAATTACAAAACGTCCGCACATTATCTCGCCAAGATAAGCCTCTGTTCAACGCGTGTTAACCCCACGTGCTAACAGTGGGGCGGATGACCTCCATGGCCGCCACAGATGTGCGATCCGATCGCCCGATACCGCCACCGACGGGCCGCATTGACGAGGCCCGCGCGGCGCAGCTGCGCGCCGCCAACATCAATCCCCGCACCGGGCTCGCCACCGACTATCTGAATCATTTCAACGAAGCCATCATGCTGCTCGAAATGGTTCCGGACATGCCGGAATGCGCGGAGGATTTCCTCACCTGGACCCCGCTGTCCTACGCCGAGCATTTCTGGGCCTCCAACTTCAAGGCCCGCGACCTCGCGATCGAGGCCTATGAGTGCGCCGATCCCAAGGTCCGTGCCAATTTCGACAATCTCACCGCGACCATGACCTCGATCCTGACAGCGGTGGGCAACGCCATGCGCGAGGCCCAGCAGGACAAGACCCGCGCCACGCTGGCCGAGCAGGCCACCGCCTGGGTCAAGCCGCTGGTGGCGCTGGCCGGTGGCGTCATCAACGGCAACACCGACAATGACGTCGAAGCGGCCATGTCGAGCTAACCGCCTCGCACTTCCCTGCAGCCGCATTAGACCTGCACGAACCGATCGGGCATGATCCCGGCAAGTTCCACGCGTACCGGATTTACCCTTGACCTCCCTTGTCCAGCCGACCCGGCCCCAGCTCGCCGTCAGCGCCGCGATCTTCCGCGACGGCAACGTCCTGCTGGTCCGCCGCGCCCGCTCGCCCGGCATGGGCTTTTACTCGTTCCCGGGCGGCCGGGTCGAATTCGGCGAATCGCTGCATACCGCGCTCCACCGCGAGGTGGACGAGGAAACCGGCTTGAGAATCGAGATTCTGGGCCTGGCCGGCTGGCGCGAGGTGCTGCCCGCGGCCGGCGGCGGCGGGCACTATGTGATCATGTCGTTCGCGGCGCGCTGGACGGCCAGGGACCCGGTCCTGAACGACGAGCACGACGATTTCAAATGGCTGGCGCCGGATGGGCTCGGCGACCTCAAGGTCACCGGCGGCCTCCTGGAGGTCATCGAGGCCGCCCGGAAGCTGGTCTAGCCGGCCCACTCCGACAACCTCACACCTTGCCTCGGGCGTATTGAGGGGGCATATCGGCCTCCAAATGCTCAAGCACGCCCTCGCCGCCCTCATCCTCCTGTCGGCCTGCCATCTGGCCCCCGCGCGGGCCCAGGATGCCGCCGCGCCGTTCGACGGCGAGCTGCAGCGGCTGGCCGAGATTCTCGGCACCCTGCACTATCTCCGGGGCATCTGCGGCTCCAATGAGGGAGCGAAATGGCGCAACGAAATGCAGGCGCTGATCGACGCCGAAACCCCGTCCGGCGACCGCCGCGCCCGCATGATCGCGGGCTTCAACCGCGGCTATAACGGCTTTCAGCAGACCTACCGGACCTGCACGCCCGCGGCCTCGGTCGCGATCCGCCGATATATCGAGGAAGGCTCGAAGATTTCGCGCGATCTCACCGCGCGCTACGCGAATTGAATCATGGACACGATCTATTTCGACCTCGACGGAACGCTGACCGACCCCAAGCCGGGCATCACCCGGTCGATCCAGTACGCGCTGCAAAGGCTCGATCATCCCACGATCCCGACCGAGGACGAACTGACCTGGTGCATCGGCCCGCCGCTGCGCACGAGCTTTGTGAGATTGCTTGGCGATCACACCGCCGATCGCGCGGTGGCGCTGTACCGCGAGCGATTTTCCGACATCGGCCTCTATGAGAACCGCGTCTATGACGGCATCAGCGAGGTGCTGACGACGCTCCGCGCGTCCGGTCACCGGCTGTTCGTCGCCACCAGCAAGGCGCATGTTTTCGCCGATCGCATCATCGACCATTTCGGCCTGCGTGATCACTTCGAGCATGTGTTCGGTGCCGAGCTCGACGGCACCCGCGCGGACAAGTCGCATCTGCTCGAATACGCGCTGAAGCAAGCCGGCGTCGATCCGGCCAATACCCTGATGATCGGCGATCGCAGCCACGACATGGTCGGTGCGAAAAACAACGGCATGAAGGGCATCGGCGTGTTGTACGGCTACGGCAGCCGGGACGAGTTGCTGCAGGCCGGCGCGCAGCATGTCTGCGCGACTCCGGGCGCGATTCTGGATTGCATTGCCTGAAATTGACCGAGCCCGTACGGGCCGCCTGAAATTCGGGCGGCCCCGTTAACCTTTCCTAAAGATGTGACCTAGGCGAGCCCGCGCGCACGTGCTACAGCTTGTCGCGTTAAGATGCGTTCCGCCCTGGTTCGCGCGCCAATTTCGTTGAGATTCATGAGCCGCTCAGCCCCCTTGCCGATCGCCCGCGACCCGCTTCCCGACCTCGAGCAGAAGCAGACTGCCCTGAGCTACCTGAGCGAGGCCTGGGCCGACGCGCGGCACGAGGGCGTCGATGGCGACTGCCTCGCGCAGGCCAGCCTGTTCACGGCGCTGGCCGAACTGGTCTCGACCTATGGCGAGGATGCGGTGGCGAAGTTCGCGGAAGGGCTTTCGGGCCGGGTGAAGAACGGCGAGTTTTCGCTGAAGTTGGCGAAGCAGTAGCTGCAAGCTCCCGCCTGTCGTCACCCGCGAAGGCGGGCGACCCAGTACGCCGCGGCTCCTCGATTCAATCACTACCGTCTCTGGAATACTGGGTCACCCGCCTTCGCGGGTGACGACGGTCGTACGAGCGGAAACAGCCCCTACGCCTTCAGCGTCTCCAGAAACCGCACCGGCTCGCCGGTGGACGGCGTCGTCACCTCACCCTGCCACATCACGCGCCTGCCGCGCACGAAGGTGCCGACCGGCCAGCCGGTGACGCGCACGCCGTCATAGGGCGTCCACCCCGCCTTTGAGGCGATCCATTGGTTGGTGATGGTCTCGCTGCGCTTGAGGTCGACGATGGTGAAATCGGCGTCATAGCCGGCGGCGATGCGGCCCTTGCAGGCGATGTTGTAGAGCCGCGCAGGGCCGGCGCTGGTGAGATCGACAAAACGGGCCAGCGACAGCCGTCCGGCCGTTGACGTGATCGAGCATCAAGGGCACCAGCGTCTGCACGCCGGTCATCCCCGAGGGCGAGGCCGGATAGGTCTTGGCCTTTTCCTCCAGCGTATGCGGCGCGTGGTCGGAGCCGAGCACGTCGATGATGCCCTGCTCGATGCCGTACCAGATGCCCTCCCGGTGATCGGCCGAGCGCACCGGCGGGTTCATCTGCGCCAGCGTGCCGAGCCGCTCGTAGCATTCGGGCGCGACCAGCGTCAGGTGATGCGGCGTCGCCTCGCAGGACGCGACGTCCTTGTGGTCGCGCAGATACTCGATCTCCTGCTTGGTCGAGATGTGCAGCACGTGGATGCGTTTTCCGGTCTCGCGCGCCAGATTGACCAGCCGCTGCGTCGCCATCAGCGCCGCCGGCTCGTCGCGCCACACCGGATGCGAACGCGGGTCGCCCTCGATGCGGAGCGGCTTGCGCTCGTTGAGGCGGTATTCGTCCTCGGCATGAAAGGCGGCGCGGCGGCGGATCACCTGGAAAATCCGTCGCAGGCTTTCGTCGTCCTCGACCAGCAGTGCGCCGGTGGAGGAGCCGATGAACACCTTGACGCCGGCGCAACCCGGTGCGCGTTCGAGTTCAGGCAGATCCTGAACGTTCTCGCGCGTGCCGCCGATAAAGAACGCAAAATCGCAATGCATGCGATGGTGGCCGGCCTTGATCTTGGCGGTGAACGTCTCCTCGGTGACCGTCAGCGGATTGGTGTTCGGCATCTCGAACACCGCGGTGACGCCGCCCATCACGGCGCTGCGCGAGCCGGTCTCGAGGTCTTCCTTCTGCGTCAGCCCCGGCTCGCGGAAATGGACCTGCGTGTCCATCACGCCGGGCAGAATGTGCAGGCCCTTGCAGTCGATCGTCTCGGCCGGCGGTGGCCTGCCCGAGCCCGCCGATCGCGGCGATCCGGCCATTGGAAATGCCGATGTCGCGGACGCCCTCGCCGTCCTGATTGACCACGGTGCCGGATTTTAGAATGGTATCAAATCGTTGATTCATCGCTGATTCATCGGTCCTTGGGCGGCCGCTTTAAGGCTGTCGCGGGGCTTGTTGGCGGCACCTTAGCGCCTTAACTTCGCATGGGGTATCCACCACCTGCGTTTCCCCAGGAACTTGAAGAGCAACTTCAAGATAACGTCAAAAGAGGCCGATTTAGCTTATGAAAGCAGCGTTTCTTCCGGACCGGGGCGTGGTCAAGGTCAGCGGCGAGGATGCCCGCACCTTCCTCAACGGCCTCGTCACCACAGACGTCACGCTGCTGCAGCCCGGCCTTGGCCGGTTCGGCGCGCTGCTGACGCCGCAGGGCAAGATCACGGTCGATTTCCTGATCACCGAAGCTCCCGCCGGCCATGGCGGCGGCTTCCTGATCGATGCGCCGCTCGCCGCTGGCGCAGAGCCTTGCCGACAAGCTCGGCTTCTACAAGCTGCGCGCCAAGGTCACGGTGGAGAACATCTCCGACAGCATGGGCGTGCTGGCGGTATGGGACGGCGAGCCGGCCGTGAAGCCCGATCTGGCCTTTGCCGATCCGCGGCATGAGGCGCTGGGCTGGCGCATCCTCGCGCCCGAGGACCTCGCGCAGAAGGTGGCCGACCTGATCGGCGCCGATCTGGTCGAAAGCGACGCCTACGAGGCTCATCGCATCGCCACGGGCGTACCGCGCGGCGGGCTCGATTTCATGTACAGCGATGCGTTTCCGCATGAGACCAATATGGATCGCCTGCACGGCGTCGACTTCGACAAGGGCTGCTATGTCGGCCAGGAAGTGGTGTCGCGGATGCAGCATCGCGGCACCGCGCGCACGCGGATCGTGCGGGTGGTTCTTGACGACTTCTCGCCGGAAACCGGCATCCCGGTTCTCGCCGGCGACAAGCCGGTCGGCACCATGGGTTCGACCGCCGGCGGCAAGGGGCTGGCGCTGGTCCGCATCGATCGCGTCGCGGACGCGCTCGATGCCGGCCTGGCGCTGACGGCCGGCGGCCTTGCGATGCACCTGGCTGACCCGAACGATGTTCGGACCCCACCGAAGCAGACCGTCGCATGAGCAATTATGAGCCGATCCGCGCGCCTGCACCCCGACGGCAAGACACGGTGCCCGTGGCCGGGCGAAGACCCGTTCTACATGGCCTATCACGACACCGAATGGGGCGTGCCCGAATATGACGACCGCGCGCTCTATGAAAAGCTGATCCTCGACGGCTTTCAGGCCGGGCTGTCGTGGATCACGATTTTGCGCAAGCGCGAAAACTTCCGCAAAGCGTTCGACGATTTCCAGCCGGAAAAGATCGCGCGCTACAACGAAAAGAAAGTCCATGCGCTGATGAACGATGCCGGCATCGTGCGCAACCGCGCCAAGATCGAAGGCGCCGTCAACAGCGCAAAGGCCTATCTGAAGATCATGGAAGAAGGCCCTGGTTTCTCTCGGTTTCTCTGGGACTTCGTCGACGGCAAGCCGAAGGTCAACCAGTTCAAGACCACCGCCAGCGTGCCGGCCTCGACGCCGGTCTCGATCAAGATTTCAAAGGAGCTCGGCGCGCGCGGATTCAAGTTCGTCGGCCCGACCATCGTCTACGCCTTCATGCAGGCCACCGGCATGGTCAACGACCATCTGGTGACCTGCTTCTGCCACGAGAGCTGCAGCGGCAAACTTCGCAAGCCCCGCCTCAAAGCCAAATGACGGCGCGCAAAATCGTCCGGTATCGCCAACCGCGCCTGGCAGCGGATGCTGTCGGGGCGGCGGCTCGATTTGCTCGACCCCTCGCCGCTCGATATCGAGATCGCCGACATCGCCCATGGCCTGGCGCGCGTGGCGCGCTGGAACGGGCAGACCAGCGGCGCGCATATTTTCTCGGTGGCGCAGCACACGCTGCTGGTGGAAACCGTCATGCGCGAGCAGATGCCGCGCGTCGACGTCCGCTTCCGGCTCGCAGCACTGCTGCACGACGCGCCGGAATATGTCATCGGCGACATGATCTCGCCGTTCAAGGCGGTGCTCGGCGGCGACTACAAGGTGGTGGAAAAGCGCCTGCTGGCGGCGATCCATATTCGCTTCGGCCTGCCGCCGGTTGTGGCGGACGAAATCACCAAGGCCATCAAGGCGGCCGATCGCGGCGCGGCCTATCTCGAAGCCACCCATCTGGCCGGATTTTCGGAAAGCGAGGCGAAGCGCCTGTTCGGCCGCGATCCCGGCCTGCCCGAGCCCACGGTGCGCGATTATCTGACGCCGTGGACCGCGGCCCGGGCCGAGAAGCAGTTTTTGGCGCGATTTAAGCTGCTGCTCGGTTGATTGCCCGCGCAAACCTGCTTTCACCGCCCCACCCGCGGGCCTATAATTGCGACAAAACAGGACCTTCCAGGGAACGCTTCGAAGGATCATCATGCTTCACGTCTGTTCGCTTGCCGCACTTCCCGAGACCGTAAGAGCCACCGGCGCCAGCCACATCCTCACCGTGATGGCCAATGTCGATCAGGTGCAGCGCCCGGCTTCGGTGCTCGAGGCCAATCATCTGAGAGTGTCGATGGACGACATCACCGAGCAGATGGACGGCTTCGTGGCACCGGCGGATCATCATATCGAAAGGGTGCTGAACTTCGTCCGCAGCTGGGACCGCAGCGCGCCGATGGTGGTGCATTGCTATGCGGGCATCAGCCGCTCGACCGCGAGCGCCTTTGCCGCCGCCTGCATGCTCAATCCGCACCGCGACGAGATCGAGATCGCCCGGCAAATTCGCGCCCGCTCCCCGATCGCTTCTCCCAACCGGCTGATCGTCAGCCTCGCCGACAAGGCGCTGGGGCGCGAGGGCCGGATGCTGCGCGCGCTGGACGAAATGGGGCCCGGCAGCATGACGGTCGAAGGCCGGCCGTTCCAGCTCGATCTGGAATAGCGCCTGTCAAGCTCCGGAAGGATATGGCACTGAAACGCCATGCCCTTTGCTGCGAAGCCTGCGACATTGCCTCGCGGGCTTGATTTGAACTTTTAGCGGACAAAGCTGCACAGAGGATTGCAACCAGGCTGCGGACGTGGCCGGTTACCGCTTCGACGCGCCCGCCTGGAGGCCAGATGTTCGACGATCCCTTCGTTTTCTTCGCGCTCGCGATCGCGATCGTCGCCCTGGTCTTCGCGCGGAAGGCCATGAACCAGGTGGCGGAGCTGCGCCAGCGCCTGGAGGCGATCCAGGCGGCACCGGCGGCCGCCGCTGCGGCCGTGCCTCCACCGCTCACGCCATTTGAAGCGTTCGAGCGGACCCTGCCCCCGGCGTCGAGCGGGCATCGCACCGACGCCGCCGCCGATCGTTCCCGACGCAGAATCCGTCGCACCCGCCGCGGCGTCCGAGACTGCAGAGCAAGCCGCAGGCGGCGCGGCGGCACCACCACCGCCGCTTGCCGCAGCCCGACCGCGGCTTCGAGGAAACCATCGGCACCCGCTGGGTGGTGTGGATCGGCGGGCTGACGCTGGCGCTCGGCGGATTCTTCATGGTGCGCTATTCGATCGAGGCCGGCCTGCTCGGCCCCGGCGTGCGCACGATGCTGGGCGGCCTGTTCGCGCTGGCCCTGCTGCTGGCCGGCGAATGGACCCGCCGCAAGGAGAGCATCTCCGCCATCGAAGCGCGCCGATCGCCAATATCCCGGCCATCCTGACCGCCGCCGGAACGGCGGTCGCGTTTGCCACGGTCTATGCGGCCTATGCGCTGTACGGCTTCCTGGTGCCGGCCACCGCCTTCATCCTGCTCGGACTGGTGGCGCTGGGCACGCTGGCCGCGGCGCTGCTGCACGGGCCGGCGCTCGCCGGTCTCGGCGTCGTCGGCGCCTTCGTGACGCCGGTCCTGGTCTCGTCCGGCAAGCCGGACTTCTGGGCGCTCTACATCTATCTCGCGATCGTCACCGCAGCCGCTTTCGGCCTGGCGCGCATCAGGCTGTGGCGCTGGCTCGCGGTCACCACCATCGCGTTTGCGCTGCTGTGGACCTTCCCCTGCCTGCAATGCGGTCCGTCGATGGTCGGCCCGCATGCGTTCCACGTGCTCGCCGGCTTCATTCTCGCCGCACTGCTGGTGGTGTGCGGCTTCATGTTCGGCCCGCCCGCCGACGAAGGCCAGGTCGAGCCGATCTCGTCCGGCTCGCTTGCGGCCTATCTGCTCGGCGCGACCTTGATCGTGCTGAACAGTTTTCATGCCGACACCGCGATGATCGTGTTCGGCCTGCTGGTGGCCGGCAGTCTCCTGGTCGCCTGGCGCAGCGATGCCGCCGCTGGCGCGGTCGGGGCCGCGGCCGCATTCGTGTTTGTCGTATTCGCCGAATGGGCCGTTCGCGCCAATCCGGACATGCTGGTGCTGCCCGGCGGCCCGCTGCAGGGCATCGGGCCGAGCGCCACGGACGGATCGGTGTCGCTGCATCTGATATCGGCCGCGATCTTCGCCGCGGGCTTTGGCGTGGCGGGATTCCTGGCGCAGGGCCGCTTCGCGGGGCCGGTCATTCCGGTCATCTGGTCGGCCGCGGCGGTCTTCACGCCGCTGGCGCTGCTGGTCGCGCTCTACGCCCGCATCGCGCATCTCGACCGCTCGATTCCGTTCGCGATTCTCGCGGTCGACGCTCGCCGCAGCCTATGCCGCCGCGACCGAGATCCTCGCCAAGCGCGAAGACCGGCCGGGACTGCAGGCCTCGATCGCGCTGTTTGCGACCGGCACGCTCGCGGCGCTGGCGCTGGCGCTGACCTTTGCGCTGGAAAAAGGCTGGCTGACGATCGCGCTGGCGCTGATGTCGGCAGGCACCGCCTGGATTTCGACGCAGCGGCCGATTCCGTTCCTGCGCTCGCTGGCCGCGATCCTGGCCGCGCATCGTGGTGCTGCGGATCGGCTACGATCCGCGCATCGTGGGCGAGGCCGTCGGCACCACGCCGATCTTCAACTGGCTGCTGTGGGGCTACGGCATTCCGGCGGCGTCGTTCTGGGCCGGCAGCATCTTGCTGCGCCGCGGCGGCGATGACGCGCCGCTGCGAACCGTGGAGGCGGCAGCGATCCTGTTCACGGTGCTGCTGGCGTTCATGGAAATCCGTCACGCCGTCAACAATGGCGACGTCTATCGCGCAGAGCGCCGACCTCACCGAGGTCGCGCTGCAGGTCTGCGTCGCGCTCGCGATGGCGATCGGGCTGGAGCGCCTGCGCATCCGCACCGGCAGCGTCATTCACAATGCCGGCGCGATCCTGCTCACGGTCTTCGCCGGCCTCGCGGCGGTGTTCGGGCTGTTGGTGCTGGAGAACCCGATGCTCTGGTACATCGACGTCGGCGGCGCGATCATCAACCTGCTGCTGCTCGGCTATGCCCTGCCCGCGGTGCTTGCGCTGCTGTTGTCCTATGCGGTGGCAGGCCGCCGTCCGGTCGCCTACGCCAACACGATCGCGGCGGCGCGCTCATTCTCGCGCTCGCTTACGTGACGTTCGAAATCCGGAGAATTTATCACGGCCCGGTCATTGTCCATCCGGTCCGACCACCGGCGCGGAGCAATACACCTACTCGATCGCGTATCTGGCGTTCGGCGTCATCCTGCTCGGCATCGGCATTCTCTTCAACTCGCAGCGCGCGCGGCTGGCGTCGGCGGTCGTCATCGGCCTGACGATCCTGAAAGCCTTCCTGATCGACATGTCGACGCTCACGGGCGTCTATCGCGCGCTGTCGTTCATGTGCCTCGGCCTGGTGCTGGTGGCGATCGGCTGGCTGTACCAGCGGATCCTGTTCCGCAGGCAGGCGGCGGCGGCCGGTCGCTCCGGCCGCGCCGGCGGGAGGTTAAGCGCTCAGGCGGCCCTGACCGAGTTGAGGAATTTGCTGACCTCGAGCTTGAGCCGGTTGCTGTCGCTCGACAGCGATTTCGCCGCCGAATGGACCTGCGCCGAGGCCGATCCCGTCTCGGTCGCACCGTGCTGCACGTCCGTGATGTTGGAGGAGACCTCCTGCGTGCCCGTCGCCGCATGCTGGATATTGCGGGATATTTCCTGCGTGGCCGCGCCCTGCTCTTCCACGGCGGCGGCAATGGTCGAGGAAATCTCCGACATCCGCCCGATGGTGGCGCCGATCTCCTTGATCGCCGCCACCGAATCCTGGGTCGCGGCCTGAATGCCCGATATCTGCTGGCTGATCTCGCCGGTGGCCTTCGCGGTCTGCTCGGCAAGCGCCTTGACCTCGGATGCGACCACGGCAAAGCCGCGGCCGGCCTCGCCGGCGCGCGCGGCTTCGATGGTGGCGTTCAGCGCCAGCAGGTTGGTCTGGCCGGCGATGGTATTGATCAGCTCGACCACGTCGCCGATGCGGCTTGCCGCCTTCGACAGCTCGCTGACGCGGCCATTGGTCTTCTGGGCCTGGTCGACAGCCTCATTGGCAACGCGGGACGATTCCTGGACCTGACGGCTGATCTCGTTGACCGAGGTGGTCAATTCCTCGCTGGCTGCGGATACCGACTGCACGTTGGTGGATGCTTCCTCGGAAGCCGCGGCAACGGTGGTCGCCAGGCTCTGCGATCGTTCCGCCGCCTTCGTCAGCGTATTGGCCGAGGCTTCCAGTTCGGTCGCGGCCGAGGACACGGTCTCGACGATCTCTCCGACCGCGCCTTCGAACGCATTGGCGAGTTCGCGCATATCGGCCTTGCGCTGCTCCGCCTGCCGCGTTTCGGCCTCGCGCTGCTCCGAGCGCAACCGCTCGGCTTCGACCATGTTGTTCTTGAACACCTCGACCGCACCGGCCATTTCGCCGATCTCGTCGCGGCGGCCGAGGCCCGGTATCGCTATCCTGACATCGCCACCGGCGAGCCGTGTCATGGCGGATACCATCGAGGCCAGCGCATTTGAGATCGAGCGGCCGATCAGGAACGACAGTCCGGATACGAGGACAACGGATAACGCGAACGCGATCAGCATCCATGTTCTGACGGCATCGCGCGTCGACGCCTCAGCCGCTTCGGCTTCGCGGTAGAGCCGCTCGACGCTCTGGGCGATCTCGACCATCAGCGGCTCAAAGCCGCGAAACGTCTTCATCATGCTGGCGTCGTAAGCTGCGGTTTGCTGGGCCGTCTCGGCCCACGCTGCAAACTCTTTCTGGTACGTCGCCAGCTTCGTATTTATGTCCGCCATGACCGGCGGCGCAATCGCCACCGCGGAAAGCGCTTTAGTGTTCCAATCCGCTGAGAATTCGGCGGCGGACTTTTTGATCTCCGCGACATATTTCTGGTCGCGTCGCAGCATGAAATCCTTTTCGTTCCGGCGCATCATCAGCATCCAGCTGGTCAAACGCGGATCGTCGATTTCCTTGAGCCTGGTCTCGATATCATGAACGGCGCCGCGCAACGCGCCGGACAGGCCCAGGGTTTCGTTAAGGCCCAGCTTGATCTCCGCGCTTACCAGATTAGCAAAATCGGCGGCATATTTCTTGAAGCCGTCGTGCGCGAGCTTGACCTTCTCCGTCAGCGTGCCGAGGTTGGCGGCCCGGGTCATGTCCTCCAGTCGGCCGAAATCACGGTCGATCTTGACCACAAGCTCGGAATGGGATTTCGCGTAGGTCTCATTGCGGCGCTGTTGAAAATTCTTTTCGTTGCGCCGGGCCTCGAGCATTTCGATCGAAAGCTGCTTGTTGAGGTCGGATATCTCCCGCGCGCTGTTCGCAACCGTACGCGAGGCGTCCTGCGACCAGCTTCCGGCCTGATAGATCGCAGCGAATGCGAGGAGCCCGGTCAGTCCGACAATGCCGATTGCCATGACCTTGTGGGTGAGACGAACGGAAAAGCCACTCATGGGGGTTTCCTGATGTCAAAAATATTTGCGTGATCCGGGCCAACGCAATATGCCCGCGCCTTTGTCTGCATCGCCGCAACCGCGGAAATGCCTAACTACGAGGCAATATGCATACAGTCTGATGCTTCTGATTAGTCTTAACGCGAAGCCGGTAGAATTACGGAATACTCGTAAAACCTTCGCTAAAATCTGCGCTTTTTACGCAGCGCCGCACGTCGGTGCAGGTCAAGGACGTCAAGAACGGGAGCGGAATAAGCTAAATCCCTGGCGAGGTGCCACAGGGCGATATTTATGAGGACCGGAGTGATCGGCGGCTAGTCGATCCGAGGGCCGTCGCAGCCGCGTCTTGCCGGGAGAATCCGGCATGACGCGGATCGTAAATAACGGCCTTCGCAGCCTCGTCAGGCGGCGCGCACCGACTCGAGGAATTTGGCGACCTCGACCTTGAGACGGTTACTGTCGCCCGACAGCATCTGCGCCGCCGAGAGAACGTGTGACGAGGCCGTCTCCGTCTCGCTCGCACCGCGCTGCACGTCGGTGATGTTGGCGGAGACCATCTGCGTCCCCTGCGCGGCCTGCTGCACGTTGCGGGAGATTTCCTGCGTCGCCGCGCCCTGCTCTTCCACGGCGGCCGCGATCGCCGAGGAAATCTCGGAAAGCTTGCCGATGGTGCCCGAGATTTCCTGGATGGCGCCGACCGAATCCTGGGTCGCAGCCTGGATACCGGTGATCTGCTGCCCGATCTCGCCGGTGGCCTTGGCGGTCTGTTCGGCCAGCGCCTTCACTTCGGACGCGACGACCGCGAAGCCACGGCCGGCTTCGCCGGCGCGGGCCGCCTCGATGGTGGCGTTGAGCGCGAGCAGGTTGGTCTGGCCCGCGATGTTGTTGATGAGCTCGATCACGTCGCCGATGCGGGCGGCGGCTTTCGACAATTCGCCGACCCGATCGTTGGTCCTCGAGGCCTGATCCACGGCGTCGCCGGCCATCCGCGCGGATTCCTGCACCTGCCGGCTGATCTCGGTGACGGAGGATGCCATTTCCTCCGTCGCGGATGCGACCGACTGCACATTGGTGGAAGCCTCTTCCGAGGCCGAAGCGACGGTGGTGGCGAGTTCCTGCGCGCGCTCCGCCGTTGCGCTCAGCGTGCTCGCGGAAGCCTCGAGTTCGGTCGAGGCCGACGACACGGTTTCGACGATCTCGCCGATCATGGCTTCAAACTCTCGCGTGATACCATCGACGCGACGCCCGCGTTCGATCTTGGCTTCGGCATCGCGGGCGGCGGCCTCGTCGGCGGCCTTCTTGGCGATCAGCGCATCCTTGAACACCTGCAAGGCATCCGCCATGGCGCCGATTTCAGTCTTCTCGCCGCGGCGCGTCACTTCGGCGGACAGGTCCCCGCTTCCCAGCGCCTGCATCGGCTTCACGACGGAGGCAATACCGTTCGAGAGGTCGCGGACCAGATAGACCCCCACGCCGACGCCGCAGATCACGACGGCACCGACAATGCCCAAGACGATCCAGAACGCGAAATTATAACCTTCCGCGGCCTGCCGGGTCGCAGTGTCCGCGCCCGTATTGTTGAGATTGATGGATTTTTCCAGGAACACATCCGATTCGGCGGCGATCACCGCAACCCTCTTGGAGATGGCCTCGCTCGCCTCATGGGGAATCCGGCCGATGCTCTGGCGCGACAACTCGATGACGTCCTGAACGCCGGTCATGTATTTGTCCCAGGCGCGCGCCCAGTTCTCGAAGATCGAGCGCTCTTCGGGAGTGGAAATCAAAGGCTCGTACGCCTTGCGATCCTTCGCGATCCTTTCGAGGATGCCGGCCAGTCTCTTGTCGTTGGCGGCCTTCGCCTCCAGCGTTTCCGCCATGACATGGGCGCGGAGCGCAATGCGGAACAGATTGATATCCGCGCGCAGTTCACCAAGCACCCGGACGCTCGGCAGCCAACTCGAAGCGATTTCCACCGTATGGGCGTTGATCGCCTGCATGCTGCGGATCGCGAGGATGCCCATTCCGGACATCGCGATCAACATGAATGCGATCACGGCGATAACCTTGGCACGGATCGAAAATGCGGACATGGCTGACTCTCTCTCAAACGTTGGAGACTGGCGCCGCTGACGAATGAGAAATTGCCGTCAATCTTTGGTGCACCGGGAATATCCGGCAATCGTACGCCCCAGTTTCCAAGCGACAGTTAACTCGCTCTCCGTAAAATTACCCGGTGTGGGGCAGATGCGCGATTGAACGCCGGAGCATGATCCCGAAAAAGCGGGTACCGGTTTTTCCCTCGCGACAAACGCGAAACGCGTTTGCGCGGAGATCCTGCTCAAATCAAGGAGATGGAGCAGGATGACAATTCGAAGAAACCTCGTCCGCTCTAGCTAGCGGCTTCGGCGACAAGGCGAATCCGGAAAACCGGCTTCTTGGCTTCGTCCAGAAGCTCCATCTGCCATTCGGCGTTCGGTTTCAGGCTGCGCGACAGACTTCCGAGGAGGTTACCGCAGACCTTGGTCATCTCGGTCCAGGCGGCTTCGCGGCTTTCGAATTCGGATCCCTGATCGGACGCACCTGCATAGCGGCCGTGGCTGATCCGAAAAAAATACAGCGGCATGATTGATCTCGCGAGTGGGCCGCCTCCCGGCGTTGTCTGGCCGGTCATCGGTTGGAATGAGCTTCGCTAGCAGGACATGAATGCGCCAGCCCGTAAGACTACGGGCTCCCATTCGGCGGGCGAGATGAGGTTGCGAGCGATTGCAGCGAGCACGACTGCTGCTCGCTGTTTTCGTCCGATCAGTCGGTCGAACGGCGCAGCTCCGGAGCGCTCTCGGCCTTGGCTGGTTCAGACCTGGCCGTTCCGGACGTGGCCTGCTCCGCCTTCGGCTCGGACTTCACCGGCTCGAGCTTGGCGTTCTCGACCGCAGGCGTTTCGGCCCGCGCCGTCACCTCGGCACGTGCGTCAGCCGAACGCGACGGCTCCTGACGATGCAGCGAGCGCGGCCGCGCCACGGAGCGCGCCATCAGCATCTGCGAGGCGCCCTGATGACGGAAATCGCAATAGGCGAAGCCCATGCCCGAGACGGAGCCGCGGAACGAGCGGTCGTCGCGCTTGTCGAGATTGAAGCACGGCTCGAACGGAAGACCCTTGATCGAAGCGCAAACGGCCTGGCCGCGAATCTGCAGCGTGTTGCCGGGCAGGCGCACATGGCGGATCGGGCCCGAGCCGCTGAATTGGACAGAACCGGCCGCGCCAAGATCGTCCATGATACGACCAGCGCCACGGGTGCCGTCAAAGCAGGTGAAGGCGAACACCTTGCCGTTCACGAACCTGCGCGCCTCGTCGGCATTCATGCTCCCGGCCAGTGCAGGAACGATCATCGCAGTGGCCGTGACGGCCCCCAGAACCAAACGCGCAAGCATGCAGCTACTCCAACTTAACAAAGAGCGCGGGCGCCCGCCTTTACCCCGTGCTTACCATACCAACCGTGGCAACATTGGAGCAGGTTGGTTGGCAAAGTCTGAACGCCGTTAGAAAATTTTTACCACGATTCGACCGCGGACCTGGCCGGCAAGGATTTGAGCACCGGCTCCAATGACCTGGTCAAGGTTAATTTCCTGAGTAATTTCAGCCAGTTTACCCTTATCCAAATCGCTGGCAAGACGGTTCCAGGCAAGCTTTCGCTGGGGCAACGGGCACATCACGGAATCGATGCCCAGAAGGCACACCCCCCGCAAAATAAAAGGTGCGACCGAGGACGGCAGATCCATGCCGGCCGCCAGGCCGCACGCCGCGATCGCCCCGCCATATTTCGTCATGGAAAGCAGGTTGGCGAGCGTGGTCGAGCCGACGCTGTCGACGCCGCCCGCCCAGCGCTCCTTGGCCAGCGGCTTGGCGGGCCCTGCGAGTTCGGCGCGATCGATCACCTCGGCAGCGCCGAGGCCCTTGAGATAGTCGGCCTCCGACATCCGCCCGGTGGACGCGATGACGTGGTAGCCGAGCCTGGAGAGCACGGCGGTGGCGACCGAGCCGACGCCGCCGGCCGCCCCGGTCACCACCACAGGGCCGCTCGCCGGCGTCAGGCCGTGCTTCTCCAGCGCCAGCACCGACAGCATCGCGGTATAGCCGGCGGTGCCGATCGCCATCGCCTCGCGGGTCGAGATGTTTTCCGGCAGCCGCACCAGCCAGTCGCCCTTGACGCGCGCCTTTTCGGCGTAGGCGCCGAGATGGGTCTCGCCCATGCCCCAGCCGTTGCAGACGACCTTGTCGCCGGCCTTCCAGTCCGGATGCGAGGATTGTTCGACGGTGCCGGCGAAATCGATGCCGGCGATCATCGGGAAGCGCCGCACCACAGGCGCCTGGCCGGTGACCGCCAGGCCATCCTTGTAGTTCAGCGTCGACCACTCGACCGCGACCGTGACGTCGCCTTCCATCAAGTGCCTTCCTCACTCGGCTTCGTCGAACTGCGTCAGCGCGACGGTGGTGCCCTTCTCCGCCTTGTCGATCCTGATGGCCTTGAACGTTCCCACGGCGAACTCCCCGGACTTTTCTCTGTCCGCAGTGTTTACCGCATCAGGCGGGTTGTGCAACCGGGCGGGCGACCGGCGCTTCGACGATCGGCAGGTTGATCAGCGCCGACAGCACGCCGAACAGGATCGAGAGCCACCAGATCGGCGTGTAGGATCCGAACTGCTCGAACACCACGCCGCCCAGCCAGACACCGAGGAAGCCGCCGACCTGATGGCTGACGAAGGCGAAGCCGTACAGCGTGGCGAACCAGCGGGTACCGAACATCAGCGCCACCAGCGCCGAGGTCGGCGGCACCGTCGAGAGCCAGGTCAGGCCGGTAGCGGCGCCGAACACGATCGCCGAGAAGGTGGTGATCGGAAACGAGATGAACGCCATGATCGACAGCGCGCGGGCAAAGTAGATGATCGAGAGGATATAGCGCTTGGGATATTTGTTCTGCAGCCAGCCGACGCTGAGCGATCCGATGATGTTGAAGAGACCGATGGCGGCGACGACCCAGCCGCCGGTCTGCGCCGAGACGCCGCGATCGGCGAGGTAGGCCGGAAGATGCACGGTGATGAAGGCGAGCTGAAATCCGCAGGTGAAGAAGCCGAGCACCAGCAGCACGTAGGAGCGATGGCCGAACGCCTCCGCCAGCGCGGTCTTGAACGATTGCTGGTCCGCGGCAGGCGCATTCGATGCCGATGCAGTCGATGGCGGCGTCGCGATCGCGAGCGAGAGCGGCACGATCAAGAGCATCAGGAAAGCGAACACCGTCAGCGCCGCCTGCCAGCCGAAATTGTCGATCATCGCGACGCCGAACGGCGCGAACAGGAATTGCCCGAACGAGCCGGCCGCGGTGCCGGCGCCGAGCGCAAGGCCGCGCTTCTCGGGCGGCAGCAGCTTGCTGAACGCCGACAGCACCAGATTGAACGAACAGCCTGACAGACCGAAGCCGATCAGAACGCCGGCGCCGAGATCGAGCGAAAGCGGTGTCGTCGAATAGCGCATCAGGAAGAGACCGCCGGCATAGAGCAGCGCGCCGACGATCATCACCCGTAGGATGCCGAAGCGATCGGCGATGGCGCCCGCGATCGGCTGGCCGAGGCCCCACAACAGGTTCTGCAGCGCCAGCGCGAGGCCGAAGACGTCGCGTCCCCAGGCGAACTCGCGGCCCATCGGCTGGATGAAAAAGCCGAGGCTCGAGCGCGGCCCGAAGCTCAAGAGCGCGATCAGGCATCCGCAGATGATGATCACCAGCGGCGTCCGCCAGGTGCCAGAAGCAGGTCCGGAAGATGGACGGATGTCGCCGGTCGTTGCAGCCATTGGTTTCCCCTGATCGATCGGCGCCCGGAACCGCCAGGCGAAATGTTACGGTGAGTTAATGCAGTTGCATGAAAATCCCAAGAGGGCGCGGAGAAAAATTTTCCACTGCAGGGCAGCCCTGCAAAATCAGCGAGGGCAATGAGTGCAATTTGGAGGGGGCGTGGTCGGCGTAGCCCGGATGGAGCGCAGCGCAATCCGGGATGGTTTCAAACGCGGAAGATCCGGCCCCGGATTTCGCTGCGCTCCATCCGGGCTACAAGCGCTGGCGACTACCGCTTCACGCTCGCCTGCTCGGCCGAGCTTTGCGCGGCTTCGGCGAGTTTGGCGGAGATCGCCGCGGTCTCGGCCGCCGAACCCCAGCTCGGCGCATCGCTGCCGTTACCCCAGGCGCGCGGCCGATAGAAGGTGTGTACGCCGGTCTTGTACATCTTCTTCATTTCATTGACCCAGGACGGCCGCACCCAATAGGCGTGGTAGTGCGTCGACTTGTCGACTTCCGGCAACCAGAGCTGGCCGTCGAGCATCGCTTTCGCGATCTTGCGTGCGCGCTCCCACATGTCGGGTTCGCGAATGACGTCCTTGTTGTTGTCGCAGGCGAAGGTGAACTGGCAGGCCAGATGGCGGTGCTTGTTCTGGTAGACCACGCCGCACACGGTTTCCGGATATTTGCCGGAGAAGGCGCGATTCAGCACCACCTGCGCCACCGCGACCTGGCCCCGCACCGCTTCGCCGCGGGCTTCGAAATAGACCGCTTCCGCCAGGCACTTCTCCGACTTGGCGCGCGACTTGTCGTCGAACAGGCCGAGACGTTCGGCGGGCGTCTTGGCGCGCTGGTTGTCGGAATTGACCTCGCCCTTCGGCGCAACGCTCTCGCCCATCTCGCCCGCGCGCACCGGACCATCGGCATCGACCGGCAGCGAGGCCATCACCTTCATGTCGGGATCGGGAGCAGCACCGGGCATCACGATGACCGGCTCTTCGCCGGGCCGCCAGCGCTCGATGCTCTCGGGGGAACCAAGCGACGAACCAAAGAACAGGCTCGAGGTCTTGAAGGAGAAATTGTCGCGCGGCGGCGCCGGCGCACGCGCGGCCTCGCGCGTTTCCGGCGCAATCTTGAGATCGTCCTGAGGTCTGGTTTCGAGCGGCGGCGACGGATCGTACTGCCCCAGCGGCGGCGCGCTCAGCGCGGCCTGCAGCTCGGGATCGAGCGGCGCGCGTTCGACGGACGGCGCCGTCTCGGCGGTCTTGGCGCCCTTGACCGATCTGTTCGATGTCGCGGGGTCCTCGGTGGCCGGCGCGCGCCCGGCCGGGGTTGCGGTTTCCGCAGGCGGCGGCGTCACGACCAGGCGGTCACCCTTCAGCGTGCGATCGACCTTGGGAAAATCGGTGGCGTGATAACGTGGCGGCGGCGCGATGAGCGGATTGCGCGTCACCGAACCCGTGATGTCGATGCCCTGATTGTCGAGGCTGGCGAGGCGGTAGGTCGCGGTTTGCGGCGAGGACGTTCCGATCGGACGGCCGAAAGAGAACGTTGCGACCTGGATGGTGCCGGCAGACGAGAACACCCGCTTCTGCCAGCGCTCGGCGACGCCGGGCTGGCGCGCCAGCAGCGAAGCGATATCCTGATATCCGATCTCGGTCGGCATCAATGCGAAGACGCAAAGACCGAGGCCGAAGGACGCGAACCGCGCGCCCTTCGGCTGGCTACGCAACAAAAACATTGTACGCTCACGCAACGCTTACACGATCGAACCTCAGTACATCCGTGCAATTCGATCTTTTTTGTTGGTATCGAATTTAGGTTGCCGGGGAGTTAATCGGCGTGGCCTGCGTGTGACACGCAAGAGATCATGCAGTTCTTGCGGATCGCATCAGAAGTGTTGGTAAACAGGCCCGCGATGAAAGTGGTAAATATCCCGTCAACGAAAATGATGAAGAAATTTTATGCCGTCTGACTGAGGGAACCGTGATTGCGCGGAGCAAATGTCGCGGGATGCCTGCGCACTGAACTCTCCGCGTCATTGCGAGCGCAGCGAAGCAATCCATGCATCCGTCCTGCCGGATGAAATGGATTGCGTCGCTGCGCTCGCAATGACGACGAGGCTACTCCATCGTCATGGCGGGGCTTGTCCCGGCCATCCACGCCTTTCTTTCCGTTGGTGAAAAAACGCGAAATGCCCGGGACCAGCCCGGGCATGACGTCGTATCCGTTGATAGTGAGCGCTGTGACTACGCCTGGCTCGCAACCGTCTTGCCGAGCGCGGCCTGCGCTGCGGCAAGGCGGGCGATCGGCACGCGATAGGGCGAGCACGAGACGTAGTCGAGCCCGATCTCGTGGCAGAACGCCACCGAAGCGGGATCGCCGCCATGCTCGCCGCAAATGCCGACCTTGAGACCGGGCCGGGTCTTGCGGCCGCGGGCGACGCCGATCTTCACGAGTTCGCCGACGCCATCGCGATCGACCGAGATGAACGGATCGATTTCGAGGATTCCCTTGCTGACATAGGTGCCGAGGAAGCTCGCGGCGTCGTCGCGGCTGATGCCGTAGGTGGTCTGGGTCAGGTCGTTGGTGCCGAACGAGAAGAACTCCGCGGTCTGCGCGATGTCGCCGGCCATCAGGCACGCGCGCGGCAATTCGATCATCGTACCAACCTGATAGGCCAGCTTCTTGCCGGTCTCCTTCATCACCGACTGCGCGGTGGCGTCGATGCGCGCCTTCACCAGATCGAACTCGGCCTTGGTCGCGATCAGCGGCACCATCACCTCGAGGCCGACGGCCTTGCCGGTGCGCTTTTCGGCTTCGACCGCGGCTTCGAAGATCGCGCGCGCCTGCATCTCGGCGATTTCCGGATAGGCAATGGCGAGCCGGCAGCCGCGGAAGCCCAGCATCGGATTGAACTCGGCGAGATCGCGGGCGCGATCGGCGAGCTTGCGCGGATCGGTATTCATCGCGCGCGCGACTTCCTCGATCTCGGCCTGGGTGTGCGGCAGGAACTCGTGCAGCGGCGGATCGAGCAGACGGATCGTGACCGGCAGGCCCTTCATGATCTCGAACAGCTCGACGAAATCGGCGCGCTGCATCGGCAACAGTTTTGACAGCGCCGCACGGCGCGACTGCTCGTCCTCGGAAAGGATCATCTCGCGCACGGTGCGGATGCGGGTTTCCTCGAAGAACATGTGCTCGGTGCGGCACAGCCCGATGCCCTCGCCGCCGAACTTGATGGCGGTGCGCGCATCTTCCGGCGTGTCGGCGTTGACGCGAACGCCGAGCTTGCGAACCTGATCGGCCCAGCCCATCAGCGTGCCGAACTCGCCCGACAGTTTCGGCTCGATCATCGGCATCCGGCCGGCCAGCACCTGGCCCAGCGAACCGTCGATGGTGATGACGTCGCCGGTCTTGAAGGTGCGCGAGCCGATGCTCATGGTGCCGCGGCCGTAATCGACGCGAATGGCGCCGCAGCCGGAGACGCAGGGCTTGCCCATGCCGCGCGCGACCACGGCGGCGTGCGAGGTCATGCCGCCGCGGGTGGTGAGAATGCCTTCGGCGGCGTGCATGCCGTGAATGTCTTCCGGGCTGGTCTCGATCCGCACCAGGATGACGTTGCGGCCGTCGGCCTGCAGCTTGGCGGCTTCGTCGGACGAGAACACGATCTCGCCCGATGCGGCGCCGGGCGAGGCCGGCAGGCCGGTCGCGATCACGTCGCGCTTGGCCGTGGGATCGATGGTCGGATGCAGCAATTGATCCAGCGAAGCCGGATCGATCCGCATCACCGCGTCCTTTTTCGAGATCAGGCCTTCATTGGCGAGTTCGACCGCGATGCGCAGCGCCGCTTTCGCCGTGCGCTTGCCGCCGCGGGTCTGCAGCATCCACAACTTGCCCTGCTCGACCGTGAACTCCATGTCCTGCATGTCGCGGTAGTGCTTTTCGAGCAGCGTGTAGAACCGCGTCAGTTCCTTGAACGCCTCCGGCATCGCGCTTTCCATCGACGGCTTGTCGGAGCCGGATTCCTGGCGCGCTTCCTCGGTGATGTCCTGCGGCGTGCGGATGCCCGCCACCACGTCCTCGCCCTGCGCGTTGATCAGGAATTCGCCGTAGAGCTTGCTCTCGCCGGTGGAGGGATTGCGCGTGAACGCGACGCCGGTCGCGGACGTCTCGCCCATGTTGCCGAACACCATGGCCTGCACGTTGACGGCGGTGCCCCAGGATTCCGGAATATCGTGCAGGCGGCGGTAGGTGACCGCGCGCGCATTCATCCAGGATGAGAACACCGCGCCGATCGCGCCCCACAATTGCTCGTGCGGATCCTGCGGGAAATCCTTGCCGGTCTCGCGCGACACCGCTTCCTTGTACTTGCCGACCAGTTCGACCCAGTCGTCGCCGGTCGAGATCCGTGTCGAGCGTATAGCCCTGGCCGTCCTTGAAGGTGTCGAGGATGTCCTCGAAGTGATGATGCTCGAAGCCGAGCACCACGTCCGAATACATCGTGATGAAGCGGCGATAGCTGTCATAGGCGAAGCGGCGATCGCCGGAGAGTTCGGCGAGCGCTTCGACCGTCTTGTCGTTGAGGCCGAGATTGAGCACGGTGTCCATCATGCCCGGCATCGAGGCGCGGCCGCCGGAGCGGACCGAGACCAGCAGCGGATTTTTCGAATCGCCGAACGCCTTGCCGGTCAGCTTGCCGACATGATCGAGCGCCTTCTCGACCTGCGCCTTCAATGCGGCGGGATAGGATTTGTCGTGCGCGTAGAAATAGGTGCAGACCGAGGTCGGAATCGTGAAGCCCGGAGGTACCGGCAGGCCGAGATTGGCCATTTCGGCGAGGTTGGCGCCCTTGCCGCCGAGCAGGTCGCGCAGGCCCGCTTTGCCCTCCGCCTTGCCGTCCCCGAAGGTATAGACCCACTTGCCGGATTTTACCGCCTCGGCGGCCGGCTTGCGGACCGCAGCCTTCTTGGCCGCGACCTTGGCGACCGGCTTGGCCGGGGCCTTCTTCAGCGCCTTGCGGGCGGAAGGGGCCGCGGCGACGGCCTTGGGCCGGGCCGATGGCTTTGATTTCGCTGCAGATTTCACTGCAGCCTTCGCTACAGTTTTTTTGGACTTCGCGACGGCTTTGGCCATGGATTCCAACTATCTAAAAAAGGTGAGAAGATTGCGCGCCTTACACCATTTTGAGGGGTTCCGCGCAAGCCGCGAAAGCCTGCTTTCCCGCGCTAGAACTTCAACATCTTGAACACGCCGAGGCCGGCCAAACCGACGACGATCAAATAGATGGCGACGATGAAATTCAGGAACCGCGGCATAATCAGAATCAAAACTCCCGCAATCAGGGCGACGATCGGGGAAATGTGCGCAGCGGTGATGGTCATTGAAATCTCCGGCTGATGGGTGGGAATCGAATCGAGGGCCGCAACTTAACCGCTGGCGCGGTTTCGGAATAGCAAGACGCCCAACGCTTCAACGGGTTCCAGGCTCCGCAACAATTCCCCAGAAATGCCGCGTATGAGGCTGCGCTTTTGCCGGAACAATGCCGCGCGCGATGAATTGGCCCCGCATGTGCGCGCTGGCGAAAGCCGGTGCCTCTTCTCGCGAAGGAGTTCATCATGCGGAACAGAATACTTGCCATTGCAGGCGATCGCCGGCGCGATGGCTGCCCCGATCGCAGCACAGGCGCAGACCACGATCACCACCGGCGTCGCCGGCGGCAGCACGGTCGTTGTCGGCGAACATGAAGGCATCATTGCCGACCAGCGTCCGGCCTTCCGCGAATACATCGTGCGTGAACGCGTGCCGAACTACACGATCTCCGAGCGCGTGATCGTCGGCGGAGTGCTGCCGGAAACCGGCGTCACCTATTACGACGTGCCGCAAACA
This sequence comes from uncultured Alphaproteobacteria bacterium, assembly GCA_963840465.1. Classification (GTDB taxonomy): domain Bacteria; phylum Pseudomonadota; class Alphaproteobacteria; order Rhizobiales; family Xanthobacteraceae; genus Bradyrhizobium. The sequence goes on along the minus strand of CAWIZF010000075.1, from coordinate 244,299 downwards.
TTCGGCATGACGCCCTATCGCTACACCGTCGTGAACGGCCAGACGGTGCTGGTCGAACCACGTTCGCGTCGCATCGTTCAGGTGGTCGATTGACCTCAGTAGCCTGAACGATTGGTCCGGGCGCCGCGCAAGCGGATGTGCGCGAGATACGACCGGACACAAGCCCCGCCCGGCGTCCCCTCCGGGCGGGGTTTTGTTTGTGTGTAATTGGCTGCCTTGTGACTGTTCGACCCTCATGGTGAGGAGGCGCGCAGCGCCGTCTCGAACCATGTTGCCCCACTGGTGCCATTCATCCTTCGAGACGCGCGAAGACGCGCTCCTCAGGATGAGGTCTGGCAGGCAGCATAACCCTGCAACTATTCCCGATTTCCAGTCCCGGCTTCTTCACCACGAGGCGGTGAATCTTCTTCCCCGACGAGGCGCTGACCGCCTCTTCATCGAGCAACACCGTCGTTCCCTTCAATTCCGCCAGCACCACCGCCGGATCGAACGCGGCGTAAAGCCGTCCCTGCGCGTCGCGTTGATCGGCGCCCTCGGTGACGCGCCAGCTCAGATAGAGAATGCCGCTCGGCTTGACGATATCGAGCAGACGGCGAACCGATGCCGCAATCTGCTTGTGGTCGAGATGCATGATCACGGTTTCGCACAGCACGTTGTCGAAGGTACCGACGCCGCGCAGCTCGGGCAATTCGGCCTGCGCGAACTTGAAGGAGGGGTATCGCCGGCGCGCCTCGTTGAGCAGGCCTTCCGAGGCATCGAAGCCTACGGCCGAAAAACCGTTCGCGTGGAGCCAGGCGACCTCGCGGCCGCAGCCGCAGCCGATATCGGCCGAATTGCCGCCGCGCACGAAAAACCGCTCCACGATTTCCTGCAGGTCGACGGGCGACGGCTGACCGAGCCAGTCCTTCGCGAACGCCGCCGCATCCAGGTCGTAAGCGGCGAGCGTCTGACGGTCCATGATCTAGCCTTCGATCTTCGAAAAATCCGCGACCGCGCGGGTCGCCGCGCGGATCTCGTTCAGGAGTTTTAGTCGATTCTCGCGCACCTTGGGTTCATCGTCATTGACCTTGACCTTGTCAAAGAACGCATCGACCGCCGGACGCAGCTTGGCCATCGCGCTCATTGCGCTGGCGAAATCTTCCTTGGCGACGGCGGCGCCGGCTTCGCTCTTGACCTGATCGATCGCCGTCGCGAGCGCCTTTTCCTCAGGCAACTTGTAAAGCCCGGCATCCGGCGTGCCGTCGAACGTGCGCTTGTCCTTCTTCTCCTCGATCGAGAGGATGTTACTCGCCCGCTTGGTCCCTGCAAGCAGGTTCTTGCCGTCGTCGGTGTCGAGAAACTTGCCGAGCGCCTCGACGCGGCGGACGACCAGAAGCAGATCGTCCTGGCCGCCGAGCGAGAACACGGCGTCCACGAGATCGTGACGCGCGCCCTGGTCGCGGAGCTGGACTTTCAGGCGGTCGGCGAAGAAGGAGAGCAGATCGGCCGGAAGTTTCTCAGCGTCACCCTTTGCCGGCAAACCAGCCATGGCTGACTTCGCCACGGTCAAGATCGGCAGCCGAAGCGTATTCTCGACGATCAGCCTGATGACACCCAGCGCCGCGCGCCGCAACGCATACGGATCCTTGCTCCCCGTCGGCTTCTCGTCGATCGCCCAGAAGCCAACCAGCGTATCGATCTTGTCGGCCAGCGCGACCGCGACGCTTACCGGATCGGTCGGCACGCGATCGGCGGGCCCTTGCGGCTTGTAATGCTCCTCGCTCGCGGCGGCGACGGAGGCATCTTCGCCTTGCGCCAGCGCGTAGTACTTTCCCATCAGGCCCTGCAATTCAGGGAATTCGCCGACGACTTCGGTGAGCAAATCAGCCTTTCGCCAGATGCGCGGCGCGCTTGGCCTTCTCGACGTCAGCGCCGACCAACGGCGCAATCTCCGCCGCCAGCCGCTCGATGCGCTTGATCCGCTCGGCCTGCGTGCCGAGCTTCTCGTGAAACACGATCTGCTCGAATTTCGGCAGGCGCGCTTCCAGCTTCGTCTTCAGGTCGGTCTCGTAGAAGAACTTTGCGTCGCTCAGCCGCGCGCGGATCACGCGCTCGTTGCCGCCGACGATGGTCTTGCCGCCGTCGGTGGCTTCGATGTTGGCGGTGAGGATGAACTTGTTGGTCAGCTTGCCCGGTCTTGGGATCGCTGACGACAAAGCATTTCTGGTTGTTGCGGATGGTGGCGCGGATCACCTCGCCCGGGATCGACAGGAATTCCTCGTCGAACGATCCCATCAGCGCGACCGGCCACTCGACGAGCCCGGCGACCTCGTCCAGCAGCACCTGGTCCTCGACCAGTTCAAAGCCCTGCGCGAACGCCAGTTGCTTGGCGTCGGTGACGATGGTGTCCTTGCGGCGCTCGGGATCGAGCACGACCTTCGCATCCAGGAGTTTCGCTTCGTAGTCCTCGAAGCGGCGCACCGAGATCGCTGATGGCGCCATGAAGCGGTGGCCGAACGTGGTTTGCCCGGTCTCGATGCCGTCGACTGCGAATTTCACGACGTCGGGCTCTTCGGTCTCGAGCCCGAAGGTCGCGATGATCGAATGCAGCGGCCGCACCCAGGAGAGCGAGCCTGATTTGGCCGAACGTTCGCCCCAGCGCATCGATTTCGGCCACGGGAAGGTTCTGATGATGACCGGCAGAATTTCGGCGAGCACGTCGATCGTGGCGCGGCCGGGCTTTTCGATCAGCGCGACATAGAAGTCGCCCTTCGGGTCGCGTCTGGATCGTCGCCTCATCCAGCGATTTGAGGCCGGTCGCTTTCAAAAAGCCCTGCACGGCCGCATCGGGGGCGCCGATTTTCGGTCCGCGGCGTTCGGTCTTCAGGTCGGACTGCCGCGCCGGGATGCCGTGCACGGTCAGCGCCAGCCGCCGCGGCGTCGCGAACGCTTTTGCGCCCTCATAGACGAGACCTTCGGCGACCAGCTTGTCGGTGACCATGCGGCGCAGATCGTCCGCCGCCTTGGCCTGCATGCGCGCGGGGATTTCTTCGGAAAACAGTTCCAGCAGAAGATCAGGCATCAGACCGCCCTGCCCGCTTCGGTGTGAACCCAGGCTTCACCGCAAGCCTTAGCCAGTTCGCGCACCCGCATGATGTAGCTCTGTCTTTCGGTCACCGAGATCACGCCGCGGGCGTCGAGCAGGTTGAAGACGTGGCTGGCCTTGATGCACTGGTCATAGGCCGGCAGCGCCATCAGATGCGCCTCGCGCTTGCCATCCTTCCAGCCGGCATCGAGATATTTCTTGCAGGCCTCTTCCGCCATCACGAACTGCTTGAACAGCATGTCGGAATCCGAATGTTCGAAATTGTGCCGGGAGTATTCCTGCTCGGCCTGCAGGAACACGTCGCCATAGGTGACCTTGTCGGCGCCGTCGCGGCCATTGAAATTGAGATCGTAGACGCGGTCGACGCCCTGCACATACATCGCGAGACGCTCGAGCCCGTAGGTGAGCTCGCCGGCAACCGGCGCGCATTCGACGCCCGCGACCTGCTGGAAGTAGGTGAACTGGCTGACTTCCATGCCGTCGCACCAGCACTCCCAGCCCAGTCCCCAGGCGCCGAGCGTCGGGCTCTCCCAATCGTCCTCGACGAAGCGGATGTCGTGCAGGCTGGAATCGATGCCGATCGCGGCCAGCGACTTCAGGTACAGGTCCTGAAGGTTCGGCGGCGACGGCTTCATGATCACCTGAAACTGATAATAGTGCTGCAGCCGGTTGGGATTTTCGCCGTAGCGGCCGTCCTTGGGCCGCCGCGAGGGCTGCACATAGGCCGCGTTCCAGCGCTTCGGGCCGAGCGCACGCAGCGTCGTCGCGGGATGGAAGGTGCCGGCGCCCATTTCCATGTCGTAGGGCTGCAGGATCACGCAGCCCTGCTCCGCCCAAAACCGTTGCAGGGCGAGGATGAAGCCCTGGAACGAACGTTCCGGGCGCATATGGGCAGGAAGTGCGTCCATCGGCAGAATCGGTCTCGCGAAGGGGGATTGAAGAGCGCGGGACCGTATCGACGCGGGGCCATGGAATCAAGGCGGTGCCGGTGGTATGGCACCGCCCGAACTGGTTGCTAAGCGGCTTGTTCTAACCCGGACGATAAGCGCCGGTGACCGGGTCGCGGCGGAGCGTGGGAATATCGCCCGTCTGGGCCTCGGCGACGCGGGCCAGGCGCGCCTCTTCCAATTCCCTGTTGATGCGGACGGCGGTCTTGTAGGCCCATCGGACCACGGCGAGCCCTCCCAGGGCACCCGCGAATGCGATCAGCGGCGGCATCGGTCGATCCTTGTCGTTCACGTGTCAGCCCCCAATGGATGGCATTGTCGCCCAAGCCGGCCTGCGCCGCAATTCCGCTTTTGGGACTAAATGGCGCGGCCCGTTGACTAGCTGTTGATTTGCCAAAGCGTTTTCGAGTCGAAAGAAAACGCGTCAAAACAAGATCTAGAGCCCGGTTCTGATTCAATCAGAACCGAAAAGGCTCTAGAACCCGAATTTGGCCCAAATTGCCCTCGTCTCCAGCGCCGAAATCAGGTCGTCCGGCAGTCCCCCGATACCGTCGAGGGCGGCCAGCGCGCCCGCCCCCGGTGACCGCCGGCCCAACAGCCCGGCCAGCATCCCGCTTGCGGGCGCAATGACGGGCGTCAGCACCTTCTCGCCAAAGCGCTCGCGCAGCGTTGACCTGATATCCCCGATCTTGTCCGCAAGGCCCAGCGACACGGACTTCTCGCCCGCCCAGTACTCGCCCGTGAACAGCACGTCCTCGGACCCCTTGAGGCGCGCGCCGCGGCTGCCCTTGACCAGCGCGATGAAGATGGCGTGGATCTCGCGCTGAAGCGCCTTCAGGCGCGCCACGTCGTCGGGATCCTCCGGCAGGAACGGATCCAGCATCGCCTTGTGCTCGCCCGCCGTATAAAGCCGCCGCTCGACGCCGATTCGCTTGAGCAAGTCCTGAAAACCGAAACTGCCGCCGACCACGCCGATCGAGCCGAGGATCGAGGACGGATCGCAGAATATCTCGTCGCCGGCGCAGGCGATCATGTAGCCGCCGGAGGCCGCGACGTCCTCGACGAACACCAGCACCGGCAGTTTCTTTTCCGCAGCCAGCTGCCTGATCCGCAGATAGATCTGCCGCGATTGCACCGGCGAGCCGCCGGGCGAATTGATCACCAGCGCCACCGCCTTGGCATGTTTGGTCGCGAAAGCGCGTTCGAGCGTCTTGGCGATGCCCGCCAGCGTCAGGCCGGGCCGCAACGGCGTCACCGCACCGATGACACCCGACAGACGCACCACCGGAACGATCGCGGCATCGCGCCGGAATTTTGCCGGAATGAGTTGCTTCACCCTGTCCATGAGGTTCGGCAATCCTGCTCGATCACTAAATTGTTCACTCATGCCGTTACCTCGAATTAACCATTTTTTATCGCACCACTGTCATTGCAGAGGACGCAACGCCCCTTTGGGCCGGAACGCCTTTTGCATTGCAGACGTTAAAGCTGCAATGGCGCAGCGGAGACTGACATGAAAATCTACCTGCTGATAATGCTCATCGGCAGCCTTCTGGCAGCGATTCACTTCACATCGGCGCCCAAACGACAGTCAGAGACGCTTCCGCAATAGCGTCTTCGGCCTGGAACTGGGCGGGCGACGCCATCTCTGTCAGTTCGCGAGTCTATGGGTTCGCGAGCGGCAAGCTCCCGTTCCCGGTCAAAATCTCCTGCACCCTTTTATTGGGCACGCCTGACTCATCATTGAGCAGCAGGGCTGGATGGATTTGCGTCGGTGCCCGCCCGCCCTTGGTGGCGCGAACCAAAATGCGATTGGCGGGCCCCCGCGCGTCGCCATGAACCGGCAGGATCTGCAAGCTCCCGAAACCGTGATCGAGCGCTGAGAGTATCTCGGCAATTCCATCGGCGCGCCAGATCAGCGTCAGCACGCCCCGCGATTTGAGAATGCGCCGCGCCGCGTGAATCCATTTCGACAGCGTCGTTGCGGTCGCCATATGCGCGATCCCGCGCGCCGTGTCCGGCGAGACGCGATGCCGCGCGGGATCGTTGAAGGGCGGATTCATCAGCACCGCATCGACACTGTCAGGAGCCAACCCGGCAGCGGCAAAGGCTGCGGCATCAGCCTCCACATCGAGCACGATCACGTCAGCGTGAATCGCATTCGCATCCGCATTGGCGCGCGCAAGGCCCGCCAGCGCCGCATCGATCTCGACCAGAACCAGATCGATGCCGGTCACGCGCCTGGCAACCGCCAGGCCCGCGACGCCGGCGCCGGCGCCGAGATCGGCGACGCGGTCGCCAGGACGGGCTGCGGTTGCCGCCGCCAGCAGCACCGCATCGTGACCGGCGCGATGTCCCGATTTCAGTTGCCTCACGCGCAATTGCCCGCCGAGAAACGCATCCTCGGTGAGTTCGAGGACGGGGTCAGTCATCGGGGCGCAATTCGTGAGCCAGGCCCGCCTCGGCCAGCAACTGGCGAGCCTCGCGATTGTCGTCCTCATGAACCAGGATACGGCGCGGCAGGATGCCGAGCGATCCCTCGATGACGCTCATGTTCTGGTCCAGCACCAGATGATGGATATTGGCGCCGTCGAGCAGCGCGCCGACTGCGGAAACCAGCACGATATCGTTGGTCCTGACCAATTCCCGCACGTGACGCTCTCCTTTTCGCCCGGGTGCGGCAACGACACCGGGCCTGTCAACCACTACCTACCCTTGCCGCCTTAGCCGGCACTTTCTATTGTAGAACAAGGATAGTGCGAATTGGCCAAAATTGGAGACCTGCGTGGCGGTTATTGTACCCTTCGAAAGCCCGTCGAACGCCTCGATTGATGCGCTGGTCGGGCTCGTCGCCGCCGACATGGAGCGGGTCAACGCCACGATCCTGTCGCGGACGGGGTCGGAAGTCACCATGATTCCGGAAGTCGCCAACCACCTGATCTCATCCGGTGGCAAGCGTCTGCGCCCGATGCTGACGCTGGCGATGGCCAACCTCACCGGCTATTCCGGCGACGGCCATATCAAGCTCGCCGCCTCCGTCGAGTTCATGCACACCGCAACGCTGCTGCATGACGACGTGGTCGACGAGAGCGAACTGCGCCGCGGCAAGCTGTCGGCGCGGATGCTGTGGGGCAACGAGGCGAGCGTGCTGGTCGGCGACTTCCTGCTCGGCCAGGCTTTTCGCATGATGGTCGAGGTCGGCTCGCTGCGCGCGCTGGACATTCTCTCCTCCGCCGCCGCCACCATCGCCGAGGGCGAAGTGATGCAGCTTGCGGCGGCCAAGAACACCGCGACCACCGAGGACGAATACCTCGCCGTCATCCGGGGCAAGACGGCCGAACTGTTCGCCGCGGCTTGCGAGGTCGGACCCGTGATCGCCAACCGGCCGAAGGCCGAGCAGACCGCGTGCCGCTCGGTCGGCATGAATCTCGGCATCGCGTTCCAGCTCGTCGACGACGTGCTGGACTATGGCGGCAAGGCCGCGAAACTCGGCAAGAACATCGGCGACGATTTCCGCGAGGGCAAGATCACGCTGCCGGTGGTGCTGGCGTTCCGCCGCGGCAATGACAGCGAGCGCAAGTTCTGGGTCAAGGCGCTGGAGCGCGGCGAGATCGGCGACAGCGACCTCGATCACGCCATCGGGCTGATGACCAAGCACCGCGCGCTGGAAGACACGATCAGCCGCGCCCAGCATTACGGCGCGATGGCCGTCGACGCGCTGGCGCTGTTCCCGGCCTCGCCGATGAAGACCGCGCTGGAGCAGGTCGTGGCGTTCTGTCTGGCGCGGTCGCATTAGGCGCCGTCGACAAATTCGTAGGATGGGCAGGAGCGTAAGCGACGTGCCCACCATCCATCACCGATATTGTTGCGCAATGATGGGCTCGCTGCGCTCTACCCATCCTACGAAGATGAGATCGAATTGAACGGCACCAATTTCACCCTGTTCCTCCTGGCCGCGCTTGTCATCGCCGCCGTCCCCGGTCCTGGAATCTTTTACGTCGCCGCGAGGACGCTGTCGGGCGGCAAGCGAGCCGGTATCGCCTCGACGTTCGGGACGGCGCTCGGCGGGCTGGTGCATGTGATTGCGGGCGGGCTTGGCGTCTCGGCGATCATCCTTGCCAGCGCCGAGCTGTTCACCGTGCTCAAATTCGCCGGCGCGCTCTATCTGGTCTGGCTTGGCCTCAAGACGTTTCGCGAAGCGCGCGATCTGCTGCCGCAACAGGCCATCGCAGCCGGTACGCAGCGGGTGTTTCGGGAAGGCGTACTGGTCGAAGCCCTGAACCCGAAGACCGCCGCTTTCTTTCTGGCCTTCATTCCGCAATTCGTCGACCCGGCCGGCGGCTACGTCGCGCTCCAGTTCATCACACTCGGCCTGATCTCGGTGGCGCTCAACACGCTGGCCGATGTCGTCGTGGTGATGATGGCCGCGACGGCGCGCACCGGTCTCACGCGCAGGCCGAATTTGCTTCAACGATTGCGGCAAGGCTCGGGGCTGTTCATCGCCGGCCTCGGCATTTCGCTGGCGCTGGCGCGGCGGCCGGCGAGCTAGCTCAACGTTCCCGCATGCACCCACCATCCGGGGTGATCGCGCCGGAGCTTCTCCGCCGCGCGGCCGGCTTCGGCGGTGTTCTCGTAGATCGCAAAGCAGGTGGCGCCCGATCCGGACATCCGCGCCAGCCAGGCGCCGTTGGTCGCGTTGAGCGCCGCGATGACCTCGCCGATCACGGGCTGAACGCGCAGGCGGGCGCTTCGAGATCGTTGGAGCTGGCGGCGAGCGCTTCGACCCAGTCTTCGAGCGATGCCTTCCCGTCGGGCCAGCGGTCCTGCAGCAGCACGTCGGTGACGCCGACCCGCAATTCGCCATTGCGCAGTCCGAGCGCCTTGAAAACGGCGCTGGTCGCGACGGGAACGCCGGGATTGACCATCACGCAGGGCATTTTCGGCAAGGATGAGCGGCTGCAGCGTTTCGCCGACGCCGGTCATGACGCAGCCGCGTGAGTTGACGCAGACCGGCACGTCGGCGCCGGTCAGTCGCGCCACCTCGATGATGCGGGGATCGTCGAGCGCGAGCCCGTTCAACTGCGCAAGCAGCCGCAGCGCGGCCGCGGCATCGGCCGAACCTCCGCCGATCCCGGCCGCGACCGGCAATACCTTGTCGAGCGAGAAACTGCCGGCCTTCATGTCCGGTACGCGCTCGGCCAGCAGACGCGCGGCCTTGAGCACCAGATTGTCCGACGTATCGCCGCACGCCTGCGCCAGCGGCCCCAACATCTTCAAATCCAGATCAGAGCCCGGCGTCAGCGTCAGCCGGTCGGCGCAGTCGGCGAACGCCACCACGCTTTCGAGATCATGATAGCCGTCCGCACGCCGGCCGTTCACCCGCAAGGTCAGGTTGACCTTGGCGCATGCTTCATCACTCAATACCGGCATTGCCGAACAGCCCCTGAAATCCTTGCCTCAACCACCCTTGCCGTCTTCCTTCTTCTTGTCGGCGGAAGCCGCGGAAGAGGTGTCTTCGGGCAGACCGTTGGCGATCTTGGCTTCGATCTTCGGCAATTCCTCCGCCTCGGGCTTGAGGTCGCGGGCATGGGCCCACTGGAATTTGGCTTCCAGCGTCCGCCCGACGCGCCAATAGGCATCGCCGAGATGGTCGTTGATGGTCGGATCCTCGGGCTTGAGATCGATCGCGCGCTCGAGATTCTTCACCGCGTCCTCGAAATTGCCGATCCGGTAAAACGCCCAGCCCAGCGAATCCACGATGTAGCCGTCGTCGGGGCGCTGATCGACGGCACGCCTGATCATCTTCATGCCTTCGTCGAGGTTGATGCCCTGGTCGATCCAGGAATAGCCGAGATAGTTCAGCACATGCGGCTGCTCGGGCTGCAGCTCCAGCGCCTTGCGCATGTCGACCTCGGCCTTGTTCCACTGCTTGGAACGTTCCTCGCAAATGCCGCGATAGTAGTAGGTGACCCAGGTGTTCTTGTCGGTCACCCCGGGCATCGCGTCGATCGCCTGCGTATAGGTCGTGGCGCAATCGCTGAACTTCTTGCGGCCGCGCTCGATGTTGCCGAGCGCCATGATGGCCTCGATGTCCTTCGGCGCTTCGGCGGTGACGCCTTTGAGGATCTTGATCGCCTCGTCGCTGCGGTCGGCGGCGTCGAGATTGGTGGCAAGCTGGATCTGCGCGTTGCGCTTGAGCGGCGAACTGGCCGGCATGCGCTCGTAGACCTTGATCGCCATCTGGGGCTTCTTCACCGAACTCATAGAGATCGGCGAGCGACAGCAGCGCCAGCGGATGGTTGGGCTGCAAATAGAGCGCGAGCTGCAGATAGACCAGCGCCAGATCCTCGCCGCCGCGGCGGGTCAGCGTGGCGCCGATGCCGTACAGCGCCTCGGCCGCGCCGGCCTGCGCCGAATCGACCAGCGGCGGCAGCTTCTTGCCGGCCTTGGTGTCGCGCAGCCCTTCCTGCACCAGCGGATGCCGCGGCAGCTTCTTGTCGAACGCTTCGTAAATGCCGGCCGCCGCCGCGCCGTCCTTGTTGCGCGACAACCAGCGCGCATAGGCGTCGGACACGCGCAGCATCGAATCGTCGAGCTTGTAGGCGCGCTCGAACCGCGTGCCGGCTTCCTTTTCCTTGCCCGAGGTCTCGAGGATCATGCCGGTGTGGAGATCCTTGAAGATCGGATACCATTCGGGGCCGGTCAGCTTGTCGATACCGGCAACCGCCGCCTTGGCATCGCCCGCGCCGTAGCTCGCCCAGCCCGACAGCAGCGTCGCCACCAGGTCGGTGATCGGTCCGCGGATCGACTGGTTGATGTTGAGCTGCGCGGCCGGATATTTCTTCTGCTTGAGGTCGCGCACGCCGACCACCAGCCGCGCGACGCGGTTCGCCTTGTCCATCGTCAGGATGCGATCGGCGAGCTTGACGGCCTCGTCGATGTCGCCATCGGCCAGCGAGGAGATGAAGGCGCGGTCCAGCAGTTCGTTGTTCTTCGGATCGGTGCGCAGCGCGGAGCGATAGAACGCCGCCGCCGCAGCCGCGTCGCGCTCGACGCTGGCGTGGCGCGCGGCCAGATAGCTGCCGGACGTCGTCAGCGCTTTCAGATCGGTCTTACTGGGGAATTGCGCGGCGTTGTCGCCGGTGTGTTCGGGCGTCTGGGCCAAAACCGCAGCCGGCGCGGCCAGTGCGGCGAGAGTAATTGCGGCGAAGGTCCAACGATTCATACGAGTGGAAAGCATCACGTTCGCCTTGCTCCAGGATGTATGGCGGGATCGTTACGATCGGTCTCGAATGCGAACCCAAGCGGCGGCATCTCGGGCAGCGACAATGCCGCTTTTGGCCCTCAACCGCAAGGATAGGGGTTGGCGAATCGATTGGCAGATTAGGCCCTTAGGGCCCCGATTTAGCCAACCCTTCCCGGAAACGCTTTTACTATGGCCGTATCGTGGCCGGAGGCGGTATCACCCTCCTCCACCTCACGCAATCGTGGTCTATACGGCCTCACTACATGCCCTGATAGTTGGGACCGCCGCCGCCCTCGGGCGGAACCCAGGTGATATTGCCGTTCGGGTCCTTCACGTCGCAGGTTTTGCAGTGGACGCAATTCTGGGCGTTGATCTGGAAGCGCGGACCTGCGGCCTCCTCGACCCATTCATAGACGCCGGCCGGACAATAGCGGTTCGACGGACCGGCATAGACGTCGTGCTCGGACGTCTTCTGCAGGTTCATGTCGGCGACCTTGAGATGAACCGGCTGGTCCTCCTCATGGTTGGTGTTGGAGAGGAACACCGAGGACAGCTTGTCGAAGGATAGCTTGCCGTCCGGCTTGGGATAGGCGATCGGGGTGTGCGTCTTCGCCGCATCCAGCGTCTTGCGGTCGGGCTTGGCGTGCGACTGGGTCCCGAACAGCGAGAAGCCCAGCGTGTTGCACCACATGTCGAAGCCGCCGAGCGCCACGCCGATGATGGTGCCGAACTTCGACCATAGCGGCTTGACGTTGCGGACCCGGTGCAGGTCTTTACCGACGGCGGAATCCCGCCAGGCGTTTTCGTATTCGGCCAGTTCGTCATTGGCGCGGCCGGCGCCGAGCGCGGTCGCGACATGTTCGGCGGCGAGCATGCCGCTGCCCATCGCGTTGTGCACGCCCTTGATGCGCGGCACGTTCACAAAACCCGCCGCGCAGCCGATCAGCACGCCGCCCGGGAAACTCAAGCGCGGCACCGATTGATAACCGCCCTCGGTGATCGCGCGCGCGCCATAGGAAATCCGCTTGCCGCCTTCGAACACGGTGCGAATCGAGGGATGGGTCTTGAAGCGCTGGAATTCGTCGAACGGCGACAGATACGGATCGTCGTAATTGAGATGCACGACGAAACCGACCGCCACCTTGTTGTCGTCGTAATGGTAGAGGAACGAGCCGCCGCCGGTCGAATTGTTGAGCGGCCAGCCGAACGAATGCTGGATCAGGCCCTTCTGGTGTTTTGCGGGGTCGATCTCCCAGACTTCCTTCAGCCCGATGCCGAATTTTGCTGGCTCGCTGTTGGCGTCGAGCGAGAATTTCGCGATCAACTGCTTGCTCAGGCTGCCGCGCGCGCCTTCGGCGAACAGCGTGTACTTGCCGAGCAGCTCCATGCCGCGGGTGAAGGAATCCTTGGGCTTGCCGTCCCTGCCGACGCCCATGTCGCCGGTCGCGATGCCGCGTACCGCGCCGCTGTCGTCGTACAGCACTTCGGCCGCGGCAAAGCCCGGATAGATTTCGACGCCGAGCGCCTCCGCCTTCGGCCCCAGCCAGCGGCAGACATCGCCGAGCGAACCGATATAGCAATGATGGTTGTCCATCAGCGGCGGCATGGCGAAGCCCGGCAGCCGGATCGCGCTGGTCGCCGTGGTCCAGTAGAAGCGGTCGTCCTTGACCTGGGTCTTCAGCGGACAATCGGCGTCCTCGCGCCAGTCCGGGATCAGCTTGTCGAGCGAGACCGGATCGATCACGGCGCCCGACAGGATATGCGCGCCGACCTCGGAACCCTTCTCCACCACGACGATGCTGAGATCGGCATTGAGCTGCTTCAGCCGGATCGCCGCGGCGAGGCCCGACGGCCCGGCGCCGACGATCACGACGTCGAATTCCATGGATTCGCGGGGAGGAAGTTCTTCTGCACTCATGATCTGATCTCAGCCCGATTGAGAACGGCTCTAAAGGCTCGTTGTTTCCGATTTTTAGCGAGAGGACAACCATGGAAATGCAATGCGAGGCGTTTCACGCCGGCGCAATCCATATTAGATTGGCATAATGGATTTGATCCCCGAACCCGCGCCTAATCGTCAGGCAATTGCTGGCCTTTTATCTGGAGGCCGGGGTCGATTGCGCGTTGGCGGAGGAGCCGGTCGATCGGCTGAGCGAGCCCGACGCCCCCATAGCCCCCGCTCCGGTCCGCGAGACGGCGCCACCCCGCCCGTTGCGGGAAACGCCCGCCGCAGCGCCGGCAGTTCCGCGCAGCGAAATAGCGCCGCCGCCGGAAGCGGCCATCGCCATCGCGCGCGAAGCGGCGCGAACGGCGCCGACGCTGGAAGAACTGCGGGCGCTCTTGGAAAATTTCGAGGGCTGCGCGCTGAAAAACACCGCGACGCGGCTGGTGTTTGCCGACGGCAATCCGCAAGCCCGCATCATGTTCGTCGGCGAAGCGCCCGGGCGCGACGAGGACATCGAGGGCCTGCCCTTTGTCGGACGTTCCGGCAAGTTGCTCGACCGGATGATCGCCGCGATCGGGCTCGACCGCAGCAAGGCCTACATCGCCAACGTGATTCCCTGGCGGCCGCCCGGCAACCGCACGCCGACGCCGCAGGAGACGCAAATCTGCCTGCCGTTCATTCAGCGGCAGATCGAGCTCGTGAACCCGGACGTGCTGGTGACGCTCGGCAATCCCTCGACGCAAACGCTGCTGTCGACCCGCGACGGCATCATGAAGACCCGCGGCAAATGGTTCGACTACGACACCGGCACCCGCACCATCCGCGCCATGGCGACGTTCCATCCGGCGTATTTGCTGCGCTCGCCGTCCTACAAGCGGATGTCATGGCAGGATCTGCGCACCATCGCGAAGGCGCTGGAGCAGACACAGTCCTCATCCTGACGCGTCATCTTCGTAGGGTGGGCAGAGGAGCGAAGCGACGTGCCCACCATCTATCATCGAATTCGCTGTGAGGTGGTGGGCACGCTTCGCTTTGCCCACCCTACAATCTCCTCACCATGAGGGAACACAAACTACGGCGCCTTCGGCCGCACGATGGCCCAGCCGATGCGCAACAGCGGCTGGCGGCCGTTCACCATCCATTCGAAGGCGCGCGGCACTTCCGGCACGAGGCCCGGAAAGCGTTGCGCGATCTCGGGCGGTGGCGTGCCCGAGGTGTCGGAGGCGCGCCAGACCACGACGCCGCCGGTCTGGTTGAATTTCGCGACCGACAGCCACGGCGTTCGTTCCGGCGTGGCGTCGAGCAGCAGATGCGGACGTCCGGCGCTCATCGCGATGAAACTCGCCAGTTGCGGATCGCCGGCCACGGCGCGCAGCCGCTGATTGGTTCGCCGTTCGAAATTGTCGCCGAAGAAATGCGGCAATCGCTTTCGCCGGCAGCGAGGTCGGCACTTCGCCAGTGCCGGTCCACGGCAGGAACAGCGAGGTTGCAATCACCGCGAGAGCGGGCAGCGGCGAGCGACGCGGCCCACACCGTGCGCAGCAGGCGCTGACGCCGCAGGTGGAGCAGATCGCCGGTCGCCACGATCACGGCAAGCCCGGACATCAGCAAGCGCAACGCCTGCGCCGCCCACGACATGGTCGAAATTGAACAGCCCGGCCAGTAAACTTCCGAGCAGCGCCGGCGCGATGGCGAAGAAATAGACGAAGTCGCGCGCCAGCGGATCGACCGGCGGCCGGTAGATGATCGGCGCTTCCCCGGCGTCGCGGGCGAACCAGCCGGAATTGAGGATCACCAGCAGCACGATGGCGGACGTCGCGAGCACAAGACCGCCGAGCAGCCAGCCCCATTGCATGGCGCGCGCGCCGAGATCGGAGATCGCGGGCCATGGCGGCATCGCGAGTGCATCGGCGCGGAGCAGCCAGATCAGATAGGGCAACACCAGCACGACGATCACGAGCAGTGCATAGAGCGGATCGAGCGACGTCAGCACGCGCCGTCCCCGCTCGGTGGCAACGGCAAATCCGGCGAGCAGCAGCAGCAATCCGGGCGCAGCCGAAATCGTCAGCAGCAACAGCCCGGCCTCGATCGACCAGGCAAACCACGCGTTGCGCCGGTTCTGGCCGATCAATTGCCAGGAATGCAGCAACAGCAGCGCCCATAGCGGACGCGCCAGCACCAGTGGGCCGAATTCGACGCCGGGCGAACTGAACGCCACCACCGTCAGCGAGAGCAGTACGGCGAGCACTGCCTGCTGCCCGCCGACAATCGCGCGCGCCAGCTGATAATAGATCCAGAAGGTGGCGACGGCGCAGGCTTGCGCCAGCAGATAGACGCCGAACATGGTGTTGCCGGCGGCGCGGAAGGCGATGTCGGCGAGCCAGAACGCCAGCGGCGGACCGAGCCAGGTGCCGACCTGATATTCCCGGCCGAACGCCAGCACGGTCGCAACGTCGCCGGGCGGGCTGCGGTAGAGCAGCATCGGCAGGAACAGCCAAAGTCCGGCCTGGACCAGCACCACGATCCAGACCACCAGCCGCGGCCGCGCGCGGATCAGTTCGACAACGAGCGAGGTGAAGCGCATGAAACGTCCGAATGTCCGGCGCAGCCCTGTCCTAGACGTTTGATAGAGCGCACGAGCCGCCGAGGCAACCGGCCTCAGATCGTCGCTGAAATCCCGGAAGTAATTTCCCCGTCCACGGTGAAGAGATCGGGCTCGACCGTTTCTTCGACTGTCTCAGGGTAATGTTTCAGCCGCGCCGCAACGACCGGCGCGAAGAACCGGCGGTGGTGGATACTCGGCCCTAGCCGGTCCAGCGCCTCGCGATGTTCCGGCACGGCATAGCCCTTGTGGTTTTCGAAGCCGTAGCCCGGGCAATCCAGCGCCAATGCGCACATCAGGCGGTCGCGCGTCACCTTGGCGATGATCGAGGCGGCGGCGATCGACATGACAATCCCGTCGCCGCCGATCACCGCATCGCAGTCGCAGGGGGCGTCGATCTTGTCGCGGCCGTCGACGAACACATGTTTCGGCATCTCGGGCAGCGCGCGGACCGCGCGCGCCAGCGCCCAGAGCGAGGCGCGCAGGATATTGTCGCGATCGATCCGCGCCGGCGAGGCAAAGGCGACCGCAAAGGACGATGTCGCGCAGATCTCCTCGAACAATTCCTCGCGGCGCTCGGCCGTCAGCCGCTTGGAATCGTCGATCCCCTTGGGGATTCGCTTCGGGTCCAGCACGACGGCGGCCGCCACCACCGGACCCGCCAGCGGACCGCGACCGGCCTCGTCGCAGCCGGCCACCGGCCAGACGCCGCGCTTGATCAGCCCCCGCTCGCGGCGAAAGCTCGGCGGCGCGACCGCGATGACGCCCTTGAGCGGCCGGGCTTGTTCCTTGCCGGCCTTCTTGTCGATCTTCTTGGCGGACTTGTCCCGAATCATGGCCGGGATCGTGCGCAAGCGCGCAGCACCGCGCAACCGGGAACCCGGCACAATTCCCGTTATTCAGCGCGCCGCCGTTGCCACGCCGCGGCCTCAATCCGGCAGGTGAACCCGCCGGTCGTCGCCGACTTCAATGCCGGGCGCGACCACGACTTCCCAGGGGTGGCCGTCGGGATCGCCGAAATAGCCGGAGTAACACCGAGGGTGATCACCGTGAAGCGTGGGGTTGGCTGCGGCTTTTTACCCATCGCTCTCTCCGCGTCATTGCGATCGTGTTCATCCCTAAAACAAACTCAATTGCTGTCCGCTTCGCTTCGGCTTGACGAAATGATCCGTCGTCAGTTTCAAGCGGCGCTTGTTGAGACCGAGCTTTTCGCAGGCGATCTCGAATCGGCGTCCGATCATCCAGGCCATCGGGCCGGTGCCCTTCATCCGCGTTCCCCACTGCGAGTCGTAGTCGCGCCCGCCGCGCATGTCGCGGATCAGGGTGAAGACGTGACGGTAACGGTCGGGATAGTTCGCCATCAGCCATTCGCGAAACAGGTCGCGCACTTCCAGCGGCAGCCGCAGCAGCACGTAGCTGGCTTCCTTGACGCCGGCATGGGCCGCGGCATCGAGAATCCGCTCGATCTCGGAATCGTTCAGCGCGGGAATCACGGGTGCGACCATGACGGTCGCGGGAATGCCGGCTTCCGACAATTGCCGCAGCGCCTCCAGCCGCTTCGGCGGCGTCGAGGCGCGCGGCTCCATGGTGCGCGCAAGCTTGGGATCGAGCGTGGTCACGGAAATGGCGACCTTGGCCAGATTGCGCTTCGCCATCCGCTGCAGAATATCGATGTCGCGCGTCACCAGCGCCGATTTGGTGACGATGCCGACCGGATGGCCGGCCCGATCCAGTACTTCGAGAATGCCGCGCATGATTTTGTGTTCGCGCTCGATCGGCTGATAGGGATCGGTGTTGGTGCCGATCGCGATCATGCGCGGCTCGTAGCCCGCGGCGGCCAGTTCCTTCTCGAGCAGTTCGGGCGCGTCCGGCTTCATCAGCAGCTTGGATTCGAAATCGAGCCCGGGCGACAGTCCGAGAAACGCATGCGTCGGCCGCGCGAAGCAGTAGACGCAGCCATGCTCACAGCCGCGATAGGGATTGATCGAACGGTCGAACCCGATGTCGGGCGAGTCGTTGCGGGTAATGACTTTGCGCGAGGTATCGAGCGACACCGTCGTCTTGAACGGCGGCAGGTCGTCCAGGCTCTGCCAGCCATCGTCGAAGGCGACCCGCGCTTCGGCCTCGAACCGGCCGCTCGCGTTGGACTGCGCGCCGCGGCCACGCTTTCGCTTGGTTGCGATGGCGACCGCGAGCTCAGGAAAAGGTGTCGCACCCGCCGGTTCGGAGGGCGCCGTGACCGGCGGGTGCTTGAGGGCATGAGAGGATGCTCGGCTCATGAAGCGAACATAGCACGCCACATGAACAAATCAAGAACATGATCGACAACAATTCACCGAGAACGCCCGCATTCGAAAGACGCCGGCGCCGCTGCCGCAAAATTCTGCACGCGAACGGCTGCTTTGATTATGACAAGGTGATAACAGTGCAGCGTTTTTCCCCGTTTGAGCCAACGAAGCCTCATTCATGTTGAGCGTGATCATTCCAACCGAAGGGGTCGAGCAGCCCGCCGTCGCAACGCTGGCGGCGCTGGTGCCGGGCGCCGCGGCCGGCATCATTCGCGAGGTGCTGCTGGTCGACAGGGCCGGCAACGGCGTGATCGAACGGGTGGCCGACGTCGCTGGCTGTGGTTTTCTCAGCTTTGAAGGAACACGTGCCGCAGCGCTGGCCGCCGGCGCGCGGGCGGCGCGCTCGCCATGGCTGATGTTCCTGCATGCCGGCGCGGTGCTCGACAACGGGTGGATCGAAGAGACCACGCAGTTCATCCAGAACGTATCGAGCAGCGACCGGCCGCGCGCGGGGGTGTTTCGCTACGCCCGCTCGCCCTATTCCGACACGCGGCTGCGCGACGGCTTCAAATTCGTCGCCCGCATGATTACCGGGCCATCGGCGGAACAGGGGCTCCTGATCGCGCGCGATCATTATGAGCGGCTCGGCGGCTACCGGCCGGATTCCCGCCGTTCCGAGACGCGGCTGTTGCGCCAGCTCGGCCGTTCGTCGCGCACCCAGTTGCGCAGCCGGATCATGGTCGTCGCCTAGGCGGTCACCGCAGGCCCAGACACAAAATATCGAAAACAACCCCATGCAAAGTAGAACGGGCCCAGGCGCGCCTCGTCGGATGCATGCCATCAGAATATACTTGCCAAAGGCAACTATATATTTGACAATGGCAATTATCGAGGGAAGTGGCATGTCTCAACTGGATTCCGAACAGGAAGTCGCGGCGGTTCGCGCCTTCAACCGTTTCTACACACGCAAGCTCGGCGTGCTGGACCAGCAGATCGCTGAAGAGCCCGTTCTCGCTGAGCGAAGCGCGGGTGCTGTATGAACTCGCCCACCGTCGAGGATCTCTCGGCCAAGGAGATCGGAGCCGAACTGGGTCTCGATGCCGGCTATCTCAGCCGGATCGTGCAGAATTTCGATGAAGCCGGACTGATCACCCGCGAGCCGCTGCCGTCCGACCGCCGGCAGTACCGGCTCGCACTGACCGCCAAGGGACGGCAGGCGTTCGCCAAGCTCGACCGCAGCACGAACGACGACGTCGCGGCGATGCTGGCAAGGGCTGCCGCCCGGCGGCAAGGAGCGCCTGATCGGGGCGATGGCCAACATCGAACGGCTGCTCGGCGATGGCTCTGCCACGGCTCAACCCGCGACGCTGCGCGAGCCGCGTCCCGGCGACATGGGATGGGTGGTGCAGAGCCACGGCGCGCTCTACGCCCGCGAATATGGTTTCGATTCCTCGTTCGAGGGGCTCGTCGCCGAGATCGCGGCCAAGTTCCTCAGCTCGTTCGACGCCTCGCGGGAACGTTGCTGGATCGCCGAGATCGACGGCGTGCAGGTCGGCTCGATATTTCTGGTGCGGCACAGCGACGACGTCGCCAAGCTGCGCCTGTTGCTGGTCGATCCGGCCGGGCGCGGCCAGGGGCTGGGCCATCGGCTGGTCGGCGAATGCGTCGCGTTCGCGAAGGCCTGCGGCTATCGCCGGATCACGCTGTGGACCCAGAGCATTCTGGTTGCCGCCCGCAAAATCTATCAGGAAGCCGGATTCAAGCTGGTCGCCACCGAGCCGCACCGCAGCTTCGGCCAGGACCTGATCGGCGAAACCTGGGAACTGGAACTGTGAAGCCGGCGTCGCGATCCCTCGCGGCGCGTACGCCGCGACCGTCGATTCACATCAGCGGCACATCGTTGCGCGAAGCTGGCGCGACATGTGGCGCGACGCTATGAGAGCATCGTCAGGCTGAAGCGCCTTGCGCTTTAGGCCGCCGCAAATGCTCGTCGAGCCGCGGCATGATCTCGACGAAATTGCAGGGCCGCGTGCGGTAATCGAGCTGGGCGGCGAGGATGCCGTCCCACGCATCGCGGCAGGCGCCCGGCGATCCCGGCAGGCAGAAAATGAAGGTCGCGCCCGCTACCCCCGCGGTGGCGCGGCTCTGCACCGTCGAGGTGCCGATCTTGGCGTGGCTCAGCATGTGGAAGGCGATGGAAAACCCATCCATCCGCTTTTCGAACAAGGGCTCGATCGCCTCCGGCGTCACGTCGCGGCCGGTAAAACCGGTGCCGCCGGTGGTGATGACCACATCGACGCCCTCGTCGGCGATCCATCGCTTGATGATGACGCGGATCGCATCGACGTCGTCGGTAACGATCTCGCGCGCGGCCAGGTGGTGACCGGCCGCGGTCAACCGGTCAGCCAGCGTGGTGCCCGACTTGTCGTCGGCCAGCGAGCGCGTGTCCGAGACCGTCAGCACCGCGATGTTCAGCGGCACGAATTGTTTTGACTCATCGATAGAGGACATGACTGCTTCTTCCCGTCATGCCCGGACTTGTCCCGGGCATCCACGTCTTCAATCTCTCTTTAAGTAAAGACGTGGATGGCCGGGACAAGCCCGGCCATGACGATCAATACTTATCCACCCCAACTACAAAGCGCCTTGCGCAAACGTGTTGCAGGCCTGCACCGTGCCCTGCTGGTAGCCCGTCATGAACCACTGCTTGCGCTGCGCCGCGGAGCCGTGCGTAAAACTGTCCGGCACCACCCTGCCCGTTGACTGCCGCTGCAGCGTGTCGTCGCCGATCGCGGTTGCCGTCCGCAATGCCGCATCGATATCGCCTTCCTCGATGAAGCCCGGACGCTTCTTCTCTTCGCGGTTGACCCAGACGCCCGACAGGCAATCCGCCTGCAACTCGACCTTGACCTGCAGCGCGTTGGCTTCCGCCTTGCTGCCGGCCTGCTGCTGCAGCCGCTGCACGCGCGGCAGGATGCCGAGCAGGTTCTGGATGTGATGGCCCGCTTCGTGCGCGATGATATAGGCCGTCGTGAATTTGCAGGCGCTGCCCGAACAGCCGCGAAAGCGCGTCTCGACCTCGCGGAAGAAGGCGGTGTCGAGGAAGATCTGCTTGTCCGGCGGGCAGTAGAACGGCCCCATCGCCGACTGCGCCATGCCGCAGCGGCCGCCATTGGTGGCGTTGCGAAACAGCACGATGCGCGGCCCCGTGTAATTCTGTCCGCTGGCCTGGAAGATCTCGCTCCAGCGATCGTCGAGTCTCGCCGAGAATGCCCGCGATCATGCTGCCGACTTCGTCCTTCGGGGCGCCGGTCTTGGCCGGCCCCGATTTGCGATCGGTCTGGTAGGTCGGGGCCTGGTTGCCACCGGTCAGGATTTCGGCGCCGCCAATCAGGATGCGCGGGTCGATGCCGAAGGCATAGCCGACCAGGCCGAGCACGATGATGGTGCCGATGCCGAGCCCGCCCCCGCCCATCGGCAAGCCAAACCCGCCGCCGCCACCCATTCCGCCGCCGCTATCGTCGCGACGGTCATCGATATCGTCGCTGCGGCGGAAATCATCGTAACGCATGGCGGTATTTCCTCATCCCGGCTGTTGACTCAAATACCTAACGCAGCAGTCACGTAAAATTTCCATTCCATTAATCAATAACCCGTCCGGCAAATATTGCCTAGTGCGTCCAAACCCGCAATTTCTCTGGGCAATCTCTTCTCAGCAACAATACCGATTAAGTCGATTTTTACTTTGCGGGGTCAATGTATCGCCAGTCGGTTGTTTAGTCCCGCGTCGCCGACAGCGTCGCCTGAGTCAGAGTAATTGAGTCATGGTAGTGTCGCGTCGCGGGGCGTCTGCAAGGGCGCCCCGCACTAAATTCGAGTCTGACATCCAGCGCTCAAATCGTCGTCGGCGATTGCGTCGCCGAGATGTCGAAGCTTCCGGCCGGTTCGGTCGATCTGGTGTTCGCAGATCCGCCGTATAACCTGCAGCTGAAGGGCGACCTCAAGCGCCCCGACGAATCCCACGTCGATGCCGTCAACAACGACTGGGACAAGTTCTCGTCCTTTGCCGCCTATGACGATTTCACCCGCGCCTGGCTGCTCGCCTGCCGCCGGATCATGAAACCGTCGGCGACGCTTGTGGGTGATCGGCTCATATCACAATATCTTCCGCGTCGGCGCGATCATGCAGGACCTCGGCTTCTGGGTTCTCAACGATATTGTGTGGCGCAAGACCAATCCGATGCCGAATTTCCGCGGCCGCCGCTTCACCAATGCCCATGAGACCATGATCTGGGCGGCGCGTGACGAAAAAGCCAAGGGCTATACGTTCAATTATGAAGCGCTGAAGGCCGCCAACGAGGACGTGCAGGCGCGTTCGGACTGGCTGATCCCGCTTTGCACCGGCGAAGAGCGCCTCAAAGGCGCCGACGGCAAGAAGGTGCATCCGACCCAGAAGCCCGAGGGCCTCCTCGCGCGCGTGCTGCTGTCGTCGTCGAAGCCCGGCGATCTCGTGATCGATCCCTTCAACGGCACCGGCACGACCGGCGCCGTGGCAAAACGTCTCGGCCGCCGCTACATCGGCTTCGAGCGCGACAAGACCTATGCGCAAGCGGCCGAAGCGCGCATCGCGGCGGTCGAACCGCTGCCCGAGGCGACGCTGGCGCCGTTCATGACCGCGCGCGACGCCCCCCGCGTGGCGTTCTCCGAATTGATCGAGCGCGGCATGATTCCGCCCGGCACCAGGCTGGTCGACTCCAAGAAGCGCCACGGCGCGCTGGTTCGCGCCGACGGCGCCATCATGCTCGGCGACAAGGTCGGCTCGATCCATCGCATCGGCGCGGTGGCCCAGGGCTCGGGCGCCTGCAACGGCTGGACCTTCTGGCATGTCGAGACCAAGAACGGTCTCCGGCTGATCGACGAGATGCGCGCCGAGATCCGCTCCGAAATGGCGGCGGGCTAGACCGCTCGGCGCATCACCGGACAGTCTGCAGGCACGGAACAGCAGGACGCGCCAAAGCATTGGAGCGTGCAGACGATCTCGGCGGCTATGCCGCGAAATGCGGCCTGCCTACCCGCTGCGCAACCACCTCGATCAGCCGGCATGGCTGCCGTGTCAGGCGCGCAGCTAGTCATGCGCCTTTTTGTCCCCATTTAGGTGTATACGTTGCTGACATTCATTATCCTGGTTGAGATCACGGCCATGCGCACCCGAGGCTCCGAGTCGTTGATTGTGCTGCCACTGCTGCCGATCTTTCTGATCGGCCTGCTTCCAATGCTGCTGTTGAGTTTGCTGGGCCCTGCAGGACTGATCATCCTCGGCATCCTGGTTGCCAGCGCGGGCTTGACCGACATTCTCGACGCCAGCGGCACCTTCAGCGAGCAGATCATCGTCCACGGTTATGCCAAGGAGCGGAACGTAGCGGGCAACGCACGGCGCTGCGTTCGGAAATGCGCTTCGCATCCGTCATGATCGCTGCCGGTGCCGGCCTTGCGGTCGCCGGCATAGGCGGTCTGGCGCTGTCGTAAGAGCGAGTTTCGCTCGTCTCGGGAGCACCGGCCCCGGCCCAGTCACAAACTCGTCGCTTGCACACCCCGCAAAATTTGAGCATGGACCTGACATACGGCGGCAACGCCGCCGTGTGCCGCAATAAGTTGTCCTGGCAAGAAGCAATGGGGGAAAATTCCAAATGCTCAAATTCTACTTCAACGGATCGCCCAACCCGACCAAGGTCGCGCTCTTCCTCGAGGAAGCCGGCCTCGCCTACGAGCCGGTCGCCGTCGACACCCGCAAGGGCGACCAGTTCAAGCCGGAATACCTCGCCATCAATCCGAACGCCAAGGTGCCGGCCATCGACGACGACGGCGTCAAGGTGTTCGACAGCAACGCCATCCTGCTTTATCTGGCGGAAAAGACCGGCAAGTTTCTGCCCGCCAACACCCCGGCCAACCGCGGCGAATTGCTGTCATGGCTGATGTTCGTCGCCACCGGCATCGGACCTTTTTCGGGCCAGGCCGTCCACTTCAAGCACTTTGCGCCGGAAAAGGTCGACTACGCCCATAACCGCTACCAGTTCGAGGCGCAGCGGCATTTCGGCATTCTCAACGATCATCTCGCCAACCGCCGCTACATGGTGGGCGACACCTACACCATCGTCGACATGGACGTGTGGGGCTGGGCCCGCATGATCCCGTTCGTGATGGGCGAAGAGGCGGTCGCGAAATTTCCCAACGTCAAGCGGCTGGTCGACGAGATCTCGGCACGTCCGGCGGCGGCGAAGGCGATCGCGCTGAAGGACAACTTCAAGTTCAAGGCCGAGATGGACGACGAGGCCCGCGGCAACATGTTCAAGCATCTCAAGGTCAAGGCCGCCTGACCGTCTCCTTATCCTCCCCTGGAGAAGTCGTAGGGTGGGCAAAGCGAAGCGTGCCCACCATCCACGATGACACTCCGCCGAGAGATGGTGGGCACGGCGCAAGCGCGCCTTTGCCCACCCTACGCAGCTAACAGTGCGCGTGTTGAGAGATCACCCCGCGCCGTCTCACATTCCGCTGCGCTTCATGTGAGCCGACCCGCCCCCTCAAGGGGCGGGTGAAGGCACCGCCAGTTTCCGCTCTGCCGGGAACGGCCCGAGCACGCGCTCGACCAGCGCGGAATCGCAGTATTCCTTGATCTCCTTGATCTTGCCGTTCTCGATGCGCCAGACCATGCAATAGTGGTTGTCGTAGCGAACGCCTGCCTTGGTGACATTGTCGCCGCGCGCTTCGACCACGACATAGTCGCCCTCCGCGATGAAGTTGAACGCCAGCGTGCGCGGCCGCGCGGCGAAGAACGATCGGAAATGACCCATCAGGCCGTTGTTGATGGCGTCACGGCCCTTGAACTCATGCGACCAGGAATATTGGCCGGTGACGATCCAGGTCGCGTCCTCGGCGAGATTATCGACGAAGGTGGTCCCGCTCCGGTTGGCGGAATCCGTGTAGACCTGCTGCACAAGTTTCTTGTTCGCTGCTGCGCTCATGGCGGCTTCTCCTTTTGATCTGTGCTGCAGATCCTCGCGCGCCACGCGTCATTCTTCCAATCGATAGTGAATATGATATATATTCACTGCATGAATTTGAATTCGCTTGACCTCAATCTGCTGGTGGCGCTCGACGCGCTGCTCAGGGAAGTCAATGTCAGCCGCGCCGCGATGCGGATCGGGCTGTCGCAGCCGGCCGCCAGCCACGCGCTGCAGCGGCTGCGCGACCTGATCGGCGACCCGCTGCTGGTGCGGACCGGGGCGCGGATGGAGCTGACGCCGCGGGCACAGGCGCTGCGCGCGCCGCTGGCGCAGGCGCTCGACCAGGTGCGCTCGCTGTTCATTGCCGACGCATTCGATGCCGCGCGGAGTGAGCGCCAGTTTCGTCTGATGATGCCGGATCTGGCGGTCGAGCTGCTGATGCCGCCGCTGATGGAGAAGATCACGAAGCTGGCGCCGAACGTCCGGATCGACGTGGTGCCGTGGCGGGGGCCAGCGATCTTCACGGCGGAGTTCGCCCGCACCATCGACATGGTGATCTCGATCGGCAACGCCTTTACCGGATTTCACCGGCAACGGCTTTACACCGACAGCGACGCGCTCGCGGTGCGCCGCGGCCACCCGATCGGCGCGCGGCTGAAGCGGCCGGAGGTGTTTCTCGACGCGCGCCATGTCGCGGTCGTGATCCGCGGCCAGAGCGAGGACCTGATCGACAGCTGGTTGCGCCCCAAGGGCATCGAGCGGCGGATCGCGCTGGTGGTATCAGGCTATATCGAGGCGCTGCATGTGACCGCGCGCACCGATCTCGTCGCCTTCGTGCCGCGCCGCCTGATCGGCGCGCTGTCGAAGCAACTATCGCTGACAACGATCGCGCCACCGCTCGATCCCGGGATCGACGAGCAGTTCATGTTCTACCCGACCCGCGCCCAGATGGACCCCGGCTCGATCTGGCTGCGCAACGTCATGCTCGGCATCGGCCGCGAGATGGAGCGCGGCGAAGAAGGCTGCGTAGCTATCGTAGGGTGGGCAAAGGAGCGAAGCGACGTGCCCACCATCCATCAACGAGCAAGCCGTGAGAATGGTGGGCACGCTACGCTTTGCCCACCCTACACGTCTCAGGCCTTCGCCTCGGCCAGCACCTTCTGCACTGCCGGCCGCTCCGACATCCGCTTGCGGTGAGCCGCCACCTTCGGCAGGGCTGCGAGATCGACGCCGTCGCCTTCGAGCCAGAGCCGCAATCGTATACAGATAGGGGTCGCAGACCGTGTACTGCTCGCCCATTACCCATGGTCCCTTGATCATGTCGCGCTCGATCAGGGCAAAGGAGGCGGCCATCGTCTCCGGCACCTTGCGCTTCATGTCGGCGAATGAGGACTCCTCGACCGCCCAGCGATAGCCGCGCATCTTGTGCGCATGATTGATGTGCACCGTGGAGCAGAGGTAGCTGTTGAAGGACTGCGCCTGCGCGAACTCGAAGGGATCGTCAGGCACCAGCTTTGCCTTCGGAAAGCTGCTCGCAATGAAAGCGAGAATTGCCGGCGTCTCGGTCAAGGTGCCGCGGTCCGTCACCAGCGCCGGCACCCGCCCCTTCGGATTGATCGCGAGATATTGCGGGGTGGTCTGCTGGCTGTTCTTGAAGTCGAGCCGCTCTGCCGTGTAGGAGGCGCCGGCCTCTTCCAAAGCGATGTGGGAAGCCAGCGCGCAGGTGCCGGGGGCGTAATAGAGCTTGAACATGACGATCCTCTCGGTGGGAGCCGGAGGTTAGCCGCGCGTCTGTCCGTCGTCCATACCGGCAGCGTTGCAGCGCTCGGCGCCGGCCCATACCCTGGCGTGCAGGCAGCAGGTCAAAATCGCCGGCTTCTTCGGTGCCCCACCACCGCCCGGTTGAAGCGTCCGGCGCGGTGAGCCCTCCGCCGGACGCCTTCGCAGTTGCCCCCTTGCCGCCTCTCATGTCATGACGCCCAGGCAGTAACAGGGGCGTAACATGACTGTTCTCATCGCGGGCGGCGGCATTGGCGGGCTGACGCTGGCACTCAGCCTGCACCAGATCGGCGTTCCCGCCCGGGTCTTCGAAAGCGTGCCCGAGTTGCGGCCGCTCGGCGTCGGCATCAACGTGCTGCCGCATGCGGTGCGCGAATTGATCGAACTCGGCCTGCACGACAAGCTCGATGCGCACGCCGTCCGCACCAAGGAGCTCGCCTATTTCTCCAAACACGGCAAGCCGATCTGGAGCGAGCCGCGCGGCATCGAGGCCGGTTACAAATGGCCGCAGTTCTCGATCCACCGCGGCACGCTGCAGCAGATTCTGCTCGATGCCGCGATCGAACGGCTGGGAAAGGAGAACATTCTCACCAGCCATCACCTCTCCGGCTGGACCGAGACGGAGAACGGCGTGCGCGCCGAATTCATCGACAAGGCGACCGGCAAATCGCAAGGCAGTTTCGACGGCGCGCTGCTGATCGCGGCCGACGGCATCCATTCGGCGGTCCGCGAAAAGCTCTATCCCGGCGAAGGCCCGCCGATCTGGAACGGGCGCATCCTGTGGCGCGGCATCACCGACAGCGACGCCTTCCTGTCCGGCCGCACCATGATCATGGCCGGCCACGAGATCCTGAAATTCGTCTGCTATCCGATTTCGAAACAGGCTGACAGCGCCGGCAAGTTCAGGATCAACTGGGTGGCCGAGCGGCATATGCCGCCGACCTATCAATGGCGGCGCGAGGACTATAACCGCACCGCAAAACTCGAAGAGTTTCTGCCCTGGTTCAAGGACTGGAAATTCGACTGGCTCGATGTGCCCGGCCTGATCGAGAACTGCCCGCACGCCTATGAATACCCGCTCGTCGATCGCGATCCCGTCGCGCAATGGACGTTCGGCCGCGTCACGCTGATGGGCGATGCCGCGCATCCGATGTACCCGATCGGCTCCAACGGCGCCTCGCAGGCGATTTTGGACGCCCGCGTCATCACCCGCGAGATCCTGGCGAAGGGCGCGACCAACGCCGCGCTGGTCGCCTATGAAGCCGAGCGCCGCCCGGCGACACCGACCTCGTGATGCTCAACCGCCGCAACGGGCCCGAGCAGGTGATGCAGATGGTCGAAGAGCGCGCGCCCGACGGCTACGACGTCGTCACCGACGTGCTGTCGCTGCAGGAGCTGGAAGACATCGCCGCCAACTACAAGCGCGTCGCCGGCTTCCAGGTCGAGGGGCTCAACGCCAAGCCGCCGATCGTCGAACTCACGCGGGAAGCGCCGCGGGCTACCGGCTAGCTGAACCGACGATCGCCTTCGCCGTCTCGACCAGCCGCGCATGGTCGTGGCGGTCGCCAGCAGCGTGCCGTCTGCGGCCGTGAGACGCCCCTCCACGATGGGAACCTCCATTTACCGCGGACTGCTGCCAACGTGGCGTCAGCAAGCTGCCGTACGTTGTCCGCCGGGCAAAAACGGCGCCGTCCGGAGCGTCGAGACACAATTCACCCGCAGAAATACGGAGCAGTTAATTCTCGTTCAACCATGCCGTTTCACGCGCGATTTAACACGATCGCACCGACCCGATCCGTCTTTAGGAATTGAGAGCTACGTCCTGCGTAGAAGATCCGAACATTTGTGCCTGCCACTGGGATTTTCCGGATGCGCAACATCGTAAAAAAGCTCACTGATCGCCTGCATGCGATCGAAGACCACCTGACGGTGCGGACGCAGATCGCGGCGGCGGTCGCCGTCATGTGCGTCGTGCTGGTCGGAACGCTGGCGGGTTGCGCCGCCTTTGTCAGTTACCGAAACACCGCTGTGCAGGTGAACAGCAGCCTCGCGGCGGTCGCCTCCGCCACCGCAGGACGGCTTGATCGCTTCATGGCGGAACGCCAGCTTGAAATGAAACTGTTCTCGCAATTGCAGCCGCTGCAAAAACTCTGGCGGGATGATCCGGCCGAGCTGCGACGCGCGCTGGAGCAGTTGCAGTCCACTTTCGCCGATCTGGCCTGGATTGGATTCGCTGATGTCAACGGCAAGGTGGTAGCCGCGACCGGCGGATTGCTCGAGGGCGCTTCGGTGGCGGCACGGCCGTGGTTCAAGGAAGGCCTGCAGCGGGTCGCGATCGGCGACGTGCACGATGCCGTGTTGCTGGCCTCGCTGTTGGGGCAGCGAGAAAACGGTGAGCCTTACCGCTTCGTCGACCTCGCGTTTCCGATCAAGGATTTCAGCGGCAAACTTCTCGGCGTGCTCGGCGGCCATCTGAACTGGGAATGGGCAAGCCAACTGATCCAGGATGTCGAAGCCAATGATGGCGACACCGACACCCGGCTCTCCATTATCGACAAGAACGGCGTGGCGCTGGTTGGACCGGACAGGGGGACGACCCGCTACAGCGGCGAGCAACTCGCCGGCATTCTCAAGGCCAGAAAAGGCGCG
Source organism: uncultured Alphaproteobacteria bacterium (assembly GCA_963840465.1). Lineage (GTDB taxonomy): Bacteria > Pseudomonadota > Alphaproteobacteria > Rhizobiales > Xanthobacteraceae > Bradyrhizobium. The sequence goes on along the minus strand of CAWIZF010000075.1, from coordinate 214,757 downwards.
TTCGCGGAGGTTTCGGGTGGCCAAAATGTTCTGACCGCGTTTTACGTCGGAACGGGTCACCGCGAATATCAGGGCTTGAACTGGATCGTGACGGCGAGCCAGCCGGCCGGCATCGCGCTTGCAGCCGCCATCTCGTCGGCAAAAATCATCCTGGGCATTGGCGTGATTACCGCCCTGATCGGACTCGGATTGGCGGTCGTCATTTCCCGGCGCATCGCTCGGCCGATCATTTCCATCACACAGGAAGCCGACCGGATCGGACGCGCGTCGGGACCAACCATGCTGGCGCGACAAAGCGGTTCGGTGGAAGTCGTCCAGCTCACGCGAGCGCTACGCTCGCTGCTGCGTCGCATCGGCTTTGCCGAAGAGCGGACCAAGGAAGCCGAATTGCGCGCCACCGAGAACGCCCTGCACTTCAAGGAAGATCTCGTCAAGCTGCAGAAGATGGCCGACACCGACTATCTGACCGGCCTGATGAACCGGCGCGCGTTTCTTGCCATAGCCGACGATACCATCGAATTCTGCCGGCGCTATAAACGCAGCATGGCGACCTTGATGATCGACATCGATCATTTCAAGAAGATCAACGACACCCACGGCCATGCCGCCGGCGACGACGCGATCAAGCGGATCGCAGAAATCATCAATCAGTCGATCCGCACCACCGACAAGGCAGCGCGCTTCGGCGGCGAGGAGTTCATAGTGCTGTTGCGCGAGATCGACCAGGAGACCGCCCTGCGGCTGGCCGAACGGATCCGGAATTCGATCGAGCAAACCACGATCAGCCATGGCGAAGCGAGTATTCGAGCGACCGTCTCGATTGGCGTTGCGATCAACGCGGAAGACGACCGCGACGTGCAGGACATAATCGAACGCGCCGATCAGGGCCTCTACATCGCCAAGAAGACCGGCCGCAATCGCACCTTCCTGGTGCCGGCATCACAGGGAACAGGACGCCCGCGCCGCCTAGGCCGAATCCAGCCCGTGCGCGATGGCCTTGCGCATCACATTGGGCAACGCCTCGTCGGCCAGCGTTGCGACCGGCACCCAGCGCATGCCCTGCGGCGCCCGCGTGCGCGCGGGAACATCGGCGGTGTAGACCACGAGTTCCAGCGGAAAATGGGTGAACACGTGGGTGACGACGCCCACCTTGCGGTGCCAGCGCGTCAACGCCCTTGAGCACAGGCGCCTGCTTCAGCGCCGCCTTGTCGTCCTGTCCGGCCAGCCATTCCGAGCCCGGCACTTCGGTCATGCCGCCGAGCAGGCCTTTTTCCGCCCGCGTGCGAACCAGCAGTTCATCGCCGCGCGTGACGATGAAGGCGGCCCCGCGGCGCAGCGTACCCGTCTTCTTCGGCGCCTTGCGCGGAAACGTCTCCTGATCGCCGTGTGCACGTGCCACGCAATCCTCGTTCAGCGGACACAACGCGCAGGCCGGCTTCTTCGGCGTGCAGATCGAGGAGCCCAGATCCATCAGTGCCTGCGCGCTGTCGCCGGCGCGAGACTCGTCGCCGCCGCAGCAGCGTCGTCGCCAAGTCCTGTATGCGCGGCTTGGCCTGCGGCAGCGGCTCTTCGACCGCGTAGAGCCGCGACACCACGCGCTCGATATTGCCGTCCACCGGCATGGTTCTGATGTCGAAGGCAATCGCGCCGATCGCCGCCGCCGTGTAAGGACCGATCCCCGGCAATTGGCGCAGGCCTTCCTCGGTGTCGGGAAACACCCCGCCATGGTCGCGCAGCACGGCCACCGCGCAGGCATGGAGATTACGCGCGCGCGAATAATAGCCGAGCCCGGCCCACATCCGCAGCACGTCATCCTGCGAGGCGCGGCCGAGCGAGGCGACATCCGGCCAGCGCGCCAGGAACTTCTCGAAATACGGCCCGACCGTTTTGACGCCGGTCTGCTGCAGCATGATCTCCGACAGCCAGACCCGGTACGGATCGGCGCGCTCACCCGCCGGCGGCCGCCACGGCAACCGGCGGCGGTGGCGGTCGTACCAGTCGAGCAGCAGCGCCGGGCGGGAGGCGCTGCCTTCGTCTGATTCAGCTGATCGTTTGGTTTTGGCGACTGCGGAAGACGTCATCCATCCATTCTAATGTCCGAACGCAAATCTCTCCACGTCATGCCCGGGCTTGTCCCGGGCATCCACGTCTTTCTTCTTCGCAGCAGTCCAAGACGTGGATGGCCGGGACAAGCCCGGCCATGACGATCTGATGGTTCCTGCAATAGCTTGCGGCGTGTTAGAGAGCCCCATGGCAAAACCCGGCCGGATCTCGGCGAAACCCCTTTCCGTCCTGCTCAGCGACGTGTTTTCGGACGCCTACGCCAAGCAGGGGTTCGCCGCGCGCGAATTGGTGACGCGCTGGGCCGACATTGCCGGTCCCGAAGTCGCCGCCCATTCCGAGCCGCTGAAGATGCAATGGCCGCGGCCGGTGGAGGGGCAGCCGCAGGAACCGGCCACGCTGATCTTGCGGGTGGAGGGCCCGGCGGCGCTGGAGATCCAGCATTCGTCCGACGTGATCCTGCAGCGGGTCAACCGCTTCTTCGGCTGGAGCGCGGTCGGCCGGCTGGCGCTGCGGCAGGCGCCGCTGTCGCGCCGGAAGGCCCCCGCGCCCAGCCGCGTGCCGGACCCCAAAGCAGTGGCGAAGGTCGCCGAAACCCTGTCGGCGGTCGAGGACGAGGAACTGCGCGCCGCACTGGCGCGGCTCGGCGCCGCGATCAAGCGAAATTGAGCCTTTTGCGCCGCGCGCGCCGCCGCACCCCGCCATTGCCACAACTGGCGTTTCAAGCTAGCGAAGGCTTCTTTTTCGTACTTCTTTCGGGCGTGAACGCGCCATTCGGGAGCAGACCTTGATGATCACGCGCCGCGCCTTCACCGCCGCCCTGTCGCTGACCGGGCTCGCCGCCCTCGCCGGCTTCTCGCCGCTGCGGCTGATCACCGACGCGATGGCGCAGTCCGCCACCGACGTGGCGAAGCCGGTGTCGTTGCCCGACATGGCGATCGGTCCGGCTAATGCCACGGTCACCATCACCGAATTTGCCTCGATGACCTGCCCGCATTGCGCGGCGTTCACCGAAAAGGTGTTTCCGAAGATCAAGACGGAGTTCATCGACACCGGCAAGATCCGTTTCGTGTTCCGCGAATTCCCGCTCGACATCAAGGCCGCGGCGGGCTCGATGCTGGCGCGCTGCATTGCCAAGGACGACGCCCCGAAATATTTCGCCGTCATCGACCTGCTGTTCAAGCAGCAGGAAGCCTGGGTGGTGAAGAACACCACGGAGACGCTGACCCGGATCGGCAAGCAGGCCGGCCTGACCCAGGCGCAGGTCGAGGACTGCCTGAAGGATCAGGCGCTGCTCGACAAGATCGCGGCCGACCAGAAATACGCCGCCGAAGTGCTGAAGGTGCAGTCGACACCGACCTTCTTCATCAACGGCGAGATGCTCAAGGGCGAGCAGAGCTTCGAGGAGTTTTCGAAGCGCATCAACTCGATGCTGAAGAGCTGATTCGGCGCGTGCCAGATTCATCCGCGCCGATAAGTCCAGAGAAAGACGCCACACAAGCGCCTCAAATCCCTTGGGAAAAGCCCGTTAAAGCCCCTTGCGGCCGTTGCCCTCCGGCCCCGGCCTCGCCATTGTCGCCGCTCATTAAGAGCCGCAAAGGGCTATCCATCCGTACCGGCATTGCCTTCTATGGTATTGTCGCGGCAGGGAGATTCGCGCCCGGCCAACAGAGATCTGTGTTCCATGAAACTCACGCGCCTTCGCCTCCACGGTTTCAAGTCGTTCGTTGAAGCCACTGATTTCATGATTGAACCCGGCCTCACCGGCGTGGTCGGGCCGAACGGCTGCGGCAAGTCGAATCTGGTCGAGGCGCTGCGCTGGGCGATGGGCGAAACCTCGCACAAATCGCTGCGCGCCGCCGACATGGATGCGGTGATCTTCGCCGGTTCCGGCAACCGCCCGGCGCGCAACCACGCCGAAGTGACCATGACGATCGACAATGCCGATCGCACCGCGCCGGCCGCGATGAATGACAGCCAGGTGCTGGAAATCTCCCGCCGCATCGAGCGCGAGGCCGGCTCGGTCTATCGCATCAACGGCCGCGATGTGCGCGCCCGCGACGTGCAGATCCTGTTTGCCGACGCCGCGACCGGCGCGCGTTCGCCGGCGCTGGTTCACCAGGGCAAGATCGGCGAGATCATTCAGGCGAAACCCGAACAGCGCCGCCGCGTGCTGGAAGATGCCGCCGGCGTCGCCGGTCTTCATGCCCGCCGCCACGAAGCCGAGCTGCGGCTGAGGGCGGCCGAGACCAACCTCACCCGTGTCGAGGACGTGATCGGGCAACTCGCCGGCCAGATTGACGGGCTGAAGAAGCAGGCCCGCCAGGCCATTCGCTTCCGCGAAGTCGCCGCCAAGGTGCGCAAGGCCGAAGCCACGCTGTTCCACCTGCGCTGGCTGGAGGCCAATGCCGACGTCGCGGAAGCCGGGCATACCCACGACATCAACGTGCGCGAGATGGCCGAGCGCACCCGCGAGCAGGCCGAGGCCGCGCGCATCCAGGCGATCCGCGCCTCCGAACTGCCTGCCTTGCGCGAGGGCGAAGCCCGCGCCGCGGCGGGGCTGCAGCGCCTCACCAATGCGCGCGAACAGCTTGACCGCGAGGAAGAGCGCGCCAAGGAGCGCGTCGCCGAGCTCGACCGGCGGCTGACGCAGTTCGCCGCCGACATCGCGCGCGAGCAGCAGCAGGCCTCCGATGCCGAAGTGGCGCTGCAGCGCCTCGACACCGAAGACGCCGAGTTAAAGGAAGAGATCAAGTCACGCGTCGAAAAGCGCTCCGGCATTGATGAACGCGTTTCCGAAGCGGAAGCAACGCTTTCCGCCGCCGAGCGCATGTTCGGCGAGCTGACCACCGCGCTTGCCGACCTCACCGCCAAGCGCAACCAGCTCGAGGCCGGCGTCCGCACCCATCGCGACCGGCTGGCCCGGCTCGATCAGGAGATCGCCAGCGTCCAGGCCGACGAGCAGAAGCTCAGCGACGAGACCGGCAGTCTCGGTGACCTCGAAGCGCTCGCTGCGGCCATGGAGACCGCGCAGGAAACGCTGGCGGTTTCCGAAGCCGCCGCACAGGCCAGCGAAACCGGCCACGTCGCCGCACGGCAGAAGCTCGAAGCCTCCCGCGCCCCGCTCACCGAAGCCGACAAGCGCGTGCAGCGGCTGGAGACCGAAGCGCGGACGATTTCAAAGCTCGTCAACGGCGAGACCAAGAATTTGTGGCCGCCGATCATCGACGGTGTCACCGTCACCAAGGGCTATGAGAAGGCGCTCGGCGCCGTGCTCGGCGACGACCTTGACGCCCCCGTCGACCCTTCTGCGCCGATGCGCTGGACCAATGCGGGTGCGAGCTTCGACGATCCGTCGCTGCCGGGCGGCGTCGACCCGCTTGCCGCCCATGTCGAGGCGCCGGCCGAGCTGGCGCGCCGCCTGGCGCAGATCGGCGTCGTGGCGAAGGAGCGCGGCGCCGAACTGGTGTCGCAACTGAAGACCGGCCAGCGGCTGGTGTCGCTGGAAGGCGATGTCTGGCGCTGGGACGGTTTTGTCGCGTCGGCGCACGCGCCGACCGGCGCCGCGCGGCGGCTCGCCGAACGTGCGCGCCTCGTCGATATCGAACACGAGCTGGAACAGGCCCGCACCGACGCCGCCAACAAGCGGCAGGCGCTGGAAGACGCCGAGGCCGAACTGAAGGCGGCCTCCGCCGCCGAGTCCGCCGCCCGCGAGGCCTGGCGGGCCGCGCAGCGCGAGGCCGATGCGGCGCGCGAGCGCCATGCCACGACCGAGCGCGAGATCAACCGTCACGCCGCGCGCAAATCCGCGCTGACCGAAGCCCACACCCGTCTTGCCGCCGACCGCAGCGAGGCGGAAGCCGCGCATGAGAGCGCCAACGCCGCGCTGGACGAGTTGCCGCCGACCCTCGACACCGAGACGCGGCTCAGCGCCGTTCGCTCCGAGATTGACGGCCACCGCCGCTTTGCCGCGCAAGTGCGGGCCGAAGCCCAGGCGCTGGCGCGCGAGGCCGAACTGGCCGACAAGCGCGTGCAGGCGATCACGGCCGAACGCACCGAATGGCAGAACCGCAGGCAAAGCTCGGCCTCCCAGGTCGCCACCGTCGAGGCGCGCATCACCGAAGTGACGGCCGAGCGTGCCGAGCTTGAAGATGCCCCGGCGCTGTTTGCCGAAAAGCGCCGCGCGCTGATCAACGAAATCGAATCCGCCGAAAGCGCCCGCCGCGTCGCCGCCGACGCGCTCGCCGCCGCCGAGAGCGTGATGGCGCAGACCGACCGCGAAGCCAAGGCATCGCTCGAAGCGCTGTCCTCTGCCCGCGAGGCCTGCGCCCGCGCCGAGGAACGCATGGAAGGCACCAAGCGCCGGCTTTCCGACATCGAGCGCGAAATCCACGACATGCTCGAAGTCGAGCCGCAGGCGGTGGCGGCGCTGGCCGAGATCGAGCCCGGCGTGGAACTGCCGCCGCTGGGCGAGATCGAGGAAAACCTCGAAAAGCTGCGGCGCGACCGCGAACGCCTCGGCGCCGTCAATCTGCGCGCCGAGGAAGAACTCCGCGAGGTCGAGACCCAGCACACCGCGCTGACCACCGAGCGCGACGATCTGGTCGAAGCCATCAAGCGGCTGCGCCAGGGCATCCAGAGCCTCAACAAGGAAGCGCGCGAGCGGCTGCTGACCTCGTTCGAGACCGTCAACGAGCACTTCAAGCGGCTGTTCGTCGAACTGTTCGGCGGCGGTGAAGCCGCACTTCACCTGATCGAGAGCGACGATCCGCTGGAAGCCGGCCTCGAAATCATCGCCAAGCCGCCCGGCAAGAAGCCGCAGACGCTGTCGCTGCTGTCGGGCGGCGAGCAGGCGCTGACCGCGCTGGCGCTGATCTTCGCGGTGTTCCTCACCAACCCGTCGCCGATCTGCGTGCTGGACGAAGTCGACGCGCCGCTCGACGACCACAACGTGGAGCGGTTCTGCAACCTGCTGCACGAGATGACCGCGTCGACCGAAACCCGCTTCATCATCATCACGCACAATCCGATCACGATGGCGCGGATGAACCGGCTGTTCGGCGTCACCATGGCCGAACGCGGCGTGTCGCAACTGGTCTCGGTCGGCCTCGACGACGCGGTGAAGATTCTGGATCAGAACGTGGCGTGAGCTGTCACGCTTCTCCGTCGTGCAGAACGGTTGACGTCATCATCCGCGAAGGCGGTATCGATCCAGTACGCCGCGCGAGATACCCCTGACTCGTCACAGCCGCTTCCGGCGTACGGATGCCCCGCCTTCGCAGGGCATGACGGCAAGATACGAATGACCTCACCCGACCTCCCCGCCGAACTGAAAGCCGCGCTCGACGGCAAGCTGCGCGGCTTTTCGCGCAGCGACGCCGCCGGCCGTGCCGCGTCGATCTCGAAAACCTATCGCGATGGCGGCGGCTCCGGCGGCATCCGGTCGGAGACCGATGCGCTGGCCTATGCGCTGGCGCGGATGCCCGCGACCTATGCCGCGGTCACGGCCAGCCTGAACGCGCTGGTCGAGATCAGGCCGGACTTCGCGCCGAATAGCCTGCTCGATGTCGGCGCCGGGCCGGGCACGGCGACCTGGGCGGCGGCCGAAGCCTTCCCGTCGCTGCAACGCTTTACGCTGCTCGACGCCAACGACGCATTGCGCGCGCTGGCGCTCGGCCTCGTCACCGACAGCTTTCGCCTGCGTGACGTCAGCTACGAACGCGGCGAAGCCCGCGCCGCCCTGGCCAAAGCGGATACCGCCGACCTCGTCGTGGCGAGCTACATGATCGGCGAGATCGGCGATGGCGAGCGACGCGCACTCGCCGAACTGATGTGGGCAAAGACCACGCGATACGCTGCTCGTGGTCGAACCCGGCACGCCTGCCGGCTATGCGCGGATCATCGCGCTGCGCGAGCGGCTGATCGCATTGGGCGCGCATGTCGCCGCCCCCTGCCCGCATGACGGCAAATGCCCGCTGGCGGCGCCGGACTGGTGCCATTTCACCCAGCGCCTGCAGCGCTCGCGCGCGCACAAGCAGGTCAAGGGCGCGGAGCTGCCGTTCGAGGACGAAAGATTCTGCCTATGTCGCACTGACGCGCGCGGCGGTTGAAGACCCGCGGCTTTCGCGCGTGCTGGCGCAGCCGACGGTCAGCAAGGTCGAAATAGCGGCAAAGCTCTGCACGCCGGAAGGTCTCGCCTTCACAAAGGTGCCTCGCCGCGCCAAAGCGGATTACGCCGCCGCCCGGCGTTGGCGGTGGGGCGATGCCGTGTAGTTGAGCGCGTCATTCCGGGATGGTCCCGGAGGACCAGACCCCAGATGCGGCAATTGCGCGCTGCGGAATCTCGAGACTCTCGGGGCGCAAGGGCGTCCCGGCTCGATGCTGTGCATCGCCCCGGACGCTGCACAGCGTCCGAGACGCGACCGTTGAACTTATCCCGCCTTACATCCGACTAAAGCCATGCCCCAAGGTCGCGGCGGGCTGCCGCCTGCCCCCTCTTTCGTCTCGTTTCCCTGCCTTTTCGTCCCACAGGAGTTGTCCGTCATGTCGACCGGCTGGATCGTTCTCGGCGTCATCGTCATCATCGTGCTGTTTGCCTTCGGCGCGTATAACCGCCTGGTCGCGCTCAGCCAGCGCGTCAGCCAGGCCTTTGCCGACATCGACGTGCAGCTCAAGCAGCGCCACGATCTGATCCCGAACCTCGTGGAGACCGTGAAGGGCTACGCCAGCCACGAGCGCGGCACGCTCGACGACGTCATCAAGGCGCGCAATTCCGCGATGTCGGCGCAGGGACCGGCGCAAGTCGGCGCCGCCGAAAACCAGCTGAGCGGCGCGCTTGGGCGCCTGATCGCGCTGTCGGAGGCCTATCCGGACCTCAAGGCCAACGCCAATTTCCAGCAGCTTGGCGGGCGAACTCTCCGACCTCGAAAACAAGATCGCGGCCAGCCGCCGCTTCTTCAACAACGCGGTCCAGGAATACAACACCGGCATCCAGCAGCTGCCCGCCGCGTTGTTCGCCGGCATGTTCGGCTTCACCCGCAAGGAATTCTTCGACCTCGGCGCCAGCCGCACCGAAGTCGAGACCGTGCCGACCGTGAAGTTCTGACGCTTCCAATCGGCAGAGCAGCCCATCATGGCCGCGTATGGTCTCTACACGCATATCTCATCGAACAAGTTTCGTTCGATGCTGCTGCTCGCCGGGCTGTTTCTGCTGATCTATGTCGTGGTCTTTGCCGGCGCGCTGGTCGCCGAAGTATTTTTGCACGGCGACAGGTCGGTCGACTTCTACCTGATACAGGCCCGGCGCGACCTGATCGCGGCCTTTCCCTACGCCACGATCGCCGCCGCGCTGTGGATCGTGATCGCCTATTTCTTCCACCAGAACATGATCGACGCCGTGACCGGCGGCGAGAGCGTGACACGGCAACAGCAGCCGCGGCTCTATAATCTCCTGGAAAATCTCTGCATCTCGCGCGGCATCCCGATGCCGAAGCTGAAGGTGATGGACAGCCCGGCGCTGAACGCCTTCGCCACCGGTCTCAACCGGCGGCAATACTCCATCACGGTGACGACAGGCCTTCTGCAGGCGCTGAACGACCAGGAGATCGAGGCCGTGCTCGGCCACGAGCTCACGCATATCCGCAACGGCGACGTGCAGTTGATGGTGGTCGCGGTGATCATCGCCGGCGTCGTCGGCTTTTTCGGCGAATTGTTCTTTCGCATGTTCACCAACCTGTCGTGGAATTCGAGCGGCAGCGGCTGCGTCGTCATCTTCATCCTCCTCGTCATCGTCGTCCGACCGCGACAGCAAGGGGGCCGGCGGCGCGATCATCGCGGTCATCATCGCGGTGGCGCTGATCCTGCTGGCCTGGCTGTTGTCGCAGGTCGTCAAGCTGGCGCTGTCGCGGTCGCGCGAATTGCTGGCCGACGCCGGCTCGGTCGAACTGACCAAGAATCCCGACGCCATGATCACGGCGCTGCGCAAGATCGAGAACCGCGGCGAGCTTCCCGGCGCGACGTCGGCGGTCATGGAACTCTGCGTCGACAATCCGCGCGAGGGATTTGCCGACCTGTTCGCGACCCATCCGTCGGTGGATTCGCGCGTCAAGGCGCTGGTGCAGTTTGCCGGCGGTCATGACCCCGGCCCGCTCGCCCTGCCGTCCGATACGGCGGACGCCCCCGATGAGCCGGAGGAATCGGAGACCGGGCAACCACCGGTTCCCCGCGGTCCGTGGAGCGACGCCGGCGAGCCTGCCGGTGTTCCGGACCCCCGTCCCGGCCCGTCGCAAGGACCTTGGGGCCGGCACAGCTGAGCCCTTGCCGCCGCTCATCTTGCGGATTAACAAATTCCGTATGAATCATGGCAGTGGCCGTCTAAGGAATTGAATTCTCCCTTGTTTCTGCCATGTTCGCGCCCAAAGCAGGGAATGGGGCCAACCGATCGCTCCCGCGGTCGGGGACGTTGTTCAAAGGAATTCCATGGCAAAGCCAGTCGTGATTGTGGTGGGCGCGGACAAGGGCGGGGTCGGCAAGACGACCGTGTCGCGGACGCTTCTGGACTATTTCAGTGCCAACAACGTGCCGACCCGGGCGTTCGACACCGAATCGCCGCGCGGCACCCTGATGCGCTTCCACCCCGACATCACCGAGATCGTCGACATGACGACGACCGCGGACCAGATGAAGATCTTCGATACGCTGAACGCGGCCAGCCCCTCCGTCACCGTGATCGACGTCCGCGCCGGACTGCTGTCGCCGGCGCTGGCCTCGCTGCGCGACATCGGCTTTCTCGATGCGGCCAAGGCGGGCCAGATCACCTTCGCCGTGTTCCACATCCTGGGCCCCTCGATCGCCTCGCTGGATGAAATCGCCGAGACCGCGAATTTCATGCAGGGCGCCAAATATTACCTGGTGAAGAACTTCATCAACGACACCCAGTTCTTCCAGTGGGACCAGGCGACCTACAACTCCTACTTTCACCGCATCAAGGACGCCACCGAACTCACGATCCCCAAGCTCAACGAAATGGCCTATGAGCAGGTCGAGGTTTCCTCGGTGCCGTTCCTCAAATTCGTCGCCAACAAGGGCAAGGAGGACGAAGCCGCGAACTATTCGTTCGTGCTGCGCGGCTATGTCCGGCACTGGCTCGCCAACGTCTGGAGCGAGTTCGACCGCATCAAGCTGACCGATCTGGTCGGCGCCAAGCCGGGCGTGCGCGGTGGTGAAAAATAGTCACGCACCCGCCGCGATGAGGGCTGGATTAGGCGAAAAATTCCTTTGATATAGCGGGTGATGAGCCTCACGCCCGTCTACATCGTCTGCTCGCCCCGTCCGCTGGTCGGCAAGACGCTGCTCGCGCGGCTGCTGAGCGAGTTCCTGCTGCTGAAAGACGGCGCAGTCTCCGGCTTCGACATCAACCTGAAGGAACCGTCGCTGCTCGAATATCTGCCGCGCGTGACCGAGACGGCCGACATCGTGGACACCTTTGGCAAGATGCAGCTGATGGACCGCCTGATCGTCCATGACGGTGTCGCCAAGGTGGTCGACCTCGGCTTTCATGCGTTCGACGAATTCTTCAAGATGACCAACGAGATCGGCTTTCTGAAAGAAGCCACGCGGCGCAGCGTCGCGCCGATCGTCCTGTTCGTGGCCGATACCGACCGCGTTTCCGCGCGCGCCTATCCGATGTTGCGGGAGCAGATCCCGCTGAAAACGCTGATTACGATCGACAACGAATATGTGGTGCGCGGCGAACTGCCCGGGGAGATGGGCCTGGGGCGGGTGCTGCGGATAACGGCCCTGCCCTCGTTCCTGAAGACCTATGTCGACCGGCCAGACCTTTTCCTTTACCGACTACCTGCGCAACGAGAGGGATTCATCGACCGAGCTGCACCAGTGGATCCGCAGGAACTACACCAACTTGCGCGAGCTGGAGCTCAGCCTGCTCGCGCAGCGGCCGTGAACCCTCTGCGAAGCTGATAATATTACCCGGGTAATATTGACGTCGAACCGCCTGCCTGTTATTGCCTCGCCAGACCGTAGCCACCCGACCGCGAGGCAACCCGTGACATCAGACAGAAAGGCGGCCATCGCCGCCTACAAGGAGCGGAAAACCTTCGCAGGGGTTTTCGTCATCCGCTGCAAGGCCTCGTCCGAGACCTGGGTCGGCCAGACGCCTAATCTCGAAAAAATCCAGAACCGGATCTGGTTCACGCTGCGCCAGGGCAGCCACACCTGCCGCACCCTGCAGGCGGCATGGATCGCGCATGGGCCCGACAGCCTGACGTTTGGGGAATGCGAACGGCTGGAAGACGAAGAGACGCCCTATATCCGCGACGCGCTGCTGAAGGAGCGCGCGCTGCATTGGCGGTCGCAGCTCAATGCAGAAGCGGTGTGACGTTGTCTGTACCCGCCCCTTGAGGGGGCGGGTCGGCTCGCATTGAGCGCAGCGCAATGTGAGACGGGGCGGGGTGACGGTCTCTCCACTCGACAGTGTCGGACGTGGAGAGACCGTCACCCCACCTCGGTCCGCTGCGCCTTGCGCAGCGTCGATCGCTCACCCCTCCAGGGGAGGATGAAGCAAGCGTAACCGCTCAATGCCCCTCGAACGTCATCAGCGTGCGCACCGGAACATCCATCGCGCGCAATTTGTCGGCGCCGCCCAAATCCGGCAGGTCGATGATGAAACAGGCCGCGAGCACGTTGGCGCCGATCTGGCGCAGCAGCTTCACCGCGCCCTCCGCGGTGCCGCCGGTGGCGATGAGATCGTCGACCAGGATCACGCGCTCGCCGGGCTGGATCGCATCGACATGCATTTCCATTTCATCGAGGCCGTATTCCAGCGAATAGGCGATGCGCACCGTGGTGTGCGGCAGCTTGCCTTTCTTGCGGATCGGCACGAAGCCGGCGGAGACCTGATGCGCCACCGCGCCGCCGAGAATGAATCCCCTCGCCTCGATGCCGGCGACCTTGTCGATCTTCAATCCGGCCCAGGGCTGCACCAGTTCGTCGACCGCGCGGCGGAAGGCGCGCGCATCCGCCAGCAGGGTCGTGATGTCGCGGAACAGGATGCCCTTCTTCGGGTAGTCCGGAATGGTGCGGACGGTGGCCTTCAGATCGTGATCGAATGTCATCGGTATCTCGCAATCCTCAATTGACGGGCACGTTCAGCCGAAACGCATTCTCGACGATACGCAGCCCCACCTCGCCGCCGAGCGACATCAGCGATTCCGGGTGAAACTGCACGCCGCCGACCGGCAGGGTCTTGTGTTCGATCGCCATCGCGACGCCGTCCTCGGTGGTCGCGGTGACCTCCAGAACTTCGGGCACGCTGTCGCGCTCGACATAGAGCGAATGATAGCGGCCGATCACGATCTCATTGGGCAAATTGTGCATCAGCCGTCCGCCGCGCACCTGAACCCGCGACGGCCGCCCGTGCGCGGGGTGGGTGAGCTGGCCGAGCTGGCCGCCGAAATATTCGCCGATCGCCTGCACGCCGAGACAGACGCCGAAGATCGGCAGTTTCCGGTCGAGCGCCGTCCCGATGGTTTTCGAAATCCCGAAAGTCCTCCGGGCCGTCCCGGGCCCGGTGAGAGCACCAGCAAGTCCCAGTCCTTCTTCAGCATCTCCTGGGCATGAACGTGCCGGACCACGGTGACGCTGGCGCCGACCTGCCGGAAATAATCCGCCAGCATGTGCACGAAACTGTCGTCGTGGTCGATCAGCAGCACCTTGCGGCCCGAGCCGGTGGCATCGGGCGCAAACGCCGACAGCGGTTTTGGCGCATCGCCGCGCAGCGCCTGGAACAGCGCCGCTGCCTTGACCTGGCACTCGCGATCTTCAGCGGCGGGATCCGAGTCGAAAAGACAGGTGGCGCCGACGCGCACTTCCGCCAGGCCATCCTTCATGCGGATGGTGCGGATGGTGAGCCCGGTATTGATGCTGCCGTCGAAATTCACCGCACCGATCGCGCCGGCATACCAGCGCCGCGACGAGCGCTCATTGTCCTCGACGAACTGCATCGCCCACAATTTCGGGGCGCCGGTCACGGTGACCGCCCAGGCATGGGTCAGGAAGGCGTCGAGCGCATCGAAGCCCGGGCGCAGCATGCCTTCGACATGGTCGACGGTATGGAACAGCTTTGAATAGGTCTCGATCTGCCGCCGCGCCAGCACCTTGATGGTGCCGGGCACGCAGACGCGCGCCTTGTCGTTGCGGTCGACGTCGGTGCACATGTTGAGCTCGAACTCGTCTTTTTCCGAATTCAGCAATTGCCGGATCTGCTCGGCATCGCCGATCGCATCGACGCCGCGCGCGATCGTGCCGGAGATCGGGCAGGTCTCGACCCGCCTGCCGTCGGAGCGCACGAACATTTCCGGCGAGGCCGATACCAGAAATTCGCCGTCGCCGAGATTTATCAGCGCGCCATAGGGCGACGGGTTGATGCGGCACAGCCGCTGGAACACTTCCGCCGGCGAACGCTCGCAGGTCTCGGCGAACAATTGCCCGGGCACCGCCTCGAACAGGTCGCCGCGCGCGAACGCCGCGCGCGCGACCTCGACGGTGGCCTGGTATTCGCCGGGCCCATGATCGGCAAATCCCTGCCGTGGCGTTCTGGCGTAAACGCTCTCGGCGGTGTCGCGCGGCAGGCCCTTGGTGGATTTTCCCTTCCAGGAAAAATCGTAGCTCAGCACCACGCCGCGGCCGGTGGCGCGGTCGTAGGCCAACAGGCGATCCGGCACATACAGCACGATGTCGCGCTGGTCGCTCTCCCGCGCCCGCTTTTGCACGAGGTCCTCGATCTGGAACACGAGGTCGTAGGCGAAGGCGCCGAACAGGCCGAGCAGCGGGTCGTCATTGGCGGACAGAGCGGCGACGATATCGCGCACCAGCGACATCACGCTGGCCCGTCGGGTGCGCTGGTCTTCCTCGACCGGCGCTGCGCCGCGAATGATGTGGCCGGCCAGGCGCGTCGGGCTTTTCTCAGAAATGACCACGCAGGGCTCGCGCAGCACATCGCCCAGGAATGCGATCAGCACCTCGCCCCGCGCATTCAGCGCAGAGAGCGAGAAGTCGGAGCCGGCGGTTTCCAGCACCAGCGGCGGATCGGCAAAGCCGAGGTCGAAACTCTCGTAGCGGCCCGGCACCGTGGTGCCGGAGGACAGCACCACGCCGCGGCGGCGGTCGAGCAGCTCGATCAGGTCGTCGAGGCGCTTGGCGTTGCCGGTGAACTGCTCGACGGCGCGCGAAATCGCGAGGCCGCCGCTGGTCCGGTATTCACTGTGCTCGGGCAGGGAGAAGGCGGTCCTGTTCATGTGATCCTCTTACGAAACTTCGGGAGGGAGCGCCACACAGGACAAACGAAGGGACCGTCGCACTGCGATGGCGACCTTCGACGATTGAAAAATGAAATCGCACCGGCCACCTCTTTAAGAGGTGCGCCACCAAAGACGGGATGGGCTGATAACGGTGTTCATGGGAGCCTAATCACATCCGCCGCTGATGATGTCAAGGGACTGGACCGGCCGGGAAGCCCCTTCCCGGCCCCATCTTGGGGTGTCGGAACGCGGAAAACTTGCGTAGGATTTGAGCAAGCAGCGGCGCTTCCAATGCGCGAAGATTGCAATTGAAGGAGGCAGGCGATGGCATTGCTGGGTCTGGGATATGCCGGCTTCGGAGCTGATAACCTCGAGGACTGGCGGCAGTTCGGGACCGGCCTGGTCGGGCTGCAGGCGGTCGAGCGCGGCAATTCGCTGCTGGCGTTCCGGATGGACGACCGCAAGCAGCGCATCGTGATCGACCGCGCGATGGGCGAAGGCACGCGCTTCTTCGGCTGGGAGGTCGCCGACGCGGCGGCGCTGGATGCGCTGGCGGCGCGGCTGGAAAAAGCCGGCGTGGCTGTCACCGCCGAACCGCAGACGCTGGCCGACGCCCGGCGCGTCCGCAGCCTGATCTCGTTTCACGATCCGGCCGGCAACCGGCTGGAGGCGTTTTACGGCCCCGAGATCGACGACACGCCCTTTACGCCGGGACGATCGATCTCGGGATTCCGCACCGGCCCGCTCGGGCTCGGGCATGCCGTGCTGACGGTCGAGAATATCGAGCCGGTC
This sequence comes from uncultured Alphaproteobacteria bacterium, assembly GCA_963840465.1. Taxonomy (GTDB): domain Bacteria; phylum Pseudomonadota; class Alphaproteobacteria; order Rhizobiales; family Xanthobacteraceae; genus Bradyrhizobium. The sequence continues at coordinate 198,588 of CAWIZF010000075.1, read as the reverse complement.
ATGGCATTCTATGTCGACGTGCTCGGTTTCGGACTGTCCGACTACATCACAAAACCGTTCCGCGCCTATTTCTTCCACGTCAACGCGCGGCATCACAGCCTCGCGCTGATCGAAACCGGGCGGAACGGCATGCATCATCTGATGGTGGAGCTGTTCTCGCTCGACGATGTCGGCCAGTGCTACGACATCGCGATGACGCAGGAGGACCGCGTCGGCGTCACGCTCGGCCGCCACACCAACGATTTCATGACCTCGTTCTACGCCAAGACGCCGTCGTCCTTCATGATCGAGTGCGGCTGGGGCGGCCGCGAGATCGATCCCGCGACGTGGCAACCGGTCGAAATGCATGACGGCCCGAGCCTGTGGGGCCACGAGCGCGTCTGGCTGCCGCCGGAAGACCGCGTCGTCGCCCGCGAGATGCGGATGCGCGCGGCGGCGTCAGGACTGCGCGCGCCGGTGCAGGTGATGGAGGGCAATTACAAGCTGATGTCGGGCACGTGCGCGTGGTGGGACGGGGTGAGCGGGAGTAGCTCCCGCTACGCGGCTATCCCTCAATCCCTTCCGGCGCATCGCGTCGAGCGTGCCGAACGTGGACGATGACCAGATCAGCACCTCGAACACTGTGGTAGACGAGATAAGGATAGCGGGCCGTCGGAAACATCCGAACGCCCGGCATATCGGTTTCTTGTCCTAAGCCAGGATGTTCCGCGAGCAGGCGACCCGTAGCACGTATTTGAGCCGAAATCGCAGCTGCCGCGCGCGGGCTGTGTTGCGCAATATACTCGTAGATTTCCGCGATGTCAGTGCGGGCACGCGGAGCGTACCGCAGCCTCAAAGGCCACACTTCTTCCAGAGCGCGGCCATTTCCTCGTCACTTACGAACTCACCCTGCTCTGCCTCTCGGAGACCTTCAAGCACGGCCGCGCGATGGGCCTCGGGCACAATGAACGGATCGCTCCCGGCAGCAGCAATCTGCTCCAGCACTTCCGCGACGTAGGCTTGCCGATCTTCAGGGAGCTTGCGCACCTTTTCGATGGCGTCTTCGAGAACCTTGGTCATCGACGCAGTCTACATCAACTCAAGACGAATTGCGAGATGGGCACCCTCGCTGCACGCGAATGCGGTTGCTAGGGTCCACCCGCCTACTCCCGATAACACCCCTGCTCGATCTCTTCGATCAGTCCGCGCGCGTTCGGCTTCCAGCCAAGCTGCCGCGCGCGCTTGGCCCGCACGCGGCTGTTGGAGGCCATCGTATCCTCCGTCGTGCCCTCGCTCCATTCGGCGGCGGCTTCCGCCATCGACATCGCCGTGGGCGGTCCGGCAAAACCCAGCATGCGGTTGATCGCCTCGCAGGCTTCGCGCATCGAATTCTCGCCGTTCTCGGCGAAATAGAAGCTGCCTGCCGGCGCCTTCTCGATCGCAAGCGCGTAGAGCGTCACGAGATCGTCGATATGCACGTTCGACCAGACGTTCTCGCCGGGTCCGGCATGCGCCGCGTTGCCGCGCTTTTTGGCCAGCCTGATCAGCAGCGGCACCTGCACGCTGTCCGGATTGGCGCCAAGGCCTGTGCCGTAGATCAGGCTCGGACAGACGATGACGGGACGGCAGCCCTTGTCACGGTATGCGAGAATGAACTCGTTCAGCGCGACCCGCGCTGCGCGTGCGGGCGATGGCGTGATCGGCGTGTCTTCGTCGAAGATCGCGTCGGACCGCTCGCCCCTGGCGCGCGTGCCGACGATGCTCGATCCCGATGTGTGGATGAACGGCTTGCCGCTACCGGCAAGCGCATCAAGCAGCGCGACGACGGCGCCCTTGTGATCGGCGCTCGCCGCATTGACGACGACGTCGGCGGCCCGCGCCGCCTGCGCCAGAATTTCTCCGTCATCGAGCGTTCCCAGCACGGGCTGGATGCCCCGCGCGCGAACCGCCTCGGCCTTCTCGGGAGAGCGAACCAGTCCGGTCACCTGATGTCCGGCGGCGATGAGATGCGCGGCAACCGACCCGCCGATATAGCCCGATGCGCCCGTGCAAAAGATCTTCATTCACCGCCTCCGCCGTCGTTGCCTGCGGCAAACGCGAAGCGTTTGCGCAAGGGAGTGAAGCGACAAAGCAATCCATGCCATGTCGCCGCACTCAAGATGGATTGCTTCCGCCTTCGCTAAAGCGACGGCGGACAAGTCGCTTCGCTCGCAATGACGAGAAAGTACGACCGGCTCATCCCAGATGCTTCTTGAAGAACTCCGTCGCCCTGCCCCAGGCGAGTTCGGCGGCCTGGCGGTCGTGCACCGACTGCCGCTGCTCGTTGACGAAGGCGTGCTCGGCGTCATAGCGGAACAGTTCGAGCGACTTGCCGGCGGCCTTCATGCCCTGCTCGAAGGCGTCGACCACCTGCGGCGTGCACCAGTCGTCCTTGTTGGCGAAATGCGCCTGCAGCGGAATCTTCACATCCGCCGGCTTTGCCGCCTGCTCCGGCGGAATGCCGTAGAACACCACGCCGGCCGCCAGCTCCGGAATTTTGGTGGCGCCGATGATGGTCACCGCGCCGCCGAGGCAGAAACCGGTCAGGCCGACCTTGGCGCCGTTGCGCGACAGATATTGCACGGCGCCGCGCACGGTCTGCGTGGTGGCGTCCATGAAATCCAGCGAGTTCATCTCTTTGCCGGCCGCGTCCGTGTCGTGGTACGGCACCACCGTGCCCTTGTAGAGATCGGGCGCCAGCGCGTCGAAGCCCGCCACCGCGAAGCGGTCGCACAGGCCCTTGATCTGGTCCTGCAGGCCCCACCATTCCTGGATCACGACCACACCCGGCGCATTGCCACGCGCCGCGTTGGCGAGATAGCCGCCGGCATCCTTGCCGTCCGGCCGCTTGAAAGTGATGCTGGTACCCATGGGTTCCTCCGAATGGTTTCTGGCTGATTGACCGGCATTTTGTCCGCAGCGCGTTCCGGAAGCAATCGCTCGATCCGCGCGCGTACGTCGGGTCTGGGCAACAAAAAAGCCCCGACAGGGGCTTTTCCGCAATTCGCGATGAAGAGGTGATCAGTGGGCGTTGGCCCAGACCTTCTTCTTGGTGAAATACAGCAGCACGGTGAGCAGGATCAGGAACACGAACACCTGCAGGCCGAGCGCCTTGCGCGCCTCCATATGCGGCTCCGCCGCCCACATCAGGAACGTGGTGACGTCCTTGGCGTATTGCGCGACCGTCGCCGGCGAGCCGTCGTCATAGGTGACCTGGCCGTCGTTCAGCGGCTTCGGCATCTTGATGGCGTGGCCGGGGAAATAGTTGTTGTAGTAGGAGCCATCCGGCAGGTTGAAACCGGCCGGCGGCTTGTCCTCATAGCCCTGCAGCAGCGCAGCCACGTAGTCCGGACCCTGCTCCTGATACTGGGTGAAGAAGTCGATCAGGAACCTCGGGAAGCCGCGACCGTAGCTTCGGGCCTTCGTAATCAGCGACAGGTCGGGCGGAGCCGCGCCGCCATTGGCCGCGCGTGCCGCCTGCTCGTTCGGGAACGGCGACGGGAAATAGTCGGCGGGCCGGCCCGGCCGCTCGAACATCTCGCCCTGGTCGTTCGGGCCGTCCTTGACCTTGTAGTCGGAGGCGAATGCCGCGGCCTGCGCCACCGAATAGCCGGGACCGCCGGAATCGGCGAGGTTGCGGAAGGCGACGTAGGACAGTCCGTGGCAGGAGGAGCAGACTTCCTTGTAGACCTTCAGGCCGCGCTGCAATGCGCCGCGGTCGAACTTGCCGACGGGGCCTGAAAACGACCAATTCTGCGCAGGCGGTGAAACGCCATGATCCTCGGCGCGCGCGTCCTGCATGCTGCCGGCGAACAATCCACCCGCAACCAGCAGCGCGATCACCGCCGAAGCCATGGTCGCGCGCTTGCCGCCCGATTTGGCCAGCACGTCGTCAGCGATCGAATTCGGCACCGGACGCGGCTTCTCGATCCGGGAGAGCAGCGGCAACAGGATGAGGAAGTAGGCAAAGTAGAGGAAGGTCAGGATGCGGCCCACAATGACATAAATGCCTTCCGGCGGCTGGGCACCGAGATAGCCAAGACCGATGCAGACGATGACAAAGATCCAGAAGAACTGCTTGGCCAGCGGACGATACTTCGACGAACGCGTGCGAGCGCTGTCGAGCCAGGGCAGGAACGCCAGGACGAGGATCGCGCCGAACATCCCGACGACGCCGGCAAGCTTGTTCGGGATCGAGCGCAGGATCGCGTAGAACGGCAGGTAATACCATTCCGGCACGATGTGCGGCGGCGTTACGGCGGGATTGGCCGGAATGTAGTTCTCGGGATCGCCGAGATAGTTCGGCATGTAGAAGATGAACCAGGCGAAGAACAGCATGAAGCAGGAGACGCCGAACGCATCCTTGAGCGTTGCATAAGGCGTGAAAGGCACGGTGTCCTTTTCGGTCTTCGCCTCGACGCCGGCCGGATTGTTCTGGCCCGCGACGTGCAGCGCCCAGACGTGCAGCACGACCACGCCGGCGATCACGAACGGCAGCAAATAATGCAGCGAGAAGAAGCGGTTCAGCGTCGGGTTACCGACTGAAAAGCCGCCCCACAGCAGCGTCACGATGCTCTCGCCGATATAAGGCACGGCCGAGAACAGGTTGGTGATGACGGTGGCGCCCCAGAAGCTCATCTGGCCCCACGGCAGCACGTAGCCCATGAAGCCGGTCGCCATCATCAGCAGATAGATGATGACGCCGAGAATCCAGAGCACTTCACGCGGCTCCTTGTACGACCCGTAATAGAGGCCGCGGAACATGTGGATGTAGACGGCAAGGAAGAACATCGAGGCGCCGCTGGCGTGGATGTTGCGCAGCAGCCAGCCGTAATTGACGTCGCGGACGATCAGTTCGACCGATTTGAAGGCGAGATCGGCGTGCGGCGTGTAGTGCATCGCCAGGATCACGCCGGTCAGGATCTGCACGCCCAGCATCATCGAAAGGATGGCGCCGAAGGTCCACCAGTAGTTCAGGTTACGCGGCGTCGGATACGCCACGAACGAGGAGTGCATGAGTCCCATGATCGGGAGGCGCCGTTCGATCCACTTCAAGGCGGGATTGGTCGGCTGAAAATCGGATGGTCCGCTCATTGATGCGATCCTGAGGAAGTAAAACGACGCGACGGGAAAAGGGGGTCTCGGACTGATGTCCGAGCCCTTAGCCGATCTGGATTTTGGTGTCGGAAACGAATGTGTAGGGCGGCACCGGCAGGTTGCTCGGCGCGGGTCCCTGACGGATGCGGCCCGAGGTGTCGTAGACCGAACCGTGGCAGGGGCAGAAGAAGCCGTCGTAAGCGCCCTCATGGGCGATCGGGATACAGCCGAGATGGGTGCAGATACCGACCACGACCAGCCACTGGTCATGGCCCGCCTTGACGCGCGCCGAGTTCGGGCTGCGGATCGGGCAGACTTGCGACCGGCACGCTTTGGGCGGCTTCGATCTGCTTCTTGGTCCGGTGGCTGATGTAGATCGGCTTGCCGCGCCAGAACACCTTGATGTCCTGTCCTTCGGCGATCGGGGTCAGGTCGACCTCGATCGGCGCGCCGGCCGCGATTGTGGAGGCATCCGGGTTCATCTGGGAAACCAGCGGCCACACCGTGGCAGCTGCGCCTACGGCGGCGACGGCTCCCGTTGCAACATAAAGGAAATCACGGCGTGTCGGATGGTCCGCCGAAGACGCTGTCGTCACGATTCCAAGCCCTTTCTTGTCTGCAGCCAGCGGAACCGCCCCGAGGACGCCAAAGCGCGACCCGGAAGAGGCTGCCGGCGCCCGCGGCCCCCGCGGCGGCAGAAAAACCGCTTTTCCTCCCCCAATCCGGCGGAACAAGCAGTCCAGAATTGTTCTATTGGCACCCTTGCCGGGAGAGCGCAAGCCCGCTATCGGCTCGCAATCGTGCAATGCACTAAATCCGCGTCCGACCGTGATTTATTCAATACATTCACCCGCGCTTCCGAAGCCTCGACACCATGCAGATCGCCCTCTTCCAGCCCGACATCCCCCAGAACACGGGAACGATTCTGCGCCTCTGCGCGTGCCTGGGCGCGGCCGCCCATATCATCGAGCCGGCCGGCTTTCCGATCTCGGACCGGCATTTCCGCCGGGCGGGAATGGACTACCTCGATCACGTCGCCCTCACCCGCCATGACTCATGGTCAAAATTCGAGCAATGGCGTAACGAGGCGGGTTTCCGGCTGGTGCTGTTTACGACCAAGGGGGCCGGTTCCTATCTGGATTTCAGCTACCGGCGGGACGATGTCCTGCTGTTCGGGCGGGAATCCGCAGGGGTCACGGTCGAAGTCGCCGCCGCCGCCGATGCGCGGCTGGCGATCCCGATCAGGCCGGGCTTGCGTTCGCTCAATGTGGCCATGGCGGCGGCCATGGCATTGGGCGAGGCGCTGCGGCAGACCGGTACCGCGATCCAGGCGGATGCAGTTCTCTAGGAGAGATGGTGAGCTACGCGGTCAAAGAGATATTCCTGACCTTGCAGGGCGAAGGCGCGCATGCCGGCCGCGCGGCGGTGTTTTGCCGTTTTTCCGGCTGCAACCTCTGGAGCGGCCGCGAACAGGACCGCGCCGGCGCCACCTGCAAGTTCTGCGATACCGACTTTGTCGGCACCGACGGCACGCTGGGCGGCCGCTACGCCACGGCGGACCAACTCGCCGATGTCATCGCCGGGCAATGGACCGGCGAGAATACCAACCGCTACGTGGTCCTGACCGGCGGCGAGCCCCTGCTGCAGGTCGATCCCCCCTTCATCGATGCGCTGCATGCGCGCGGCTTCGCCATCGGCATCGAGACCAACGGGACGATCGAACCGCCCGGCGGCATGGACTGGGTCTGCGTCAGCCCGAAAGCCGGCGCCGGCCTCGTGGTGCGCCGCGGCCACGAATTGAAGCTGGTCTATCCGCAAGCCGGAGCTGCGCCGGAAGATTTTGCGGGGCTCGATTTCGAACGTTTTTCGCTGCAGCCGATGGACGGGCCCGACGTGATCGAAAACACCGCGCGCACGGTCGACTACTGCCTGCGCCATCCGCAATGGCGGCTCAGCCTGCAGACACACAAGACGCTTGGTATCAGATAAGCACTTGGCATCAGATAACTCGGCATCAGATAGGAACCAGATTTTCAAGATGTGGGAACTGACGAAATCATTTCGCTTCGAAGCCGCGCATTCGCTGAAGGGGACGACCTTCGGCGCGGCCAGCGAGGAAATTCACGGCCACTCCTTTCGCGCCGAGGTGAGCGTGCGCGGCACGCCCGATCCGGCCACCGGCATGGTGCTGGATCTCGGCCTGCTCGAACGCAGGATGGAAGAGGTCCGCAAGACCCTCGACCACAAGCTTCTCAATAAGGTCGAGGCGCTTGGAACGCCGACGCTGGAAAATATCTCGCGCTACATCTTCGAGCGGGTCCAGCACGCCGGCAAGATCACCCGTGTCAGCGTTCACCGCGACAGTTGCAACGAGAGCTGCACGTATTTTGGGCCGCAGGGGTAACCCTCGCCGTCATCGCGAGGAGCGAAGCACGGGACATTCGGAGCCGCACATGGACGTATCCCTTATCGAAGATCGCAAGACGCGCGCGCGCGCCTGGTTCGAAGCCTTGCGCAACGACATCTGCGCGGCCTTCGAGCGGCTGGAAGACGATGCCCCCGCCTCGCTTTATCCCGGCGACGCCGGGCGCTTCGTGCGCACGCCGTGGGAGCGCACCGACCACACCGGCAAGCCCGGCGGCGGCGGCGTGATGTCGATGATGCGCGGGCGGTTGTTCGAGAAGGTCGGCGTGCACTGTTCCACCGTGCACGGCGAGTTCGCGCCCGAATTCCGTGCACAGATTCCGGGCGCGGCCGACGATCCCAGGTTTTGGGCGTCGGGCATTTCGCTGATCGCCCACCTGCGCAATCCGCACGTGCCGGCCGTGCACATGAACACCCGCTTCGTCGTGACCACCAAGGCCTGGTTCGGCGGCGGGGCCGACCTGACGCCGGTGCTGGACCGGCGGCGCACCCAGGAGGACCCGGACACGCTGGCCTTCCATCAGGCGATGAGGCAAGCCTGCGAGGAATCGAACGGTATCGCCGACTACGACAAATACAAAAAATGGTGCGACGAATATTTCTATTTGCCGCATCGCAAGGAAGCGCGCGGCATCGGCGGGATTTTCTACGACTGGCACGATTCCGGCGACTGGGACGCCGACCTCGCCTTCACGCAGGACGTCGGCCGCGCCTTCCTGAAAATCTATCCCGAACTGGTCCGGCGCAATTTCGCCCTCCCCTGGAACGACGCCGATCGCGAGGAGCAGTTGATCCGGCGCGGACGCTATGTCGAATTCAACCTGCTGTACGATCGCGGCACAATCTTCGGGCTGAAAACCGGCGGCAATGTGGATTCCATTCTCTCGTCGATGCCGCCGGAGGTAAAGTGGCCATGATTGGACTGTCATGATCGGCTTGTCATGACCGATCGCTAGGGTGCGCCTCGCGTCATGCATTACAAGGAGCAGATCATGGACTTGAAACCAGGCGACGTCGTCATTCTGAAATCCGGCGGCCATCCGCTCAGCGTGGTGGAAGTCAAAGACGGCAACGTCGCGTGCGTGTGGATGGGCAATGAAGGCGATCTCTTTCGCGAGACGCTGCCATTGGCCGTGCTTGAACTCGCCGAGCACGATACGGATGACGAAGAGGAAGACGACGAAGAAGAAGACGACGAAGACGAAGAGGACGAGCACGCCGGCAAGGACGCCTGAGCGAATTTCGGCGTCGCCCGGCATCCACAGCCCGGCGATGCCGTTCGCTGGAATTGGACCCCATGCGGAGGATCTGATATTCGCGGCAGATCGACCGCGGTTTTCCGCGGTCGACAGCGCTGAAAGCGAAATGGCCGTGAAACGATGACCCACCTGCCCCGCGCCATGCTGATCGACATGGACGACACCATCCTGTCGGCCTATGGCCGTCCCGAAATCGCATGGCACAACGTCGCCGCGGAATTCGCCGCCGAGTTCGGGCCGTTCACCTCGCAACAGGTTGCCACCGCGGTTCTGGATTCCGCGCGCAAGTTCTGGGCGGTCGCGGGCGCCGAATGGCGGATGAAGCTGGATGAGGCGCGGCGCATAACCGTCAGAAACGGATTTGCCGCCCTGGCCGCAGGCGGCCACCGCTATCAGAGGATCTTGCGGCACGGCTCGCCAACCGCTTCACCGCCTATCGCGAAGAGGAAATGTTCGTCTTTCCCGGCGCGCATGACGCCATCGACGAATTGAAGGCGCGCGGCGTCAAGCTGGCGCTGGTGACCAACGGCGCCGCCGGCGCCCAGCGCGCCAAGGTCGAACGCTTTGCGCTGTCGGACCGTTTCGATCACATCCAGATCGAGGGCGAGCACGGCTTTGGCAAGCCGGAAGAGCGCGCCTATCTGCACGCCATGCAGACGCTGGGCGTCACCGCATCCGAGACCTGGATGATCGGCGACAATCTGGAATGGGAGGTCGTGGCGCCGCAGCGGCTCGGCATCTACGCCATCTGGATCGACGTGCATGGCGATGGCCTGCCCCCTGACTCCACCGTGAAGCCCGATCGCATCATCCGCTCGCTGACGGAACTGCTGCCCCGCGAGGACTGATAGCGCGGCTGAGGTTCCATACGCCGCGCCAGCACACGATCGCGTGTAATGTGAGTTGCCTCACAGTGTGGAGGTCGGCAATCCCGGACTGTGTCGACATTGGTTCAAGGTTGAAGTCCATGGGTTGGGGAGTTCACCGATGCCGAACGACGACACGCACAAGCCGCCAGAGGCGGATGACATTGCACCGAAATCCGCCCCGCTGAGGTGGCTCTGGAAGTTCAATCACGGGCTCGACATCGTCAAAGGGCTGTCGGCGGTTACCGTGCTGAGCAGCCTTGCGGTCGGCTACCTTCAGTACCTCAACACCTATCAGGACAAGGTCAGCAGCCAGGCCAAGGAAGACATGGCGGCGGCGACCGCCACGTTCACCGAGATCTCACGCACGTTCTCCGAAGCACAGGCCCTGCAGCAGACGCTGTATTCCGATTTCACCCGCGCCGTCCGCGACCGATCGGACGGAAGCGACCAGGCACTCGCCACCAAGAATGCGCGCGCGATTTCCGAGCGTTACGAAAAGGCGCGGATCGAACTGCGCGAAAATATCGACGTGCTGACGCGAAAGGCGGAAGTCTATATCGACTGGGCGAGCGACACCTATCGCGATCCGGCCGACAAACATAATGTCGATGGCGATCCGCTGTCACGGCAGGTGCTGCGCGACTATGCCTTCGACTGTTCCGACAAGTACAATTTTCCGGCGTTCGGAAACGTGAACGCCGGGGACGACGACACGCCCACCAAGCAGGTCGCCGATAATGAATATTGCGCAATCGCCGAGAAGCGGGGTGTTGACGACAAGACCAGGCCGCAAGATGCCTTCGTCCGGATCTGCGCCGGTCCCAACGACAAGGACGCCAAGCGAATCTACTGGTACAGCGCCAAGCACCACGTCCTGACGATGCACTACTGCTTCGAGGCCACGCACGACAAGCTGGCGGCCGCGCGGCAATGGGCCTCCCGGAGCGACCGGGACACCGCCAAGGAAAGGGAAATCGTCGCGCGCGAGAAGGAGATCAACGCCCAACTGGATGATCTGGCCGGGCGGGTCAGCGCGTTCAGCAGCCTGGCGCTGCATCAGATGGAGCGAATCCGGGTGAAATATCGTCCGGTCGGCTTTTTGTGCAGCGTGCCGCTTGTCCGCAACATACCGAGCGTGAACTGCTTCCCGATCCGCACGGCGTCGCTCATGCATTGACACCGCAGCGCCGCCGTGATCATGACCATGCCGCCGACCATCACGGCGGCGTCGAGGATCGCGGTGTGGATATGCACCGGCATGCGCTCGACGAAGGCTTTGGCGAGGAACGCGCCGGGAATGGCGATCGCGCCGATCAAAAGCGCAAAGGCCAGCACCTGCGCGGTAACGACGCCGGCCAGTCCGAACACCGAAATCTTGATGAGGCCGGTCACGACCGAGATCACGGCGTCGGTGGCGATCACGGCCGCGCCCTCGAGCCCCGACGCCATCAACAGCGAAAGCAGGATCACGCCGGAGCCTGACGTGCCGCCGACCAGCACGCCATACCCCACCGCGCTCACACCGAGGCCGGTATCACCAATTCTGACGTCGCGCTTCTTGGCCAGCCGGCGCAGCGGCACGCTCAGGATCAGCATGCTGCCGATCACCAGCGCCGCGCCGGTACCGGTGAGCCGCGTATAGCCGTAGGCGCCGAGCGCGGTGGTGAGCGCGGCGGCCCCGATCACGATCAGCGCGCGCCGCCGGTCGGCGTAACGGAAATAGGCCACGAAGCGGCTGGTATTGGTGATGATCGCCGAGATCGCGATGATCGGCACCACCGGCTCGGCACCGATCATCGGCACCAGAACCAGCGGCATCAAGGCGCCCGTGCCATAGCCGGCAAGACCGCCGATGATGGAGGCCAGCAGCGCCATGCCGCCAACCAGCACGAACTGGCCGAGCGAAATGTCGGCGAAGCCGGCGAGAATATTCACAGCCGGTGATCGCGGGCGAACCGGGCGGCGGTCTGGTCGGCGATCGCGGCAAGCGCGGATGCATCGAGCGGAAAATCCGCGGCCAGCCAGGCGTCTTCCGCTAGCGTCAGCACGTGACCGAGCGCGGGGCCCTCGGCAATGCCGCGGGAGATGAAATCGGCTGCCCGCAGCGGAAATTTCGGCGCGCTCCAGCGCTGCGGCAACGTTGCGAGGTCGTGCCAGCGCGCGGCGCCATTACCGATGCCGCCTGCCCGCGCCCATGCCAGCATCAGCCGGTCGCGGTAGGGATCCTCGCCGAGCCGATAGAGCAGCTGCCGCGCCTGCGCGTCGTCCTTGCTGGCGAGCCGCCACCAGCGATGGCCCATCGAGTCCAGCGCCTTGGTTTCCGCGTTGGAAAGCCGAAGCCGCGCCGAGACGCGTTTGGCGTCCTCGGTGACGGCGACCGTGAGCGCGGCGAGCCGGCGCACGGCGTTTGGCGGCAGCTTCAGCGCACGTTCGACCGCGACCATCGCCGCGAACGCGCCGGTATAGGCGACGCCGCCGATGATCGACTGCAGCAATCCAGCATCCGCCATCGCCTGCACCGAAACCGCGGCGCGCTCGGCGACCAGGAGCTTCAACATTTCCATGCGCACGCGTTCGGCGGAAAGGCTCGAAAGTCCAGCGCGGCCGTCGATGCAGGCGAGATATCCGGCGCGGTCGGGCTCACCTGCGCCGTAGGCGGCATGCATGCGGAAGAAGCGCAGGATGCGCAAATAATCCTCGGCGATGCGCTGGCTGGCATCGCCGATGAAGCGCACGCGTTTGGCTTCGATGTCGGCAAGCCCGCCGACATGGTCATGCACGATGCCGCCGGCATCGACGGAAAGCCCGTTGATGGTGAAGTCGCGCCGTTCCGCATCGCGAACCCAGTCGCGCCCGAACGCAACCCTGGCCTTGCGGCCAAAGGTCTCGGTATCCTCGCGCAAGGTCGTGACCTCGAACGGATGCGATTCGACCACCAGCGTGACCGTGCCGTGGTCGATGCCGGTCGGCACGCATTTGATACCGGCCGCCTTGGCGCGGCGGACGACTTCGTCGGGCAGCGCCGTGGTTGCGATATCGATGTCGCCGAGGGGAATATTCAGCAAGCGCATTGCGCACGGCGCCGCCGACCACGCGGGCTTCCTCGCCATCGCCATTGAGCAACGCAAGCACGCGCGCCGCCGGACCGGATCTGAGCCAGGGCGCGTCCGACAGCACACGCGCCTCGCTCATTTCTCGACTCCGGGAACCAGCTTGCCGTCTTCGAGATGCGCGGGAACGTAGGTCGAATCCGGCGGCGCGCCGGAGAATTGCGCGAGCAGGATGAAACTGATCACGACCAGCAGCAGCGATCCCAGCACCAGCTTGGCGACCAGATGCGCCGGCCAGGAGGACGACACCAGCACGCCGGAACGGGTGGCGATCAGAAATATCGCATAGGCCGCGAACGGGATCAGGAAAATTCCGATTTCGGTCAGAACCGGACGGATCATGCGAGATAAATCCGCTCATACAGCACGCGCAGGATACCTGCCGTCGCGCCCCAGATGTAACGCTCGGCGAACGGCATGGCGTAATAGGAGCGCTCCATGCCGCGGAATTCCTTGGAGTGGATCTGATGGTTCTCGGGATTCATCAGGAACGCCAGCGGCACCTCGAAGGCGTCCACCACCTCGCCCTCGTTGATCGTCAGCTTGAAGCCGGGCTTCACGCGCGCCACCGTCGGCAGGATGCGAAACCCGAAGGCGGTTCCATAGAGGTCGAGATAGCCGATCGGCTCGATGAAGTCGCGGTTGAGGCCGACTTCCTCTTCCGCCTCGCGCAGGGCGGCGTCGAGCGGGGAAGCATCGGTCGCGTCGATCTTGCCGCCGGGAAAGGAAATCTGGCCGGCGTGGCTCGACAGATGCGGCGAGCGCTGCGTCAGCAACACGGTCGGCTCGGGGTGATCGACCACCGGGATCAGCACCGCCGCCGGGCGCACCGGCTGCTCGCGCGCCACGATCTCGAGCATGCGGTCGTTGCCCTCGTCGCCGGTCTTCGGAATGATATTGGGATCGACCAGGCCGGGCGGCACGTCGAAATTCAGCCGAGCCTGGCTTCGCGCGAAAAACTCCGCCGAGTTGATCGGAGCGGCCTGCATCTTTTTCAGCATCGGCTCGTTCAAACCGCGTCCCTCACCTGCTTCGCGTCCGCCATCGTAAAGAACTCGCCGCCGGACTCGATGCCGAACATCGGCTGACCATCGACCACCCGCTCTTCCCCCATGTCAACCAGATCGTAATAGAGCGCGCGGGTCACCTTCGCCCACAGATCGGCGCGGACGTGAAGATAGGGCGTCAGCCCGCCGTCGGCGGCCATCTCGAATCGCAGGCGGTGTCCGGAATCGCATGGCACCCAATCGTCGACATTGGTGCGAAAGCGCAATAGCCGCCCGCGATCATCAGCCTCCTTTTGCATCTCCACCGCCAGGAACGGCGCGTCGTCGACTCGAATGCCGACCTTCTCGACCGGGGTCACGAGAAAGTGCTTGCCGTCCTCGCGCTTCAGGATGGTCGAGAACAGCCGCACCAGCGCCGGCCGGCCGATCGGCGTACCCATGTAGAACCACGTTCCGTCACTGGCGATTCGCATGTCGAGATCGCCGCAGAACGGCGGATTCCACAGATGTACCGGCGGCAATCCCTTGCCCGCCGGAGTGGCGTTGGCGGCTTCCCTCGCAGCGACAGTTAGTCCTTCGAGGCCTTCAGCGCCGGTCTGCCCTTGCTTCGCCATTGTTTGCCCTGAGTGTCATCGCCTCATCTGGCACGATTGGTGCACGTATTCGGAACTGTCCGGACGATTTGGGTCCGTATTATTGCGGATCAAAGTCGCCATATCGTGATGCCGTTCATACCCCGAAATGCCGATAATGTGGGGATAGTTTAATTCAACGAATACATGGCCTTTGCACAGGTTTAGCATGAGGCTCGTGGGATGACGACGCAACCGGCGGTGTCATGAGCGACCAAGGAGACAGATATGGCGAGCGCAGACGGTGTCGAGAAACTCGAGGACGCGATCGTCCGTTCGGCCGAACAGGTCGCCGGTCAGATTCGCGCCGCAAAGGAAGCGATCTCCACCGTCATCTTCGGCCAGGACCGGGTGATCGAAAACACGCTGGTGACGATCCTGTCCGGCGGCCACGCGCTGCTGATCGGTGTTCCCGGCCTCGCCAAGACCAAGCTCGTCGAAACGCTGGGCATCACGCTCGGGCTGGACGCCAAGCGCATCCAGTTCACGCCGGACCTGATGCCGTCGGATATTCTGGGCGCCGAGGTGCTGGACGAAAGCAATTCCGGCAAGCGGTCGTTCCGCTTCATCTCCGGCCCGGTATTCGCGCAGCTCCTGATGGCCGACGAAATCAACCGCGCCAGCCCGCGCACCCAATCGGCGCTGCTGCAAGCCATGCAGGAACAGCACATCACCGTTGCAGGCGCGCGGCACGACCTCCCAAAGCCGTTCCACGTGCTCGCCACGCAGAACCCGCTGGAGCAGGAAGGCACCTATCCGCTGCCCGAGGCGCAGCTCGACCGCTTCCTGATGGAGATCGACGTCGATTATCCCGATCGCGACGCCGAACGCCGCATCCTGTTCGAGACGACCGGCGCGGATGAGACGCTCGCCAAGGCATCGATGAACGCGGAAATCCTGATCGCGGCGCAGCGGCTGGTGCGGCGTCTGCCGGTCGGCGACAGCGTCGTCGAGGCGATCCTGTCACTGGTGCGCGCCGCGCGGCCTGACCCCGATGGCGGCGACAAGCTGATCGCCTGGGGACCTGGCCCGCGCGCCAGCCAGTCGCTGATGCTGGCGGTCCGCGCCCGCGCGCTGCTCGACGGCCGCCTCGCGCCCTCGATCGACGACGTGCTCGATCTCGCCGAACCGATTCTCAAGCACCGCATGGCGCTGACCTTCTCGGCGCGCGCGGAAGGCCGCACCATTCCCGACGTGATCAAGCAATTGAAGACGCGGATCGGTTGATGGCCGCAGAGACCAGCCACGAGACCAGGGAGATCTTAGCAATCCGACGTGCCGATGGCGAAAGCCGAACGCTCGCCGCTTCGCTTCCCCGTCTCGTGCTCGAAGCCCGCCGTATCGCCGCCAACGTCATCCATGGCCTGCATGGCAGGCGCCGCGCCGGCGCCGGCGAGAGCTTTTGGCAATACCGCCGCTTCGTCTCCGGCGAGCCGTCGCAGAACGTCGACTGGCGCCGCTCGGCGCGCGACGATCATCTCTATGTCCGCGAGCAGGAGTGGGAGGCCGCCCATACCGTGTGGCTGTGGCCCGACCGTTCGTTGTCGATGGCGTTTGCTTCCAAGGGTGCGCGCGACTCCAAGCTGGAGCGCGGCCTGATCGTGACGTTCGCCCTCGCCGAACTGCTGGTGTCGGGCGGCGAACGCGTCGGCATTCCCGGCCTGATGAACCCGACCGCAAGCCGCAACGTGATCGACAAGATGGCGCAGGCGATGCTGCACGACGATGCGTCGCGCGCGAGCCTGCCGCCGTCGTTTGTCCCGTCGGCGCTGGCCGAAATTGTCGTGCTGTCCGATTTGTGGTCGCCGATGAGCGAGATCAGGCTGATGCTCGCAGGGCTTTCGGCCTCCGGAGCCCACGGTTCTCTGATCCAGATCGTCGATCCCGCCGAAGAAACCTTTCCCTACGCCGGCCGGGTCGAATTCGTCGAGCCGGAAGGTTTTGGCGTCGTCACCGCCGGCCGCGCCGAGAGCTGGGCCAGCGACTATGTGGCGCGCGTAGCCCTTCATCGCGACGAGATCCGCAGCGAGACCAACAAGCTCGACTGGTTGTTCTCGACCCACACCACCAGCCGTTCCGCCGCCGAACTCCTGCTGTTCCTGCATTCGGGCATGATGGCAGCCAAGGGAAGCGCGCGCGGCTCAACCGTCAAGGCGGGGCGTAGCGCATGATAGCGGGGCTCCCCCTCACCTTTGCGCAACCGTTGCTGCTGCTGGGCCTGCTGAGCCTGCCGGTGTTGTGGTGGCTGCTGCGCGTGATGCCGCCGCGGCCGCGGCGGATCGAGTTTCCGCCGACGCGGCTGTTGTTCGACATCAGGCCGAAGGAAGAAACCCCGTCGCGCACGCCGTGGTGGCTGACCCTGCTGCGCCTCGCCGCCGCCGCGCTCGTCATCCTTGCCGCCGCAGGCCCGATCTGGAATCCGCAGACCGGGGTCGGCGGCAGCAACGCGCCCTTGGTGATCCTGCTCGACGACGGCTGGAGTGCGGCTGCAAGCTGGGACACGCGGGTCAAGGCCGCGGACGAACTGATCGCCAACGCCGACAACGACCGCCGCGGCGTCGCGCTGGTTCCGCTTTCCGAGACCGCGCGCGACATCACGCTGATGCCGGCCGGCACCGCGCGGGTCGCGCTGCGCCAGATTTCGCCAAAACCCTATTCGGTCGATCGCGTCGACACGCTTGGCGCGCTCGACCGCTTCCTGAAGGCGACCGGAGATGCCGAGATCGCGTGGCTGTCCGACGGCGTCGACACCGGGCGCGGCGCTGAATTCGTCGAGAATCTCGCCAAGACCATCGGCGACCGCAAGCTGACGGTGTTCGAGGGCGGCGCGGCCCCGGCGCAGGCTCTGGTCGCCGCTGAAAACGCCGCGGCGAAGATGACGGTCAAGGTGCTGCGCACCACCGGCGGCGTCGCGGCCGGCGTGGTTCGCGCGATCGACGCCAAGGGCTCGCCGATCGGCGAGGCGCGCTACGCGTTCGGCATGCAGGATCGCGAGAGCGAAGCGGCGTTCGATCTGCCGGTCGAACTGCGCAACGACATTTCGCGGCTGGAAATATCGGGCGAACGATCGGCCGGCGCGGTGCAACTGCTCGACAAAAGATGGCGGCGGCGCGCCGTCGGCGTCGTCACAGGCGCTACCAGCGACACCGCCCAGCCGCTATTGGCGTCGACCTTCTACCTGACCCGCGCCTTGTCGCCATTCGCCGACATACGGCTGGGCGACCGCGGCGCGGCGCAACAGGTGATCGCGCAATTCCTCGATCAGCGGCTGCCGATGATCGTGCTCGCCGATGTCGGCACGCTGTCGCCGGAAATCCGCGAGCGGCTGAACGCATGGATCGATCAGGGCGGCGTGCTGGTGCGTTTCGCCGGTCCCCGTCTGGCGCAGGCCGATGACGATCTGGTGCCGGTGAAACTGCGTCGCGGCGGCCGCACCCTCGGCGGCAGCCTGACCTGGGAAAAGCCGCAGCATCTGGCTTCCTTCGCCGCCGACGGCCCGTTCGCGGGCCTCGCCGTGCCCAAGGACATCACCGTGAACCGGCAGGTGCTGGCCGAGCCGGACGCGGTGCTCGCAACCAAGACCTGGGCGTCGCTGGAAGACGGCACGCCGCTGGTGACCGGCGAGCATCGCGGCAAGGGCATCGTCAGCCTGTTCCATGTCGGCGCCGACTCGCGCTGGTCGGACCTGCCGATGTCCGGCAGCTTCGTCGAGATGCTGCGGCGGATGGTCGACATGTCCGGCTACACCGCAAAGCCCGGTGCGGGCGTTGCGAGCGAGACGACCAATGTCGAGACCGTGGCGCCGCTGCGCACCCTCGACGGCTTCGGCGCATTCGGGCCGCCGCCCTCGACCGCCAAGCCGATGCCGGCGGATTATCGCGACCGCGCCACGTCGGATCATCCGCCGGGCTTCTACGGCCCGGCCGACGGCCCGATCGCGGTCAACACGCTGGCCCCGGCCGATCGCATCGCGTCGCTCGATACATCCTCCCTGCGCGCGCAGCGCGCCAGCTACACCAACGCCGAACCGCGCGATCTGCGCGGCATCCTGCTGTCGTCGTCGCTGGCGCTGTTCCTGATCGACGCGATCGTGGTCGCGATGCTGGGCGCGGGCCTCGCCGCCCTGTGGCGGCGGCGCACGGCGGCTGCCGCCGTTCTGCTGGCCCTGATCCTGTCCGCGACCTCGATCGCGCCTTCGCCGACGCGCGCCCAGAGCAACGACGATTTCGCCATCAAGGCGGTGTCGCAGACGCGCCTTGCCTATGTCGTCACGGGAAATGCCGACGTCGATTCCATCGTCAAGGCCGGCATGGCCGGACTGACGCTGTTCCTGGCGCAGCGCACGGCGCTGGAGGCCGGCGATCCCGTCGGCGTCGATCCCGCGCGCGACGAACTGGCGTTCTTTCCGCTGATCTACTGGCCGATCGTGCCGGGTGCGCCGAAGCCGCCGCAGGATGCCATCAACCGCATCGACGCCTACATGAAACAGGGCGGCACGGTGCTGTTCGACACCCGCGACGCCATCGAGGCGCCGCCCGGCGAGAACGGCGCGGCGCAGACGCCGGGCATGCGCACCTTGCGCGAAATTCTCTCCTCCCTCGACGTGCCCGAACTGGAGCCGGTGCCGCGCGAGCACGTGCTGACCAAGACGTTTTACCTGCTGCGCGATTTCCCCGGCCGCTTCAACTCGGGCCAGACCTGGGTCGAGACCCTGCCGCGCGAGGAAGACGACGACGCAGCCTCGCGCCCGGCGCGCGGCGGCGACGGCGTCTCGCCCATCATCATCACCTCGAACGATCTCGCCGGCGCCTGGGCGCACCGCCCGGACGGGCAGCCGATGCTGCCGCTGACGCCGGGCGAGCCGCGTCAGCGCGAATTCGCCTTCCGCTCCGGCGTCAACATCGTGATGTACACCCTGACCGGCAACTACAAGGCCGATCAGGTCCACGCGCCGGCCCTGATCGAACGGTTGGGGCAATAGGTCATGCAATACGGCATCGCGTTCACCCCCCTCGTTCCGACGATCGTGCTGTGGATCGCGCTGGCCGCGATCGTCGCGATCGCGGTGCTGCTGCTGCTCGGCCGCGTCGCGCGGCGCCGCCGTGCGCGTCGCGGCGCTGGCGCTGATCCTGCTGGCGCTCGCCAATCCCTCCTTCACCCGCGAGGACCGCGAGCCGCTGTCCTCGGTCGCGGCAGTCGTGATCGACAAGAGCCCGAGCCAGAACTTTGGCACGCGCAACCAGGAGACGGCCAAGGCGCAGGAGGCGCTGGTCGACACGCTGAAGAAGATCAAGGGGCTGGAAGTCCGCGTCGTCGAGGCCGGACAGGCCGACGGCGAAACCGACGGCACCAAACTGTTCGGCGCGCTGTCCTCGGCGCTGTCGGACGTTCCGGTCGACCGCGTCGCCGGCGCATTCCTGATCACCGATGGCCGGGTGCATGACATTCCGGCCAACGCCGCCGCCCTCGGCTTCCAGGCGCCGGTGCATGCGCTGGTCACCGGGCGCAAGGACGAGCGCGACCGCCGCATCGCGATTTCGGCCGCGCCGCGTTTCGGCATCGTCGGACAACCCCAGACCATCACCTACCGGCTCGACGACCAGGGCGTTAGCGGCCAGCGCGCCAAGATCGTGGTGCGCCGCGACGGCGAGGTGATCAGCGAGCGCACGCTCGTGAGCGGCCAGACCGCCAATGTCGAGGTCGACATCAAGCATGCCGGGTCGAACATCGTCGAGATCGAGGCCTCGCCGCTCGAGAACGAACTGACGCTGGTGAACAACCGCGCCGTGGTCGCGATCGAAGGCGTGCGCGACAAGCTGCGCGTGCTGCTGGTATCCGGCGAGCCGCATTCCGGCGAACGCACCTGGCGCAATCTGTTGAAGTCCGACGCCAGCATCGACCTCGTGCATTTCACGATTCTGCGCCCGCCGGAGAAGCAGGACGGCACGCCGATCAACGAATTGTCGCTGATCGCGTTTCCGACGCGCGAATTGTTCCAGCAGAAGATCAACGAATTCCAGCTGATCATCTTCGACCGCTACGCCCGCCAGGGCGTGCTGCCGATCGCCTATTTCGACAACATCGCGCGCTATGTCCGCGCCGGCGGCGCGGTGCTGGTGTCGGCCGGCCCCGATTACGCCTCCACCACCAGCATCTGGCGCACGCCGCTGGACACGGTGCTGCCGGCCGAGCCGGTCGGCGTCACCGAAAAACCGTTCTACGCGCACCTGAGCGACGCCGGCAAACGCCATCCGGTGACGCGCGGCCTCGAAGGCTCCGCCAGCGAACCGCCGCGCTGGAGCCGCTTCTTCCGCACCGTGGACACGCGCAACGCGATCGGCGCGCCCGTGATGACCGGCGCCGACGGCAAGCCGCTGCTGTTGCTGTCGCGCTTCGGCGAAGGCCGCGTCGCGCTGCTGCTGTCGGACCACATCTGGCTGTGGGCGCGCGGCTATGAAGGCGGCGGACCGCATCTGGATCTGCTGCGGCGGACGTCGCACTGGCTGATGAAGCAGCCTGATCTCGACGAAGAGGCGCTGCGCCTGCAGATCCAGGGCAAGGACCTCGTGGTGCTGCGCCAGACCATGGCCGACAACGTGCCGCCGGTGACCGTGACGTCGCCGAGTGGCGCCACCAAGGAACTCGAGCTGACCGCAAGCGAACCCGGCACCTGGCGCTCCACCCTTCCCGCCAACGAACTCGGGCTGTGGCAGGCAACCGACGGCGCGCTGAAAGCGCTGATCAATGTCGGGCCGACCAACCCGAAGGAATTTTCCGAAGTCACCTCCACCACCGAGATGCTGAAGCCGCTGGCGCAGGCGACCGGCGGCGACGCCCGCCGCGTGGCCGACGGCGGCAGCATCGATCTCCCGCGCGTGGTGCCGGTGCGCGCCTCCGGCATCTTCCACGGCGACGGCTGGATGGGCGTGAAAATGCGCGACGCCAGCGTGGTGAAGGGCGTCGGCGTGCTGCCGATGTTCGCCGGCCTGGTCGGGCTGCTGCTGCTGCTCGGCGCGTTCGCGGCGACCTGGGTGCGCGAGGGGCGGTAAGGCCCGGCGCAAGTCGACTTGACGAAGCTGTAGCCCGGATGGAGCGAAGCGCAATCCGGGATAGCTCCATCGATCCGCGAAAGAGTCCCGGATTGCGCTTCGCTCCATCCGGGCTACCGGTCACTCCGGCCGTTGCAGCAATCACACAACCATCCGCCGTTTCTCCGATGTCCGCCGGCACTGCGGTTGACATCGTCACGGCCTTCCGATGTTATAATATAACATTGGGACGAAGACCCGGATGAACTGGTTCCGAAAACACGTGAAAACCGGCTCGCGGCTGGCGCTGTTTGCGCTCGCGATCCAGTTTGCGCTGTCGTTCGGGCATTTCCACGGGGAAGTCGCCCGCACCGCGCCGGCCATTCAGGCCGGGTTGGCCGATGCGAACCTCGCCATTCCCGCGGCGCTAGCCGCGCAAGAGGCGCGCTCCGCACAGCCTTCCGGCCACGATACCGATCAGCAAACCTCCGACTGCGCGATCTGCGCCGTCCTCTCGCTGGCCAACAACTTCCTGTTCGCCACACCGCCGTTGCTGGAACTGCCGCAGGCGGTCGAGCTTCTGCACCTGACCAGCGGCGCCGAGTTCGCGCATCTCGGCTCGCTGCATCCCGCGTTCCAGTCCCGCGCGCCTCCCGTCTCCTGACTTCGATTGATCGACGCACCCCTGAGGGGATCGCCGCACCACGCGGCTGATCCGCCGAGGGAGAATCGGAATCGATCCGTCGCACATCGACGGAATCAGGATCAGGACAATGACATCAAAGAAGAACCGAGCGTTCCATTTCGGTGGAGCAAGCTGGCTATTGCTATGCGCGATGGCCGATGGCGCGATGGCGCAGGACGCCGCGGCGCCTGCCGCCTCGACGCAATTGCCTGAAATCACCGTGACGGCGCCAAGCCCGATCGTGCGGCGAAAGCCGGTGGTGCCTTCACGCACACCCGCGCGGGTCGCCCGCGCGGCGCCGGGTCAAAACCGCGAACGCGCGCCAGAGCCGCAGCCTGCACCCGTTGCCGCCGCGCCCCAACCGGGCGTGCTGCCCGTCGTCACCGACCAGTTCGCGACCGTGACCGTCGTGCCGAACGAGGAAATCCGCCGTTCCGGCGGCGCGACGCTCGGCGATCTCCTGTTTTCAAAACCCGGCATCACCGGCTCCAGCTTCGCGCCGGGCGCCTCCAGCCGGCCGATCATCCGGGGCCTCGACGGCAACCGCGTCGGCATCGTCGAGAACGGCACCGGCGGCGGCGGCGTCTCCGATCTTGGCGAAGATCATTTCGTGCCGATCGATCCCCTGGCCACCAATCAGGTCGAAGTGGTGCGCGGCCCTGCGGCCTTGCGCTACGGCTCGACCTCGATCGGCGGCGTCGTCAGCGCCACCAACAACCGCATTCCGGAGGCGCTGCCCTCCTGCCCGGCGGCGCCGTTCCAGAGCTACGGGCTGCCGGTCGAAGGCGCCGCTGGCGGATGCGCAATCCGCGTCATGCGTGACCGTCGAGACGCGCACCGCCGTCAGTTCGGTCGATCGCGGCGTCGAAGGCGGCATTCTGCTCGATGCCGGCGGCGGCAATTTCGCCGTCCACGCCGACGCCTATGGCCGCAAGGCCGGCGACTACAGCATCCCCGGCTATCCCTATCTGTTCGACCAGACGCGGCCCGTGAACGGAAGGCAACCGAACTCGGCCGCGCAGGCCGACGGCGCTTCGGTCGGCGGCTCCTACATCTTCCACGGCGGCTTCATCGGCGCTGCGATCACGCAGAACGACGCGCTGTATCGCATCCCCGGCATCGACGGCGCCGATCACCAGACCCGGATCGAGGCGCACCAGACCAAGTTTTCGGCCAAGGGCGAATACCGGCCGGACGCGGCGGCGATCGATGCCGTCAGGTTCTGGGCCAGCGCCACCGACTACAAGCACAACGAGATCGGTCTCGCCGATCCCGCCGACCTCGCGTCGTTAGGCGTGCGGCAGACTTTTACCAACAAGGAGCAGGAAGGCCGCGTCGAGGTGCAGATGACGCCGTTCAACGCGCGCTTTGCCGCCGTCACCACCGCCTTCGGCCTGCAGGCCAGCCACCAGCAACTGACGGCGCCGAGCCCGGACGATCCGGGCAGCCCGCTCAACGGTTTGTGGGACCCGAACAAAAACACCAAGGTCGCCGGTTACGTCTTCAACGAGTTCAAGTTCACCGACGCCACCAAGGCGCAGATTGCCGGCCGCATCGAGCATGTCAGTCTCAGCGGAACGACGCCGTCGTTCATTCCGGAGCTGTTCGACCTCAACGCCAATCCCGGCGATATCGGGCCGCCGATCGCGCGCAACCTGAATTTCACGCCGAAGAGCGCGAGCATCGGCCTGATCCAGAATCTGCCGGGCCAACTGGTTGCCAGCATCACCGCGCAATATGTCGAGCGCGCGCCAAAGCCCGCGGAATTGTTTTCGCGCGGGGCGCACGACGCCACCGGCACCTTCGATATCGGCAATCCCAACCTCGGCATCGAAACCGCCAAGACGATCGAGATCGGATTGCGGAAGGCGACAGGACCGTTCAGGTTCGAAGCGACCGCCTACTACACCAAATTCAACGGCTTCATTTACCGCCGCCTCACCGGCAACACCTGCGAGGATGTCGCCTGTGTCGAGCCCTGCCGATCCGGCTGCTCCGCTCGAACTGAACCAGGCGATCTATTCGCAGCGCGACGCCACCTTCCGCGGCGGCGAATTCCAGAGCCAGTTGGATATCGGCCCGCTCAACGGCGGCATCTGGGGCATCGAGAACCAGTTCGATGTGGTGCGCGCCACCTTCAGCGACGGCAGCAATGTCCCGCGCATCCCGCCGGTGCGTGTCGGCGGCGGATTGTTCTGGCGCGATGCCAACTGGCTGACGCGGATCAACCTGCTGCACGCCTTCGCGCAGAACGATATCGCCCCGATCGGCGAGACGCCGACCGCGGGCTATAATCTGCTGAAGGCCGAGGTCAGCTACAGGACGAAGCTCGATCCGTCCTGGTTCGGCGCGCGGGAAATGACGGTCGGCCTCGTCGGCAACAATTTGCTGAACGAGAACATCCGCAATTCGGTGTCCTACACCAAGGACCAGGTTCTGATGCCGGGCATCGGCGTGCGCGCGTTTGCCAATCTGAAGTTCTAGCTCAGATCCTGATGGGTGGCGTTGGCTGGTGGCACCAGCTAACGTCGGCGTGGACGATGCGGATACCGGATACGGATACCGCATCGTCCAGGATACGCCTTGCCCGACATCAGCTGACGAACAGGGATAGATGGCCTCCCCGATCAACATTGCCGTCTACAGCGATGCCCTTGTCCTGCTCGGCACTGCGGGCATCGTCATTCCGTTGGTGCGCCGGTTCGGCTTCAATCCCGTCCTCGGCTATCTCGGTGCGGGCGCGATCCTGGGTCCGCTGGGGCTCGGTTCGTTTATCGGCCAATTCCCGTTCCTGTACTGGTTCACCGTGGTCGACGCCAAGAACGTCGCCGGTTTCGCAGACCTCGGAATCGTGTTCCTGCTGTTTCTGATCGGCATGGAACTGTCCTATGAGCGGTTGAAGACGATGCGCCGCCTGGTTTTCGGACTGGGCAGCCTGCAGATCGTGTTCTCCGCCGCCGCGATCGGCGCAGTCGCGATCCTCGCGGGCGGCAAGCCGCCGGTGCCGCTCATCGTCGGTGCCTGCCTCGCGCTGTCGTCGACCGCCATCGTCATCGACGTGCTTTCCAGGCAGGGACGGCTGAACACGAGCGCGGGCCGCGCCAGCTTCGCGATCCTGCTGGCGCAGGACCTGGCGGTGGCGCCGCTGCTGCTGTTCATCTCGATTTTCGGCGCCGGCGACTCCGGTTCGGTTGCCGGCGCCCTCATGCTGGCGATCGCCAACGCCGTCATCGCGCTCGGCGTGATCGTCGTGGTCGGCCGCGTGGTGATGCGGCCGCTGTTCCGTCTGGTCGCATCCGTGGGCATGAGCGACCTGTTCGTGGCCACCACGCTGTTCGTGATCGTCGCAACCGGGGTGGCCGCCGCCGCGGCCGGTTTCTCCATGGCGCTTGGCGCTTTCGTCGCCGGCCTGCTGCTCGCCGAGACCGAATTCCGCAAGGCGATCGAGACCGCCATCGATCCTTTCAAGGGTCTGCTGCTCGGCCTGTTCTTTTTTACGGTCGGCATGAACATCGATTTCCGCGAGCTTGCCCGCGATCCCGTCTGGCTGCTTGGAAGCGCGATCGGGCTCGTCGCCGTGAAATCCCTCATCCTCACCGCCCTCGCCCGGCTGTTTCGGCTTTCCTGGCGCGCGTCGATCGAAGTAGGCCTTCTGCTCGGCCCGGGCGGCGAGTTCGCCTTCGTCGCTATCGGCATGGCGACCACGCTCGGCCTGATCGATGCCAAGGTGTCGAGCTTCACGGTCGCGCTGACGTCGCTGACCATGGTGTTCATTCCCGCACTTTCCCACGTCGCGCGGCGGCTCGCGCCGATGGTGCGCGAAGACAGGCCGCTCGATCCCGAACTTGCCGTCGCACCGAGCGCGAGCGCTGGTCATGCCATCGTCGTCGGACACGGCCGGGTCGGACAGGTGGTCTGCGCGATGCTCGACCGGCACCATTTCCAGTACATCGCCGTCGACAATGACGCTGCAGCAGTGCCGGAGCAGCGCCGGCAGGGACGCACGGTCTATTACGGCGACGCGACCAATCCGGAATTTCTGAAAAGTTGCGGCCTCATGGAGGCCGCGGCTGTCATCGTCACCATCAGCGAAGCCAAAGGCATCGACGAAATTGTCGCGCAGGTTCGCGCGCTCAGGCAAGACATGCTGGTGGTCTCGCGCGCCCGCGACGCCGAGCATGCGCGGCATCTTTACCAGATCGGCGTCACTGACGCCGTGCCCGAGACCATCGAAGCAAGCTTGCTGTTGTCGGAAGCAGCCCTGATCGGCCTCGGCGTTGCCATGGGGCTGGTCGTCGCCTCAATCCACGAAAAGCGCGATGAATTCCGGCACGAATTGCAGCAGGCCGCGGGAGGTACCCGGCCTGCCGGAGAGACGACCGGCGTCAGAAGAAAATCGTCTCGCTGACCTGCGAACGATGCCGAGCGGCCCGATTGTCCCGGCCGATGCGTTACGCTACCGCGCCTTGCTCCAGTCCGGCCGGATGTCGCCGGAGACGCCTTCGAACGCGCCCTCGACCAGCTCCACTACCAGCAGGCGGCTGTAATCGACCGGACCCGGCATGGTCGCCCGTCCCTTCGGAATGACCTTGAAGCCGACGCGGCTGTAATAGGGCTCGTCGCCGACCAGAATGACGAGGCGATGGCCCTTGGCCTTGGCGTCCCTGCAGCGAGCGATCGAGCAGCATGCGGCCGACGCCGCGGCTGCGGAACGGCGGCTCGACCGTCAACGGCCCGAGCATCAGGGCCGGCGTGTCGCCGATGCAGATCGGCAACTGCCGCACCGAGCCGACCAGCAACGTGCCGATCCGCGCCGTGAACGAGAGGTCGAGCAGGTGATCGACATGCTCGCGCAAGCGGTAGGCGCTCAGCACGAAACGGCCGGGACCGAAGGTGCGCTCATGCAGGCGTTCGATCGACTGCGCGTCCTTGGGGGTTTCGGCTGATATGGTGACGTCAAGTTCGCTCATGATGGGGCGCGAGATAGCATCTGGCGGCGGCGCGGTCCATCGCCGGGGGCGGCAATCCCCGAATTGCCTTAATCGCTTTTATTGGCCGGCTGGGACAGATAGGCCAGCAGCTTCATCTCGCGGCGGCCGCGCGTTACCGTATCCAGCACCAGCCCCGAGGTTACCGACAGCACCGCCACGATCATCAGGCCCATCGACAGCACCGCGGTCGGCAGCCGCGGCACGAGGCCTTCCTCGAGATACGTGATGATCACGGGAATCGCGAGGCCGATCGAGACCAGCGTCAGGAACGCGCCGATGACCGTGAAGAACCGCAGCGGCTTTTCCGAGCGGTACAGCTTGAGGATGGTGCCGAGAATCCGGAAACCATCGCGCCAGGTGTTGAGCTTGCTGACCGATCCCTCCGGCCGGGCATAATACGGCGTCTCGACTTCCGTCACCGGCAGCGCCAGTTCGAGCGCGTGCACGCTGAGCTCGGTTTCGATCTCGAAGCCGTCGGACAACACCGGAAAGGACTTGACGAAGCGGCGCGAGAACACGCGGTAGCCGGAAAGGATATCCTTGAACGCCTGGCCGAACACCGCGGAAAGAAATGACGTCAGCATCCAGTTGCCGGTGCGGTGGCCGGGCCGGTAGGCGGCGACCGACTGGTCGACGCGGAAGCCCACCACCATGTCGAGGTGTTCGTTGATCAGCTTGTCGATCATACGCGGCGCGCTCGGCGCATCATAGGTCGCGTCGCCGTCCACCAGCACATAGATGTCGGCGTCGACATCGGCGAACATCCGCCGCACCACATGGCCCTTGCCCTGGCGACGCTCGCTGCGCACGATGGCGCCGGCCGCGCGCGCCACCTCGACGGTGCGGTCCTTTGAATTGTTGTCGTA
This sequence comes from uncultured Alphaproteobacteria bacterium, assembly GCA_963840465.1. Taxonomy (GTDB): domain Bacteria; phylum Pseudomonadota; class Alphaproteobacteria; order Rhizobiales; family Xanthobacteraceae; genus Bradyrhizobium. Next base: position 170,602 of record CAWIZF010000075.1, on the reverse strand, counting down.
GACGAAAATCTCGGCCGTCGGCAGCGCCTTGCGGAAATCGGAAACGACGGTAGCGACCGCAGCTTCCTCATTGAAGCACGGCACCAGAACCGCAATCCGTAGCGCGGGTGTCGTCATCGCACGCTCACCCGATTAAGTCCGTCCATGATGTGTCATACCGCAAATCAGGCGTTGGCCGGTTGTGGGAAGGCCGCACGGTCTGCGGCCCGTTCGCCGCGCAGATCGAGCGTTGCGAACAGCAAGGTCCAGAGCGAGAGCATGTCGATCGGAATGATATAATATGGCGTAAATATCGGATGGGTCATGAAGAAAATCAGGTTTACCCCGAGGTTCAGGGCGACCAGACCGGTGACCTGCCGGGCGCGGCCCCGATCGAAGCGCCAGAGCAAGACCGTCCAGCCGACACATATCGCCAGCAAGATGAATTGAACGTCAACGAGATAGCTTAACAGTACAGCAGGATTCAGCTCGGGCGGCGCGACGTCGACGCCGCCATAGGTGGTCGAGAACGGACTACCCGCATTGATCGCATTCGCGATCAACGTCGGCGCGATCCCGATCAGGAAGGCGATCCCGAACGATGCCCCCTGCAGGAAAGTCGCCTTGTTGCGCGCCAGCAGGAACGCGCCGGCGAGATACAGGCAATAGCCCGCCGCCAGAAACAAATTGGGCAGACGGAAATTGACGGAGAGTCCGATCAAGAGTCCCAGCAGCGCCCACAGCAAGACCCGATTCCGCGGCTCGGCCTTGAACAGCTTCGCCGTCAGAAAACCTGCGAGCGCGCAAACCATCATCGTGGGCGCCACCGAGTAGCTCGCCTTCGTCGGATTGATCATCAGATAGATCGCGCTGTCGCCAAATGCGGTCACCAGCAGCAGCCGGTAGAAAGTGGCCGCATAGGTCAACGCAATCAACGAAAAGCCAACGGCGACGACCGACGTCAGTACGTAGAGCGGGATGACCTGGAATCCAGCGGGAAACAGCGAGAGGATAAAGCCCGTCCCCGGCGGGTATTGCAGCACATATTTTTCGGCATCCGGAATCAAAGTGTGGCAGGGAAATCGCTTCACGTCCTTCCATTCCGGAAAACCGATCGCCTTCAGCCTGCCGACGAAATACTGATCGTCATCCAGGACAATGTTGGTGTCGATGCCACGGAGACCGAACCTCTCGAACAAATGCGCCTGGCGAAGATAGCAGATATCGTCATAGACCCCGCGGGCCTCGATCCAGCCGGATATCGACCAGATGTTGCTGGCCAGCACGGTGAGGAAGCCGATCGCGCACAGTATCTTCAGAATTTTCATTCTTGTCTGGCCGCCCCGGCATCTGATATCTGCGCTGTTGAATTTACTAGCACGAGCAGACCCTAGCGCCAGGTCGCAATCGGCGCCGCGCCGTCGAGAACCTCGGCGATCCGCAGCCGCGTGCCCCGGGTGGTCTCCGCCGGCAGTGCGCCGGCATCGTAGAACCCGCACTCGACGATCTCGTGGTTGGGCTCCGGCAGGCGGTCCTGCCGGAACTGCCTGACGATGTAGACGGCGACATGGTCGCGGCGGGAGACGTGGCCGTTGAAGAACAGGCCGTGCAGGACCGGCTCCGCGGTCAGTTCGATCCGCCCCTCCTCCGAAAGCTCCCGCCGCAAGGCTTCGAGAAAGGTTTCGCCGACCTCGACCCCGCCGCCCGGCAGGTGCCAGCCGGCGACATAGCTGTGCCGGACCAGAAACACCTTGTTACCGCCATCGAGCACGACGCCACGGACGCCCAGCGTCATGCCGCGGGCGATCCGCCAATAGAGGTGGAAAGCCCGCCGCAATTGCGGTTCGAGGCGTATTCGCAAGGCCTGCAGCGCCGTCACGCAAACCTCGGATGGACAGCTATCACGTTTGATCCTTATATCGCCCGGATGATCGTGCGACGGCTCTATATCACAGCGAATGCCGCGGAGCGCGAATGACCGAAACTTTCACGCTGGCGCATCTGTCCGATCCGCATCTGCCGCCGCTGCCCCAGGCGCGGCTTCGCGATCTCGCGGGCAAGCGTGCGCTGGGTTATCTGAACTGGACCCGCAACCGCCACAAATATCACCGCCGCGAGGTACTGGACGCGCTGGTTGCCGACATGCAGGCGCAGCGGCCGGACCACATCGCGGTGACCGGCGATCTCGTCAATTTGGCGCTGGAGGCGGAATTTACCCCGGCGCAGGCCTGGCTCGAAAGCGTCGGCCCGCCGCGCGAAGTCACCGTCGTTCCCGGCAATCACGACGCCTATGTCCGCGCCACCCGGCATCATTTCGCTGACATGTTCGAGGACTATCTGCGCGCCGACACCGCCGAGGCCGACAGCGCGGCGTTTCCGTTCGTGCGCCGCCGCGGACCGCTGGCGCTGATCGGCGTATCCTCCGCGGTGCCGACGCTTCCACTGATGGCAACGGGCAAGCTCGGCCGCGCGCAGCTCGATGCACTCGATCGCCGGCTGGCAAAATTGTCGACTGAGGACGCCTTCCGGGTGCTGCTGGTGCATCATCCCCTGCACTCGAACTCGCGGATGAAACGGCTGACAGATTCGAAGGCGCTCCGCGCGGTGCTGAAGCGGCGTGGCGTCGAACTGGTCCTGCACGGCCACGACCACGTCCATTCGACGGTGTGGCTCGAAGGCGCCGACCGCCAGATCCCCGCGGTCGGCGTGCCGTCGGCGTCGGCGCTGGCGCACCGGCATTATCCGGCCGCGGCTTATAATCTGTTTTCGATCACGCGCGACGGCGAAAAATGGCGTTGCGTGCAGACCGTACGCGCCATCGACACCGACTTTCGCGTCAAGCAGATCAAGCAGACGACACTGCTCTAATTCTCTTTGTTTGAGCATGATCTCCGCGCAAACGCGTTCCGCGTTTGTCGCGAGGGAAAACCGGTTTCCACTTTTCCGGATCATGCTATAGCAGCGTCCTCAATCTCCGCCACCGCAGCCGCCGCCCCCGTCGCCACCACCGCCGTCGCCGCCGCCATCACCGCTTGCGTCGCTGCCGGTGTCGCCGAACCCGTCCGAGCTGCCGTCGAACGACGTATCCGAGAAATCGCCGCCGCAATACGCGTCGCCGCTGCCGTTCTTGCGCAGCGCTTTGCAGTCGGGCTGATAGACGAATCCGTTGGCGATCTTGAACTTGCTGTCGAGCGCAAACAACAGCGGCAGGCGCGTCGGGCTGACCGGATCGATGTTCTCGTATTTGCAGCAATACCACCAGACGCGGCGCAGGCCTTCGTTGCTCCTGCGATGCTCGCTGAGGACGACGGCCGGCGTGTGGTGGAGGAAACCGCCGAAGGCGCGGCGGCAGAACGCGTCATAGTCGCGGGTGTACAGGATGAATTCGTGCCAGAGGTCGTCGGCGACCTGCGAGGGCATCGAGACGTGGCGCTTGCCGCTCATCAGATAGGCGAGGAAGAATTGCCGCAGGCCTCGCGAGACCAGCGCGCTGTCCTTGCGCTCAAAGCCGGGGTGATGCTTCTCCAGCCGTTCAAGCAGCCCGCGCGGCCAGCGGAAGGTGCGGATGAATTCGGCCCGCCGCAGCGTGCGCCACTTGCCGTACAGCCAGGCGCCGGCGAACAGGGCAATCCCAGCAGGATGGCCACCGGTACGGTCATGATGCGGTCGACACCGTTTTCCAATCCGCTGCGCGGCCGGCCTCAGAAATTCTTCAGGCTCGCATACAGCGCCAGTCCGAACAGCGCCACCGCGCCCAGCACGAAGCCGAGCACGAACGGTGCCGAAGCCGCGGCGGCGCGGCTTTTTTTCCACGACCGGCTCCGCGGCCACCGGCGTCGCCACCATCGCATGTTCGCGCTCGATCATGCGGCGCGCGACATAGCCGGTGACGGCATCGACGATGACGGGCACGTCATGCGACTCGGCGATCACGATGCGGCCGAAGCGGGTATCCTGCACGAAGCGATAGATGCGCTTGTCGCGCCCCATCACCACATGCGCCACCACGTCGATCCACAGCCGCGGCGTCTCGCCCTGGCTGACGCCGCGATCGAACAGGTCGACCTGCTCCGGCACCTCGGCGAACAGCGGATCGAGCGCCTCGTTCAGGATCTCGAGCCGGGCGACCTCGGCATCGCGGAGCTCGACCACGACGCCGGTGCGGTCGGCGGCCTCGATGCGGGCCCGGCGCAGCGCATCGCGCAGCCGCGTCGGTCGCATGTCGCGGGCCTCGTTGCCGGTGTTTTGCGCTTCTGCCATCGGTAGCCGCCTTTATCCTGAGAGATGGACCCGGTTAACCTATCAGTAACTACCTCGCGCGCAATGGCTGTTTATTTGCAATGGGTTAGCGGTCCACTGGGTTCTGAGTTCGCTGAGGCACCCCCACCCCGGCCCTCCCCCGCAAGCGGGAGAGGGAGAAGAAACGCAGACGGCCCCACCCGGTTTTCCGGATGGGGCCGCCTGTCCTTGGGCTTCCTCAGTTTTTATCAGGCCGAGACGCGGGAGGGCTCTTCGACGATCGAAAAGCGCACGCCGGCCTTGTGGCGGTTCTCTTCCGAGACCGTGCGCCAGGCATCCTCGGCCTCTGCGCGGGTCTTGAAGGGTCCCTGTACCTGGGCGGAGCCTTCCACGAGCTTGTGGAAGTTCATCGATCCGAACTCGCCGCCAATCACCCAGAAATTGCTCTTCGTCATGACTAGTCTCCTGCTGTCGTCAGCCGTGTGTTAGCCGAACTGGTTCATCGTGTTGTGGGCGCCGCCCGCCTTCAGCGCGGCTTCACCGGCGAAATATTCCTTGTGCTCGTCACCGATATCGGAGCCGGCCATGTTCTGATGCTTGGCGCAGGCGATGCCCTGACGGATCTCCTGGCGCTGAACATTCTTCACATAACCCAGCATGCCCTGGTCGCCGAAATACTCTCTCGCGAGATTGTCGGTCGACAGCGCCGCCGTGTGATAGGTCGGCAACGTGATCAGATGGTGGAAGATGCCGGCACGCTTGGCTGAATCGGCCTGGAAGGTGCGGATGCGCTCGTCGGCTTCAATCGCCAGCGGCGTCTCGTCGTATTCCGGCTTCATCAGGTCGGCGCGGTTGTACTTGCTGACATCCTTGCCGGCTTCCTTCATCGCGTCGTACACCTGCCAACGGAAGTTGAGCGTCCAGTTGAACGACGGCGAGTTGTTGTAGGCCAGCTTCGCGTTCGGAATGACCTCGCGAATGCGGTCGACCATCTTGGCGATCTGCTCGATATGCGGCTTCTCGGTCTCGATCCACAGCAGGTCGGCGCCGTTCTGCAGCGAGGTGATGCTGTCGAGCACGCAGCGATCTTCGCCCGTTCCGGCACGGAACTGGTAGAGGTTGCTGGCAAGCCGCTTCGGACGCATCATCTTGCCGTTGCGGTTGATGATGACATCGCCGTTCCTGGCGTTTTCGGCGGTCACTTCCTCGCAATCCAGGAAGCTGTTGTACTGGTCGCCGATGTCGCCGGGCTTGTGGCTGACGGCGATCTGCTGCGTCAAACCAGCGCCGAGCGAGTCGGTACGGGTCACGACGACGCCGTCTTCGACGCCGAGTTCGAGGAACGCATGGCGGCAGGCCCGGATCTTCGCCAGGAACACCTCGTGCGGCACCGTCACCTTGCCGTCCTGGTGGCCGCACTGCTTCTCGTCGGAGACCTGGTTCTCGATCTGCAGGGCGCATGCACCCGCTTCGATCATCTTCTTGGCGAGCAGATAGGTCGCCTCGGCATTGCCGAAGCCGGCGTCGATGTCGGCGATGACCGGCACGACATGGGTCTGGAAGTTGTCGACCTTTTCGATCAGCTCCTTTTCCTTCGCCTTGTCGCCTGCCTTGCGGGCGACGTCGATGGCGCGGAAGATATCGTTGAGCTCACGGGAGTCCGCCTGACGGAGGAAAGTGTACAGCTCCTCGATCAGCGCCGGCACCGAGGTCTTCTCGTGCATCGACTGGTCGGGCAGCGGTCCGAACTCGGAGCGAAGTGCGGCGATCATCCAGCCCGAGAGATAGAGATAGCGGCGATCGGTCTTGCCACCGAAGTGCTTCTTGATCGAAATCAGCTTCTGCTGCGCGATGAAGCCATGCCAGCAGCCGAGCGACTGGGTGTACTTGGTGGGATCGGCATCATAGGCAGCCATATCGGCGCGCATCAGCGCCGCGGTGTAGCGGGCGATGTCCAGGCCGGTCTTGAAGCGGTTCTGCAGGCGCATCCGCGCCACGGCTTCGGCGGTGACGCCGTTCCAGGTCGGCTGGGTCTCGAGGAGCGCCTTGGCGGCGCTGAGCTCGCTCGCATAGGAAGCGGGTCCCTGGATGGCCTGATCGCTGATGCCACGCGGCTGGTAGTTCATGTTCAAATCCCTTCAATCGACATTCTTGACAGTGCATTGCGAAACGTGACGAGAGCTAAACGCCAAAAGAGGAAATTCGTATAGATGGCTTGTTTTCTATTGGTGATGTATTGTAACATATAAACTTGTCATAGATGTCATTTTGTAACTTTTGTCACAATACGGGTCAGGAACCCTGCCATGGCCACCGATTCCGGAAAGAAGCTTTTTGTCGGCCCCCGCTTCCGGCGGATCCGCCAGCAGCTCGGGCTTTCGCAGACCCAGATCGCCGAGGGCCTGGGCATTTCTCCGAGCTATATCAACCTGATAGAGCGGAACCAGCGGCCGGTGACGGCGCAGATCCTGCTCCGGCTGGCGGAGACCTATGACCTCGATCTGCGCGACCTCGCCACCGCCGACGAGGACCGGTTCTTTGCCGAGCTGAACGAGATCTTCTCCGACCCGCTGTTCCGGCAGATCGACCTGCCGAAGCAGGAGCTGCGCGATCTGGCCGAACTGTGCCCGGGTGTCACACACTCCCTGCAGCGGCTGTACGCCGCCTATACCGAGGCCCGCCGCGGCGAGACGCTGGTGGCCGCGCAGATGGCCGACCGCGACGAGGGCACGCGGTTCGAAGCCAACCCGATCGAGCGCGTGCGCGACCTGATCGAGGCCAACCGCAACTATTTTCCGGAGCTGGAACAGGCCGCGGAAAACCTGCGCGACGAGCTCAACGTCTCTGCGGAAGAACTGTTCGCCGCCCTCTCCGCGCGCCTGCGCGAAAAGCATTCGATCGTCACCCGCATCATGCCGGTCGACGTGATGCGCGAGACGCTGCGGCGGTTCGACCGCCATCGCCGGCAGCTCCTGATCTCCGAACTGGTCGACGGTTCGGGGCGCGCGTTCCAGCTCGCGCTGCAGATTGGGCTTACCGAATGCGGCGCCAGCATCGACACCATCGTCAATCGCGCCGGTCCGCTCGACGACACCCCGCGGCGGCTCTATCGGATTACGCTGGCGAACTACTTCGCAGCCGCCGTGATGATGCCCTATCAGCCGTTCCACAGCGCGGCCGAGACGCTGAATTATGACGTGCACGTGCTGGCGCAGCGTTTCAATGCCGGCTTCGAGCAGGTCTGCCATCGCCTCACCACGCTGCAGCGGCCGAACGCGCGCGGCGTGCCGTTCTTCCTGCTGCGCGTCGACAATGCCGGCAATGTCTCCAAACGATTTTCCTCCGGCACGTTTCCGTTCTCGAAATTCGGCGGCACCTGTCCCCTGTGGAACGTGCATTCGACCTTCGACACGCCGGACCGCCTGCTCAAGCAGGTGATCGAACTGCCCGACGGCACGCGCTATTTCTCGATCGCGCAGATGGTGCGCCGCCCCGTGGCGCCGCACCCGCAGCCGCAGCCGCGCTTTGCGATCGGTCTGGGCTGCGAAATCCGCCATGCCGCCAAACTCGTCTATGCCGCCGGGATGGATCTGGAGAAGGCGGAGGGCACGCCGATCGGCGTCAACTGCCGGCTCTGCGAACGCGAAAACTGCAGCCAGCGCGCCGAGCCGCCGATCACGCGGACGCTGATCCTGGACGAGAACACGCGGCGGGTGAGCTCGTTTGCGTTTTCGAATGCACGGGAGTTGTGAGGCTGACTTCACCCTCCCCTGGAGGGGGAGGGTCGACGCGCGCAAAGCGCGCGGCGGGGCGGGGTGACGGTCGTTCCACATCCAACAGTGCCCGAGTTGAGAGATCACCCCACCCCGTCTCGCATTTCGCTGCGCTCATGCGAGCCGACCCTCCCCCTCCAGGGGAGGGTGAGAAGAAAGCAATCCATTCTTCCTTTGCGCGGTGACAATGGATTGCTTCGCTGCGCTCGCAATGACGTGGATAACATGACCTCGCATCCTCGCGGCGCGATGCGCCCGAGTTGTGCTTGAATTCTCAGCCCCCCAAAAATACAGAGGGCGCAGGGAAGGCCGGGTGCTGGCTGGCACCCGCGATCTCGTGTGCAATGAGCAACAAAAGCGCACACGAGCATACAGGTATCAGCCGGGGCATCCGGCCTTCCCTGCGCAATGGTTTTACGGCTTATAGCGCGCTCTCCCTGGAGACGAATTCCTCTTGCCTCCATCGCCGGCGAATTGACGATTCCCCAACGCCCGGTTGGGCGCGGCAAACCTCCGCCGGCTTGACACCAGCCACGGGTGCCAGAACCACACGCCTTTGCCGTCCGCGACTGCGCCGGTCGTCTTGCGCGCTGGCATCGCTCACGGGAAACCCGCCCTGCGATTCCTTGTCGCGCGCCCGGCGCTTTCGCGTCCACCGCAACCCAGCCCAACGTCCGTGACGATCGCGATACGCCCCTCTTGCGGGCCGGGATGGCGGGAGTTCTAGGACTGATTTGGGCCTCGCGCGAAGCGGTTTCTTTTTTTCCGCGAGGCTGGACCGGGCAAATCAGCTTGAAAGGGCTAGGAAAATTAGTTTCTGCGCGCAGGGCTCCCCGGACCGTCCCCATCTCTAAAATCCGGGAACCGGCGGTCCCCCAGATGGTTGGTTGACGCACCGCGATCATCTCATCGTCGGAACTGTGTGCCCCCGGACGCCGCAAACCGAATGCCCTGTACTCATGACTGACATCCCGGCAGCGGTCCATGATCCGCAGCGCCTCCAAATTCTGAAAGATTACGACATTCTCGATACCCCGCCTGAACCGGGATTCGACGACGTCGTCACTCTCGCCCGCCAGATCTGCAAGACGCCGATCGCCCTGGTCAGCCTCGTCGATCGGGACCGACAGTGGTTCAAGGCTGTTTCCGGGCTGGACATCTGCGAGACGCCCATCAACCAGTCGGTCTGCGCGCATGCGCTGGCGCAGCGTGAAACGCTCAACATTCCCGATTTGACGCTCGACGCACGGACCCGGGACAATTCGCTCGTGACCGGCGAGCCGTTCATCCGCTTTTACGCCGGTGCGCCGCTGATCGCGGCTTCCGGCCTGGTGATCGGCACGATCTGCGTGATCGACACGGTGCCGCGCTCCGATGGCCTGGATGCCGGGCAGATCGCCGCGATCGAAGCACTGGCGCGCCAGGTAATGATGCTGCTCGACCAGCGCCGGTTGATCGTCTTGCACGATGAACACGCGTCCGAATTGCGTGAGCAAATAGCGGAGCGCAAGATCGCGCAGGCCGCACTCGAAATCAGCGACGACCGCTATCGCTCGCTGTTCAATTCGCTCGATGCAGGATTCTGCGTCATCGAGATGGCGTTCAACAAGGACGGCTCCCCCCGCGACTACAGGTTCGTCGAGGTGAACGAAGCCTTTGTCGAGCAGACGGGCCTCGACGATGCCACCGGAAAGTGGATGCGCGATCTTGCGCCGGATCACGAGGCGTACTGGTTTGAAATCTATGGCAAGGTCGCGCTGACAGGCGAGCCGGTTCGTTTCGAGCACGAGGCGACGGCGCTGGATCATCGCTGGTACGATGTCCGTGCGTTCAGGATCGGCCCACGCGCGGCGCGCCAGGTTGCGGTCCTCTTCAACGATATCACCGTGCGCCGCCACGCCGAGCAGCAGCAGGTGATGCTCAACGAGGAACTCGGCCATCGCATGAAGAATTCGATGGCGCTGGTTCAGGCGATCGCCTCGCAGACGCTGCGCGGCGCCGGGGATCGCATCGCGGTGCAGGCATTCAACCAGCGCATCGCAGCGCTCAGCCGGGCCCACGACGTTCTGCTGCAGCAAAGCTGGACGTCGGCAAAGCTCGCCGACGTCGTGCTGGGCGCCATCAGCGCCCACACCGATCCGGGGCGCGTCAGCTGTGGAGGCCCCGAGGTCAGCCTCGAACCGAAGGCTGCGCTTTCGCTTTCCTTGCTGCTGCACGAACTCGCCACCAACGCCGTCAAATACGGATCGCTCAGCGTGCCCGACGGCGTCATCCGGGTAAATTGGCGCCGGGAAGATGGCGCCTTGATGCTGGACTGGGTGGAACAGGGCGGCCCGCCGGCCGCGCCTCCCGAACGTACCGGCCTCGGCTCCCGCCTTATTGACATCGGCATGGTCGGAACCGGCGCCGTGCGGAAGACTTTTGCACACTCCGGATTCAGCGCCGAGTTTCGCGCACCACTCCATCTCATCGAACACCAGATCGGACAATCGCATGGATAAGCCGACCGTGGTGCTGGTGGTGGAAGACGAACCTCTCCTGTTGTTGCTGGCGGGGACCCTTGTCGAAGAGGCAGGCCTGCAGCCGCTATATGCGGGAAATGCCGACGAGGCCGTCGACATCCTGGAGGCGCGGCAGGATATCCGGATCGTGTTCACCGACGTCGAGATGCCGGGCTCGATGGACGGGATCAAGCTTGCGGCCGCGATCCGCAACCGATGGCCACCGATACAGATCGTCGTGGTATCCGGGCACAGCGCCGTCGCGCCCTCCCACCTCCCCGAGGGCGCGCAATTCTTCGCAAAACCCTATGACCAGCAGCGCATCGTCGAAGCGCTGCAGGCGATGGCGGCATGAGCCGCCGATCGCGTCGCGCCTGACTGACGGTTCAGCAATCCGGGACGGCACGAAGCGATAACATCGTTATTCGGCCCCGTATCACTGCCGGCCGTTTTGCATCGGCCAGGCGCACGGGTCACCTGCTCTTCTGAATGGACCTGAGGTAATTCACCGCGGCGGCGGCCTCGTGGCGGTTGAAGCGGAAGGTCGGCATGTCAGGATGAATGGTGGTCAGCCCGTCCTGCAGCCGCTGCACCATGTCGGTATCGTAGAGCTTTTCGCCAAAACTGCGGAATGCCGGCGCGAGCGGATTCGGACTTTTGCCGGTCTTGCCGACGGCGTGACATCGCCCGCACAGATTTTCCAGCATCGCCCTGGCGCGCTGCTGTTCCGGATCGAGCGCCTGCGCGGCGCCGCTGCCGGCGAAAAAGAACGGCAGCGCGAGGCAGGCGAGAGCCGCCACCATTCGCAAGGTGAAGCCGGGCATCCGAATTTCTCCGGGTTTTTGCGGGAACGCTTGAAAGACTAGGCCGCCTGTCCCCCAAACGTGTTGCGATACGTCAACACCTGCCGCCTTTTTAAGCGGGCGCCTTGCGCAACCCCTCTCTGAAATGACAAAGTTAAATCCCGGGGATTGCGCAATTTTGCAATGGAACGGCCGGGCTGATTCGCTAGTTTACAAGAAGCGAATCTCAACTCGCAAAAGGTGGATGCAGACCATGCTGCGACGCGTCAAGCTGATGAACCCGTTCGAAATCGTGCAGGATCTGGTCACTCAAGACCGGATTGCGCCGGAGCGGCAGCAACCCCAGCCGGTCGAACTGAAGGTCACCAATCGCGCCGCCCGCGCCACGCCGGTCTGCGCCGCCTGCAGTTCCGACGACATCATCTGCCACGCCACGGCGCAGTGGAGCAACGAGGCGCAGGAATGGCAGCTCGCCAACACCTTCAACCAGCCGGCGCACTGCAACACCTGCAACCACGACGGCAATCTGGTGTGGCTGACGCTGAATTGAGGGTGCGGCCGTAGCCCGGATGGAGCGCAGCGCAATCCGGGGTCTATCTCTCCGATGAACGGCTTTACGCGCTGAGCGACTTTTCCCGGATTGCGCTACGCTCCATCCGGGCTACGGTTCTCGCCCCGCATCAAATCTCCGCATACACCTCCAGCAGGTTTCCATCGGGATCCCTGAAGAACAGCGTGCGATGGCCGAACGGCTGGTTCGTCGGCGGCTCCAGCAGATCGACGCCGTGCCGCAGCAATTCCTCCGCGCAGCGATCGACATCATCCACCGCAACCTTGAACGCGAGCTGCAGTGACGCACTCCCCTTCGGCGTCGGCGCATCCTTCGCCGTCCGGCCCGGCCGCGACAGCGCAAGCGTGTTGCCGCCGATCTGATATTCGATCCATCCCGCCGACAGCTCGCGCGTCAGGGGGAAGCGAAGGACGCCCTCATAGAAGCGGCGCATCGCCGCCATGTCGCGCACGAGGATGACGGTGTAGTCGATGGTGCGGATGGAGCTGAAGGGGGAAGTGTGATCGTTCACGATTGCTCTCATGTTCGGCAGGTAGCCCGCATGAGCGCAGCGATATGCGGGGAACTGATAATGAAGGTCCCGGATATCGCTGCGCTCATCCGGGCTACGCTTGCTTCCACTCGCTTTCACGCCACCTGCAGCGTCGGGATGCGTTTGATTTTCGCGCCGAGTTCCTGCTCGGCTAGATGCAAATCGTATCGCCTCTGCAGATTAAGCCAGAGATCGGGACCGTTTCCGCACAGCTTCCCGAGCCGCAACGCCATGACGGGCGTGACCGGCTGCCGTTCCTTCAGGACGTCATACAGCGTCTGACGCGAGACGCCGAGAAGTCTAGCGATTTCCGTCTTGGACCGGTCGAGTGCCGGCAAGATTTCCTCGCGAAGAAGCTCGCCGGGATGCATCGGCGGCAAACCTCGCTTCGGGAGCTTTCGGGTCATTGGCCTGTCCTCAGTGATAGTCTTCCAGATCGACGTCGGTGGCGTCGCCCTCGATCCAACCGAATGTAACACGCCAGTTTCCGCTGGCACTGACCGCATATCGCCCCTTGTCGCGGCCGACGAGCGCATGAAAACGAAACCCGGGCAGATTCATATCCTCCGGGCGCGATGCATCGTCCAGCACCCGTAAGATATTGGCTATCCGTCTCGGGTTCTGCACGCTGAGCCGGCGACCGTCCCCAGTGGCAAAGAACCGTTCTAGCGCCCTGTCGCGAAACGAGCGGATCATATCGTCAATGTAAGGCAATGGCTGACGATCGTCAACCAGTGCCTTACAAGGCTTGGACGTATGGCGCTACGTTTGCTGACCCCAGATAGTGGCCCGTATCAGCACAGCGATATGGGAAACGGAGAGAATATCCCGGGCGTCGCTCATCTGGGCTGCGCACCTACGCGTACTCACGTCCCTGCGTCCGTCTCGCCCCAAATCCTCTCCTCGGTCCACCCCAGCTCCGCGAACTCCGTCGCCCGCAACGGCGCCTCACCCACCGAGAAAAACTCGTCGAGCTGCGGCGGGCTCACCGACGTGCCGCTGAGCATGCTGTGGGCCTGCCCGCGATGGTGCACGTCGTGCTGGAACAGATGCAGCAGCAATCGGTCCATCCGCTCGCGCTGGATGGAGGTGCCGCGATGCACGGAGACCATGCGCTGCAAGCCGGCGCCGTCGAGCGCTTCGACGATCTTGAGCAAGCGCCGATCGACCGCGGCCTGGGCTTCCTTCAGCGCGGCGACCGTGGCGCAAGGCTCCTGGTCCGCCCAGGCGGCGGGGCCGAGCGTGCCGCCTTCCATCGCGTCGACGTAGAAGTGGTCGATGATCAGGATGTGGTTGAGCGTGGCGCGGAGGCTTGGAAAGAAGCCGGTTCGTTTTGCGGTGAATTCCTCCGGCGTCAGTCGCGCGCAGGCGGTGAGCAGCCGGTGGTTGGCCCAGGCGTTGTTGTACGCCATGGTGCGGTAGGGAAGCACGTCATTCATTGGCGTTGCCGGCTCGTAGCCCGCATGAGCGCAGCGATATGCGGGGAAGGATCATGAAGGTCCCGGATATCGCTGCGCTCATCCGGGCTACGCACTGATGCGGCGGACAGTGCGTAGGGCGGATTAGCGAAGCGTAATCCGCCGTTGTTGTGGCGAGCATGGTGGGTTACGCCTTGCGGCTAACCCACCCTCGAAGCCGACGCTACTCCGCCGCCTGCTGCGTCGGCGCTTCCAGCACTTCCAGCACCTTCGGCGGCGACATCGGCAGGGCGTAGAAGCGTTTGCCGAGCGCGTTGTAGATCGCGTTCGCCACCGCGGCCATCACCGGCACCAGCGGCACTTCGCCGACGCCCTTGACGCCTTGCGGGTGTTTCGGGTTCGGCACTTCGACCATGATGCAGTCGAGCATCGGCAGGTCCGAGCAGACCGGCATGCGGTAGTCGAGGAAGCCGGGGTTATCGACCTTGCCTTCCTTGGTATAGATGTACTCCTCGTTCAGCGCCCAGCCGATGCCCTGCGCGACGCCGCCCTGGAGCTGGCCCTCGACATAGCCGGGGTGAATGGCGCGGCCGACATCCTGCACGGCGGTGTAGCGGATCACGCGCACGATGCCGAGATCGACATCGACCTCGACGTCGCAGACATGCGTGCCGAAACCGCCGTCGGCGCCCGTGGTGTTGAGCTGCACGCCGGCGCCGATCGGCCCGCCCATCGCGGGCGCCTTCTCGGCGAGCTCCTGCAGCGTCAGCGGCTCGAACTGGCCGGCGTTCGGGCTCACCGGATGCGCCGCGCCCTGCTCCCACTTCACCGCTTCGGGATCGATCTCCCAGATCTTTGCCGCGCGCTCGCGCAGCGTCTGGATGATCTTTTCGGTCGACTGCGTCACCACGATCGAGGAGGCGAACAGCACGCGGCTGCCGCCGGTGAGGTTCGAGAAACCGATCGTCTGGGTGTCGCCGATGATGACGGAGACGCGGCGGTAGTCGATGCCGAGCAATTCGGCGCAGATGTTGGCGATGCCCGCGCGCGAGCCGCCGATGTCGGGATGCCCCGTGGTGACGACGACGTTGCCGTCCTCGGTGATGTTGACCTGCGCGGAGGATTCGCCGCCGGCGTTGAACCAGAAGCCGGACGCGACGCCCCTGCCCTGCAGCTTGCCGAGCGGCGCCTTGTAGTGCTCGGAGTTCTTCGCAGCTTCCAGCGTCTCGATATAGCCGATGCGCGGAAACACCGGGCCATGCGCGGCCTTGGTGCCTTCCTTGGCGGCGTTCTTCAGGCGGAAGTCGAGCGGGTCCATCTTCAGCGCTTCGGCGACTTCGTCCAGCACGCATTCGACCGCATAGGCGCCGATCGGCGCGCCCGGCGCGCGATAGGCCGCGACCTTCGAGCGGTTGGAGACGACGTCATAGCCTTCCGACAGCAGGTTCGGGATGTCGTAGGGCGTGAAGCTGCAGCCGGCCGCGCCGCGGATCGGCGAGCCCGGGAAGGCGCCGGCCTGCAGATAGAAGGTGCCGTGCGCGGCTGTTATCTTGCCGTCTTTGGTGGCGCCGATCTTCACCGTGCTCTTCGAGCCTGAGGTGGGGCCGGTCGCGCGCATCACTTCCTCGCGCGTCATCACCATCTTCACCGGGCGGCCGGATTTTTTCGCCAGCATGGTCGCCAGCGGTTCGAGATAGACGATGGTCTTGCCGCCAAAGCCGCCGCCGATCTCGGCGGGGATGGCGCGGATGTCGCTCTGCGGGATGCCGGTCAGCATCGAGGTCATCGCGCGCACCATGAACTGGCCCTGGCTGGAGCTCCAGATCGTGGTCTTGCCGTCGGGCGCCACCGAGATCAGGCAGGCATGCGGCTCGATATAGCCCTGGTGAACGGGGCGCGTGGTGAAGGTGCGCTCGATGACGACGTCAGCCTTCTTGAAGCCTTCTTCGAGGTCGCCCTTCTTGTGTTCGAGGCGGCCGGCGATGTTGGACGGCTTGCCTTCGAACTTGTTGAACTCGTGCAGGATCGGCGCGTCAGGCTTGATCGCGTCTTCGATCTCGATCGACCACGGCAGCACCTCGTAATCGACCTCGATCAGGCTGCAGGCCTCGGCCGCGATCGCTTCCGTAGTCGCGGCGACGGCGGCGACGGGGTGGCCGGGGAACAGCGCCTTGTCGCGCGCCATCACGTTGCGGCACATCCAGCGCATGTCCTGGATGCCGAGCATGACAGCACCCTTCTCGATCGTGAAATCGACGATGTCCTTGGCGGTGACCACGGCCTTCACGCCCGGCAGCTTCTCGGCCTTCGAGGTGTCGATCGATTTGATGCGCGCATGCGGATGCGGGCTGCGCAGCACCTTGCCCCAGATCATGCCGGGCATGGTGGTGTCGGCGGCGAACTGGGCGCGGCCGGTGACCTTGTCCATGCCGTCGGGACGGATGGTGCGCTGGCCGATCCACTTGTTGTTGGTGACGAGGTTCATTGGGCTGCTCCAGCTTTTATTGGGCGCGCATTTCGGCGGCGGTGTCCATCACCGCGCGGACGATCTTGTCATAGCCGGTGCACCGGCAGAGGTTGCCGGCGAGCCAGAAGCGGACTTCCTCCTCGCTCGGGTCCGGATTCTTCTTCAGCAGCGCGTCCGAGGCGACCAGCATGCCCGAGGTGCAGATGCCGCATTGCAGCGCCGCCATCTCCAGGAATTTCTGCTGCAGCGGATGCAGCTTCTCGCCATTGGCCATGCCCTCGATCGTGCGGATTTCATGGCCCTCGGATTCAACCGCGAGCATCAGACAGGAACAGACGAGGCTGTCATCGAGCGTAATCGAGCAGGCGCCGCAATCGCCGGAGGCGCAGCCTTCCTTGGAGCCGGTGAGGTTCAAGGTTCCGCGCAGCGCGTCGAGCATGGTGTCCGATGGCTCGCAGAGGAATTCCATCGGCTCGCCGTTGATGGTGGTCGTGACGTGAACTTTGGCCATGAAGCTTATTTCCCTGTAGCGCGTTTGGCGGCGATGGCGGCGGTGCGCTTGAGCAGCACGCCGGCCACTTTGGTGCGATAGGCGATGGTGCCGCGCTTGTCGTCGATCGGACGGCAGGCGGCGGAACAGGCGGCGGCCGCTTTCGCCAGCGCGGCGTCGTCGAGCTTGGAGCCGATCAGCGCTTTTGCGGCGTCTTCGACCAGCAGCACGGTCGGCGCCACCGCGCCGAGGCCGACGCGGGCCGCGGTCACCGTGCCGTCCTTGATGGTGAGGCTGACGCCGACACCGACCACGGCGATGTCCATTTCGGTGCGCGGGATCATGCGCAAGTAAGCATCGCTCGATCCGGGCGGGCGCGGCGGCAGCGTGAAACTCACGAGGATCTCGCCAGGCTTCAGATTGGTGCGGCCGGGACCGGCGGGCACATCCTCCACCTTGATCTCGCGGCGGCCGTTCGGGCCCTGCACGGTGACGATGGCGCCGGCGGCGACCATCGCGGGTACGCTGTCACCGGCGGGCGAGCCGTTGCAGAGATTGCCGCCGGCGGACGCGCGGCCCTGCACCTGCTTGGAACCGATCAGGTTGACGGCCTCCAGCACGCCGGGCCAGACCTTGCCGAACGTTCTTGTGGTCGTGCAGCGCCATGCCGGAGACGGCGGCGCCGATGCGGAAGCCGCCATCGGCGGTCTGCTCGATGGCCGTCATCTCGGGGATTTTCTTGATGTCGACGATCACGCCGGGCTTCAGCACGCCTGAACGCATCTGCACCAGAAGATCGGTGCCGCCGGCCAGAATACGCGCCGCACTGCCGGCTTTCGCAAATGCGCCGATCGCTTCGTCAAGCGTATCCGGCGCCAGATATCGGAGTTCCGTCATGGATTCCGCAATCTCCCTTTTTGTCTGCCCGCCCCATATGGGCGACGGCCTTATCCTGGCCCGGCAGTGCGACAAGCCTACACGGCGGGAGGCGATTGGAACAGCCTGTCAGATCAGGTTGATCCGGCAGGCTCCTATGCGCGCGGCGGGGCTTGCGCGGCCGGATTGCACCGAGATGCCGTAGGGTGGGCTGAGCGAAGCGAGCCCACCATCTTGATTGAATTGGCCGAGTTGCCGCAAATGGTGGGCACGTGGAGCCTGTCATCGGGCGCGCATTCGCGCGACCCGTTGGCTCAGCCCACCCTACGATACCTGACCTTGGGGACATGGATGCCGTTTTTCAGATTCCTCGTTGCTGCCGCGGCATCCCTGTCCCTTTCATCCCTCGCCATCGCCCAACCGGCCCCCGGACCGGTTCGTGCGGCGCCGAGGCCGGTGGTCGCGCCGGTACCCGGACAGCAACCGCCGGCCGCCGCCCCGCGCGCGCCCCGTGCGGCAGCCTGTCACAACGGCATGTCGTTCGACCGCTTCCTCGCCGACCTCAAGCAGCAGGCGCGTGGCCGAGGGCGTGTCGCAGCGCGCGCTTAACGAGGCCGCGCCCTACCTCGTCTACGACCAGAGCATCGTCAACCGCGACCGCGGCCAGCGGGTGTTCGGCCAGGTGTTCACTGAATTCGCCCGCAACAGGGCGTCCGACGGTGCGGCCAAAAATGCGCAGGCGCGAATCAAGATGCATGCGGCGGCGTTCGCGCGCGCTGAAAAGGAATATGGCGTGCCGCCGGCGGTGATCGCCGCGTTCTGGGGGCTGGAGAGCAGTTTTGGCGCCGAGCTGGGCAAGCTGCATACGCTGCCGTCGCTGGTGTCGCTGGCTTATGACTGCCGCCGCTCGGAGATGTTTCAGAAGGAAACCATCGCCGCGCTGAAGATCGTCGACCGCGGCGATCTCTCGGCCGCCGAGATGATCGGCTCATGGGCCGGCGAGCTCGGCCAGACGCAATTCCTGCCGACGCATTATTTCAACTATGCGGTGGACTATGACGGCGACGGCCATCGCGACATGCTGCGCAGCGTCCCCGACGTGATCGGCTCGACCGCCAACTACATCGCCACCGGATTGAAATGGCGGCGCGGCGAGCCGTGGCTGCAGGAAGTGCGCGCGCCGGCGAATTTCCCGTGGGAGCAGGCGGATCTTACGACCAAGCTATCGCGTGCAAAATTCGCTCAGCTCGGCGTCACCTATCCTGACGGAAGGCCGCTGCCGAACGACGACATGCCGGCCTCGCTGCTGCTGCCGATGGGCCGCACCGGACCGGCGTTTCTGGCGTATGCGAATTTCGCCGCCTACACCGAGTGGAACAA
This sequence comes from uncultured Alphaproteobacteria bacterium, assembly GCA_963840465.1. Taxonomy (GTDB): domain Bacteria; phylum Pseudomonadota; class Alphaproteobacteria; order Rhizobiales; family Xanthobacteraceae; genus Bradyrhizobium. Next base: position 151,573 of record CAWIZF010000075.1, on the reverse strand, counting down.
CTCGCTGATCTATTCGACCACGGCCGGCTATCTCGCCAGCCGTATCGCCGGCGCGCCGCCGATGCGGCAGCCGTCCGCGCCGGTGGCGCAACTGCCGCTCAACGAGCTGAAGGAGCTGCAGCAACTATTGGTGCGCGCAGGCTTCAATGTCGGCAAGGTCGACGGCGTGATGGGGCAGTTGAGCCGCACCGCGGTGAAGGCGATGCAGGTGAAATACGGATTGGCGGCGGATTCCTGGCCGACGGCGGAGCTGCTGGCGCGGATGCGCGGAACGCCGCGTCAGGGCGCGATGAACTGAGCCCAGCCGCAGGTGTCATTCCCCGCGAAGGCGGGGAATCCAGTACGCCGCGCTAGTTGATTCATCATAACGGCCGCGGCGTACTGGATCGCCCGGTCAAGCCGGGCGATGACGGCGGAGAATAATTGACCGCAATTGGCACGCTGCAAGCGTTGTATTTTCTCCAACCGCCGCCCCATGTCGGAAAGCGCCTCATTCTCTCGAGGCACCATTCCACCTCACGAAAAGAGCATCACATGTCTTTCCACGACGCCACCGTGCCCGCCTTCCTGCAGATTCTCGGCAGCCTGTCCGGCCTGCTCACCAAGGCGGAAGCGCATTGCAAGGCGAAGAACATCCAGCCCGAAGTGCTGCTCAATGCGCGGCTTTATCCGGACATGTATCCGCTGTCGCGGCAGGTGCAGACGGTGTGCGATTTCGCCATGAAAACCTGCGCGCGCCTCACCGGCGGCGAGGTGCCGTCGACGCCCGACACCGAAAAGACTTTTGAGGAATTGCAGCAGCGGATCGCGAAAGCGGTCGACTATGTGAAGTCGTTCAAGCCGGCGCAGTTCGACGGCGGCGACACCCGCGAGGTGACGTTTCCGATCGGCCCGAGCAACAGCATGACGATGAAGGGCCAGCAATATCTCGTCAATTTTGCGTTCCCGAATTTCTATTTCCACGCCGCCACCGCGCACGGCATTTTGCGGCACAACGGCGTTGAAATCGGCAAGCGGGATTTCCTCGGGGTGAGATGATCGCGGCCGTCGTCGCGCATCGCACGTCGCGGCAACGGCGCTATCAGCGCAGGGAAGCCAGTTCGCGTGCGAGATTCTCGCGGGCCTGCCGGTCATATCGGGCGGCAAAGGCCGCATCGGGAAAGATGACCGGACGGGCCGCGAACTGGCCGAGCACGTTTGCGCGGCCGGCGCGATAGTCGCCCTCCGGCACATGGATGAACTCCCGCCGGATCGCCGCGGCATAGGCGTCGTATTGCGCCGGCTCCGCGCCCAGGATACTGAGGTCGATCGAGATCAGGATGGCGCCGAGACGGTCACCCGCCTGCACATCGTGCGTTTTGGTCAGGCGGATCAGGCGACCGACTTCCTGGCGAAGATCGGGGCGCACATGCTGTTCGGCCAGGCGCGCGCTCAACTCTTCATTGTCCGCGCGGGTCGCGTCGTAGACCACATCGTGCCACCAGATCGCCGCGGACAGGATTTCGCGATCGAGCGGCGAAAGATCTTCGCACGCACGCGAGTGCAGCGAGGCTGTCCTCGATATGCGTGAGGTTGTGATAGTGGCGGCCAGGGGCCGCGTAGGCGGCGGCCAACTCTTCGCGGTTCATCGCCAGGCTCCGCTCGTCCCGGCGCCGTAGGGTGGGCAAAGCGAAGCGTGCCCACCAATCCGTTCGTGGTGTTAGATGGTGGGCACGGCGCTTCGCGCCTTTGCCCACCCTACGAAGCTCCTACCGCATCGTGATCGCGAGGCCGCTGAGATCGGCGTTCGCCATCAGTCCGACCTGATGACCGCGTCAATTCCAGCACCGCGCCCTTCTGGTTGCTCAGCACGATCGCGCGCGCGCCGCGGCCGACCGCAAGGCCCGCGCCGGCTGCGCCGTAGACGCCGGCGACGTCGGAGGGGCGATAGATGTTGCTGACGCGGCCGCGCAGCACCGTCTTCGAGCCGCCGAACACCAGGCCGTAATCGAGGCCGCCGGTCGACAGCGGATAACGGCGGCCATGGAAGTTCAGGACGCCGCTGCCGCCGGAACCGCCGATGATCCAGCCCGCCTTGTAGATCGTGAGCTGCACAAAGCCCTCGTCGGCATGCGCGGCGGAGGACAGCGTGACGCCGGTCAGGGCCGCAAACGCAAGCACGGTGGCACGAATGAGCGGATGGCATCTTCATGGATCGTATCTCCGGAGGTCTTGCAAATCGGAAGTGTCGGCGGGCTTTGCGGCGCGCATTGAGTCGCAACTATCGGATTGTAACCGATCGGCGCAAGGGGCAAAGTGTATTCGGCGACTCACGCGATACACGGCGCACGCCGACCGCGCCGTGTACCCGACACAATTTCATCACGATTGCACGAACAAAAAACGCCGGACTGTGAACTGCATTACTTCGACCGGTGGTGCGTTGCGCTATTTCGTCTCCGGCGAATTGGACTGACGGGCGGGACCTTCAAAGCTATCGGCGGGTCGCAAGCGCCGCGCCGCTGCCTTTCCAGCGAGGCAGCGGCGCGCTAGGCTCAAGGCAACCAAACGCTCATGGAGCTGTCCCATGCCCCCGATCCAGCATTTTGCGCCGCCCGCCGGCATCAAGTCCCCGCCGCTCTCGTTCGCCGCGCGCACCGGCGACCTGCTGTTCGTCTCGGGCATTCCCGGCTTTGACGACAAGGGCGCGCTGGCGGACGGCTTTGAGGCGCAGTTCGGCTTCGTCGTCGCCAACATCAAGCGCATACTGGGTGAAGCCGGTGCGACGTTTCGCGATCTCGTCAAGGTCAACGTGCTGCTGACGCGCGCCTCCGACGTCGCCACGATGAACGTATTGTATGCCACGCATCGGCGTTCGGGCCGGCGCCCTACCCCGCCCGCACCACCTGCGTGGTGCAGGCGCTGCCCGATCCGAAAATGCTGATCGAGATCGAATGCGTGGCGCAGCTTCCGAAGGCGTAGGACCTCTCACGGCTTCGGCATGGTTTCCTTCAACTGATCGCCGACGAAATTCGCGGCATGGCGATAGGCGGCGTCGTTGTCGCCGCGGAACGTCACCGTCCGCCGCATCAACAATTTCTCGGCTTCGAGATCGAGCAGCTGGATCTCGCCCCATTGCACCAGCGTGCTCATCTTGCGGATGCCGCCATAGACCACGAGCCGCGCGCCGGCCTTCCGCGCGGCGGCGATGAAGACGTCCTGCGACATGCTGGTGGCGGTGCAGGGAGGGTCGCGGCATTCGATCGACACCACGCGATAGTCGCCCTGCGCCGCCAGGTTGTCGCGCAGCAAATTTGCAAACGACGCCACGCGCGCGCGATGCTCCGCGCTCTGGTCCGTGACTTCTCCGGAGGTGTCGAAATAATCGAAATCCGCCACCGCCACCGCGATCGGCGCAGCCGCCGGCGATCCGCCCGACAGAACCGACAATGCGGCGAACGCGCACAGCCCGGTCAATACGGCGCTTGCGACGCCGCGCAGGCGTGATGCGCCCCACCGGGTTGCTATGTGCATCATGCTTCGTCTCCTTCAACCGGTTCCGTTCCACCCTTGTACAAGCCTACACGCTTGCTATCCTCGGCCAAAACCAAAAGCAGAGGAAACGCTTCATGCCCCTTCTCCAAAATCACATCGCCGTCATCACGGGTGCAGGCTCCGGTATCGGGCGCGCCATCGCGCTCGGCTACGCCCGCGAGGGCGCCCGCGTCGTGCTGCTCGACAGGGACGAGAAGGCGGCGGCGGAGGCCGCGAAGGAAATCCGCGACACCGGCGCCAAGGCCGAAAGCTTTGCGCTCGACGTCGCGAACCGCGAAAACTGCGTCGCGATGGCGAAGCAGATCGCCGACAAGGTCGGCCAGGTCTCGATCCTGGTCAACAATGCCGGCATCGTCCGCCGCAACGGCATGCTGGGCGCGGCCGATGACGTGATCAAGGATTGGGAAGACATCATCGCGATCAACCTCACCGGCGTCTTCAACGTGACGCATGCGTTCCTCGCGCCGCTTGCGCGCCAGCAAGGGACGCATCGTCAATATCGGCTCGATCCAGTCCTTCGTGCATGTGCGCACGCCGAGCTCGCCGGCCTATACCGCCTCCAAGCACGGCGTGCTCGGCTTCACCAAGGCGCTCGCCGCCGAACTCGGCAAGGAAGGCGTCCGCGTCAACGCGATCGGCCCCGGCTTCATCGCGACGCCGCTGAACGCCAATGCCCGCGCCAACAATCCGGAACTGGTGAAGACATTCATGGATCACACCCCGCTGGGCCGCGCCGGCACCGCGGAAGACATCGTCGGCCCCGCGATCTTCCTGGCGTCCGATCTCTCGGCTTACGTCTCCGGAACGATCGTGATGGTCGACGGCGGCTATCGGGCGGTGTGATGTCCTCTCCCTTTGCTCCAGTCGTCATACGCGGGCTTGACCCGCGTATCCATCGCACTTCGAAAGAGTTGTTGCGAAGAGGATGGATTGCCGGGTCAAGCCCGGCAATGACAGGCCTGCTTCATCGCCGCCGATCGCTGTAACGGACCGCACCATGTCCAACGCCCCGCATTTCGATATCGACGTTCCCTCGTTCTGGGCCGACCCCTACCCCGCGCTGGCGAAGATGCGGAAGGAGGCGCCGATCGCGTTCGTGCCGCAGTTGGGCTCCACGGTGTTCACCCGCCGCGACGACATCTTCACGCAGGAGAAGCGCATCGACGTGTTCTCCTCGCACCAGCCGAACGGGCTGATGAATGTGCTGATGGGCCACAACATGATGCGCAAGGATGGCGATGCGCACATGACGGAGCGGCAGGCGATGTTTCCCGCGGTGTCGCCGCGCACGGTGCGCGACACCTGGGTCCGGCAGTTTCAGGCCCACGCCGACCGCATTCTCGACGAGCTGGCGCCGCAAGGCGCCGCCGATCTCTGCAAGGCGCTGGCGCTGCCGCTGTCGGCCGAATGCCTGAAGGACGTCACCGGGCTGACCAACATGCGCTACCAGGACATGGACGCGTGGTCGCAGGCGATGATCGACGGCATCGCCAATTACACCGGCAACAAGGAGGTCGAGGCGCGCTGCCATGCCGCCACCGCAGGCATCGATGCCGCGATCGACGACATGATTCCGGTGGTGAAGAAGCACCCGAACACCTCGATCCTCAGCGTGCTGCTGGCCTCCGGCCAGAACATGGACAGCATCCGCGCCAACATCAAGCTTGCGATCTCGGGCGGCCAGAACGAGCCGCGCGATGCGATTGCCGGCACGACCTGGGCGCTGCTGACGCATCCCGCGCAACTCGCGCTGGTGCGCGACGGCAAAGCAAAGTGGATCGACGTGTTCGAGGAGTATGCGCGCTGGATCGCGCCGATCCAGATGTCGCCGCGCCGCGTCGCCAAGCCGTGGAGCTATGGCGGCATCGACTTCGAGCCGGAAGACCGCGTGTTCTTCATGTTCGGCTCGGCCAATCGCGACGAGGCCTGCTTTGCCGAGCCTGATCGCTTCGACATCACCCGCGATACCCAGAAGAGCATCGCCTTCGGCGCCGGCCCGCATTATTGCGCCGGCGCGTTCGCCTCCCGCGCCATGGTGGCCGACGTCGCGCTGCCGAGCGTGTTCGCGCGGCTGAAGGGCCTGCGGCTCGACGAGCGCGAACCGGTGCGGATCGGCGGCTGGGCGTTTCGCGGACTGCTCAATCTGCCGGTGAAGTGGGACGCGGGCTGATCGTTGCGCTCGGCTTCTACGGCCGCGGACATTCCCGTAGCCGAACGTGTCGATGATCCTGCTGCCCGGGAGGCGTGAAACTCCAGCGTATCCATGTAGTGATTGTCGAGCGCGTAGTGGCGCAGTTTGGCGTTGTAGGCGCTCAACATCCGCTGCGTTGAGCCCGCGTTGATATTGCGCTGGCGGTCGTGACCGGCATGCAACAAGCAGCGTGGCGCTGCGCTCGACGCAGACATTGCGCAAACCCAGAAACAACGTGCAGTTCGACTGGCAGTGGCCCTTGATGCGAAACAACTCGCCGCTCGCCTTGGCGCGCTCGATCTCCGGCCGGAAGTCCTTGTACCAGCCGCCTTTGCTGAACTCGCTCGGAAGTGGCGGCAAAGGACGTCGACGAGATCAGGACGAACGCAAGAACGGCGAGAGCGCGCATGGCCAACCTGCCCGGTTCATCATGTAGGAGAGAAATAACAGCATCACGAAGCGTCCCAGCCGATCACGCGCGTCATCACAGCGTCTCCCTGCCGGCGCCGTGATCGTCGTTCGGCGAAAACAGATGCATGTGTCGAAACACCCAGCGCATGGCGAGATACCAGAGATAGCCACCGATGCTGCCGCAAACGGCAAGAATGACGATGTAGGCAGGATGATGTTCGCCGCTCCACCACAGCATCCCGCCGATCCAGAAGATCGTGAAAAAAATCGCGCCGAACTTTAATCGCCTGGCCTGATCCATGGCACTCCTCCGATGGCTGACATCCGATGCCATCATGGACGCCACTGTCTCGCCGCACCGTGAGGTGCATCACGCCGCGCCGGAACCGGGCGGCGAGGCTGAGCTCATCAATCCGGGTTTGGTAGGACGTCCGCTTTGAAGCGCATGCCGGGCCCAAGTCGGAGTATCGCGTGAGGTCCGAAAGTGCCAACAGCCGACCATCAAATATTAGTTTGAAATGAAGGCAAACTACGCGTCGTCCACACCGTCGATGCTAATGGCACCCGCGCCGTAGGCCATCACGTAAAGGAAGCCGCCTGCCATCACTAAGTTCTTATAGAAATGGATCATGTTGTTGAAGTCCCCGGCCACCAGATGGACGCCAAAGCCGGTGCCTAGGCAAAAGACGACGAGCGCTGCAGCCGCCCATCGAATTTTGAAACCTACTAGGACGCCCAACCCAGCGAGAAGATGGATAACGATAGAAATCCAAACCGCGACATCGGGAATTGGTATGTGGACGTTCGCAAAATACTTTGCCGTCCCGCTCGGGTCGCGCAGCTGGAGGAAGCCGTCCCAGATAAATAGGCCAGACATCAACAAGCGCGCAAGTGGAGGCAAGTAGGCTTTCATGGCGTGCATGGCTCGCGCTCCCAACTTCTCGTCCGGAACGGGCATCGTATTGGCTCAAGCCAGCACCGCGTAAAGGTGCTGTCCAATGACCACCTGGATCAACAACAGGCTTCGACCCGAAGTCTTTGCACTTTCGCTTTGCTGTCAATAACGGACATACTCAAGAGCGGTCCGAATATCCGAAAGCGCCAAACTCAGGCATGGCTCCTAGCGCGGCCGACACGCTCGCTGAATGGCGATACTCAATAGACGAGACCTGTGCCGGGCGGTTTTTCCAGCGCTTCCGCCAAAGACCGATATTCCGCGCAGTCGGTTCCGCAGATCGCAGCGATCCGGCTCAGATGGTATTCCGCCTGCTCGCGGTTGCCCTGCTCGATCTGCCACAGACCGTAGTACTGCCAGGTCAGCACATGGTTCGGATCTGCTTTCAGCGCCCGCTCGTACCAGACTTGCGAGAGCTTGTAGTCGCCGAGCTTGCGATAGGAATAACCGATCAGATTGGCCACGTTCGGATGATCGTCATGGCCGAGCGCCTTTAGCTGCTCGATGGCCGCGGCATATTCATTGCGGTCATAGATGGTCGCATAAGCTTCGCGGTAACCCTTGGCAAAAGCGGGGTCGTCGAAAAGGGACTGCTTGGCTTTTTTGGCCTTGGGGACGTGAGTGGCCTTGGTACCCGACCGCTGCGGGTAAGACGAAGGCGGATAAGCGGAGCGTTGGTCCATCCCGCCATAGGTTGTATCAGCACCGCCACCTCCTCCTCCTCCACCGCCGCCCCCTCCGGCTGCAGCAACCGGACTGAACGAGAACGCAGCGATCAGCGCAATCGAACACGTCGCCAGCGTCACAATTCTAATCATCAAGTTGATCATAGGAACCTCCTGCATGCTACGCCTTCGAGCCCCCGATCCAACCGAACCTGTTAACTCCGGCTTGCTTCAAACATTCCCGGAAAGGTATTCAGAAAAAGCGAAATTTGGTGCGACAGCAATGTTGTCTTTTGCAGGTCGATGTCCGCTGCGGGTCATTCGCGTCGCTTTTGACGGTGTACTGATCACTTCCAGTCTGCGCCGATTGACGGACATCTTCAGAAACGATCGGCATCTTGCAAACGCGCCCCAGCAGCAGTCATGGCACGCATCCCGAGTTGGAAGCGACGGTCGCAGAGGAGAGCGCCACCGATGAAGCGTGAGCGCGGTCGATAACCCCTCAAAATGAAGCAGCGTCAGCTCGAAGTGAGCCGAGGCGAAGGTTCGGTCGCCATCAGTTGACCGGGTCACAATGAAAGGCGCTGATCAATTTCGCCGCCGGCAATCTGGGCCGTCAGCGCGAGAGCTGTGGTCCGGCGGGAGGCGGCGGGCGAGGCACCGACGATGACTGTACGGCCGATGATTGCGCCTTGGGTTGCGGAGGTTTGGGCTGCGGGATGAGGCCGCCTGCTGGGCCGGGGCCGGAGGCGTGGACGACATCTTCTGTCTGATGTCCTCCTCAACAGCCTGTAGCGCCGCAATGTTCTGGGCCATCTGTTCTTGCTTGGCAGCGAGTTGTTCTACGCTGCGCCGCACGACATCGAGATTGGACGCCAAGGGCGCAAGCTGCTGCATCGGGTCAGTGGAAGTTGCAGCCACGACTGGCGACTTCGTCGTCGAAACGGATAACACCGAGGCCAGCGTCGGAGCCCGGGCTACCAGCATCTCCTTTGCTGCATCACCGTAGGACTGCCAGCCAAGCGTGGCGCCGACACCGATGAGAACCGCAATAGAGAACCGGGTAAGGGTGCGGAATATTCGCCTGCCAATCGACGGCCGGCCGCTCGCCACTGCCTCTCGCCGAAGCGGTAGGATTAGGAGAATCGATCGACGGCTTCATGCGCCGTCTCCAATGCGCGATCGGATCGAGCGTCCGCATCGCGCGCAAACCCGCCGGACGAAGTTTCTTCGGCTGTCAGCCACTCTTTGTCCGCGAGTGGTGGGCTTTGCGAGTATAACATCGGTACCTCCACCGACGGCTCTTCCAATTATCGAGGGAAGAGGCGATCCTGGTTTCGACGGAAGGGAGGCAGGAGCGCAGCAGCCGTGGGGCGCTTCCGAGATCGTCGCACGATAAGAGAATCGACTTGTTTGATCGGACGAAGCGTCAACCGTTAGGCCGGCCATGCCCAACACGTGCTGTCGTCTCGGGAAGACGGTCACAGTACGGCACGTTGCAAACGGCCAGAAGTGGAAGTCAGTCCGCTGCCGCCAACAAGCTCGTCCGACGCCTCCGTCGTGACCGCGTAGGGCCCGACCGCGCCGGCGTGAAATTTCTGCCACAATGGCGGCGTGGGAGCAGTGACGCAACGAGCGCAGCGACGACGTGGACCGTCGCGACGGGATCACCCGCGATCGGCGTCAGACCCTCGACCACGCCCGCCGCTTCGCGTTGCGCGAAAATGCAGCGAACGCTTCGCGAACGGACAGCACTCGCGCGCCGCGCTGGTCGGCGGCCACGAGGATCGCCAGCAGCGTCTGGCGCGAACCACGCCTGCGTCGCCCGAGCCCGCTCCTGCGCCGGCGCGTGGCCCGCGCTCCAAGCATGCGGCTACCAGATCTCGCCGGCCGCTAGGCCTTCGCAGGTTCGACGAGTCGCGGATTGACGTCGATGTTACGGCCCGTCGTCGGCATCCATCAGTTCCTCGACAGTGCTCCTGCCCGTCACGCCGCGCAGCGTTCGAGCAGTTCCCCGAGCCCGCCACTCTCTTCAGCATGCCCCGCCCTCCGGCGCCTTCGCGAGCCCGCCGCCCTGATGTGCGACGAGGCCGCCCCCGTGACGCTGCACCATCGCAGGGCCCCTCACGCTGCTCTGCGCGGTCAGTCGGATTGCCCGAGACCGAATCGCACACCATCGTGCCGCGATAGGTGGCGTCGAGCACTTCCGCAAGGGGCCCTGCTGGTTGCTTGAGCCGGGCGGAGTGTTGCCGCTGCTGCCCGCACCCTTAAGCAGCTCCGCGAGCTTATCCCTGTTCTGATAACCCGCCAGAGCGAGCAAGCCCAACAACGCCGTCATCGATGGCATCCCACGCGACATGTTTAGCTCCTGATGCTGAAATCACGACGACAGCAACGTTCCGTTCCGGCGTAAGTTCCACTTGAGCTGTCGGCTTTCCCTAAATATCAGCATTGGGTTATTGAGTCGATTTCGGAATGTCCGCGTGATTTCCGGTCAGGGGGCATTCCGGAAGGCCGGTTGTCCCGGTTTGGCGCGATCTGCCGGAAACCGCATGGCGCGACAAGGCCCGCCGCATTTGTGGGGCCGCTTAGTCCACCTCCCTAGCCGAACCGCGCCCGCGAGCGCTCCCTCGCCTTCCCGGCCTCGACCTCGCGGTCGCGCGGCGAGGCGTTGGTCTGCAGCGAGGCCAGCAAGCGCCGTGCGCTATCGGCGACTTCGGAAACCGCGCGGTTGAACGCCTCGGCGTTCGCCTGCGACGGCGAATTGAAGCCGGAGAGTTTTCGCACGAATTGCAGCGCGGAAGCATGGATTTCGGCGTGCGTAGCCGGGGGATCGAAATTGAACAGGGTCTTGATGTTGCGGCACATTGTTCTCTCCTCTGCACCCTCGTCATCAAGGACGAACGATCGGTGCAAAATCCGACGACTTGGCCTATTCTGTCATAAATCACGCGGCGCGTTCACCCCTGTCGGCACCAGCAAACAGCGAGTTCCCGATGACCCATGTGACCTACAAGATCGTCGAACATGACGGCGGCTGGGCCTACACCGTCAACGGGGTGTTTTCCGAGCCGTTTCCGAACCGCGCCGCGGCGCTGGCAGCCGCCCGGCGCGCGGCGGCCGAGCAGCGGGTGCCGGGCCGCACGGAGGCGATCGAATACGAAACCGCCGGACGGACGATGGCACTCGGAGACCGCCGCCGGCAATGACCGGCCGGAAACCGAAGTGGAGGGATAGGCGACTCGCATTGTCGCCGGTCTGGTGACGGAAATAGCCGGTGTGATAAGGTTCCCCGCAAGCGGCGCACAAGACAGCCGCGGCCCTCGGGGAGACCATCATGAATTTTCCGTACGCCGCCTTGTCGGCCGCCCTCGCCGTGACCTCCGTCACCGCTTTCGCGGCCGACTATCCGGCGCCGAAACAGGGCGAGTGGATCGCGAAGGATTTCAAATTCCACACCGGCGAGACGATGCCGGAACTGCGGCTGCATTACACCACGATCGGCGAGCCGACCGGGCAGCCGGTGCTGGTGCTGCACGGCTCGGGCGGATCGGCCGCCAGCATGCTGACGCCGAGCTTCGGCGGCGAATTGTTCGGCGCCGGCCAGCCGCTGGACGCCGCGAAATACTACATCATCATTCCCGACAGTGTCGGCCACGGCAAATCGTCAAAGCCGTCCGACGGCATGAAGACCGCATTTCCGAAATACAATTACGAGGACATGGTCGACGCGCAGTATCGTCTGGTCAAGGAAGGGCTCGGCGTAAAGCATCTGCGGCTCGTCATCGGCAACTCGATGGGCGGCATGCACACCTGGATCTGGGGCGGAAAATATCCGCAATTCATGGACGCGCTGGTGCCGATGGCGTCGCAGCCGACCGAGATGGCGGCGCGCAACTGGATGCTGCGGCGGATGATGCTGGAGACCATCAGGAATGATCCCGACTACAATCGCGGCAATTACATCACCCAGCCGCGCATGATGAAATACGCCATCAACGCCTATGGCATCGCGACCGGCGGCGGCACGCTGGCCTATCAGGCGCTGGCGCCGACGCGCGAAGGCCGACAAGATGGTCGATGACCGGCTGGCGACCGCCATCACCGCCGATGCCAACGACTTCATCTACCAGTGGGAAGCCTCGCACGATTACAATCCTGCGCCCGCGCTGGAAAAGATCGAAGCCACGCTGCTGCTGATCAATGCCGCCGACGACGAACGCAATCCGCCGGAAACCGGCGTCACGGATGCGCGCTGAAGCGCGTCAAGAACGGCCGCCTGTTCCTGATCCCGGCCTCCAGCGAGACGCGCGGCCATCTCACGACCGGCAATGCGAAGTTCTACAAGAAGCAGCTGGAAGAGCTGCTGCAGACCGCACCGCAGCGCGCGATGTAAGCGGCGAAGCGGTAGCGATGTCGGCCAGCCATTTTCGCCGCGCAGCACTTGCCCTTCCCGGCGCGGTCGAGGGCGCGCATCAGCGCACCGCGGACTTCCGCGTCGGCAAGCGTGTCTTCGCCACGCTCGGTTATCCCGATGATGCCTGGGGCACGTTGAAATTGACCTCCGAGCAGCAAGCGATGCTGGTTGACGCCGAGCCGGAGATCTTCCGCCCGGTGCCGGGCGGCTGGGGCAAGCAGGGCTATACCAACGTGCTGCTGGCAAAGGCCAATGCGACGACGCTGAAGAGCGCGCTCGGCATGGCGTGGAAGAATGTTGCGCCGAAAACGACGGCGAAATCGGCTAAGACAAACGACGCCTGATTTCGCACCGCATCAATTCGCGCCGCCACATCGCTCATTATTTGAGCGTGCATCCGCGACGCCGCCTCCGCTTGAATTGTCCTCTGGATTTACGAATCGTGGGGTCGATGCCCGCGAGGATAAAGACACGCAGCGGAGGATCGGATGCGAAGGCTTGCGCCATTCGTCTTGCTGGCCTGCCTTTCGGTATCGGCCGGTACAGCGCTCGCCGTCGACAGGGGCCAGTTCGGCCACGTGCCGCCCGATATCCGCGCCTGGTTCAAGAGCGTGATCGCGCCGAACGGCGTGCCGTGCTGCGATGAGTCGGACGGACATCGCACCAGCTACGACGTTCGCGGCGGCGCCTATTGGGTCCCGATCGAGGGCCAATGGATGCAGGTGCCCGACCGCGCGGTCATTCGCGATCAGGGCAACCCGATCGGCGAAGCCGTGGTGTGGTACGTGCATCACCGCGGCAGCATCATCATCAGCTGCTTTGTGCCGGCGGACGCGGTGTAAAAACGCATGACGTGGCGCCTTGGTGCGGCGCATGCTATTGTGCCGCGATGATCTCCGAACCGGGAAATGACAACAGCCGCGCCGCGATGCGCTGGATCCTCGCACTGTTCTATGCGGCGGCGGGCATTGCGCATCTGTGGGCGCCGGACAAGCTGCTTGCGATCACGCCGTCCTGGGTGCCGTTTCCATCGCAGGTGGTTTTGATCACCGGCGTCTGCGAAATTCTCGGCGCCGTCGCGCTGGTGACGCGGCCGTTGCGCCGGTGGGCGGGTATCGCGCTGCGGCTTACGCGATCTGCGTCTGGCCGGCGAACTTCAAGCACGCGATTGACGGCATCGACCTGCCCTACATCGCCAGCAGCTGGCTCTATCACGGACCGCGGCTGGCTTTCAGCCGGTCATCGTCTGGTGGGCGTTGTACTGTTCGGAGGTGATCGACTGGCCATGGCGGCGATCGTGAGTGGCCGCCGAACGGCGGCGATGGTATTCTGGCAAATGATCGGTCCCGATTGGACCAGGACCGAAGGCGCAAATTCCTGTTTCGATCGGAGGACATCTTGACCGATTTCAGCGCGAGCGACCTCGCTACGATCTATCCTGCGCCCTCACCGCGCGTGATCGCCAAGGCGCGGCCGGAGATCGACGTCCATGCCAGGAAGTTCATCGGCATGTCACCGTTCTGCGTGCTCGCCACCTCGGGCGCGGACGGCAGCGTCGATGCTTCGCCGCGCGGCGGCAATCCCGGCTTCATCCATGTCGCGGGACCGAACCTGCTGTTGATGCCGGATCGCTCGGGCAACAACCGTATCGACAGTTTTCGCAACATCGTCGAGGGAAGCGGCTTCGTGCAGCTGATCTTCTTCGTGCCCGGGATCGACGAGACGCTGCGCGTCGGCGGCACGGGCAAGGTGTCTGTCGATCCGGAGCTGATGGCCTCGATGATCGAGTTCGGCAAGCCGCCGCGCGCGGTGCTGCGCATCGACGTCAGGGAAGCCTATTTCCACTGCGGCAAGGCGCTGATGCGCTCGAAATTGTGGGCGGGTGAGCGGGTCGAACGCTCGGTGATGCCGAGCATCGGCGAAGTGATCCACGACCAGACCGGCCTCGGCGAGCGCGAAAGCCAGGAAGTGATTTACGAGCGGTACAAGACGCAGCTTGTAGGGAAGATTGTCGAGATCGGATCACCCTCCCCTGGAGGGGTCCGAGACGAGCGAAGCTCGCTCGTGGGTCGGCTCGCATGGAGCGAAGCGAAATGCGAGACGGGGTGGGGTGACGGTCTCTCCATTCGAGCGCTGTTGGATGTGGAGGCACCGTCACCCCACCCCGCCGCTCATTGCATGAGCGTCGACCCTCCCCCTCCAGGGGAGGGTAAGAAGAGCTCAGTCCCCGCTCTCCAATCCGCCGACATGCTTCTGCGTGTAGAGCTCGAGCCCGATGCGCCCGATCAGGTCGAGCTGGGTTTCGAGGAAGTCGATGTGATGTTCCTCGTCCTTCATCAGCTGCTCGAACAGGTCGCGCGAGACGTAGTCCTTGACGCTGTGGCAGTGGGTTGCGGCTTCCTGGTAGAGCGTGCGCGCTGATATCTCGGAGGCGAGGTCGCATTCGATGATTTCCTTGACGTTCTGGCCGATGCGCAGGGGATCGAGCACCTGCATGTTGGGAAAGCCGTCGAGGAACAGAATCCGGTCGGTGAACTTGTCGGCGTGCTCCATCTCCTCGATGGATTCCTTGCGCCAGACCTTGGCCATTTCCAGAAGGCCCCAATTGTTCAGGAGCCGGTAATGCAGCCAGTACTGGTTGATCGCGGTGAGCTCGCTGCGCAGGCCCTTGTTGAGATAGTCGATGACTTTGGGATCGCCCTGCATGGTCCACTCCGATTTCCTCAGGCCAAACGCGGCCTGACACTGCATTTAGAATGCTTCTAAATCAGTTCGTAGCCGAGAGCAACCGCTCCGCAACAAAAGCGGTGGGAACAACGGAAATCAGGGGATTCGAGCGGGTTTTCAGCAGGCCGCGAGCGCGAAGGCCGGGGCAGCTTCCTGCGCGGGCTCGTCATTGGCGGCGTGGCGGCTGTGCGGGCAGCCGGAGCAGCATTCCTTGGCGCAGGCGCCAAGCGCTTCGTCGATGATGGTCTTGATGGTGCGCGCGCAGCGGCCGCATTCGGCGCTGCAGCCGAGGCAACCGTAAATCTGCTTGGGATTCCGCGGCAGGTCCGAGGCTGCACTCACGGCACTTCGGACATCGTGGTCGCTCAGGACGTTGCAGGAACAGACAATCATGAAACCGCTAGAACCCTAGTGTGATGCGAGCTCATCGATATTTAAGAGCGCGACGAGATGCAAAAGGAAAAGCAGCATTTTCAAGCAATTCCAAACTGATGCCGGGGAAAGACTGGAATGAATCTAAACAGGCGTCATTGAGCTAGATCACGCTGGCGCGCTGATATTCCCAGGATTTTCGGCGTCAATCGCCGCCACCGCCGTCGCCACCGCCTCCGCCGCTGTCCCCGCCGAATCGCTGGAGAGTGGAACTATCCGACGAAGAACTGTCGCTGCCGAACCGGAAAGCGGTTCCAGCCGTCGCCAGGAATCGCCGGACATCCGAGGTCGCCCCGCGTTCGCGCCGGCTTGCCCCCGGTTCATCAGCAGGAAGCAAAGCAGCGAGTTCCGCCGACTGCCACCATGAATGCCGTCATTCCGCTCGTCATCGTGCCTGCGCCGAGGGATTAGGTATCTTTGCACCGCCTGCGCCGATCCCTCCCCTTTCGTCGCCCCCGGCAGCCACCGCCGTTCATTGATCATTCAAGCGAAATATGGAACTTTTGCCGGGATAAAACTTAATGCCCTTTGCTTCCCACGAGAAAGATGAGGCCATGAAGAAGACATTGATGGCGCTCGGCGCCGCCGCCGCATTGACCGTTTCCGCCGTTTCCATCCCCGCTCCCGCGCAAGCGCAGCGCGGTGTCGCGGCAGGCGTCGCCGCCGGATTGATTGGCGGCGCCATTGTCGGCGGCGCGATCGCGTCGCAGAACGGCTATTACGGTCCGGGCTATTATGCGCCTGGCTACTATGGCGGCGGTCCGGCCTATGTTGTCGATCCCGGCTACGGCGAATCCTGCATCTGGCAGCGCCAGCGGTTCTGGGATGGTTACGGCTGGCGGGTCCGCAACGTCAGGGTTTGCGACTAGGTGCTCGCCTCGCACTGAAAAGTGCGCGTTCATCTTCATTAAATCTGCGATCGAACCACCCGGAAAAGCACGGCTTTTCCGGGCAGAACGTGCGTTCCGGCCCGAAAAAACCGTTTTTTTCGATCACGGTTTCAAGACGTTTACTTTCGATTGACCTAGGTACGCTTCTGTAGCGAAACGGCAGTTCGAAACGGCGTATGAGTCACCCGTAAACCCGGCGCCCGAAGGCGTCACTCCAGGAGAATCCAGGACATGAAGAAGACATTTGCTGCCTTGGTCGCGGTCGCAACGATTGCCGGTTCGCTCGCAGCGACACCCGCAAGCGCACAGCGTGGCGTTGCCGCAGGCGTGGCGGCCGGCTTGCTCGGCGGCGCGATCATCGGTGGCGCGATCGCCTCCAGCCGCCCGGCCTATGGCGGCCCGGTGTACGTGGAAGAAGCGCCCTACCCGGCGTGCCGGATGGTTCGCGAGCGCTTCTGGGACGGCTACGACTGGCGCTATCGCCGCGTCGAGGTCTGCAACTGATCTGATCGATTGGCGCGCGAGCCGCGCGTCTTGATCGAAGCCCGGCCGAATTTTCGGCCGGGCTTTTTTTCTTAGCCCTCCCCTGGAGGGGGAGGGTCGGCTCGCATGGAGCGCAGCGAAATGCGAGACGGGGTGGGGTGACGGTCTCTCCACGTCCAACAGTGTTACATGTGGAGAGACCGTCACCCCACCTCGCCGCGCGCTTTGCGCGCGTCGATCCGCCCCCTCCAGGGGCGGATGAAGATGTCACCGTCCCGCGCTCATGGAGCGCAGCACCGCTTCGCTTGGCCAGCAGTCGACCTTGAGGCCGGCGGACTTTTGATACGTGCCGAGCGCCGCGCGGGTCTGCATGCCCGCCTTGCCGTCGAGCTTGTCCTTGTAGAGGCCGATGCGCGTCAAATGACGTTGCATGGCCTCGACATCGGCCGAGCGCAACTGCGTCGAGGCCGACCATGGCGTGGCGAACGGCTGCGGGCTTGTCATGCGGTCGGCGAGATGGCCGACGAACAGCACATACAAGTCGGAGAAATTGTATTCCTTGATGACGAAGTAGTTCTTCGTGGTCAGGAAGGCCGGGCCGTAGATACCCTCGACCTGCAGCAGCGAGGCCGGCTGCGCCTGCTCCGCCGCGCTCAGCTTCTGGCCCCGCACCGGCACAAAACCTGCGCGCAGCCATTCGGCGATCGGTTTCGTCACCTCGGGCACGCCCATGGTGCAGTCGACATTGGCGGGCGCCTTCACCTCATAGGCCCAGCGCACGCCCGCCTGCCAGCCCTTGTTGACGAGCTGCTGCGCGGCGGCGGCCAGCGCATCCGGCACCGAATGCCAGATGTCGACCCGGCCGTCGCCGTCGAGATCGACGCCGTGCTTGTAATATTCGGACGGCAGGAACTGGGTGTAGCCGGTGGCGCCGGCCCAGGACGAGCGGAAATCCGCGCGCGTCACCGCGCCCTCACCGAGGATCTTCAACGCGAGAATGAACTCGCCCCGGTACTGGTCCTTGCGGCGGCCGACATAGGCCTGCGTCGCCACCACGCGCAGCGTGTCGTAAGGCAGCCGGTAGCGGCCATAGTCCGTCTCGCGGCCCCAGATCGCCAGCACGACGCTTGAAGGAACGCCGAAACGCTTTTCGATTTCGTTCAGCGCCGCGCGATGCTTCTGCATCAGCTTCTGCCCCTCGGCCGCGAGCCGCGCGATGGAAGCTTCCTTGACGTAATCGGCCGGCACCTGCACGAACTCGGCCTGCGACGGCGCGCCGGTGGCGGGCCGGCCCGGCAGGATCAGGTCCGGCAATTTGTAGTCGGGCTCGAGCCCCTTCGTCTCGGCATCGAACGTCGCGCGCGACACGCCGGCGGCCTGCGCCTCCGGCCACAGCGAGGCGATGAACTGGGTGAAGGCGGCGTCGGCGGCGTGAACCGGGCGCACCGCGCCCGGCGTCATCGCTGCCAGTATCAGAAACGCGGCTATCAACCTCTGTCGCAAACCGGAATCCTGTCGATCGACACATTACCCATCAATGCGAGACGGCCTGTTTGGCATGTTCGGCGGAATCATTCGACAGCTTGTCGACATAGGCAATGCCGATCGCCGACAGAATGAAAACCGTGTGGATGATGGTCTGCCACATCACGCCGGTTTCGGTGTAGCCGCTCTTGCCCGAAGCCAGGCTTCCGGCCTCGATGAAGGTGCGCAACAGATGGATCGACGAGATGCCGATGATGGCCATCGCGAGCTTGATCTTGAGCACGCTGGCGTTGACGTGGCTGAGCCATTCCGGCTGATCGGGATGTCCTTCCAGATTGAGACGGGAGACGAACGTCTCGTAGCCGCCGACGATGACCATCACCAGCAGGTTGGAAATCATCACCACGTCGATCAGGCCCAGCACCGCCAGCATGATCTGCTGCTCGCTGAAATCGAAGGCGTGGGCGAACAGGTGCCACAACTCCTTCAGAAACAGCACCACATAGACGCCCTGCGCGACGATCAGGCCGATATAAAGCGGCAGCTGCAGCCAGCGGGAGCTGAAGATCAGCAGCGGGATCGGACGCAGCGCCTTCCGCTGAGGTTCGGGCGGCAAGGGTGTTTCGGGAGTAAAGGACATCAGGAGGGCTCGCTGCGAGATTCGAATTGCGGAAGGAGACCTATATCTACGCAATCTGACCGCGCTGTGAAGCGACAACTGGCCGCAGCACTGGCGCTGCGGCCATCACGCAAACGCCGCTATTCCCTCACCGCGTCAGCTTCTTGTACTTCATGCGATGCGGAATGATGCTGTCCTGGCCGAGCCGGCGCATCTTGTCCTTTTCGTAGTCCTGGAAGTTGCCTTCGAACCATTCGACATGGCTGTCGCCTTCGAAGGACAGGATGTGGGTGGCGATGCGGTCGAGGAACCAGCGATCATGGCTGATGATGACGGCGCAGCCGGCGAAATCCTCCAGCGCCTCTTCCAGCGCGCGCAGCGTGTCGACGTCGAGGTCGTTGGTCGGTTCGTCGAGCAGCAGCACGTTGGCGCCGGACTTGAGCATCTTGGCCAGATGCACGCGGTTGCGCTCGCCGCCCGACAGCGCGCCGACCTTCTTCTGCTGGTCGGCGCCCTTGAAGTTGAACGAGGAGCAATAGCCGCGCGAATTGACCTCGCGCTTGCCGAGCAGGATCAATTCGTTGCCGCCGGAAATCTCTTCCCAAACGTTCTTCTTGCCGTCGAGATCGTCGCGCGACTGATCGACGTAACCGAGATGCACGCTCTCGCCGACGGTGATCGTGCCCTGGTCCGGCTTCTCCTGCCCGGTGATCATCCGGAACAGCGTGGTCTTGCCGGCGCCGTTCGGGCCGATCACGCCGACGATGCCGCCCGGCGGCAGCTTGAAGGTGAGATTCTCGATCAGCACGCGATCGCCGAAGCTCTTGTAGAGCCCTTCGAAGTCGACGACGTTCTGGCCGAGGCGCTCGGCCACGGGAATCGTGATCTGCGCGGTCTGGCTCTGCTTCTCGCTCGCCTGCTTCAACAGATCCTCATAGCGCTGGTAGCGCGCCTTGGACTTGGCCTGGCGCGCCTTCGGCGAGGACGCGATCCACTCCTGCTCGCGGGCGAGCGTCTTCTGGTGCGCGGCATCCTCGCGGCCTTCCTGCTCGAGGCGCTTCTGCTTCTGCACCAGCCAGGACGAATAATTGCCCTCGTAGGGAATGCCCTTGCCGCGGTCGAGCTCGAGGATCCAGCCCGTCACATTGTCGAGGAAGTAGCGGTCATGGGTCACGATCAGGATCGCGCCGGGATAGTTGCGCAAATGGCCTTCCAGCCACGACACCGACTCGGCGTCGAGATGGTTGGTCGGCTCGTCCAGCAGCAGCAGCTCCGGCTGGTCGAGCAGCAGCTTGCACAGCGCGACGCGGCGGCGCTCGCCGCCCGAAAGTTTCGTCACGTCGGAATCGTCGGGCGGGCAGCGCAGCGCGTCCATCGCCTGGTCGACCTTGCTGTCGAGATCCCAGAGGCCCTGCGGCCTCGATCTCGTCCTGCAGCTTGGTCATCTCGTCGGCGGTCTCTTCCGAATAGTTCATCGCCAGTTCGTTGTAGCGATCGAGGATCGCCTTCTGCTTGGCGACGCCCTCCATGACGTTCTCGCGGACCGACTTGGCAGGATCGAGCTGCGGCTCCTGCTCGAGATAGCCGACGCGGGCGCCCTCGGCGACCCAGGCCTCGCCGTTATATTCCTTGTCGAGGCCGGCCATGATCTTGAGCAGGGTCGACTTGCCGGAGCCGTTGACGCCGAGCACGCCGATCTTGGCGTCGGGGTAGAACGACAGATGGACGTTATCGAGCACCTTCCGGGTCGGGTAGCTCTTGGTCAAACCCTGCATGAAATAGACGAACTGGCGCGCCATCGAGAGCCCTTAGAATCGTTGGATTTTACGGAAATTTGCTGCCGCTGATGTAGCGGCGCGACCGCCAAAGGGCAACCGCGGGAACCCGTTTTCCATCCGTTCACCACGGATGAATACGGGGTGGTCACCATGTGCGCCGGGATCCCGACAATTGTAACCATCTTTTAACAAATCAGGCGAAAACTCGTTTTCAGCGCCGAAAAAGGCGACTTGAAAACAAGGGCCCGCGTCATGGCTACGATCAGCTCGGCATCCTTTCACGCCCCGGCGAACAGCCGCGACGGACTGGCAAAACCGCTGGCAGAACTCCGCGCCTTCTGGCGCCAGTTCGTCGCCAAGGCGTTCAACCCCTACCGCCCGGAACTGCACTATATGCGCGGCCCGGGCCCGGCCTGGCGCGCCAAGCATCTCGGCCATCGGAACTGAGCTTTCCGGTTATTTGAGCCTGCCCTGCGTTTAAGTCCGCTTGCGCCATCCCTGATTGCGCGCAACCATGGCGATCCTCCCCGACGGCCATCCCGCGCCGTCATCCTCGCCAACAACGGACCTTCCCCATGACGCGGCTGCGCTGTGCAATCCTCGACGACTATCTCAATGTGGCGCTCTCGGTCGCCGACTGGTCCAAAGTCCAGGACCGCGTCGACGTCACGGTGTTCAACCAGCCGTTTGCGACCGCGGAGGCCGCCGCCCACGCCCTGAAGGATTTCGAGATCATCTGCGCGATGCGCGAACGCACCCCGTTTCCGCGCACCATGTTCGCAAGCCTGCCCAACCTGAAGCTCCTGATCACCTCGGGCATGCGCAATGCCGCGATCGACATGGAAGCCGCCAAGGACCACAAGGTGACGCTGTGCGGCACGCAATGGGGCCGCGACCCGACCGCGCCGCTGACCATGGGCCTGATCCTGGAACTGACCCGCAATATCGGCCGCGAGAACGCCCGCATGCATGCCGGCGAACCGTTGCAGGCCCATCGTCGGCATGGAGATCGAGGGCCGGACGCTCGGCGTCATCGGCCTCGGCAAACTCGGCACCAAGGTGTCGAAGCTGGCGCAGGCTTTTGGCATGAACGTGATCGCCTGGAGCCCGAACCTGACGCCGGAGAAATGCAAGGAAGTCGGCGTGACCTACGCCAGCAAGGAAGAGCTGTTCTCGACCGCCGACATCGTCACCATCCATGTGGTGCTGAGCCAGCGCTCGCGCGGGCTGGTCGGGCGCGATGAGCTGGCGCGGATGAAGCCGACCGCCTACCTCGTCAACACCGCGCGCGGGCCGATCGTCGACGAAGGCGCGCTGTTGGACGCGCTGACGCAAAAGAAGATCGCCGGCGCCGGGGTCGACGTGTTCTCCGAGGAGCCGCTGCCGGTCGAGCATCCGTTCCGCAAGCTCGACAACATGGTGCTGACGCCGCATCTCGGCTACGTCACCGAGGACAGCTTTCGCAACCACTATCGGCAGATGGTCGAGGGCATCGACGCCTGGTTCAAGGGCGAGCCGAAGCAGCGGCTGGCCTGAGTGGCCGATCTCCTTCCCCGGACGCGGCGCAGCACGCAGTGATGCGCTGCCGAGCCGGGGCCCATAATGCGACCGAGGTTGTTAGGTGAGATGGGTCCCGGCTCTGCGGAGCAGCGTGAAGACACGCTGCACCGCGTCCGGGACAAGGAAGCCCTAGCGAATCGTGACAGGCGCGGGCAGCGGCGGCACGACTGCCGGCTGCGCACCGGGAACGGGCGCCAACTGCGCCTGTGCCGGTCCGGGGCCTGCGGCGGCAGCCGGACCAGAAGACTGTACCGGCGCGGCCGATGCGCTTGCGGTGTTGGCCGGCGGCGGGCCGCCGGGCAGCACCACCACGCGGGTGCCGACCTTGGCGCGCTCGAACAGATCCGAGACGTCCTCGTTCAGCATGC
Source organism: uncultured Alphaproteobacteria bacterium (assembly GCA_963840465.1). Taxonomy (GTDB): domain Bacteria; phylum Pseudomonadota; class Alphaproteobacteria; order Rhizobiales; family Xanthobacteraceae; genus Bradyrhizobium. The sequence goes on along the minus strand of CAWIZF010000075.1, from coordinate 129,058 downwards.
CGATGCAACCCGAGGAGACGAACTTGCCGATCGTCGAGGGCTGGTTGGTGCCGTGGATACGGTAGATGGTCGAGCCGAGATACATGGCGCGCGCGCCGAGCGGATTGCCGGGGCCGCCGGCCATGAAGCGCGGCAGATAGGGCTGGCGCTCGATCATCTCGGTCGGCGGATGCCAATCCGGCCACTCGGCCTTGCGGGTGACCTTCTGCACGCCGGTCCAGGTGAAGCCGTCGCGGCCGACGCGGACGCCGTAGCGGATCGCGCGACCGCCACCGAGCACGTAATAGAGGTGGGTGTTGGACGGTATCGACGACGATGGTGCCCGCGGGCTCCTTGGTCGGGAAGGTCACTTCCTGGCGGCGCAGGTGCGGCGGAAGCTGCGCAGGGCCCACTTCCGGCTGCTCTTCCGGTGGCAGCGCGGCAAGCTGCACCGGCCTGCCGTCGGCGCCGACAGCGGGTTGCTGCTGCGGGAACTGCGCCGGCGGTCGAGCCGATCGCGCCGGGCGGGCGCAGGCCCGCGCGGTCGTCGTTCGGATAGACGATGCCGGCGCCGGGAATGCGGCTGTCGCCGCGATCCGAATAGGCTGGTTGCTGCTGCGAACCGGGCGTGCGGTCCCCGTAGATGACCGCGGGCGGTCCGGCCGGACGGCCGTAACGCGGATCGTCGGGCGAAAGGACCGGACCCGTGGGCGTCGCGGCGCCACGGTCCGAATAAACCGGTGCTGGCGCGGTGCGGCCATAGCGCGGATCGTCGGGAGAAAGAATCGGACCCGTGGGCGTCGGAGCGCCACGGTCTGAATAAACCGGCGCACCGGCCGGGCGGCCATAGCGGGGGTCGCTGGGCGACATCACCGGGCCGGGCGGCGGCAACGCGGCCGCGTTCTGACCGTTCGGCGCATCATCGTCGTCGAGGGCGTCGAAGTCGGGTTCGCCGGGGCCGCGGCGTTCATCCGTGGCATAGCCACCGGGAACATACTGTCCCGGAGCCTGACCTTGATAGACTTGTCCTTGGTAGACCTGACCTTGGGCCGGATAACCCTGCTGCGCATGGGCGAGCGAAGTTCCCACCATGCCCGCGGCAATGGCAGCACAAATCGTCAGAATGCGGTTATTCATCATCGCCTTTGTATAGACCTCAAGCCCCACCGGACGGTTAACGGCAGATGACGGAAGATAGCGGCACATTCAAGACAAGTCCGCGAAATTCGGCCCGCGCGGGCCATTTGTGATCGCTGTTCAGCTGCGGCAAAGATGCCTCAGAGCGCCGGAAATCGCTGCTGTTGGGGCCGTCAGCGTCTTCAGAACGCAGATTTTAGTAACAAAAAGTGGACAGGCATTGAGATACTCTCAAATCGGCCTGATTCGCCGCGCGCGCCGCCCCCGCGAATCACGGCCAGAGTGCTCACCGCGTTCCCTAGGCACTAATAGCCCTCCGAATATCCAAGGAGGGGAATGGAACTCGCGTCCATGCTTCCCGGCTTTCGTTTCCTGTTCACCGCGATCGTGCTTTCGATGTCGGTCCTGATTTTTGGCCTCGGCGCTGCCGCCCTGTTGCGTGCCAAGCATGAGGAATTTGCCAACCTTCCTTCGCGACGGGCGACGCCCGAGCCGATGTTTGCCCGCCTCAATGACGATCCGCCGCCGACGCTGGCGCTGCTGCGTATCGATCCGCCGCTTGCAGAGAAGCCGGCGGAGAATGTCCCCGCCGCCGTTCCGGAACACCCGATGTCGCGGCACCGGCCGGTCAAACCCCGGACGCCCGTCCGGCCGAGCCGGCGAAACTGGCGGCGCTGACGCCGGCAGAGCCGATGCAGGTTGAGGCGGCAAAGCCGGAAGAACTGGCCAAGGGGACGAGCGCGGAGACGCGGCGGCCGCAACCGAGGCGTCCTTGGCCGATGCGGAAGTGAAGATCGCCGCGATCGCCGCAACGCCGGAGCCTGGCGCTGCCAACTTCGCCGGAGCCGGCAGCGGATATCCCGCCGTTCGAAGGCAGTATCGCCACGACCCTGATCGCGACGCTCGGCGGTCCCGCCGTCCTCATCGATGAAACGACATCGACCACGGAAGCGAAGCCGGGCCGCAGAGCCATCAACAGGAGGGCCGCGGAGCGGGCCCGGGAACGGCGGCGGATGGCCGCAGCACGGCGCGCGCGCCTCGCGCGTGAGGCGGCGCTGACCCTGCAGCAGCAACAACCCAATCCGTTCTTCCCGCCCCGGTGATGCACGCGACGAGGTAGCCTCCAGGCTTCAAGATCAGGCCGGGCCGGTCGCGACCGGCGGGCCGTCGGCGGCGCCCCACTCCGTCCACGAGCCGTCATACAGCGCCGGGTTCTCGACGCCGAGGCGATAGAGCGCCAGCGTCAGCACGGCGGCGCTGACGCCGGAGCCGCAGCTCGTCACGATGGGCGCATCGAGTTTCACGCCGGCGCCTGAGAACGCCGCCCGCAGTTCCTCCAGCGATTTCATCGTGCCGGTCGCGGCATCGAACAGGTTGTTGTAGGGCAGGCTGAGGCTGCCGGGGATATGCCCGGAGCGCAGGCCTGCCCGCGGCTCGGCCACCTTGCCCTGATAGCGCTCGTTGGCGCGCGCATCGATCACCTGCTCGGCCCGGCTGGCGAGGTTCGTGACCAGCTGCTGCATGCTGCGCGTGCGCCGCGCATCGAACGTCGCCTTGAACGTCGCCGGCTTCGGCGTCACCTCGCCCTTCTCGACCTTGCGGCCCTCGGCGACCCACTTCTTCAGGCCGCCATTGAGTATGCGCACGTCCTTGCCGAACGACAGGAACATCCACCACACCCGGGGTGCGGCGACCCAGCCGCCGGAATCATAGAGCACGACGGTGTCGTCATTGCCGATCCCGAGCCCGCCGACATCGCGGCCGAATTGCTCGGCGGACGGAAACATGTGCGGCAGCGGGTTGGAATGGTCGGACACCGCGTCGACGTCGAAGAACACCGCGCCGGGAATATGCGAAGCGAGATAATCGTCCTTCGGCAGCGGCAGCACGCCCGGCATCTTGAACGAGGCGTCGATCACCCTGACGTTGGGATCGTTCAGGTGCGCGGCGAGCCATTCGGTGGAGACGAGCGGGTCGGTGGTGGGCATGGTTCAGGTCTCCGGTATTTCCCAGACGTCATTGCCGGGCTTGACCCGGCAATCCATCTGCTTCGAAGGATTTCTTGAAGGGATGGACACGCGGGTCAAGCCCGCGTGTGACGAAGTTTACCCCTTCTTCTTCGGCTCCCACTTCTCGACCGGGCCGCCGGCGTCGCGCCAGGCGGCGAAACCGCCGCCCATATGGGCGACCGGCTTCAGGCCCATGTCCTGCGCGGTCTTGGCCGCGAGCGCCGAGCGAAGTCCGCCGGCGCAGTGGAAGATGAATTTCTTGTCCTCCTGGAAGATCGGCTTGGCATAGGGGCTTTGCGGATCGATCCAGAATTCGAGCATGCCGCGGGTGCAGGAGAACGCGCCGGGGATCTTGCCGTCGCGTTCGATCTCGCGGGGGTCTCTGATATCGACGATCACGATGTCTGGCTCTTGCGCCGCCTTGATGGCGTCAGCGGCGCTGACGGTCTCGATCGCGGCGTTGGCTTCGTCGATCAGGGCTTTGATCCCGGTGTGGATGGTCTGGGGCATTTGTTACCTCTTTGTGTTTGTCCCTGCCGTCGCGTGTCCCGGATGCGGTGCAGCGTTTACGATGCACCGCAGAGCCGGGACCCACATCGCGGCCAATGGGCCCCGGCTCTGCAGCGCATCGCCGAGGCGCTGCGTCCGGGGCACGGAATCCCGTTACCGCACCAGTTCCTTCATCGCACCTTCGAGGCCTTCGATCGTGATCGGGTACATGCGCTCCGACAGCAGCCGGCGGATGATGGTGGTGGATTCCGAATAGTCCCAGTGCTTCTGCGCCACCGGATTGAGCCACACGGTATGCGGATAGGTGCGCGTGATGCGCTCCAGCCAGACCGAGCCGGCCTCCTCGTTGACGTGCTCGACCGAGCCGCCGGGCACCATGATCTCGTAAGGCGACATCGAGGCGTCGCCGACGAACACCACCTTGTAGTCGTGCGGATATTTATGCAGCACGTCCCAGGTCGGCGTGCGGTCGGTGAAGCGGCGCTTGTTCTGCTTCCAGACGCCTTCATAGAGGCAGTTGTGGAAGTAGAAATACTCCATGTGCTTGAACTCGGACTTCGCCGCCGAGAACAGCTCCTCGACCTGCTCGATATGCGAATCCATCGAGCCGCCGATGTCGAAGAACACCAGAACCTTCACCGCGTTGCGGCGCTCGGGCCGCATGTGGACGTCGAGATAGCCGTGGTTGGCGGTTTCCCGGATCGTGGTGTCGAGATCGAGTTCGTCGGGCGCGCCGGTGCGGGCGAACTTGCGCAACCGGCGCAGCGCGATCTTGATGTTGCGGATGCCGAGTTCGACATTGCCGTCGAGATCCTTGAACTCGCGCTTGTCCCACACCTTCACGGCGCGGTTGTTGCGGTTCTTCTCCTGCCCGATCCGGACGCCTTCGGGATTGTAGCCATGGGCGCCGAACGGCGAGGTGCCGGCCGTGCCGATCCACTTGTTGCCGCCCTGGTGGCGGCCCTGCTGTTCCTTCAAGCCGCTTGCGAAGCGTTTCCATGAGCTTGTCCCAGCCCATCGCCTCGATCTGCTTCTTCTCTTCCTCGGTGAGGTATTTTTCGGCGAGTTTCTTCAGCCACTCGTCGGGAATATCGGCCTTGTCCATCGCGTCAAGCAGGCTTTCCAGCCCCTTGAACACGGTGCCGAAGACGCGGTCGAACTTGTCGAGGTTGCGCTCGTCCTTCACCAGGGCGGCGCGGGAGAGGTAATAGAAATTCTCGACGGTCTGATCGGCGAGGTCGGCGTCGAGCGCCTCCATCAGCGTCAGATATTCGCGCAGGGTCACCGGGACCTGCGCGTCGCGCAGCGATGTGAAGAATTGCAGGAACATGGGCTACAGATTGCCCGCCGGACCGCGCCCGTCAAGAGGCCGGCGCACGCCAAAGGCCGGCGCATAGCTGTCAGGCCTAGACCGGGAGGCTTTTTCAATTACAATTGAGCCATAAAGGGCTTATTCCGGCAGGGGAAATTCTATGGGCATCATTGCGGCGCTGATCATCGGCGGCATCGCGGGCTGGCTTGCCGGGCTGATCGTGCGCGGCGCAGGTTTTGGGCTGATCGGCAATATCGTGATCGGCATCATCGGCGCGCTGCTGGCGAGCTGGCTGCTGCCGCAACTGGGCGTCAGCCTCGGCGGCACGCTGGGTCCGCGATATCGTCAACGCCACCATCGGCGCGGTGATCATCCTGGTGATCCTGTCGCTGATCAAACGCTGAGGACAGCGCGCCTCGACTTCCATCGCGACCGCCGGACCGGCGGTCGTTTAATGTTCAGGCCGCGATCGGCCCAAGAACGACAACAAGGCACGAACAACAAGGCAAACGGATCGATGAAATTTACCGGCACCAAGGACTATGTCGCCACCGACGACCTGAAGGTCGCCGTCAACGCCTCGATCGTGCTCGAGCGCCCGCTGCTGATCAAGGGCGAGCCCGGCACCGGCAAGACCGTGCTGGCGGAGGAAGTGGCCAAGGCGCTCGGCGCGCCGCTTTTGACCTGGCACATCAAGTCGACCACCAAGGCGCAGCAGGGCCTGTACGAATACGACGCGGTGTCGCGCCTGCGCGACAGCCAGCTCGGCGACTCCAGGGTTTCCGACATCTCCAACTACATCAAGCGCGGCAAATTGTGGGAAGCCTTCACCCACGACAAGCGCCCGGTGCTTCTGATCGACGAAATCGACAAGGCCGACATCGAGTTTCCGAACGACCTGCTGCTCGAACTCGATCGCATGGAGTTCTTCGTCTACGAGACCGGCGAGAACATCAAGGCGAGCCTGCGCCCGATCGTGATGATCACCTCCAACAACGAGAAGGAATTGCCGGACGCGTTCCTGCGCCGCTGCTTCTTCCACTACATCAAGTTCCCCGATGCCGACACCATGAACCGGATCGTCGACGTGCACTTCCCCAACATCAAGAAGCGGCTGGTGGAAGAAGCGCTGCGCATCTTCTTCGAGGTGCGCGAAGTGCCGGGCCTGAAGAAGAAGCCATCGACGTCGGAACTGCTCGACTGGCTCAAGCTGCTGTTGAACGAGGACATCACGCCGGAGATGCTGCGGGAGCGCGATCCGCGCAAGCTGATCCCGCCGCTGCACGGCGCGCTGCTCAAGAACGAACAGGACGTGCACCTGTTCGAGCGGCTGGCCTTCCTCAGCCGGCGCGAAGTATAATTCGCTAACGATCCGCGGCGCCAGAACTTAAGGTTCTGGCGTTCTGCTTTTCAGAACACAACAAACGAAAAAGCACAGGGAAGATGAACGTTCAAACCCAGATCGACACAGACGTCGCCCCGCACGACAGAGCATTTCGACGTCCTGATCGCCGGCGCCGGCATTTCGGGCGTTGGCGCCGCCTACCACCTCACCACGCAATGCCCGGGAACGAGCTTCGTCGCGCTGGAAGCCCAGAAGACCTTCGGCGGCACCTGGACCACCCACCGCTATCCCGGCATCCGCTCCGACAGCGATCTGCACACCTTCGGCTACCGCTTCAAGCCGTGGACGTCAGCGCCGATCGCGAGCGCGGCCGAAATCCTGAAATACATGGGCGACGTGATCGAGGAGAACGATCTCGCGCCGCACATCCGCTACCAGCACACCATCACCTCGGCCAAATGGTCGAGCGAGGAAAATCTCTGGACCATCGAGGCCACGCGCACCGACACCGGCGAGAAGCGGCGCTTCACCACAAACTTCTTCTGGATGTGCCAGGGCTATTACCGCCACACCGAGGGCTATACGCCGGAGTGGCAGGACATGGCCAAGTTCAAGGGCCCGATCGTCCATCCGCAGAAATGGCCCGAAGATCTCGACTACAAGAACAAGCGCGTCATCGTGATCGGCTCGGGCGCGACCGCGGCGACGCTGATCCCGGCGATGGCCGACGATTGCGCGCATGTCACCATGCTGCAGCGCTCGCCGACCTACTTTCGCACCGGCCGCAACGCCATCGAGATCGCCGAGGAACTGCGGAAACTGCAGGTCGACGAGACCTGGATCCACGAGATCACGCGGCGAAAAATCCTGTTCGACCAGGACGCCTTCACCCGCAAGACCTTTGCGGAGCCGGAAGCGGCGAAGAAGGATCTGCTGTCGGCGGTCGAAGCCTATCTCGGCAAGGACTACGACATCGCGACCCACTTCACGCCAAAGTACCGGCCGTGGCGGCAGCGCATCGCCTTCATCCCGGACGGCGACCTGTTCCAGGGCATCAAGTCCGGCAAGGCCTCCGTCGTCACCGACGAGATCGACCGCTTCACCGAGAAGGGCATCCTGCTGAAGTCAGGCAAGGAGCTGGAAGCCGACATCATCGTCACCGCGACCGGCTTCAACCTCTGCGCCAATGGCGACATCGAATTCGCCATCGACGGCAAGCCGCTCGACTTCGCCGACACCGTGACCTATCGCGGCATGATGTTCACCGGCGTGCCGAACCTGGTCTGGGTGTTCGGCTATTTCCGCGCGAGCTGGACGCTGCGCGTCGATCTCGTCGCCGACTTCGTCTGCCGGCTGCTCACGCACATGAAGGAGACCGGCGCGAAGAAGGTGACGCCGCAGCTTCGTCCCGAAGACCACAACATGCCGCTGCTGCCCTGGATCGATCCGGAGAACTTCAATCCCGGCTACATGATGCGCGGCATGCACCTGCTGCCCAAGCGCGGCGAGAAGCCGGAATGGCAGCACAACCAGGACTACTGGGCCGAGAAGGACGAATTTCCGAACATCGACCTCAAGGACAAGGCATTCGTCTACGGCTGAGGTACCAGCCAGATCGCGACAAACGATGAACCGCTCCCGCTCGGGAGCGGTTTTTTTATACCTTTTCGCGTAAATAATATCGCTCGACTGTATACTGAAACAGGCAAATCGGTCCATTTTTCGCTGTTAATTTCCAATTATTGTATACATACTGCACTCTGAACCTGCTTGGGAGTGCGCCATGCCTGCCACCTTTCCGCTCAACGCCTGGTACGCCGCCGCCTGGGATGTCGACCTCAAGCACGCGCTGTTTCCGCGCACGATCTGCGGCAAGCATGTCGTGATGTACCGCCAGTCCAACGGACAGGTGTGCGCGCTGGAGGATGCCTGCTGGCACCGGCTGGTGCCGCTGTCCAAGGGACGGCTCGACGGCGACACCGTCGTCTGCGGCTATCACGGGCTGAAATTCAACGCGCAGGGCCGCTGCACCTACATGCCCTCGCAGGACACCATCAATCCTTCCGCCTGCGTGCGCTCCTATCCCGTGGTCGAACGGCATCGCTTCATCTGGCTGTGGATGGGCGATCCGGCGCTGGCCGACCCTGCGCTGGTGCCGGACATGCACTGGAACGACGATCCGGCCTGGGCCGGCGACGGCAAGACCATTCACGTGAAGTGCGACTACCGCCTCGTGGTCGACAATCTGATGGACCTGACCCACGAGGCTTTCGTGCACGGCTCCAGCATCGGCAATGACCACGTCGCCGAAGCCCCGTTCGACGTCACCCATGGCGACAGGACCGTGACCGTGACGCGCTGGATGCACGGCATCGACGCGCCGCCATTCTGGGCCGCGCAGTTGCAGAAGCCGGGCCCGGTCGACCGCTGGCAGATCATAAACTTCCAGGCGCCCGGCACCGTCAATATCGACGTCGGCGTGGCGCCCGCCGGGACCGGCGCGCCGGAGGGCGACCGCTCGCAGGGCGTCAACGGCTTTGTGCTCAACACCATGACGCCGGAGACCGAGACCACCTGCCACTATTTCTGGGCCTTCGTCCGCAATTACCGGACCACCGAGCAGAAGCTGACCACCGAAATCCGCGAGGGCGTTGCCGGCATCTTCCATGAGGATGAAATCATCCTCGAAGCGCAGCAGCGCGCGATGAACGAAAATCCGGACCGCACCTTCTACAACCTCAACATCGATGCAGGCGCGATGTGGGCGCGGCGCGTGATCGACCGCATGGTCGCGCGCGAGACCGCGCCGCAGACCGTTCAGGCCGCGGAGTAAGATCATGAGCGAACGCGACGCCGAACGCTCCGTCTCGCAAACCGTGCGCGCGCAACTCGCGCTGCGCGACATGATCCTGTCGGGGCGGCTGCGCCCGGGCGAGCGCATCAGCGAATTGCAGGCGGTCGATATCACGGGCGTCTCGCGGACGCCGGTGCGGCTGGCGCTGGTGCGGCTGGAGGACGAAGGCCTGTTGCAGGCGATCCCCTCCGGCGGCTTCATGGTGAAGGCGTTCACCGAGCGCGACATTCTGGATTCGATCGAACTGCGCGGCACGCTGGAAGGCCTCGCCGCCCGCTTTGCGGCCGAGCGCGGCGTCAGCGCGCGCAGCCTCGAGCCGCTCAAGGAATGTCTCGGCGATCTCGACCAACTGGTGCGGCAGGATCCGATTTCGGTCGAGGCCTTTTCCGCCTATGTGACCATGAACGCGCGCTTCCACGCCATGCTCAATGAACTATCCGCCAGCGCGCCGCTGATCCGGGAGATCGATCGCGTCTCGGCACTGCCGTTCGCGTCCCCCAGCGCGTTCGTGATGGCGCAGTCGGCGTTGCCGGAAGCGCACCAGATCCTGCTGCTCGGGCAGGATCATCATCGCATCGTGGTCGACGCGATCGAGAACCGCGAGGGCGCGCGGGCCGAGGCCGTGATGCGCGAGCATTCGCGCCTCGCCGCGCGCAATTTGCGGCTCGCGATCCGGAATCGCACGCATCTCGAACTGATGCCTGCGCTCGCCTTGCTCAAATCGTCAGCCGAATAGGAAAGCGCCGATGCGTTTTGCCGAGCAATGGAGCTGGTGCACCGTCGAATCCATCAGCGACGTGACGCCCACGATCCGCGAATTCAGACTGCGCCCCGAGAACGGCCGCGTGCCGCCCTACCCGGCCGGCAGCCATATCGGCGTCACCGTGCTGATCGACGGACAGCCCGCGCGGCGCTCCTATTCGCTGGTGGAAAATGGCGATGCCAATACCTATCGCATCGCCGTGCGGCTGGCGCCGGACAGCCGCGGCGGCTCGCGCGGCATGTGGAATTTGCAAGCCGGCGCGCGGATCGAGATTTCAAATCCGGCCTCCCTGCTCGAAATCGACTGGACGCGGAAGAACTATTGCCTGATCGCCGGCGGCATCGGCATCACGCCGATCACAGGTATCGCCGCCGCCCTGCGCCGCAGGAATATCGACGCCGCCCTGCACTACGCCGTCAAATCGCGCGGCGATGCCGCCTTCCTCGACGAACTCTCCGCACTGCTCGGCGACCGGCTGATCGTGCACGCCTCCGATGAAGGCGCGCGGCTCGACCTCGAAGCCACCTTCCGCGCTTTGCCTGACGATGCCATCGCCATCATGTGCGGACCGATGCGGATGCTGGAGGCGGCGCGGCGCGCCTGGAACGATTTAGGCCGCGCGCCCGCCGATCTGCGCTACGAAACTTTCGGCTCCAGCGGCCTGAAGCCGACGGCCGAATTCCGCGTGCGGCTGAAGGATACCGGCACCGAACTCGTGGTGCCGCAGAACAGCTCGATGCTCGACGCGCTGAACGGCGCCGGCTTCGAGGTGATATCGGACTGCCAGCGCGGCGAATGCGGCGTCTGCGCCGTCGACGTCGTTGCCGTCGAAGGCGAAATCGACCATCGCGACGTGTTCTTCAGCGATCAACAGAAGCACGACAACCGCAAGATCTGCCCCTGCGTGTCGCGCGCGATCGGCGTCGTCACGATCGACACGCTGTACCGGCCGGAAGCGATGCATCGTTAAGCGAACATCGTCAGATATGGGATCGCTTGAGACACCTTTTCTGACCTATTTCGCGTGTGGTGGATGTGCTCTGGGAAGTCTAATGTAGGATCTTGAGAACGATCTGCATTCAGGAGCGATAGACATTTCCAATCATGTGGTACGGCGGTTTTCGAGATGAGGAGACGCTGGCATGACAGAGGAAAGAGCAAGTTCGGGACCGGTTGCGCCCATCGGCGTGAACCACATTGTGTTGAACGTCCGCAACATTGAAGAAAGTCATCAATTCTGGACCGAGGTCGTCGGCCTGCGTCTGGTCGGCGAATTCAGAAAACGACCGGGTCGGAGGATGTGGTTTTATAGCGGCATAGGTCCGGATGGCCTCCATCACCACGATCTTGCGCTGGTCGAGAATTCGAATCTGCCGCCGCCGCCTGCCGATTGGGGAATGTGGGACATGCCGATGGCGATCAATCACATTGCGATTGCCTATCCAAGCCGCGAGGCGTGGTTGCGTCAGCTCGCTTATCTCCAGGAGAAGGGCGTGAAATTCGACCGGCGCATCGACCATGGCATGACGCATAGCCTCTACATCCACGATCCCAATGGGTATGGCGTGGAGCTAGTTTACGAACTGCCACGTGAGGTCTGGGAGGGCGACATCGACGCCGCACTGAACTTTGCTGAAGTGCGACCGCACGAAGGAACCGAATTGCTCGTTGATCGCACCGATGTTCCGGTGTTCGGTACATCATCCAGATCATCAAACTAATCGAAGCCAGCAAGAAATTTGGCGTCGACGCTTCTGGCGAAGGTCTGCTGTTGTATCCCGCGCGATCATCGGTAGATGCTTACTCCTTCAGCCATGGCCAATAGATTCTTTTCAGTCATGCTGCTGACGCAATCTCTGTCTTAGTCGATGAGAACTAAGAACACCTGTGCGAGGACCACACTGGTTCCCACAACGGTTCCGTAGCCTGGATGGGCACGTATCCGCAAAAAATTGGCGCGAGTTCGTCAACGCTTTCGCGTTCGCTCGACCAGTTTCGCGGAATCGGGAACTGAGCGTTCTAGAAAATCAATCAAGGAGTTATGATGTTGTTTCGCTCACGCGCCGCAATTTGCGGCGCCGTATTTACGCTTGCGTGCTCTGTTACCGCTGCTCGAAGTCAAACCGTTGCAGTTCATTCAAGTACCGTCGTCGATGAAGCTTCTGGGGATGCGATCGTTGGCGCTGCATCCACATACAATCCGTTCCGGCCCGGATGGCGGGAGGGTGGCCCGAACACGGCCTCCGGCGAGCGCTATGAACCCTCTGTGTGGGCGGCTGCCATCAAGACGAGCTTGCGCCAGAAATTTGGTGGGGTCCGATATGGCGAGAGGCCGAAGTTTGCTCTCGTTGAGGCAGTCGGCAAGAAGGTCATCGTCAAGATAAATGACGTGGGGCCATTAACGCCTGGCCGCATCATTGACCTCAATGAGCGGGCGATGCGCTATTTCGATCCGAGCCTGCAGCTCGGGGTGATTTATAGCGTAATAGTCAGGCCGCTTTTCGGCGACTATTGGATCCCCGGCCCGGTTGGCTGAACATCGCACGTGTAAGAAGCAGAGCGCGACATGAGAGTTCCGGCGAATGTCCGCTCTGCACTGTGAACCGCCACCGCCGGCAAACGGATACGCGCGGTCTTCCACGCGATGGCTTGATCAGCCGCAATTCCAGACTGGTCCGATCGGCGTCCGCGTCCAGCACGGGCCGAAGCTGCCGCCGTTGTAGCGGCCGCCGTAAAAGCCGGGCCGGCCGAAATAGTGCCAATCGCCGTCGTACCCGTAATATTGTGGGACTGGATCGATATACCAATGGCGCTGGTTGCGGCGCGCCATGCGCGAAGCCGAAGCTTTCTCGGCGTAAGGCGGAATGGTGTTATTCGGCGGCTGCCGATAGCCCGGCAGGAAGCCGTATCCGTGCCAGCGTGGCGCCGGCCGTTTATGAGCCGGCTCAGCCGGCGCGACGGCCGGCAGCAGCGACAGGACGACAGCAATCAATGGAAATACGAGGCGCGACATCAGCGCACCATAGACGGCCGGCCGTTGAGAGGCGATTCAAATCTGAGTGCACGGTGCAGCGCTGCTGCTTCCGTTCGCTTGCGAAACGACCGCGTTGCGCCGACTGGCAGGACTAACTTCTGCTTACGCGCCTCACCTCTCGTATCTAATACCTGGCCTCATGATGCCTAGACCTGCTCGGGAAACTTCACTGCTTCCAGCGCGGTCTTGCCGCGAATCATGTCGGAAGCCTTGTCGGCGATCATCAATGTCGAGGCGTTGAGATTGGCCGAGATCATCCGCGGCATGATCGAGGCGTCGACCACGCGCAGGCCCTGCAGGCCGTGCACGCGCAGCTGGTCGTCGACGACGGCCCATTTGGCGTCCGCCGGTCCCATGCGGCAGGTGCAGCCGGGATGGAACGTGGTGGTGCCGCGCTCGGTGGCGGCGGCGAGCAGCTCATCGTCGCTCTGCACCTTGGGTCCGGGGAAATCCTCATAGGCATAATACGGCGCGAGCGGCTTCGACGCGAGCAGCCGGCGCGCCAGCTTCATGCCGGCGACGACGACGCGGCGGTCGATCTCCTCGACCAGATAATTGGTCTGGATGATCGGCTGCGCGAACGGATCGGCGGAGCGGATGCGGACATAGCCGCGGCTCTCGGGGCGCTGCTGCCATGAGGCGACCGTCATGCCCGGCTCGTCCTCGAGCTGGCCCTGCACGCCTTCCTTGTAGCTTGCCGGCGTAAAGGTGAGCTGCAGGTCGGAGCTTTCGGTGGTCTCGCCGGAGTGCCAGAAGCAATAGACCATGGTCGGCGACAGCGAGAGCAGGCCGCGCCGCGTCGTCGCCCATTTCAAGCGCCTCGACCCACAGGCTCACGCCGCGCCGGAGTTCATTGATGGTCCTGATATTCTTGACGCGCGCGACCGAACGCGGCGCGTAGTGATCCTGCAGGCCCTCGCCGACGCCCGGCAGCGCGTGGCGAACTTCGATGCCGTGCGATTGCAGCAATTCCGGCGAGCCGACGCCGGACAATTGCAGCACCTGCGGCGAGTTGTAGGTGCCGCCGGAAAGAATGACTTCCTTGCTGGCGCGCACCTCGACCGGGGTGCCGCCCTTGCCGCCCTTGAGATAACGCACGCCGACCGCGCGCTTGCCCTCGAAGATGAGGTTGGTGACATGCGCATGCGTGCGCACATCGACATTGCCCCGCTTGCGCGCCGGATGCAGGAACGCCTTCGCGGCGCTCATGCGCAGGCCGTTCTCGATGGTGCGCTGGCAGTAGGACACGCCCTCCTGGATCGCGCCGTTGTAGTCGGGATTGCGCGGAATGCCGAGGCTGACGGCGCCTTCCATGAAGGCCTCGCACAGCGGATCGTTCCAATCCATTGTCGTGACGGTGAGATTGCCGTCGCGGCCACGATAGGTCTCGTCGCCCTCGCCGACCCGCCGCTCCAGCCGCTTGAAATAGGGCAGCACGTCGGGATAGCCCCAGCCGCGATTGCCGAGCTGCGCCCAGGTATCGAAATCCTGGCGCTGGCCGCGGTTGTAGATATGGCCGTTGATCGACGACGATCCGCCCAGCGTCTTGCCGCGCGGCGCATAGATGCTGCGCCCGCCGGTCCATGGGCCCGGCTCTTGGCTGTAGCCCCAGTTGACGCTCTTCATGTGGAACGTCTTGATGAAGCCGGCCGGCAGATGAATGTAGGGGTGCCAGTCCGTCGGCCCCGCTTCCAGCACGCAGACGCGGCTTGCAGGATCTTCGCCGAGCCGGTTGGCGAGCACGCTGCCTGCGGAGCCCGCGCCGATAATCACATAATCGAACGTTTCCATTGTCTCGCTTCTCGCGCGGCTTACCTTACCGCGGCTTTTCGTTGAGTTGATAGGTGAGATGCGCCTTCACCGTCGGCCATTCGCTGGCGATGATGCTGTAAACCACGGTGTCGCGCAACGTGCCGTTCGGTGCGATCTGGTGGCTTCTCAGAATACCGTCCTGCTTGGCGCCCAGACGCTCGATGCCGCGCCGGCTCTGGTGATTGAAGAAATGCGTGCGGAACTCGACCGCGATGCAATTCAGCTTCTCGAAGGCGTGCGCCAGCAGCAGCAATTTGCACTGCGTATTGAGCGCGCTGCGCTGCACGCGTCTGGCGTACCAGGTGGAACCGATTTCGACGCGGCGGTTGGCGGCGTCGACGTTCATGTAGGTCGTCATGCCCGCGATCTTGCCGTCGGCGTCAAACACCGTGAACGGCAGCATCGTGCCGGCGGCGAACAGGCCGAGCCGGCGGTCGATTTCGTTTTTCATGCTCTCGGCGGTCGGGATGAAGGTGTACCAGAGCTTCCACAGCTCGCCGTCGCTGACGGCTTCCACCAGTCCGTCGATGTGATCGTGCGACAACGGCTCCAGCCGCGCATGCGCGCCCTGAAGGGTGACCGGTTCGAGAAAGGGCATTTCTTATTCTTCTCCGAACTGCAGGGAGCGCAACGAATCTATGTCCGTCATCCCGGGATGGTGCGCGAGCACCAGACCCGGAATCTCGAGATTCCCCGGTGTGCAATTGCACATCTGAGGTCTGGTCCTTCGCACCATCCCGGAATGACGATTGCGCTTTGGCGCAATCGTCACTTGTTCAAAAAGTTCAGCGCCAGCCCGGGCCGCGCCCAGTCCATCGCGATCAGTTCGCCCTTGCCCGACAGCGTGATGTAGGCCGTTTTCAGCTCAGGCCCGCCGAAGGCGATATTGGTGGTGACGCGGTCGCCGGTCGGCACCTGCTCGACGAGGGTGCCGTCGGGCGCGATCACCGAGATGCAGCCCGAGATCAGGGTCGCGACGCAGACATTGCCGTTTGCTTCCACCGCCATCGAATCGAACATCTGGTAGCCGCCGAGGCCCGCGATCGGCTTGCCGCGCTCGCCGCGATAAATCACATCGCGCGGCTTCAGCGTGCCGGGTGCGGAAAGTTCGTATGCCCACAGCCGTGCCGTCGGCGTCTCCGCGATATAGACCGTGTTCTCGTCCGGCGACAGCCCGATGCCGTTGGCCGGCAGCACGCCATGCACGACCTCGACGATCTCCTTCAGGCCTGGCTTGAGATAGTAGTACGCCGCCGACATCCATCTCGCGGGCGCGGCGCTTGCCGAGTTCGGAGAACCAGAGGCCGCCATGCTTGTCGAACACCAGGTCGTTCGGCCCGCGCAGCTTGTGCTCGCCGCACCGGTCGACGACGGTCTCGACCTTGCCGCTCTGCATATCGACGCGCTGGATCGAGCCGCCCTGATAGTCGTCGGGCTGCGGCCCCGGCATGATCATCTTGCCGGTGGGGATCCAGGTGAAGCCACCATTGTTGCAGATGTACATCTTGCCGTCGGGGCCGAGGGCTGCGCCATTCGGGCCGCCGGGAATCTGCGCGACCACCTCTTTCCGCCCGTCGGGATAAACCCGCGTCAGCCGCTTGCCCCGGATTTCGACCAGCACCACCGAGCCGTCGGGCATGACGACCGGGCCTTCCGGAAATTCCAGATCGGTGGCGAGAACGCGGATATCGGCCATGAAATCCTCCCGGCTTTTTGGCTGCAGGCGGATTTTCAGGCTCGACCCCGCACGCGCAACATTTCGTTGCGCCATGTTATGGCAAAGCGGATCGCGCTTGCCAACCCGACGACCTGCGCAACAGGTATTACCGGGGCGGGCGGCGGCGCGAAGTCTGGCCTAATGGCAAAGGCGCTTTGTCGGCTTACTCGTACAGATACCCGACCGGCTTGCCTTCGTTGCGCAACGGGCGAACGTCCTTCCGCGTAATGATTTGACCAGCCAGGCCGTCAATTTCGTCGCGCTGCGTCGGCGTCCAGCTGCGAAGGTTCTCCATGCCTTTCAGCAAGCCCAGTCGGAGGATCTGGGTATTTTCGCCCAGCCCCACCAGATTTATCGTGTTCTTGCCCGCCGTGACCGTATCGCCGGTCGCAAGTTCAAAATTTTCCCCCGCGCTGTTGGTGAATTCGGCTGTGCCGCGAATGACGCGATAGATGACAACCTCGCCTTTCCCAAGAAAGGCGGTGTCGGCCGCTGCTGAGGCGCTCTTCGGCAACAGCGACTGGCCACGCGGATCGGTCGCGATGATATGTCCAGTCGTAAGGTGGCCGCTCGGAACCTCGATTCCGATATCGCGCACGAAGACAGGCCCGGCGGATTTGATCGGTGAACCTGCCGGCAGCGGCTTGAAGAGTGCCTCCAGCTCCAGCGGATCCTGCAGCCAGAAACAGGCATCGGCTGGACGGTCATGCAGCGGATGGCTCCAGGCTACACGTGGCGTTTCCTCTTCGTTGATGTGGTCGTGATCCACCACCGTCGGATTGGGAAAGGTCGTGGGATCGGTAATGAAGGCTTCAAGAAATTTGCCGGAATAGCCCATCGACATCGGATCCGGCACCACTGTCTGCGGCGTTTTCAGGTTTTCTTCCGTGGACAATCCCGACCAGGTGTAAAACAGCTGGCGATGAACGATCGCGCTCTGCAGCATCACCGCACCGGGACCGACGTAGTAAAATCGGCCATCGTAGTCGAAGGTGAACACGCCCGACGTGACCAGCACGAGCTGGTAACCGCCGGGCGGAAGGTGAAGATGAAAATCGGTCGGGCCTGTGTCGGAGCGGTAGATCGGCAGATTTGTCGAAACCTCGTGGAGGAGGAAGGTTTCGTTGTTCGCATGAAAGCCTTCGTTCGCGCGATTGTAGAGGGCTTGCGGGCGATAGGTCGGCTCGTGCGAAGCATCCCGATCGCGATCGATCGCCACGAAATTCTTGTTGTTCAGGCGGAGGGGATCGCCGTTCGGGCGAGTAAGGCCAGGCCATTTGAGATCAACCGCGGCATGCATGTTCATGGCACACTCCAATCCCTGAATTTCAGCGAGACCTGAGGCCTGTTCAATTTGCTGCTCAGCTTTGGGCAGGGCGCTCGGAACCGCCGGTCGGTCCTGACGGACTTATGCTGCAATGCGAATTCCGGGCCAGTTCGGGCGCGGAGCATCGCATCGGCTTCCGAGGGACTCTTCGGAGCGAGCTGATCGAAAAAGAATTAGAGTATACAGGATGTTAGGCAGCCGCCGCTTGACGCTTCCTTGTCCCTCATCGCCAACTCCGCACTTACAGACGAGAGCTGCCTTGCGTAAATTGTCAGCAAGCATTGCCAGGAAAAACGCAGTTGAATGCCACCGCATGACCAACCAACGCAGGATTCGTGGCCCGCGCGCCGGCCTCGTGCTCCGGCGCTCGCCGCCAACCTGTCCCCCAGCCGTCCTACTCCCTCACCGGTATCCAGATTTCGAGCCCGCCATCGCCGGTGGCCGGATCGAATTTTTCGTCGTAGCGCTCGAAACTCGGCGCGTCGGCGGCCTTCATGCCGGATGCCGGCAGCCAGTGATTCCAGATCGTGTTGACGGTGCGGCGGATAGTCGAGATGTGCTCGGCGTGGGTGAACACCGCGTATTTCTGTTCGGGAATCCGCACGCGGGCGAACTCGCGCGGCAGGTCGGAGAAATCGGCGACCTCGACGCCGGCGACGTAGTCGAAATTGCCGGCATCGTCGCCATTGCAGCAGACGCCGTAGGCGACCTTGCCGATCCGCGTCGGGATGTGGTCGATGGTCTGGTGAAACTGGTGCCACAGGTTCGGAATGCCGGCGCCGCAGTTTTCATGGGTGCAGCGCTCGGCGATGCCGGAGACCAGCAACGGCTTGGAGGTTTCGAAACGCGGGGGCTTGAGATTTTCGAGCAGGGTTGAATCCATGACGATGGGCTCCTGAAGCTTGAGACGATCGAGGCACGTTGTGGCGCGAACCGTCTCGGGCGTGACGCCGAAATGATCGCGGAACGCGCGGGTGAAAGCTTCGTGAGAGCTGTAGTCCGCATCCAGCGCGAGGCTGAGAATATCGGGCGCGCCTGCCGCGAGCGCCTGCGCGGCCTTGCTGAGCCGGCGGGCACGCACATAGCGCATCACCGAAAACCCGGTGGCCGCGGCAAACGCCCGCACCAGATGGAAGCGCGAGACGCCGGCAACGCCGGCGACGTCATCGAGCGTCAGCGGCGCGGCGAGATGGCTTTCGATGTACCAGAGCGCTTTCTGGGCCGGATTCATGACTGACAGCTTTCATGCGAAGCAACCGCATCATGACCCCATGCGGCGCGCTTCATTTGACAATCCTTGCTCTCCGCTTCCGCCGCTGACAATGTATTCAAAACGCGATGGGAGGAACCATGCTGATCACCGATGTCCGGGCGCACCATATCCGCATTCCCTATGACGCCGGGGTGGCGAGCTTCAGGCAAGGCCCGTCATCGATCGCGGCGCTGGAAATCGTCATGGTCGAGGTTTCCACCGATGCCGGCATCACCGGCTGGGGCGATGCCTTTGCCTATGTCTGCACGCGAACCACCCTGCACCGCCGTCGAGGAAATGATCGCGCCGCAGGCGCGCGGCCTCGAAGTGCCCGACGCGGCTGGCATTCCCGCCTTCATGGAACAGATCCAGCGCAATCTGCATCTGTTCGGCCGCTATGGCGTCACCATGTACGCGATATCGGCGCTCGATATCGCGCTGTGGGATATTGCCGCCAAGGCGAAGGGCGTGCCGTTGCACCGGCTGATCGGCGAGGCGAAACGCACGCGGATTCCCGCCTATGCAAGCCTGCTGCGGATCGGCAAGCCCGAACTGATCGCGCGCGAATGCGAGACCGTGCTGCGGCAGGGCTACAAGGCGATCAAGCTGCATGAGACCACGACGCCTGCGGTATTTGCCGCGCGGCAGGCGATCGGCCGCGACATTCCGCTGATGGTCGACATGAACTGTCCGTTGAACGGCGAGGAGGCGATCGCCTTCGCGCATTCCTGCCGGGACGCGGCGCCGATGTTCCTCGAGGAGCCGGTCTGGCCGCCGGAGGATTTCGCAACGCTCGCCGAAGTGCGAACCAAGGGCGGGCTCAACATTGCGGCCGGCGAGAACGCCTGCACGGTTCATCAGTTCAGGCAGATGATGAAGGCGGGCGCGGTAAGCCACGCGCAGCCCTCCGTCATCAAGGTCGGCGGCATCACCGAATATCTCGGGGTCGTCGCATTGGCCGACGAACTCGGCGTCAGGCTCGCGCCGCATTCGCCCTATTTCGGGCCGGGCTTGCTGGCGACGCTGCAGCTGCTGTCGCTGCGCGACGACGCAAGTTTCGTCGAGATGTTCTACATGAAGCGCGCCGCATGCCTGTGGCGCGGCCGCGTCGACGTCGATGCCAATGGCGATGTCGAAGTCCCGCAGGGGCCCGGCATCGGCTATGAGCCGGACAAGGCCGTGATGGAGCAATTCCGCGTGTCGTGACGGTGGGAGGAGCGCTACTTCGCGCCGTCCTTCGCCGGCGCGGCATCCTTTGCAGCAGGCGCGTGCGCCTTCTTCGCGTCTTCCGCCGCCTTGCCCTGCGCCGCCTGCAATTCGCTGACGAGCTTCTGCAAGCCAATGACCGCGTCCTTCAGCGCCTCGATCTGCCGGTTGCTGGCATCCAACTTCTGCTGATGGTCTGATGTCAGCTTGTTGATCGTCTTCTGCAGGAAGTCGACATTGCTCTGCAGGCACGAGGTGCGCCGCTCCATGGTCTTTTCGACGGTGCAGATCTCGATGCCGGGAACGTCCTGCGCGTGAACGGTCGCCGGCCATGCCGCCGTCAGCAGCGCGAAAGCGACGAAGGTGATCCTGGCCATCGGAGCAATCATCAAAAATCCTCGATCCAAACGCATTCATCGCACGGCGAACGTCCATCACGGCAATTTGCACGAAGCAGAACCCCCACCGCAGTGATACCATACTGATACCTCATTCAGGCGTTGTGCTTCACCCTGTTAATGGTGGATGGATTTTGCCGCGAACCTCAAGCCGGCGTTTGCCGGCCGCGGCAGTGGAGATTGATTGTATGGCAACGCGTGAAAAACGGCTGGCGCAATTCGACGGGAATGGGGATCCGCCGCCGGACCAGCCAGTGGAAGTTCTTTGCGAGGATCACAGCGGTACCTATCAACTGCCCTTCGCCTGCCGCTGGATCGACGGGCATTGGCGCAACGACAGGACCGGCGGCATGGTCGAGGCCACGGTGGTCGGCTGGCGGCTGCCGCGCTCCAGCGCGATGTGAGCTCGCCGCGAAACCGGCCGCGCATTGTGCCAGAATGCGACGGAACAGCGCGCGATCTTTACGTTCGGAACGGCGACGGAACGAATCGCGCCCGAATCACTGATTTGGCGCCGTACTCCGTTGTTCACGGCTAGATGTCGTCCACAATCCGAGGCGGCGCACCACATCCAGCACCACAACAATCGGCCGCAGCCAGCGGCCGACGACAAAGGTTAATTCCTCGGGCGACGACATGGCGATCACTTCCACGGTGTCGATGGCGGCGCCTTGTCGACGGCCGGCGGCACGTCGACGGTCTTGAAATATTCCATGTCTCCGGATTCGACGTGAGAGAATTTGCTGACGACGGCCTGCTTGTTCATGGGGCCTCCAGAGTTCGCGTTGGCGAGCCCGCAACGAGGCGAAGAGCGTCCAAATTTTCGGCAGCGTCGCATCATCGCGTTCACGGCTGAATATCGCTATGCGAAATCCGCGCCACGCGCATTGCAATGCGGCGACGGGCCGGCATCGGTGCACCGAACCGCTTGGCCGCAGGCAGGAATCCGGTTTCAGGGCCTCGCGAAAAACGGCCAACGCAGCGGCCGCACGCCGCTCACGTCTGACACCGGCTTGAGCAAGGCCTGCCCGTTGCCTGAGCCCTTCAAGCGGGCAAGGTCGCGCGCAGGCGTGCCTAATATTCGACCTCGAGCTCCTCGATATCGGCGGGCTCGGCCTTGGCGGCCTCGATCCATTCCTGCATCTCGGGCATCGCCATGATGGTGCTGGCGTAGGCCGCAAGCCGTGGTTCGAGCTTCACATCATAGGTCATGAAGCGGGTGACGACGGGCGCGTACATCGCATCCGCCATGGTGCGCTCGCCGAACAAATACGGCCCGCCGGAATCCGCGAGGCATTCGCGCCAGATGGTGCAGACCCGGTCGATATCGGCCTGGGCGCGCGACCAGATCTTGAAGCCCGGGAAATGGCCCTTCAAATTGACCGGCAGCGAGGCGCGCAGCGTGGTGAAGCCGGAATGGATTTCGCCGCAAATCGAGCGGCAATGGGCGCGCTGGATGCGATCCGCCGGCAACAGGCCGGCGTCCGGCATGACCTCGTTGAGGTATTCCCCGATCGCCAGCGTATCCCAGATGGTGGCGCCGTCATGGCGCAGGCACGGCACCAGGATCGACGACGACAGCAACAGGATTTCCGCCCGCGCCGACGCATCGTCGGGGGCGGTGACGACCTCCTCGAATTCGAGCCCTGAGAATTTCGCCAGCAGCCAGCCGCGCAGCGACCAGGACGAGTAATTCTTGCTGGAGATGGTCAGTGTGGTCTTTGCCATATGGCCTTCCCTCGAACCCCAAAACGCCGCCGCCCAGGCAGGGACGGCCGACCGCACCGCCGCCCAAAGCCTGTGCGCCGGTAAATACACAGCAAGCCACGTGCCAGTTTTAGAGGCGGCCGGGCCGGCTCTGGCGTCGATATTGCATGGCATCCCCGGACAGGGGCCGATGTGAATGATGTCAATGATGTACCAAGCCTATCAGAACCATATGGACCTGACGTCGCCATGGCGGACCGGGGCCGCGGCGGGGCTGAAATATCTCAATCTGGTGCCGCAGGGCGTCTCCGACAAGCTATTTGGCCGGCTCGCCGCTTCGCTCGAACTGATCTCGCGCTCCTCCCTCACCTATCACCGGCCGGCCTACGGCATCGACCGGGTGCATGGTCGGCAATCAGGAGCTGGAGGTGACCGAGGAAGTCACCTTCGCCACCCCGTTCGGCTCGCTGCTGCATTTCAAGAAGGAGAACGCGCCGGAGCAGCCGAAGCTGCTGCTGGTGGCGCCGATGTCCGGCCATTTCGCCACGCTGTTGCGCGGCACCGTGAAGACGCTGCTGCAGGACCACGACGTCTACATCACCGACTGGCATAACCCGCGCGACATTCCGCTTCATGCCGGCCGTTTCGGACTGGAAGATTACACCGACCATCTGATCACCTTCCTCGACAAGATGGGCCCGCGCTCGCACATGGTGGCGATCTGCCAGCCGTCGGTATCCGCGCTGGCCGCGGCTGCCGTGATGTCGGAGGACAATCATCCCGCCCGCCCGGCCACGCTGACGCTGATGGCCGGCCCGATCGACACGCGGATCCAGCCGACCAAGGTCAACGAATTCGCCAAGAGCAAGCCGATCAACTGGTTCGAAAAAAACCTGATCAATTACGTGCCGGTGCAGTGCAAGGGCGCGTTCCGCCAGGTCTATCCCGGCTTCGTGCAGCTCACCGCCTTCGTGTCGATGAATCTCGAGCGCCACATCAAGCAGCACATCGACCTCGCCAATCATCTGGCCAAGGGCGAGAAGGAGAAGGCGGAAGTCATCAAGACCTTCTACGACGAATATTTCGCCGTGATGGACCTGCCGGCCGAATTCTACATCGAGACCGTGCGCGACGTGTTTCAGGAGCATCTGTTGCCGCAAGGCAAGCTGATGCATCGCGGCCGGCCGGTGAACCCGGCCTCGATCAAGCGCATGGGCCTGATGACGGTAGAGGGCGAAAAGGACGACATCTGCTCGATCGGCCAGACGCTGGCGGCGCAGGACCTCTGCACCGGCGTGCGCGCCTATCGCAAGGTGCACCACATGCAGGCCGGCGTCGGCCATTACGGCGTGTTTTCCGGCAAGCGCTGGAACAACGAGATCTATCCGCTGCTGCGGGATTTCGTGCATGTGAATGCGTGAGGGTTTTGTTGCGTCATGCCATGCCGTAGGGTGGGCAAAGCGTAGCGTGCCCACCATCTCGCAGCTCGATTGGTGATAGATGGTGGGCACGTCGCTTCGCTCCTTTGCCCACCCTACGGCACCGCCGACGCGCGAGCCCTAGCCGCCCTGCCCTTCGCGCGCTAACATCCGCCCAAGGCCGACCGCTCAAGAGTTGTCCGGGAGGAATCATCATGCGGCTTTCGATCCATCTTCGCGCCTTCGCGCTCGCCATTCTCAGCGTATTCCTGCTGTCCGTCACGGCCTCTGCCGCCGAAGTGCGGGTGATGATCTCGGGCGGGCTGACGGCGGCCTACAAGGCGCTGGTTCCCGAATTCGAGCGCGCCACCGGCCACAAGGTGCTGACCGCCTACGGGCCGTCGATGGGCACGACGACCAACGCCATTCCGGTGCGGCTCGATCGCGGCGAGGCCGCGGACGTCCTGATCATGGTCGGCTATGCGCTCGACGACCTCGTCAAGAACGGCAAGGCGATCGCCGACAGCAAGATCGACCTCGTCAAATCGCCGATCGCGGTCGCCGTAAAATCAGGCACGCCGAAGCCGGACATCTCTACGCCCGATGCGCTCAAGCGCGCGCTGCTGGCGGTGAAGACCGTCGCCTATTCGGACAGCGCCAGCGGCGTCTATGTCTCGACCGAGATGTTCGGCAAGCTCGGCATTGCCGACGAAATGAAGGACAAGGCGAGGAAGATTCCGGCCACGCCGGTCGGCGAGATCGTCGCGCGCGGCGACGCCGAGATCGGCTTCCAGCAGATGAGCGAATTGAAGCCGGTGGAAGGCATCGACATCGTCGGGCCGCTGCCGGACGAACTGCAGAAGATCACGATATTCTCCGCAGGGATCGCCACGCGTCTCGAAAGAACCGGATGCCGGCAAGGCGCTGATCAAGTTTCTTGCCTCGCCCGCCGCGCGTGGCGAAATCGTCAAGAGCGGCATGGACCCGATTGCCGCGGGCGCGACGAACTAGTCGCAGCGACTCATGCACCGGATTGCAGCCCATCCGCCGAGACGGCGCACTTCGCGGCCATCCTCAGGATGCAGGTCCAACTGTTGAAGCACAACAGCCTCATGCTGGAGCGTGCATCGCGAGCGTCTCGCAGCATGCGCCGCAAGCGACACATCGGCGTCAAGCATCACCGATGCATCCCGTGCTGCATGGCGAGCAGCACGATCACGGCCAGCGCCAGCACGATGGTCGTGCTCTTCCAGAACAGCAGCGGATTGCGCTCGATCAGCGGCGTCGATGACGTCGAGAGATAGTTCGCGTTGGGATGACGCAGGTCGAACAAGAATTCGGAAAAACTGTCGTAGCGCTTGTAAGGGTTGGGATGCACGGCCTTCTCCAGCGTGCCGTCGATCCATTGCGGCACCTCGCGGTCGCCATGTGACGCCGGACGGTAGACCAGCCCGTTGAACTGCGATCGCGTCCGCGCGTTCGCGATCTGCGTGCCGTAGGGCAGTTTTCCCGTCAGCATCTGATAGGTGATGACGCCGAGCGAGAACAGGTCGGAGCGCGACGTGGCCGGCTCGCCGAGAAAATATTCGGGTGCGGTGTATTGCTGCGTGCCGAGAATGTCGTTGCGGTCGCCGGACGGCGCGGCCTCGACGACGCCGGTGATCATGGTCGAACCGAAATCGATGATCTTCACCGTGCCGGTCGTGTCGATCATGATGTTGTCGGGCCGGATGTCCTGATGCAGCATCTCCTTGCGATGGAAGGCGCGCAGGCCCTTGGCGATCTGCTCGACGATGCCGCGCACGGTCTCCACGCTCGGCTTCGGATTGTCGATCATCCATTGCGTCAGCGTCTGCCCGTCGATGAATTCGGTCACGACGTAGAGGAAGTTGCGCTTGCGCTGCGGCAGGCAAGGCTTCAGCACATGCGGGCTGTCGATGCGCCGCGCCACCCACTCCTCCATCATGAACCGTTTCAGATAGGCGGGATCGTCGCGCAGATCGATCGACGGAATCTTGATGCGTGACCACGGCGTCGGTTTCGATGTCGACGGCGAGATAGATGTGGCTGCGGCTGGAGCCGTGCAGTTCGCGGACGATCCGGTAGCCGTCGAAAACCGCCCGCGCTTCCAGCAGCGGCGGCAGCGGCAGTTCGTGCGGCTGCGCGAACACTTCGCTGGCGACGCCGTCGGGCAGCCCGTCGACGCGCACGATCTGGACCGTGAGATTGTCCTCGCTGCCGGCTTCGAAGGCTTGGTCGACAATCGCCTTCGCGGCCGCTTCGAGATCGCCGCCGCCTTCCTTGATCGCCTTTGCCATGCGGCGGGCGCTGAGATGCTCGTAGACGCCGTCGGTCGCGAGCACGAAGACGTCGCCCGGCTCGAGGCGCAGCATCTGGTAGTCGATCTCGATCTGCGGATTTACGCCGAGCGCCCGGCCGAGATAGCTCTGCTGCGAGGAGATGACGATGCGGTGGTCGTTGGTCAGTTGCTCCAGCGTGTTGCCGGAGAGGCGATAGATGCGGGAATCGCCGATGTGAAAGAGATGCGCGGTGGTCGACTTGATGACCATGGCGGAGAGCGTGCAGACGTAACCGCGGTCCTTGTCATAGGCATACTGGCTGCGGGTCTGCGAATGCAGCCAGGAATTGGTCGCCTCCAGCACGCGCTGCGCCGAGGTGCGCACCGACCAGGATTCCGAGGTGCAGTAATAGTCGGTCAGAAATCCCTTGACCGCCGATTCGCTGGCGACCCGGCTGACGGAGCTGCTGCTGATCCCGTCGGCCAGCACGACGGCGATGCCCTTGAGGCTCAGCAGCGGTTCGTCCGGGAATCAGAACGCCGTGAAAATCCTGATTGGTCTCCTTGCGACCTTTGTCAGAATGTTGCCCAACCGATATTTTCAGTTCGCGCGGCATTTTCACGGCCAAGGAGCGGGCCCCAACTAAAACGGCCGAGGCCCGCCCAAGTCAATCGGCGATCAGGCGGCGATGCGTCCGGGGACGCGCTTCGGCGCGGTCCTGACATGCGTGGCGTACAGCGTCAGTCCGGTGAAGGCGAGACCGCCGACGAGGTTGCCGACGACCGTCGGGATCTCGTTCCAGAGCAGGTAATCCATGATCGTGAACTTGCCGCCGAGCAAGAGGCCCGACGGGAACAGGAACATGTTCACGATCGAATGCTCGAAGGTCATGAAGAAGAACAGCATGATCGGCATCCACATCGCGATCACCTTGCCGCTGACGGTGGTCGAAATCATCGCACCGACGACGCCCGCCGAAACCATCCAGTTGCAGAGCATGCCGCGAACGAACAGCGTCAGCATGCCGCCGAAGCCATGCGACGCGTAGCCGACGGTGCGTCCCTCGCCGATCGTGCCGATCACCTGGCCGACCTTGTCGGGCGGCGAGGTGAAGCCGAAGGTGAAGACGATCGCCATCATCACGGCCACCGTGAAGGCGCCGGCGAAATTGCCGATGAACACCAGGCCCCAGTTGCGCAGCACGCCGCCGAGCGTCACGCCCGGGCGCTTGTCGATCAGGGCCAGCGGGCAAAGCACGAACACGCCGGTGAGAAGATCGAAGCCGAACAGATACAGCATGCAGAAGCCGACCGGAAACAGCGCCGCACCGACGATCGGAACGCCGGTCGACACGTTGACCGTCACCGCAAAGGCGGCGGCGAGCGCCAGAATGGCTCCCGCCATGTAGGCGCGGATCACGGTGTCGCGCGTCGACATGAAGATTTTGGATTCTCCGGCATCGACCATCTTGGTCACGAATTCCGAAGGCACGAGATAGGCCATTACAGTTCCCCTTGTTCGCAAAAGCGGTTCAATCCAGCCCCGGCAACCACAGCCGCGCCGATGTAAAGTGAGCCAAGCCGCCCTCACGCGCGTGCCGGATGCCGTCCTCGTCAGAACCAACAATGGTCTGCCCGGCACGGCCTGTGACACGGTCACGCTCGATCAAAAACAGAGATGCACGAGCTTTCCTGGGAAATGGTCCCGATGACTGCTCCAAAGCGCCTCGGTGAGGTCGCTTGATCCCTGTGCCTTCGCCAACACTGGCCTTGGCAATCCGTAGGACGGCAGTCGTCATTGACTGAGAAGCAATTAAGCAATCGATGTGCCAACCCCGATTTTGGGGCATCGGCTCGAAAACCGCGTGATTCCACGGGTTTAATCCACCGTTGGCGCGCGTCAGCCACGGGTGAAATGCCTTGTATTTGTGCAGTTGCACAGATGTTGGCGCGACCCCCGCTATCCGTCATTCCGGGGCGATGCGAAGCATCGAGCCCGGAATCCATTTCGCCACTCGTTCCGAAGCTCGATGGATTCCGGGCTCGCGCTTACGCGCGCCCCGGAATGACGAGGATAGATCGTCGTCGGACAGCTCTCGCCTACTTCACCTGCGTCCGCACCGGTCGATCCTTCAGGCCGTTATTGTCATAGGCCTTGCGCAACGTGCCGTTGGCGATCGCTTCGTTCAGAAACTTGACCGCAAACGCCAGCGACTGCGGATGATTGGGCGGCACTGCCACCGCCGTCACCGTCTGCTTGAAGGTTTCGTCGAGCACGCGGGTGCCCGGGATCTGTGTCGCCATGGCGTTGAGCTGGTCGCGCGACAGCGCGAAGGCGTCGATCTCGCCGCCCTTGAGCAGGCCGAAGATTTCATCGTAGGTCTGGTAGCCCGTGACCTTGGCATTCTTCAGATGCGCGATCGCGCCGCGCATCGTGGTCGTGTTGTTGACCGCAGCGACCTTGATACCCGGGCTGATCGAGCGTTGCGAAATTCGTGACCGTCGAGCCCGGCTTGACGATGTAGGTCGCGTCCGCGACCTCGTAGATCGGCCCGAACGCCATCCGGCCCTCACGCTCCGGATCCTTCGGCAGGAAGGTGATGTCCCAGGTGCCCTTCGACGCCGCATCGACGATCTGCCCGGAATTATTGTGCGCGACATATTCGACGGGGACGCCGAGTTGCTCCGCCATCGCCTTGCCGAGATCGACCGGCACGCCGGCATAGCCGGTTTCGGTCTTGGTCGACCAGAACGCGCCGCCGGCCGGGCTGATTGCAATCGCCACCCGCAGCTTGCCGGTCGGCGCGATCTCATCCTTCAAGGCGTCAGCAACGGCGGGCGTCATCATCATTGTTATTCCCAGCATAAGGCCGGCCATTCCCGGCAAGGGTTGATTGAACATCGATCGCTCCTCCCCCAGCCGGCGGCTGGCGTCGCGGTCATCCTTCGCGGATGATCAGCGCTTCTTTTTCTTTCCCGCAGCGCCGCCTTTGGGCGGCGCCGCAGCCGGTGTTGCCGGCTTGGCCGGTTCGGCGGTTTCGAACTTGCCGATCACCACGAGTTGGACACGCGCATTGGCGGGCGCAGCCGGGCGGTTGACATCCTGCAACTGTTCCTCGCCCAGACCAAGGGCCTGAAGCCGCTTCGGCGACACCTTGAAGGTGTTCACCAGCACATCCCGGATCGATTCGGCGCGCCGCTGGCTCAGAATCAGATTGTGGTCGCGCCGGCCGGCGGATTCGACATGATCGACGATCAGATAGCGGTAGGGCCGCAATTTCGGATCGGTCAAGGCGTCGGCGATGCTGCCGATGGTCTGATACGAGGCCGGCCGGATCAGGGAAGAGTCCTGGTCGAACACGATGTCAAAACGGACTTGCGGCAGCTTGGACAGCTGCGGCGCGAGCGGCGGCCGTTTTTGCGGCTGGGCGTCGGCCCTTGCCTTGATGCGATCGGCAGCCTGCTGCTTCAAGGCGGCCAGATCGATATCGGATTCGGCCTCGACGGCGAGTTTCTCAATGATGTCCGCGCTCGACACGGCGGTTTGCGCGCGCCCCGCCCCCATCGGCAAGGCAAGCAGCGCCAGGGCGCCGAGCACAAGAGCGATACCGTGCGGCTTATTCCCCCAACGCATCAGCGATACCCCGCCGCGCTGATCGCCTTGTTGCAGTTCGGGGTCGCCTTCTTGGTCGAGTCCAGCAGGCATTGCAAACCCTTGACGGGATCTTCCCGAACCTCGCCGCACAAATGTTTCAATTCCCAATTGCACAGTTTGACGAGCGAGGTGCGCGCGGTAATGCGCTGCTGGATGGCGCCCAGCGCCGTCGGAAAGTCGGCCTTGCACTTCGCCGACACCACGTCCTGGTTGCGGTTCAGGCACTCCCGCAGCCGTGTCGCATCAAAATTGACGCCGCGGCAGTTGTCGTCGATGTCCTTGCCACAGCTCGCGGCCAGCATGGCGCCGGCCTCCTCGAACTTCATGGACTGCTGCGCCGCCGCCAGCGAAGGCGCCAATATCGAAATTATGAACAGGAAAAGCCGGATTCGGGTCATGCCCTCACCTCACACAAGGAGGGTAGCGATGGTCAAGTGTTCTGTTTGATATGGCTACGTTACCACCCAGGCTATTGCGCCGCAGCAAATCGTCGCGGCTCGCCCAAGGCGCCTGCCCCGATGCAGTCCGCTCAAGCCTATCCAGACTGTCCGCCGCCCACTATCCTCTGCGGCAAAAGCAGAGCGGGAGCGAAAATTTCTTGATGCAAAAGTCCGGTTTTGATGCGGAATTCGATGTCGTCGTGGCCGGCGGCGGTTCCGCCGGCTGTGTGCTGTCGGCGCGACTGACGGAAAATCCAAAAGTGTCGCTTTGCGTCATCGAGGCCGGCGGACGCGATCGCAATCCCTGGATTCACATTCCGATGGGTTTCGGCAAGCTGGTCCCGAACCCGAAGATGAACTGGGGCTACGAAACCGAACCCGAACCGGGTCTCGGCGGCCGAACCGTGATCTGGCCGCGCGGCAAGGTTTTGGGCGGCTCCGGCTCCATCAACGGCCTCGTCTTCCTGCGCGGCGCACCCAGCGATTATGACGAATGGCAGCGTCTCGGCGCGCGTGGCTGGAGCTACAACGACGTGCTGCCGTATTTCAAGCGGATGGAGCACTGCGTCGATGGCGCCAACGCGTGGCGCGGCACCGGCGGCCCGATGACGGTGTCGAACATCAAACGCCCCTCGACGACGGCAAGGGCATTCGTGGAGGCCTGCGAGCGCCTGCAGTACCAGCGTAACAATGATTTCAACGGCGAGCGCATTGACGGCGTCGGCTTCGCGCCGCTCAACGTCCACAATGGCTGGCGCCGCTCGACGGCGGTGGGATATCTCAAGCCGAACCTGAGCCGGAAAAATCTCGAGCTGATGACGAAAACCCGGGTCCGCCGCATCCTGTTCGACGGCAACCGCGCCGTCGGCGTCGAAATCGAGCGTGACGGCCAGATCCAGCGCATCGGCGCGCGGCGCGAGCTGATCATCTCGGGCGGCGCGATCAATTCTCCGGTGCTGCTGCTCGCCTCCGGCATCGGCCCGGCCGCGGAACTGGCCGGGCTTGGCATCGACGTGAAGTGCGACCTTCCCGGCGTCGGCAAGAATCTGCAGGACCATTATCAGTCGAGTTTCACGTTCAAGACCAACGCGACCGATACGTTGAACGAAGCCGTGATGAGCCCGGTCAAGTCGGTAAAACTGGCACTCGAATGGCTGCTCAGGGGATCGGGACAACTCTCGGTCGGCGCGACCGAAGCGACGCTGTTTGCCAAATCAGCCCCTCCGAGCCGGTGCCCGACATCCAGTACCAGTGCCTCAATTTTTCGACTGACGGCTTCAAGACCGGCCTGCATCGCTGGCCGGGATTTACCTTCATCTTCAGCGTCTGCCGGCCGAAGAGCCGCGGCGAAATCACGCTGCGCGACGCGGAAGGGCGCACACCGCCGCGCATCCAGGCCAATTACCTGACCGACCCCGACGACATGCGCATCATGCTGGCGGCCTATCGCATTGCCCGGCAGATCGTCGCGACCGAGCCATTCCGCTCGCTGGTGACCGAACAGATCAGGCCCGCTTCTGACATCACGAGCGACGACCAGATCGCCGATTACGTCCGGAAGTTCGGCTCCACCGTCTATCATCCCTGCGGCACCTGCCGGATGGGCGAGGATGACGGCGCCGTCGTCGACAGCCAGCTCCGCGTTCGCGGCATCGATGGCCTGCGGGTGGTCGACGCCTCCGTCATGCCGGCGATGCCCTCGCCCAACATTCACCCGGCGACGATCATGGTCGCGGAGAAGAGCTCCGATATCATCGCCAGGGCGCTGGCGACCTGACGGCCCGCGAAACACAAGCATCAGTTCGTCCGCGCCGTCGGCACCTTGATTTCCTGCGGCAGGATGATCGCAGCCACGATCACCAGCAGGCACAGCGCGCCGAACGCCTGCAGCATGGTGGCGAAGCCGCCCCGCTCGTAAAGCCAGGCTACCAGGCCGACGGAGGCGCCCGCCGCGGTGAAGCCCACGAAATAGCGCACCGAATAGGCGCGCGAGCGCCATTCGTCGGTCGTGTACTTGCCGACCATGGCGTCGTTGACGGTAACCTGGCCGAACGCGCCCATCACGATGCCGATGGAGGCGATGATCAGCGGCAGGTTCGACAATGTCGCCGCGAAATACATGAACGGCGCCAGCACGAACGACAACGGCAGCATCACCGTCTTCAGCGAGTAGCGGTCGATCAGCTTGCCGATGGTGTATTGCGTCATCGCGCCGAACACATAGACGCCGGCCGCGATGATCCCGAGCAAGGCCGGGCTGCTGGTCAGGCCGGCCAGCCGCTCGGCGAACAGTTTCGGCATCGCCACGGTGATGGCGTTGAAGGTGGTGGAGATCGCGATCACCACGATCAGCAAGGCCAGAAACACCCGCCACATGTCCTGCTTGGCCACGCGCGCCTGCGCCGCCGCCTGCTTGGAGCCGGTGCGGTCCTCGTGCACCACCATCAGCGCAAAGGCGACGCCAATCAGGATGGTGACGATCCCGGGCGACGATGAAGGCCCAGCGCCAGCCGAGATACTGCCCGATCACGCCGGTGACCAGCGCCGAGGACGCCACGCCGAGATTGCCCCAGACCCCGTTCAGGCCCATCTCGCGGCCGAGCTTGTCGGCATAGGACACGATCATCGCGGTGCCGACGGGATGGTAGATCGAGGCGAACAGGCCGATGGCGAGCAGCGCCGCGCCGAGCTGCAGCGGGGTCGAGACGAAGCCGACCGCGATCATCGAGGCGCCGATGCCGAGAAAGAAGATCACCATCATATGGCGGCGGCTCCAGCGGTCGCCGAGCCAGCCGGTGATCAGCGAACCCGCGCCGAAGGCGACGAAGCCCGGGGTGGCGTAAGGCAGCAGTTCCGAATAGGCCATGCCGAGCGCCGGCCCCATGATGATGACGGCGGCCGCGAAGATCAGCATCGCGTAATGGTCGATGAAATGGGCGGCGTTAACGAAGGTGATCACCCTGGCTGGGGCTGTTCATGGTCGATTCCCGAATCCCGCATTTTTCCGAAATAGGTTATACGGGGATGTCCTGACGGGATGTCGCCAATGAATATCGCCGAAAAGCCAATTGCCGCCATTATCGGACGCCTGACCTCGACCGGCGACGGCATCCACATGATCGCCAACAGCTACAGGAAGGGTTTCCGGATCCACACCCACATGCACCGCGAGGCGCAGCTGGTCTATGCCGCGAAGGGCACGATGCAGGTGACGACGCCGAAAGGCCGCTGGCTGGTGCCGCCGGACCGCGCGGTCTGGGTGCCGGCGCTGTCGGAGCATGCGATCGACGTGCTCGCCGATATCGAGATGCGGACGCTCTATTTCGAGCTCGACTGGCTGCAGCGCGAAGCGCGCAGCCACAGCCTGGACGCGGAATTCGTGGTGCGGGTGTCGCCGCTGCTGCACCAGACCATACTGGCGCTTGTTCGACGATCGCGGCGACCGTGAGCGGACCGACGCTGCTGCTGCGGCTGGCGATGATGGAATTGGACCAGGCGGAGGATTCCGCGACCTTCATCCCGCTGCCGCGCGAGCCGCGCTGCCGGCGCGCCGCCGACATCGTGCTGGCGGACCCGACCGCCGACCACGAGATCGAGAGCCTGGCGAGCGAGGTCGGCACCTCGGTGCGGACGCTGTCGCGGTTGTTCTCGTCGGAGACGCAATTGAGCTTCAAGAGCTGGTGCCAGCGCGCCCGCATCGCCGCCGCCATCGAGAAGCTGTCGACGGACGCCGGCGTCTCGGTCAAGCAGCTTGCCTCGGATTTGGGCTATGCCAGCGTGCCCGCGTTTTCCCATGCCTTCCGGCAGGTTACCGGAAAAACGCCGACGGAATTTGCCGGGAAGGAGTAAGCGGACTTTGTCATACGCGGGCTTGCCGCCTCCGCTAAAGCTCCGGCGCGCCAGTATGGGAAAGCCTCGGCGAAGCCTTGGCGTAGCCGGGACCCGCGTATCCATCAATCTCCGTAAAGCACTTATTCCGAAACGGGATGGATGGCCGGGTCAAGCCCGGCCATGACGACGGTTTTAGAGGCATGACATATTTACGTACGATCGATACGCTTGATTGTGATCGGCACCGCCCTAAATCTCATATAAGATTCCGCATTATCAGCTGGATTCGACCCACCGCATGGCCAACGCCTTTTTTTCCGACCTTCTCTCCACGATATCAGAACGTGGCCGCACGCTGCTTCGGCGGGGCGAGCCGTCCGTCGCCCGCCAGGACGCCGCCGAACTGCTCGAACTATGCAAGGCGCTGCTGTCCGGCCGCGGCGAAGCGTCCGGCACCGCGATGGCGCGCGACGTGCTCGACCGCTACCACGACCTCGACGCCGCCGGCCGGCTCACCTTCTTCGAAACGCTGGCGAGAGATTTCGGCCCCGACCGCGAAAAACTGTCGCAGGCGATCGAAAGCTGGCGCAGCCAGCCGAACGACAGCGATGCCAGCGACCTTCACTTCGCTTCCGAGCCGCAGCGGCAGGAACTGATCCGCCGGCTCAACCGCGCGCCCGGCGGCACCAGCGATCTGGTGGCGATGCGCGCCGACCTGCTTGCCCTGATGAAGGGCAACAAGGATCTGGCCGCGCTCGACCGCGACGTGGTGCATCTGCTCTCTTCTTGGTTCAACAGGGGATTTCTCGTGCTGCGCAGGATAGACTGGTCGACGCCAGCCAATATTCTGGAACAGATCATTCGTTACGAGGCGGTGCACGAAATCCGCGACTGGAACGATTTGCGACGCCGTATCGACCCCGTCGACCGGCGCTGCTACGCCTTCTTCCATCCCCAGCTCAACGACGAACCGCTGATCTTCGTCGAGGTCGCGCTGACCGAGACGATCCCGACCGCGATCGCGCCGCTGCTCGCCGCCGAGCGTCAGCTGGTGCCGATCGAACGCGCGCGCACCGCCGTGTTCTATTCGATCTCGAATACGCAGAAAGGGCTTGGCGGCATTTCCTTCGGCAGCTTCCTGATCAAGCAGGTGGTCGAGGAGTTGCGGCGCGAATTGCCGAAGCTGGACACGTTTGTCACGCTGTCGCCGGTGCCGGGCTTCATGCAATGGCTGAAACAGGCCGAGGACGTTCCAGTCAGCGACGAGGAGCGGACGCTGCTGGAAAATCTCGACAAGCCCGACTGGTTCGAGAATGCGGAACTGACCGCGCAACTGCGGGCCGTGGTCGAGCCGCTGGCGGCGCATTATTTCCTCAAAGCCCGGACGCCGAAGGGCCGGTTGATCGATTCGGTCGCGCGCTTCCATATCGGCAACGGCGCGCGGCTGGAGAAAATCGACTGGCTCGGCGACCTCTCGCCCAAGGGCCTGCGCGAATCCGCAGGCATCATGGTCAACTACCTCTACCGCCTGGAAGACATCGAGAAGAACCACGAGGCCTACGCCAACCAGGGCGACATCGCCGCGTCAAGCGCGGTGAAGAAACTGCTCAAGACCGAAGGCCGGCGGCTGCTGGATATGCGGCTGTCGTAGCTTTCGTCAGCCTGCCGGGTTTCAGAATTTCTGTTGCCAGCCGTCCCAGATTTGATTTTGCCAGGCTCAGACCTTGTATTCATAGAGCAATCGGGCGCGAATGGTGCCCTCCAGAGCCCGGATGTCCGCGAGCACACGCTGGCCGTCGGCTGCAGAGGCATCTGCGTCGAGCACCACGTAGCCGACGTCGTGGTCGGTCTCGTAATATTGCGCAGCAATGTTGACCGAGTGGCGCGCCAGCACTTCATTCAAACGCCCCAGCATACCCGGCAGATTGCGCTGCACCTGAATGAACCGCGTGCCCGATGGCCGCGGCGGTAGCTGGACCTGCGGGAAATTGACGGCGCCCATCGTCGAACCGGAATCGCTGTAGTCGATCGAGCTTGCGTGCAACCTCGGCACCGATGCGTTCCTGCGCCTCTTCGGTCGAACCGCCGATGTGGGGCGTCAGAATGACATTCTCCAGACCCTGAAGCGGCGACACGAAGCTATCCGCATTCGAACGCGGCTCGACCGGAAAGACATCGACCGCGGCGCCACGAAGCCGGCCTTCGCGCAGCGCGTCGGCGAGCGCCTCGAGGTCAACGACCGTACCGCGGCTGTTGTTGATGAAATACGCTCCCGGCTTGATCGCCGCAATCTCGTCGCGCCCGATCATCCCATGCGTGGCTGACGTCTCCGGCACATGCAGCGTCACGACGTCGCTTTGTGCCAGCAGCTCGCGCAAGCTCGCGGTCGGCTCGGTGTTGCCGTGACGGAGCTTGTCGGTGTGATCGTAGAAAATCACCCTCATTCCCAGCGCTTCCGCGAGATTGGAGAGCTGCGAACCGATATTGCCGTAGCCAATGATGCCGAGCGTCTTGCCCCTCACCTCATAGCTGTCGTTCGCGGACTTGTCCCAGCGTCCCTGATGCGCCGCGTTGGAACGCGCGACGATCCGGCGCAGCAGGATGACGATTTCGCCGATCACCAGCTCCGCCACGCTTCGCGTGTTGGAAAACGGCGCATTGAACACGGGAATCCCGCTTCGGCGCGCGGCGTCAACATCCACCTGATTGGTGCCGACGCTGAAGCACCCGATCGCGATCAGCCGGTCCGCGGCCTCAAGCACATCCGTGGTGATCTGCGTGCGTGAGCGGATGCCCAGGAGATGCACGCCTTTGATGGCCTCCTTGAGCGCATCGCCCTCAAGCGCCTTGGACAAGCGCGTCATGTTGGAATAGCCCGCAGCCTCGATCATCTGCACGGCGCTGTCGTTGACGCCTTCGAGGAGCAAGACCCGGATCTTGTCCTTTGCGAGCGAGAGTTGGGGGAGTTTACTGGGCAAGATCGCGGCATCCTTCAGAGACAGATGATCGGTAAGCTGACGCTGACATCGTCATGGCCGGGCTTGTCCCGGCCATCCACGCCTTTCTTGCAGCAACACTGTCAAGACGTGGATGCCCGGGACATCTAGCGCGAAGACGCGCTTCGCGCTTCTGCCCGGGCATGACGGGTGTGGCGGCGGCGCAGCGCGTTTTCATTCAGGACCCCGCCTTGTCGCGGAAATACGGCTCGACCGGGCCGTGCACCTTGATCGTCAGCGGGTTGCCGTAGCGATCCTTGGCGTTCCCGGCCGTGACGCGCACCCAGCCCTCGCTGATGCAGTACTCCTCGACATTGGTTTTCTCGACGCCCTTGAAGCGAATGCCGACATCGCGCGCGAGGATCTCGGCGTTGTGGTACGGGCTGTTCGGATCGACCGACAGACGGTCGGGGAATTGGTCGCTCATCGTTTTGTTGGTCTCGCTCACAGCAGTGCCTCGATTTCTTTTCGTAGTCCCTCAGGCGTAGCA
Organism: uncultured Alphaproteobacteria bacterium; assembly: GCA_963840465.1. Taxonomy (GTDB): domain Bacteria; phylum Pseudomonadota; class Alphaproteobacteria; order Rhizobiales; family Xanthobacteraceae; genus Bradyrhizobium. The sequence goes on along the minus strand of CAWIZF010000075.1, from coordinate 91,567 downwards.
GTCGGCGCGTAGCGTCCCGACCACGCTACCCGACCGGTCGACCAGGAATTTGGTGAAATTCCATTTGATCGACGGTCCGAGCAATCCCGATTTCGCGTTCTTCAGATGGTTGAACAGCGGATGCGCATGGCTGCCGTTGACATCGATCTTGGCGAACATCGGAAACGTCACGTCATACTTGGTTTCGCAGAACTCCGCGATCTGTCTGGCGTCGCCCGGCTCCTGCCCGCCAAACTGGTTGCAGGGAAAACCGAGCACCGCAAAGCCGCGCGCCGAAAGTTCGCGCTGCAATTGCTCCAGGCCTTTGTACTGCGGCGTGAACCCGCAGGCGCTCGCGGTGTTGACGATCAGGAGCACCTGACCCTCGAATCGCTTCAGCGGAACCTCCTCGCCGGCGAGCGACTGCGCCGTGAAATCGTAAACGCCTGGCATCATAAAACGCTTGGCATCATGGTCTCGTTCAATTCAGCCGGCGGGATCGATCGCCGCCGACGGCGTTCCGCCGGCTTCGATCGCCTCGCCGGCAGCAAGGCATAAATCTTCGCGGTAGCGGCCGGAAACCAGTTGCACGCCGACGGGCACGCGCCCGACCAGTCCGGTCGAGACCGTTAGCCCGGGAAGTCCCATCAAGGGAATGGCGATCTGCGGCAATTGCGCATGCCAGACGCGCGCGAACGACGCCTCATCCTTGCGGTCGAGCTGATCGGGGAACGGCAATTCGCCGGATACCGGCATCAGCAGCACGGCATAGTTTTCGAAGAACGCCAGCCATTCGCGCGTCAGCGTCAGGCGCCGCGTCAGCGTCTTCGACAGGTCGAACGGATGCACTTTTGCGCGGTTGCCGCGCAGGCAGGCCAGCGCGCCGGGATCGCCTTCGCGCTCGGCCATTTCCAGTTGCGCCTCATAGCCGTCGCCGAGCCAGAGTTTGGTCTGCAGATCGGCGGCCTCGCGCAGCGGCGGCGTGTTGGCGATTTCCTCGACGATCCAGCCGGCGCGCGCGAGCCGCTTGCCGGCATCGGCAACGGCGGCCTTCACTTCGGGCACGGGATCGAGGCCATCAGGATTGAGGCACATCGCGACGCGCTTGGGCATCGCCGGCCCTTCGAGCGGCGCCGGCACCCACCAGGGATCGCGATAATCCTTCGCCGACATCGCGGCCAGCGCGATCCTGATATCGCCGATGGTGCGCGCCAGCGGGCCCGAGACGGCGCTGATCTGCGGCCCGATCGGCCGTTCGGGAAGCGCCGCGTTGAACGCCGCGATGCGGCCCATGGTCGGCCGCAGGCCATGCACGCCGCAGGCATAGGCCGGATAGCGGATCGATCCGGCGATGTCGGTGCCGTGCGCGATATGGCCGATGCCGGCCGCGACCGCCGCCCCCGCCCCGCCGGACGAGCCGCCCGGGGTGATGCCGGGATCGCGCGGGTTTTTGGTGTCGCCATGGATGAGGTTGGTGGTGAACCAGCGGTAGGAGAACGCCGGGCAGTTGGTGCGCCCCAGAATGACGGCGCCGGATTTGCGCAGATTGTCGATCACCGGGTTGTTGCTCTTGGCGATGGCGTCGCGCTGCAGCTTGAGCCCGTTGGTGGTGGCAAAGCCTTCCTGGTCGATATTGACCTTCACCGTGACAGGCACGCCGCCGAGCGGGCCGGCGTCCTCGCCGCGCCCGATGGCGGCATCGACGGCGGCAGCCTGCGCCAGCACGTCCTCGGGCCGGTGGTCGACCACGGCATTGATTTTGGGGTTGACCGCGTCCAGCCGCGCCAGCGCCGCGGTCGCCGCCTCCTTTGCCGAGACTTTCTTCGACCTGATCAGCGCAGCCATTTCCGCAGCCGACAGGCGCCATAGATCCTGCATGCAAAACTCCGTTGGATTGCCGCCCTTTTAGCGCCGGGCGCAGGGCAATGCCAGCGGGCTCGCCGCCCGGAATTCAGCGCATACGGGCGGCGAAATAGGCGAGATCGGCGATCTGCTCAGGCGTGATCGGGCCCATCACGTCAGCCATGCTGCCATCATAGCCGTGACGGCTGTTGTCCTTGTACTCGCCGAGCGTCTTGGCGAGATAGTCCTCGCGCTGGTTGGCGATGCGCGGGACGTTCTCCTTGCCGGACAAATCCGGGTTGTGACAGGTGTCGCAGCGGTGCTGCTGCACCAGCGCCTGGCCGCGCTGCAGCCGCGCGGGATCGCCGGCGTCGGCCGGGGCTGCGGGCTTCGGTATCTTGGCGATGAAATCAGAAAAGAGGCGAAGATCGTCGTCGGTCAGCGGCTTCGCCATCTCGTTCATCGGCTCGAAGGTGCGCAGCTTTTCGCGGAACATGAAAAGCTGGATCAGCGCGTAAGGCGCCTGCTGCCCGCCGAGCGAGGGCGTGTTCTCGGTCTCGGACTGGCCGTTCTCGCCGTGACAGGCGAGACACGGCACGATGCGCTGTTCGATGGTTTCGGCAGTTGGCGGACGTTGCGATCAACGCAAACGCCAGCGCCGCTATTGTTTTACGCATCGGCCAATCCCCGGCACTGTCGTCATTCCGGGGCGATGCGAAAGCATCGAACCCGGAATCTCGAGATTCCGGGTCTGGTGCTGACGCACCAGCCCGGAATGACTGCTGACTCACGATGACGCTGAGGCTACTGCTTGCCCGCCACTTTCTGCTTGCCGTAGGTGATGCGGTAGACGGCGCCGTTCCAGTCGTCGGAGACCAGCAGCGAGCCATCCTTCATCGGCAGCACATCGACCGGGCGGCCGATATACTTGTTGTCTTCCAGGAAGCCGGTGATGAGCGGCTCCATCGACTTCATGGTGCCGTCCTTGTTCAGCTTGACGACGACAACGTCACCGCCGACTTTCTTGGAGCGGTTCCATGAGCCGTGCCGGGCGATGATGGCCACGTTCTTGTAGGCTCTTCGGGAACATGCTGCCGGTGTAGAATCGCATGCCCAGCGCTGCGGAATGCGGGCCCAGCAGGCCGACCGGCGCGGTGAAATCGCTGCAGGATTTGCCCCAGCCGAATTCGGGATCGACGATGTTGCCCTGCAGGCAGTACGGCGCGCCGAAATGTTCGCCGACCTTGGTGATGCGGTTGAGTTCGTCCTCCGGCACGTCCTCCGACATCCAGTCGCGGCCATTGTCGGTGAAGTAGAGCTGCTTGGTCTCCGGATGCCAGTCGAACCCGACGGTGTTGCGAACGCCCCTGGCGATCACTTCCGCGCCCGAGCCGTCGAGATTCATCCGCCGGATCTGGCCGTGATCGTCGTCATGCAGCACGTTGTTGCCGGGCTGGCCGACCGGAACGTAGAGCTTGCCGTCGGGGCCGATGCCGATGAACTTCCAGCCATGGGCCTCGTCCTTTGGCAGCTTGTCGTAGATCACGGTCGGCTTCGGCGGGTTGTCCAGGTACGTCCTCGACCTTCTCGATCTTGGAGACCTTCGACAGTTCGGCGATGTAGAGCGTGCCGTCCTTGAACGCGATGCCGTTCGGACGGTAGAGGCCGGAGGCCAGCACCTTGACCTCGCGCTTGCCGTCCTTGTTGACGATGGCATAGACCTTGTCGATCAGGCGGCTGCCGACAAACACCGTGCCCTTGTCGCCCACGGCGAGCGAGCGCGCATTCGCCATGCCCGCGGCATAGACCTCGATGTTGAAGCCGGCCGGCACTTTCAGCTTCGCCGTCGGCAGTTTGTCCGGCGCCGCGGGGATCGGCGGCGGCGCATTCGGCGCAAGCTTGGCGGCGGCTTCGTTGCCGGCGGGCCGGCCGATCAACGGCGACCCCGGCGGAAGCGGCGCGGCCGCAGGCGCGGCGCCGGCAGCTGGCGGTGCGGCGGGCTGCTGGGCGGCGGCACCCAGCGTCAAGGCACTGAGGAAGGCACCGGCCAGCAACAGGCTGCGCGGCGTCGACGAATGGCTTATCATGGGCGTTTCTCCCTGGCGGAAGCCGTCTCTCTACGCGCGGCACATGAGGGTGCCGACGCCGGTGGCTTTCCGGACGGCAATCTCCAATATTTTTCCGTCAATGCGCAACCGGAAACACGCGTCACCGAAACCGCGTCCACCGAATGGTCTGCGCGACGCGTCCCGCGTCAGTGCTTGGTAACCGAGCCGCCGGGGGCATCGAGGATCGCTTCGGCGAACGGAAACTCCAGCACGATCTCGCCGTCGTCGTCGGTCACCTCGATGATCGCACTCAACAGCGCGCCGTCGGCGCCGTCGGTCTTGAGCAGTTCCCGGATCATGGCGCGTGCCATTTCCCAGGCGCGATCGGGGTCGACGAGCACTTCGCCGTCGGGGTCGGAAATCAGCTCATCGCCGATACGGGTGTTGAAGTAATATCGCGGCATCGGCAGAAACCTGGCTCCGGTTGAGGCCCCGTAACCGGAGGCCGTCGCTATCTCATACGTTTCTTTATCCGGAGCCGGCAACGCCCCGTCGCACCAAGAATTGCCATTCGCGGCGGTGCGAACAACCGCGAAATGCTTGATCCCACGTTGTTTTGACCGAGGCCCTTCGCACAACTCCGTGAAAATCTCTTCGCGGCGCAGCATAAACAAATGGAGTTCCAGGCAAAAGATTTAACTGGCGAACTTTTTGATCCGCATTACCTTAACCTCCAAGGGCGGAGTTCGTCCGGTAGCAAAGGGAGAGCCTGATGGCCTGGAAAGCACCGAAAATCGTCGAAGTATCTGTCGGCATGGAAATCAACATGTATATGTGCGCCACCCGCAAGTAAGCGGTAGCGCATTTCATATCTCACGCAGGTGGACTTCCGGGTCTGACACGTTCCCGATCATGGAACTGTGTCCGAGGCCGGTGTCCACTTTGCGGCGTTTGTAATTCAGGCGCTTGTAATTCAGTTTGTGTCTCAAGTCTGAAGCTCCAGGAGACGGATCATGCTTCGCGTCGTCGTCCTGGGCGCCGCGGCCGGCGGCGGCATTCCGCAGTGGAATTGCGGATGTGCGGTGTGCCGGAAAGCACGAAGCGAACATCCCGAACTGCGCAGCACCCAGGCCTCGATCGCGGTCAGCGCCGATGGCGCGCACTGGTACCTGATCAACGCCTCGCCCGACCTGCGCCAGCAGGTGATCGCGACGCCGCAGCTTCACCCCAAAGCCGGACAGCTCAGGCACAGCCCGATCGCCGGCGTGATCCTGACCAATGGCGAGGTCGATGCGGTCGCAGGGCTGCTGTCGATGCGCGAGGGTTCGCCCTTCATGCTCTATGCGCATGAGCGGGTCCTTGCGATTTTGCGATCCAACAGCATCTTTAACGTGCTGGGCGAAAACAACGTGACACGGCGGCCGATCGAGGTCGACAGGCGCGTTCGAGCCTGCCCTGCCCGACGGCTCGCCATCCGGCATGGAAATCCTCCCCTTCGCGGTTCCCGGCAAGGGCGCGTGGTATCTCGAAGGCAAGGCGCATCCGGCCGGCGGCGACGCTGCGGGCGATACGCTGGGGCTTCGGATTCTGGACAAGAGCAGCGGCAAGTATTTTTATTTCCTTGCCGCCTGCGCACGGGTGACCGACGATCTGAAATCGCGGCTGGCGGGCGCCGCACTGGTGTTCTTCGATGGCACCGTGTGGCGGGACGACGAATTGATCGTCCAGGGGCTGGGCACCAAGACGGGACAAGGGATGGGCCATATTTCAATGTCGGGCGAACATGGCGCGATCGAGAGCCTTGCCGGCCTCAATGTCGGCCGCAAGATGTTCCTGCATATCAACAACTCCAACCCCGCGCTGCTCTTCGGCTCGGACGAGCGAAAGGTATTGGAACTGGCGGGCTGGCAGATTCCAGCCGATGGAACGGAGATCACGCTGTGAATGTCATGGCCAAGGGGAAAATGACCGCGGAAATGACCGCCCTGTCGATCGGCAAGGGCATCACCCTCAACAATGCCGATGAACTCGAAGCGATGCTCCGCCACATCGGCGCGACGCGCTATCACAATCTGCATCCGTTCCACCGGCTGCTGCACGGCGGCAAGCTCAACAAGGGACAGGTGCAGGCCTGGGCGCTGAACCGCTATTTCTACCAGAGCACGATCCCGCTGAAGGACGCGATGGTGATCTCGAGGTTCCGCGACCGCGCCACAAGGGTCGAATGGCGGCACCGGATCGAGGATCACGACGGCGATATCGGCTCCGAAGGCGGTATCGAGCGCTGGCTGAAGCTGACCGAGGGCCTCGGGCTCGACAGCGCCTACGTGGAATCGACCGAAGGCATTTTGCCGGCGACGCGGTTTGCGGTGGAGGCCTACGTGCATTTCTGCCGCGACAAGACCCCGCTGGAGGCGATCGCCTCCTCGCTCACGGAACTGTTCGCGCCGAACCTGCATGAGGAGCGCATCTCCGGCATGCTGAAGCACTATGATTTCGTCAATCCCGACATCATGAGCTATTTCAGCCGCCGCCTGACGCAGGCCCCGCGCGACGCCAATTTCGCGCTGGACTATGTCAAGACGCATGCGAAGACACTCGGCCGAGCGCGAGGCGGTCTGCAATGCGCTGATCTTCAAGACCAATGTGCTTTGGGTTCAGCTTGACGCGCTGTATCATGCCTATGTCGAGGGCCACATACCGCCCGGCGCATTCGTGCCCGAAACACAGACGGGACTAGCGATCGATGGCTGCGAGCCGCAACATCAGTGTCAGCGAGGCGAGCCGGCCGAAATTGCCGCGGCACGCCCGGCTGAAATTCGATGAGACGCGGCAGGTCTGGGTGATCCTGGCGCCGGAGCGCGTGCTGGCGCCGGACGAGATCGCGGTGGAAGTGCTGCAGCTCTGCGACGGCGTGCGCAGCGTCGGCGACATGGCCGATCAGCTCGCCGCCAAATACGTAGCCCCCCGCGAGGCGATCCTGACCGACGTCATCGGGATGCTGCAGGACCTTGCCGACAAGGGTTTTCTGACCGAAGCGCGTGAGAAGACGTCATGAGCGACATTCTCGCCGAGGGCAAAACGGCCGGCGCCGCGCCCAGCGACGGGCTCGCGATTCTGGAATCGCAGCGCTCGACCGCGGAGACGTTCGGCATTCCGCTTGGCCGTGCTCGCCGAGCTGACGCACCGCTGCCCGCTGCAATGCCCCTATTGCTCCAACCCGATCGAACTCGACCGGGGCGGCAGCGAACTGACGACCGAGGAGTGGAAGAAGGTTTTGAGCGAACTCGCCGAAATCGGCGTGCTGCAGATCCATTTCTCGGGCGGCGAACCGACCGCGCGCAAGGACCTGGTGGAGCTGGTGCAGCACGCGACCGACGTCGGGCTGTACAGCAATCTCATCACCTCGGCGGTGCTGCTGACCAAGGAAAAACTGTCGGCATTGGCCGATGCCGGCCTCTGCCACGTGCAGATCAGTTTCCAGGGCAACGAGCCCATGGTGGCCGACCGCGTCGCCGGGCTGAAGAATGCGCACGAGAAAAAGATCGAAGCCGCGAAATGGACGCGCGAGCTCGAACTGCCGCTGACGGTCAACGCCGTCATGCACCGCCAGAACCTGCATCAGCTTGCCGACATCATCCAGATGGCCGTCGATCTCGACGCCGACCGGCTCGAAGTGGCCAACGTCCAGTATTACGGCTGGGCGCTCAAGAACCGCGCCGCCCTGATGCCGACGATCGAGCAGATCGACGAGACCAGCCGGATCGTCGAGGAAGCTACCGTGCGGCTGAAGGGCATTCTCGCCATCGACTATGTGGTGCCGGACTATTACGCGCTGCGGCCGAAGAAATGCATGGGCGGCTGGGGCCGGCAGTTCTTCAACATCTCGCCCGCCGGCAAGGTGCTGCCCTGCCACGCCGCCGAGAGCATCACCGGGCTCGAATTCGAATCGGTGCGCTCGAACCATTCGATCGCCTGGATCTGGCAGAATTCCGAAGCCTTCAACCGCTATCGCGGCACCGGCTGGATGAAGGAGCCGTGCAAGAGCTGCGAGTTCCGGGAAATCGATTTCGGCGGCTGCCGCTGCCAGGCGTTTGCGCTGACCGGCGATGCCGGCAACACCGATCCGGCCTGCACGCTGTCGCCGATGCACGAGCAGATCTTCAAGCAGGCCGAGCGCGAGGCCGCCGCGCACCAGGACCGCTTCCTCTATCGCAATTTCGCCGGCGGCACGCTGGAGACGGAAGGCGAGCATGGCGCCTGACGCCGACGCCGGCAAATCCGTCAAACGCGCCGATCCGTTTGCGCCACTGACATCAGAGCAACTCGTGGTCAGCGACGGCCACGACATCTATGTCGAAAGCGTCGGCCGGCTCGGCGGCATTGCCGCGGTCTATCTGCATGGCGGGCCCGGCAGCGGCTGCCAGCCGGATCATCGCCGGCTGTTCGATCCTGAACGTTTCCACGCGGTGCTGTTCGACCAGCGCGGCGCCGGCCGCAGCCGTCCCAAGGGCCGCCGCGACGCCAATACGCTGCCGCATCTGATCGCGGACATGGAAGCGATCCGCGAAAAATTCGGCTTCGAGCGCTGGATGATCGTTGGCGGCTCCTGGGGCGCGACGCTGGCGCTGGCGTATGCGCAAGCCCATCCCGACCGCGTCACCGGCATCGTGCTGCGCGCCACCTTCCTCGGCACGATCCAGGAAATCGAAAACGGTTTTCTCAACGTGCTGCCGCGGTTCTATCCCGGCCTGTACGACGACTTCATGAGCGTGCTGCCTGAAGGCGAACGCGCGCAACCGATCCAGGCCTATTTCCGCCGCATCCTCGATCCCAATCCTGACGTGAATATTCCGGCAGCGCGGGCCTGGGGCGAAACCGAACGCATTCTTTCCGAGCACGCGCCGAACCGCACACGCCTCGATCTGGCGGCGCTTGCTTCATCGCGGAGCCTGCCGGCCACGCCGTTCATGGAAGCGCACTATTTCGCCAATGACTGCTTCATGCAGCCGAACCAGTTGCTGCGCGACGCGGGCAGGCTCAAAGGCATCCCCGGCATCATCGTGCAGGGCCGCTACGACCTGCTGTGCCCGCCCGCAACCTCGCACGCGCTTGGCGCGCTGTGGCGCGAGGCCGAGATCCGTTTCGTCGAGGGCGCCGGCCACACGCTGTACGATCCCGGCGTCCGCGACGCCGTGATGAAGGCGATCGCGGACATGGCTTCCAGAACCAGCAAGTAGGAATCAAGAAAAATGCCGATGGCCGGATAAAGGCATGCTGCTGACGTCGATGAACATCGACGCCGCGCACGAAGCCGAATTCAATCGCTGGTACGACCGCGAACATCTCGAGGAGCGCGTCGCAATCGACGGCTTCCTCGAAGCCCGCCGCTATGTCGCCCACGACGGCAATCCGAAATATCTCAGCCTCTATTCCACCGAAACCTTTGAGGTGCTGGACAGCCCGGCCTATCGCACCGCGCTGGCGAACCAGACCGCATGGTCGAAGGCCAACATCGCCCGCTTCCAGAACATGATCCGCGCGGTCGCACGCATCACGATCAGCCGTGGCACCGGCCGCGGCGCGGCGCTCGGCATTGTCCGGCTGCGACCTGCCGACGGCGAGGACAAACTGCGCGCGGCGCTGCGCGAGCAGCTCGATCCCGCAGAACTCGACGGGATCATCTCCATGCATTTGATCGAGAGCGACCCGGCGCTGTCGAAGCCGATCACCGACGATCCCTCGGCGCCCAATCCCGGCGCCGGCGACTGGTTCGTGCTGATCGATGCGACCGATGTCGGCGCGGTGCCCGCGGCAATGCTGCGCTTCAGCGGCAACATGCGCATTAAAGCCGCTGATAATCTCGAGCGGGGTCTATCGGCTGATGTGGGATCTGGCGAAGAGCGATATCGGCGGCTAGACGCCACCGCTGCTCCAACGGTCGCGGCAGCTTGAGCGGTCATCCGAACCTGACGGCCGGCCCGACAGGAACCCCTGCCCCGGACGCTCGACCTGCCGGAGCCGCAAATACGCCGCCGGTGCGGAAATTGACCGCGCCGCAAACGTCGAAATACCGATGAAGGTGCTGTTAACGCTATCGGTAAACCCTGGCCGGGATTTGCCTTCCGGCAAAAATTGCTTGGCTTCGGCCCAGGTCCGCCCGGTTGTGCCTGCGCCAAGCGGCTTCGATTCTTCTTCTCATAATGTCGAAGGCCTTGATAAGGCAGGTGAGAACTTCCGCCGAAGTATCTAACATCGCTTTCAATTGCGCTGCTCATGTTATCTCTGAGATGTGAGATGTCGCCTGGAGCACCGCCCGTCTTCGGGGCCAGAATGACCGAATTCGTGTAATCCTGCGATCCGCTCAGCGCTTGGTGATGTTACCGGTTACCGCTATTTTCAGCCGTCACCGGAGTTGAATGCATGGCGGAAAAGTCCGCGGGCACCGTGGCCGAGATTTTTGCCGCCTTCCTCAAACTGGGCCTCACCTCGTTCGGCGGGCCGATCGCGCATCTCGGCTACTTCAGGACCGAATTCGTCGAGCGGCGGAAATGGCTGAGCGAAAGCAGCTACGCCGACATCGTCGCGCTCTGCCAGTTCCTGCCCGGTCCCGCCTCCAGCCAGGTCGGCTTTACGCTCGGCATCCTGCGCGGCAACGGCCTGCTCGGCGGGTTGGCGGCGTGGTTCGCCTTCACCATGCCGTCGGCGATCATTCTCTTCGCCTTCGCGCTCGGTGCGACGGCGTTCACCGGCCCCTTCGCCGAAGGCGTGCTCCACGGCCTGAAGCTGGTCGCGGTCGCCGTGGTGGCGCAGGCGATCTGGGGCATGGCCAAGGAGCCTGACGCCGGATCGCGCGCGGGCTGCGATCGCGCTTGCGGCGGTTGCGATCGTGGTTTTCATCGGCGGATCGTTTGGGCAGATCGGCGCCATCGCGCTTGGGGCCATCGCCGGGCTCTGGCTGTGCCGCGGCGATGGGCCGATGCCTGCGGGCCATCTCGGCTTTTCGGTATCGCGCCGGCACAGCGCGGTCGCGCTCGTGCTGTTCGCGGTCCTGTTCCTGCTCACGCCGCTGGTGACGGCACAGGACCGGCTCGCAAGGGCTTGCGCTGTTCGACGCGTTTTATCGTTCCGGCGCGCTGGTGTTCGGCGGCGGCCATGTCGTGCTGCCGCTGCTGCAGGCGGAAGTGGTGACGCCGGGCTGGGTCAGCAACGCGGACTTCCTCGCCGGCTATGGCATGGCGCAAGCGGTGCCCGGACCGCTGTTCACCTTCGCGGCCTATCTCGGCGCCATCGGACCCGCTCCCAACGGGCTGGCTGGGGCGCTGATTGCGCTCGTCGCCTTGTCACTGCCGGGGCTGCTGCTGGTCTACGGCATGCTGCCGTTCTGGGACGCGCTACGCCTGCGTCCCACCGCGCAAGCCGCCATGCGCGGCACCAATGCCGCCGTCGTCGGCATCCTTGGCGCCGCGCTCTACAATCCGGTGTGGACCAGCGCCGTGCTCACTCCACGCGATTTCGCCGTCGCGCTGGCCGGCTTCCTGCTGCTGACGGTCTGGAAGCTCGCGCCATGGATTGTCGTCGTCGCTGCTGGCGACGACAGGCGCCCTTCTGCGGCTGACCTGAACACACGTCATTGCATCTGCGCATGTTGCTTTGCGCGACATGCGCGAAATGTCGCGCTGCTTTCTGTCTCGTCCGCTCGCTGCAGCTCGAAGTTGAAGCTGCACCGCACATGCTGCACTGCCGCATTGATTCACAATCGAGCTCCCATGCAGTTGAAAGCTGGAGATCGCGCAAATTTGCCTTTGTGCCGCGTCTGGAATGGCTCTAATAAGATAAGCCTATGATCCAATTCAAAAACCACAAGAACGCTCGTTTAAGCGTTCGCAGGCAAAATGAGGCCGCGCTTTCCTTGAAATTGCGTGGACAAGGTAGGAATGAAACCGACTGATATCTCGGCGCCAGACTACTTTCACAAAGTGGTCGATTGCCAATGGGCCTGCCCCGCTCACACGCCGGTTCCCGAATACATCCGTTTGATTGCAGAGGGGCGTTATAGCGACGCCTACATGATCAACTGGAAATCGAATGTGTTTCCCGGAATTCTGGGACGCACCTGCGATCGTCCGTGCGAGCCGGCGTGCCGCCGCGGCCGCGTCGAGGAAACGCCCGTTGCGATCTGCCGCCTGAAGCGCGTCGCCGCCGACTTCAAGGACGACGTCAAGCACCGGATGCCGAAGCCGCTGGCGAAGAACGGCAAGCGCATCGCGCTGGTCGGCGGCGGTCCCGCTTCGCTTGCGGTGGCGCGCGACCTCGCCCCGCTCGGCTATCACTGCACCGTGTTCGATGCCGATCCCAAGGCGGGCGGCATGATGCGGAGCCAGATTCCAAAGTTCCGCCTGCCTGACTCGGTGATCGACGAGGAGACCGATTACATCCTCAACCTCGGCGTCGACTTCAAGGGCGGCCATCGCATCGACAGCCTGAAGAAGCTGCTCAACGAGAAGTACGACGCGATCTTCATCGGCTCCGGCGCGCCGCGCGGCCGCGAGCTCGACATCCCCGGCCGCAAGGAAGCAGCCGCCAACATCCACATCGGCATCGAATGGCTGTCGTCGGTCTCGTTCGGCCATGTCGAGAAGATCGGCCGCCGCGTCATCGTGCTCGGCGGCGGCAACACCGCGATGGATTGCTGCCGCACCGCGCGCCGGCTCGGCGGCGAAGATGTCAAGGTGATCGTGCGCTCCGGCTTCGAGGAAATGAAGGCGAGCCCCTGGGAAAAGGAAGACGCCCTTCACGAGGATATTCCGATCCTCAATTTCATGGTGCCGGTGGCATTCAAGCATGTCGGCCGGCAAGCTGATCGGCGTCACCTTCCAGAAGGTGAAGGCCGAATACGACGCCAAGGGCCGCCGCAACCTGGTGCCCTCGGGCGAACCCGACCAGACCATCCCCTGCGACGACGTGCTGGTCGCGGTCGGCCAGGAGAATGCGTTTCCCTGGATCGAGCGCGACTGCGGCATCGAGTTCGACAAGTGGAACATGCCGCAGGTCGACGCCAAGACCTTCGTGTCGACCAATCCAAAAGTGTTCTTCGGCGGCGACGCCGCGTTCGGCCCGAAGAACATCATCTGGGCGGTCGCGCACGGCCACGACGCCGCGCTGTCGATCCACAAGATGATCTCGGGCGAAGACATCACCGAGCGGCCGCTTCCCGAAGTGCATGTCTCGTCGCAGAAGATGGGCATCCACGAGTGGAGCTACGACAACGACATCTCCGGCGACAAGCGCTACAAGGTGCCGCACCGCGACAAGGTGATCGCGCTGAAGGACATCCGCACCGAGGTCGAACTCGGCTATGACGTCAAGCTCGCGCTCGGCGAAGCGCAGCGCTGCCTGAACTGCGACGTGCAGACCGTGTTCTCGGCGCCCGCCTGCATCGAATGCGACGCCTGCGTCGACATCTGCCCGATGGACTGCATCACCTTTACGGAGAACGGCGAGGAAGCGGATCTGCGGCAGCGGCTGAAGGCGCCCTCGCCGCATCACGACCAGGCGCTCTATGTCGCCGACGGCCTCAAGACCGGGCGCGTCATGGTGAAGGACGAGGACGTCTGCCTGCATTGCGGGCTGTGCGCCGAGCGTTGCCCCACCGGCGCCTGGGACATGCAGAAATACCTCATCGATATGACTTACGCGGGATCAACATGCCAGACCAAAGCCCGATCAGCAGCGTAAACGACTTCGTCGTCCGCTTCGCCAACGTCAACGGCTCGGGTTCGGCCAGCGCCAACGAGACTGTTCGCGCGCTCGATCCTGCGCCACGGCGTGCCGGTGAGCCCGCGCAACATCTTCCCCTCCAACATCCAGGGCCTGCCGACCTGGTACGAGGTGCGGGTGACCGAAGCCGGCCATCTCGGCGCCCGCGGCGGCGTCGACTTGATGGTGGCGATGAACCCGCAGACCTGGGACAAGGACGTCGCCTCGATCGAGCCCGGCGGCTATCTGTTCTACGATTCGACCAAGCCGATGCCGACGTCGAAATTCCGCGCCGACATCACCGTGATCGGCGTGCCGCTGACCGCGATCACCAACTCGACCTATACCGATCCGCGCCAGCGCCAGCTGTTCAAGAACATCATCTATCTCGGCGCGCTGTGCGCCCTGCTCGACATGGACCCGAAGCTGGTCGAGCAATTGATCGGCGAACAGTACAAGGGCAAGGAAAAGCTGCTGTCGTCCAACGTCCACGCGCTGCATCTCGGCCGCGACTGGGCGCTGCAGAATCTGAAATGCCCGATCGGCCTGCGGGTGAAGAAGTCCGACAAGGTCGGCGACCGCATCTTCATGGAAGGCAACAGCGCGGCTGCGCTCGGCGCGGTCTATGGCGGCGCCACCGTCTGCGCCTGGTATCCGATCACGCCGTCGTCGTCGGTGGCGGAGGCCTTCACGAGCCACTGCAAGAAGCTGCGGCACGACCCCGAGACCGGCAAGGCGAAATACGCGATCGTGCAGGGCGAAGACGAGCTCGCCTCCATCGGCATCGTGATCGGCGCCTCCTGGAACGGCGCGCGGGCCTTCACCGCGACCTCCGGCCCCGGCATCTCGCTGATGACCGAATTCATCGGCCTGTCATACTTCGCGGAAATTCCGGCCGTGATCATGAACATCCAGCGCGCCGGCCCCTCGACCGGCATGCCGACGCGCACCCAGCAATGCGACATCATCGCCTGCGCCTATGCTTCGCATGGCGACACCAAGCACGTCCTGCTGTTTCCGGAAGACCCGGCCGAAGCGTTCGAGTTCGCGGCGCAATCGTTCGATCTCGCCGAGCGGCTGCAGACCATGATCTTCCTGATGCTCGACCTCGACATCGGCATGAACCACCGGCTGTGCCGCCCGCTGAAGTGGGATGACGCCCGGCAGTATGACCGCGGCAAGGTGATGACCGCGGAAATGCTCGACGAACCCGGCCGCGACTTCGGCCGCTATCTCGACGTCGACGGCGACGGCATTCCCTACCGCACCTATCCGGGCACGCATCCGACCAAGGGCTCGTTCTTCACCCGCGGCACCTCGCGCGACCGCTACGCGCGCTATTCGGAAGAAGGCGCCGTCTATGCCGACAACATGCAGCGGCTGGTGCGCAAGTTCGAGACCGCGCAGGACATGGTGCCGCGGCCGTTGCAGGCCAACGCCGCCAAGCCGACCAAATACGGCGTGATCTATTTCGGCTCGACCGCGCCGGCGATGGACGAGGCGATCGGGCTATTGGAAGCGCGCGGGCATCAGCTCGACCGCATGCGCATCCGCGCCTTCCCGTTCCACTCCAGCGTGGCGAGCTTCATCGCCGACCATGATTTCGTCTACGTGGTCGAGCAGAACCGCGACGCCCAGTTGCGCCAGCTGATCGTCAACGAGAACGGCATCGATCCGGTCCGGCTGGTGCCGATCCTGCACTATGACGGCACGCCGATCACCGCCCGCTTCATCGCCAACGCCATCGGCGACCACCAGGATCATCTCAAGGTGACCCCTCTCCGCAAGGCCGTGTCATGACCTACATTGCAAAGCCGAAATTCCATCATCCCGGCCTGCCGAAGAACGAACTCGGCTATACCCACCGCGACTACGAGGGCAAGATCTCGACGCTGTGCGCCGGCTGCGGCCACGACTCGATCACCGCCTCGATCATCGAAGCCTGCTATGAACTCTCGATCGAGCCGCATCGGGTCGCAAAGATTTCCGGCATCGGCTGCTCGTCGAAGACGCCGGACTATTTCCTCGGCAATTCGCACGGCTTCAACTCGGTGCACGGCCGCATGCCGTCGGTGCTGACCGGCGCCAACCTCGCCAACCGCGACCTGATCTATCTCGGCGTCTCCGGCGACGGCGACAGTGCCTCGATCGGCTTCGGCCAGTTCGCGCATTCGATCCGGCGCGCGCGTCAACATGACCTACATCGTCGAGAACAACGGCGTGTACGGCCTGACCAAGGGCCAGTTCTCGGCCACCGCCGACCGCGGCTCGAAGTCCAAGAAGGGCGTGATGAACACCGACAACGCCATCGACCTGGTGGCGATCGCGCTGCAGCTCGGCGCGAGCTTCGTGGCGCGCAGTTTCTCCGGCGACAAGAACCAGCTGGTGCCGCTGATTGCGGCTGCGATCCGGCACAAGGGCGCGTCCTTCATCGACGTCATCAGCCCCTGCATCGCCTTCAACAACCACGCCGGCTCGACCAAGAGCTTTGATTATGTCCGCGAGCACAACGACGCGGTGAACCGGCTCGACGTGCTCACCGGCCGCGATCCGATCACGGTCGATTACGCGCCGGGCACGGTGCAGGTGGTCGAACAGCATGACGGCACGCGGCTGGCGCTGCGCAAGATCGACGCCGACTATGACGCCAACGACCGGCTGGCGGCCATGACCTTCCTGCAGAAGCACGCCGCCAAGGGCCAGGTGGTCACCGGGCTGCTGTATGTCGATCCGGATTCGGAAGACCTGCACACCCATCTCGACACCGTCGAGACGCCGCTCAATACGCTGGAAGCCAAGGACCTGTGCCCCGGTACATCAGCGCTGGAAAAGATCAACGCCAGTTTGCGGTAGGTTCGGGATCAAACTGTTGATCCTCATCCTGAGGAGGCCGCAACGCGGCCGTCTCGAAGGATGAATGCCACAGGCGGGCCTTCATGGTTCGAGACGCCGCTTGCGCGGCTCCTCACCATGAGGGACTTGCACCCGCTACGCCGCCGCGGCGATGCTCCGCGGGTTTGCGACATACTCCTTCAACACCTTGCCTGAGGTGTCGACCTCGACGAGCGACACGTCGTAGCTCCAGAGATCGGCAAGGTGCTGCAGCACGCGCTTGGTGTCGGCTTCGGTGAGTTGGGCGCCCTTCACCACGGTATGACGCAGCATCAGGCGGCGATCGCCGGCAAGATCGACGTCGACGACCTCGATGTTCGGGTCGATGAAGCCGACGTCGTACTGCCGCGACAGTTCGCGCCGCAGCCGGCGGTAGCCGCGCTCGTTGTGGATGGCGTCGACCAGGATACCGGAGCGATCCTCCGGATCGTCATGCAGATGGAACAGGCGGAAGTGCCGCATCAGCCGCGGGCTCATGAACTGGCTGATAAAGCTTTCATCGCGATAATTGGCCCAGATGTCGCGCAGCACGCCCATAGCGTCGCCCTTGCCGGCGATATCCGGAAACCACTCGCGATCCTCGGCGTCCGGATCGGTGACGATGCGCTCGATGTCCTGCATCATCGCAAATCCCAGCGCATACGGGTTGAAGCCGGAATAGCGCGGATCGTCGAACTCGGGCTGGAACACGACGTTGGTGTGCGACTGCAGGAATTCGAGGAAATTGCCGTCCGTCAGCCGCCCCTGCTGATGCAGCCGGCTCATGATGCGATAGTGGACGTAGGTCGCCGTGCCCTCGTTCATCACCTTGGTCTGGCTCTGCGGATAGAAATACTGCGCGATGTGGCGCACGATCCGCAGTATTTCGCGTTGCCAGGGACGCAGGCGCGGCGCCGTCTTCTCGAGAAAATACAGCAGGTTTTCCTGCGGCAGACCGAGCATCTGGCGGCGGCGCTCGACGTCCAGTATCGCGTCGCTCTTCACCTTGCCGGCCGGAACGGTGCGCCACAGATCGTTGAAGGCGCTCTCCTCATGGGCGCGGCGCCTGCCCGCCCGCTTTTCCTCGGCGCGAAGATCGAGACTCTTCTTGCCGGGATAGCGATCGATGCCGTGCGACATCAGGGCGTGCGCGGCATCGAGCGTTTGCTCGACCGCCAGCCGGCCGTGGCGTTCCTCGCAATGCGCCACATAGCGCTTGGCGAATTCGAGATAATCGAGAATGCCGTCGGCGTCGGTCCATTGCTTGAACAGATAGTTGTTCTTGAAGAAATGGTTATGGCCGAAGGCGGCATGCGCGATGACGAGCGTCTGCATCGTCGCGGTATTTTCTTCCATCAGGTAGGAAATGCACGGCGACGAGTTGATGACGATCTCGTAGGCCAGCCCCATCAGCCCCTTGCGATAGGATGCCTCCTGAAAGGCAAAGTGCTTGCCGAATGACCAATGCTTGTAGAACAGCGGCATGCCGACCGACGAATAGGCGTCCAGCATCTGCTCGGCGGTAATGACCTCGATCTGGTTGGGATAGACATCGAGCCCCAATTCGTCCCGCGCGACCTGCTCGCAGGCGTCGCAGATCCGCTGCAGCGTCCGGAAGTCCCAGTCGGCGCCCTGAAACAGCAACTGGTCGGTCGCGGTCATGACGCGTTCCTTTCCTGCTGGCTACGGCGCTGGAAGAGATCGTGAAACACCGGGAAGATCTCGCTGCGCTCGTTGACCTTGCGCATCGATAGCGGCGCGCCGCTCGCGCGCAGGCCCTCGTAAAGGGTCCAGAGCGACGAATTGGGCATTTCGTAGGACAGGCCGTTTTCCTGGCCGACTTCCAGATAGGCAAAAAACTGGCTGACCGGCAGGATCTTGTCGGTCAGGAGCCGGCTGGTGACCTCGCCGTCCGCGTAGGAATTGTCGCCGTCGGAAGCCTGCGCGGCATAGATGTTCCAGTCCTCCGGCCGGAACCGCGACCGCACGATGTCGTGCATCGCCTGCAACGCGCTCGACACCAGCGTGCCGCCGGAAGCCGGTCCGTGGAAGAACGTCTGCTCGTCGACCTCTTCGGCGCGGTCGGTATGCCGGATGAAAACGATCTCGACATGACGATAGCGCCGCTTCAGGAACACGTAGAGCAGCATATAGAAGCGCTTGGCGAGATCCTTCATATGCTCGGTCATCGAACCGGAGACGTCCATCAGGCAGAACATCACGGCCTGCGCCACCGGCTTCGGCACCGTCTCGAAACGCCGGTAGCGGATGTCGATCGGATCGATGAACGGAATGCGTTTGATCTTCGCCTTCAGGGCCTCGATCTCGGCCATCAGTTCGGCGCGGCGCGCCTCGTCGCTGCAATCCGCCAGCTCCGCCTCGAGGGCTGCCAGCAATTCCGGCCTCGGCCGCCGCAGCGCGACGCGCCGCGCCAAAGCGCGACTGACCGTTCGGCTCACCGAGATATTGGCGGGCGAGCCGGAGGTCGTGTAACCCGCGCGGCGAATGCCCTGGCTTTCGACCTCGGCCAGCTTTCGCTTGGCGAGATCGGGCAATTCCAGATCGTCCAGGAACAGGTCGACAAACTCGTCGCGGCTGAGCACGAAGCGGAACGCATCTTCGCTGTCGCCCTCGCCCGCACCCCTGCCCTTGCCGCCGCTCGGGTTCGGCCGCGGAAGCATATCGCCTTCGATGAACTTCTTGTTTCCGGGCAGCACCATGTCGCGCGTGCCGCCCTCGCGGCGAAAGCGCGGCTCATCCATGCCATCGATCGGGACGCTGACCTCGCCGCCTTCCAGGACATCCTTGATGTCCCGGTCCTGCGACGATTTCTTCACCGCCCCCTGAACCAGCGCCTTGGCCCGACGCAGAAAGCGCTGGCGATTTTCCAGACTCTTGCTGCCCGGATTCAGGCGGCGATCGACGATGTGAATGGCCACGTTTTCATCCGCCTCAGCCAGCCTGTTTTACGCGCATGTACCACTCGACCAGCCGGCGGACCTGCCGCTCGGTGTAGCCGCGTTCGACCATGCGCGCGACAAACTCGCCATGCTTCTTTTCGGTCTCGCCGTCCTTCTTCGAACCGAAGGAAATGACGGGGAGCAGATCCTCGACCTGGGAGAATATCCGCTTTTCGATCACTTCGCGAATCTTCTCGTAGCTGGTCCAGGACGGGTTCTTGCCGCCGTGCTGGGCCCGCGACCGCAGCGAGAACTTGACGACCTCGTTGCGGAAGTCCTTCGGGTTCGCGATGCCGGCCGGCTTCTCGATCTTGGTCAGTTCCTGATTGAGCAGTTCGCGATCGAGCAGCTGTCCGGTATCGGGATCCTTGAAGTCCTGATCCTCGATCCAGGCGTCGGCATAGTCGACATAACGATCGAACAGGTTCTGGCCGTAATCCGAATAGGATTCGAGATAGGCCTTCTGGATCTCGTGCCCGATGAACTCGGCGTAGCGCGGCGCCAGTTCGGCCTTGATGAACTCGAGGTAACGCTTCTCGACCTCGTCGGGAAGCTGCTCGCGCCGGATCGACTGCTCCAGCGTGTACATCAGATGAACCGCGTCGGCACCGACCTCATTGGTGTCGTGATTGAAGGTCGCGGCCAGAACCTTGAACGCGAAGCGCGTCGAAACGCCGTCCATGCCTTCGTCGACGCCGGCGGAATCCCGGTATTCCTGGACGCTGCGCGCCTTCGGATCGGATTCCTTCAGACTGTCACCGTCGTAGATCCGCATCTTGGCGAACACGGTCGAGTTCTCGTGCTTGCGCAAGCGCGACATCACCGAGAAGCGCGCCATTGTTTCGAGCGTGGCCGGCGCGCACGGCGCGGTGGCCAGTTCGGAACCCTGGATCAGCTTCTCGTAGATCTTCTGCTCTTCGGTGACGCGCAGGCAGTACGGCACCTTGATGACGCAGATACGATCGATGAAGGCCTCGTTGTTCTTGTTGGTCTTGAAGCTCTGCCATTCCGCCTCGTTGGAGTGGGCGAGAATGACGCCGGTGAACGGGATCGCGCCGATATTCTCGGTCCCGATATAGTTGCCTTCCTGCGTCGCCGTCAGCAGCGGATGCAGCATCTTGATCGGCGCCTTGAACATTTCGACGAATTCGAGAATGCCCTGGTTGGCGCGGTTGAGGCCGCCCGAATAGCTGTAGGCGTCGGGATCGTTCTGGGCGTAGGTCTCCAGCTTGCGGATGTCGACCTTGCCGACCAGTGACGAGATGTCCTGGTTGTTTTCGTCGCCGGGCTCGGTCTTTGCGATCGCGATCTGGCGCAGCCGCGACGGCTGGATCTTGGCGACGCGGAATTGCGAGATGTCGCCACCGAAGGCTTCGAGGCGCTTGTAGCACCACGGGCTCATCAGTCCGCTGAGGCGGCGGCGCGGAATGCCGTACTTTTCCTCGAGCATCGGGCCCAGCGATTCCGGATCGAACAGGCTGAGCGGGCTTTCGAACACCGGGCTGAGTTCGTCGCCGGCCTTCAGCACGTAGATGGGATGGACTTCCATCAACGCCTTGAGCCGTTCAGCGAGCGAGGACTTTCCGCCGCCGACAGGCCCGAGCAGATAGAGTATCTGCTTGCGCTCTTCGAGGCCCTGCGCCGCGTGACGGAAGAATCCGACGATGCGCTCGATCGTCTCTTCCATTCCATAGAATCCGGCGAAAGCCGGATAGAGCCGCATCGTGCGGTTCAAAAAGATACGGCCAAGGCGAGGATCCTTGGCCGTGTCAATCATCTGAGGCTCACCGATCGCTGCTAGCAATCGTTCGGCGGCGTTGGCATATCGCATCGGATCGCTTCGACACGACTCCAGATATTCCGCCATCGACATGTCGGTCTGGCTTCTTGCTTCGAAAGACCGGGCGAAAGCATTGAACAGAGAATCGTTGTACATGATCCGTCTCTCCATGGTCACCTGTAAATGCCGCACGCTCCACTCGGGTTCCGTATCGGAGCGTTACAGCTTCCGTTCGCGAATCACCATCAGTACATGCACCGATTGGACACGCGAGCGACTTCACATTGCAATGCAATAGTCGTGCTAAGGGCGCTTGCCTCGTAGAGATACGGTGCCATTTCGCTCGCGTTGTATCCGTGCTGCAACATTTTCACCGGGTAACTACTGAACATCATGTAAGGGATTTTTTAAGGATTCCGAGTGGTCGTGCCGGCTCGAATTCGGCGTTGATTTGGCGATCCCAAGCCGCAAAGCTGAAAATCCGGGGTTCTGAACGGTCCGAATGCGCGATAACAGCGGCCTTTTGTGACACTCGGACGGCCAGCCTGCGGCAAATAAGGCCAAGATGAACACGCGTTCATTTCGCGGACCGCGCGTTGAACGTTCCCGGCGCCAACTGCAACTAAAGTCAAATGCCGCACGTTTAATCCGAGGCTGCCATGAAATTCGCCTGCATCGTCGCCGCAATTGCCTCCATCGTCGGAGCGCATTCCTGTCACGCCCAGGAAGCCGTCGACAAAGCCAAAGCCACCGCCTTCGATGTCCGGATGTTCGCCGGCCCGCTCAGCCAGAAGACCTATGCCTGCTTCGTGCGTCGTTATGACGCCAGCCATCTGGCGCAGCATCCGAAGCAGAAGGTCAGCGCGATGAAACTGCTGGTGACGGCCGAGGACGCGCCGGAAGACAAGACCGTCAATTATTCGTTCCGTCTCGGTTTCAAATATCGCCACCGCGCCGGCAATTTCGATTCCAGCGGCTTCTGCAGTCACATCGTCGCCGAGAACAGCGGCGGCGAAATTCGACTTGGCTGCGGCGTCGATTGCGAAGGCGGCGGCATTGAAGTGGCGATGAAGGACGACAAATCCGCGCTGATCCGGCTGGAGCGGATCAGGATCTGGGAGCGCAACAAGCCCGACGACGACGCCAGCAATGATCTGGTTGCCGGCGCCGACGACAAGATCTTCCGTGTCGATCGCGCGGACTTGCATGAATGCTCCGAGTTGGTGACGGATCGCAAGGAGCTTGCGGCACTCCGGCACAAATGAGCCACGCTACACAGGTTGGCGAGCCTCACTTCTTGGGTCTGTGATCCATACCACTTTGGCGGAGAGAAAATTCCATGCATCGACGCAATATCCTGTGGGGCGCGATTACGGCTTTCGGCGCGGCCTTTGCCGCCGCTCGCACCGGCTCGGCTGGCGAGGCAGCATCTCCGGTGAAACTGAAAGTGGTTTATCACCTCAACGATCTCGACAAGGTGAGCTTCGCACTCGGCAACATCCAGAACCATTTCGACGGCGTTGGCGGTCCCGACAACGTCACGATCGCGCTGGTGGTTCACGGCCAGGCGTTGCGGGCGTTTCATTCGGCCGCCGCCAACCCCGATCTTTCGAAGCGCGTCGGTCAATTCTCCAAAGCCGGTCTCGAACTCGCCGCCTGCGGCAACACCATGACGTCCCAGAATGTAACGCTGAAGGATCTGCTGCCGGGTTTCGTCGCCGCCGAGCGCGGCGGCGTGGTGCGGATCGCCGAGTTGCAATCGCAGGGCTATCTTTATCTCCGGCCTTGAGGTGCCGCCGATTGACGTGAAGCTTTCACGTCGACCGCTCGTTTGCGCGATTTGATCGCCGTACTTTCGCCCGCCGTATCGGGCTGAATACTTCTGGTGTTCGGATTCAGTCGCGATGGCGCCTGCGCGCCGCCCCCCACGCCGACATGCGGATGGTGTGCCCCTGCAACCGCCCGCGGAATATTTTGCGCATGACCCCTCAAATGCAGGCCGATGCCGGCCGCTTCCGCCGTGGTCGCGTCAAGCGAGATCAGGGCACATAAAAGCAGGAGGCCGGTGGGGGACAAGAAACGGCGGTTCATGACGGCCTCCTTCACGACTTCGTGCGTGTGCCCGTTGGTGTCGCCCTTCCGAAAGCCGGTTCGACCGGACGGCTGATATCAGGGCCGGCAAGACCTGCCATTTTCGGGATCGAACCGGAGCCGATCGCGTTATCGGTTCCGGACCCGTCCCCTTCCATCCGGCTGCACGCCCAACCAAATGTTGACTTTCCGGCCCTGCCCCCGAAAGCTGCCGGGAACCCAAGAAACCGACCGAACAGAACAGGCACCATGAATCCCGTCAAAACACTCGAAAACCATGGCCAGGCGATCTGGCTGGACTTCCTCGCCCGCGGTTTCGTCGCCAAGGGCGACCTCAAGGCGCTGATCGATACCGACGGCGTCAAGGGCGTGACGTCGAACCCGTCGATCTTCGAAAAGGCGATCGGCAGTTCGGACGAGTATGACGGCGCGATCGGCAAGGCGTTGCAAGACGGCGACCGCCCCGTCGCCGACCTGTTCGAGGCGGTCGCCATCGAGGACATCCAGAACGCCGCCGACGTACTGCGCCCGGTTTACGACCGCCTGGACGGCAATGACGGTTTCGTCAGCCTCGAGGTCTCGCCCTATCTGGCGATGGATACCAAGGGGACCATCGCGGAAGCCGAACGGCTCTGGAAGGACGTCAAGCGGCAGAACCTGATGGTGAAGGTGCCGGCCACGCCGGAAGGCCTGCCGGCGATCGAACATCTGATCGGCGAAGGCATCAGCATCAACATCACGCTGCTGTTCTCGCAAGAGGTCTATCGTGAGGTAGCCGAGGCCTACATCGCGGGCCTCGAAAAATACGTCGCCAAGGGCGGCGATCCCTCGCACGTCGCGAGCGTCGCCTCCTTCTTCGTCAGCCGCATCGATTCCGCGGTCGACAAGCAGCTCGACGACAAGATCGCAAGAGCCAACGATCCGAGCGAGAAGGAGCGGCTGAGCGCGCTGAAAGGCAAGGTCGCCATCGCCAACGCCAAGCTGGCCTATCAGGACTACAAGCGGCTGTTCGCCGGCCCCCGCTGGGAGAAGCTCGCGGCCAAGGGCGCCAAGCCGCAGCGCCTGCTGTGGGCCTCCACCGGCACCAAGAACAAGGACTACAGCGACGTGCTGTATGTCGAGGAACTGATCGGCCCCAACACCGTCAACACCGTGCCGCCGGCAACGCTCGATGCGTTCCGCGACCATGGCAAGCCGAGAGACAGCCTCGAGGAGAACATCGAGGACGCTGGCCACGTGCTCGAAGAGCTCGAAAAGTCCGGCATCTCGCTCGACGCCATCACGGAAGAACTGGTCAAGGACGGCGTCAAGCTGTTCGCGGATGCCGCCGACAAGCTCTATGGCGCGGTCGCGCAGAAGCGTGCGGCCTCGCTCGGTGGCGGCATCGACCGGCAGCAGCTGGCGCTCGGCGACGGCATCGGCAAGGCCGTGGCTGACAGACACCGAGGATTGGCGCGCAGCGGCGACCATCCGCCGCCT
The DNA here is from genome assembly GCA_963840465.1 of uncultured Alphaproteobacteria bacterium. Lineage (GTDB taxonomy): Bacteria > Pseudomonadota > Alphaproteobacteria > Rhizobiales > Xanthobacteraceae > Bradyrhizobium. The sequence goes on along the minus strand of CAWIZF010000075.1, from coordinate 66,758 downwards.
GTGGCAGAAGGACCAATCGGTCTGGACCGGTGACGACGAGAACAAATGGCTGGGCTGGCTGAACAGCCCTGCCGCCGCCGACGTCGCCGATTACGAGGATTTTGCCCGCCGCGTGAAGGGACAGAATTTCAGCGATGCGGTCGTGCTCGGCATGGGCGGCTCGAGCCTCGGGCCGGAAGTGCTGGCGGAAACGTTCGCCAAGAAATCCGGCTTCCCGAAGCTGCATGTGCTCGATTCCACCGATCCCGCGCAGGTGCGCGCGATGGAGGATGCGGTCGATCTCGCCCACACGCTCTTCATCGTCTCCAGCAAATCCGGCGGCACCACCGAGCCGAACGCGATGAAGGATTACTTCTTCGATCGCGTCTCCAAAACGATCGGCAAGGACAAGGCCGGGCATCGTTTCATCGCCGTCACCGATCCCGGCTCGTCGCTGCAGAAGGTTGCGACCAAGCAGGGCTTTGCCCGCATCTTTTACGGCGATCCTGCAATCGGCGGACGCTACTCCGTGCTGTCGCCGTTCGGGCTGGTGCCGGCGGCTGCTGCCGGTATCGATGTTCGCAGCCTGATCACCCACGCGCTTGCGATGGTGCGCTCCTGCGGCGCCGACGTGCCGCCACATGAAAACCCGGGCGTTCAGCTCGGGCTGGCGATGGGCCTCGCCGGCCTCGAAGGCCGCGACAAGGTGACGATTACTTCGTCGGAAAAGGTCGCCGATTTCGGCGCCTGGGCCGAACAGCTGATCGCCGAATCCACCGGCAAGGAAGGCAAGGGCCTGATCCCGATCGACGGCGAGCCGCTCGGCGATCCCTCGCTATACGGCAACGATCGCTTCTTCATCGATATCCGCACCGAAGGCGAAGACGACGCCTCGCATGACGACCGGCTCAAGGCGCTCGAAGCGGCCGGGCATCCGGTCGTCCGCATCGTCATGAAATCGATCGACCACATCGGCCAGGAATTTTTCCGGTTTGAGATGGCGACCGCCGTGGCCGGCGCGGTCCTCGGGATCAATCCGTTCAACCAGCCCGACGTGGAAGCGGCCAAGATCAAGACCCGCGAGCTGACGGCTGCGTTCGAGAAGACCGGCGCGCTGCCGGCGGAGAAGCCTGTCATTTCGACCGACGAGGCCGATCTCTACACCGACGCGCACAACGCGGCCGAACTGCGCAAGGCCGGCGCCGACGGCACGCTCGGCTCCTGGATCAAAGCGCATCTTTCGCGTTCGGAGAGCGGCGACTATGTCGCCCTGCTCGCCTATATCGCGCGAGACCCCGGCACGATCGGCTCGCTGCAGAAGATGCGGCTTGCGGTGCGCGACACGCGTCACGTCGCGACCTGCGCCGAATTCGGCCCGCGCTTCCTGCACTCCACCGGACAGGCCTACAAGGGCGGCCCCGACAGCGGCGTGTTCCTGCAGATCACCGCCGACGATGCCGAGGATTTGCCGGTGCCCGGCCAGAAGGCGAGTTTCGGCGTCATCAAGGCGGCGCAGGCGCGCGGTGATTTCGACGTGCTCACCGAACGTGGGCGGCGCGCGCTGCGCGTCCATCTCAAGGGCGACCTCGGATCGGGATTGTCCGCACTCGATGCCGCGATTGCGGAAGCGCTCAGCTAGGGAAGTCAGGATATGCAACTCGGCATGATCGGCCTCGGCCGGATGGGCGGCAATATCGTCCGCCGGCTGATGAACAACGGCCACACCGCCGTGGTCTACGACAAGGATGCGAAGGCGGTCGCCGGCCTCGCCGGCGAAGGCGCGACCGGCGCCGACACGCTGGAAGATTTCGTGGCGAAACTCGAAAAGCCGCGCACCGCCTGGGTGATGCTGCCGGCCGGCAAGATCACCGAGGCGACCATCGAGGCATTGGCAAAGCTGATGCAGCCCGGCGACGTCATCATCGACGGCGGCAACACGTTCTGGCAGGACGACGTCCGCCGCGGCGCGGCGCTGAAGGCAAAGGGCCTGCATTATCTCGACGTCGGCACCAGCGGCGGCGTCTGGGGTATCGAGCGCGGCTATTGCATGATGATCGGCGGCGACAAGGCGGTGGTCGACCGGCTCGATCCGATCTTCAAGACGCTGGCGCCGGGCGTCGGCGACATCCCGCGCACGCCGGGGCGCGAGGGCCGCGACCCGCGCATCGAGCAGGGCTACATTCACGCCGGCCCGTCCGGCGCCGGACATTTCGTCAAGATGATCCATAACGGCATCGAATACGGCCTGATGCAGGCCTATGCCGAGGGCTTCGACATCCTGAAGAACGCCAATATCGAGGCGCTGCCGCCGGAGCATCGCTTCGACATGAATATTGCCGACATCGCCGAGGTGTGGCGGCGCGGCAGCGTGATCCCGTCCTGGCTGCTCGATCTCACGGCGTCGGCGCTCGCGGAAAACCAGACGCTCGATAGCTACTCCGGCTTTGTGGAGGATTCCGGCGAAGGCCGCTGGACCGTCAACGCCGCGATCGACGAGGCCGTGCCGGCGGAAGTGCTGACGGCGGCGCTCTATGCGCGCTTCCGTTCGCGCAAGGATCACACCTTTGCGGAAAAGATCCTGTCCGCGATGCGGGCCGGTTTCGGCGGCCACAAGGAGCCGCCGAAAAAATCCGACACGAAGGCCTGAGCAGCCATGGCGGTCGGTCAGATAGCGCAGAAGAAACCCGATCCCTGCTCCTTCGTCATTTTCGGCGTGACCGGCGACCTGGCGCACCGGCTGGTCGTCCCTGCCCTCTATAATCTCGCCGCCAGCGACCTCTTGCCGGACAAGTTCTGCCTGGTCGGCGTCGCCCGCAAAGGCGTCACCAGCGACAAACTGCGCGACAGCCTGATGAAGGGACTGCGCGAGTTCGCGACCCGGCCGGTAGACGACACAATCGCGCAACGCCTGCTGGCATGCGTCACCTGCATCGAGGCCGATCCAAAAGAGCCGGCCTCGTTCGATGCCATGAGCAAGCAGCTCACCCAACTCGAAGCCGCGCGGGAAACCGGCGGCAATCGCCTGTTCTATCTGGCGACGCCGCCGAACGCGTTCCTGCCGATCAGCCGCGAGCTCGGCCGCACCGGCATGCTGGCCGAGAACGGCGCGTGGCGGCGGCTGGTGGTGGAAAAGCCGTTCGGCACCGATCTCGCTTCGGCACGGGCGCTGAACAGCGAACTGCTCAAGCTCGTCGACGAGCACGAGATCTATCGGATCGATCACTATCTCGGCAAGGAGACGGTGCAGAACATTTTGGTGCTGCGCTTCGCCAACGGCATGTTCGAGCCGATCTGGAACCGCAACCACATCGACCATGTTCAGATCACGGTCGATGAACAGCTGGGCGTCGGTCATCGCGGCAGCTTCTACGACCAGACCGGCGCGCTGCGTGACATGGTGCCGAACCATCTGTTTCAACTGTTGTCGCTGGTCGCGATGGAGCCGCCGATCCGCTTCGACGCCCATTCGGTGCGCGCGGAAAAGGCCGATGTGCTCGCCGCGATCCAGGCCCAGAGCGAGGCCGAAGCGTTGCGCAATTCGGTGCGCGGCCAGTATCTGGCCGGCCGGATCGGCGATACCGAGATCGGCGACTATCGCAAGATCGAAGACGTCACACCGGGCAGCACCACCGAAACCTATGCGGCGCTGAAGCTGGTCATCGACAATTGGCGCTGGGCCGGCGTTCCCTTTTATCTGCGCACCGGCAAGGCGCTCGGCGTCAAGCGCACCGAAGTCGCGATCAAGTTCAAGCAGGCGCCGTTCGCGATGTTCAAGTGCACGCCGGTGGAGGAACTGGCGCAGAACTACCTCGTGATCGGCGTTGCGCCGAACGAGGGAATTGCGCTGCACTTCAACACCAAGGTGCCCGGCCCCTCGATCCTGATCGATGGCGTCGAGATGAAGTTTCGCTACAAGGATTATTTCAAGGCGGAGCCTTCGACCGGCTACGAGACGCTGATCTATGACTGCATGATCGGCGACAACATCCTGTTCCAGCGCGCCGACAGCGTCGAGGCCGGCTGGAAGGCGGTGCAACCATTCATCGATGCCTGGAAGAAGGCGGGCGCCGACGGATTGAAGACCTACAAGGCCGGCAGCGAAGGGCCGGAGGAAGCCAACGAACTGTTGAGGCGCGACGGCCGAAGCTGGCGAAAGCTCGGGTGAACCATGGCCGCGAACGACAACCGCCACGTAATCACTGTCGCCGATCCAGCGGCGCTGGCGGCGACCGCCGCCGAACATGTGCTGGCGCAGAATAGGCGCGAACAACGGCCGCGTCGCGATCTGCCTGACCGGCGGATCGAGCCCGAAGCAGCTCTATCAATTGCTTGCGACGGAGGCCTATCGAAGCCGGATCCCGTGGCAGCGCGTGCACTGGTTCATCGGCGACGAACGCTTCGTGCCGGCGGATGACCCGCTCAACAACATGAGCATGGCGCGAACGGCTTTCCTGGACCGATGCGCGCCGGCGGCAAACATCCATCCGATTCCGACCGCGACCGCCGACCCTGCCGATCCCGACCGCGGCGCCGCGCTTTACGAACAGGAACTGCAGTCGTTTTATGGCGCAGACACGCTCGATGACGCCCGCCCCCTGTTCGATCTCGTGCTGATGGGCATCGGTCCCGACGGCCATACCGCATCGCTGTTTCCCGGTGATCGCGCCCTCGACGAGACCGCGCGCTGGGTCGTCGGCGTGCCCAAAGCGAATGTCGCGCCGTTCGTCCCGCGGGTTACCCTCACGCTGCCCACCCTGGCCTCCTGCCGCGAAATGCTGTTCGAGGTTGCGGGCATGGAAAAGCGTGCCATCCTGACGCGCCTCTTCGCGGCCGAGAACCTGCCCGCCAACCGCGCGCGATCCACCGGCGAGACGGTCTGGCTGGTGGACCGCGCCGCGATTCCGGAGAATTTTGGTGGGCAGTAAAACCCCTTGTGCGCTGGTGGTGATGGGCGTGTCCGGCTCGGGCAAGAGCACCATCGCCGATCATCTCGCCGGGCGGCTCGGCTGGCGCTATGAGGACGGCGACAGGTTTCACCCGGCAAGCAATGTCGCGAAGATGAGCGCCGGCCATCCGCTGACGGACGAGGACCGCTGGCCGTGGCTGCAGGCGATTGCCGACGAGATCGACCGCCTCTCGGCCGCCGGTGAGTGCGCCGTGATCGCCTGCTCGGCGCTGAAGCGCGCCTATCGCGACATCCTCGTACACGACCGCGACGATGTCCGCATCGTCTTTCTCGACGGAACGCAGGATCTGATCGCCGCCCGCCTCGCCGCCCGCAAGGGGCACTTCATGCCGCCCGGCCTGCTCGCCAGCCAGTTCAAGACACTGGAGCGGCCGGGAGCGAGCGAACGGCCGATCATTGTATCGATCGATGCGCCGGTCGAGGCGATCGTGGACGACATCGTCAATCAATTGAACCTGGTTCCCCAATGACCCGCATCGCCCTTGTGGTTTCCGACGTCGACGGCACGCTGCTGACCAAAGACAAAGTTCTGACCGATGACGCCAAAGCGGCGGTACAGAAACTGCACGACGCCGGCATCGGCTTCACCATCGTCTCCAGCCGGCCAACCGTCGGCATGGGTTTTCTGATCGAGCCGCTTTCGATCACGCTGCCGATCGGCGCCTTCAACGGCAGTTCGATCATCGACAGCAAGCTCAGGCCGATCGAGCAGCACCTGATTCCGCCTGCCGTGGCGCAGCGCAGCCTCGACGTGCTCAATGCGTTCGGCGTCGATATCTGGCTGTTCACCAATGACCGCTGGTACACGCGCAATCGCGACGGCGAATACGTCCCGCACGAGAAGCTGGCGATCAAGGCGGATCCGACCATCGTCACGGATTTCACCCCGCATCTGACGGAAGCCTGCAAGATCGTCGGCGCAAGTTCAGACTTTGTGCGGCTGCAGCGCTGCGAAGCGGCGATGATGGAAGCGGTGGGCCGGGAGGCGACCGCGGTTCGTTCCCAGAACTACTACCTCGACGTGACGCCGCCGGGTCATGACAAGGGTACCTTCGTCGCCGCGATGTCGAAGCGGCTTGGCATTTCAACCGACGCGATCGCGACCATCGGCGACATGGAGAACGACCTGCCGATGTTTGCCAAAAGCGGCATCTCGTTTGCGATGGGCAACGCCGCCGACAACATCAAGCAGCACGCGACGCATGTCACCGACAGCAACGAACACGACGGGTTTGCCGCCGCGATCGAGACGGTGCTGCAGCTCGGATAGGGCTCCTTCACGCAAACCGGCATCCACCCCGGATCAGGACCGGGGCAGGCTTTCGCACGAAAACGCCCCGCTCCGCCATATCAAGCCTGCGTGAAGGATAAATCGAGGAGTTCTCAAAGTCTTCGCACGGCGAATCCGCTTCTGTCGGCGGGGACGATCGGCAAGCGCGAGCCGGTGTCCGACCGCCTCCTCCCATGAAGGCAGGTTCACCCCAGCCCGGGCCTGCCGCGGCGAAGACGGGTGCCGGCTCGCGCGACTTTGCACCGCCATCTCCGGCGGACCTTGACCCTTGGTGACTTGTAGCGCGTTCTCTCTCATGGCTTGCGGGGTAATGACTGTCCTGTACGCTGCGGCCTATCCACGTCATTGCGAGCGAGAGCGGAGCAATCAGCGCCGCTCGCGGAGACATGGATTGCTTCGTCGCTTTGCTCCCTTGCGCAATGACGGCGTACTCGCGATTGTCGCAGCCCGCCGCTACTTCGAGCGCTGCACCGCCGGCTTCTCCGTCGGCGTCTTCGCCGCGCACAGATTATGCGCGGTGTTGATCAGCGCGATGTGCGTCAGCGCCTGCGGGAAATTGCCGGTCTGGCGGCCGGCTCCCGTATCGTACTCCTCCGCCAGCAGGCTGAGATCGTTGGCGACCGCGACCACGCGGGTAAACAGCTCCTGCGCCTTGTCAAACTCGCCCGCCAGCACATAGGCGTCCGCCAGCCATAGCGTGCAGGCGAGGAACGCGCCTTCGGCCGGTTGCTGCTCCACTTCGCGGGGATCGTGCCGCAGCACAAAACCATCGCGCATCAGATCCCGTTCAATGGCGGCCAGCGTGCCGCGGACGCGTGGGTCCTCAGGCGGCAGAAACCCCACCGACGGCAGCAACAGGATGCTGGCATCGAGCATCTTCGAGCCATAGGACTCGACGAAGGAATTCAGTTCGGGATCAAATCCTTTCGCGCAGACGTCGAGGTGGATGGCATCGCGCAACGCACGCCACTTGTCGAGCGGCGCCTTGAAGCCGAACGTCTCGGCGCTCTTGATGCCGCGGTCGAACGCGACCCAGGTCATCACCTTCGACGAGACATAATGCCTGCCCGCCCCGCGGCGCTCCCAGATGCCGTGATCCGGCTGGTCCCATATTTCGGCAAGATGCTCGAGCACCGTGCATTCCAATGCCCATGTGCTTCCGTCCAGTTCGAGCTTGGCGGTGCGCCATTGATGGAAGGCGTCGATCAATTCCCCGTAGACGTCGAGCTGCAGTTGCGCATGCGCGGCATTGCCGACCCGCACCGGCTTCGCGCCTTCATAGCCCGGCAACCATGTGGCTTCCCATTCCAGAAGGCGGCGCTGGCCCATGATGCCGTACATGATCTGCATGTCGACCGGAGACCCCGCCGCCGCCCGCAACAGCCACTGGTGCCAGGCGGAAGCTTCCTCGGTATAGCCCGAATTCATCAGCGCGAGCAGCGTGAAGGTGGCGTCGCGCAGCCAGCAGAAGCGATAGTCCCAGTTTCTGGTTCCGCCGAGTTTTTCAGGCAGCGAGGTCGTAGGCGCGGCCACGATGCCACCGGTCGGAGCATAGATCTGCGCCTTCAGCGTGATCAGCGAGCGCATCACGAGGTCGCGGTACTCGCCCTCATAGGTGCAGCGGCTGCACCATTCGGTCCAGAACGCCTCGGTATCCTTTAACGCGTAGGCGGGATCGATCGGCTTGGGTACGGGCAGATGCGAGGCGCCGTAGGTCAGCACAAAGGGAACGGTATCGCCCTCGCCGACCTCGAAATCCGCGACCGTCGTCATATCCTCGCCGCGGGTCTCGACCGGTGTCCGCAACACCGTCATGTCCGGTCCGCAGATCGCAAGCAGCGCGGAGCCGTCCTCGCTCTTCTTGACCCAGGGAATATCGATGCCGAAGCCGAAGCGGATCACCAGCTGCATGTGCATCCGGACCCGCCCGCGAACGCCGCGCACCAGCCGCACCACATCGGAGGCGTTGCCCCGCGGCGGCATGAAATCGATCAGATCGACCGCACCGTCAGCGGTCTCGAACCGGGTCTCCAGGATCAGGGTATTGTCCCAATAGCGGCGCGAGGTGCCGGTAATCTCCTCCACCGGCGCAATCTGCCAGCGGCCATGCTTCTCGGTGCCGAGAAGCGCCGCAAAGCAGGCATCGGAATCGAAGGCCGGCCAGCACAGCCAGTCGATTGATCCGTTCCGGCCGACCAGCGCAGCGGTCTCGCAATCGCCGATCAGCCCATAATCTTCGATCCGGCACGACAAGATGCTTCACCGTTGGAGCGGGATGGCATTTCTTCGAACTGTCATCCCGCTCTACCTTCATCTGTATCAGATCGCGGCGCGCGACCGCTCATGGGTTGCCGCCTTGAGCGCGGTGACGTCCACCGTCGATGTCATTTCCTCGATCGGCACCGGAAGCCGCCGCCGCCAGTTCGGATGCTCGTCGATGGTGCCGGGGATATTGGGCTGATCGACCACCCCCAGCAGATCCTCCAGCGAGACCGCGAGCAGCCGCGACTTGGTTCGCGCCAGAAAATTCGCCACCGAATAGAGATCGTTGCGGTCGATGGCGTGATGCCGCAGCACGTCGTCCAGCATCGCCAGCGCGTGCCAGCGCGCATCGTCGCTCTCGCCGGGATCGATGCCGAGCGAGCGCTTCAGCTTGAGATCGCCGAACGAGCGCCAGCCGGCATAGGTCGAGAGATCATGGGTGTTGAAGGTGACGAGCGCATTGGTCAGGTAGTGATCGATGCTGCGGAACGTGCCGGCGTCGTCGCGCTCGAACATCATCACGAGATACGACCAGATGCCCCAATCGGCGATCTGGTCGCGAAACCCTTCCGGCACGGTGCCGAGGTCTTCGCCGATCACGACGCAGCGATTGGCAACGCTTTCCTGCGCCGTCACCGCCAGCAGCGCCTCGAACGGCATCTGGACGTAGACGCCGTCGCGCGCGCTAAAACCTTGCGGCACCAGATAGAGCCGCTTCAGTCCGAGCACATGGTCGAGCCGGATGGCACCGGCGTGGCGCATCGAGGCGCGCAGCATGTCGCGGTACGGCGCAAAGGACGTAAGCTCGAGCCCAACGGCATTGAACCCGGCGAGGCCCCAGGTCTGGCCGGCGGTGTTGAGCGGATCGGGCGGCGCGCCGACGCCGAGATGGCGGGAGATCGCAACCTGCTCGTTCCAGGCGTCGAAGCCGTCGGCCTGCACGCCGACGGCGACGTCGAGATAGAGCCCGACCTTCATGCCGAGCTGCTTCGCCAGATCGGCGGCTGCCCCCAACTGCCGGTCGGCGGTCCATTGCACGAATTCGACGAATTCGATTTCACCGGCGTCCGGGCCCTGGCGCAGGGCAGCGCATCTGGCTTCGTCCGGCTGCCGCCACTCTTCCGGCCATTCCCACCACGGCTTGCCGAATTTGTGCCGGAGCGCCTCGAAGCAGGCAAAGTGCGACAGCAACGCGCCGCGCTCGGCACGGAATTTGTCAAAATCCTGCTGGCGCGCCGGCTTGGCGTTGGCCTTGAAAGCAGCAAAAGCCCGGCGCAGCGCCCGCCACTTCAGGCCGGCGACCCCGACATAATCGACGGCATCGCCTGCCCGCAACGGCGCGAGCGCCTCACTCGTTTCGGAGTCGGGCTGAAATTCGGGAAGCTTTTCAACGTCGATATAGAGCGCATTGAGAAACAGCCGGCTGTTCGGCGAATACGGGCTGCAGTCGCCCGGGCGGTCGTCGAACAGGGCGTGCAGCGGATTGAGGCCGATGCCGTCGGCGCCGAGATGATCGGCGAGTTCGATCAGGCTGGCGAGGTCGGTAAAGTCACCCATGCCCCAGTTGCGCGCGGAGCGGACGCCGTAAAGCTGGACCGCGAGCAGCCAGCAGCGGTCGAACTCGCCGCCAAATGCCCGTTCCGGTGCCGAAATCAGCGGCACATCCTCGGCGGTCGCGGCATCACTCACCTGAAGCCGGTAGACGCCGGGCGGCAGGTCCGTGGGCCAGTCGATGGCGTGATCCGAACTCTCGCCTTTGGCGATAACGCCTGAATCCGCAACGATTTTCCACGCCACCGGCAGCCTGGCTGCGGGGAGTTCGGTTCGCGACGGCCGCCCGGACCGCACCACGACCGGGTGGCCGACCAGCGGTCCCGGCGCCTGCGGCGGCAGGGCATCCAGGATAATTTTGAGGGCGGCGGCATCCGTCACACGGAGGTGACCCTGACCGTCCAGGAACTCGGTCTGGATTCCCTGGGCTTCAGCTTGAGCAAAAAGATCCATTCGGCACATACTTTGCACGCAAACATCAAACCGATGTCGCGAAATTGTCTAATTAGGGGAAGGAGATAGACAGTGTCTAACGCTCGGCCCTACCAACGGTTCCCGGGGGAACCAAAGCGAGCCGAGCGGCTTTCTATCTTGTCCGGAACGTCGCCCTTTCTTCAAACGAAACGGGGACGTCATTTCCATGGCAGTGGCATCACCGTGAACAAAAAAGCGCAAACCGCCGAGAGCTCCAACGCCGGCGTCTCCCTTCCTATCGACGGTGCCTATCCGCTGAATCCGGATGGCAGCCTTTGTGGTCGAAGCAAAGGGGGTGCCAGCCGCCGTCACCGACGAGCTCTGGTACAAGGACGCGATCATCTACCAGCTCCACGTCAAGGCCTTCGCCGACAGCAACAATGACGGCATCGGCGACTTTGCCGGGCTGACCGAGAAGCTGGGGTACCTGCAGGATCTCGGCGTCACCACGCTATGGCTGCTGCCGTTCTACCCCTCCCCCGGCCGCGACGACGGTTACGACATCGCCGACTATGGCGACATCAATCCCGATTTCGGGACGATGAAAGACTTCAAGCGCTTCATCCAGGAAGCCAAGAAGCGGGGCTTGCGGGTCATCACCGAGCTCGTCATCAACCACACTTCCGACCAGCACGACTGGTTCAAGCGCGCCCGCCGCTCGGATCCGAATTCCTCCGCCCGCAACTGGTATGTCTGGAGCGACACCGACCAGAAATACCAGGGCACGCGGATCATCTTCACCGATACCGAGAAATCGAACTGGACCTGGGACCCGGAAGCCGGCCAGTTCTACTGGCACCGCTTCTTCTCGCACCAGCCGGACCTCAATTTCGACAATCCGCGCGTGGTGAGCGCGCTGGTCCAGGTGATGAAGCGCTGGCTCGACACCGGGGTCGACGGCTTCCGGCTCGACGCTATTCCCTACCTCTGCGAGCGCGACGGCACCAACAACGAGAACCTGCCCGAGACGCACACCATCATCAAGCGGCTGCGCAGCGAGCTCGATGCCTACGCCAAGGGCAAGGTGCTGCTGGCCGAAGCCAATCAATGGCCGGAGGACGTGCAGGAATATTTCGGCCGCGGCGACGAATGCCACATGGCCTATCACTTCCCGCTGATGCCGCGCATCTACATGGCGATCGCGCAGGAAGACCGCTTCCCGATCACCGACATCCTGCGCCAGACGCCGGATATCCCGGGCAACTGCCAGTGGGCGCTGTTCCTGCGCAATCACGACGAACTGACGCTGGAAATGGTCACCGACGTCGAGCGCGATTATCTGTGGTCGACCTACGCCAACGATCCCCGGGCACGCATCAATGTCGGCATCCGCCGCCGGCTGGCGCCGCTGATGGACAATGACCGGCGCAAGATCGAATTGATGAACTCGCTGCTGTTCTCGTTTCCGGGCACGCCGATCATCTATTACGGCGACGAGATCGGCATGGGCGACAACATCTATCTCGGCGACCGCAACGGCGTCCGCACCCCGATGCAGTGGACGCCGGACCGCAATGGCGGCTTCTCCCGCGCCGATCCGGCGCGGCTGTACGCGCCGACCATCATGGACCCCGTCTACGGCTATGAGGCGGTCAATGTCGAGGCGCAGTCGCGCAGCCTTTCCTCGTTGCTCTCGGCCACCAAGCGGCTGATCGCGGTCCGCAAATCCACGTTCGCCTTCGGCCGCGGCACCATGACGTTCATTCGCCCGGAGAACCGCTCGGTGCTGTGCTATGTGCGCCAGTACCGGGACGAGGTCATCCTGTGCGTGGCCAACCTGTCGCGCTCGGCGCAGGCGACCGAACTCGACCTTTCCGCCTTCAAGGACCGTATTCCGCTGGAAATGCTCGGCCGCACGCGCTTCCCGCCGATCGGCGAACTGCCCTACATGATCACGCTGGCGCCTTACGGCTTCTACTGGTTCGAACTGCAGGAGCGCGACAAATCGGCGCCGGTGGTGCAACGCGCCGTGCCCGAGTTCGAAACGCTGGTGGTGCCGCTGAACGCGACCTGGGTGTCGCTGGCGCGCGAACGCGGCGTGTTCGAGCACGACGTGCTTCCGGGACATCTGGCGCGCAGCCGCTGGTATCCGGAACGATCGCCCAAGGCGATCCGACCGACGCTGACGTCGGCCATTCCGTTCTGCGACATCGGCGACAACCGGCCATGGCTCGCCTTCTTCGAAACGACGCAGCGCGGCATCACGACGCGCTACGTGCTGCCGATGCAGATCGAATGGGTGCGCTTCGACCGCGAGCGCTACAACCCGCATGCGCTGGCCGCCGTTCGGCAAGGCGCCCGCGAAGGCACCCTGCTCGACGTCGCCACCGACCAGATCTTCATCGCGCTGTTGTTGCGCAATCTGCAGCAATCGCTGACGGTCGACGAGGGCGAACAGGGCTTGCGGCTCGAATTCCGGCCGACCAACCGCTTCAGTGACAAGCCGATCCGGCAGCCCGAGCATATCCGCATCGTCGAGTCCGACCAGCCGCGCAGCACCGCGCTGGTGGACAACGACTATGTCGTCAAGATCTATCGGACGGTTCAGCCCGGCCTCAATCCCGAAATCGAGATGGGGCGCTTCCTCACCGATATCGCCAACTTTGCCAACACGCCGGCGCTGCTCGGCAGCGTCGAGCTGGTCGAGGGCAACGAGAAGAGCGCGATCGGCGTCGTTCACGCCTTCGTCGCCAATCAGGGCGACCTCTGGACCGTGAGCGCGGCCTATCTCGACCGCTTCGTCGAGGAGCAGCGCCTGCTGGCCGCGAGCATCCACCCCGGCGAGCGCGAGGAAGAGATCCCCTATCTGCGCTACATGTCGCAGGCCGGGCGGCGCGTGGCCGAGCTGCATGTCGCGCTCGCCGGCAACAGCGAGCTTGCCGAATTCGCGCCGGAGCCTGCCGGTCGCGACGACGTGCAGCGCTGGATCGACGATTTGATGCTGTGCGCCGGCCGCGTCTTCGATGCGCTCCGGCAGCGGCGGGATGCGCTGAAGGACGCCGACCGGGCGCTGGCCGATCAGGTGCTGGCGTTGCAGCCGGCCCTGCCGGATTTGCTCGAAACGCTGCTGCCGCGCGAGCTGGACGCCGCCAACATTCGCTGCCATGGCGACCTCGATCTCAATCAGTTGCTGATCGTCAAGGACGACATCTTCATCATCGACTTCGAAGGCGCGCCGCGAAGCAGTATCGCCGAGCGCCGGCGCAAGGCGCCCGCGGCGCGCGACATCGCCAGCCTGGTCCGATCGATCGATTATTCGGCAACCGCAGCCCTTGAGCGCGCGCTCAAAGTAGCCCACGATGAGCACGGCAAGCTCGGCGCGGCGCTTGCCGAGTGGCGCGACCGGGCGGCGGCCGCATGTCTCGCCGCCTACCACGAGGCCATGACCGATCAGCGGCTGTGGCCGTCCGATCCGAACGCGGCCGACGGCTTGCTGACCTTCTTCCTGCTCGAGAAGGCCTTGAACGAAATCGAGCACGAACTGTCATTCCGGCCGGAATGGCTGCGCGTGCCCCTGACCGGACTCATCAGAATGTTGTCGCAACCATCCTTCGAGGCCTCATGACCAAGCTGCCCGCCGAGGCCTACGCAATCATCGAAGGCAAGCATTCCGATCCGTTTCGTTATCTCGGCTTGCACAGCGAAGGCGGCCACAGCGTGGTGCGCGCTTTCATTCCCGAAGCCTCCAACGTGGAGGCGGTCGGCGAGCATGGCGAAACGGCGCCGCTCCAGCGCATACACGATGCCGGGCTGTTTGCGGGCGCGCTGCCGAACGGCTCGAAGCGCTACCAGCTTCGCGCCCGCTTCGGCGAAAACGTCGTCGATCTCGACGATCCCTACCGCTTCCCGCCGGTGCTCGGCGACATCGATCTTTATCTGCTGGGCGAAGGCACCCACCGGCGGATCTACGACAAGCTCGGCGCACATCCGATGACGCTCGACGGCGTCGACGGCGTCGCGTTCGTGGTGCTGGCGCCGAATGCGAAAGCCGTCAGCGTGGTCGGCGATTTCAATTTCTGGAACCCGCTGCGCCACCCGATGCGGGTGCGCGGCGTCGGCTATTGGGAATTGTTCGTGCCCCATGCCCGCGCCGGCGATCGCTACAAGTTCGACGTCACCGGACCCGACGGGCGGCATCTGCCGCTGAAATCCGATCCGGTGGCCTTTGCGGCGGAGATCCGGCCCTCGACGGCCTCGATCGTCATCGACGAAACCAAAATCCCGCATCCGCGCCCCGCGCCTTCGGGCATCAACGCGCTCGGCGCGCCGATCTCGATCTACGAGATGCATCTCGGCTCGTGGCGGCGCAAGAACGGCAATGAATGGCTGAGCTATCGCGACCTCGCCGAACAGCTTCCGGCCTACGCAAAGGACATGGGCTTCACCCACATCGAGTTTCTGCCCGTCAGCGAGCACCCGTTCGACGGCTCATGGGGCTATCAGCCGACCGGCCTGTACGCGCCGACCAGCCGGTTCGGCACGCCGGAAGACTTTTCGGCGCTTGTCGATGCCTGTCACCGCGAAGGAATCGGCGTATGGCTCGACTGGGTGCCCGGACATTTTCCCGACGATCCGCATGGGCTCGGCTATTTCGACGGCACCGCGCTCTACGAACACGCCAATCCGCTGCAGGGCCGCCACCTCGACTGGGGCACCCTGATCTACAATTACGGCCGTACCGAAGTGGTCAATTTCCTGGTCTCCAACGCGCTGTTCTGGTTCGATCGCTACGGCGTCGACGGCCTGCGCGTCGATGCCGTCGCCTCGATGCTCTACCTCGACTACAGCCGGCCCGCCGGCGAGTGGATTCCGAACCGGCATGGCGGCCGGGAAAATCTCGAAGCCATCGAATTCCTGCGCCGCTTCAACATCGAACTGTTCGGGCTTTTTCCGGAGGCCACCACGGCTGCGGAAGAATCCACCTCATGGCCGCAGGTGTCGCAGCCGGTCGAATATGGCGGGCTCGGCTTCGGCTACAAATGGAACATGGGCTGGATGCACGACACGCTGAAATATATCGGCAAGGATCCGGTGTACCGGAAGCACCATCACGGCGACATCCTGTTCGGCCTGCATTACGCGTTTTCGGAGAATTTCATTCTGCCGCTGTCGCATGACGAAGTCGTGCACGGCAAACGCTCGATCCTCGGCCGCATGCCGGGCGACGAGTGGCAACGGTTTGCAAACCTGCGCGCCTATTATAGTTTCATGTTCGGTCACCCCGGCAAGAAGCTGTTGTTCATGGGTTGCGAATTCGGACAGGAGCGCGAATGGAATCACGATCAGTCGCTCGACTGGCACCTGCTCGGGCAACAGCGGCACGCCGGCATCCAGAATCTGATCCGCGATCTCAACCACCTCTATCGCGCCGTACCGGCGCTGCACGAGATGGACTGCAACCAGGCGGGATTTGAATGGGTCATCACCCATGATTCCGCCAACAACATCTTTGCCTGGCTGCGCAAGGGATACGATGCGCGCGCGCGCTGTCTCGTGGTCGTGAACTTCTCGCCGAACGTCTATCAAAATTACCGCGTCCGGGTGCCGTTTGCCGGCAAGTGGAAGGAAGCGCTCAATTCCGACGCCGCGCATTATGGCGGCAGCAATGTCGGCAATGTCGGCGAAGTTCACACGCTCGAAGGCAGCATCCCCGAGCTCAGCCTGACCATCCCGCCGCTGGCCGCGATCTTTTTCGTACCGGAAAGCTGACGCATGCGACTGTCAGCGGGAAGTCCCGCCCGCCTAGGTGCAAGCTGGGACGGACGGGGCACCAACTTTGCGCTGTTCTCGGCCAATGCGGAAAAGGTCGAGCTCTGCCTGTTCGACGGCCAGGGCCGCCGCGAGCTCGAGCGGATCGAACTGCCCGAGCGCAGCGAGGACGTCTGGCACGGCTATCTCAACGACGTCTCGCCCGGGCAGCTCTATGGCTATCGCGTCCACGGCCCCTACGCGCCCGAACGCGGGCACCGCTTCAACGCCAACAAGCTGCTGCTCGATCCCTACGCCAAGCGGCTCGCCGGCCGCCTGGTGTGGAGCGACGCGCATTTCGGCTATCGAACGGGGAGCGCACGCGAGGACCTTTCCTTCGACCGCCGCGACAATGCGCGCGGCATGCCGAAGGCGGTCGTGGTTGACGAGACTTTCAATTGGGGCCGCCGCGAGCTGCGCCCGAACGTCGCCTGGGAAGACACCATCATCTACGAGGCCCACGTCAAGGGCCTGACCCAGAAGCGCGACGACGTCGCACCGGGCTGGCGCGGCACCTATGGCGGGCTGTGCTCGCCGGCGATGATCGACCATTTCAAGAAACTCGGCGTCACCACCATCGAATTGCTGCCGGTTCACGGGCTGATCGACGACCGCGTGCTGGTCGAAAGGAAACTCTCCAACTACTGGGGCTACAACACGCTGGCGTTCTTCGCGCCGGAGCCGCGCTATGCGCAGGACAACGCGCTCGACGCGTTCCGCACCACCGTGGCGCGGCTGCACGACGCCGGCATCGAGGTGATGCTCGACGTGGTCTATAACCACACCGCCGAAGGCAATCATCTCGGGCCGACGCTGTCGTTCCGCGGCATCGACAACGCGTCCTATTACTGGCTCAACAAGGAAAACCCGCGCTACTACGACGACTTCACCGGCTGCGGCAGCTCGGTCAACCTCACCCATCCGCGCGTGCTGCAGATGGCGATGGATTCGCTGCGCTACTGGGTCGAAGTCTGTCACGTCGACGGTTTTCGCTTCGACCTTGCCACCACACTGGCGCGCGGGCCGAACGGCTATGACCGCAATGCCTCGTTTCTGACCGCGGTGCGGCAGGACCCGGTGCTGGCAACCGTCAAGCTTGTCGCCGAGCCGTGGGATCTCGGCATGGGCGGCTATCAGGTCGGCGCGTTTCCCTCGCAATGGTCGGAATGGAACGACCGTTATCGCAGCGCGATGCGGCGCTACTGGAGCGGCGAAGGCAGCCTGATCGGCGAGGTATCGCGCCGCATGACCGCCTCCTCCGACCTGTTTCATCACGACAACCGCGCGACCCGCGCCAGCATCAATCACATCACCGTCCATGACGGTTTTACGCTGGCCGACCTGTTCAGCTACAACGACAAGCACAACGAGGCGAACGGCGAGGACAATCGCGACGGCTCCAACGACAATCAGAGCAACAATTGCGGCCACGAGGGCCCGACCAGCGACGCCGCGATCACAGCGCTGCGCCGGCAGTTGCGCAAGAACCAGCTCGCCTGCCTGTTCCTCGCGCAGGGAACGCCCTTGATGCTGGCCGGCGACGAGGTCGGCAATTCGCAGAACGGCAACAACAACGCCTATTGCCAGGACAACGAGACCGGCTGGGTGAACTGGGACAATCTCGGCAAGCAGGGCGACGACCTCACCGATTTCGTCGGCCACATGACCGCCCTGCGCCGGCGCTTCGCCCAGCTCCGCAGTCAGCGCTGGCTCGATGGGCGGCGCAAGGATGGCTCCTATGGCGTGCTGTGGCTGACGCCAGCGGCCGAGGAAATGAAGGAAGCCGACTGGAATTTTCCGGAAGGCCGATTCCTCGCCTATGTGCTCGCGCCGATGGAACAAGGGCAGGCGCCGATCTTTATCGTTCTGAACGCCGCCCCCGAAGAGATCGCTTTCACATTGCCGCAGATGCCCGAATACAAGAACTGGCAGCAGGTGCTGAACACGACCGAGGCCGGTGCAGAGTCCCACCGGATTCGCGTCGGGCGCCGAGACCAAGGCGCCGCCGCGGTCGGTGCTTGCCTTTGCGGGCGCGGCATGAATGACCGGCAATTCGGCCCGCGTCTGGCAAGTTACGGCACGCGGTTTCGGCTGTGGGCGCCGGCCGCAAAACGCGTCGATGTCATGCTGGAGCAACCGCACGCGATGAAGCGCGGCGAGGACGGCTGGTTCACGGCCGACATCGCCGGCGTGAAGGCCGGCGCGCGCTACAAATTCCGCATCGATGACGAAATCGACGTGCCGGATCCGGCGTCGGCGTTTCAGCCCGATGACGTCTTTGGCCCGAGCGAAGTGATCGATCATGAGGCCTATCCATGGCGCGCCACGAACTGGCGCGGGCGGCCATGGCAGGAGGCCGTGATCGTCGAGGCCCATGTCGGGACCTTCACCCAAGAAGGCAGCTATCGCGCGATGATCGACCGGCTCGATCATCTGGCAGAGACCGGCATCACCGCGCTGGAATTGATGCCGCTGGCGGATTTCGCCGGCTCTCGCAACTGGGGCTATGACGGCGTGCTGTGGTACGCGCCCGACAGCGCCTATGGTCGCCCCGAAGATCTCAAGGCGCTGATCGACGCGGCGCATCTGCGCGGGCTGATGGTGATGCTCGACGTGGTCTATAACCATTTCGGCCCCGAAGGTAATTATCTCGGCCGCTATGCGCCCTCCTTCTTCACCGAAGCGCAGACGCCGTGGGGCAGCGCGATCGATTATCGCGTCAAGGAAGTCCGCGCCTTTGCGATCGAGAACGCGCTGCTCCTGGCTGCGCGACTATCGCTTCGACGGGCTGCGGCTCGATGCCGTCAACTCGATCGTCGAGCCGGGCGGGCTGTCGCTGCTGCATGATATCAGCGCGGCCGCCGGCAAGCTCGCCGCCGAGACCGGCCGGCATATTCATCTCGTGCTGGAGAACGGCGACAACCGCGCCAGCATTCTGGACGCAGTTGAAGATCCGCCACAGGGAAAATATCGCGCGCAGTGGAACGACGACTATCATCACGCCTGGCGCGTGCTGATGACCGGCGAAAAGCAAGGCTATTATGTCGACTACCAGCAGTCGCCGATCTCGGATATCGCGCGCTCGCTGGCATCCGGCTTCGTCTATCAGGGAGAGCCGTCGGCGTTTCGCGGCGGCAAGCGCGGCGAGCCAAGCGGCCATCTGGCGCCGGCCGCCTTCATCAACTTCCTGCAGAACCACGACCAGATCGGCAATCGCGCGCTCGGCGACCGGCTCGAAAGCGCCGCCGACGCACGGGCCATCGAAGCGGGGCTCACCGTGCTGCTGCTGGCGCCGTCGATTCCCATGCTGTTCATGGGCGAGGAATGGGGCTCGAAGGCGCCCTTCCCGTTCTTCTGCGATTTCGGCGGCGACCTCGCCGATGCCGTCCGCAAGGGCCGCCGCGTCGAACTGGCCTGGGCCTATGAGGAATATGGCGACGAGGTCCCTGACGCACTCGATCCATCGACCCGCGATTCCGCCGTGCTCGACTGGAACGAACGCAAGACGCCCGGCCGCGCACAAGCGGCTGACGCTGGTGCGAGACCTGCTTGAAAGTCCGCCGGCAAGAAATTATCCCGCGGCTCGTGGGCGCAGCCTTCGGCGAGGCGTCCACGGACGACAACCGCTTGCTGACCAGCCGTTGGCGGATGGGCGATGGCGCCACGCTTCGTCTGCTTGCCAACCTGTCGGACCAGGCTGTCAGCCATGCGCCGGACGAAACCGCGGGAACCCTGATCTGGGGCAGCGAGTTGGGCGACAGCGTCCCGCCCTGGACCGTGCTCTGGCGCATCGGATAGGAAAATGCCCCCGGCGATCCCGATCGCGACCTACCGCCTGCAACTATCGGCGGATTTCGATTTTGATGCTGCGGCTTCCGTGGTGCCTTACCTGAAGGCGCTCGGCATCACCCATCTCTATGCCTCGCCGTTCATGCGCGCCCGCAAGGGCAGCACGCATGGCTATGACGTCACCGACCATGCGCAGTTCAATCCTGAGCTCGGCGGCGAAGCCGGCTTCGAGCGGCTGAGCGCTGCGCTGCGGCACCACGATCTCGGGCTGATCCTGGATTTCGTGCCGAACCATGTCGGCGTGCATTTTGCCGATAATCCATGGTGGCTCGACGTGCTGGAATGGGGCCCCGCCTCGCCGCACGCGGCCTCCTTCGACATCGACTGGGAGCAGTTGCCCTACCGCGCCCGCGGCGGCGTGCTGCTGCCGATCATCGGCTCGTCCTACGGCCAGGCATTGGAAAATGGCGAGATCGAACTGCGCTATGACGCCAGCGAAGGCAGTTTCTCGGCCTGGTATTTCGAGCATCGGCTGCCGATCGCGCCGGAGCGTTACGGCGAAATCCTGCGCATGATCGTCAAGGAGACCGGCGCCGAGGAAACCACGCCCGGCAAGGAGATGCTTGCGCTGGCTTCGCGGCACCAGGGGCCGCGCCATCCCAGCCGCAAGGAAGCACCTGGGTTCAAGGCCGAGTTGAAAGCGATCTCCGGCGCGGCTGATATCATCGCGCGCGGGCTGGAAGCCTATCGCGCCGGGCCCGATCGCACCGCGCCGACGCTTTCGCTGCACCATCTGCTCGAACGCCAGCACTACAAGCTCGGCCACTGGCGGCTTGCTTCCAGCGACATCAACTACCGGCGCTTTTTCGACGTCAATACGCTGGCCGGCTTGCGCGTCGAGGACGCCGGCACATTCGAGGCGGTCCATCGGCTGGTCAAACGGCTGATCGCGGAAGGCAAGCTGCAGGGCCTGCGGCTCGACCACATCGACGGCCTGCGCGATCCCGTCCAGTATTTCCAGCGTCTGCGCCGGCTGGTTCGCGAGGCGCATGGCGGCCGCAGCCAGCCCTTCTACGTGGTGATCGAGAAAATTCTCGGCGAGCACGAAAAGCTGTCGTCATTTGCCGGCGTTCACGGCACCACCGGTTACGAGTGGATGAACGTCATCACCCAGGTGCTGACCGACGGCCAAGGCCTGGAGCCGCTCGACGAGATCTGGCGGCAGATCAGCAACCAATCGCCAAAGCTCGAGCCGATCCTGCGGGAGGCCAAACGCCGCGTGCTGGAAACGCTGCTGACCAGCGAGTTCACCGTGCTGACGCGCCTTTTGGCGCGGATCGCCAGCGGACATTACTCCACCCGTGATTATTCCGCCGACAGCCTGCGGCAGGCGCTCGAACTCTATGTGCTGCACTTCCCGGTGTACCGCACCTACCTGACGTCTTCCGGTCCGTCCGCGCATGACCGCGAGTTGATATCGACGACGATCGAACAGGCGCGCGCCGACTGGTTTGCCGCCGATGACGGCATTTTCGACTTTCTCCGCGACGCGCTGACGATGGACCTGATCCAGCCGGGACGTCCGCCCCACAGCACGCCGCGCGTCAGACGCTTTGCCCTGAAGGTGCAGCAGTTCACCGGCCCGATGATGGCGAAGTCGCTGGAGGACACGACGTTCTACCGCTACCACCGCCTGCTCGCCCTCAATGAAGTCGGCGGCGATCCGGCCGCAAAGGCGCTCTCGGCCGGCGATTTTCACGGCATGATGCAGGCCCGCGCCAGCGAATGGCCGCATGGCATGACGGCCACCGCGACCCATGACACCAAGCGCGGCGAGGACGCGCGGGCGCGCATCATGGCGCTGGCGGAAATGCCGGGCGAATGGACCAGCGCGGTGGCCCGATGGAAGCTGCTCAACGCGCCGCATCTCTCGGCCGATGGCGATCTGCGCGCGCCGTCGGCGACCTTCGAATACATGCTGTATCAGGCACTGCTCGGGGCATGGCAGCCGGACGACGCGTCGTTTCCGGCGCGGATGCAGGAATATGCGCTGAAGGCCGCGCGCGAGGGCAAGCAGGAAACGAGCTGGCTCAATCCCCACGCGGCCTATGAGACCGGCGTCAACAGCTTCATCGAAAAGATCCTCGATCCTTCGCTCTCGGGCGAATTCCTGAATTCGCTGCAAACGCTGGCGCAGCGGCTGTCGCTGCTCGGCGCGCTGAATTCGCTCAGCCAGATCACGCTGAAGGCGATGATGCCGGGCGTGCCGGATTTCTATCAGGGCACGGAGCTTTGGGATTTTTCGCTGGTCGATCCCGACAACCGGCGGCCGGTCGATTTTGCCGAACGCGCAGGCCGCCTGGAGACGCTGGAAAATCCGGATTGGGACCGGCTGGTCGAGCAGTGGCCGAGCGGGCATTTGAAGCTGGCCTGGACACGGCATCTGCTCAAGCTGCGGACCGAACTCGCCGATGTATTCACGGACGGCGATTATGAGCCGTTGGAAGTGAGCGGGCCGCACCGCGACCATTTCATCGCGTTCGCCCGGCGGCGCGGCCGCGAGGCCGCGATCATCGTGGTCACGCGCTGGTTTGCGCCGTTGACCGACGGCGGCAGACATTGGCCCGGTCCGGAGAATTTTGACGCCGCGCTGGATGTCGGCGGCTATGCGGTGGAAGGCTTTGCGGACGCCGATGCCAGGCAGTTGCGCCTATCCGACCTGCTGACGCATCTGCCGGTCGCCGTGCTGAAAGCAAGATTCGCCGGCGCCGCAAAGCTCGCACGAAAACGCGGCCGCGCCTAAGGAGGCGTCAGCTTTTCTTGGTCAGCAACAGCTTGCCACGGTTCTGGATCGCGGCCTGGGCCGCTTCGGCGAAGCGCTGCAACAGCCACGGCAGCACGACTTCCACCTGCACGTGATCTTCCGCGACATCGACATGGCCGGCCGCGGCCTGGCCCAGCGCGCGAACACGAAAAATCATGCGGCTGTCTTCCCAGCGCTCCTCGTCGACGCTCAGCACGGGCACGCTGGAAGCGGCGCGCGACAGCCCCGTCTTCAAGCGCCGCATCGCCTCTTCGCGGCCCAGGCTATGCGGTATCGAAACCACCAGCGGTTTAGTCATCGCCAAATCCTCTCTGCGTACTAACCACATGTAATCGCACGTGGTTCGAAAAGAAGAGGTCGGTTCATTATCATAGCAAAAGTGGAACTTTCATGGTTCCGGTGTGTTGTTCCGCCGCAGGCAGAGCAAACAGACGGCCCATCGGGCTGAGGAGAGATTCATGTCACTCGGGACTATCATTCTTATCATTCTCATCATCGCCCTGCTGGGCGGTTTCAGCGGCATCGGCGGCGGACCGTTCTACGGCACCGGATATTACGGCGGCGGCGGTCTTGGGCTCGTGATCGTGATTCTGCTGATCCTCTTGCTGCTCGGGAAGCTCTAAGCGGATTGCAGATCGCAGTCAAAGGGTGGGCAAGGCGCAAGCCGTGCCCACCCTTTATCTTGTGCGATTGAAGATGGTGGGCACGCTTCGCTTTGCCCACGCTAGGAGTTGTCATCACCCGCGAAGGCGGGTGATCCAGTATTCCAGAGGCGTCAGTGATTGAGCCGATGAGCCGCTGCGTACTGGATGCCCCGCCTTCGCGAGGCATGACACCTACCGGGAAGCCAGCTTCTTCATCGCCGGCTTGATCGACACCGCCGCGTCATCATACCCGTCCCACGCTTTCGTCTTCGCCAGCAGCGCCGGCACCGAGCGCACCGTATACTTCTTCGGATCGAGGTCGGCGCGTACCTGTGGCCAGGTCAGCGGCATCGAGACGGTGGCGCCCTCGCGCGCACGTGGCGACAGCACGGCCACTGCGGTCGAGAGCCGGTCGTTGCGCAGATAGTCGAGGAAGATTTTTCCCTTGCGCAGCTTCTTCGACATGTTGAGCAGATAGCGCTCGGGGTCGTCATTCGCCATCCACTGGCAGACCCCTTGCGCGAAGGCCTTGGCCTCCTTCCAGGTAACCTTGTCCCTTGCGCCGTGAAGCAGCGGCGTCACGACATGCAGGCCCTTGCCGCCGGTGGTCTTGCAGAAACTTTCAAGGCCGACCGCCGTCAACCGCTGCCGCATGTCCTTGGCGGCCTCGATCACCTCCGAAAATTCGACATTCGGCGCGGGATCGAGATCGAACACCAGCCGCCCCGGGGTGTCGTAGTCGTCAGGCGCGCAATTCCAGGGATGCAACTCCAGCCCGCCGATCTGCGCCACCGCCGCCAAGGCCTCGACCCGGTCGATCTGCAAATAGGGTTTGCGATCGCCCGCGACCTTGGCGAGTTTCAGGAGATCGGAGGCGCCCGGCATCGCGTGGCGCTGGAAGAATTTTTCGCCGTTGATGCCGTCGGGTGCGCGGAGAATCGAGCACGGACGGCCCTTGAGGTGGACGATCATCCATTCGCCAACCGCCTCGAAATATTGCGCGAGGTCGAGCTTGGTGACGGCCTCGCCGTCGCCGCCGTCGGGCCACAACGCCTTGTCGGGCTTCGAGATCGCAACACCCATCACCTCGGCGGATTTGGCCGATGATTTCACGGACCGCACGACGGGCTTTGCAATTCCGGTCATGGCAGGCTTCTCCGCGCGTATCTCCTTCGCCGGCTTATCCTGCCGCAACCCCTTGAACGCGGCCTGCCGGATGTTGCCGCCGTCGGTCCAGCCGGCGAACTCGACCTCGGCGACCAATTCGGGTTTCAGCCAATGCACGTCGCGGGTCTTCTTCGGCGCATCCTTGCCGCCGAACGGGCTCTTGTCGGACGCCGCCGCCTTCAACGCCGGCATGATGCGCCGGACGACGTCCTGCCCGAAGCCGGTGCCGACGAGGCCGACGAACACCAGATGACCGCCGCGATAGACGCCGGCCATCAGCGAACGGAATTTGCCGTTGGTGGTCTTCCAGCCGCCGAGCACGACCTCCTGGCCGCCGCGGATCTTGGCCTTGGTCCAGCTCTCGGAGCGTCCCGAGCGATAGGGCGCATCCAGTTTCTTGGAAACGATGCCTTCCAGATCCAATTTCCTTGCCGATTCCAGTACGGTATCGCCGCGTTCTTCGAAATGATCGACGTAGCGGATCAGCTTTTCTTTTCCATTCCTCCGCCCCAGCAGGCGCTTCAGGCGTTCCTTGCGCTCGCGCAGCGGCAGCGCGCGCAGATCCTCACCGCCGGCAAACAGGAGATCGAACGCAAAGAAGATGAGGTCGCCGGTCTTGTTGTCAGCTATCGCCGCCTGCAGCGCCGAGAAGCTGGGCACGCCGTTGTGGTCCAGCGCGACGATTTCGCCGTCGATCAACGCATCGGGCAACGCCTTGGCCGCTCGCGCGATGGCGCCGAACTTGTCGGCCCAGTCCAGCCCTTTTCGGGTGAGCAGCGCCACATCGCCATCCTCGATCCGCAACTGCACGCGGTAACCGTCGAACTTGACTTCATGGCACCAGCCGTCCGAGTTCGGCGGCCGCTCGACGGAGGCGCAAAGCTGCGGCGCGACGAAATCCGGCATCGCGGAAACCTTCTTCGGCTTCGCGCTTTGCGCCGGCGCACGGGTCCTGGTCTCCGGCGCGGCTCGCAGCGCTGCCGTTTTCCTGCCGGCGCGCGCGTCGGCCGCTTCGCCGCGGTTTGACTGCCAGACTGCGTCGGCCTTTGTCTTGCCCTTGGCCAGCATGAACGGCTTTGGCGCCTTGCCCTTGCCTTGCGCGATCTGCGCCATCGTTCGGCCCGAAGCAACCGAGCGATCCTCTTCCAGGATGTCGTTGGCCTCGCCCTCTTTGGCGAATTCGTCACGGTGCTTGATCAGGAGCCAGTTGGTGCGCTTGCCGCCGTAGCGGTCGCCTTTCATTCGCACCAGCACCCAGCTGCCGTGCAGCTTGTCGCCGTGCAGCGTGAATTTCAGGTCGCCCTTCTTGAAGCCGCGCTCGGGATCATCGGATTCCCAGGTGCCGCGATCCCACAGCATGACGGTGCCGCCGCCATACTGGTCGTCCGGGATGGTGCCTTCGAAATCGCCGTAGTCGAGCGGGTGATCCTCGACCTCGACCGCGAGCCGCTTGTCGTGCGGATCGAGCGATGGTCCTCGCGTTACCGCCCAGGATTTGAAGACGCCGTCGAACTCCAGCCGCAGATCGTAATGCAGCCGCGTCGCGTCATGCTTCTGGATCACGAACCGACGCTGCTTCGCCGGCGCGACCTTGACGTCGCCGGAGGGCTCCGCCGTCTTGCCGAAATCGCGCTTCTTCCGGTACGTGCTGAGTTTCTTCAACGCCACGGCCAAACCTCGACCATCCCGACCGCGCGCACGGCGGCATCCGGAACGAAAACCCATACTAACCGTTGAAGTTCCGAAACCCAACCATGCCGGAGATTGCAATGGCCCCCCGCGCCTACTGGAAAGGCACGCTAAAACTCTCCTTGGTGTCATGTCCGGTGGTGCTTTATCCGGCCTCGACATCGGTCGAGAAAACCCGCTTCCACATGATCAACAAGGAGACCGGCAACCGGCTGAAGCAGCAGATGATCGACGCCGAGACCGGCGACGTCGTCGAAAGCGACCAGAAGGGCCGCGGCTACGAGCTGAAAAAAGGCCAGTATGTCGAGATCGAAAAGGAGGAGCTCGAAGCCGTCCAGATCGAGAGCAATCACACCATCGAAATCGACAGTTTTGTGCCGCGGGACGAAATCGACAAGCGCTATTACAACAATCCCTACTACGTCGCGCCCGACGGCAAGGCCGCCATCGACGCCTTCGCCGTGATCCGCGACGCCATGAAGGACGAGGACCGCGTCGCGCTGGCGCGGATCGTGCTGACCAACCGCGAGCACGTCATCGCGATCGAGCCGCTCGGCAAGGGCCTGCTCGGCACCACGCTGCGCTATCCTTACGAACTGCGCGACGAGGACGACTATTTCGACGACATCAAGAGCCCGAAGATCACCAAGGACATGGTCGAACTCGCGAGCCACATCCTGCAGACCAAGGCGGCGCATTTCGATCCCTCGAAATTCAAGGACGAATATGAGGACGCGCTGAAGGCATTGGTGCGTCGCAAGGCCTCCGGCAAGCCAATCAAGGTCGCCGAACCGCGAGGAAAAACCGGACAACGTCGTCAACCTGATGGATGCGCTGAAGGCGAGCCTGAAGGGAAAATCGGCGGGAAAGCGACGGGCGCAGGCTCCGGCTGCGCGGCAGGCGCCGGCACGGCGGGCGGCAAAGAAGTCGCACCGGTCCACGGCGAGGCAGCGCAAGGCGGGGTGAGATCTTCTCCACCGTCATTGCGAGGCCAGCGAGGCCATCCACGTCTATCCGTTCGAATCGCTACGTGCGATGCCCTGGGATACGCTTCGCGCTGTCGCTAGGCAATGACGGCACGCCTACAGCATCGCCTACCGCTTCGACTTCTTCGCCGTCTTCTTCTTCGCAACCTTCCGCTTCTTCGCGGCCTTCTTCGGCACCTTCCTGCCCTTGGCCCTCGCCTCCGACAGTCCGATCGCAATCGCCTGCTTGCGGCTCGTGACCTTCCTGCCCGAACGGCCGCTCTTCAGCGTGCCGGCCTTGCGCTTCTTCATCACGCGTTCGACATCGGTCGATGCCTTCTTCGAATATTTGCGTGCCATTGCCTTTCTCCGGCTTTCCTTCGTTTGGTGAAAAAGTAATCACCGGTGGCATGCAAAGTTCCTCGCACGTCATAGTCCGCTTGCATTGACCGGCGACGGAAGGCATTTTGGCCGCCGGGGGACAATCGAAACGCCGGCAGCAAGAACGGCGCCGTCCCCGGACCGGGGAGGATTTGATGACATTGACGAAGTCGCACGTCGCGGGGCCAACGACGCCTGCGGTGCGGGAGATGACGTTCGGCGACCTCCTGCGCAAGGCGGCGGAGTCGGCGCCCGACCGCCTGGCCCTGATTGCGGGCGTCCCCGACCCAAAACTGCGCCGTCAATGGACCTACGCGCAGTTTTATCGCGAAGTCCAGCGCACCGCCCGCGCGCTGCTGTCGCGCTTCAAGCCGGGCGAGCGCATTGCCGTCTGGGCGCAGAACATCCCGGAATGGATGATGCTCGAATTCGGCGCCGGCATGGCGGGCATGATCCTCGTCACCGTGAACCCGGCCTTTCGCGCGCGCGAAGTGGAGTATGTGCTGAAGCAGTCGCGCTCGGCCGGCGTCTTCGTCGTCAACAGCTTTCGCGGCAACCCGATGCTGGAGACGGTGCAGGCGGTGGCGCCGAACTGCCCCGAGCTGCGCGAGATCATCTGCTTCGACGACTGGAACGCTTTCATCGCCGCCGGCGACGACGAAGGCATCGAGCTGCCGGCGGTCAGTCCCGACGACCCCGTCATGATCCAGTACACCTCGGGCACCACGGGCTTTCCGAAAGGCGCCCTGCTCCGCCATCGCGGACTGCTCAACAACGGCGCCGACACCGCCGACCGCATGGGCGTCGATTCCGGCGACGTCTTCGTCAC
Source organism: uncultured Alphaproteobacteria bacterium (assembly GCA_963840465.1). Taxonomy (GTDB): domain Bacteria; phylum Pseudomonadota; class Alphaproteobacteria; order Rhizobiales; family Xanthobacteraceae; genus Bradyrhizobium. The sequence continues at coordinate 38,199 of CAWIZF010000075.1, read as the reverse complement.
CACGATGCCGCTGTTTCACACCGGCGGCTGCGTCTGCTGCGTGATCGGCGCGGTGTCGAAGGCCGCGACGCAGGTGCTGGTCGAGGCCTTCGAGCCCGGACTGGTGCTGGAAATGCTCGGAGACCTATCGCGGCAATGCGATGCTCGGCGTTCCCACCATGCTGGTCGCGATGCTGGAGCACCCGACATTCCCGACCACCGATCTCTCCTCCGTCAAGGCGATCTGCTCGGGCGGCTCCACAGTGCCGGCCGCGCTGGTGCGGCTGCTGGAGGAAAAGCTCGGCGCCCCCTTCACGATTGTCTTCGGCCAGACCGAATGCTCCCCGGTCGCGGCGCAAACCGGCACCACCGACAGCGTCGAGGACAAGGCCAACACGATCGGCCTGCCGCTTCCCAACATGGAAAACAAGATCATCGACCCCAACACCGGCGAGACCGTTCCGATCGGCACGGTCGGTGAATTCTGCACCCGCGGCTATCACGTGATGCTCGGTTACTTCGAAATGCCTGATGCGACATCAGCCGCGATCGACGCCGACGGCTGGCTGCATACCGGCGATCTCTGCGCGATGGACGCGCGCGGCTATTGCACGGTGGAAGGCCGGCTGAAGGACATGATCATCCGCGGCGGTGAGAACATCTATCCGCGCGAGCTGGAGGAGCTGTTGTTCAAGCACCCGAAGGTCGGTGAAGTCGCCGTCGATCGGCGTTCCCCACGAGAAGTGGGGCGAAGAGGTTGCAGCCTTCATCCGCCCGGCGCCCGGCGCAACAATCGAAAAGGAAGAACTGATCGACTACATGCGCGCCTCGCTCGCCCCGCACAAGACGCCGAAGCACTGGTTCGTGGTGGACGCCTTCCCGCTGACAGGATCAGGCAAGATCCAGAAATTCAAGCTGCGCGAAGCCTGGACCAAGGGTGAGATGACGGCGATCTAGAAAGTGCACGGCTCGACGTGAAGGTTCGTAGCCCGGATGAGCGCAGCGACATCCGGGATGACGCTAACACCGGCCCCGGATGTCGCTTCGCTCATCCGGGCTACGGCTTGTGGTCCCCTTTGAATGTCGGTTGCCGCGGGTGGATGCAGTCCTTGAAATCCGCAAAACCCTTCCACGCCGGCTCCGGCGCGTCCTGTCCGGCGATCGGCACATACATCGACGGCTCGATCGCGCCCATCGTCGGAATGTAGCGCGGACAGTTCGGAAAGATCGCGCGCGCGGTCACGCGGACGATGAGCTGCGCGCCGACGGTCTCCGCCAGCAGCGGGTCATTGTCGCTCACGCACGCGCTGCCGTTGACCCGCAGGCGCCGCGGCTTGTCATGCATGGCGATGAACAGCAGGCCGACATCGGCATTGGCGACGATGTTGCCGAGGCTCTTGAACATGCCGTTTCCGTCATAGTCGGGGAAAGCGATCTCGGAAGGTCCGGTGATGCGCACAAAGCCCGGCGCTCCGCCCTTGAACGAGCAATCGGGCCGACCCTCGGCGTCCGCCGTCGCCAGGAAGAAGTAAGGCAGGCCTTCGATGAACTGCTTGTCGTCGGCCGAAAACTCCTTGCGCATCAGCTTCTCTTCCAGCCGGTCGGAAATCCGGCGGCTGTCGAACCGGTCCTGCAGTTGCCGGTTGCCTTCGTGAAACATGACGCTCTCAGCCATGGCCGTACGTCCTCCTCCGATTCACCCGGGCGTGCATGGTTAGCCCGGGTCAGATCCCCACGGGGAAGCATATCACTTTACGGCAGCACCGAATGCGGCAAGCTGACCCGTATGACATGACCAAGCGCGTGGACTGCCGCTATCGGAGGATATGACGTAGCTCGCAGCTGTGAGCGTCGTGATTGCAGACAATTGATTTCCGGTTGTACTGGCTGTCAGGCGATCGCCGCATAAAGCTCTGCAGCAGTTTTCGCGGCCCGCAATCGGGCGAGATTCTCCGGTGGTCTCAAGGTCCGGGCCACCAGCGCGAGCGGCCCCGCTCTCCGCGGCCGCGGGCAGCAGCAGCACGAATATGATGTCCACCGCCTGCTCGTCGATAGCATCGAATTCGACCGGCGCCTTCAGTTTCGCCAGCAGACCGTAGGGCCGCTTCAGATCCGGCAGCCGGGCGTGCGGGATGGCTACGCCTTTGCCTATCCCGGTCGATCCGAGATCTTCCCGCTTCAAAAGGTAAGGCGCTACCTGATCGACGTGCAGGCCGAGGCTTTCGGCAGCCGTGGCGGCGAATTCCTGCAACAGCAGCCGCTTGTTCGAGCCCGGGACGTCGATCATGACGTCTTTTGGCGAGAGCAGATCGGGGATTTTCATGGTCGCTCCAGGAGGACGCATCGTCAGCAGCATTTGATCAGGTCTCGGGTTGGGAGAGCAAATCCTAATCCGGCGCGCGTAGCCGGTAGCCGATGCCGGTCTCGGTCAGGACGAATTGCGGGCGCTCCGGATCGGCTTCGATCTTCTGCCGGAGCTGGCGGACATAGACGCGCAGATACTGCGCGTCGGTCAGTTCGTCCCACAGCTCCTTCAGCAGGAAGCGATGGGTCAGCACCTTGCCGGCGTGCTGCACCAGCACGCGCAGCAATTCATATTCCTTCGGCGAGAGTTTCACCTCGCGCTCGCCGACCTTGACGATGCGGCGGACCAGATCGACCGAGAGATCGCCGGCGCGAAACACCGGCCGCTCGCCCTGCACCTGCAACTGGTGCCGCAGCGCCGCGCGCATCCGCGCCAGCAGTTCATCCATGCCGAACGGCTTTGTCAGATAATCGTCGGCGCCGAGATCGAGCGCCTGCACCTTGCCGGCCTCGTCGCCGCGGCTCGACAGCACCACGATCGGCACGCTTTCGTTGCGGCCGCGGATCATGCGCAGCAGTTCATGGCCCTGGATGTCGGGCAGACCGAGATCGAGGATGATCAGCGCCGGGCCCTCCGCCAGCTTCTCCAGCGCCATCTTGCCGTTGGAGGCTTCGAGAATGTCATAGCCCTGCGTGCTCAGCCCCATCCGCAACAGTTTTCGGATCGGCGGCTCGTCGTCGATGACCAGGACCTTGATCGGGGCGGCATTCATGCGGCGGTATCCAGCGCGTTGTTTGCGGCTGGTATCGGCAGCCGAATGGTTATGACCGCACCGCTCCGATCGGTACGGTTGGCGGCCGAGATCGTGCCGTGCATCGCCTCGACGAAGCCGCGCGAGATCGCGAGTCCAAGACCGGTGCCGGGACGAACGTGATCGCCCTTTTGCGCGCGATAGAACTTGTCGAACACGCTTTCGAGTTCCGCCGGCGGGATGCCGTTGCCCTCGTCCAGGATCTGCAGCGAGACCTGTTCCCTGATCCCGCGCTCCCCTGATCGAAATCGTGGTGCCCGGCGGCGCGTATTTGGCGGCGTTGTCGAGCAGATTGAACAGCACCTGTTCGAACAGCACGGCATCGAGCTCCAGCATCGGCAGGTCGGGGCTGAGCTCCAGCGACACCTTGTGATGCGCGAGGATCTTGCCGGCGCGGCGCAGCGCGCTGCCGACGATCTCGCCGACATCGTGCGGCGCGGTGTTGGGGACGATGGCGCCGGATTCGAGCTTGGTCATGTCGAGCAGGTTGGCGATGAAGCGGTTGAGCCGCTCGGATTCGTCGATCATGGTGGCGAGCAGTTCGTTCTTTTGCGCCTCGTCGAGGCCGGCGCCGAGATCGCGCAAGGTGGAGGCGGCGCCGAGCACCGAGGCCAGCGGCGTCTTCAGGTCATGCGAGATCGAGGTCAGCAGCGCGCCGCGCAGGCGGTCGGATTCCACCGTGCGTTTGACCCGGTCCATGTCTTCGACCAGCAGCACCCGCTCGATCGCGAGCGCGCCCTGATCGACCAGCGCGTCCAGCAGGCGGCGCTGATCCGGCGTCAGCAAGGGGCCGGTCCGGTCGTCGTCGATGCCGATGACGCCGATCGCGCCGCGCCCGGTCCGCATCGGCAGGAACAGCCGTTTGGCTCCCGGCAGCGTGTCCGAGCCGCGCCCGGCGGGGCGATCGTTGCCCCAGGCCCAGTTGGCGGCGGCGAGATCGGCCTGGTCGAGTTCGTCCTCCGGCGGATAGCCGCTCTTGACCGTCAACACGCCCTCTTCCGGCAACAGCAGCACCACCCGCACCTTCAGCATCAGCGCGGTCTGATAGGCGGTCGCCCACAGCACGTCGTCCAGCGTCGCGGTGCCCGCGAGCTTGCGGCTGAAGGCGTAGAGCGATTCGGTGGTGCGCACCCGGCCGATCGCCGTATCGGCCTGCGAGCGCACCCGCGCCGCGACATTGGAGACCAGAAGCGCGATCAGCATGAAGAAGAAGAACGCCGCGACGTTGGTCGGATCGGTGATGGTGAAGGTATAGACCGGCGGCAGGAAGAAGAAATTGTAGCCCAGCGACGCCGCGACGCTGGCCAGCAGCGACGGCCACAGGCCGATAGCGCGCGGCGACGGCGACCACGGCGGTCAGAAACACCAGATCGACGTTCTCGATGCCGCCGAACAAGGGCTGGATCAGTGAGGCGGCGCCGAGGCCGATCGCGACAAACAACAGCGCCATCAGATAAGGCCGCGGGTTGAACGGCTCCTGCCGCGCCGCGGTCTGCACCGCCGGCTTCGCCACGCCCTCTTCGTCGCCGGCGATGACGTGGACGCTGATATTGCCGGAGCGCCGCACCAGATCGTGCACCACCGAACCGCGCCTCAGTTCGAACCACCACGAGCGCGTCGACTTGCCGATGATGATCTGCGTCACGTTGTTGGCGTGCGCGAAATGGATGACGTCGTCGGCGATGCGGCGGCCGACGCCGGGAATGGTCAGCGCCTCGCCGCCGAGCGCTTCCGCCAGCCGCATGGTGTCGGCCAGCCGGTCGCGCTGCTCGTCGGTCAGTTGCAGGCTGCGCCGCGTCTCGATGCTGATCGCGGTCCACTGCGCGTGCAGCCGGTCCGCCAGCCGCTTGGTGTAGCGCACCAGCCCTGCCGCGCGCGGGTCCTCGCTGACGCAGACCAGGATGCGCTCGCCCGCCGCCCAGGGCCCGGCGATGGCGTTGGCCTGCATATGGGTGAGCAACTGCTCGTCGACCCGCTCGGCGGTGCGCCGCAGCGCCAGTTCGCGCAGCGCGGTCAGATTGCCGGGCGAGAAATAATGCTCCAGCGCGCGCTCGGCCTGCTTGGGGACGTAGACCTTGCCCTCCTTCAGCCGCTGGATCAGGTCGTCGGGCGTGAGGTCGATCAGCTCGATGGCGTCGGCGAGATCGAACACCCTGTCCGGCACGGTCTCGCGCACCCGCACATGCGTGATCTGCGCGACCACGTCGTTGAGGCTTTCGATGTGCTGGATGTTGACGGCCGTATAGACGTCGATGCCGTGGGACAGCAATTCCTCGACGTCGAGATAGCGCTTGGGATGGCGGCTGCCCGGCGCGTTGGTATGGGCGAGTTCGTCGACGAGGGCGATCTTTGGACGGCGCGCAATCAGCGCATCGAGATCCATCTCCTCGAGGGTCTGGTCCCTGTATTCCAACTTCTTGCGCGGAATAACTTCAAGGCCCTGCAGCAGCGCTTCGGTCTCCGCCCGGCCATGGGTCTCGACCACGCCGACCACGACATCGACGCCGGCCTTCCTCTTGGCATGCGCGCTCTGCAGCATTTCGTAGGTCTTGCCGACGCCGGGGGCGGCGCCGACAAAGATCTTGAGCCGGCCGGCCTGGTCACTCTCCCGCCGGGCGGCCTCCAGTAGTGCATCCGGCGAAGGCCGCTGTTCAGTGTCGCGATTTGCCATAAGGCATTATAGTCGCCGCTTCCCGCTGAGCCTAGCCACCGTCATTTGGAGGCCGCGTCCAGCGCCAAATTGAGCGCCAGGACGTTGACGCGCGGCTCGCCGAGCAGCCCGACAAAGCGGCCCTGGGTATTCGCGGCAACGAGCTGGCGAACACGATCCTCGGGCATATTGCGGGCCTTGGCCACGCGCGGCACCTGGAACAGCGCGCCCTCCGGCGAAATGTCGGGATCGAGGCCGCTGGCGGAGGTGGTGACGAGGTCGACCGGCACCGCGGACGAGGGGTTCTCGGCCTTCAGCTTCTCGACGTCCTCCTTGACCCGGTCGTTCAGCGCCTTGCTGGTCGGGCCGAGGTTGGAGCCGCCGGAATTGGCGGCGTTGTAGGGCGCCGACACGGTCTTGGTCGAATCGGCTGGGTCCGGCGCCAGAGTAGCCGAAGGGCGGCCGTGGAAATATTTGTCGTCCTTGAACTCCTGCCCGATCAGGGCCGAGCCGACCACCTTGCCGTCCTTCTCGATCAGGCTGCCCTGCGCCTGTTTCGGGAAGATGACGCCGGCGATTGCCGTCATCGCGAGAGGATAGGCCAGGCCCGTGATGGCTGTCAGGAGCAGCAGGATGAGGATGGCGGGACGGATTTCGCGAAGCATGGTGTGGCTCCTTAAGCCAGGTGCAAGGCCGCGACGACGAGGTCGATGGCCTTGATGCCGATAAAGGGAATGATGATGCCGCCGAGACCGTAGATCAGCAGGTTGCGGCGCAGCAGCGCTCCGGCGCCGACGGCGCGGTAGGCGACGCCTTTCAGCGCCAGCGGGATCAGCGCGATGATGATCAGCGCGTTGAAGATGATCGCCGACAGGATGGCGCTTTGCGGGCTGGCGAGGTGCATGACGTTGAGCACCTCGAGCTGCGGGTAGAACGCCAGGAACATCGCCGGGATGATGGCGAAATATTTCGCGACGTCGTTGGCGATCGAGAACGTCGTCAGCGCGCCGCGAGTCATCAGGAGCTGCTTGCCGATCTCGACCACTTCGATCAGCTTGGTCGGGTTGGAATCGAGGTCGACCATGTTGCCGGCTTCGCGCGCGGCCTGCGTGCCGGTATTCATGGCGACGCCGACGTCGGCTTGTGCGAGTGCCGGTGCGTCGTTGGTGCCGTCGCCGCACATTGCCACCAGCTTGCCCTTGGCCTGCTCGTCACGGATCAGCTTCAGCTTATCTTCAGGGGTCGCCTGCGCCAGAAAATCGTCGACCCCGGCTTCGGCGGCAATGGCGGCTGCCGTCATCGGGTTGTCGCCGGTGATCATGACGGTGCGGATACCCATGCGCCGCAATTCTGCAAAGCGCTCACGGATGCCGCCCTTGACGATGTCCTTGAGGTGAATGACGCCGAGCAGGCGGCCATCCTTGGCCACCGCGAGCGGCGTACCGCCCTCCTTGGCGATCTCATCCGAAATCGCCTGGAGTTCGCGAGCTGCGTCTGTTCCTACCGACGGCTGGATGGCGCGGACGGCGTTACCGCTCGCCATGGTCTGCGCCGTGCCGCCGCCGATAAAGTTGAGGATCGCATCGACCGCACCCTTGCGGACCGATGACGACCCGGCATCGATGCCACTCATGCGGGTCTGCGCGGTAAAGGGAACGAAGGTCGCGGCAAGCTCATGCATGTCGCGGCCGCGGATACCGTACTTCTCCTTGGCCAGCACGACGATCGAGCGGCCTTCGGGCGTCTCGTCGGCGAGCGAGGCGAGCTGGGCTGCATCGGCCAGTTCCTGCTCGGTGACGCCGCGCACGGGACGGAATGCCGTCGCCTGGCGGTTGCCAAGCGTGATGGTGCCGGTCTTGTCGAGCAGCAGCGTATCGACGTCGCCGGCGGCCTCGACCGCGCGGCCGGACATCGCCAGCACGTTGAAGCGCACCAGACGGTCCATGCCGGCGATGCCGATCGCCGACAGCAGCGCGCCGATGGTGGTCGGGATCAGCGTCACGAACAGCGCCACCAGCACGACCACCGAGATCGAACCACCGGCATAAGCGGCATAACTCGGGATGGTCACGGTCGCGAAAACGAAGATGATGGACAGGCCCGCGAGCAGGATGTTGAGCGCGATCTCGTTCGGTGTCTTCTGCCGCTCGGCGCCCTCCACCAGCTTGATCATGCGGTCGATGAAGGTCGAGCCCTGCGCCGCGGTGATGCGGACGCGGATCCAGTCGGACAGCACCTGCGTGCCGCCGGTCACCGCCGAGCGATCGCCGCCGGACTCGCGGATGACGGGCGCGGATTCGCCCGTGATCGCGGCCTCGTTGACGGACGCGACGCCTTCGATCACTTCACCGTCGGACGGGATGTTGTCGCCGGCTTCGACTAGGACGACGTCACCGACCTTGAGTGCGGTGCCAGGGACGAGACGATAGGCCTTGTCGGAGCCCGTCAGCAGCTTGGCCTGGCTCTCGGTGCGCGTCTTCTTCAGCGATTGGGCCTGCGCCTTGCCGCGACCTTCGGCGACGGCTTCGGCAAAATTGGCGAACAGCACCGTGAACCACAGCCACAGGATGATTTGGAACGTAAATCCGAGATTTGCGCCGCCTGTCACCAGATCGCGAATGAAGATCACCGTGGTCAGCGCAGCCACGACTTCGACCACGAACATCACGGGACTCTTGATCATCAGCCTGGGATCGAGTTTGGCGAAGGCCGAACCGATAGCGGGCAGGACGATCTTCGGATCGAACATCGCCGAAACCGGCATCCGCTTATTCATTTTTTGGACGACTTCCATGGACGTAACTCCGAAGAGGGATCGATCAGAACAGGGTGTTGGCGTTGCCAGCGAGGTGCTCGACGATCGGACCGAGCGCCAGCGACGGGAAGAAGGTAAGGCCGCCCATAATCAGGATCACGCCGACGACGAGGCCCACGAACAGGCCGCCGGTGGTCGGGAACGTGCCGGCCGACGGCGGGACGGACTTCTTCGCCGCGAGCGAGCCCGCAATCGCCATGGCCGGGACGATCATGAAGAAGCGGCCGACGAACATCGCCATCCCGCCGGTGAGGTTGTAGAAGAAGGTGTTGCCGGTCAGGCCTGCGAAGGCCGAACCATTGTTGCCGGTTTGCGAGGTGTAGGCGTACAGCACCTCGGTGAAGCCATGCGGGCCTGCGTTGGCCATTGAGGCAACCGCTGGCGGGAACACGACCGCAACGGCCGTCCAGCCCAGGATCATCAGCGGCAGGATCAGGATGGCGAGCATCGCCATCTGCACCTCGCGCGCCTCGATCTTCTTGCCGACATATTCCGGCGTGCGGCCGACCATCAACCCGGCAACGAAGATCGCCAGCACGACGAACAGCAGCATGCCGTACATGCCGGCGCCGACGCCGCCGACGATGATCTCGCCAAGCTGCATGTTGATCAGCGGGATCATGCCGCCGAGCGCGGTGAAGCTGTCATGCATGGCGTTGACCGCGCCGCAGGAGGCCGCCGTGGTGATGACCGCGAACAGGCGAGGAAGCAACGATGCCGAAGCGGACTTCCTTGCCTTCCATGTTGCCGCCGGTCAGACCGAGCGCATGCAGCGCGGTGGTGCCGTTGGCTTCAGCCCAATAGGTGACGGCGACGCCCGACAGGAACAGCACGCCCATCACGGCGAGGATCGCCCAGCCCTGGCGCTGGTTGCCGACCATGCGGCCGAACACGTTGGTGAGCGCGGCGCCGAGCGCGAAGATCGAGAGCATCTGCACGAAGTTCGACAGCGCGGTGGGGTTTTCGAAGGGATGCGCGGCATTGGCGTTGAAGAAGCCGCCGCCATTGGTGCCGAGCATCTTGATGGCGACCTGCGACGCGACGGGCCCGACCGCGATGGTCTGCTTGGCGCCTTCCAGCGTCGTCGCCTCGACATAGGCGCCAAGCGTCTGCGGCATGCCCTGCCAGACCAGGAACAGCGTGTAGACGATGCAGATCGGCAGCAGCACATAGAGGGTGCAGCGCGTCACATCGACCCAGAAATTGCCGATGGTGCGCATCGAGGAGCGGGAGAAGCCGCGGATCAGCGCCACCGCCAGCGCAATGCCGGTCGCGGCCGACAGGAAGTTCTGGTGCGTCAGGCCGACCATCTGCGTCAGATAGGACAGCGTGCTCTCGCCGCCGTAGTTCTGCCAGTTGGTGTTGGTGATGAAGGAGATCGCGGTGTTGAAGGAGAGGTCTTCGGCGACCGCTGATTGCTCCTGCGGGTTGAACGGCAACAGCGCCTGCAGCCGCATCAGCCCGTAGATGATGAGGAAGCCGCCGACATGGAACAGCAGCATCGCGACCGTATAGGTCAGCCAATGCTGCTCGCGCCTCTCGTCGACGCCGCCGATCCAGTAGAGCCCGCGCTCGACCGGGCGCAGCACCGGCGACAGAAAGGTCGCCTCGCCGTTGAAGACGCGGGTCATGTACCAGCCGAGCGGTTTGACGAGCGCGACCACGATGGCGCAGTACAGAAGAATTTGAATCCAGCCGATGACGGTCATAGTCGGGAATCCTTCAGATTTTTCTTGCAGGCAGCAGCAGGTGAATGAGCGCAATCAGGAGCGCCGAGGTGACGACAAACGCCAGGACGACTTCGACCAGCGTAATCATGGCGCGCTCAGAAGCGCTCGGGCCGCAGCAGCGCGTAGGTCAGGTAGAACAGCAGGCCGAGCGAGACGAGGCCGGCGAGCGAATAATCGAAGATCATGGCTCTGCTCCGTTACAGCCGTTCGCAGGCATAGGCGTAGCCAATGCCCGCCACGAAGAAGCCGAGAGCCGAGGGCCAGCACGACGATATCCCACATGAGAAGCTCCTTGCCGCGCGCATTTACCTGCGCGCAGCCTCTGCGTGTTTCCGGGATGGCGTATTGCGATGGATCAATCGGGACCGAATTGCGGTCCAGAGCCCACCCGGGTCAGTGGCCGTGAGGTGCCACCCGGCGCATAGGTTTTCGAGACGGGAGCAATGGCGACGTTATAGGAATCTCATAAAGATCCCCGTCGTCCCTGCCTTGTGCGCAATTGCGCATAGGCGCAGGGACGACAAGCCCCCCTTATGAAATCCCTATATCTCGGCCCCTCGCCTCATCTCGCTTTCAAATGGCGTCCTGACCATTTTGGCCATGCGGCCAATGCCTTGAGCCGCGCCAAACCCGAGATAACGCCATGTCGCTTCTTCTCAGTACCTTCAACGACCGGCGAGCTCAGCGACCGGCTTCGTGACAGCCATGCGATGAGGTCAGAATTGATGTCCGACATTATCCGTGCCGCCTGCCGCCGCTTTCCGTCGACCGGCCAAACCGCCAAGACCGCCCGTATCGAGCGGCTGATCCAGTCGCACGCCTGGACCGATGCGGCGCTGGCGCTGATCGACCTGGAGCTGCCGCAATGGCAGATCCGCCGCGTCGCCTACGACGAGGGCGAATGGTACTGCGCGCTGTCGCGCGCAGCGCGAACTGCCGGACTGGCTCGATCAATCGATCGAGGCCCGCCACGCCGACCTGGCGCTGGCGATCCTGAGCGCCTTCGTCGAGGTCCAGCGTGTCAGCGCGCCCTCGCCCCGGACCAGCGTACCCGCCGTCACGCGGGACGCGAGCCGGCTCTATGAGCCGGTCTGCAGCGATAATTTCGCGTAAGCCGCGAACGCCGCAATACCGCGGCTCACCGAAGCCGGTCCAGCGGCAGAGCCGCAGCTGCCGGTCAAGACCCGCAAATAAAAGCAAGTATGAAAATGAGTTTGCAGCCTTGGCGCAGCTCCCCAACCTGCCGCAAGAACTGAGATCGATCCAGGTGCTGGTTCGCTTTTTCCTACGCATGGCCATTCTCATGGCTTTCGCGGTGTTCGGCAGCGTCGGATTCGGCAGAAGCCTCGTCGCATTGCTGTGGATGGCCGCCATCCTCAGCGCCATCGTCGGCGCGATGCGGCGCGAGCCGCCATTCGACACGGTTCTCAACCACTGGGATGAAATGATGGCCTACGCCGCTTTGTGCTGCCTGGCCATCGGTTTCATCCGAACCGTCCCGGTTTGAAACGCCCGGCGCGATATCCTATGCGGCTCCTATGCGATCGCTATCCCACCGCTCTCGAATTCATATCCGGCCGGGAAGATATTGACGGCATGAGCCAAGCCGTCTCCCGGCCAACGACAGCCATCCGCAAAATCCGCACAGACAACAACATCGCGACGGATGCGGTCGTGGCTTCGGGGATCGCGCGGCTCGCCACTGGAAGGAATACCAACGTGAAGCTCGTCGAACCTCCATCGTGTAATTCTCCATCTGCCATCGTTTTTGTCGGCAGGAACAGGCGCGGCCAATGGGTCGCCCAGGAACAGAACGGTCTCTATGGCGGCCTGTTCGTCAGCCGTGCGCAAGCCGTCAAATACGCGCTGTTCGAAAACGGCCATCATCCCGAAACCATCGTCGAACTGGCGCGCGAAATCGAACTCGACATGGGCGGCGCGCCCATCTCATCCGGTGCCGTACCTGTTCGGCGCGTCGCGTAGGTAGCCGAACAGATATCCGTTCAAGGAGTGCAAGATGGTTCAGGCTCATTTCGCTTCAGACCGGGAACAGGTCGTCGATACCATGATCGGCCTTACGCGGCTGACCAACCTGCATCGCGCCATCGTTGTCGGCAGCTGCAGCATGGAACTCTATCTTGCGCTACGACGGCGCGGCTTCCTTCAGGTAGCCACCGCTGCAACCTGCCGCATTCCGAAAGGGCAGCACTCGATCGGCCTGATCGCGGGTCACAATTCCCTTCAGGCGATCGAGGCCGCGCTCGCCGAAATATCGCCATTCCTCAGCACCAGCGCCGCCATCGCTGTCCTCATCGACTCCCGGGAAATCGGTGCCGGCCTGCGGATCCGGGAAAAGCTGGAGCAATTGGGCTTTCGGATCGAAGCCGGTGTCAGGTGCCGGGAAGGCTTCGTGCTTTCCGCCTTTCGGCGCGGCTTCGGCCAGATGGAAAAAGCGGCGTGAAATCCCCATGACCTCAGTTTCAACTCCCGCCACCTGGCTGGCGGGCTACATTCCCGACATTCCCACGCCGTTCGATGAAAGCGGCGCGCTCGATCTGGCAGCCTTCGCAGAGGCTGTGCGAGCGCCAGATCAATGCCGGCGTCAGCGCCATTCTCGTCAGCGAGACGGGCGGCGAAGCCTCCACGCTGACGCCCGCGGAACAGGAACGCATCATCCGCGCCGCCGTCGAGAGTCGCCCATGGTCGCGTCCGCGTCATCGCCGGGGCGGGTTCGAATTCGACCAGTCAGGCGATCGAGCTGACGCAGCGCGCCGAAGCGGCCGGCGCCGACGCGGTGCTTTCGGTGGTGCCCTACTACAACAAGCCGATGCAGGCCGGAATCCACGCGCATTTCAGGGCGATTGCGATCTCCACCGCGCTGCCGATCATCCTGCACGACGTTCCATCCCGGACCATGCGCGAGTTGTCCGACGACACGCTGTTGCGGCTTGCCAATTCCAGGCACTTCATCGGTTTGAAGGATGGCAACCGGCGACATCACGCGGCTGCTGCGCCTGCGGCCACGGCTGCCGGCAGGGTTTCGACTATTGTCCGGAGACGACGCAACGGCGCTGCCCTTTATCGCCAATGGTGGCGACGGCTGCATTTCCATCGTCTCGAACGTCGCACCGGAGCTGTGCCAGACTATCTTTTCGAGTTGCAGGACGGGACGTCCGCAGACCGCGAGATACCTGCAGAACCGGCTGGCGCCGTTGACGGCGGCCCTTGCGAAAGAGAGCCCGGCCGCGCTGAAATACGCGCTCTGCCTGCTCGGCTTCATGTCCCCGGCCACCCGCCTGCCCATCGTCGAACTGGCCGACGCCGCGAAAGCGGAGGTCGCAAGCGCGATCGCCGAGATCGGCGATGAAGATATCGCCTGCCCGGTCGAAAGCCGGCATGATCCTCGTCTTCATGAGGATTCCCTGGCTCAACCCTAGGCGCAGCCCGGATGAGTTCCAATGGCCATGCGATGGAGTGGTACGCCGGCACGCTGCGTGCCTGGCATCTGGCGATCCTGCGCTATGCCGTGACGCTGGACAATGCCGACCGATTGGCCGTGCTCCGGATCGCCCGTGAAATCGACAGGCTCGATCCGCGGCAGGACGGCAGCACTGATTTCGAATTCTTCCGCCGCACCAGCGCAGAGCTCTGCGCGGCGATCCTGCAACCGAACGAACGCGCCTCCGCGATCCTGCAGCAATATCTGGCCCGGATTGACGATGACCGTCTCAAACGGGCCTTTGCGGCGGCGATCGACGCCGGCCAGCCGGCCGTCTCCCTGCCGGTCGGGCCGTCGGACGCGGGAACGATTTGTGGAAGGGGCTTTCCTCCCGCAGAAATCATTGACGACGACAGCGTTGCCGCGGAGCTGGCTCACGGCTCGCATCGGCGGCCTCACGCGCCGCCGGCCGATGCGCGGTCGAGACAGTGCTTCTCCCGCCATTTCGGTCCGGGACCACGCATATAGTGTTCCTCTGGATGGTATCGCTTGACCGGCCCATCCCAGGACGGACCGAGAAACGTCACCACAGACCTGACGACACCGCGCAACAGCGAGATAAGGACGGGCGGCTTCATCGCGAACGCTCCATCGGCCCGGAGTTGCGCACCACCCAGTTATTGCCGTGCGGATCGAAACGAATGCCGCGAAGCTCGAGATCGCGCCGCATCCGGCGCACCTTCGAGTCGGCGATGGCCTCGATCATGGTTTTCAGGCAGCCGTTGACGCGTCGCAAGGCGCTACGCATCCGGTTGCCGCGTTTTACATGCGTCCGGGCAAACCGGTAATCGCCCGATGAATCCTGTCGGCTCGACAGATACGAGCCGCCATCGTCGCAGCCCAGATCGCGAAATTTGTCGTCGCCAGTGAGTAAGTGAGCCATGATGCATCTCCACCGTCCGCCCGCATGGCGGGCGCTTGATGCCCAAGATGCGGACGACCGCATAGGAAATCGAGGCGACGGCCTCTCTCCTCTCATAAAGGCGGCATAAGTACCGGCAGGAACGCCGTTTCGTTCTGATTCCTATATTTCCACTATGCGATGCACCATCGGTTCGTCTCGAATTCCTATGGCGTTGTCCTCACATCATGGACACTGAATTCATGAGGAGGCCACGATGGCCACGATCACCTTCAATACCGCACAGCGTGCAGCGGAACGGCTCGAGGCCGTGCTGACGGCCGTGGGTGAAAAGTTCGATGTGTTTGTCAGCTACCAGATGCGGCAGGCGGCGGCCGAGGCCGAACCCGCCCGCACGCCGCCGGACGACGAACCCGCAGGCACCGCCACGCCGTTTCGGCCGCTTGACGCCGGCATCGTCAGCGATGCCATTCCGGCATTCTTCATCGGCCGCAACGGCGACGGCTTCTGGGTTGCCCGCGACGCGAAGGGGCGGATCGGCGGCCTTTTCCTGCTCAAGGCTTCCGCAGTGTCGTTCGCAAGAACGCAGAGCGGACCAGCGGGATGCGCAACGATCTTCCCGACCGACAGGTTCGAACTCGATCTGAAGAACAGCGGCAATCCGCTTATCCCCTATCTCCGGCCGTTGATGCGCCTTGCGCTGCATTTGCAGCGGCGGGCCATCGCCGGCGTCGGACAAATCACGGCAGCGATCGAGCGCCGCAGGAAGGCCTGAACATGACCCTGTTAACGCACACTGGCCGCCCTTTCGAGCGAGTTCCCTATTCATCGGCAAAGCGAGAGCCAGCCGGGCGCGGCGAACGCCCATCTCGCAATGATCAAGCGTTTCTGCCTGATCGCGCTGACCTCGTTGCTGGCATTAAGCGCCGTCGGCGGCATCATCGCTTTGAAGACAGCGGCCTATCTCTCGCACTTTACCCATTGACGGTATGAACGCGGGCGCACACGCGACGACACCGCCGAAAGCCCCGATCGCATTGACGGCAGAACTGCCGGTGCTAGCCTTCCGAAAAACGTTGCCTCAAGGCAAGATTCGGCCGCGATCATTGAGGGACGGAAACCATGAACGTAGCATCGACAGCCGTTGGAACCACCACGCCTGCCAGCCCCGAAGGAGTCGTAGCGGCCGGTGTGTATGTCGATGGCCGGCGGGTCGCCAACATCGCCATTGAGGAAGCCTCGAGCTGGCGCAGCAAGCCAGGCCACGTGGTGTGGATCGGCCTGCACGAGCCGGATATGACGCTGCTGAGCAGCGTGCAGCGGCAATTCGAACTGCATGATCTCGCCATCGAGGACGCCGACCACGCCCATCAGCGACCGAAGATCGAACAGTATGGCGATGCGCTATTCATCGTGGCGCGCACCGCACAGCTCGATGGCGACAGCATCGCATTCGGCGAGACGCATCTGTTCGTCGGCGAAGGTTATATTGTATCGGTTCGGCACGGCGCTTCGACGTCCTACAAGTCGGTGCGCGAACGATGCGAAAGCTGCCCGCGGGCGCTGGCCCGGGGCGAGGACTACATTCTCTACGCCATCCTCGACTTCATCGTCGACAACTACTCCCCCGTGCTCGAAACCATTCAGGAGGAAGTCGAAGCGATGGAAGCGCAAGTGCTCGCCAGCGCCATGACGCAGGCGCAGATCCAGCGCCTTTATTTGCTCCGACGCGACCTGTTGCGGCTGCGCAATGCAATTGGGCCTCTGGTGGAAGTCTGCCGCCGGCTCGAACATGACAACCTGCCGATGGTGCGATCCACGATGCAGCCGTTGTTCCGCGATGTCACGGACCACGTCCGGACGGTGCAGGAGCGAATCGATTCGCTTCGCGAAGTGCTGGCGTTTGCCTTTGAGGCAAGCCTTCTGGTCGGTCAGGCACAGGAGACCGCGGTGTCCAAGAAACTGGCGTCATGGCTCGCCATCATCGCGGTCCCGACGGCAATCGCCGGCATCTACGGCATGAACTTCAAGCACATGCCGGAACTGGAGTGGGAATACGGCTATTTCAGCGTAATCGGCACGATCCTGCTGGTATGCGCGGGCTTGTTCTGGCGGTTCCGGCGCGTCGGCTGGCTGTGAGCTGACGAACCGAAGGCTGCATTTTCCTCCCGCTCGTCATCCTCGATGCCTTCGCCCAAGCCAAACGAATCAGTGCACCGCAAAACCAAGCCAGTGTTCCGGTCCCGCCATCCGTCACCCCATTCTTCGAGCCAATTTGCAGCGGGAATTTCGGCTAACAGCCAGGTTTTCCAGGGACAAAACGGGTACCTTCCTCACGCGGGAAGGTATAGAATGGCGACGAGCCCGCGATCAGGCTGGCGAGCGGATATCATGACTGCCAAATCGATTAGCCGAATTGCCATAGCTTTGGTCGCTATCCTTGCGACCGGCGGCATTGTCTTCGCCATCCAGTACTTTCATCGCGGACCGCCGGCCGACGCCAGTACGGCTCCCGCCACGACGACGGATGCAAAACCGGCCGCGCCGAATCAGAAGCAGGCGGCGCTCGCCGCGGTTCAATCGGCAACGGACGCTCTGGTGTCCTCGCTCGGCGGGGCGGCACCGCTGCCACCGGAAAGCAACGACGGTGTTCCGACATTCGACGTCGCCCGCATCGAACCGATCGGGCGATGCCGTCATCGCCGGTCGGGCGGCGCCGGGTGCGACGGTGGAACTGCTGCGCAATGGCGAAGTCGCACGATCGCGCCGTCGCCGATCAGTCCGGTCAATTCGTCATGGTGGTACCGCGGCTTCCGTCAGGCACCTACGACCTGACGCTGCGCGCGAGGCAACCGGACGGCAAGCAGATCACGTCCAAAGCAGAGCGTGGCCGTTGTACTCGAGCCGCAGGCGACGGACCGGCCGGTCGTCGCACTGATGACGCCGGACAAACCGACCGTCGTGCTGTCGCAGCCGGGCTCGGCAAAGCCTGGAGCCGCATCGGCCGTGGTCGTCGAGGCGGTCGAGGTCGACGCAGGCGGCAAATTCCATGTCAGCGGCCAGGCACGCCCGAATACGGCGGTGAGGCTTTATCTCAACGACGCGCTTGTCGCGTCGGTGACGTCAGGCGCCGATGGGCGCTTCGCGGTCACGATCAATGAAGGCGTTCGTCCCGGGCAGCTACCGCGTCAGGCTCGATGAAGTGGAAGCGAATTCCGGCAAGGTAAGCGCCCGAGCCGAAGTGCCGTTCAATGTTCCCGACAAGGTCGTCACCGGGTCCGTGGCCGAAGCCGCCGCGGCGTCGAAGCGTTCGGAATCGGGCGGGCCGCAACTCGCGGCAGCCGGCGGCACCGGCGTGCCGGCGCGGTTCGTCGCTCGACCGTGGTCGTGCCGAAGATCTCGACCACGACGGTTTCCCGCGGCGACAGCCTCTGGCGTCTCAGCCAGCTCACCTACGGCGCCGGCACGCGCTACGCCGTCATCTACAAGGCCAACAAGGAACAGATCCGCAACCCTAACCTGATCTATCCGGGCCAGATCTTTGTCATGCCCGCGAAGTGAAGCGTGACGGTGCGGGCCCCGGCCGTCTTTGCAATAACGGAAGATAGAGCTACTCCGCCGCCGACTGCAATTCCACCTTCTGCGCGCGCACGGCGCAGAACTTGAATTCGGGGATCTTGCCGAACGGATCGAGCGCCGGGTTGGTCAACAGGTTGGCCGCCGCTTCCGCGTAGCAGAACGGCATGAACACCATGTTTTCAGGCACGTCGCGGTCGGATCGCACCTTGACCTCGACGGCGCCACGGCGCGTCTCCAGCCTGATGAAATCGCCGGGCCAGACGCTTAAGCGCCGCATGTCCTTTGGCGACATGAACGCCACCGCCTCCGGCTCGATCTGATCGAGCACGGATGCGCGGCGGGTCATCGAACCGGTGTGCCAGTGTTCGAGCACACGCCCCGTGGACAGCACCATCGGATATTCGGTGTCGGGCACCTCGTCGGGCGCGATCACCTTCGCCGGCACGATCTTGCCGCGGCCGCTCGCGGTCGGGAAACCCGTGGTGAAGATGATCTCGTTGCCGGGCTTGTCGGAAGCGTCGACCGGATAGGTCACCGCGCCCTCGCGCACCAGCCGGTCCCAGGTGATGTTCTTCAGTGACGGCATCACCTGCGTCATCTCGGTGAACACATCGGCCGGGCCGTCGTAATTCCACGGCAGGCCCATGCGCTTGCCGATCTCCTGGATGATCCAGAGATCCTGCCGCGCATCGCCGGGCGGCTTGATCACCTCGCGCGCGAGCTGCACGCGGCGGTCGGTGTTGGTGAAGGTGCCGCTCTTCTCGGCAAACGCCGAGGCCGGCAGGATCACGTCGGCGTGGAACGCGGTTTCGGTGACGAACAGATCCTGCACGACCAGATGGTCGAGCATGGCGAGCGCTCCGCGCGCATGCTGCAGATCGGGATCCGACATCGCGGGGTTTTCGCCCTCGATATACATGCCGTTGATCTCGCCGGCATGGATCGCGTTCATGATCTCGACCACGGTCAAGCCACGCACGGGATCGAGGTCCTGATGCCAAAGCTTTTCAAAGGGCTCGCGCAGATCGGTGCGCCCGACCGGCTGGTAGTCCGGCAAGAACATCGGGATCAGGCCGGCGTCGGAGGCGCCCTGCACGTTGTTCTGGCCGCGCAGCGGATGCAGGCCGGTGCCGGGACGGCCGATCTGGCCGGTCGTCAGCGCCAGCGCGATCAGGCAGCGCGCATTGTCGGTGCCGTGGATGTGCTGGCTGATGCCCATGCCCCAGAAGATGATCGAGGCCTGCGAGCGGGCATAGACCCGCGCGACTTCCTTCAGCGTCTCGGCG
The DNA here is from genome assembly GCA_963840465.1 of uncultured Alphaproteobacteria bacterium. Taxonomy (GTDB): domain Bacteria; phylum Pseudomonadota; class Alphaproteobacteria; order Rhizobiales; family Xanthobacteraceae; genus Bradyrhizobium. Next base: position 18,683 of record CAWIZF010000075.1, on the reverse strand, counting down.
GGGATGCCGCAGATCGCTTCCATCTTCTCCGGCGGGAAATCCTTGATGCGCTCGGCGAGTTCGTCAAAGCCTTCGGTGTAGCCCGCGATATATTGCTGGTCGGTCAGCCCTTCGGTGATGATGGTGTGCAGCATCGCGTTCAGCATCGCGACGTCGCTGCCGGGCTTGAACTGCAAATGCTTCCAGGCGTGGCGCGACAGCGTCTGCCGGCGCGGATCCATCACGATCAGCTTGGCGCCGCGCTTGGCGGCGTTCTTGATATAGGTCGCGGCGACCGGATGGTTCACGGTCGGGTTGGCGCCGATCACGATGATGACTTCGGCGTCCATCGCGGCGGCAAACGGCGCCGACACCGCGCCCGAGTTCAGCCCTTCCATCAAGCGCTGCCACCGACGAGGCGTGGCACAGCCGCGTGCAGTGATCGACATTGTTGGAGCCGAAGCCGGTGCGCACCAGTTTCTGGAACAGGTACGCCTCCTCGTTCGAGCCCTTGGCGGAGCCGAAGCCGGCCAGCGCCTTGACGCCCTTCTCGTCGCGGATTTTGACGAGGCCCTTGGCGGCGATATCCAGCGCCTCTTCCCACGAGGCTTCGCGGAAATGCGTGAACGGATTGGCCGGATCGACCTGGTCGTTGGCATCCTTCTTCGCGTTCGGCAGCCGCACCAGCGGCTTTGTCAGACGATGCGGGTGATGGATATAGTCGAAACCGAAACGGCCCTTGACGCAGAGCCGGTTGTGATTGGCCGGACCGTCGCGGCCCTCGGCGTAGATGACCTTCTCGTCCTTGACCTGATAGGTGACCTGACAGCCGACGCCGCAGAACGGGCACAGCGAGTCGACCTTCCTGTCGGCATAGGTGACGCGGGTCTGGTTCTCGTCCAGCATCACCGAGGGCATCAGCGCGCCGGTCGGGCAGGCCTGCACGCATTCGCCGCAGGCGACGCAGGTGGACTCGCCCATCGGATCGTCGAAGTCGAACACGATCTTGGCTTCGTGGCTGCGATAGGCCATGCCGATGACGTCGTTGACCTGCACCTCGCGGCAGGCGCGCACGCACAGGCCGCACTGGATGCAGGCATCGAGATTGACGCTCATCGCGGGATGGCTGCTATCGCCCTGCCAGCGCTCGGCGGCCGGGAAACGGCTTTCGGTCACCTCGACCTTTTCGGCCCAGTGCCAGAATTTCGAATCGGGATCGTGCGAGGTCGCGCGCGCCGGCTGGTCGGCGACCAGCAATTCCATCACCATCTTCTGCGCGGCGACCGCGCGCGCGCTCTCGGACTTCACCTTCATGCCGACGCTCGGCGTGCGCTTGCAGGAAGCGGCCAGCACGCGCTCGCCCTCGATCTCGACCATGCAGGCGCGGCAGTTGCCGTCGGGCCGATAGTCCGGCTCCGGCGAATAGCAGAGATGCGGGATTTCCCTGTCGTGGCGTTTTGCAACTTGCCAGATGGTTTCGCCCGCGTTGGCCTCGACCTGTTTGCCGTCGAGTTCGAACTTGATCCTGGTCATTCCGCGGCCTCTTTCGGCACGAATTCTTCCGGAAAATATTTGATGACTGACGTCAGCGGATTCGAGGCGGCCTGGCCGAGCCCGCAGATCGAGGCATCGCGCATCGCCTGGCTCAACTGGTCGAGCAATTCGCGGTCCCAGACCGGCTTCTCCATCAGGATCGCCGCCTTCTGGGTGCCGACCCGGCACGGCGTGCACTGGCCGCAGCTTTCATCCTCGAAGAATTTCATCAGGTTCAGCGCCGCGCCCTTCACGCTGTCCTGATCGGACAGGATGACGACGGCAGCCGAACCGATGAAGCAGCCGTATTTTTCCAGCGTACCGAAATCGAGCGGGATGTTGTCCATCGAGGCCGGCAGAATGCCGCCCGACGCGCCGCCCGGGAGATAAGCGTGGAAGGTGTGGCCGTCGGCCATACCGCCGCAGAACTCGTCGATCAGTTCGCGCACGGTGAGGCCGGCCGGCGCCAGCTTGACGCCGGGATTCTTGACGCGGCCCGAGACCGAGTAGCTGCGCAGGCCGACACGGTCGTTGCGGCCGTGGCTCTTCCACCAGTCGGGGCCCTTCTCGACGATGTCGCGCACCCAGAACAAAGTCTCGACATTGTTGATGAGCGTCGGCAGGCCGAACAGGCCGACCTGGAACGGATACGGTGGCTTGTGCCGCGGCAGGCCGCGCTTGCCTTCAAGACTCTCGAGCAGCGCGGACTCCTCGCCGCAGATATAGGCGCCGGCGCCGCGACGCATGTGAATTCGTGGACCGCCTGCGGGCAGCTTGGCGATCTCGAGCGGAAGCAGCTTGAGCGCGGCAGGATATTCGTCGCGCAGATAGATGTAGACGTCCTCCGCGTCGATGATATGCGCCGCAATCAGCGTCCCTTCGAGGAAACGGTGAGCGTCGCGGAGCAGATAGAAGCGATCCTTGAACGTACCGGGCTCGCCCTCGTCACCATTGACGGCCATCAGCCGGGGACCCGGCTCGCCCAGCACTGCCCGCCATTTGCGGCCGGTGGGAAAGCCGGCGCCGCCGAGCCCCCGCAGGCTGGAGTCGTCCAGAACCTTGAGAATGTCTTCCTTGCTGATCCGACCCGCGCGCAGATCGCCAAGCAGCTTGTAGCCGCCCTCGCTGACATAGGTCTCGTAATCGACATAGGACGGGATGATTGGATGGGTCTCGCCGCGCGCCGCGGTATCGAGGACCTCGGCCGAAGTCGCGTTGAGGACATAGCGGTGTCCGACTTCGGCGACCGGCGCGCTATCGCAGAACCCGACGCAGGGCGCGCGCACCACGCGAATGCCGGGGCCGGCCTTGTCCTGCAATTCGTGCAGCAGCTTTTCCGCGCCCATCATGGCGCAGGTCAGCGAATTGCAGACGCGGATGGTCAGCGGCGCGACATCAGGCTCGCCTTCCTTCACCACGTCGAAATGCGCGTAGAAGGTCGCGGTCTCGAACACTTCGGCAAACGACAGCTTCATCTCGTCGGCCAGCGCCGCCAGATGCGCCGCCGAGATCTGGCGATATTTGTCCTGGATCAGGTGCAGGTGCTCGATCAGGAGATCGCGCCGCCGCGGCCGGTCACCGAGCAGAAGTTCGATCTCGTGGGCGGCGGTCGGGTCGACCTGACGGCCCTTCGGGGTCGCCTTGGCCCGCTTCCGTCCCGCGCCCGGATGTTCGAACGCGCGGACCGTTTGTACGTCATGGACAGTCATTGCTAGCGTCTCGTCCTCTGGACCTGATTAGATCGACTCTAATCTCTGGCATACCAGATGCCAAGCGAATTATGAGGCTGTGGCAAGGATTTACTCCAGCAGAGCCGCGGATCACCGCTCTCGGCTCTACGTCCGCCGCCTGCAGCGAATGAGACCGCGAAATCACCGCAAGATCAATAAAGCCATCCTATGCTGCGATTGCGAAGACGCATCGATCGCCGCGCGAACTCCAAGTTGAAAGACGCCGCGGGATACGCTCTGCTGGCGGTCCCGCGGCGTCGCTCCACTCAGAGTATCTTGACGGCGCTTTCCAGCGTCTTCCACACGCCCCAGGCCAGCGGAATGCCGACGAAGGCCCAGAACAGCGCGGCCTTGGCGTCGAGCCCGCCGAAGCCGATGCCGTAGGAGCCGGACGGCCCCGATTGGCCCGCGCTCGCCGTCGCCGCCTGCAGCTTGGCGACCTCGGCCTCGCTCATGTGCCACTTCGCATCGACCGGCTTGATCAGGTAGTTGCAGATCAGGCCCGCGATCAGCATGGCGCACAGGATGTACATCGTGGTGTTGTAGAGCTGGTCGCGCGGCACGCCGGCGGCAAGCTGGAACTCGCGGATGTAATTCACGACCACGGGACCGATGATACCGGCCGTCGACCACGCCGTCAGCAGCCGGCCGTGGATGGCGCCGACGAACTGGGTTCCGAACATGTCGGCGAGATAGGCCGGCACGGTGGCGAAGCCGCCGCCATACATCGACAGGATGATGCCGAAGCCGAGCACGAACAGAAGCTTCGAGCCCATCTGCCGCGAAGGTCGGCGCGAGCGCGTAGAGCGCGATGCCGAGAATGAAGAACGTGTAATAGGTGTTCTTGCGGCCGATCTTGTCCGACAGCGACGCCCAGAAGAACCGGCCGCCGATGTTGAACAGCGAGAGCAGTCCGGCGAAGCCTGCCGCGATGCCGGCAATCGTCGCCTTCTGCGTCGCGTCAAGCTGGTTGAAACCGACGTCGGGCAGTCCGATCAGCTTGCCGGCGAAGATTTCCTGCAGCATCGGCGAAGCCATGCCGATCACGCCGATGCCCGCCGACACGTTGAGACAGAGCACCCACCAGATCAGCCAGAACTGCGGCGTCTTGTGCGCGTCATTGAGATGAACGTTGTTCTGCGAGATCATCGCGTTGGCTTTTTCCGGAGGCGTCCAGCCCTCGGGCCGCCAGCCGGCCGGCGGAATGCGATAGCGGAAGGCGCCGATCATCATGAACACGAAATAGATCACGCCCATAGCGACGAAGGTCTCCCAGACGCCGACCGAGGTCGGGGTCTTGAAATAGTTCATCAGCAGGTTCGCCAGCGGCGCGCCGATCATGGCGCCGCCGCCAAAGCCCATGATGGCCATGCCGGTCGCCATGCCGCGCCGGTCAGGGAACCACTTCACCAGCGTCGACACCGGCGAGATGTAGCCGAGACCAAGACCGATGCCGCCGATCACGCCCGAGCCCAGCCACAACAGCCAGAGCTGATGGGTGTAGACGCCGATCGCGCCGAGGAAGAGACCGCCGCACCAGCACAGCGCCGACACGAAGCCCGCCTTGCGCGGCCCGACGCGCTCGAGCCAGCCGCCCCACACCGCGGCGGCAATGCCGAGCAGCACGAAGAACAGCGTGTACATCCAGCCCATGCTGGCGACTTTCCAGTCGCAGGTGGTGGTGAAGAGTTCCTGCACCAGCGTCATGTCGGGGCACGCCTTCGGCGCGCTCAAGCCCGAGCGCGCGCGACAGCGGCAGCCAGAACACGCTGAAGCCATAGGCCATGCCGATGCAAAGATGAATGCAAAGCGCGGCCGGCGGCACCAGCCAGCGATTGAAGCCGGCGGTCGCAATCGTCCGCTCCCTGTCAAGGAATCCCGTTCCTGCACCGGGAATGGTCCCGGCGCTGCTGATAGATGTCATCGCTATTTTTCCCCTGCAGCCCAGCGTCCTACCGGGCGTTTTTGTCGTCTTCGATCCCGTCGTCTTCAGCCATGCAGCGGAACAGCCCCATCCTGCTGTTCCATGCAATTCCGGAACGCGCGGGGATCGCCACGCGCATTCGAGAATCCACCCTGATGTTTTGATTATGCGTGCGGCAGTGCCGGCCAATTGAGGTGAGATTTTGCCGGCATCGACATGCGCGGCCGACAGCTCATCTCGACTGTGCACCGCTGGTCGTTGTTCCTCCCTTTCAACTCGTTGAAAAGGAGTGAGCAATCCATGTGCCAGATCGCTCGATACGAGAAATCAATGAGTTGTGAGTGACCGCACTGCAACCCAAGACAAAATGTCCGGACATCGCCGGACAAAATGTCCGGACAATCCGGATCAGTCGGCCTCCGGAAGCCAGACGCGAAATGTGCTTCCGCGACCGATTTCGCTCTCCGCCGTGATCTGGCCACCCTGGCGCTTGATCAATGTCTGACTTATGGAAAGACCAAGGCCGGTTCCATCGCGGCGCTTCGTTGTGAAGAAGGGATCGAAGACCTTCTCGACGACGTCAGCGGCCATACCGACTCCCGTATCGGCCACCTCGATGACAATGCCGGGAACCCCATCGCGGTCGGCGTCGCATGAACGCAGCGCGAGGGTGCCGCCATCAGGCATGGCATGGATCGCATTGACGATCAGGTTGATCACGACCTGCTGCAGTTCGGTGCGATTCATCAGCACCAGGCGGCTTGCGCGATCCTCCCGCACCACCCTGATTTCCGTCTTGTTGAGGAGATGCTGCACCAGCGGCAGGCAGTCCGCCACGACGCTTCCGGGCGCATGACGCTCGACATAGCCGGCATATTCTTCCGGCCGGGCAAACTGCAAGAGCTTGGTCACGATCTGGCTGATGCGATGAATCTGCTGATCCAGCAGGCGGAACTCGACCTTGGCCTTGTCGGCCTCGTCGCCGATCACGCTGCGGATGACGTCGAGATTGCCCTGCATCACCGCGATCGGGTTGTTGATCTCATGCGCCACGCCGGCGGTAATCTCGCCGATCGCGGCGAGCTTCTCGGACATGATGAGCTGCTTGGTGGTCGCCTCCAGCTTCAGGTTGGCGTGTTCGAGATCCCTGCGTTCGCTCGCGCACCCGCGTGTTCAACTCCTCGTTCCACTCGCGCAACTGGCGGTCGCGCTCCTGGATCTGGTCGAGCAGGGTATCGAGGTGAAACGCCACGCGGCCGATCTCGTCGCCCGATGCCGGCAATTTGGTGCGGGCGGACAGATTGCCGCTCTCCACTTCGCCGATCGTGGTCGTGACGCGTTCGAGCGGCATGAATATCGACTGCGCCCAGCGCAGGAAGATCGGCACGGTCGCCGCCGTGATCACGATGAATGCGAGCGCGATGATCAGGAGCGTCTCAAACTTCGCGTCGCTGAACGGCTTCTGCAGAAAGCCGACATAGAGCATGCCGACGCGCTTGCCATAACTGTCGACCAGCGGCTCATAGGCGGAGATGTACCAGTCGTTGACCACGAATGCGCTGTCGAGCCAGGTGCGCCCCTCGTCCATCACTGCAGAGCGCACGGCTGCCGATACGCGCGTGCCGAGCGCGCGCCGGCCCTCGAACAGCCGGACATTGGTCGATATCCGCACGTCGTCCAGGAACAGCGTCGCCGTTCCCTGGCTGCCCTCCGGCAGGCTGGCCGACTGATAGACGAGGTCGTTGATCGTATCGATGAACTCCAGATTTTGATTGAGCAGAATGCCTCCGACCAACGCAGCCGGCGCGCCCCCGGGGGTCGTCGCCCGGCTCGCCGCATGCACGACCATGCCGTGGGTTTCCGTGCTGCGATCGGTCGGGACCGCATTTGGCGTCGGCACCAGGTCGAGGCGCGCACGTTTGGCCAGCGCTGGCGAAATCGCCGCAAGCTCGTCATTGCCGAAGATGTCGATGCCGGCTGACGGGGCCTCTCCCGACAACGCCGCAGCGATGATCGGCCAGTCGCTCTTTGGCCGTCCCGGAAACGCGGGCGACGAGGCGAGGATCTTTCCGCCTGCATCCATCAAGTAGAGAAAGTCGAGACCGATCTCCTTGCGGGATTTTTCGAGCAGCTCGCTCACGGCGGACAGCGGATCGTGTTCCTCCACATCGCGAAAGCGGGCGGAGAGACCGAGCGCGCGGATCTGAACGCCGGTCTTTTCCAGAATGCGGGCCAGATATTGATGCGCGATGGTGAGATCGCCATGCACCTTCGAAATCAGGGTGGCGTCGAACCTCGCATTCCAGCGATAGATGGCAACCCCGAGCAGCAGCGGCAGGATCACCAGCATGGGCAGCAGCGCGATCGCCAGCAGCCGGAAACGAACGGAGCGCCCGCGCGCCGGCTCGTTCATCCTGCCTGCCCGCTCAGACATTCCATCGCGCGCATTTGCGGTCGATGGTCTTGCGCGAGATGCCAAGCCTGCGCGCGGCTTCCTCGCGGTTGCCACCGGTCTCTTTCAGGACAGCAAGAATGTGCCGGCGCTCCAGATCGTCCAGGCTGTCGGCGGCGGCCGGCTGGCCGTCGCTTCGCGGCCCGGCAGAAATCGTCCGGGAATGCGCCGAGGATCAGCGTGCGTTCGATCAGGTTGCGCAGTTCCCGCACATTGCCCGGCCAGTCGTAACTCGCCAGTGCGGCGCGGACCGCGCCGTCGATGACAACCGGCGGCATGCCGAGCTGTGTCGAGAGCTTTGTCATGAAGATGGTGGCGAGTTCCTGCACGTCGTCGCCGCGATCCTTCAGCAGCGGCAGATGAATCTGCATGACGTTGAGGCGGTAATACAGGTCGGCCCGAAAGCGGCCCTTCTCGACTTCTTTCTGCAGATCGGCATTGGTCGCAAAGATGAGGCGAAGATCGACCGGCACTTCGCGCTCGGAGCCGACGGGACGGACGCGGCGGTCCTCCAGAACGCGCAACAACTTGCTCTGCATCGGCAGCGGCAGTTCGCCGATTTCATCCAGAAACAGCGTGCCGCCATGGGCATAGAGGAACAGACCCTCACGCCCGCTGTCCGCACCGGTGAAGGCTCCCTTGAGATGCCCGAACAATTCGGCCTCGATCATCTCGGGCGGAATGGCTGCGCAGTTGACCGGCACGAAGGGCTTGTCGGCGCGGTCGGACAGCGAATGAATCGAGCGCGCGGCGACTTCCTTGCCGGTGCCGGATTCGCCGGTCAGCAAGATCGACGTCGGCAGCCGGGCGACGCGGGCAATGGTTTCGCGCACGCTGCGGGTCGCCGGTGACGTCCCGATCAGATTGTCGCGCAGGAACGTGCGATCGGACGAAGCGCGCAGCGCATAGCGCAGCACATAATTTTCGCGCTGCAGCCGGACCCGGTCGAGACAACGCGCCACCGCGTTCAAGATCTGGTTCGAGCGGAACGGTTTCAGCACGAAATCGACCGCGCCGGCGCGCAGCGCCTGGATCGCGGTGTCGAGATCGGCATAGGCCGTAATGAGAATGGCGTCGGCAAAGAAGCCGACGGCCCGCTGCTCGGCCAGCCAGTCGACGCCGTTCTTGCCCGGCATGATGTTGTCGAGGATGACGACGTCGAACCGGCTCTTGTCGAGCATGCGCGAGGCTTCGTCCGTGTCGGCCGCCTCCGCCACGTGCTTGCAGAGCGGACCCAGCGTACGCACCAGAAAATTGCGCATCCCGGGCTCGTCATCGACGATCAGGATCGAGGCCTGCGCCAGCGCGCTGAACTCGGCGCCGCCGGCCGATTTGCCGAGCTTTGCCGCCGGCGCATTGACCGTCGCAGGAGATACCGCTGCGCTCGCCTTCGATGTCGGGAAGTTCATGCCGGAATTTGTAGGACCGATCGTCACACCCGGCAATCATGCGATCTAATGAAGTCGTCTAATTGACGCACACGGGGTATGCCCGCCCGGAAGGCTCAGGCATTTGGCTTTTCTATCGAGCCATTTGCTTTTTCTATCAAAAACACGATACGGTCCTGGCTGCGCTCGGTGATTTCGACCTTGTCGCCGGTCTCGCGAATGAGGTTCGGAATGTCGATCACCGACAGCGGATCGGTGCAGAGCACTTCCAGCCTGTCGCCGGGCGGCAATGTCTTCAGCGCCTTGCGCGTCTTCAACGCCGGAAGCGGACATTTCAGCCCGGCAAGATCGAGTTTTGTCGTCGTCATGTAGCCGAACATGGCGAAGCGGGCCCGCATCGTCAACAGACATCAGTTGATCAGGCCGGCATAGGACAGGAACCCGACCATCTGGCCGGGCGTGACCTGCGTGACTTCCTCGCCGAGTTCGACCAGGCCGTCGGTGTCCGCCAGCGAGGACAACAAACCTGCGCCCTCGCGCGGAAATTTTACCGCTTCGAGCGCGCCATCCGCGGCCCTGCGCAGGGTGACGCGGACATATTCGCGGCGGGCGATCTTCTTCCTGTAGCTGAAGGCGGCGCGCACCGGCATCGGCAGCAGCGGCTCCGGCCGCGCACCTGACAGCGCGAGAATGGTCGGCCGCACCACGTGAACGAAGGTGACAAAACTCGCCACCGGATTGCCGGGCAATCCGATGAACGGCGTGCCGCCGATGATTCCCATCGCGACGGGGCGCCCCGGCTTGATCGCCATCCGCCACAGCACCAGCCTGCCGACGCTTTCGACGCTCGCCTTGACGTGATCCTCCTCGCCGGTCGAAACGCCGCCGGTGGTGAGGATCAGGTCGTGCGTGCCGGCCACCTCCTGCAGCGCGCGCGCGAGCGCGGCGCGATCGTCCCTGAGGATGCCGAGATCGCTGACCTCGCAGCCGAGCCGCGCCAGCATCGCCATCAGCATGAAGCGGTTGGAATCGAACAATTGCGCCGCGGCGCGCGTCTCACCCGGCGATGCGAGCTCATTGCCGGTGGAGAACACGGCAACGCGCAGGCGCCTGACGACATCGAGCTGCGTCAGGCCGAACGCCGCCGCGAGCGCAACATCCTGCGGCCGCAGCCGCTGGCCGGCCTTCAGCGCCGCGACGCCGGACGGAATGTCTTCGCCCGCGGGACGCACATTGGCGCCGGGCTTGAGGCCCGCAGGGAGAACAACCTTGTCGCCGTCGACGCGCACGTCCTCCTGCATGAACACGGTATCGGCGCCATCAGGCATCGGCGCGCCGGTGAAGATGCGCATCGCCTGCCCCGGCTTGAGCGGCGCATTCGAGGAGCTGCCGGCCTGGACGCGCCCGATCACGCGGAAACGCCTGCTCTTCTAGCTGCGGCAGGTCGCGGCTGGAGACCGCATAACCGTCGACGGCGGAATTGGTGAAGGGCGGCAGCGGCAGCGGCGCCAGAATGTCGTGCGCGAGGATGCGGCCATCAGCGCGGGCGAGCGTAACCGTCTCGACATCCACCACCGGCGTCACGCGCGTCGCAATGAGACCGACGGCCTCATCGACCGACATCATCGGGCCGCCGAAGGCAAAGCAATCGTCGGACAATTGCGCCATGTGCCTGATCAGCCCTCAGCTTCGCATTTCGCCAGCACGTCCTCGAGCGAGATCGCCGATTTCAGCATCATCGCCGCCACCGCCTCGATATCGTCGAGATGGGCGGTCGGCAGCGTGGTTTCAACCGCAGTGTCGGTCGCAATCCCGACGATGCCGGGATCGTCGGGGAACAGCAGCGGCTTTTCATTCGCGGCGCGATAGACCTCGATCTTGCGGTGCGGCTCGCGCTTGAAACCCTCGACGACGACGAGATCGACCCGCGACATCTTGGCCAGCAGTTCCGGCAATCGCGGTTCGGCGGCGCCGCGCAGCTCGTGCATCAGCGCCCAGCGCTGGCTGGAGGACACCAGAACTTCGGCCGCACCGGCCTCGCGATGCTTCCAGGAGATCCTTGCCGGGCACGTCGACATCGAAGGCATGATGGGCGTGCTTGATGACGGAAACGCGCAGGCCCTGTTTCCGCAATTGCGGGATCACCCGCGTCAGCAAGGTGGTCTTGCCGGCGCCGCTCCATCCCGCGAGGCCTATTACTTTCATTGTATACTCCGGACCCGGCAGTTCTTCGTGGATCGTCATGCCCGGGCTTGTCCCGGGCATCCATGTCTTGGCGCTATCGCCGAAAGAACGACGTGGATGGCCGGGACAAGCCCGGCCATGACGGAGTAAACCGTGACTTGCTAGTCTGGTGCTTATATCAGCCCAAAGACAAAGTCATGCTAACCTGCGGATATGATGAAAATCGAGAAAGCCCCCGCCCCCCTGATCGTGCCCAACCCTGCGGATCCCCGGCTGACCGAGCGCGTCGCCGGCACCGACCAGGCCGGTGCGCCCGTCGAAATCCGGGTGCCGGTGGAGCGGCCGCTGACGCTGTATCTGAACGCGCAGGAGATCGTCACCATGATGACGATCGGCGACTATCCGGAATACCTCGCGCTCGGCTATCTCCTGAACCAGAACATGCTGAAATACGACGACGTCGTCACCGAGGTCGAATATGACGACGACCTTCAGGTGGTGGTGGTGCGCACCGAGCACCACACCAACTTTGAGGCAAAACTGAAGAAACGTACGCAGACGTCGGGCTGCGCCCAGGGCACGGCATTCGGCGATCTGCTCGAAGCCGTCGAAAGCGTGGCGCTGCCCAAGGCGGAATTGCGCACCTCGTGGCTCTACGAGATGACGCACGCGATCAACACCATGCCCTCGCTCTATCTGGAAGCCGGCGCCATTCACGGCTGCGTGCTGTGCAAGGAAGGCACGCCGGTGTGCTACACCGAGGACGTCGGCCGCCACAACGCCGTCGACAAGATCGCGGGCTGGATCTATCGCCACGGCGTCGATCCCGCCGACAAGATCCTCTATACCACCGGCCGCCTCACCTCCGAGATGGTGATCAAGACGGTGCGGATGGGCATTCCGATTCTCGTCTCACGCTCGGGCTTTACGGCGTGGGGCGTCGAACTGGCGCGGCAGGTCGGGCTGACACTGGTCGGCCGCGCGCGGGGCAAGCGTTTCATCGCGCTGTCCGGACAGGAGCGGATCGTGTTCGACCAGAACCTCGACTATGTCGAGGAGGAATCCGCCCGGCACAAGCGCAAGGGTGAAAGCGATGACTGACGCGACGTCAAGAGACGCGCGGGCGACGCCAAGAGGCGCGCTGGAAATTCCCGGTGTGTTGCTCGCCGGTGGCCTCGCCCGGCGGATGGGCGGCGGCGACAAGCCGATGCGCACCATCGCCGGCCGCACCATTCTGGAGCGCGTAATCGCGCGGCTGAAGCCGCAATGCGACGGCCTCATTCTCAACGCCAATGGCGATCCCGCGCGCTTTGCAGCCTTCGGGCTGCCGGTCATTGCGGACGGCGTCGCCGATTTCCCCGGCCCGCTCGCAGGTATCCTTGCGGCGCTCGACTGGGCGGCAACGAACCGGCCGGACGTAAAGCTTGTCCTGAGCGCAGCGGCCGATTGCCCGTTTCTGCCGCGCGATCTGGTGTCACGGCTGTATGGCGCACTCGAAGCAGAAAATGCCGAGCTTGGCTGTCGCGGCTTCCGACGGCCAATCGCATCCGGTGATCGGACTGTGGAGCGTCGCCTTGCGCGCGCAGCTGCGCCACGCGCTTGTCGTCGAAGACGTCAGGAAGATCGACCGCTGGACCGCGCGCTACAGGCTTGCCACCGTGACTTGGCCGACAACACCGCTCGATCCATTCTTCAACGCCAACACCATGGACGATATCGCAGAAGCCGACCGGCTGGCCTTGCTGGACGGGGGCTAATCCGTGCCCCGGATGCTGCGCAGCACGCTGCTGTCCGGGGACCATAAGGTGATCCAGAGATCGCCGCCAGAGTCCGGGTCAGGCGTCGGCGGCCTCTCACATGTCATGCGTCAGGCCGGCCGAAACCCTGCCTGCTCCAGCGCCGCCCGCCCCGCTTCCGACGCCAGCGCGTCGAGAAAGGCCTGCACCGCCGGCCGCTGCTTGCGCGCTGTCACCAGCGCAAAATCATAATGCTCTTCGGCAAAGGGAATGAAACCCAGGTTTGACGCATGCGCGACCGGCGCAATGGTCATGCCCCAATCGGCGCGGTGCTGCGCGACCGCAGCCGCCACCGCATTGTGCGAGCGCGGCTGATTCCAGTAGCCATCGGGCCGCGCACCGCCGAGCAGCCGGTCGATCAGGATCCGCGTGCCCGCGCCCTGGTTGCGGTTGACCATGATGCAGGCGGGATCGGCGAGCGCGGCGCGGACCGCGTCTTCCGCACTCAAGCCTTCGAAGCGCTTGTCGCCCTTGCGGAACACGATGCCCTGCATGCGCCGCCAGCCCGGCACCAGTTCGAGCCCCTCGCTGAGATAGGGCGTGTTGTAGGTCTCGGTCTTCTCGTCGAACAAATGGATCGGCGCAAAATCGCACTCGCCGCGTTTGGCGGCCGAGAGCCCGCCAAGACTGCCGACGGCGATCGAGCGCACGACGAGCCCGGCATGCGCCATCGGCGCGGTGACGAGATCGAGCCCGGTGCAGTGGCTGCCGACGATGACGAGATCCGGCACCCGCACATGCGGCGTGAACAGCGTCACCTCGGCCTCGCTGCCGGCCGGCATCTGATCGGCCAGCGCATCGATCTTCAGAAAACCGTCAGCCTGTGCGAATGATGTGATGGCGCCGGAGCCCTTGCCTGTCGGATACGCGATCAGCCCGTCCGATCCTTCGACCAGCGACACCATGACGAATTCGGTGCGCCCGAGTTCGGAGGCGATCCGCACCGGCACGCGTGCATTGACCTTGGCGTCCGAACGCGGCGGCAGGCCCGCCATCCGCCGCAGCACCGGCACGATCATGTCGTGGAAGGTGAACATCGCCGAGGTCGGAAATCCCGGCAGGATGATCACGGGCTTGCCGTCGCACACCGCAAGGCACAGCGGCTTGCCGGGCTTGAGTGCGACGCCGTGGGCAATGATGCCGGGCTCACCGAGCCGGCCGATGATGCGATGAGACACATCGCCCGCGCCCTTGGACGTGCCGCCCGACAGCACCAGCATGTCGCTGGTCGCAAGCGCCTGGCGCATCGCGGATTCGAGTTGCGCTTCGTCATCGGGGATGGCGCCGAGAAAGTGGGCCTCGCCGCCATTCTCCGTGATCGCCGCCGTGACGATCGCGCCGTTGGTGTCGTAGATCGCGGCCGGGCGCAGCGGCTGGCCGGGCTGCACCAGTTCATCGCCGGTGGAAATGATGGCGACGCGCGGCCGCCGCGCGACGCTCACCTTCGCGATGCCGCAGGCCGCCAGCATGCCGATCTCGCGCGAACCGATGACGGTGCCGGCACGCAGCAGCGCCTCGCCGCGGGCGATATCGGAACCGGCATAGGACACGAATTGTCCGGGAGAAGCGGCGCGGCGGATCTCGATCGCGCGAGGCCCCGCCGGCTGCGTGTGTTCGACCATCACGACAGCGTCGGCGCCGCGCGGCACCGGGCCGCCGGTTGCGATCGGCGTGGCCGTTCCCGACAGGACCGGCCGCGTCGGCGCAATGCCGCAGGCGATCACCTCGTCGTTCAGCATCACGCGCACCGGCGAGGCCTCGCCGGCCGCGGCGAGATCGGCGGAACGCACCGCAAAGCCATCGACATTGGAGCGGTCGAACGGCGGCACATCGATCGGCGCCACCACGTCCTCGGCGAGCGCGCAGCCGAGTGCGTCGGCGAGCGGGCGCATTTCGCTCGTGATCGCGCGCGGGAACAAGGCGGCTTCGAAACGCGTCAGCGCTTCCTCGCGCGACAGGATCGTCAGGAACTGGTCCTGATCGACATCACGATCTTTCGGCGCCGGCGTATGGGTCATTTTTGAACTCATATCAGTCCCGCAACATATAGGCATCGACCGGGCTGCCTGCCGCAAAGCCTTCCGAACCGCCCGGCACCATAAGCCAGGCTTCGGCGCGGACGATCGCCTCCAGCGACAATTCGCCCACCGCCAGCGTACTCCACAGATCCTGATTTCGCTCCAGCAGCACGATCTCGGCGATGCCGACGCTGAGATGCAATCTTGCGCGCCAGCGGCAAATTGACCGTCTTGCGCGGGCGGCGGCCCGAGAGGCGATCGAGCACGGGAAGCGCCAGCGTCCACCATGCCGCAAAGGCCTGATCGGGCGCGCCAGGCAGCACGACCACCGGCGTGTTGCCGACGCGCCCGACGGCCGAGGTGCGGCCGGGTTGCAGCGCAATGCCGTAGGCGAGAACCTTGCCGCGCGCTGCCAGGGCGGCCACCGCCGCGTCGGTGCGGCCAACGCCGGAGCCGCCGACGACCAGGAGCAGATCGCACGCGCCGCCATCGAGTGCCACGGCAATCGATCCGGCATCGCGGCCCGCGGCGGTGAAGGTGACGGTTTCGGCACCGGCGGCTTGCGCGCTCTCCGCGACCAGATTCGCTGTCACGTTGCCGCCGGGGACATTGACGATGCGCAGCCGCGGACGGCGAACGCTCAATCGCTCCATGCCCGCAGCGCGCGCCATCAGGAGATCGCGCGGCCGCACGCGCCGCCCGGCCTCCGCGACGAGACTGCCGGCAGCGATATCGCTGCCGGCCCGGCGCACGCCCTGCCCCGGGATAGCCTCCGCCAGCACCTGCGGCAGCGGCCCGGACAGATCGACGGAATCGGAATCGAGCACGCAGTCGCAAGCCTCCGGCATCGCATCGCCGGCCTCGACCCAGACCGGCGGCGATGTCAACGGCAGCGGCGAATAGGAGGATGCACCGACGAGATCGCGCGCGCCGAATGCATAGCCGTCCACCGCCGCGACATCGCGCGGCGGATAAGCCGAAAGCGGCGGCATGTCGGCGGCGATGCAGCGCAGCGCCTCGACAAGCGTCAGCTCTACCGGCGCGACCGGTTCCACGCCCTGCAGCAGGGCGTCGAGCGCCTTATCGAGCGGCGTGAGCGAGGTCGGCAGGCGCTGCGGCGAGGTCATGGATCGCCTATGCCCTGAATCGCACCGGAAATAAACAGAAGCGGGTACCGCTCGCGGGTGCCCCCCTCCCTTGGGCCACGTTGACGCCGGGGCAAAACAGTTGCAAATGAGCCCAATTGGCGGGGCAACCGCCTGAACATGCCGACGGCCGACGCGCCGAGCCGCGTGCGCGATGGCGAAGAAGTAAGCCTGCATCAGTAATCACATCGTCATGGCCGGGCTTGTTCCGGCCATCCACGTCTTTGACGCAGTGAAGAAGCAAGGGCGTGGATGCCCGGCACAAGGCCGGGCATGACGGATCGGGATCGCCCACGCCCTATTTCACCACCCCCACCTCGCGGAAATACTTCATCACCCCGGGATGGATCAGCGCCGCATTCGGCGCGGCCGCGACCGTGTTCGCGGCCGTGGTCTCGCAGGCCTGCGGCAGCTTCTTGCACAGCGCGGCCTCGGCGCCGTGCAGCGTGCGCGCCAGCCGGTAGGCGACGTCATCCGGCAGGCTTTCGCGCGCGAGCACAAAACTCCATGAACCGACGGAATCGATCGCGGCGGTCTGGTTCGGATAGCTGTTGGCGGGCACCGTCAGCGGCTTCAGGAATGTATGCTTGGCGCGGATGCGCGCGATCTCGCTCGCGTCGGGCGCGATGAACCGTGCGCCGCCCGGCGCCTGCGCCATCGCGGCAAAACCGGGCCAGCCGACGCCCGCGCCCCACAGCGCGGCGGCGCGGCCGTCCTGCACCATCGCGGGGCCGTCGCCGGCGCGATCGAGATAGATCGACTTGAAATCCTCGTCCTGCTTCAAGCCGATGCCGTCGAGCATGTAGCGCGACAGGATCGGCAGGCCGGAGCCCCTGGCGCCGAACGCAACCGGCTGGCCGACCAGATCCCTGATGGTCTTGTAGGGACTGTCGGCGCGCACCACGAACATGCCGGGACTGGAATACATCGCGGTGAGGATTTTCAGCTTTGTCGGCGCCCGCCCGATGCCCATGAAGGCTTCGTAGGAGGGCTCGCCGGCCACCAGCGCGATGTCGAGCTGGTCGGATTCCAAGAGCGGGATGTTTTCGTTGGAGCCCTTGGTGTTGCGCGGCTCGATCGCGAGCGCCGGATCGGCGGCGTTCATGATTTCCGCGAACGCATTGCCATAGACCGGGAAGCCGCCGCCCGGCGTCGCCGTCCCCAGGCTGATTGTGGTTTTGGTAATGGGCTTGGCTCCATCCTGCGCCGTGGCGCCGCCCGCAAAAACAAGGAGGCTGGCGCAGGCGATCCGAGCAAATTTCATTGTTGGCCTCAAGCGTTCAGTGACGAATGACGCGAGACAGGTTGTAGGCAAGCACGGGGGCTTATGAAAGCCTGTTCTCGGCCCCCAACCCGGCATTGCCGTATCGCTGTCATGCCTGTAAACGATGCCAGCACCGTTGCCGGCCCTCTTCCGGTCGCTCGCGGCGGGGCCTGTAGCTCAATGGTTAGAGCCGGCCGCTCATAACGGTCTGGTTGCAGGTTCGAGTCCTGCCGGGCCCACCAATACTTTCAGAGGCTTGCGAGGCTCCTTTCCTCTTAGCTTTTTCCTCAACCAACGAAACAACCAACGCTACCTTTTTCTGGGGTGGCCGCGATGCAATCGCATCCGCAGCGCCCCGCAAATGGGCAGGATGATGATGGCCGTAAGTGTCGCGAAGGGTCTTCTCACTCATGCCCAGAAAGCCAGCGGCTTCCCACATAGGAGCACCACGCTGCATCAGCCACGTGGCTGCGGTGTGTCGCAGGGTATGCGGAGTGACATTACCAGTGGCCACGTCTAGCCCGGCAATCCGTACGGCGGAAGCGAAGCCCGTCTTAACGGATGCCACCGGTTTACCATTCCATTCGACGAAGTGACTCTTGGCGATACCCAGCCGCGACCATCGCCGCAGATGGGCCAAAAGCCGGCTTGGTAGCGGGACCGGCGTCTGCCGCTTGGTGCTCGCGCGCTTCCCAACTGCGAGCCGATTGAAAATACCGGCTTCCAAGTCAACGAATGATTGACCTTCGGCTCGGTACGGCGAAGCGGTCGCAATGGCACCAGCACGTGTACCGGTGTAGAGGCCGATTAAAGTGAATCGGGCCACATGCCGCAGCGGCCTTTTGTCAGTTTCGATCTTCTGTCCCTTGAGAGGACCAATATGAACTGGTTTGCGTCTCGCGGTGCCGCCAGCAAGCCCATAGAAAACGAGCAGCTTCCGAACGTGAAAGCCACCGGTCCCGGGCCAAGCCCTTCTCTGGCAGGACGACTCTGAACAGCGCCACGATGAAAGCCTTCCTTGGCGTGATGATTGATCGCCGCGCGGAGGTCTTCAAGGTCGCGACGCGAGCCGCCATTGCTCCCTCGAAACTTTGCGTAAGCGCGACAATTCACGCCGGTTACGTCGGACAGCGTCTTGCCGCCCCACCATTTCACGAGGCGGGCTAACCGTTCGTCAAACTTGGCCTTGTTTGCTTGGCGCTCGCGGCAGTCTTCGTCGTAGACCGATAACACGTCAGCAACGTCGATGGACTCAATGTCCTTGAGTCTG
>CAWIZF010000074.1:0-24220 GCA_963840465.1 uncultured Alphaproteobacteria bacterium | reverse complement strand
TTGGCGCCTAAACGCCCACCGGCCATCGCATATCGGACCGTTTGGGGTCCGGATAATCAGTTTTGCCGTGTCTCAAACCGTCCCTGGAAAAGGTACCTGGGACCGGACGCCGCCCGGGCTCGAAACCGTCACTCCGTGTCAGCCGCGCGCGGCGCTGGCTGTGGAGAGATCGGGAAAGACGCAGGTCCCTCCGGCTTCGAAGGTTCCGGCGCTGCACCGGGAGGCTGAACGCGACACAACCGGGAGTATTAGCCGTCAGCACCTCGTACATACGTGGATTGGGGGCTCCGTGCAAGCGAAGGGCACGGGAGCCCTCTTTTGAGCGTCGCCGCTCAGCAACACTCGATCCTTTTCACAGATTCGCCTTTAAGGTCCAATTAACCATGTGCTCCTAATGCGGTAAGGGAAGGCTCCTCCAGAGGCACCGAATCGTTGGCGAGCCGCACAAATCACCTTGTTTTGCTCGGATGTGGCGCATTGTGCGTCGCAGCATTGCTGTGCGCCCGGATGATCGGCCCCAGCATGGCCCAGGCGCCGGCTTATCAAGCGCCCCCCGCCTATCAAACACCGCTTTATCAAGGACCGGCCGCCATTCCCAACCCGGCGGCGGCATCCAATTTCCCGATCGCGTCTGACGCTCGCCTGGCCGGCGATGGCAGACAGACCCGTTTCATCCTCGATCTCGACAAGCCGGTCCAGTTTCGGGCCTTTACCCTGGCGGACCCCTATCGCGTGATCGTCGACCTGACCCAGGTCAATTTCCAGCTTCCGGCCGGAACAGGCGTCGCAGGGCGGGGACTGGTCAAGGCCTACCGCTACGGTCTCGTCATGCCGGGCGGGTCGCGGATCGTGTTCGACCTGAACGGACCGGCCAAGATCGCCAAATCCTACGTGCTGGAGGCGGCCAACGGCCAGCCGCCGCGGCTGGTACTCGAATTCGAAGAGGTCGACCGCACCGCCTTTGTCCAGTCGCTGGCGCCCGAAAACCGGCCCGAACTGCGGCCCGGGATTGCCGAGGCCAATGCCGCCGTTGCGCGGGCGGACGGGCCGGCGGCGCCGACATCGCCTCCGGACAAGAGGCCCGTGGTCGTGATCGATCCCGGTCATGGCGGCGTCGACAACGGCACGCAGGCCGGTGGCAACGACATCATGGAAAAGAACCTGGTGCTGGGTTTTGGGCTGGCGCTGCGCGATCGGCTTGAGAAGTCGGGCAAGTATCGCGTCGTCATGACCCGGACGGACGACATCTTCATTGCGCTCGCCGACCGCGTGAAGATCGCACGCAACGAGGCGGCGGCGCTGTTCATCTCGATCCATGCCGACGCCTTGAAGCGCGGCGAGGGCGACGCCCAGGGCGCCACCATTTATACGCTGTCGGACAAGGCTTCCGACTCCGAGGCCGAGCGGCTGGCGGACACCGAAAACAAATCGGATGCGATCGGCGGGGTCAGTCTCGCCGACGAGCCGACCGAAGTTGCCGACATCCTGATCGATCTGGTGCAGCGGGAAACCAAGACCTTTTCAAACCGGTTTGCGCGGGCGCTGATGGGCGAAATGAAGACCACGGTGCGGATGCATAAACATCCGCTGAAATCGGCCGGTTTCCGGGTCCTGAAGGCCCCCGACGTTCCCTCGGTCCTGGTCGAGCTCGGCTACGTCTCCAACAAGGGCGACCTCGAGCATCTGGTGTCGGAAAACTGGCGGAACCGGACGGTCGGATCGATAGCGCAGGCAATTGATACGTTTTTAGCCAAACGGCTGGCAACCGCCGGGCCGGGCAAGTAAAAAGTCCGGTACGCATTACGTATTGGTAGGCGGAAAAGCGCGCCGTTTGGTGGCCCAAGCCCTAGTTTGGCCACAGCGGCAACGGTATAAAAAATCGACTGTTGGTCTTCGGAATCGGTCAATATTGTCCGCCGGACCCTTTATTGTTCGACCGCGTGGCGGCAACCCGTTCGGTGGGGTTACCGTATTAGGATAGACGCCGCAGATTTTGGCGCACAGGGTTGAAACGGAACTTCGATAATGCGCTTGCTGGTCCGGTTTTTGGGTTTCCTGTTCGCCGCCGGGACCGTCGTGTTCCTCGTCGGTGTGGCCGGCGTCGCGGGCGCGATCTGGCATTTTTCCAAAGACTTGCCCGACTACTCACAGCTTCAGGATTACGAGCCGCCAGTGATGACGCGCGTCCATGCGTCGGACGGCGCGCTGATGGGCGAATATTCCAAGGAGCGCCGCCTCTATCTGCCGATCCAGGCGGTGCCAAAGCTCGTCATCAACGCGTTCCTGGCGGCCGAAGACAAGAACTTCTACGAGCATGGCGGCATCGACTTCACCGGCATGGCGCGCGCGGCCGTGGTGTATGCGCAGAACCTCGGCTCCAACAGGCGTCCGCAGGGCGCCTCGACGATCACCCAGCAGGTGGCGAAGAATTTTCTTTTGACCAACGAAGTGTCGTTCACGCGCAAGATCAAGGAAGCCTTGCTGGCGATGCGCATCGAGCGCGCCTATTCGAAGGACCGCATCCTCGAACTCTATCTCAACGAAATCTATCTGGGTCTCGGCGCCTACGGCATCGCGGCTGCATCGCTGGTCTATTTCGACAAATCCGTGAACGAACTCACGATCGCGGAAGCCTCCTATCTGGCGGCGTTGCCCAAGGCGCCGGCGGCGCTGCATCCGGTGCGTAACCGCGATCGCGCGGTCGAGCGGCGCAACTACGTGGTCGATCGCCTTGTTGAAAACGGCTGGATCAAGCAGGCCGACGCCGACAAGGCCCGCAAGGAAACCCTCAACGTCACCAGCAGCCGCGGCAACGGCGCGCATATCTTTGCCGGCGAGTATTTCGCCGAGGAAGTCCGCCGCGACATCTTCGAGCGCTACGGCGAAAAGAAACTCTATGAAGGCGGCTTGTCGGTCCGCGCCACGCTCGATCCGAAGATGCAGGTCATGGCGCGCAAGGCCATGGTCGCCGGTCTCGTCAAATACGACGAGGCGAGCGGCTGGCGCGGCGCGCCGTCCAAGCTCGACATTTCCGGCGACTGGGGTGTGAAGCTCTCCGACGTCAAAGCGCTCGGCGATATCTCGCCGTGGCGGATGGCCGTGGTGCTGGAGACCTCCGACCAGTCGGCGCGGATCGGTTTCCAGCCGGGCCGTGAACTCGGCGGCGCCGTCAGCAAGCAGCGCCAGACCGGTATCATCACGCTCGACGGCGTGCGCTGGGCCAAGCCCACGTCGGGACCCGCAAAGGGCAGGACCCCGACCTCGGTGGCGCAGGTCCTGGCGGCCGGCGACGTGATCTATGCCGACCCGCTGTTCGACAAGGATGGCAAGCCGGTCGAAGGCCAGTACCGGTTGCGCCAGTTGCCGGAGGTTTCCGGTGCGATGGTCGCGATGGACCCCTGGACCGGCCGTGTGCTCGCGATGGTCGGCGGCTTCTCGTTCGATCAGAGCCAGTTCAACCGTGCCACGCAAGCGTATCGGCAGCCGGGTTCGTCGTTCAAGCCGCTCGTCTATTCGGCGGCGATGGACAATGGCTACACGCCGTCGACCGTCGTGGTCGACGCGCCGATCGAAATCGATCAGGGGCAAGGCGCCGGCGTCTGGCGCCCGGAAAACTATTCGTCGGGGAAATACCAGGGACCGGTCACGCTGCGCAACGCGCTGAAGAATTCGCTGAATACGGTGACCGTGCGGCTGGCCCAGGACATCGGCATGCCCCTGATCGGCGAATATTCAAAGCGGTTCGGCGTCTACGACGACCTGCCGAACTACCTATCCTATGCGCTCGGCGCCGGCGAAACCACGGTCATGCGGATGGTGACGGCCTATTCGATGTTCGCCAATGGTGGCCGCCGCGTGAAGCCGACGCTGATCGATCGTATTCAGGACCGTTACGGCCACACCATCTTCAAGCATGACGCCCGCGAATGCCGCGGCTGCGACGCGCCCGGCGGCTGGAAGAACCAGGCCGAGCCGCAACTCGTCGACCGCCGCGAGCAGGTGCTCGATCCGATGACGGCCTACCAGATCACCTCGATGATGGAATATGTCGTGCAGGCCGGCACCGCGACGGTGGTGAAGGAAGTCGGCAAGCCGATCGCCGGCAAGACCGGCACCACCAATGACGAAAAGGACGCCTGGTTCATCGGCTTCTCGCCGGACCTGGTGGTCGGCATCTATGTCGGTTTCGACAAGCCGCGCAATCTCGGCCGCGGCATGACCGGCGGTCATCTGGCCGCGCCGATCGCCAAGGATTTTCTCAAGCTCGCGCTCGCCGACAAGCCCGCGATTCCCTTCAAGGTGCCTGCCGGCATCAAGCTGGTCCGCGTCGACCCCAAGAGCGGCATGCGCGCCGGTCCGGGCAGTGGCGGCCTTCTGGAAGCCTTCAAGCCGGGCACCGCGCCGCCGGATAACTACTCGGTCATCGGCGTGGCCGACGCGGACGGCCGGATGCCACAGCAGGGATACCCTCAAGGCTACCCGCAAGGCTATCAGCAAGGCTACCAGCCTGATGGCGGCAATATCATGCGTCCGGGCACCGGCGGACTTTACTGATCCGCATGAGGTGTTAACAACCTAAAGGCGCATCTTCGAACATTGCACAATAAGGTGTTTGAACCCGCCGGATCCAAGCGATTCGTGCGGGAGAGCAAACGTCCGGTGGACACGAGAACAAGCGCTGGCTGTTACGGCGCAAGAGCATGATCCGGAAAAGTGGGTACCGGTTTTCCGAAAAGATCATGCTCAAATCAAAGAGATAGAGCGCGATGACGATTCGAAGAAACGTCATCACGCTCTAGCGTTGGAATGGAAGTTCGGTAATGCGCTTTGTGGTAAGATTTTTGGGTTTCCTGTTTACCGCCGGGACGATCGTGTTCCTGGTCGGCGTGGCCGGCGTCGCGGGCGGGATCTGGTACTTCTCCAGGGACCTGCCCGACTATTCGCAGCTTCAGGACTACGAGCCGCCGGTGATGACGCGCGTGCACGCGTCCGACGGCGCGCTGCTCGGCGAATATTCCAAGGAGCGGCGCCTCTATCTGCCGATCCAGGCGATGCCAAAACTCGTCACCAACGCCTTCCTCGCGGCCGAGGACAAGAATTTTTACGAGCATGGCGGCATCGACTTCACCGGCATGGCGCGCGCGGCCGTGGTGTATGCGCAGAATTTCGGCTCCAATCGCCGACCGCAGGGCGCCTCGACGATCACCCAGCAGGTCGCCAAGAACTTCCTCCTGACCAACGAGGTGTCGTTCACCCGCAAGATCAAGGAAGCCTTGCTGGCGATGCGCATCGAGCGCGCCTATTCCAAGGACCGCATCCTCGAGCTCTATCTCAACGAAATCTATCTCGGCCTCGGCGCCTACGGTATCGCCGCCGCATCGCTGGTCTATTTCGACAAATCGGTGAACGAACTGACGGTAGCGGAGGCCGCGTATCTGGCGGCGCTGCCGAAGGCTCCGGCCCAGTTGCATCCGGTACGCAACCGCGACCGCGCGGTCGAGCGCCGCAACTACGTGATCGATCGTCTGTTGGAAAACGGCTGGATCAAGCAGGCCGATGCGGAGAAGGCCCGCAAGGACCCGCTGGTCGTGGCCAGCCGGTCCAACGCTGCGCATACCTTTGCCGGCGAGTATTTTGCCGAGGAGGTCCGGCGTGACATTTTCGAGCGCTACGGCGAAAAGAAACTCTATGAAGGCGGCCTGTCGGTCCGCACCACGCTCGATCCGAAGCTGCAGGTGATGGCGCGCAAGACCGTGGCCGCCGGGCTCGTGAATTTTGACGAGGCGCAGGGCTGGCGTGGCGCTACCAGCAAGCTCGACATATCAGGCGACTGGGGCGTCAAGCTCGCCGAAGTCAGGTCGCTCAGCGACATCTCGCCGTGGCGGATGGCGGTGGTGCTGGAGACCTCCGACCAGTCGGCGCGGATCGGTTTCCAGCCCGGCCGCGAACTGGGCGGCGCGGTCTCAAAGGATCGGCAAACCGGCCTCATCACGCTGGATGGTGTCCGATGGGCGAAGCCGGTCGCCGCCGCGGCGCGCGGCAAACCGGCGACGGCTTCGGTCTCGCAGATTCTGTCGCCGGGTGACGTGATCTACGCCGATCCGCTGTTCGACAAGGAAGGCAAGATGGTCGAGGGCCAGTATCGCCTGCGGCAATTGCCCGAAGTGTCCGGCGCGATGGTCGCGATGGACCCGTTGACCGGCCGCGTGGTCGCGATGGTCGGCGGCTTCTCGTTCGACCAGAGCCAGTTCAATCGCGCGACCCAGGCCTATCGGCAGCCGGGATCGACGTTCAAGCCGCTGGTCTATTCGGCGGCGATTGACAATGGCTACACGCCGGCGACGATCATGATCGACGGCCCCATCGAGATCGATCAGGGGCAGGGCAACGGCGTCTGGCGGCCGGACAATTTTTCGGTGGGCAGCTATAAGGGCCCCATCACGCTGCGCGATGCCCTGAAACACTCGCTCAACACCGTCACGGTGCGGCTGGCGCAGGATGTCGGCATGCCCCTGATCGGCGAATATGCCAAGCGCTTCGGCGTCTACGAGGAATTGCCGAACTATCTTTCCTATTCGCTGGGCGCCGGCGAGACCACGGTCATGCGGATGGTGACGGCCTATTCGATGTTCGCCAATGGCGGCCGCCGGGTGAAGCCGACGCTGATCGACCGCATCCAGGATCGCTACGGACGCACGATCTTCAAGCATGACCAGCGCGAGTGTCGCGGCTGCGACGCGCCGGGCGGCTGGAAGAACCAGCCCGAGCCCCAGCTCGTCGATCGCCGGGAGCAGGTGCTCGATTCGTTGACGGCCTATCAGATCACCTCGATGCTCGAGGGTGTGGTGCAGGGTGGAACGGCGACGATCCTGCGCGAGGTCGGCAAGCCGATCGCCGGCAAGACCGGCACGACCAGCGACGGCAAAGACGTCTGGTTCGTCGGCTTTTCGCCCGATCTCGTCGTCGGTCTCTACCTTGGCTATGACAAGCCGCGCAGTCTGGGCAGGGCCGCGCAGGGCGGCCGTATCGCCGCGCCGATCGCCAAGGATTTCATGAAGCTCGCGCTCGCCGACAAGCCGCCGACCCCGTTCAAGGTGCCTCCCGGGATCAGGCTGGTCCGCATCGATTCGAAGAGCGGCATGCGTCCTGCACCCGGCGATACCGGCCGAACCGTTCTGGAAGCCTTCAAGCCGGGCACCGCGCCACCGGAGAATTACATGCCGGCCCCCGTCGGTGTCGCCGACGGCGAGGGACGCGTGCCGCAGGGATTCCCGTCCGACGCCGCCAACGTGCAGGGGAGCGTGCCTGATGCCGGCAACATCATGCGGCCCGGGACCGGCAGGCTTTATTAGCCGATTGCGCTTTGCTGCGTACGTCGCTACATCCGGCCCGTTGAATATTCGATCCAGCAGCGGTTCCAACCGCAGACGGAACAGACCATGCGCGCCGAAGTCGAACGCCTCGTAGAAGAGATCAAGCAGTCAGTCGGGCTGCTGAGGAGGCATCTTTGACGTCGAGACATCCACGGCGCGCCTCGCCGAACTGAACAAGCTCGCCGAAGATCCCAATCTCTGGAACGATCCCCAGAAGGCCCAGAAACTGATGCAGGAGCGCACCTCGCTGGTGGACGCGCTCGAGGGCATCGGCAAGGTCGAACGCGAACTCGACGACAATGTCGAGATGATCGCGCTTGGCGAGGCCGAGAACGACGAAGGCGTGGTGGTCGAGGCCGAGAACGCCCTGAAGGCCCTGAAGAAGGAAGTCGCGCGTCGCGAACTGGAAGCGCTGCTGTCGGGCGAGGCCGATCGCTTCGATTCCTATCTCGAAGTGCATGCCGGCGCCGGCGGCACCGAGAGCCAGGACTGGGCCTCGATGCTGCTGCGCATGTATACGCGCTGGGCCGAGGAGCACGGCTTCAAGGTCGAGTATCTGGAGGAAACCCCGGGCGAAGAAGCCGGCATCAAGTCGGCGACCATCCAGATCAGCGGGCAAAACGCCTATGGCTGGCTGAAGACCGAAGCGGGCGTGCACCGCCTGGTGCGGATCTCGCCGTTCGATTCCAACGCACGGAGGCACACCTCGTTCTCGTCGGTCGCGATTTTTCCGGTGGTCGATAACAGCATCAAGATCGATATCGCCGAGTCCGACGTGCGCACCGACACCATGCGCTCGGGCGGCGCCGGCGGCCAGCACGTCAACAAGACTGAATCCGCGGTGCGTTTGACCCATATTCCGACCGGCGTCGCGGTGGTCTGCCAGGCCGGCCGCTCGCAGCACAAAAACAAGGCGCAGGCTTGGGACATGCTGCGCGCGCGGCTTTACGAAATCGAATTGAAGAAGCGTGAGGAGCAGGCCGCCGCCGACCAGGCCGCCAAGACCGACATCGGATGGGGCCACCAGATCCGCTCCTACGTGCTGCAGCCCTACCAGATGGTAAAAGACCTCCGCACCGGCGTGCAGACCTCGGACACGTCGGGCGTGCTCGACGGCGATCTCGACGAGTTCATGGCGGCAACGCTGGCGCAGCGCGCGTTCGGCACCTCGCCCGGCGCGGTCGAGGATGTGGATTAGCGCATGACTAAAGTCGGCTTCATCGGGCTCGGGCGCATGGGCCACGGCATGGCCGGCCGCTATCTCGACGCAGGTTTTTCGCTCGCGGTGTGGAATCGCAGCAAGGCCAAGGCGGAAGACCTGATCGCGAGCGGTGCGCGCTGGGCTTCGTCACCGGCGGACGCCGCCGATGGCGCGGATGCCGTTGTGACCATGGTTGCCGACGACGAGGCGTCGCACGCCGTCTGGCTCGGCAAGGACGGCGCAGCGGCAGCGATGAAGGCGGGCAGCCTCGCGATCGAATGCTCGACCGTCTCGCATCAGCACGCGCTCGACATGGCGCGCGAACTGCGCGGCCGCGGTCTCGTCTATATCGATTGTCCCGTCACCGGCCTGCCGCAGGCGGCGGCGGCCGGAAAACTGACCTTGCTGGTCGGCGCTGAACCTGCCGACCTCGATCGCGCAAAACCCTATCTTGCGCCGATCGGCGACGTGGTCAGGCATTTCGGCGCGGTCGGTACCGGCACCGTCTTCAAGCTGATCAACAATCTGATGGGCGCGGTGCAGATCGCGAGCCTCGCCGAAGGCGTCGCCATGGCCGAGCAGGCCGGACTCGACATGAACCTGGTGGCGGAAGCGCTGGCGACCGGCGCGGTGGCAAGCCCGCAGGTGATCCGGCATTCCAAGCGCATGGTGGCGCGCGATTTCTCCGGCGCGTCGTTTACGTCGGCACTCCGCTACAAGGATGCGGCCTACGCGGTTAAACTGGCCGAGAGCCTGCTCGCCAGCGCACCGCTGGTCGGACATGCCGCGGTCGAGGCCTATGCAAAGGCGAAAGCCGAAATGCCCGATGACGACGAGGGCCGGATGATCGAGATCGTCTCGCGGCCGAAATAGCCGCCGCGAGTCTCCTATCCGGAAATCGGGTGGAAAAGCCCTGCGCAGCGGAATAAATCTGCGGAATTGCAGATATGAGCTGCTATGACCGCAAAAGACACTTCGATAGACGCCCGCGACTGGTCGCTGCTCGGCCTGCTTTCGATCCTGTGGGGTGGGTCGTTCTTCTTCAACGGCGTGGTGCTGAAGGAATTGCCGCCGTTCACGCTGGTGTTCCTGCGCGTAGCGCTTGCGGCGCTCATGCTGCTGCCGTTGCTCTGGCTCTACCGCATCCGTTTCCCGAAGGGCCTGTCCGGATGGAAGCCGTTCATCGCCATCGGGCTTCTCAACAACGTGCTGCCGTTCTCGCTGATCGTGGTCGGGCAGACCTATATCCCGGGCGGGCTGGCCTCGATCCTGAACGCCACGACGCCGCTGTTCACGGTGGTAGTGATGGCGGTCGCCGGCGAGGAAAAGCTGCACGCGCGGCGAATCGCGGGTGTCGTTGTGGGCCTGATCGGCGTGGTCATTCTCCATGGCGATGGCGATGGCTTTGGACTGGAGCGCGGGCAGGGGCTCGGCATCCTGCTCTGCCTTGCGGCAGCCTTCTCCTACGGCTTGTCGGCGCTATTGGCGCGACGGTTGCTGTCGAATTCTCCACCGCTCGGCACCGCGACGTTCCAGATGCTGGCCTCGGCCGCGATGATGACCGTTGTCGCCGGGCTGGCCGAGCGTCCCTGGCTATTGCCGATGCCGGGCGCCATGACATGGCTCGCCGTGATCGGGCTTGCCGCGCTGTCGACCGCGCTCGCCTACATCGTGTTCTTTCAGATCCTGCGGCGCTCCGGCGCCACCAATGTCATGCTGGTGACGTTGCTGATCCCGGTGACCGCGATCCTGCTCGGCGTTCTGGTGCTTGGCGAAACTATCTCGCTGCGCGAGATTGCGGGCGCGCTTGTGATCGGGAGCGCATTATTGCTGATCGACGGGCGCGTATTGAAATTCTTTCAACGCTGAGCGGCCTGCGCTCGGCATTTCCATGCTTCATGCCAGCCGCTGAATCGGCCGCTGTCGCGCTCGCCGCCGTGCCAGGCCGCATGGACTTCGCCGTTGCCTGCGACCAGCACCACGACATCGAGCCCCTTGGAACGCCGCAGCGTATCGATCGCCTGTTGCGGGGTCTGGGCAATGGGACCCGCGACATTGAAGGACGTGTTGACGGACAGTTCGACGCCGATATGGCGGCCGAGCGCTTTCAGATAGGCAAAAGTGAGGGGATCGTCTTCAGCGCGTACGATCTGGATCCGGCCGGTGCCGTCGGCGTGAATGACCGCCGGGATTTTGTCCCGCGCGTGCGGCTTCGCATGCGCCGTCAGCACCATGTAATTGTAGGCGTTGTAATCGGCATCCGAGGCGCCCGGCAGCAGTTCGAAATATTCCCGTGCGGCTTCCAGCGTCGCCATCGGCGCCAGCGGGCGAATGGCCTCGCGGTATTTGACACGCTCGTTGAGCCGCTCGCGCGCCTCCGCATCGCAGGGGTTGGCCAGGATCGAGCGATGGCCGAGCGCGCGCGGCCCGGTTTCGGCCGCGCCTTGATAGAGTGCGATGACGCCGCTTTGCGCCACCATGAATGCCATGAGATCGGCGATGGCGTCGCGGCCTTCAGGCGTCGAGATGTCGCCGATGCGTTGCGAGGCGATATCATCGGCCGCGAGTGCGTTGACGATATCGAGCTGTGAGGGCGGCGTGCCGCAATAGAACGCGTGCGTCATCGGCGCGCCGCGCGGGGCGCCCGCGAGATGCGCGAACAGCCAGGCGGCGCCGATGGTGACGCCGGGATCGCCGGGCACCGGCGGCATCCACAGATGCAGGCGTGTGTTGCGCTGCTGGGTTTTGGCGAACCAGGCCTCGTCGAAATGTTCGAGCAGCCGCATATTGCCGACCGCGTTCAGCGCCACGCCGCCGGTCAGCACCAGCCGGCTGGCGCCGGTGCTGCGCAACAAATGATCGACGACATGGATCATTGCGTCCTCGAACACCAGTTGGGTCGCGGCGGCCTTGTCGAGGCGGTCCTTGGTGTCGGGGCGGTGATGGATGTCCTCGACACGCAGCACAGCATCCGGATTCCAGAGCTGGTCGGGCTTAAGCGGTTCGCCGAGGATCTCGGTCAGAGCCTGCTTGTAGGGATGATCGAAGGGGTCGCAATACCAGTTGGCCATCGCGCGGTTGAGCCTGATATCGCCGTTCGCACCGAAATGAAGCACGTCCCGCAACCGCGCGTAATAAGGATTGCTCGCGCGGTTCATGTCGCCCCACGCGGCGGCGCCCATGTAGCGGCCCTCGCTGGAAAGCCAGGTCCAGCCGCCCTGCGTCGACGAGATCACGCTGTAGAACGCGCCGAGTGAATCGAACATGCTGTCGTTGCAGTAGAGCCGGCGCATCGCGCCGCTCTCTACCACGTAGAGCGAGATCGAGCCCTGATCGCCGGTGCCGTCGAGCACGGCAACGGCCGTCGGCTCACCGTCATCGGCGAAGGGCGAGGCCGCGTAGGAGAACCAGGCGTGGTTATCGTGATGCGGCAGGCAGATCAGCGGCACGCGCTCGGCAAGCCCGAGCTGGCGGGCGAGGATCTTTGGTGTCCGCGTCATCTGGTCGAGGCGGCGGCCGTCGAAGCCGGCGGCCTCCGTGGTGCGCACGAGCTTGAAACTCTGCGGCAGCTCCTCGATCACCGAGCGCGCCAGCGTGCCGGCGAGCGTCGGATAATCCCAGCTCGTGAGCCAGGCATCGATATCGCCGATGTCGCGGCCGATTTCGCGCAGCGTCGCCACCGCAGCGTCGATCGACAGTTTTGGATATTCGGTCGTGTGCTTGTTGCCCGAAAAGCGCTCTTCCTCATTGTTGACGATCAGCCGCGGTCCATCCGCCTGCGTCACCTCGACCAGCGCCAGACCCGAATTATGCGTGCCGGGGGCGCCGAGGCCGGCGAGATAGACCGTTTCACCGCGCGCGAGCTTGGCGCGTACCTGCGCGATCCGCGCATCGGAAAATTCCGAACCGAGCTGGTGAAACCCCGCAGCCGCCATGGTTTTCGCCGCCAGCCAGCGTGCGCAGCGGAAGCCGATGCCGGCGAGCCTGGGATGCCGCGGAGCAATTCGTGTGTTCTGTTTCAACCCTGTGCAACCTCTGGGCCTTGTAGTCACGCCGAGTAATGACCCGACCTGCATCAATCATAAATGGCGCCGGGCAACAATGCCGTTTCGTCGTGCGGAATAAGCACGTGCTTGCCAGCGGCTTAGGCGCTTGCGACACTCCGTCACAACAAGACTTGGACCAAACAAAAAAAGACGGGAGAAAACGATGCCGGTTCGCATGCAAAACCTGGTGGCCCTGACGGCGCTCGCCATCGGCGCCATGGTCGCCACCACGGCCCACGCGCAGAAGAAATACGATTCCGGCGCCAGCGACACCGAAATCAAGATCGGCAATATCATGCCCTATAGCGGCCCGGCGTCGTCTTACGGCGTGATCGGCAAGACCGAAGAAGCCTTCTTCAAGATGATCAATGCCGAGGGCGGCATCAACGGCCGCAAGATCAACTTCATCACCTACGACGACGCCTACAGTCCGCCGAAGGCGATCGAGCAGGCGCGCAAGCTGGTGGAAAGCGATGAGGTCCTGCTGATCTTCCAGCCGCTCGGCACGCCGTCCAATTCGGCGATCATGAAGTACATGAACGCCAAGAAAGTGCCGCAGCTTTTCGTCGCCTCCGGCGGAACCAAGTTCGGCGATCCCAAGAACTTCCCCTGGACGATGGGCTTTCAGCCCAACTACCAGAGCGAGGGACGCATCTACGCCAAATACATCCGGGACAAGTTCCCCAACAGCAAGATCGCGGTGCTCTGGCAGAACGACGACGCCGGAAAGGACCAGTTCAAGGGCCTGAAGGACGGCCTCGGCGACAAGCTCAACATGATCATCGCCGACAAGTCTTACGAAGTCAGCGATCCCAGCATCGATTTGCAGATCGTGGCGTTGCACGATTCCGGCGCTGACATCTTCTTCTCCTGGGCCGCGCCCAAGGGATCGGCGCAGGCGATCCGCAAGGTCGGCGAATTGAACTGGAAGCCGAAATTCTTCCTGGCCAACACCGCAACGTCGGTGGCTTCGGTGCTCAAGCCGGCCGGCCTTCAATATTCCAAGGACATCATTTCGACGGCCTACCTGAAGGACCCGACCGATCCGACCTGGGACAAGGATCCGGCGGTCGTGAAGTGGCGCGCGTTCATGGACAAGTATTATCCCGACGGCGACAAGACCAACGCCAACAACCTCTATGGCTACGTTCAGTCCGAGGCGATGGTGCAGGTTATCAAGCAGTGCGGCGACAATCTCACCCGGGAAAACGTCATGAAGCAGGCCGCCAATTTGAAGAATTTCCACTCCGACCTGATGCTGCCCGGCATCATGGTCAATACCGGGCCGGACGACTATTTCCCGATCGAGCAGATGCAGTTGATGAAGTTCAACGGCGAGGCGTGGGAGTTGTTCGGTGATGTCATCACCGGCGAAGTCGGTCACTAGAGACTGGAGGAGAGGCGCCACGGCGTGACGCCTCTCTTCGGCCAACACTATCCCGGGATATCCGGCTCCACGAGCAGCGCCAGCTGCGCGAGCGATTGTTGCCAGCCGAGATAGCAGGATTCGACCGGGATCACCGTCGGCAGGTTCGCCTGCTCGATGTTGATTTCAGTTCCGCAGGAAACCGCTTTCAGCGTGACGGTGACCTCGATGACGCCGGGAAGATTGGGATCGTCGAACCGGTCGGTGTAACGGATACGCTCGTTGGGCACGATTTCCAGATATTCCCCGCCGAACGAATGGCCCGTGTTCGTGGTGAAATTCGAAAACGACATTCGAAATGTGCCGCCAACCTTCGCTTCGAAATGGTGAACCTTGCAGGTGAAGCCGTAGGGCGGCAGCCACTTGGCCATGGCTTCCGCATCGAGGAAGGCGCGAAAAACCTTCTCCGGCCTGGTGGCGAAGACACGATGCAAACGAACGGTATTGCCTTGGGACATGGTTTTATTTTCTCCATGACTGAGCGGAGCATATCGCAGGATTTGGTTGGGTTAGCCCAGTCTCCGACCCAAGGACGCCCGGCCTCCCTGCGAGCCGACATGGGGCAAAAAAAGAATTTCCGACGCGGATACGCGCCGGTTTCCGTACCCCATTCTACTTTGCATGGGGTTGTTTTCGCGATTTTTTGCGGCGTACCGTTCCGCCCTAGCCCGAACTGAGCCTGACGCCCGCGCGCAAGAACTTCTGCGGGTCGACCGCGTCGCCGTCGATCCGCGTTTCATAATGCAGATGCGGACCGGTCGAGCGGCCAGTGGAGCCGACGGCGCCGATCACCTGACCGATCTTGATGACGTCGCCGATCTTGACGTGAATTTCCGAGAGATGGCCGTAGCGGGTCGACAACCCGTTGCCGTGGTCGATCTCCACCATGCGGCCGTAACCGCCCGTCCATCCCGACGATACGACCTTGCCGTTGGCGGTGGCGCGGACGGGATCGCCGGTGGCGGCGCGGAAATCGAGGCCGGTGTGCATGGCGGGACGGCCGAGGAATGGATCGCTGCGGACGCCGAAGCCCGAGGTGAATTCGACCTCGCCGATAACAGGTTTGCGGTAGGGCACCAGCGCCAGCGTCGCGTTGAGGCGCTGCATCTGGGTGCGGGTGAGATTGATCCGGTAGAGCTGGCGTTCGAACGCGCCGGCATCGGCCGAAAGCTTCACCGGCACGAACGGGCCGCCGACGGCGGAGCGCGGCGTCGCCGCTTCGAGCTGCGCCATGTCGAGGCCGAGATCGGTAATCACGCCGCGCATCCGGCGGAGGCGCGATTCGATGCCGTCCTCGACTGAGCTCAAGGCCGCCATCTGCCGCCGCTCGACCGAATCGAGCGAGGTCTGCAGACGGACCAGCACGTTGTCGACGCCCTGAACCTTGGCGAACTGATTCGGCTGCGGCTTGACGACGACGGGCGCGCGCGATTCCAGCCGCGCTTCGCGATCCGGCGGCGCCACGAAGATCACGGTGTCGCTGATCGGGGAGGGTTTTGGGGGGCCGGCAGCCGGCGGCGTTTCTGCGGCCGCGCCGCGGCCCGGCGGCCTGATCGAACCGGTGGCTGCGGCATCAGGGATCGAGCCAAGGGCGGTGGCGCGCGATTCGAGCGCGGTCTGGCGCCGCATGATCTGGTCGAGCTTCTGGTCGAATTGTTCCTGATCGAGCAACTGGCGGCTGGTGGTACGGTCGACCTTTGAGCGCAACTCCGCGATGCGGTCTTCATAGGCGTATTGCATCTCGGCCTGGCGGGCGATCAGCCGGGTCAGGACGTCGTCGCGAAACGCGAAATAGGTGGCGGTCGCCGCCGACCACATGCCGAGCAGCACGATCGTGCCAACAACGATCCAGAATACGACGGGGCCGAGCCGAACCTGCCTGCCGGCATGCACGATGGTGTAGCCGTCGCCATCGATCGCTGCCGCCTTGGCCGAACTGGCGGGACGGCGGGGCGGCGTCCGGCCGTGATTATGAGGGTGGTGGTGGTCGGAATAGTGATGACCGGAACGGTACGACATCGGCACTCCCGCGCCGGTCGGAGATGAGTTCCGTACGGCTCAATTTGTGTGCCGATTTGACCCTTTCATGGTTAATTTTTCAGAAATGGAGCATGCCGGATCACATGGCGCGGACGGCGGCCAGCACCTCGTCGGCATGACCATCGACCCGCACATTGCGCCAGATTTTTGCGATCCGCCCGTCGGCGCCAATCAGAAC
Organism: uncultured Alphaproteobacteria bacterium; assembly: GCA_963840465.1. GTDB lineage: Bacteria > Pseudomonadota > Alphaproteobacteria > Rhizobiales > Xanthobacteraceae > Bradyrhizobium. The sequence continues at coordinate 7,956 of CAWIZF010000074.1, read as the reverse complement.
CGTCGTTCGAATGATTCCCATGAAGCTCCTGCCATACATCGATTTCTCGCCCCAGGCGCCATAGGCCTCCAGCATTTCATGCTGCTCGTCCGAGATCAGAGGAACCGAAAGCTGATGCTTGGCGCGGAACGACTCCTGGGCTTTTACGGTGTCGGCCGAGATGCCGAGTACCGCGGCGCCCTCGTCGGCAAACGCGCCCTCGAGCCGCGTGAAATCGATCGCTTCCCGGGTGCAGCCGGGGGTGTCGGCGCGGGGATAGAAGAACAGCACCAGTTTCTTGCCCGGCATAGTCGGCCAGCGAAATATTGCCGCCGCCATCGCGGGGCAAGCTGAAGGAGGGGGCTGCCACGCCCTCGACCAGGTCGGTTCCCAAAACCGGTTTGGGCGGCGCCGATAGACTGGATTTTAACGGTTTCGGTAAGGGCTTGTGCGACGCTTTGGTCGGAGCGGTCTTGGCCGTCTTGTCGGGCTTGCTGACGGCCGCCTTGGCAGCGGATTTAGCCGGCTTGCTGGCCGCCTTGGCAGCCGGCTTTTTGGCCGGTGTCTTGTCGCCGCGGCGGGCGGTCTTGAGGGTGGTCTTGAGGGTGGTCTTGGCCGCGGCTGGTTTTCGGGTGGGCGTCTTGCGGCTTTTGGGGGCTGGCTTGGAGGATTTCTTGCGCGTTTTCTTGGACATACGCCTTCCTTTCGTCGCTTTCCGCAGATCAACCATTAGGGTATTGCGGGTCTCGCCCTTGACCGTCGGATTGGCTCCGGCCGCTGGGCAAGTTTGATGACCCGGGAGTATGGTTACAAGGGATTCGACGCTACCCCCGTCCACTCGTCGATGGGAACGCCCAATCAGTCCTTGGGGCCGACCACGAGTAACAGTATTAATCGAGGATTGGCAGCGATGCCGGCACGGGAGCGTTCGATAATGATCGAAGAGCGCGCCCCTGACGGCGATCAACCTCAGCGCCGGCACCGAGAGGCAATGGCTAGGAATACTTCGCCCAAGGGGTCGAATCCGCGTGCCGAGGCCCACATCTCGCAGTGGGATGATGCGGCCGGCTGGGATCATCAGGAGCCCGACGAGGCGGGGCGTAACCGCGCGCGTCGACTGCTAACCCGTCCAAGTTCCAGATTTCATCGGCTGGGCGACAAGTTCGAAGCGTTGCAGCGGCGGCTGACCGGCGAGCGCTGGGTCAAACGGCTGGCAATCGTGATCGGCGTGCTGGCGGTGATCTTCACCACTTGTTTCGGCGGTCTGTGGTGGCGGCTCGGCGCCGGGCCCATCAATCTCGATGTGGCGACGCCCTGGCTGGCGACCGCGATCGAGGACAATATCGGTCATGGCAATACGGTCGAGGTCGGCGGTACGCAGATCGAGCGGGCCGGACGGATTCGCATCGCGGTGCGAATCCGCGACATCGTGGTCCGCGACCGTGACCAGGTCGTCGTCGCCACCGCGCCGAAGGCCGAGGTGAAACTTTCAGGCACCGCGCTTCTGATGGGACGGCTGCGTGCCGAAAGCCTCAATCTGGTCGATGCCGAACTCGCGGTGCGAATCACGCCGGACGGCCAGGTCACGGTATCTGCGGGCGACACCGCCAAACCGTTGGCGACCGGCGTGGCCTCCAAGCGCGATGCCGGCCTGGCGCCGACATTCCCCCGTCCGGCGCCTGCGCCCACCCAGGGCGGGGCGGCGCCCGACACGGCACAGAACGGACTGCTGGCCGGCCTCGACTGGCTCGATAGCCTCAGCCTGACCGGCCTCGATGGGCAGAACCTGAACGAGATTGGTCTCAAGAACGGTAATCTCGTCGTCGACGACCAGCAGCGCGGCAACAAATGGACGTTCGAAAATATCAGCCTCAGCATGCGCCGGCCGCGTGCCGGCGGAGTCGCGGTCAGCCTTGGCGAGGAGGGCGCGCGCCCATGGTCGCTCAAGGTCGTGATCGGGCCGCCGCAGAACGGCGTGCGGTCGGTCGATCTTCGCGCCGACAAGGTGCCTGCCGCCAACATCCTGCTGGCGATGCGGGTCAAGGATCTCACCTACAGCGCCGACCTGCCGCTTTCCGGCGAGCTGAAAGGTGAATTGGGCCGCGACGGCCTGCCGACCTACTTCCGCGGCAAGGTCACGGCAGGCGCCGGGAACCTGATCGACAGCGATACGCCTGACTATCCGATGCCGATCGATTCGGCGGAGATGAGCGTCGAATGGGATTCGGGGCGGCGCGTGCTGGTCGCGCCCTTCAAGGTCGTTTCCGGCGCGAACCGGATCACGTTGCTGGGCCATCTCGAACCGCCGAACGGCGCCACCACCGAATGGCAGGCCGGCCTTAGCGGCGGCACGATCCTGCTCGCCGGCACCGACAATGAACCGCCGCTGATCTTCAACCGCATCGCGATCGGGATGAAGTTCGACACCGACCGGAAGCGCGTGGTGCTCACCCAGGCGGATATCAGCAATGGCGAGATCGGCATCGCCGGCACCGGCAGCATCGACTATGCAAACGAGGCCCGCCTCCAGCTTGGTTTCGCGGGCACGCCGATGTCGGCCTCCGCGCTGAAGCGGATGTGGCCGATCCTGATCGTGCCCGAAGTGCGCGAATGGGTGATCGAGCGGATCGAGAAGGGGACGCTTCAGCGCATCGAGGTCGGCGTCAATTCGCCGGTGCGTAATCTGCCGCGCAAGGGGCCCCCGATTCCGGATGATGGTCTCGCCGTCAACATCGTTGCGTCGGGCGTCACGGTTCGCCCGGTCAACGGCATGCCCGCGGTCCGCGATGCGGATTTGAAAGCGCGGGTTACCGGGCGAACGGCAACGGTGACGATCGGGCAGGGAATTGCCGACACGCCTGCCGGGCGCAAGATCAACATTTCCGATTTCTCGTTCGAGGTGCCGGACATGGCGCCGAAGCCGTCGCCCTCGCGGGTGAAGTTCAGGGTGGATTGCCCGGTGCCGGCGGCGGCCGAGATCCTGGCTTCCGACCGCATCAGCGATCTCTCCGGCACGCTGATCGATCCGAACGCCAGCAAGGGGACGGTTGCCGCCACCATCACGCTCGCCATGCCGGTCACAGGCTCGATGACCAAGGCCGATACCACCTACAGCGTCACGGCTGATCTGGCCGGGTTTGCCGCCGACAAGCTCGTGATGAACCAGAAGCTGGAATCCAATACGTTGAAGCTGGTCGCCAACAATGCCGGCTTCCAGGTCAAGGGCGACGTCAAGATCAACGGTCAGCCAGCCTCGCTGGACTATCGCAAGGCGAACGAGGGCGACGCCGACATCCGGCTGCAGGCCACGCTCGATGACGCCAGCCGCCAACGTCTCGGGATCGATCTCGGGCCCGCCGTCAGCGGCTCCATTCCGATCAAGGTGATCGGCAAGATCGGCGAAAACGACAGCCGCGTCGGCATCGAGGCCGACCTGACGTCGCTGCGTCTCGACAACATCCTGCCAGGCTGGGTCAAAGTGCCCGGCAAGTCCGGCAAGGCGACGTTCATCGTGGTGAAGAAGGAACAATCGACGCTGTTCCAGGACATCGTGGTTGAAGGCGGCGGCGTTTCGATCAAGGGATCGCTGGAAGTCGACCAGAATGGCGACCTCTTGAACGCGAACTTCCCGACCTACGCGCCGTCCGACGGCGACAAGACCTCGCTGAAAGCCGAGCGCGGTGCCGACGGCGTCGTGAAGGTCATGATGCGCGGCGACGTGTTCGACGGCCGCGGCTTCCTCAAGTCGGCGATCACAGGCAAGGAGACCGATCCCAAGAGCAAGTCGAAGAACATCGACCTCGACATCGACCTCAAGCTCGGCGCGGTGGCGGGATTCAACGGCGAGGCGCTGCGCAGCGTCGATAGCAAATTCTCCCGCCGCAACGGTATCGTCCGGAACTTTACGCTCTCCGGCAAGGTCGGGCGCGATACGCCCGTGACCGCCGACTTGCGCGGTCGCGCGCAGGGGCAGGGCCGCGATGTCATTATGCTGCAGACCAACGATGCCGGCGCGTTCTTCCGCTTTACCGACATGTACACCAAGATTGTCGGCGGCCAGCTCGCCCTTGCGCTGGAGCCTCCGACGGTCGAGCCCAGCGCCAAAGAGGGCCTGATCAACGTCCGCGACTTCTCCATCAAGGGCGAGGCTTCGCTCGACCGTGTCGCCGCCGGAGGGTCCACCGGCACCCAGAGCGGTGTTTCCTTTTCGGCACTGCGCGCCGAGTTCACCCGGCAGAGCGGAGTACTTGCGATCAGGGATGGCGTTGTGAAGGGACCGATGATCGGCGCGACCATCGAAGGCAATATCGATACCGTCGCCAATCAGGTTCGGATGAGCGGCACCTTCGTTCCGATGTACGGGCTGAACAACATGTTCGGCCAGATTCCGGTGCTGGGCCTGTTCCTCGGCAACGGCAACAATGAGGGCCTGATTGGCGTGACCTACGAAGTCGTCGGCACGCCCAGTGCGCCGGTGCTGCGCGTCAATCCAATTTCCGCGATCTTCCCCGGCGTGACGCGAAAGATCATGGAATTCAACACCGGCAAGCAGAACAACAGCCCGGTCGAATTGCCGCCGAATAACTAAGGTGGGATGGGCCGCGACAACCGGGACCAGGGATCATTGAACTGGACCACGATTGACGCGAGGGCAGGCTCTTTCGGCCGAAATCACTGCTCCGTTCAGTCGATTTCAGGAATGCCATCGGTCATCCGCCTGACATCCCTGCATTCGGCTGGCATCCGCACGGGCTGATCCGCTTCAGAAAATGCGGGCCGGTTGGCGAATATACCGTCCGAGGCGATCTACGGAGCCAAACCTATGGCTGCCTGCATTCGGCACCTAGTCAGATGCCAAGGCGGAGACCACTCGCGCGACCGAAGCTAAAGTGGCGTTTTGCTGCGCGGTAGAAACGGTGGCGCCGGTCAGATAGGCGGTGATCACGATGGGCGACTTGTTGGGCGGCCAGATCACGGCGACGTCATTGGCAGTACCTCGGGCACCGCTGCCGGTCTTGTCCCCGACGCGCCAGTCTTTCGCAAGTCCTGCACGGAGCCGCGTGTCGCCGGTCTTGTTGGCGAGCAGCCATGCCGTCAGTTGTTCGCGCGATGCCGCCGACAACGCTGTGGTTCCGAGGATGAGGGCTTGCAAACTCGAAGCCATAGCATTCGGTGACGTGGTATCGCGGGGATCGTCGGGCAAGGCCTCGTTGAGCGAGGGCTCATTGCGGTCCAGCCGCGTGACCTCGTCCCCCAGACCTCGTACGAAGGCCGTCAGCCCCGGAGGGCCGCCGATAGCGGCGAGCAGTAAATTGGCGGCCGTGTTGTCGCTCAGCGTCACTGCCGCGTCGCAAATTTCGGCAAGCGTCATGCCGTCGCCGCCAACGCGCTTCTCTGTTACGGGTGAGTACGTGACGAGTGCGGACGCGTCAAAGGTTATACGCCGCGTCAACTGTTCCTTGCCGGCATCCACTCGCGCCAGGATGGCCGCGACGGCCAGCGCCTTGAAGGTGCTGCACATCGGAAAGCGTTCGTCGCCGCGGTGAACATGGCGAGCGCCCGTTGCTGTCTCAAGAACACAGACACCGAGCCGGCCGCCGCTTTCGCTCTCCAGCCGCCTGATCTCATCGATTAGTCGTTGATCTGCGATCGATGCGCGCATCGCTTTCGGCCGGACACCCGAAGCAGCCGCTACGAGTGTTGTGCCCAGTCCAAGCTGCAACTGTCTTCTGGTGAGCATTTTTCGAATCCTTCCTGATTGTGGGCAGGAAGGTGCCGATGCGTCGCTATCTTGACAAACCATCATTTCTGCGGGCAGGCATAAGAAAAACTAGGGACAGAATATGCGGCGCCGGACCAAGCTTTCGCAGCTTCCGCTCAATGCGTTGCGGGCGTTTGAAGCGACCGCGCGCCATCTGAGTTTCACGCGCGCCGGCCTGGAACTTCGAGTTACGCAAGCCGCCGTCAGTCAGCACGTGAAGGTGCTGGAGGACCGTCTTGGCGTACACTTGTTCCGCCGGCTGCCGCGCGGCGTCGCGCTCACCGATGAGGGGCAGGCGCTGCTGCCGAGCATTGTCGAAGCCTTCGGCCGGCTCACCGAAACGCTCAACCGTTTTGAAGATGGTCATTATCACGACGTCATCACGGTTGGTGTGGTCGGTACCTTCGCTTCGGGATGGCTGCTGCCGCGGCTCGATGCTTTCAGGAAGGCGTATCCGCGGATCGATTTGCGGCTGTTCACCAACAACAATCGCATAGATATTGCGGGCGAAGGCCTCGATTACGCGATCAGGTTTGGCGATGGCCTTTGGCACGGCACCGAGGCGACCCATTTGATGGGAACGCCATTCGCCCCGTTGTGCGCGCCTTCGCTGGCTCGCAGGCTGAGCCGGCCGGCCGATCTCAAGCGCGAGGTGCTGTTGCGTTCCTATCGGCAGGAAGAATGGCCGAGCTGGTTTACCGCAGCGGGATTGCAAAGCCCGGTCCCCAAGGGAATGGTGTTCGATTCATCGATCACGATCGCCAGCGCGGCTGCGCGCGGCTTCGGCGTTGCGCTGTTGCCGGCGGCATTGTTTCAGGACGAGATCCGTCAACGGAGGCTGGTGCGTCCGTTCAAGATTGAAGTGGAGCTTGGCGATTATTGGATTACGTCGCTGCACTCCCGGCGACCGTCACCCGCCATGCTCTCGTTCAAGGGCTGGTTGCTTGAAACGATCGCTGAAAAAAGCAGCCGCCCCGGCAAGCAGGCCGCGACGTAGCTACCGTCGCAGTGCCGGCACCACCAAAAACGGAATCAACCCGAGCACCAGATTGATCAGCGCGAACACGAACAGCGCGTTGTAGCTGTGGGTCCAGTCATGGATCAGGCCGCCGGCCCATGAACCCAGTCCCGATCCTAGGCCGCTGCCGATCGATATCGTGCCGTAGATGGTGCCGACACGTTTGCCGCGAAAAATATTCAGCGCGGTGGCGGTGATCAGGGGCCCGCGCGAACCGATCATACTGCCGAAGCAGACGACAAAACCCGTCAGCAGCCAGTAGTTCGGATAATATTGCAGCAGCCAGAGCAGGATGATGCCGACGATCGAGACGCCGTAGCTGAACAGCACGGACGGCCGGCGGCCGATGATGCCGTCCAGCGTCGATATGCCGAGCATGCCGAACAACAGGACCACGCCGGAAAAGCCCCAGGCGGTGGCGGCCTGCAGCGGCGGGAAGCCGGCATCGATCAGATAGGCGACGATCTGCGCCGTGACGGCGTACATCGCGACGGCCGTGAAGAAGAACGTCGAGAACAGCGCCCAGAAGGTGTGGTGCCGCATCGCGCTCTTCAGCGTCCAGCCATTGTCGACGAAACCGGTGTCCGTCTTCTGCGCCACATGCAGCGAACCGGAGGCGATCGTCCGCCACGGCAGCAACAGCAGCGGCGCCAGCATGCACAGCGCCACGATGCCGAACCATTGATAGGTGTCGCGCCAGCCGATCCGGTCGATCAGCAGCTGCGAAGCCGGCAACAGCAGAAGGGTGCCCACCCCGGTGGCGGAGTAGAGGATCGCCATCGCCGTCGGCAATCGCCGGCCGAACCAGCGGCCGAGCAGGATCGAACTCGGCACGTTGCCGATGAGTGCAATGCCGATCCCGACACACAGTCCTGTCGAAAGCTGGAACTGCCACAGCGCCTGCGCGCGCGAGGCAACCAGGAAGGAGCCGCCGAGCAGCAGCAGCCCGAGCGAATAGGTGAGGCGCGGCCCGGAGCGGTCGAACAGCCGGCCGACCAGCGGCGCCATCAGTCCCCCGGCGAGCCAGGTCAGCGAATAGACCGAGACCACCTCGGCGCGGTCCCAGGAGAAGCTCTCTGCGATCGGCTTCAGGAAAACCGTAAAGCTGTCGCCGAGGCCGCGACCGACCATCTGCATCACGAAGCACAGCGCCAGCACGCTGAGTGCGGTGCGCGCCGGTTTCAACGCCCGCTCCGTC
>CAWIZF010000073.1:0-54815 GCA_963840465.1 uncultured Alphaproteobacteria bacterium | reverse complement strand
CCGATCAGGCGGTGACAGGGCAGCACGACGCTGATCGGATTCGAGCCGTTGGCATGGCCGACGGCTCGGACGGCGCGCGGCATTTTGAGTCTTGCGGCGAGCGCGCCGTAGCTCAGCGTGGTGCCGGCGGGAATTTTGGGCAGTGCATTCCAGACCTTTTGCTGGAACGGCGTGCCGGCGACGCGCCATTCGATCGCAGCAAGGCGGTCGAGGTCGCCCTTGAAATAGCCGGTCAATGCGGCGCGCAGCTCACGCGGGGCCCGCGCATTCTTCAGCTCCACCGCGCCGTAATGCAGGCGAAGCAATTGCTGCATGCGCGGCTCATAATCCTCCCAGTCCAGCGCGCGGAGCAAGCCGTCCGCATCGGTGACCAACAGCGCCGTCCCGATCGGCGTTGGCAGGCGGTCGAGATTGAAGCTCTCTGGCATCGTCATTTCCTGAAATTTATCCGCAGGCGCGCCCTCACTTTTCACGCACGCCGTGCTAGCGTCCACCCGAATTCCGCTGCCGGTTGGGGGACCGCAACATGATCTTCATCGCCAATGTTCTTGTCGCGGTGGTCGCCGCACTGCATGTCTATTTTCTCATTCTCGAAATGTTTCTCTGGACCAAGCCGCTGGGCTTGAAGACCTTTCGCAACTCGATCGAGAAGGCGACGGAATTGGCGGTGCTGGCCGCCAATCAGGGCCTGTATAACGGCTTCCTCGCCGCGGGCCTCGTCTGGGGCCTGCTCCATCCCAATCCGGGCTTCGCATTCCAGATCAAGGTGTTCTTTCTGCTGTGCGTGATCGTGGCCGGCGCCTATGGCGCGGTGACCGTCAGCCGCCGGATCCTCTATGTGCAGGCGGCGCCCGCAGCGCTCGCCCTGATCCTGCTCTGGCTGGCTTGAGAAATCAGCTTTGCTCACTGTAGCTGGCGCGCCTCACGCGAGCGCCGCCGTGCATCATTTTCCGGCCGAGCCCAACGGTGGATTCTTTTTGAGCATACGGAACCTGCTACCCGAAATCACCGCCTTTTGGATGCCTTGCATTGCAACATGGCTTCCGCCAATATTGTGGCAGCGATGACGCCCGCTGGCCAAACGTAGCCGGCGGCAGGATCATCGGCTCAATCATAAACACACGAGGAACGCAGTATTATGAGGAAGGCTATTTTCCATCTGGCTACAGGCACGGCGCTCGCGCTCGCCCTGACGGTCTCGACGGCTTCCGCGCAGAAGAAATACGACACCGGCGCGACCGACACCGAGATCAAAATCGGCCAGACCAATCCATTCTCGGGACCGGCTTCCGCCTATGCCACCATCGGCAAGACGCAGGCCGCCTATATGAAGATGATCAACGATCAGGGCGGCGTGAACGGCCGCAAGATCAATTTGATCCAGTATGACGACGCCTACTCGCCGCCAAAGGCGGTCGAGCAGGTGCGCAAGCTGGTCGAGAGCGACGAGGTGCTGCTCACCTTCCAGCTCCTCGGCACGCCGTCGAACGCGGCGGTACAGAAATATCTCAACTCGAAAAAGGTGCCGCAGCTGTTCGCCGCGACCGGCGCGTCGAAGTTCACCGACCCGAAGAACTTCCCCTGGACGATGGGCTTCAACCCGAACTATTTCGTCGAGGGACGCATTTACGGCCAGTACATCATCAAGGAACACCCGAACGCCAAGGTCGGCGTGCTCTACCAGAACGACGACCTCGGCAAGGACTATCTGAACGGCATCAAGGCCGGCCTCGGCGACAAGGCGGCGAAGATGATCGTGGCGGAAGCTTCCTACGAAGTCTCCGACCCGACCATCGACTCGCAGATCCTCAAGATCAAGGATGCCGGCGCCGACCTGTTCTTCTCGGCGACGACGCCCAAGCAGGCGGCGCAGGCGATCAAGAAGATCGCCGAGCTCAACTGGAAGCCGGTCCACATCCTCGACATCAACGCCACTTCGGTAGGCGCCGTGATGAAGCCGGCGGGGCTTGAAGCGTCCAAGGGCGTGATCAGCGTCAACTACGGCAAGGATCCACTCGATCCGACCTGGAAGGACGATGCCGGCATGAAGAAGTACTTCGAATTCATGGCGAAGTACTATCCCGACGGCGACAAGGATTCGAGCTTCAACTCTTACGGCTACTCGACCTCGCAGTTAATGATCTACGTGCTGGAAAAGTGCGGCGACAACCTCACCCGCGAGAACGTCATGAAGGTGGCAACGAGCCTGAAGAATGTGCCGCTCGATCTGAACCTCCCGGGCATCGTCGCCAACACCACGCCGACAGATTATCGCGTCAACAAGCAGTTGCAGATGATGCGGTTCAACGGCGAGCGCTGGGAACTGTTCGGCCCGATCCTCGAGGACGCAGGTCCTGCGGGCTAGGCCCGACGACCCAATCGAAACGATCGGCGGAAAGAAGCGATCGGCGGCCCCTCGGGGCCGCCGATTTTTTCGTAGGATGGGTAGTTTTGTAGGGTGGGCAAAGGAGCGAAGCGACGTGCCCACCATCCCTCCGAACAGTTGGTGATAATGGTGGGCACGCTTCGCTCTGCCCACCCTACGAATCCGGGTCTACTTCGGAATCTCCCCAAACGTCTTGCCCACCGGCAACACCGCATGGCGGATCAGGCGGGAATCCTCGACCGCCGCCTGGCGGTGCTTCACCGCTTCGCGATAGACGGGATCGCGGATCATCTCGGCGAACGCCGCGACACTTGGATATTCGGCGATGAAGCAGTGGTCCCAGCGCTCATCTTGCGGGCCGATCAGCATCAACTCGAACCTGCCCTGCCAGACGATGCGGCCGCCGAGCCGTTCGAACACCGGGCCGCTTTCGCGCCCATAGGCCGCGTAGGCCTCCGCGCCGGTCGCCCGGCGGCCGTCGGGATAGGCGGCCTCTGCGCGCAAGCGAACCAGGTTGAGCATGTGGATGGGCCCCGGCCGGTCATCGGACTTGAATTGCGCGAATACTTCCTTGGTCGGATCGATGTGGCCCATGAAAAACTTCCCCCGGGAACGTTGCGGTTTGCAGCCATATTAATATAGGCCCGCCGCACCTCCTAATCCCGCGTTAACCTTTCCGTAACCGACCCTTAAACAGCCCCCGCTAGCGTGCGGCAGGACGGGTGTGAACGGCGTTTGTGATGGCGTGGGGACGGAAAAAGAGCGGCGGACGCAGGGAGCCGCTGTTCGGGCTTCCGGCAGCACTCGCCGACCTGCGCCTCTCTCCGGAGGATCGCATTCCGGCCGCCAGCGACGATAGGCCGAAGAAGCCAGTGCCCAAGCGCAAGCCCGAAGAGGACGACGACGAGCCGCCGCCGCGCGAGCGCAAGCCGCGCGCGGCAAAAGGCGGCGCCAAACGGCGTGCGAAATCGCGCGGCCGGTTCAGGTTCGGCCGGCTGGTCTACTGGGGCGCGGTGCTCGGCCTGTGGGCGGCGATCGCGGTCATCGGCGTCGTGGTCTGGGTCGGCGCGCATCTGCCGGCGATCCAGTCGCTGGAAATTCCAAAACGCCCGCCGACCATCCAGATTGTCGGCGTCGACGGCAGCCTGCTGGCGTCACGCGGCGAAATGGCCGGCACCAATGTCGCGCTGAAGGATCTGCCGCCCTATCTGCCGAAGGCGTTCATCGCCATCGAGGACCGCCGCTTCTATTCGCATTACGGCGTCGACCCCGTCGGCATCGCGCGCGCGGCCGTGGCCAACGTCATGCATCGCGGCGTCTCGCAGGGCGGCTCGACGCTGACGCAGCAGCTCGCCAAAAACCTGTTCCTGACCCAGGAACGCACCATGGCGCGCAAGCTGCAGGAAGTGGAGCTGGCGCTGTGGCTGGAACGCAAGCATTCCAAGAACGAAATTCTCGAGCTCTATCTCAACCGCGTCTATTTCGGCTCCGGCGCCTATGGCGTCGAGGCGGCTTCGCAGCGCTATTTCGGCAAGTCGGCGAAGAACGTCACGGTCGCGGAGGCCGCGATGCTGGCCGGCCTCGTCAAGTCGCCGTCGCGGCTGGCGCCGAACCGCAATCCGGAAGGCGCGGAAGCCCGCGCGCAGATCGTGCTCGCGGCGATGGCGGACGCCAGTTTCATCAGCGCCGCCCAGGCCAAGGCCTCGATCGGCCATCCCTCCTACAATGTGAAGCCGGCCGGCGCCGGCACGGTCAATTACGTCGCCGACTGGATCGGCGAGGTGCTCGACGATCTCGTCGGCCAGATCGACCAGAGCATCGTGGTCGAGACCACGATCGATCCGAAGCTGCAGAGCGTGGCGGAAGCCGCCATCATCGACGAACTCGCGGCAAAGAGCGTGAAATTCAACGTCACCCAGGGCGCGCTGGTGGCGATGACGCCCGAGGGCGCGGTGCGCGCCATGGTCGGCGGGCGGAACTATGCCGACAGCCAGTATAACCGCGCGGTGACGGCCAAACGCCAGCCCGGCTCGGCGTTCAAGCCGTTCATCTATCTGACGGCGATCGAAGGCGGCCTGACCCCGGAAACGATCCGCCAGGACGCGCCGCTCGACCTCAAGGGCTGGCGCCCGGAGAACTACACCCATGAATATTTCGGCGCGGTGACGCTGACGCAGGCGCTGGCGATGTCGCTCAACACGGTCGCGGTCCGGGTCGGGCTCGAGGTCGGGCCGAAGAACGTGGTGCGGACCGCGCACCGGCTCGGGATTTCATCGAAACTCGAGGCCAATCCCTCGATCGCGCTCGGCACCTCGGAAGTCTCCGTCATCGAACTGGTCGGGGCCTATGCGCCGTTCGCCAATGGCGGGCTCGGTGTCTCCCCGCATGTCGTGACCAAGATCCGCACCAATGAAGGCAAGCTGCTCTACGCGCGGCAGCCCGACCAGCTCAGCCAGGTGATCGAGCCGCAGCACGTCGCGATGATGAACAGAATGATGCAGGAGACCTTGGTCTCCGGCACCGCGCGCAAGGCGGAGATTCCGGGCTGGATGGCCGCCGGCAAGACCGGCACCAGCCAGGATTTCCGCGACGCCTGGTTCATCGGCTACACCGCCAACCTCGTCACCGGCGTCTGGCTCGGCAATGACGACAATTCGCCGACCAGGAAGGCGACCGGCGGCGGCTTGCCGGTCGAAGTGTGGACGCGCTTCATGCGGTCGGCGCATCAGGGCGTTGCAGTGGCGGCCTTGCCGAACTCGCAACGCGGCGGCTTCATGTCGAACCTGTTCCAGACGGCGTCGCAGGCCAGCGCCGCGCCGAGCACATCAGCATCGAGTCCGTCGGCGCCGGTCCCGCAGGCCGGCGGATATCGGCCGGCACCGGCCAGAACCTCAGCGCCGCCCCCCAATCCAAATGCGCGTCCCGAACCAGCCGCGGGACTGGATGGCTGGCTGGTGGATCGGATGTTCGGAAGGTAGCCACAGACGCGGGCTTCGCCATCCAGCCCTCACGCTCAGGCCGTGCCGGCGATCCGTTCGCGATCAGGCGTCAACATGGGCTTGATATCGGCAGCCGACAACGGCTTGCTGAACAAATAGCCCTGCATTTCCGTGCATTCGAGTCCGCGCAACGCGTTGAGCTGCTCTTCGGTTTCGACACCCTCGGCGGTCGTCGTCATGCGGCGCGCGGCGGCGATGTTCACAATCGCCTGCACGATACAAGCCGACCCGTCCGGCTCGGCCACGTCCTTGATGAAGCAACGGTCAATCTTGATCTTGTCGAACGGGAAGCGCTGCAGATAACTCAGCGAAGAGTAGCCGGTGCCGAAATCGTCCAACGCAATACGTACGCCAAGGCCCCGCAAGTGATAGATCATGGCAAGCGCTGCGTCGTCATCGCGGATCAGGACCGCCTCGGTGATTTCCAGTTCCAGCCGCCGGGCCGGGAGGCCGGAATTCGCCAGCGCCGTGGCAACCTTGAGCGAAAACGCCGGGTTGCGGAACTGGACCGGCGAGACGTTGACCGCCACCCTGACGTCATCAGGCCAGGAAGCCGCTTCCGAACAGGCCTTGTTCAACACCCACTCGCCGAGTTCGTTGATCATTCCGGTCTCTTCGGCCACCGGGATGAATTCGGCCGGTGAGATCATGCCGCGCAGCGGATGACGCCAGCGCAGCAGGGCCTCGCAACCCGTCACCCGGCCATCCCCGAGGCTGACCAGCGGCTGATAAACAATATCGAATCCGCCATCGGCGATGGCCTGCCGGAGATCCAGCTCCAGCATGCGCAGAGCGTGCATTCGGGCGCCCATACCGGGCTCGAAGAAGCGGTAGGTCCGGCGCCCGTCGGCCTTGGCCTCGTACATCGCCAGATCGGCATTCTTGAGCAGATGATCGAGGTCTGTACCGTCCTGCGGCGCCCGCGCGATTCCGATGCTCGCGTCCGTCGTCAATAGATGCCCGAAGCACTCGTAGGGCTCCCGGATTGCCTGGTAGATCCGCGTGATCAAGTCCATGGTGTCGGCCGGCCGCTTGATCGCGGTCTGGATGATCGCGAATTCGTCGCCGCCGAGCCGGGCGACGACATCGCCGGTCGCCACACAGGATCCCAGCCGGCCGGCGACTGCCTTGAGGAGTTCATCTCCTATGGGGTGCCCGAGCGAATCGTTGATACGCTTGAACTCATCGATGTCGATGTAGAAAACGGCCAGTTGCCGGCCCTGCGAGATGTTCTTCAGCTCATGGTCGAGGCGTTCGCGGAACAGCACGCGGTTTGGCAGCTCGGTCAACGCATCGTAATGCGCCATGTGCGCGATGCGGGTCTCGACGCGCTGGCGCTCGGTAATGTCCTCCACCGTGGCAACCCAGCCGCCGCTCTCGATCCCCTTGCCAACGACTTGAATCGAACGCCCATCCGACATGGCCGATACGATCGGCGTATGGTGCCCGGCAGCGATGTTGCGGAGGAAGGTCGTGCGGTATTCCTCGACGCCGGTGGCCAGCGAGCCGGTTTCCCTGCGATGCGCGATCACCTCGCGGAAGGTACAGCCGGGTTTTACGACCAGCGGCGACATGCCCATCATTTTCGTGAATTGCTGGTTGCAGATCACGACGCGTTCCGAGGCGTCGTAGAGGATCAGGCCCTGCGCCATGTTGTTCACGGCGACATCGAGCCGTTGCTTCTCTAGAGCCTCCAGTTCCTGCGCCCGCCGCAGTTTTTGATTGAGCTCCTCGATGTCGCGACGCTGGAGTTCGAGCGACGAGGCGGTATGGTTCAGGACCGTCATCAGGCTGCCGAGTTCGCCGCCGGGATAAGGCGGCGCGACACGCGCGGTGAGATCGCCGGCGCCCAGGCGCCGTGCCATCTTCGCGATACGTCCGATCTGCGAGCGGATGCCGAATTCGGCGAACAGGCCCACGCCGGCAAACAGCACGATCGACAAAATCGCGAGCGCCCCCATGTCTTCGGCAAGACGCCGCTCCGCCGCGGCGACGAGCTCGGATTTCGAACGGCCCAGCAGCACATGCAGCGCCACGCCCCCGACGGAGATCGTGTGGGCCGTCGCCCAGATTTCGGCGTCCCCACCATGCCCGGCCAGCTCTCTGGTGGTGGCGGCGTTTTCCAGCGCAAGCCGGAGCTTGGCAGAACCCGCGATGGAAGCGCCGGGCTGTTCGTCGGTCTGATGCTGCACCGGCGACCGGACAAAAATGGTGCCCTTGTCGTCGACCAGCAGAAACTCGAACCCCGGCGGCAAATTCTGGATCTGCTCCTTCATCAGCCTGTTGAGGTCGAGCGAGGCCAGAAGGACGAACCGCAACTGCCGCGCTTCATCGTGAGCGGGATAGGCAATCTGGAGCACAGCGGCCCCGGTGAGCCGGCCGAATGCCGGCTCGATCACCGCCGTATCGGGGTTTTTCAATGCGCGCTGGAAGTAGCCGCGATCACGCAAGTCGAGGACCCGGCCGGTGCTGAGCGAGTTGCAGAACAGGCTGCCGTCGGGCTTGATGGTCAGGATGCCGGTAAAATCGGGGTTCTTCTCGAGAACGTCGGAGAGGAATTTCGAGCAGGCGGCCTTGTCGCGGCTGTCGAGGTCGCGCGCCCGGGACAGGCCGAAATGGAGCTGGGTCGTTCCCTGAACCTTGGCGTCGACACTCGTCGCAATACCGCGCGCCGTCGTCGCCAGGCCGCTGACGGCGGCCGCGATCTCCTTGCCTCGGTCCTGATAATATCGTCCGCCGACAAGAATGGCGGGCACAAACAAGGTTCCAAGGATCAGCAGCAGGAGCCGGACGCGGATACTCATGGCGGGTACACCCGTGGTTTGGGTGACCCCGAACCCGTCGATTAGGCAAAATCGCCGCGACGCGATCGATACGTCGAGACCATCACTTGGCGACCGTCATGCATGAACCGGTAGCCATTTCGATGAGACAAGCTACCCGTCGATTAATCTCCGGCCCGTTAATTCGCGGTTCCGTAAGTTTACGGATGAACGCGCGGCGACGACGCCGATCGTCAGCGTCGGTCCCGCAGGGCGGCGGATACCGGCCGCACGGCAGAACTCGGCGCCGCCCCCCAATCAATCGGCGCCCCCGGAGCCGCGGCAGGACTGGATGCGCGGCGCAACCGGGGACTGTCCGTGCGATACGTCCGGGTTACGCTTCGCTTACCACGGCTATGATGCGGGCGCAGGCGGCTAGCTGGCAAAGACGACCCGCGTTTCCACCGAAACGCGCCGGTACAAATCCTCGACGTCGTCATTCACCAGCCGGATGCATCCGGACGCGACCAGATGGCCGATGGTCTTGGGTGAGTTGGTGCCGTGAATGAGCAGCCCGGGCTTGTCCAGCAGCAGCGCGCGTGCGCCCAGCAGACTGCCGGGACGGCCGGCCGCCGCGAGCAACGCTTCAGCGTCCTTTGTGTTCGCACCCGAAGGCCGCCAGTCAGGCCATTCAAGCTTGTTCATGACGCGAGAGAGGCTGCCTCCCTTCAGGCACTCCTGTGCAATTCCGATCCCGTAGCGGCGCGCGGAATTATTGGCGTCGATCAGATAGAGAAAGCGGTTTTCCCGATCGACCACGATCGAACCGGGAACGACGGTGGTGCGGTAGAACACCACTTGCCGCTGCAGCGCAAACGGCAGGCCTTCGCCGGAAGAGCCGCCATCCACGCCGGGCTTCAGGTCCGCCATGACGACATCTTCGCGCACGCGCTGCGCGTTCGGCGATGGCGCCTTCACGCTGGCTGCGACGATGGCCGGGGCCCTTGGTTGCGACAAAGCCATAGACCAAAGCCGACAAGGCAATGACGGCAGCGACCGCGCCGGCGCCAATGGCGAGGGGCTTCCAGTTCCTGCCTGTCGACAACACCTCGTTGATGGCAGCCGCGGAGTTCGCCTCCTCGGCGGCGATGTCATCCTCGATCCGCCGGACGGCGTCTTCGAGCGCGGCGGTATGAGATGAGGCGGCCTCGCGCGTGAGGTGGGATCTCGCGATCAGGCTGAAGGCGTCCTTGTAAATCTGATCGCGCGCGACCGCGTCCTTGCCTGCAACCGCTTTCATCAGCAGCGAATAATAATCCACGGTCATGATCTGACCCCTGAATATCTACCTCACGGGAGGCGCGTATTGAATTCCGCCCTGGGTCCAGAGCGCATTCAATCCGCGCGGGATGCTGAGCCTGGACTGCGTTCCAACGTTCCTTTCATAGATCTCTCCGTAGTTGCCGACCGCGCGGACGGCGCGTGCGGCCCAGTCCTTCGCAAGGCCCAACTGCTCGCCAAATTCACCTTCGGTACCGACCAGGCGCCTTATATTGGGGTTGGGAGATTTCATCGCATCGTCGATCGTCGTCGACTTGACGCCCAGTTCCTCGGCATTGATCAATGAATAGAGCGTCCACTTGATCAGGTTGAACCACTGGTCGTCGCCTTGCCGCACCGCCGGCCCGAGCGGCTCCTTTGAAATGACTTCCGGCAGGATGATATGGCTGTCGGGCGCGGACAGCTTGAGGCGCTCGGCGTAGAGCTGCGACACGTCGCTTGTCAGCACGTCGCATTTGCGATCGTCATAGGCCTTCAGGCTCTCTTCCGCAGTGCCGAGAGCCAGAACCTTCAGCGCCATGTCGTTGGCGCGGAAATAGTCCGTCACATTCAGTTCGCTGGTGGTGCCGGTCTGGGTGCAAACCGTCTTGCCGGCGAGCTGCAGGGCGGTATCGATCCCGGCATCGCGGCGCAACAGAAAGCCCTGGCCGTCGTAATAGGCGATGCCGGCGAACATCAGGCCGAGCGAACTTTCCCGTGACATCGTCCATGTCGAGTTGCGCGACAATACGTCGATCTGGTTCGACTGCAGCGCCGCGAAGCGGGCGGATGCATCGAGCGGCATGAAGGTCACCTTGGCGGGATCGCCGAAAATCGCCGCCGCCACGGCGCGGCAAATGTCGACGTCAAAGCCGGTCCAAATGTTCTTGTCGTCCGTGCTGGAGAAGCCCAGCAATCCCTGGCTGACGCCGCAATTGAGCGTGCCACGATCCTTGACGGCTTTCAGGGTCTGCGCACCGGCTGGAAGGCCCGCAAGAACGAAGGCCAGCAATGCGAGGAGCGGGAGGATCACAGGCCGTTTCTTGAAGTCAGGCATATGGATCTCGCGATCGGTGGCGGTTATGGCGTTCCTCGGCAGAAGGGACGTCCGGAGGCTAACACAGCTTCTTGCTGGAACCAGCTCGGCCATGCCGGATCGGCCGCGCAAACCGTGATACCTTCATCCAGCACCGCACGCGATATCGGCTTGCGGCTCTCGCCAAACAGCACGAAGGCTTCGTGCGCGGCAGCATCGAGGCCTTGCATGCGGGCGGATCGGTGCTCTGGCTCGTTCATTACGTCTCGGGGCGTCGAACGCCTGAGCCGCCTGTAGCCCGGATGGAGCGAAGCGCAATCCGGGAACAGTGTCAGCTGCATTCGAGACTGTCCCCGGGTTTCGCTTCGCTGCACCCGGGCTACAGATCAATGCCCTAATCCTCGACCCCGTAGCGATGCAGGTCGTTGCCGTAGGTATCGAGCCAGCGCTTGGCGCGTTCGACATGGCTGCAGATGCGGCCGACGACGCGCCAGAACCGCGGCGAGTGGTTCATCTCGACGAGATGGGCGACCTCATGGGCGGCGAGATAGTCCAGCACATAGGGCGGCGCGAGGATCAATCGCCAGGAATACGACAATGAGCCGGCCGAGGTGCACGATCCCCAGCGGCTCGACTGGTCGCGGATCGACACCCGCCTGACCCGCACGCCGAGATCCGCCGCGTAGGCGAGCGATGCCTTGTGCAGATCCTTGCGCGCTTCGCGCTTGAGAAAGTCGTGGACGCGACGGTCCATATGGTCGGCGCCGCCGGCCACGCACAAGATCTTGTCGCCGCTGTCGCGGGTTTCGGTCCACACCGTGCCGCGCTCGCCCGCGCGATGCACGATCCGGTGCGGCACACCGCGCAACGGTACGACTGTGCCGGCCTGAAACGGCGCAGCCTTCGGCAAACGGCCGAGACGGGCGGCGATCCAGCCACCGTGAAGCTGCGCAAAGTCCTTGGCTTCCGCGAGCGTACCGCGCGGCGGCATGGTCAGGATGGCTTCGCGATCGGTCGGATGAATGCGCAAGGTGTAACGCCGCGCGCGGCGGTGCCGGCGCAGCCGAATCGCAAAGACTTGCGAGCCGTGCTTGACCAAAAGAGTCGCGGGTTCGGCGGGCCGCCGATAAAGGAGGGCGCGAGTAGCCATGTCTTGGAGTCCGGGGAGTAGGAGTACGCCCGGATTCTGCCATATCCGCCGCCAAGGGAATCTCATCTAAATCGCTCGGCGCAAAAACAAATCATTTGCCCAATATACAGGGGCTTGGGGCCAAATGACCCCTACCGGCAGGGGCTGGAACCCAAAATTTTGGCTGGAACCAGGGGCCAAAACCGGCCTCAAGGAGTGAGTTCTGAACTCACCCCTTGATTCGACCGAAAACTGGAATGTTTGAGTCTATTCAGCAACTTATCGGGGAAGCGGAATCGATGCCCCGATCGCTGCTATTCGGCTGCACGGACCAATGTCGGCTTGGTCTTGGCCGCTGACACCTTCGGATTGGCCGCCGACATCATGAAATCGGAGATGCGCGGCACGATTTCGGAACGGAATCGCGATCCGTTGAACACGCCGTAGTGGCCAACGCCCTTTTGAACGTAATGAACGCGGCGATGATCGGGAATATTCGGGCACAATGCGTGCGTCGCTTCGGTCTGACCGAGGCCTGAGATGTCGTCGTTCTCACCTTCGACCGTCATCAGCGCCACGCGGCGGATCTGTGAGGGATCAACCGGCTTGCCGCGATGAGTCATCTCGCCCTTGGGCAGCGCGTGCTTGACGAAGACGACATCGACGGTCTGCAGGTAATACTCCGCCGTCAGATCCATCACCGCGAGATATTCGTCATAGAATTCGCGGTGCTTGTCGACCAGGTCGCCGTCGCCCTTCACCAGATTGCTGAACAGGGCCTTGTGCGCGTCGGTATGGCGATCGAGATTCATGGTGATGAAGCCCGAGAGCTGCAAAAAGCCCGGATAAACGTCGCGCATCACGCCGGGATGCGGGAACGGCACCTTGGTGATGACGTGATTGCGGAACCATTCGATGCCGCGCTCGGCCGCGAGATTGTTCACCGCGGTCGGATTGCAGCGGGTATCGATCGGGCCGCCCATCAAGGTCATCGACAGCGGCACGAAGGGATCGCGCGCGGCTTCCATCACGGACACCGCCGCCACCACTGGCACCGAGGGCTGGCACACCGCGATCACATGCATGTTGCCGCCGAGCACCTGCAGCATCTCGATGACGTAATCGACATAGTCGTCGAGATCGAAGCGGCCCTCGGTGAGAGGAACCATCCGCGCGTCGGCCCAGTCGGTGATGTAGACTTCATGCGTCGGCAGGAACGCCTCGACCGTGCCGCGCAGCAGCGTCGCGTAGTGGCCGGACATCGGCGCCACGATCAGCACGCGCGGATGGGGTGCGCGCAGCGGCCGGGTCAGCTTGCGATCGAAATGCAGCAGACGGCAGAACGGCTTTTCCCAGATCGAGCGGACTTCGACCGGCGTGCGCACGCCGTTGACTTCAGTGGTGTCGAGGCCCCATTCGGGCTTGCCGTAACGGCGGGTGGTGCGTTCGAACAATTCGCAGGCCGCGGCGATCGATTTGCCGTATTGCGTGTGCGACCAGGGATTCAGCGGATTTTGAAACAGGATCTTGGTGGCGTCGGTCACGGCACGCGCCGGGTTGAGCGACGCGTGACCCATTTCGTACATCCAGTACATCGGCGTCGTGAGCGCCGGACTGCCTTCGGCCACTAGGGGCGGTGCGCCGCCAAACTCACCAATCGGCATTTTTGTTATGATCCCTGTTTTGCGCCGCAGCATACTGCCGAATGCGTAATTAAGCGTCAATGCACCGACCGGTAGATCTACGGGGCAAAAACGCCAAAAAACCCGGAAATCCACCGGAAACTAATAACTTATTCACCACCCCCGAGAAGAGAACCGTGATGTTTGGCGCTGCGCAAAAGGGCAAGGAAGATCGCAAATGAGGCAACGAACAGCACCGCGTTGATGCCGAGCGACCAGACCATCAGGTCGGCCCTGAAGACGTGATCGATCAGGAGCGCCCGCATGCCCTCGAACACATAGGTCGGCGGCAGCGTCCAGGCGATGGCTTGCAGCCAGCCGGGCAGCACCGCGACCGGATAATAGATGCAGGCGAGCGGCATCACGCCGAACATCAAGGTCCAGACGATGCTCTCGGCGCCAAGGCCGTTGCGCAGCACCAGGCCGGATACGAAAATTCCGACCGACCAGCTGGTGAAGATCAGGTTGCAGAAGAACGCGATCAGCGGCAGCCCGATCGCGAAGAAATTGAAATCGAAGAAGAACAGCGCCAGCAGCGTCATCGGGATGACGCCGATCGCGAGCCGGATCAGGCTCATGATCATCAGCGAGATCAGGAATTCGATCGGCTTTAACGGGCTCATCATCAGGTTGCCGAGGTTGCGCGCCCACATCTCCTCCAGGAACGAGATCGAGAAGCCGAGCTGGCCGCGGAACAGGATGTCCCACAGGATCACCGCGCCGATCAGCGTGCCGCCGGCACGCGCAAAGAAGCTGTCGTTCTGCGAGATGTAGCTCTGCAGAAAGCCCCAGGTGATAATCTGCAGCGCCGGCCAATAGATCAGCTCCAATAGGCGCGGCCACGACGACATCAGGAGATACCAGTAGCGCAGCACCATCGCCTGGATACGGTGCCAGGAAATGGCGCGATGGACCGTGATCTCGCTCACGACGAAGTCCCCTCCGCTACCCGTCCGCGCGCGACATCGAGAAACACTTCTTCCAGCGTATTCCGGTTATAGCGCGCCATGATCTGGTCGGGGCTGTCGTCATCCTCGATGCGGCCGCGCTTCATGATGATGACGCGGTCGCACAGCCGCTCCACTTCCAGCATGTTGTGCGACGCCAGCAGGATGGTGGCGCCATGGGCCTTGCGGTAATCCTGCAGATGCTGCCGCACCCAGTCGGCGGTATCAGGATCGAGCGAGGCCGTCGGCTCGTCGAGCAGCAAGCAGTTCAGGCTGGTTGATCAGCGCCTTCGCCAGCGCGACGCGGGTCTTCTGCCCGGCCGAGAGCTTGCCGTTGGCGCGGTCGAGAAAATCCTTGAGATCGAAGTCGGAGGCGAGCTGTTCGATGCGCCCGGCGAGATCCTTCACCGCATAGAGCCGGCCGAAGATGGTGAGGTTCTGCCGCACCGTGAGCCGCATCGGCATGTCGACATAGGGGCTCTCGAAATTCATCCGGCCGAGCACCTCGGCGCTTTGCTCCGGCATCGCATGGCCGAGCACCTGGACGCGCCCCGAGGTCGGCAGCACCAGCCCCATGATCATCGCGATCGTCGTGGTCTTGCCGGCGCCATTGCCGCCGAGCAGCCCGGTGATGCTGCCCCGCGCGATCCGGAACGACACGTCATCCACCGCGCGGGTGGTCTTGTAGAGTTTTATCAGATGCGCGACGTCGATCGCGGCGGAGCTTTCCGGCCCGGCCGCGGGAGACTGTGCTGGCGTGGCGTCGCTGTTGACCATTTCAGGGACGTTCATTGGGGCATCAGGGCTGGTAGCGCAAGGCTTTGTCCTTGGGCAGCGGCCGGGCTTTCATCCTTCGAGACGGCGCGTTCGCGCCTCCTCAGGATGAGGTCTAAGACCCTCATGGTGAGGAGCCGCGAAGCGGCGTCTCGAACCATGCAGGCCCCCGTGCCAAACCGAATGACCCCGCCAATTTGTGATCGCGACCTCGCACAGCTAAACTCCCGCAATGACCGACGTCGCCACCTCCGATTTCCGCCTTCCGCACCGCTATGTCCGTCTCGATACGATTCTCCGGCTGCGCTGGCTGGCGGCGCTCGGCCAGCTCACCGCGATCTTCATCGTGGCGCAGGGGCTGGAATTCGACTTTCCTGCCATTGCCTGCATCGCCGTCGTCGGCGTCTCGGCGCTGCTCAATCTCGCACTGCAGATCGCCTTCAACCCGATGCAGCGGCTGGAGCCGGTCTATGCCGCGGCGCTGCTCGCGCTCAACATCGTCGAATTGGCCGCGTTGCTGTTCCTGACCGGGGGATTGCAGAACCCGTTCTCGTTCCTGTTCCTCGGACCGGTCCTGATCTCGGCGACAGTGCTGCCGATCCGGCTGACGATCGGGCTCGGCCTGCTCGCGGTCGCCTGCGCCTCGGCGCTGGTGTTCTTCCATCTGCCGCTCCCGTGGGACAGCGAAGACCCGCTGGTGCTGCCGCCGATCTACCTGTTCGGGGTCTGGCTCTCGATCGTGCTCGCGATCGGCGTCACCAGTCTCTATGCGTTCCAGGCCGACCGAGGAAGCGCGGAAGCTTTCCGATGCGCTGGCCGCGACCGAGCTGGTGCTGACGCGCGAGCAGCATTTGACCCAGCTCGATGGGCTGGCCGCCGCCGCCGCGCATGAGCTCGGCACGCCGCTGTCGACGATCTTCCTGATTTCGCGGGAGCTGGAAAAGACGGTCGACGGCAACGACCCATTGGCGTCCGACCTGAAAACCCTGCGCGAACAGGCGCAGCGCTGCCGCGACATCCTGGCCAAGATCACCCAGCTTTCCTCCTCCGGCGCGCCGTTCGACCGCATGCCGCTGTCGACGCTGATCGAGGAAACGGTGGCGCCGCATCGCGATTTCGGCGTCGCCATCAAGGTGCGGCTAGCTGTCGCAGCCACGCGGGAACCGGTCGGCGCGCGGAACCCGGCCATCCTCTACGGCGTCGGCAACATCCTGGAAAATGCCGTCGATTTCGCACGGACGACCGTGGAGGTGAACGCCTGGTGGAACGCCGATACGGTCGAAATCATCATTTCGGACGACGGCCCGGGCATCGCGCCCGATATGCTGAAACGGATCGGGGAACCCTATTTATCAAGGCGGCGCAGCGCCGATGAGGCCCACCGCGAGCGCGCCGGCCTCGGTCTTGGCGTGTTCATCGCCCGCACGCTGCTGGAACGCACCGGCGCCAAGGTATCGTTCTCGAACCGGACCTTTCCCGATCACGGCGCCGTGGTGCAGATCGCCTGGCCCCGCGCCCGCTTCGAGGCCGAGGAAAGTCCAGCCGGGCCAGCGGATTAGGGTAAAGCAAAGCGATCGACTTTGTGGGGCCTTGGCAGTGCAAAATCGACGCGCCATATGCTCTATATGATGCCCACCATCCGCAACCCGGGGGATAGCCGACCTTGAACGCCATCGCCGAACTGACCGATCTCGCCGACCGCTCGCTGCTGATCGTCGAGGACGACAAGCCGTTTCTCGAGCGCCTGTCGCGCGCGATGGAAACCCGCGGCTTCGCGGTAACGTCCTGCGACACCGTGTCCGACGGACTGGCGCAGATCAACAAGGCCGCGCCGGCCTTCGCCGTTGTGGACCTTCGGCTTGGCGACGGCAACGGGCTCGACGTGGTGTCGGCGCTGAAGCGCAAGCGCCCCGACGCGCGCACCATCGTGCTGACCGGCTACGGCAACATCGCCACCGCCGTCACCGCAGTGAAGATGGGCGCGGTGGATTATCTCTCGAAGCCGGCGGACGCCGACGACGTGGTCGCAGCATTGCTCGCCAGCGGCACCGAGAAATCCGAATTGCCGTCGAACCCGATGTCGGCGGATCGCGTACGCTGGGAACACATCCAGCGCATCTACGAGATGTGCAACCGCAACGTCTCCGAAACCGCGCGGCGACTCAACATGCACCGCCGCACCTTGCAGCGGATCCTGGCGAAGCGCGCGCCGAGGTAATTATCCGTAGCCCGGATGGAGCGCAGCGCAATCCGGGAATCTCGCAAGCGGATAGGCCGACCCGGATTTCGCTGCGCTCCATCCGGGCTACGATCCCCTCAAAACTCCCCATGCCCCTGCGGATCGACCAAACGATTGATCCGCTGCGCGGCCGCCATCGCAAAGCGCACCGTCATCGATTTGCGCGTTGCCGCCGGCAGGCGATGCTCGGGCGCCTCGCAATGCAGGTGGGCGCCATAGGCGTCGGCGATGATCAGGCCGGTATCTTCAGGAAAAATCTCGCAGGGCAGGTCCTGCGTGAAGGCGAAGAACAGCCGGTCGCAATGCATCCGGTAGTCCTGCCATTTCTGGTCGGCGCGCAAATCTTCCACCGATGACTTGATCTCGACGATCCAGATTTCGCCCTTCTCGTTCAGCGCCACCAGATCGGCGCGCCGCCCCGAGGGCAGCGGCAACTCGCTGATGCAGGAAAAACCGAGCGACCGTAACAGCCGCGCGGTGCCGCGCGCGATCGCCAGCGCCGTCTCCGACTGGCGACGGTCCAACGGCGGCACGAGGCTGATCTGGCGGGCGGGCGATTCCATTCGTGAACCCTATCCGATTTCACAGCGACCACCCAGCAGCGATGCCAAGTCCGGCGCAAAGCCGGCCACAAATTTGTCCGTAGCCAGCCTTTTTTGGACCTCGACGCACCGCGAAGCCAAGGGACCTTGAAAGGGAACCTTGCTTCCGAGGGACAAAACACTGGAGGAGATCCAACGATGCCACGCATCGCACCATCCGCTTTTGCCCTCGCTCTCACCGCCCTGTCGCTGTCATCAGGCCTGTCATCGGCCGTTGCAAAGCCCGCCGTCGAAGTGGCGTTCGTGCTCGACACCACGGGCTCGATGGGCGGCCTGCTCGAAGGCGCCAAGCGCAAGATCTGGTCGATCGCGACCGCGATCGTCGATTCCAATCCCGACGCCGACATCCGCATGGGCCTCGTCGCCTATCGCGACATCGGCGACGACTACGTCACCAGGAAGGTCGACCTCACCACCGACATCCAGGATCTCTACGCCCGCCTGCTGGAACTGAAGGCCCGCGGCGGCGGCGACTGGCCCGAAAGCGTCAACGAGGCGCTCGATGTGGCCGTCAACAAGCTGCAATGGACCTCTGGCGGCGACACCAGGCGGATCGTGTTCCTGGTCGGCGACGCGCCGCCGCACATGGATTACGCGCAGGACACCAAATATCCGGTCACGCTGTCGGTGGCCAAGCAGAAGGACATCATCGTCAACGCGGTGCTGGCCGGCGACGCCCGCGATACCGAGCGGGTGTGGCGCGACATCGCCCAGAACGGCAACGGCCGCTTCATTCCGATCCCGCAAGACGGCGGCCAGGTCGTCATCATCGAGACGCCCTACGACGAGGAGATCATCATCCTGCAGCGCGAGATCAACGGCACCGTGATCCCCTACGGACCGAAGCAGCTGCAGAAGCGCACCGAGAGCAAGACCAAGCAATTGTCGGAAGTCGCCGCTGCCGCGCCGGCGCAGGCCTCGGAGATGGCGAGCTATCTCAACAAGCGTTCCAAGGCGACGTCCGAAGCCGTGACCGGCGATGGTGATCTCGTCTCCGACGTGACCGCCGGCCGCAGCAGCCTTTCCACCATCAAGGAGGAAGAGCTGCCCGACAATCTGCGCGCGCTGAAGCCCGAGCAGCGTAGCGAGGAAGTCAACAAGCAGATGAGCCAGCGCAAGGCGCTCAATGAAAAGCTCTCGGCGCTGGTCGCCAAACGCGACAAATACGTCGCCGACCAGCGCGCCAAGGCGCCGCCGAAAGCGTCGTCGTTCGACCGTGTCGTCGAGGATACGCTGAAGGCGCAGATCAAGCGGTGATGTGATCAGCCGTCATTCCGCGGCGATGCGAAGCACCGACCCCGGAATGACGGCCCCGCTCAAGCGTGCCGGCCCACGGCGAGCTGATAGATCGTCATAATCACCTCGAACAGGATCAGCAGCACGATAATCACTTCGAGCCGCAGCGAGCGCCGCGTGTCGATGATGTCGGTCAACACCTGCGCGCTCTCGGCGATCACGGCGAGCTTGCGGTTCAGCGATTCCGCGCGTTCCTTGAGTTCATACTCGTCCTCCAGCCGGGCGTACAACCGCTCCAGATGCGGCTTGTCCCAGAGCACGTCGGGCTTCTCTTCCACTTCGACCGGTCCCGACACCCGGTGCCGCACCAACAGCGCGTTGCCGATATTTTTCAGGATCGAACGGCGGCTGCCGCGCATGCGCCCGCTGCGCGCCAATTCCCGCGCGAAAGGTTCGGTCGTATCGAAGACGCTGGCCACCTCGCGTTCGTGCCGGGCCAGAACGACGCTCTTCGCCAGCGCCTCGCCGATCAGGATCAGCCGCTCGGGCGAAAGGCTCTGCAGGCAGATCGGGCCGCCGGGGGGAATCTGGTCCTCCCTTTCCGGGGCCAGCTCGATAATGGCGATTTCCTCGTCGCGCCGCGCAGACTTCCCCGTCATGCGATGGTCCAGGCCGCGAAGGAACTCGTCCTCTTCCAGCGCATTCAGCCCGATCAGAACCACCACGCCATAGCGGAAGAGTATCGCGATGCCATTCGCATTGACGCGAAACGCGAGCGGTGTCGTGGCAAGGACATCGCCACGCTCGAGGCCCGACGTATTGAGGCGCTCGCTGACAAAAAAGGCGCGGGCCGTGGTGCGAATTCCGCCGGGCGGCGATTTGGAGGGCTGGTCCATGAACTGTGCATCCCGGCCGAAATCGCGATCTGACTGATGCGATTTCCGGCTTACGCCACTAAATATCCGGCTGCGAAACTCTATCACGGACGGAGTCCGACCACATATCGGTTCCCGCCCGTGTTGACCCCTTTTCAAGGTGGAATATGGTGCCATGCATGGATGACAAAACCGAGAACCAGACCGAGAACCAGGCCAAGGCCGGCGCGATGATCGTGCCGGTGACGCTGTTCGAGCAGAACTGCACCATCATCTGGCACGAGCCCTCCAAGAAGGCCGTGGTGATCGACCCCGGCGGGGACGTGCCCAAGATCCTAGAGGCGATCAAGCAGACCGGCGTCACGGTCGAGAAGATCTGGCTCACCCACGGTCATATCGACCATGTCGGCGGCGCCGCCGATTTGCGCGACGCGCTGCAGGTGAAGATCGAAGGCCCGCATATCGCCGACAAATACCTGCTCGACAATGTCGTGAGCAGCGGCGAGCGCTTCGGCATGACCGGCGTGCGCAATTTCGGGCCCGACCGCTGGCTCGACGAGGGCGATCAGGTCTCGATCGGCGATCTCACCTTCGACATCCTGCACTGCCCCGGCCATTCACCGGGCAGCGTGGTGTTCTTCAACAAGGAATTGCGCTTCGCCCATGTCGGCGACGTGCTGTTCAACGGCTCGGTCGGGCGCACGGATTTGCCCGGCGGCAGCCACGCCACGCTGATCAGTTCGATCAAGGAAAAGCTGCTGCCGCTCGGCGACGATGTCGGCTTCATCTGCGGCCATGGCGCCGGCTCCAGCATCGGCCAGGAGCGGATGACCAATCCGTTCATCACCGGCGAGATGTGAGCTGAGATATCGCCTGACCGGGTGATGTCAGCGCTATTTCATCAATCCCGCCGCCGTCAGGGCGCGGGTGATGACGCCGCCGACATCGATGCCGCGGCGCTTCGGTTCGCTCGGCGCGGGGCTGTGTTGGCGAACCGGCTTGTGGGACTTCGACCACAGCGTGGCGGCCAGATCGGACGACTGCAGGGATTCGGTGGCAGCGGATGGGACGACCTTCGACGCCGGCGCCGGCTTGGTCGCTTCGCTGGCCGGATTGACGCGGCCGGTGAGGCCGAAAAAATCGGCGATGTGATAGGACGACGAGATTCCCGCTTCGATCAGGAACGCGCCTTCCGCGCCATAGGGCTCGTCATTGCCGGCCAGGCCCAGCGGCGTGCCGTGGGCCATGTCGGTGATGGTGTAGGATTCGACGACGGTCTCGCCGTCGGCGTTCCACCAGACCTCGCGCGGATGACCGTCGACGTCGACGGCCGACATCGGCGCTGCCGGCAGGCCGTGGACGTCGAGCCATTGCTTGACGATTTCGTTGGCATTGCCGGGGTTCACCGTGCGGTCGGCGCTGCCGTGCCACACCGACACTTTCGGCCACGGCCCCTTGTGCTTGGAGGCCTTGCGGACGAGGTCGCCCAGTATATCGGCGGGGCGCGATGTCGACTGCATCATGCCGCCGAGCGCTTCACGGACATTGCTGGCGATGCCATAGGGGAGACCGGCGATGATGGCGCCGCCCGCGAACACTTCCGGATAGACAGCCAGCATCACCGACGTCATCGCGCCGCCGGCGGAAAGGCCGGTGACATAGATGCGACGGGGATCGATTTTGTGATCGGCGGCCATCCGCGCGACCATCTGCCGGATCGAAGCGGCTTCGCCGCGGCCGCGCGCGACATCGCCCGGATTGAACCAGTTGAAGCAGGTATTGGCGTTGTTGGAGCCCTGCTGTTCGGGCATCAGCAGCGCAAAGCCATAACGCTTGGCGAGCGTCGACCAGCCGGTGCCGAAGTCATAAGCGGCCGCGGTTTGGCCGCAGCCGTGCAGGACGACGACGAGCGCGGGCGCGCGCGGCAACGGCTCCGGCACATAGGCGAACATTTTGAGCGCGCCGGGATTGGTGCCAAATCCTGAGATTTCGACGAGTGGACTCTGCCCCGCCGGCGAAGCGGTTCGGCCATAGATTCCCAAGCCATTGAACCCGTTCAGCTTCGGGAAATGGCTCAAGAATTCGACGTTCTTCGCGAGCGACAAGCTGGCTCCTGGGGCGATTGTTCTTGGATCGTCAACGTTACTCAGAACAGATAGTTGCTGCACTGCAAAATAAAAAGGCCGTGCACTGTCATTCCCCACAATCAAATTTCGGCAATTGACGTTAATTTGTCATCCTGTGACCCGACGTATCCATGTCAGGAATGCGGCGCAGGCGGTAATCGACAACGCAAACAACGCGCACGTGGCAAGCAGCGCCGGTCGAGCCGACTGATTCGATTCGATTGCAAAGTATACCGCACCGATCGCCGCAACGCCCGCAGCGTTCGCAATCTGTGCCGTGGTACCGTAGATGCCCGAGGCTGCGCCGGCGCTCGCGGGCTTCACGGTCGAGAGCACGGCGCTCGACAATGGCGCCATGACGAGGCCCTGGCCGTAGCCGAAGATCGTCAGCACCAGGGCAAGAACCGTCGCGGACGGCGTATCGATCCATTCGATCGCCAGCACCAATACCGCAAGGCCGCCGATCTGCACCGCGCAGCCGTCGACCAGCACCAGCGTGCCGCGATGTTTGGCGCGCATTCCACTATGGCGCGAAGCGATCACGAAGGTCAGCGCCAGCGGCAGGAAGACAAGCCCGGCCCGCAGCGGCGGAATATGCAGCCCCTTCTGCATGTACATCGTCATGACCAGATAGAACGACAGGTTGGCGAAGAAGAAAAAGAACACGGCAACAAGCCCGCGCATGAATGGCTTGTCCGAAAGCAGCGCGAGATCGATCAAGGGCATGCCGCCGCGGCGGGCAACCGTGCGTTCGAGCCGCAGGAACGCGGCGACAATACCGACGCCTGCGGCCATCGCCAGCCATGTCAAAGGCGACCAGTTCAGATCGTGGCCGAACAGCAGTGGGCCGATCAGGCACAGCAGGCCGAGAAACAGCACGGCCGCACCGGGAATATCCAGCCGTGTGACGGCCCGGCGCTGAAAGGCCGGTATGATTTTCCAGGCCGCGACGATGATGACGGCTCCAAAGGGCACGTTGACGAAAAACACCGCGCGCCAGCCAAGCCCCGCCAGATCTAGCGTCACCAGGATGCCGCCGAGCAGGAAGCCTGCCGCACCGGCCAACCCGAGTACGATGCCATAGATACCGAAGGCGCGGGCGCGCGCGCCATCCGCAAACAGCAAATGAAGGGTGGCGAGCACCTGCGGCACCATCAATGCCGCGGTCGCACCCTGCGCCAGCCGGGCCGCGATCAATTCTGGTCCGGATTGCGCCAACCCACACCACAGCGAGGTGACGGTGAAGCCCGCCACGCCCGCGATGAACACGTTCCGCGCGCCGTAGATATCGCCGAGCCGCCCGCCGGTGACGACCAGCGTGGCATAGGCGATCAGGTAGATCGCAATCACAGCCTCGATCTGCGCCGCGCTCGCGTGCAGTTCCGTTGCGATGGTCGGGATCGCGACGTTGACGATGAAGGCATCGACCCCGAACATGAATTGCGCCGCAACAACGATGGCGAGCACCCACCAGCGACGCAACGTATCGACGGGAGCTGAGACGATCTGATGCATGGGAGCGGGCCTTGTCCGGGATCTCTTGCATCGGACGTTCTCAGGATTTGGTCATGACCGCGATTACCCCGGAGGTAAGCGGTCCGGGCCCTGTTATGACGGCGAATCCGGCGCGCGCCTCACTGCGGAGGACGCAGCTCGATGCCGTAGCCGGCATAGATCCGCGCGATGGTGCCATCTGCCAGCAGGGCCTCGATGGCCGCATCGACGCGCTCTCGCAGCTGGTCGTCGGGGCGAAGCAGGCCCGCCGCAATATTCCAGTTCAGATCCTGGTCGTTGTCGAACGCCGGAATCAGGCGCAACGGCTTGTCGGCATGCTGCAGATTGAACCAGCCGACCGTCATCCGAGTGACCGCGGCGGCCTCGATCTCGCGATTGGCCAGTGCTGCGACAATCTCGTCCTCGAACACGAACGGCGACGTTGTGGTGCCGCCCTTGGCGAGCGTCATCGAGACCAGTGAGCCGACCGGTACCCCGACCCGCTGATCGGAGCCGAGATTGGCCAGCGACGACGCCGGCGAATCGCTGCGCACCGCGAGCACCACGCCACTGCGATGGTAGGGGCGCGAGGCTCGCACACCGCCCGCGGGCGGCGTATCCTTGCGGGCGATGACGTCGAGCACGAGGTCGCAATCGGCGCGGCGATACTGGATCGCACTGACCACCCACTCCCGCGTCAGCTTGACGCCGAGTTGCTCGGCAATTTTCTCGCCGAGTTCGATCTGAAAGCCCCGGACCGGTCCGTTCTTGCTTGCAAACGGCAGCGCGTTGGGGCTGGCGCAAAGCGTCAGCGCGCCTCGCTCGATGACGGCTTCCAGCGAGCGGGCGTCCGCCGACGCGTTCCAGAGCATCAGCAGCGAGAGGCAGGCCACGTATCGGGCTAGGCGATATCGCGGTCTCCACGCCGCGGAAAACGCTCTAGTCATCGAGCCCCCGAATGTAGGCCAGGATCGCGATGATCTGGCCCTCACTGAACACCGAGCCATAGGCGGGCATGGCGCCCACCTTGCCCTTCTTGATACGCTCGACGATGTATTCGTCGCTGCGCTCGGACTTCGACAGTTTTGGACCCCTGCCCGCATGGCGGCCGCCCTCCTGGTGGCAAAAGCCGCAGGTGGTTGCGAACATTTTCCCGCCTTCGATGTCGTCCGGCGAGGCTTCGGCTTGCGGCAGCGGATTTGAAGCGCCCGCCCAGTTGGACTGTTGGGCGAGCGAGGCGGTCGACAGAAACGGCCAGATGATGGCCAGGCAAGCAAAAATCACAAACGGTATTCGCATTCCAGCATCCGTAATCACCGCAAAGGCGGCAACGTTTCTGACGCACGGGCGGCAGGGTCTTGACCGCAAGGGCGGCAAGGAGATCGATCCCTGCCGCCCGCGCCATTGTCATTGCCTGAGCGCGAAGACAATCAGAGCACCGGTATTCTTCGACATGCTCTTGAAGGGCTCGCCATAGAGCGCGACAAACTCGTCGGCCACCAGGCTGCCCCAGCCCGCCGGCACGGCGACGAACTGTTTGCCGCCGGCCATGTAGCTGATGATGCCGGCGTTATGCCCCATGCCGTTGTTGCGCGACCAGAGCTCTTCGCCGGTGTCCGCATTGTAGGCGTGCACGATGCCTTCGGAGTCCGGCACGAATACCAGATTTCCCGCGGTGGCGAGAACGCTGGCGAGCGGCGGCTGCTTGTAGTTGACTTCCCACTTCTTGGCGCCGGTGACGGGGTCGCGGGCGCTAAGGTGACCGCGGGCCGGTCCGTCCGGAGGCGGGATAAGCTTGAAGGTGGCGCCGATGTTGAGCTGGGCCATCGGCTCCAGGATCGGCGTCGTCTTCTCGACGCTCATCTCCATGCACCACTCCTGCCCGATCCGGTAGAAGAGCCCGTTCTTGGGGCTGTAGGCGCCGGAGTTCCAGCTGATGCCGCCGGCAATCGCCGGGCACAATGGCGGGTCCACCTTGCCTTCCACGAGGTCGCGGCGACCGATCAGTTCGCCGGTCTTCGGATCGATGCTCTTGACGAAGTTGATGTTCTTGACCAGCGGCCAGACGTTCTCGACCTTGGCGTTGGAACGATCATAGACGAAGATGTATCCGCTCTTGTTGGCGTGCACCACGAGCTTCTTGCCGCCACGGTCGATCATGACGAATTCGCCCACGGCAGAGTCGAAGTCCCAGGCATCGTGCGGCAGCTCCTGATGGTGGAATTTGAGCTTGCCGGTATCGGGATCGAGCGCGATGACCGAAGTGGTGTAGAGATTGTCGCCCGGCCGCGGTCCGCTCTTCTTCCAGTCAGCGCCCGACCAGTCGTAGAGCGGCGCCGGGTTGGCGGTGCCCCACCACACTGCATTCGTTTCCGGATCATAGGCTCCGGGCATCCAGCCGCCGCCGCCGCCGGTTCGCCAGGACTCACCGCCCCACGTCGCCATCGCCTCTTCGGTGCCGGCGACCGTGAAGAACTCCCATTTCTTCTGTCCGGTCTTGCCGTCGACGCCGAAAATCGGTCCGCGACCGGTCCATTCGCCACCCTGGGCGCCAATGATCACCTTGTCCTTCACCACCAGCGGCGCGCCGGTGAAGCCGACCGTCACCTTCTTGGAATCCAGGAGCTTGGTGTCCCACACCGGCTTGCCGCTCTTCAGGTCGAGCGCGATCAGGCGCCCATCAACCGTGCCGACATAGAGATTGCCGTGTCCGATGGCGATGCCGCGGTTGTATGGCGAGTGCGTCTGCTTGGCGACCAGTTCCTCGTCGAGCTCCGGCGCATAGGCCCAGATTGTCCTGCCGGTCGCTCCGTCCAGCGCGTAGACGCGGCTGTAGGAGCCCGAATAGTACAGCACGCCGTCGATCGCGAGCGGCGTCGACTGAATGCCGCGGGTGGCGCGCTCCGGAAAATGCATCCAGGCGACTTCGAGATTCTTGACGTTGCCAGTGTTGATCTGGTCGAGGCCGCTGTAATGGTAGGACTTGTAGGTGCCGTGATGCGTCGGCCAGTCCTTTTGGGCCGCCTCGGCATTCAGCGCCGCCGCGTCCTGGGCGTGCGTCGGCGAGGCAGTGAACAAGGCAGCCACGGCAAGCGCGGCGCAGCCGCCGAGATATCGCTCGTAAAAAGCCATCTGTATCCTCCCTGTGCTGATTTTTTGTTGGGCCGAATTGTCTTGGCGACCCTTGCCGGGTCGTGTGTCAGTACCTCATGGGGTCAAGGGTTTCGGATCTAGCCGGAACTGCCGATATGACGGGCCGGCTGCAGGTCCTGTCGCCGGAGCAAGGAGCAGGCGGAGGTTCGGGCGAAGAATTGTTTCGAGGAGGGGCGCTGTTCGCTGTACGGCGGCGCATGCGATGATCGGGCCATGTCTGCCCTATGCTGCCCCCAGCGATGTCGGCGCGGTGCGCCATGACATGTTCCTCGATGCGCACGCCATTAGGCGATACCGGATTGTTGTTTTTTTGTGGAGCACCGATCGGCCGTCGCAACCTTGAGCTGATATCCCGTCCGGCCATGTCGCACAGGAGTGCCAGGCGATCGTGCTGTGCGAGTGCAGCACAGCATCACTCGATCGACCAGGCATCCGAGGCCGCATTCCGCAACTTCCGGGGCGGCTCCTCTGGATCGCGAGCCTACTGAAACTTATAAGAGATTTCCGGTCACGGCCGGCCGTATTGCCAATTGTAGCTGAAATGGCCGGCGGCGACCCAGCCTTGGAAGGTCAACCTGTAGCCGAAGAAGTCACGCGGTCGACGGCTCCAGCGATCCCGTCAGCGAGGCGCGCTGCGACAGCTCGATCCAGTTGCCGTCGGGATCGCGCACCATCGAAATCCTTGCCGTGCTGCCGAGCGTGGCCGGCGCACGCGCCTCGCGGCCGCCATGCGCCAGCACGTAAGCGTGCTCGCGATCGACCTCAAAGACCTGGAACGTGATGTAGCGCCAGCCCTTGCCGTCGAACGCCGCATCGTCGGGCGCATCCGCCGCTTGCTCGACAATCAGCACCGTGTCGCCCGCCAGGAAGGTCATCGCGCCATCGGCCGCCTTCCCTTGCGGCAATCCGAGCGCCTCGCTGTAGAAGCGGCGATGCGCCTCGACGTCCCGAACGCCGAGACGGATGCCGATGCGTTCGATTCCGAACAGGCCCTTCGGCACCAGCGAGACGCGGTTGCCTTCCGGATCGGTCATCGGCTGCGGCGTCACGATGCCGTCGCGCGCGATCAACAACTCGCGATAGCCGGATGGCGGATTGTCGGGCAGCGGCTCATAGACCTGGTTGATCTTCAGGATCGAGCCGCAGAGATCGTGGCGGTGCTGCTTGTAGCCGCGGCGGATCGGCTGGGTGTGATCGAACGGCAGGCCGATCTCGTTCTGCCAGAATGCCAGCGCCGCCGGTGCGTTGTTGGTGGCAAAGCCGATGTCGATGCGGGGTTTGGCGAGGTTCATCTCGGCCTTTAGCGGCAGGAGGGGAGAATAATTCCGGCCGACGGTAAGACAGGCAACTCCGCGCGACAACCATGCGCTGGCGGCGGGCCTCTCAGGATTGCCTTGCCCCCGCCCACCCCGTAGGTTCGATGCCAAGCAATTCCCAGACAATAATAAATTCGGAGAGAAAACCCCATGGCACGCCTGAAATTCGGAGCATTTCTCGCCCCGCATCACCCGATCGGCGAGAATCCGCTGCTCCAGTTCCGCCGCGACCTAGACTTCGTCGAGCAGATCGACACGCTCGGCTATGACGAGTTCTGGTGCGGCGAGCATCATTCCTCGGGCTGGGAAATGATCGCCTCGCCGGAAATGTTCCTCGCCGCCGCCGGCGAACGCACCAAGCGCATCAAGCTCGGCACCGGCGTGGTCTCGCTGCCCTATCACCATCCCTACAACGTCGCCCAGCGCATGGTGCAGCTCGACTGGATGACCGGCGGCCGCGCCCTCTTCGGCTCCGGCCCCGGCGCGCTGGCCTCCGACGCGCACACGCTCGGCATCGACCCGATGACGCAGCGCGACCGCCAGGACGAGGCGATCGCGGTCATCCGCCGCCTGTTCAAGGGCGAGCGCGTCACCGCCAAGAGCGACTGGTTCACCATGCAGGACGCCGCGCTGCAACTGCTGCCGCTGCAGGAGGACATGCCGTTCGTGGTGGCCTCGCAGATCTCGCCGTCGGGCATGACGCTCGCCGGCAAATACGGCATCGGCATCATCTCGCTCGGCTCGATGTCGACGCAGGGCCTGATGGCGCTGCCGACGCAATGGGGCTTTGCCGAGGATGCCGCGAAGAAGGCCGGCACCACCGTGAGCCGTTCCGACTGGCGCGTGCTGTTGAGCTGGCACATCGCCGAAACCCGCGAACAGGCGCAGCGCGAGGCCGGCGCCGGCCTGATGCGCTGGCACAACGACTATACGGTCCGCACGCTGCAACGGCCGGGAGTGGAGCCGTTCAAGTCGCCCGAGGACGCCGTGGAGAAAACCGCGGGCGGCGAGAACGCCGCCTCGACCATCGGCACACCAGACGATCTGGTGAAAACCATCAAGAACCTGATCCATGTCTCGGGCGGCGTCGGCGCCATCATCGGCTTCGTGCACGACTGGGCCAACCCGGAAAATACCCGCCGGAGCTGGGACATGGTGGCGCGCTACGTGATTCCGGAAATCAACGGCTATGTCGCGAAGCTGCGCGAATCGCAAAAATTCCTGATCGAGAACCGCGCGGTGTTCGAACGGGCGGGCCAGGCCGTGATGGCCAAGATCATGGAAAACGAAAAGGCCGCCGCCGCGCTGCCGCTCACGGGCCCGGGCCGGGTGGCGATCCCGACCATCAACGCGCCCGACCTGCAGAAGGAAGCGGCCAAGCGCAAGGCGTGATGGCGGGCGTCGTAGAGCGACGAGGTCTGTCACCGTCATTGCGAGGAGCGCAGCGGCGAAGCAATCCATCGCCCCTGCGCGGAGAGATGGATTGCTTCGCTTCGCTCGCAATGACGGATCAGCAGCGTTCTACTTCCCGTAATATTCCTGCACGGTGTCCCACGCGACGTTCTGCAGGAACGTCGCGGTCGGCGCGTCGATCCCCGCGAGATAAGCGCTGCCGACCGGCGAGCGTCCGGTCAGCGCCGCAAACACCACACACGTCGCCAGATAAGTTCCGGCAAGCGAGGGATGGCGCTTGTCGGGCGCATAAAGATTGAGTTCGGGTTGCTTGCCGATGGCCTTCGCAAAGGCAAGGCCTGCCGGGATCACCAGCGCGTTGTTGGCGTTGCCTGCGACCGTATAGGCCTCGGCCAATGGCGCCGTCATTTCGGGCTTGTCGGCGTAGGCCCATGACATGAAGAACACCGGCTTGGCGCCCTTGGCGCGCGCGATATCGCTGTTCTTCCTGGCGTAGTCGGTGAATATGGATTTGAGCTTGGGATGGACCGGGCACTGGCTGCAATCCATCATGACGGCGACGTCGAACAATCTGTCGAGCTTGTTGAAGACGACGTTGTTGTTTTCGTCAAAGGAATAATTGCCGACCGCGTTGGGCCGGAAATAACTTTCGACATCATGCCAATCGAAGCCGGAGCCGCCGATCGTGACCATGGTGTTGCGATAGGCCAGCTTGTTGGCGGGGTCGGCGGCCTTTTCCATCAGCGACAGATGCCCCGGCAGGCCGTTGTTGTAATAGAAGAAGCTGTTGCCGATGAAGATTCCGGTCTTGGGAAAATCCGGCCCCAGCGTCGTGACGGCAGGCTTGGTCTGGGCATTCGCCACGGTCGCAACGGCAGGGATTCCACCCAGTGCGATTAAGGCGACCAGCGAGAACACGAAACAATTTCGGCATGTTTTCCCCCTGATTACGCTTGATTTTGGAACACGATAGCATGACTTCGGACGCCATGGCCACGAATCGAACCGCCCCGGGGCATCGCGCCACACGTTCGTGCTCTAGGCTGCAGCGAAACAAGGCCTTATTCACGGCGCGGGCGTTGGCTGCTTAGCGCTATTCGGTCCGCGACAAAGCCGCGATACAGTGGATAATATCCGCGATTCCGAGGCTCAACCGGAGCAAGTGCCATGTCGATGCAGAGCGTCGCCTCCCCCACCTACAGCTTTACCCCGCCTCGGCGCAATTCGCTGACGCATATCCCGGGTGACGAGGGCTGGCCCCTGATCGGCAAGACGCTGGAAGTGCTGGCCGATCCCAAGGGGCAGGTCGAACGACAATCCAAAAAATACGGCCTGGTCTATCGCAGCCATCTGTTCGGCGAGACCAGCCTCGTGCTGCTCGGACCCGAGGC
The DNA here is from genome assembly GCA_963840465.1 of uncultured Alphaproteobacteria bacterium. Lineage (GTDB taxonomy): Bacteria > Pseudomonadota > Alphaproteobacteria > Rhizobiales > Xanthobacteraceae > Bradyrhizobium. The sequence continues at coordinate 23,935 of CAWIZF010000073.1, read as the reverse complement.
CAATGAGCTGGTGCTGTTCGACCAGGCCAAACAGTTCTCCTCGACGCTCGGCTGGGGACGGATTCTCGGGCTGTTGTTTCCGCGCGGGTTGATGCTGCTGGATTTCGAGGAGCATCGCCTGCACCGCCGCGCGCTGTCGGTGGCGTTCAAGTCCGGGCCGATGAAATCCTATCTGACCGACCTCGATACCGGCATCGCGGCGCGGGTGGCGCAGTGGAAAGCGCAGCCTGGACCCATGCTGTTCTATCCGGCGATGAAGCAGCTGACACTCGACCTCGCGGCGACATCGTTTCTCGGCGCCGGCATCGGCCCCGAGGTCGACGAGATCACGCGCGCCTTCGTCGACATGGTGGCGGCCTCCGTCGCCGTGATCCGAAAGCCGCTGCCCGGCACGCCGATGGCGCGCGGCGTCAAGGGACGCAAGCGCATCGTCGCCTATTTTTCCGAGCAGATCCCGCTTCGCCGCGCCAAAGGCGGCGGCGACGATCTGTTCTCGCAACTATGCCATGCGACCCACGAGGACGGTGCGCTGCTCTCGACGCAGGACATCGTCGATCACATGAGTTTCCTGATGATGGCGGCGCACGACACGCTGACCTCGTCGCTGACGTCGTTCGTGGGCGAACTGGCCGCGCATCCGGAGTGGCAGCAGAAGCTGCGCGACGAAGTCACAGGCCTCGGCCTTGCCGCGGACGCCCCCATGACATTCGACAACCTCGAAGCCATGCGGCTCTCCGAAATGGCCTTCAAGGAAGCGCTGCGGCTGAAGCCGCCGGTGCCCTCGATGCCGCGCCGCTCCATCAAGGACTTCACCTTCAAGGGCTATGCGATCCCTGCCGGCACCATGGTCGGTGTCAATCCGCTGTTCACGCATCACATGCCCGACATCTGGCCCGAGCCTGAAAAATTCGATCCCATGCGCTTCACCGACGAGGCGCAGCGCAACCGCCATCGTTTTGCGTGGGTGCCGTATGGCGGCGGCGCGCATATGTGCCTCGGCCTGCATTTTGCCTACATGCAGGCGAAATGTTTTGCGCGGCACTTCCTGCAAAATCTCGAAGTGTCGCTGGAGCCCGGCTACAGACCGGACTGGCAGATATGGCCGATCCCGAAACCGCGCGATGGGTTACGGGTGGTGTTGAAGGCGTTGTGAGGCGTCGGCCGTGATTTGTAGGGTGGGCAAAGCGAAGCGAGCCCACCATTCACACGGGTGGTGTTCAAGAGATGGTGGGCACGCTTCGCTTTGCCCACCCTACGATTCCCGGTTCACTTCACCAGCGTCGTCAGTTGCGCGCCTTCATCGGCCACGAACACCGCGATCAATTCGGCGGGCTCGGTCAAGCTGGCATTGGCCGAGACCAGATGCACGGCGCCGGGCGGCTCGAAGAAGGATTGCCCGACCCCGAACGTCTCGACCGGACCGCCCGCCAATTGCGAGCGGATTTCGCCCTTGGTGATGTAGGCCGTGACCGAACCGGCATGCCGGTGCGCCGGCGTGAACCCGCCGGGTCCATAGAATACGCGCACGATCGTCACGCGCTTGCCCGGCACGTTCGGCAAGGCATGCGATGAGATCGGCTCGACGACGTCCTGTGTCGACCCCGCCGAGTCGCTGCTCATGCACAGCGGCTCGATCACTGCCGAGATCGCGGCCATGGTCGATGGCAGCATCTTGCCGATGACGAAAGCGCAGGCGAGGCCGGCGACAATGGCGAGGTAAAACGAGCGAAAGTCGCCCTGCTGCGATGATCTGGATGCCACGGACATTTGCGTCTCCCCTTGTGTCGCCCAAAAAGTTTCACCGTCATGGCCTGCGGCAAACGCAGTTGAATCGAATATTCCCGGCCGCCGGGAACAACGCAAGCGAGCTTGTTCCATCGTGCACCTGCCTGCCGATCCGGCTGGACGGCCTCCGTTCACGGTGAAATCCCGGAATTCCGTCAAGTTCGGCCATATTTTGGATTCGCTGATCACGTGAAGTGACAATTCCGATGAAGAAATTGATCGACGAGTTCCGGCGCGGCTGGCAGGGAATTTCCCAGCCCTCGCTGCTTTTCAGCACGGGCTTCGCGGCCGGCTGTCTCGCTTTGTCGACGATTGCCCGCTGGGCGATCGCCCAGATCCGTCCCGACGTTTTCTTCGTGCCCTATTTCCCAGCCGTGTTCCTCGCCGCCGCGGTCGGCGGCGCCCGGATCGGGATCGCAACGGCAATCGCGGGCGGCGCGCTCGGCGTCATCGTCAATTTCAGCACCGCTGTCGCCGATTCCGCGCGGCTGGCGCTGCTCGTGTTGTTCTGGGCGGTTTGCGGGTTCGCCATTTGGGGCGTCGAGCATTACCGAACGATCGTCGCTCAGCAGCGGGAAAATTCAAAACGCCTGGTCGAGGAAGAGGAATACCGCAAACTGCTGGTCGACGAATTACAGCACCGGCTCAAGAACAAGACCTCGACGATCCACGCCGTGCTGCATCAGGTGCTGCAGAACCAGCCGCAGATCTGGGGCAGCATCGATAGCCGCCTCCGCGCGCTGTCGGCGACCGACGATTTGATCGCGCGGCTGGACGGCCGTGGCTGCGACATCAAGGACATGCTGCACTCCGAACTCGGGCCATACGGCCATGTCCGGTTCAATCTGAACGGCGACCCACTGTTCCTGCCGGGCCAACTGGCGGTCAGCCTGGCGCTGATCTTTCACGAACTGGCCACCAATGCGGGCAAGTACGGCGCGTTTTCGTCGGCGCGCGGGCTGTTGCAGGTGTCGTGGACGGTTTCGGAGAATCGCCTCCACGTCACCTGGGATGAAACGGAGGGTCCCGTGGTCGAAAACGTCGGCCCCGAGGGCTTCGGCACCAAGCTGTTGCAATCGGCGCTTCGCGCGTTCGACGGCGGGACGGACATCCGTTATCTCAAGACCGGGGTACATTGCACGATGCAATGCCGGATCCCTGCTAGCTAGAGCGATTTTCCGCGCGGTCGCGGCGCAAGACCCGTCGTACTGGCCAAACGCGTGAAACGATATTCATTTCGCACCCGGCTCTCTTCATCGGCGTTGAGATTTTGTTAATAACGATCAAGCCAAACACCGTTGAAAATCGCCGACTTCTACGGTTGTCCCGGTTTTTCGCAGTTCCACTTAACCAATGCTACAAGGGACTTTGCCAAGCTCCGTGGCATGCATAGTTCCAAAAAGCACGACTTTCAGGCGACCGCGACGCAAACTCGCAATGAAAGCATATTTGAATCCGAATTGAGCATCCTGCGGGATGTCTTCAGGTTGCTTCCGGCCGGCGTGACGGTTCAGGATGAGCACGGCGAGTTCGTGCTGATGAACGATGCCGCGACCGCCCTGCTGGAGGCCGCCGCCGCGGCGCCATCAGCCGCGCAACCGGGCGAGCGCCGCGATACTTGTCTCGAGTTGCTGCGCAACGGCCGCCCGGCCGTGACGGAAGAAGCGATTGCCCGCGGTTCGGCCAAGCAGGTGTTTCTCACCTCGCATCGGCCGGTCCAGGTCGCCGGACGCAATTTGCTGATTTCGAGCTCGACCGACATCACCGAACAGAAGGCGTTCGAGGATCACCTGTTTCGCTCCGCCTATTACGACGAGCTGACCGGCCTGCCGACGCGGCGCGTGATCGAGCATCGCGTCAACAGTCTCCTGAAGTACGACAACGGACAGGGCCGCTTCGCGCTGGCGTTTCTCGACATCGACAATTTCAAGCACATCAACGACTATTACGGACACCCGGTCGGCGACAAGCTGCTGGTGGAGATGGCCAAGCGGCTGGGCCTGGACCTGCGCGACTCCGACATCCTGTCGCGGATCAGCGGCGACGAGTTCGTGCTGCTGCTCAATCCGATCCAGAACGACGCCGAGGTCGCAGAGTACATCGACTTCATCCTGCAGCGGCTGAAGGCGCCGTTCTTCATCGATCAGTCCGAGATATTCGCCTCGACCTCGATCGGCGTCAGCCTCTATCCCGAACATGGCCGCAGCTACGAAGTGCTGCGCCAGAACGCCGACATCGCGATGTACCGCGTCAAGAACAGCAGCAAGGGCGCCGCGGCGTTCTTCGATGCCAGCATGGAGCGCGAGGCGCTGGCGCGGATGAAGATCGAACAATCGCTGCGGCTGGCGATCCTGGAAAAGCGCTTTTGCTGCGCCTTCCAGCCCAAGGTCGATATCCGGACCCAGGAGGTCAAGGGCGTCGAGGCGCTGGTGCGCCTGCGCGACGACGAGGGCGTGATTCAGGCCCCCAGTACATTCATCAACCTCGCCACCGAACTTGGCCTGATCGACGAACTGACCCATCTGGTGCTGGCGGAGATCGTCAAGTCGATCGACCTGATCAACGAGACCTTCGGCCCCGACACCACGATCAGCATGAACGTCGCGGCCAAACAGGCCGGCAATCCCGAATTCATGCAGCCGTTCGCCGAGGCGATCGAGGCCACCGGGTTTCCGACGCGCTTCATGATCGAGGTGACGGAAGACGCCTTCGTCACCAAGACGCATTTCCAGGACGAGATCCTGCCGATCTTCCGCAAGCTCGGCGTCAAGATCTCGATCGACGATTTCGGCATCGGCTATTCGTCGCTCTCCGCGCTGGCCGACATTACCGCCGACGAGATCAAGATCGACCGCTCCTTCATCACCGACATCCATAAGCGTCCGCGCAGCCAGGGCATCCTGCGGGCGATCGAGTCCTTAAGCGAAGCGCTCGGCATGACCGTGATCGCCGAAGGTCTGGAAAGCTTCGAGGAACTGGCCTATCTGCAGGCCGCGACCAAGATCCGTTACGCCCAGGGCTATTACTTTTCGAGGCCGATCTTCCTGGAAGACCTCAAGCTGGCAACCACCCCGCGCGCCAGCGAGGCGCGCGCCAGCCTCGCCAGCCGGCCGGCACAGGAAAACCGCCCGACCTATTCGCGCGCCGGCGGCTATCGCCGCTGATGCCGACGATGCACCCGGATGCAGGGCTATCTGTTCAGCGCGCCGAAGCCGGCGCCGGGGCGAGGCGATTGCTCGGCGCGCGATTGGCGGCAGCGACAGCCGTCGCCTGACGCCGCTCCAGCGCGCCGGTGTCGAGCATGGCTGATATGGCCGCACTGCCTCCCGCCTCCAGCGCTGCGATGGCCTCCTTGGCCCAGCGGTAGGACGCTTCAAAGATTTCCGTGTGACGATCGAAATCCGTCACGTCGACCCCGTCCGGAGGCGGCGGGCGCATGACCGTGTCGAACGGCCCGACCGGCAGCGTATCGTAGCGCTGATGCGCCACGAGGCTTCGCCACAGCACGTTCACCGCGCTTGGCGCCGCGGGCAGCAGCTTCTTGCGGAACGGCGTCAGCATCGCGGCGATCAGCTCGAACCGTCCCGGCAGCGCCGCATAATCGACATCGAACATCTCCGCCGCCGGCTCGCCGAAATGCACCACCAGATTGGGACCGCTCTTGAGCTGGTGCATCGACGTCAGCGGCACGTTGTCGATCAGACATCCATCGACCAGCATTGCACCGTCCGCCGTGTAGAACGGCGGCAACAACCCGGGGATCGCGCTCGATGCGCGCACTGCCTGCCAGACCGGCCCGGTCCGGATCAGTTCGAGATTGTGGGTCGAAAGATTGGTCGCGACGGCCGCGAAGGGCCGCCAGCAATCCTCGATCCGGCAGTCGGGACCGTATTGATGGGCCAGCGCGCGATCGAACGCCTTGTGATCCAACAGCGAATAGCGCGGCCAGGTCGGCCGCCGAAAGCTTCTGCTTTTGACGAAGATCTCGTGCGTGCCGCGCTCGAGATGCTCGGCTTCGAGATTCTTGGCGAAGCCGGCCACCATGGCGGAGCCGACGCTGGTGCCGACAAAGATATCGAACATCACGCCGCGTTCGCGAAACGCCTTGTAGATACCGACATGCGCGGTGCCAAAACTGCCGCCGCCGGCGGCGACAAAGCCGACCGCCCGGCCGCACAAAAAGCGGACCAGGCTGTCGATATCGATCTGGTCTTCGAGCGCGACATGGTGATGCATGAACGCCGGCAGCCGGGCCAGCCAGGCCGCCGTGCCGGAGACCTCGCCGCTTCGATGGTCATGAACGCGGACGAGACGTCTGGCCGAGACGGCATGAACCTCGCAGGCGAACGCCTCGATTTCCGTCAGTGCGGCGGCAGGTGCTTCGCCGCGGCACGCGACCACCACCATGTCGGCCTGACGGATGGCCTTGCGCGCCCATGGCGAAGCTTCGCCGCCGCCGAGATAGACCACCAGCGGCGCGGTGTGTTCGAGCTTGTTGAGCCATTCGGTGACTTCGTGGGCATCGAGCGCGCGGCCGGGAAACAGCGCGGTGAGCCGGGCGGCGTCGACGATCTCGGCGTTGGTCGCGGCGAGCCCGTCGCGCATCCGGCGATCGAAGGCGGCCGGCAGCGGCTGCACGCCGCCGTCGATCAGCGCCACGGTGCGTGCCTTCGGCGACGAGGGAAACGGCGCGATACGCGCGGTCTCCTTGGCGAACCGCCGCGCCAGCGCAGCCAGCAGCGCCTCGACGATGGCGGGGGCTTCCTCGACCAGCTTCTGATAGGCTGGACGCGTCAATGCCAGCACGCTGGTGTCGCGGATCGCGATCACGTCAGCCGTGCGCGGGCCGTTGGCGAAGAAGCCGATCTCGCCGACCAGTTCGCCGGCCCGAAGCTCGGCGATCGGTTCGCTATAGCCGGTCTTGCGCACCGCGAGCGCGCCATGCAGCACGAGGAAAAACGAATCCGACGGACCGCCTTGTGCGACAAGCAGCTGCCCGCGCACCAGATCCTGGCGGACCAAGGCGTTGAGAACCTTCAGCCGCTGTTCGGCACTGAGCGTTCGAAACAGCGCGAACTCCTCCAGAGCGGAGCTCCACGCAAGCACCGAACTCGATCCACTCATTTGGCGGTACCCGGTTGAAACCGCCCAACTCTAGCCCCGGGCTATCACCGCCGCGAGCGATATAAAGGTCGCGGCCAAGCGCATCGCAGCAATACCGCGCGCCATGCGGATGCACTGCAGCATGACCGCGGCATCTGTTTCCGGCGTTACGCCGCCCACCGGCCGCGATTTTTCTCGGTCAGAATGGGCCGGATCAGCCGGCCGAAGCGCTCGGCTTCCTCATCATGCAGATAGCCGGACAGACAGAACGAATGGCAGCCGGTATCGATGAATTGCTGCAGCGTCTCGGCGCACTGGAGCGGATTGCCGACGACGGCGATGCCGGCGCCGGGGCGGACCTTGGTGATGCCGGTCCACAGATGCGGCAGCAGGAGATCGCCATGCTCGCGGGCAAGCTGCTGCACGCGCAGGTTCGCCTCCGACTTGCTGTAGAGCGTCTGGATTTCCTGCTTCTGCCGCTCGGTGGCGTGGCGCACCAGTTGATCGGCAGCCTCCCAGGCGTCGGCCTCGTTCTCGCGGCAGATCACCTGCAGCCGCATGCCGAAGCCGATGTCGTTTTCGCGGCCATGCGCGCGCGCCATCTGCCTGATCTCGGCGATGTTCGAGGCGATCTTTTCCGGCAGGTCGCCCCAGAACAGATGCACGTCGGAATGCTTCGCCGACAATTCCCAGGCCTGGCGCGAGCCACCGCCGAGATAGAATTTTGGAAACGGTTGCTGGTGCGGGCGCGGCTTGATATGCGCGCCAGACAATTTGTGAAATTTCCCTTCGAAGTTGACCGGTCCGCGCGTGGTCCACAGCGCCTTCAGGATCGAGACTTCCTCCTCCATCAGTTCGTAACGCGCTTCCTTGGGATAGCGCACGCCCTCGCCTTCGACCTCGCTCTCGTTCTGGCCGGCGATCAGATTGATGCAGATGCGCCCGCCCGACATCTGGTCGAAGGTCGAGATCATTTTTGCCAACAGCACCGGATTGATGTAGCCCGGCCGCGCCGCAATCAGCGGCTTGATGAAGGACGAACGCGCTGCCATGAAAGCGCCTGATATCCACGCCTCCCAACATGTCGAGCCGACCGGAATCAGGAGATATTCGAAGCCGGCCGCTTCCGCCGCCTGCACCACGCGGTCGCACAGTTCGGGAGAGCCCGGGATCTGCGCCTCCATCAGGCCATAGGCCGTGGTGTCGCCATGCGTGGGCAGATACCAGCCGAATTCGAGCGGACGCATGAACGTTTCTCCCTGTCGATAGGTGTTGCCTGATCGTTCGGCCGGTGAGTTTAACGGTTGCGAAGCGAGGGGCAATCGGGTTCCGGTTGCAGGACGGTTTTTGATTTCAATCGGGCGCGCGGCAAGTTAGAGTTTCCGTCATGTCACCAGTCTCACTGCTACTCAATATCATCTGGATCGTTCTTGGCGGCGCATGGATGGCGTTCGGCTGGCTGGTCGCCGCCGTCGTCATGGCGATCACGATCATCGGGATTCCCTGGGCGCGCGCCGCGTTCAACATCGCGGCCTACACCTTGTTCCCGTTCGGCTTCACGGCGATCTCGCGCGACGCCTATACGGGCCAGGAAGATATCGGCACCGGCCCGCTCGGGGTGATCGGCAACATCATCTGGCTGGTGCTGGCGGGATGGTGGCTGGCGCTTGGGCATGTCGTCACGGCCGTGGTGCTGGCCGTGACCATCATCGGCATTCCCTTTGCCTGGGCGCACTTGAAACTTGCCGGCATCGCGCTGTGGCCGATCGGCAAGATCATCGTTCCCACGACTTAAGCTCCGGATCGGAATAGCCCTATCCGGAGGCCGCCGTCTCTGCCGGTTTCAGCCGGTCGAACTCGGCGTCGCTGATCTCGGTCTGGGCCACCAGCACGCTGCAGCGCAGGCGCTTGACCAGATAGCTGCCGATCGAGCCGAACCAGCGCGCCAGCGTCCCCTGCGGGCGGTGGCCGACGACGACGAGATGCGCGCCGATTTCTTCGGCAACCTCGGCGATTTTCTGCCCGGCATCGCCGACCTCGAGCCGTGCGGTCGGCGAAAATCCCAGCGCCTTCAGCCGCTCGGTGCCTTCGTTCAGGATGGCCTTGTAATCCTCGGTCTGCAGCTCGATCGGGATCGTGAGCCCGGCCTCGGGCGTCATGATCGAGGAAACCTCGACGACCGCAAGCAAAAAGACCTCGGAACGGCAGAGTTGTGCGAGCTTTGCGCCCTCCCGCAACGCGCGCCGCCCCTCGACCGAACCGTCATAGGCGAGAAGAACCTTCTTATACATCGGACGTCCCCATCCATGGTCGAGAAGATCAACGCGTGAAGACTAGCACCAATTCGCCGGAGCTGATCAGAATTTTGACGGAGGACGAGGCCGCGCGCCCTCCCACCTTGGTCTATCCACCGCCTGCTGCCGCGCCCGGCCGCGATCGAATCCCGATGGGGAACAGGCAACCCCTGCCACAATTGCGTGCAGCGCCGGGCGAACGGCCAGGCAGGCGCGGGCTAGGGACAGAGATATCCGGCGCCGCTGGGGTTTTTGAAACAGCCGACCGATTCCGGCAGCAGATGCCGCGGCAGCCACAGCACGATTTCGGGAAAGTAGATGCAGAACGCGATCGCAGCGAAGAACACGATATAAATGGGGAACGACGCCAGCATCGCTCGGCCAAAGCGCACCCCGACGAATTTCGATGCCATCAGCAGCGCAAGCCCGTAAGGCGGCGTGATCAGTCCGAATGCCAGCGTGACGATGATGACGACGCCCATGTGCACCGGATTGATATCGGCGTTCTTGGTCAGATCGTCGATGATGGGCATGAAAATGATGATCGCGGGTATGGCATCGATGAAGTCGCCGACCACGACGAACAGGGCGACCAGCAACAGCATGATCAGGAAGGGGTCGCCGCCGGCCGCCGACGAAATCCAGCCTGATACCACGGCCGGGCCGCGCAGATAGGCCAGCATCCAGCCGAATACCGATGCCGCGCCGATGGTGATGAGCGGAATCGAATAGAGCAGCCCGGTCATCGCCATGTCGCGCGGCAAGTGCCGGTAGTGCCGGCGATTGAGCAACGGGATCGCCACGAACACGATGTAGGCCACGGCAATGATGCCGGCTTCGGTCGGCGTGAACTGGCCGGTCAGGATGCCGCCCATGATGATGAACGGGATCATCAGCGGCACGGCCGCCGCCTTCGTGGCGGTCGCGACCGCGCCAAACGTGGCGCGCTCGCGCTTGATACCGAGCGGGCCGAAGAAGAAGCTGTAGATCATCAGCCCGATGCCCACGAACACGCCAGGCACCACGCCGCCGAGAAACAACCCGCCGATCGACACGTTGCCGGTCGCGCCATACACCACGGCCATGATGCTGGGCGGGATGAGATTGGCCATTGTCGAGGCCGAGGCGATCAGCGCAGCCGTGAAGGCGAGGTCGTAGCCTTCCCGCTTCATTTCCGGCGCAAGCGTTCGCGACAGGATGGCGACATCGGCGGCGGACGAGCCGGAGATGCCCGCGAAGAACATGCTGAAGATCGTCACCACCTGCGCCAGACCGCCGCGCAAATGTCCGACCAGGGTTTGCGACAATTTGATCATGCGGACGGTGACGTTCGCCGACGTCATGAGGTCGCCGACCAGAAGGAAGAACGGCACCGCGAGCAGGGCTTCGGTGTCCATTCCGTTGAACAGCTGCGCCATCATCGAGGCGAGGCTGACTGGGGTGAACGCCGTCACCACCAGCACGGACGCGATCAGGGCAAAGGCCACCGGCACGCCCATGTAGCCGAAGAACAGGAAGAGAAATCCCATCAGGAAGATGAGCGCGCCATTGGTCGTCACAGCGCTTTCCTCTTCTCGTCAGTGTGCAACGTGCCGGCAAAGCCGTTCTTCCAGCCGTTGACCATCTGCTCGATCGTGAAAATGGCGACCAGCAGGCCGCACAGCGGAATTGCCGCATAGAAGCTCGACAGCGGCGTCATCGACGGCATGCGCAGGCTCTTGAAGCCGTCCAGGAAGTTCAAGTAGCCGAAATAGATCATGCAGAAGGCGACGCCGAGCACCACCAGCCGGTTGAACAGCTCGAAGAACAGCCGCGTGTTGCCGGTCAGCGATTCCGCCAGCACGGCGAGATAGAGGTGATCATTGCGCCGCGTCGCCGCGCCGACGCCGATGAAGATGCCGTAGATGAAGAATGTCATCGTCGCCTCCTGGAGCCAGAGCCAGGGGTGGCCGATGGTGCGGGTGACGACGTCGCACATCACCAGGACGGAGAACCCGGTGATGGCGATGCCGCAGAGAATCATCAGAACCTGTTCGAGCCAGTCGAGCGCGCGCCACTTCAGATAGCGCTGCTCCTCCAGCACGAGGCTATTGTATCCGGGCATGATCGATTCTCGAAACCGCGATGAAGAAACAGCGCGGCGGGAAGCCACCGCTCCCCGCCGCGCGAGCCCGCTACTTATTGAACGTTGCGCACCATGCCGAGGACCTTGACGGCGTTCGGTCCGAGGTCGGACGCCAGCTTGTCCTGGATCGGCTTGCTGATGGCCATGAAGCCGCTCTTGTCGACGGTCTTGACGACCTTGACGCCGATCTTCTCGAGCTTTGCCTGCGCTTCGTGTTCAAGCTTGAAGGCTGCCGTCGGCTCGTTGCGACTGACCTCGTCGGCGGCCGCCTGCACCCATTTCTTCTGCTCGTCGCTCAGGCTGCTCCATACCTTGTCGCTGACGAACAGCGCGGCATTGTTTGCTTCGTGCTCGGTGAGCGAGAGCACCGGCGCGGGTTCATAGTGCTTGTTGACGAGATAGTTGTTGATGCCGTTCTCGGCCATGTCGACGACGCCGGTCTGCAGCGAGGTGTAGACCTCGCCGAACGGCATGTGCACGACCTGGGCGCCATAGGCCGGGAATGTGGTGTCTTCCGTCACCGTCGCCTGCACCCGCATCTTGATGCCCTTGAGGTCGGCAACCTTCTCGACCGGCTTCTTGCCATACATGTGCCGCAGGCCCTGCGATCCCAACCCGAGCATATGCGCGCCCTTCATCTTGGCCGCGTACAGCTCCTTCATCGCCGCGATCACCGCGGGGTCGCCGAGCACCTTGATGGCGTGCGCTTCGTCGCGGAAGATGTAGTGAATCGAGAACACGCCCGACTCCGGCTGCGCGGTCGAGGCGTTGGCGGTCGACAGCATCACGAAATCGATGTCGCCGGTCTGGACCTTTTGCAGGGTCTGCGCCTCGGTGCCGAGCTGGGCGCCGGGATATTGATTGATCGAGAGCGTGCCCTTGCTCAGTTCGGTCAGCTTCTTGTTGAACATCTCGGCGCCGATGCCGTAGCCGCTGTTCTTGGGCTGGTCGTAGGCGAACGAGAATTCGCGCTTTTGGGCCGACGCCGCCGACGACACCATGGCAATGGCGACGCCCAGCAGAATGCCGCGCGCGAACGGCAGATACCGTGAAACGGACATTGAACTCCTCCCCTGCTTCGCCGCTTTTGCGGACTGTTGTCGCCATCACCCATGGGCCCGGCGTCCACGCCATTATGACCGAAGCCGGTGTGTTAACAAGATAGTATTTTAGATTGTATACTATCTGGACCGATGGCAGATTGATGCCATGGCGACCGCCAAAACCTCGAAAAAGCTGCCTGCTCGCCGCGACGTTGCGGGCGCCACCGGGATTCCCTCCCCGGCCGAGGCGCAGCGCGAACCGATCGCGCATTTGATCGCCAGGAAGCTCGAGGAAGACGTCGTGCTCGGAAGACGCCATCCGCGCGAGCGGTTGGTCGAGCAGGATCTCTGCACGGCCTTCGACACCCATCGCGGCGACATCCGGCTCGCGCTGTTCGAACTGGAAAAGCGGGGCATCGTCGAGCGCATCCCGAACCGCGGCGCGATCGTGCGCGATCTCAAACCGAGTGAGGTGAGCGAGATTTACAACGTGCGCGAGGAACTCGAGGTGATGGCGGTACGGATTCTGCCGTTTCCGGTCGCGAGCGCCGACATTGTCAGGCTGGAAGCCGTGCAGCGCGAACACGGCAAGGGGGTCGATGCCGGCGACCTTCTGGCCGTGTTCCACAGCAATGTGCAATTCCATCGCGCGCTGTTCGGGCTATGCGGCAATGGCTGCCTGATCGAGACCATCGAGAACCTGGCGCAAAAGGTCTCCGGTATCCGCTCCTACGCCTACGCCAACCCGGGCGCGCTGAACGACGCCCGCCAGGACCATATGGCGATGATCGAGGCCCTGCGGCATTCGCGCCGCGACGAACTGATCATGCTGACGCGGCGTCACCTCAAGCCGGCGGAGCAGGCCTATATCCGTGCCTACCGGCAGCGCTTCGGCGATGGCGGCGCAGGCGCCTGACACGCCCCAAAACGATTGCCGCAGGGCCGTTGCCCCTGCCCGGCCAATCGGCTAAATGAACCCTCGAAGCACCCGTAGCTCAGCTGGATAGAGCGTTGCCCTCCGAAGCTGGACCGGCGGGGCAGCTAATCCCTTTAATGTTGAGCTTTTTAGCGCGACAAATCGCTATTTTCTCGTCAGAGGCACACCCGGGCCACGTTAAGGCGCGCTCTTCGAAGCGACTGCGAATCGGGCGTGAACTATGTCAGAGTTACAAAGCCGACGCGGGAGGTCGGTTATTCGTTGGCCACGGCCGCCTGCATGCTGCGAAGCATTTTAACGCAAGCAGGACACCGCCCCCGATAGACTGCAACCGACTCTCGCCCGCTTCGATCGACGCGCTATTTGACCGTCCTCCGTGGAAATACGGAAAGTCGCGGCTGGCTTAATCCGCTATCGGTAGGGTTGACCCATTGTCCCGGCAAAGTCGTCGGTGACCCAGTGTCGGTGTTGCACCCGGAGGGCGGAATTGATCGCGCGCAGAGAAATCGAAAGCGACTTTGTGAAGGTCGGGCAGCCCGCGGACGAACTCCGTGCCCGGCTCCTTAACGCACTCGCGTTAGCGGCCCCGACCGACGACAATGCGGGCAAATGTTTGGCTAGGCTGGCTTCAAGTCTCAAGGCGATATCGGCATCGAGCTTGCTGCAAATCGCTCTGGCGGACGACTTGCTTGAAGGTCGCGTCGTGCCAGTCGTCGAGGCGGCAATCGGAATGGCTGCCGCCGGCTTGACCGAGTATCGTGACGCGAGCGAACTCCTCAGCATGTTCGCGGACTTGGCCGCCACCTTGAGAAGCCGCACTCTCAACTGACGTTAGCCGCCCTGTCCATCGGAGAGGCCGCCCGGAGACTTCGGGACGGCCTCTGTTCCTCAATTGATCTTGATAGGTTGCCAGCCGTTCTCAGTAGTTTTCCGAGGATCATTTCGCGAAGCTGGCATAACTTGAGTGCGGCGGCATGATTTGAGCGCCAACTAACGCCAATTGCGCTAGAATACTCGCTGAAGTCGTGCGTTCAATCCCGAAAGATCTCGGCGTGAGGAAGCGGACGAAGAAAAGCAGCATCCGACGGCGCTTATCGGACGCCCCCTACAACGCTGACTACTTCGCGCAGAAGCACGACATCTCGCTCGAGCAGGCCCGTGAGCTGATGCGGAGATTGGCCGGGACCGCGACAAGCTCAATGAGGCCGCGGCGAAGCTTTTCCGCAAGTAGACCACCATAAGCGAACGTCTCGTCGAAGGCGCAACCCTCGACTGTCGGAGAAAACTGCAAACTCGGTTATGCAGAGCCCATGCCCTTTTTGGTGCAAGGATGTTTGGACGATCGCACGCTGGCGGCAACTGCCGGAACCGCGAAGGAAGCGTTCGAGAAGGCGGTCGAGTGGCATATCGTTGCAAGGTTCACGAATGTCTCGATCTACGACGGCAACAAAATCTATTCGATCAATGAGTTTGCATCTGAGATGGCACTTCAAGAGATTGCGAACACGGCCGAGGCCGCGTCAGCAGAGGCCAGTGGCGATGACAACGGCGCTAATGGCTGAGAGGGTTGGCAGCGGCAGACAACTCCGGCACTTATGGCCGTAGCCGACGCCGAAGTTCTGTTGAGAAGCCTGATTGCTGAGCGCCTCCTGTTCGCCCCAGTCGGTCGCGCGATTCCATCCTTTTCGAGACCACCAACGCCCGCCACGCGATAAAGAGCGCGTTCACGATCAGCCAAGCCAGTAGCCACTTCATGCGCCATTCCCTTTGTGACAGTTCTAAGTGGTGCTTGATTTAAGGCGCTTCTGTGCGCGTGCAGTGCAGAAACTGTGCAAAGAAAAAGCAAACAAGCGGGCAAGAAAAGACCGCCGCTGGGGACAGCGGCGGCTTTTGCGCATCACTCATCGCGGGGATGTCGCACCGCGATTGAGCAGCTGATGGTCACGAACGGGATCCCACTTTCGAAGATTTATCACGCAGCCTTTGATGCACATCTAATCGGAATTGATCCTGACTTTGGAATGCACGTCTCCGATCGATTGCCCGATCAAAATGACGGCCCAATGTTGGATGCGCTGAAAGCCCTCAATGGCCGACGTATCATTTTACCGAAGAGAACCAAGGACCAACCGACCGAGATCGACTGGCAATTCGCTTATGAGCGCTTCAAGCAGGTCGCGTAGTTTTCTGCATCCGCATTAAGCGTGGCAGCGGTAGGCAGCTTGCTGCGCCGCATAAACGAACTTCCGATCGCTTTCCGATCAAAGTCATCTCCCACAGTTGCGTAGAACGCCCGACATTTAGATCAAAGCTCCTGTGGATGAAGTGGAAAAGATAACCGCAATCAACACCGCCCTTTGCAAAAGCAAATAAGCGCGGTCTAAACTTCCTTTTTGGCACGTATTCCGGAGCCATTCATGAACTTTTCCCAAATGAAGGACGAGCGCCTGTCGGCGTTTTACGAAAACATCCGTCACCAAGTCGCCTTAGACGCTGGAGGCCGCTACCGCTTTGCCGGTGATGGAGTGCGTGCCTATGCGGACAAGCTTCGCGAAGAAATGGACAGGCGGCGGCTCGGGTTCACACCGATTGATTGGCCCGCAACCAAAGCTGATGGAAACTAAACTGGAACCCTGCACCAGTTCGCGAACGCGCTGCAATCATCATCGGCATTTCCGAGAAAGCGCTCGCGCTCCAGTCGGCGTAGTCACCAAATCGCGCCTGCCAGCCTACCGGGCGAACTAGCGTTCGATCGTCTTTTTCAGAGATCTTATCATCGACGCCAACTCTTGCATGTGCTGCTCCAGGAGAATTAGCTCTTCCGCTAGTCGTAAATCGTCCAAGCCAACCATTGAAAGCACTGATTCTATCACCTCATCCGAATGCTGCATCAACACGATCAGATGGGTGCCACATGGACCATAACGACCCGATACCCAATTCTTTACAGTGCGTTCGTTCGCTCCGGTCCAAGCCTGCCACTGTCTTGATACGAATCGTTCCACCTCGCAGCATCTTCTCCAAGGCTGATGCAATTTCGGCAGCAAACTTGACTTGATGAGGTGGTCCTCCACCGTTCCCGTCCGATCCGCTACGGCGTCGGTATCGCGGAAAGGAATTGCCCTTTTTTGTAAACGACATTCCGATCTCCTGTTCGCTACGATCAGGCGGGTAACTCACAACTGTCTCGGGGAAGGCAGGTCGTCTGGCTGTTGGACAAAGGTGCCGATTGAAAAGGCAAACCAAGAGCTTCAGGAGCCGCTCAAATCGTTCGGATGGCCCTTCTCCGGCGGCAGCGTATGTTCGGATGTCTACTGACCTCCAACAGTATTCAACGGAAAATCAGCTCGACAAAGATCAAGCGCTACGCCGATCAGCGCGGCTTTGAGATCGTCCGAGTTTTTGAAGATGCTGGTCGCAGCGGTCTAACGCTCACCGATCGCGATGGCTTACAAGACCTGATGAGAGTGGTGCAGTCCGGAACGCCAATTTCGAGGCGATCCTCGTCTATGACGTCAGTCGCTGGGGGCGCTTTCAAGATGCGGACGAAGGGGCCTATCATGAGCACCTATGCTCGCGGGCCGGAATCCGAGTCCACTATTGCGGGGAGCAGTTTGACAACGACGGCAGCATCGGCTCCATCCTACTGAAAAATGTAAAGCGAGTTATGGCTGGAGAATACAGCCGTGAACTTTCGGTCAAAGTCTTTGCCGGTCAATGCCGCTTGGTCGAACTTGGCTTCAGGCAAGGCGGCCCAGCCGGCTACGGCCTTCGAAGGCAGCTGATCGACGAACGCGTCAACCAAAAGCGGAGCTACGGCGCGGCGAGAGGAAGAGCCTTCAGACAGACCGAGTGGTATTAGGCTCTCGGACCGCAAGATGAGATCGACCAGGTTCGTCGAATATACACAATGTTCGTAGATGACGGCCTGTCCGAACAAGAGATTGCGTCACGCTTGAACAACGAAGGGAGTTCTCACAGACTTCGCTCGGCAATGGTCTCGATCATCCGTGCATCAGATCCTCACCAACGAAAAATACATCGGGAACAATGTTTTCAACCGCGTATCCTTCAAACTAAAGCAAAAGCGGATCGTAAACAATCGCGAGAACTGGGTCCGAGCGGAAGGTGTCTATCCATCGATCATCGAGCGAGCGCTGTTTGATCGAGCCAGATCGATAATCGATGCTCGCAGCAACCACTATTCGGACGAACAACTACTGTCATTCCTGCGGACAATGCTCCAGGAAGAGGGTTCTCTATCCGGACTAGTTATAGATGAGCGATCAGACATGCCCTCGTCAAGCGCATATCGATATCGCTTCGGCAGTCTGATCAGGGCATACAGTCTGATCGGCTACGAGCCTGATCGAGACTACCGATACATCGAGATAAACCGTAGTATACGGGCGGCCTATCCGGAAGTGCTGGACAAGATTGTCGCCGGCTTCGAAGGCGGCTGGCGGCGATGTCACACGCGACGAAAGCACTCAGCTCCTAACGATAAATGGAGAGTTTACGGCGGCCATCGTAATCGCCCGTGCTCTGACCACAACGAGCGGATCTCTTCGTTGGCGCATTCGGCTGGATACAGGCCTCATTCCAGACTTGACCGTGGCAGTTCGCCTCGATGCCTCGAATTCAAGGCCGTTGGACTACTACATGTTCCCTAGCATCGACTTGAATGTGCCCCTCATAAAGCTCGCGGAAGACAATTCGCTCTCTCTGGACGCCTATCGCTTTAGTTCATTGGACTTTCTCTTTTCGCTCGCTGGTCGGTCCCTGTTTGGAGAAGCGGCATGAACGGATTGGTCAACGCCCAAAGACACCTCAAAGTGATCCCGATTAAGACGATCCGGATTCTAAACCCGCGAGTCAGAAATCGACGAAATTTCAACGAGATCGTAGAAAGCATTGCGCAAGTCGGCCTGAAACGACCCATTACGGTCAGTCCTCGGCGCTCGGATGTTGACGAATTTGAATACGATCTTGTGTGCGGTCAGGGCCGTATCGAAGCATTCGTTCAGCTCGGCCAAAGTGAAATTCCGGCCATGATCATCGAAGCAGAAGAGAGCGACTGTCTTGTCATGAGCTTGGTCGAAAATTGCGCTCGCAGGCAACATCGCGCGATTGATCTTCTGGAGGACATCAGCACGCTGCGCAGACGAGGTTACAACGATCGCGATATCGCAGAGAAGATTGGCGTGAGCCTGACTATATTCGCATGATCAGCACCCTACTCGCAGAAGGCGAGGAGCGCTTGGTGCAAGCCGTTGAGACCGGCATCCTCCCGCTCAACATGGCAATCGAAATCGCAAAGTCAGACGACGAAGAGGTTCAGCGTGCCCTTACCCAGGCCTACACTGAAAAGAAGCTGAGAGGGAAGAAGCTTGTCGCCGTGCGCCGGCTGCTTGATCAACGCAGAGACGCGGCAAGCACTTGCACAGACAGAGCTATGGACGTCGTGATGGTGCGAAAAGGCCGCTTACAAGCGAGTCGATGATCCGGAGTTTATCGACAGGAGGCAGATCGCCAACGGCTTCTGATCAAGAAGGCAGAGGTAACGCAGAACCGCCTCTTATTCGTCATCGAAGCCATGCGAGCGCTGCGTGAGGATAAGGATTTTGCGCGATTACTCCAGGCCGAGGAGTCTGGCTGCCATGCCTGCATTCTTGGAAGAGCAACTGAGCGCGAGGAATGGCGCAATGAACCAGTATGTCAGCCCCGGTGAGCTAGACGAAGTCATCCAAGCCTTTGCGTCCGACACCTCGTCATTCCGATTAGCCGATACTTCCTGTGCGCGCGATTGGAGAACGGTAAAATCGAGCCATAAGTATAAGCCAGATTGCGTCGTCCATCAGAGAAATCGGCCTTGTTGAGCCACCGGTCGATATGGCGAGATCCCCAGACTCCAAGCACGTGCCTGCTGTTGGACGGGCATCTTCGGATCGAGGTCCTCAAGGATTTGGGACAGACAGAGGTTGAATGCCTAGTGTCCACCGATGATGAAGCATTCACCTACAACAAGCGCATTAATCGCCTTTCTCCGATTCAAGAGCAGAGGATGATTGCAAAGGCAATTGAGCGAAACGTTCCGGCGGAGAAGATAGCAAAGGCTCTCGACATCAACGTCCGCAGTCTTGAGTCGAAAGGCCACCTTAATCGATGGAATCTCCGAAGAGGCGGTTAAGTCTCCTCAAGGACAAGATCTGTCCGATGGCGATATTTGACGTGCTGCGAAAAATGAACCCAATCCGGCAGATTGAGGCGGCCGAGCTTCTGATAAACGCGAACAATTATTCGGTGAGCTACGCGGCAGCGATACTTGCAGGAACCCCTCAGGCTCAACTCGCAAATCCCAC
The DNA here is from genome assembly GCA_963840465.1 of uncultured Alphaproteobacteria bacterium. Taxonomy (GTDB): domain Bacteria; phylum Pseudomonadota; class Alphaproteobacteria; order Rhizobiales; family Xanthobacteraceae; genus Bradyrhizobium. The sequence goes on along the minus strand of CAWIZF010000073.1, from coordinate 4,286 downwards.
GACGCCGAAGCGCATGAAGGGTATGACGGCCGAAGCGCTAGCGCGGATGGAGGGAGAATTATCGCGATTGCAGCAAGCGATTACTTCCATCCAGGACTCGTACGGCCAGGATCATCTTCATTTGACGGTTGTCAAAGGCTACTTGGCTAAGCTTGTCGGCAACTCCAAAGTTTCCAAAATACCTCGAGAAGCGCCAACCCGAATTTCTTAGCGAGTTTCGAAGCATTGCTCAGATGACTTCAACTCTTGCCGGCCGACTGAATGGGCCGCGAGATGGGGACCCGGACCCATTGAGCGCGGGGACCACGGGAGAAGCCGCACTGTGGGGCGGATCAATCGTGGCGATGGGGATGGCGGCGAACCCGCTCGGAGCCCATTAGGCCGGCGAGTTTTCGCAGGCCAAATTCCCAAAGGATCGTATCGGGTCAGGCGTGCCTCGGCTCAGGAAGGCCGCTGGCACGCCTGCTCTTGATGTCCTGAATGGACCGGGGCCTTGACGGTGCAACGCTCTGTGCTCGAATTTCCCTTTAGAATCAGAGCCAACTTGCTTCGAAAGCATGTCGGAGTCACAATCCGTCACAATAGCGGCGCAAACTTAGGGACCGCCGCCCGCTGTCGGAGAGCATGACCACGGGAATGTTTTATGTCAGGCCGTTTCTTGACGTGACGGGCCGCTCAGCCATTCATTTAATTTCGACCATCGCCTGCGCCCCGAGACATTCCGAACAGCGATAGCGACAGCCTTCTTCTGACCGACAAGCACGACCAGCTTCTTGCCGCGGGTGACCCCGGTATAAAGCAGATTTCGTTGCAACATGGCGTAATGCTGGGTCATGACCGGAATCACAATGGCGGGATATTCTGAGCCCTGACTCTTGTGGATCGTCGCTGCGTAGGCGGGCACCAGTGTGTCGAGTTCGCCAAAGGCGTAAGTAACCGCGCGACCGTCAAAGCTGGCTAAAAGCTCGCCGTCGTCGAGATCGACCTCGTCAATATAGCCGATGTCGCCATTGTAGACCTCCTTGTCGTAGTCGTTCTGAATTTGCATGACCTTGTCACCAGGCGCGAAGGTCCATCCAAAGCGTTCGACCTTTTTCTCGCCCGCTGGATTCAATGCCGCTTGCAGCTCAATATTGAGCGAGCGAGCCCCCACACCGCCTCTATTCATTGGGCACAGGACCTGAATGTCACGGATGGCATCAAAACCGAAGCGCGCGGGGATCCGGGTCTTCACCAGCTCGACGATGCGCTGCACGGCGATTTCCGGCTCTTCCGCTTGGACGAAATAGAAATCGCTATCGCTTCCCGGCGGGCTGAGATCCGGAATGATGCCTTGGTTGATGCGATGGGCGGTGGTGATGATGCGGCTTTGCGCGGCCTGCCGGAACACCTCGGTCAATCGCACCACCGGTATGGAGCCAGACGAGATTATGTCCGCCAGCACCTGGCCCGGCCCTACGGAGGGAAGTTGGTCAATATCGCCAACAATCAAGAGAGCTGCGGTGGCAGGCACAGCCTTCATGAGCGCCTGCATCAGCATGACATCCACCATGGAGGCTTCGTCGATCACCAGCAGGTCGCAATCGAGAGGATTGTCATCACCACGCTTGAACCCGCCCGTCTTTGGGTCGACTTCAAGCAGCCGATGGATGGTTTTGGCTTCAAATCCGGTCGCCTCGGTCATACGCTTGGCGGCGCGGCCGGTTGGCGCGCAGAGCAGAAGCTCCACGCCTTTCGCTGCGAGAATGCGCAAAATACCTTTGACAATGGTGGTCTTGCCGACGCCCGGTCCTCCGGTCATCACGAGGGTCTTCGACGTAAGCGCGAGCCTAATGGCAGCGACCTGGCTTTCGGCCAGAGCAAGTCCGATCCGTTTTTCGACCCACGGCAAGGCCTTGTCTGAATCAATGCCCGCCCAGGGAAGGTTGCCGTTGGCAAGTTTAGCCAAGCGCTCTGCGATGACCCGCTCGGCCCGGTGCAGACCTGCCAGAAATATACAGCGCGTTTCGCCGACACTATCGGCAACGACCGTGCCTTCCGATGTTTCGAGATCAAGAGCCGTCCGAACGAGGTCTATCGGAACCTCGAGTAGCTTCTCGGCCAGCGGCATCAGGTCGTCCATCGGCAAGCCACAGTGTCCCTCGTCCATTGCCTCGGTGAGGGCGAACGAGATGCCAGCCCTAATCCGGATCATGGCTGTCTTCTCGATCCCGAGCTTCATGGCAATCGCGTCGGCTGTCCGGAATCCTATGCCCCGAATATCCCGAGCCAGACGATAAGGGTTCTCGGACATGACCTGCACGGCATCGGCACCGTAGGTCTTGAAAATCCGCACCGCACGCGCCGTGCCCACGCCGTTACTGTGCAGGAAGACCATGATTTCCCGAATGATCTTCTGTTCGGCCCAGGCGGCGGTAATGCGGCTGGCTCGAACAGCGCCGATGCCCGTCACCTCACGCAGGCGCTCGGGCTCGGCTTCGATCGTGTCGAACACTTTCTCGCCGAAGGCACGCACCAGCTTCTTGGCGTAGACAGGTCCAATGCCTCGTATCATGCCAGAGCCGAGGTATTTCTCGATACCGTCGAGCGACGTCGGCTCCGAAGTCTTCAGAAACTTCGCCTTAAATTGCTGGCCATGCGTGCGATCGTTGATCCATTCGCCGGATGCCGTGGCCCACTCGCCGGCGGAGATGACTGCCGCATGCCCGATCACCGTGACCAGTTCGCGGTGCCCACGTGCCTTGATCCGCAGGACACAAAAGCCGCTTTCCTCGTTGTGAAACGTCACGCGCTCGACCGGGCCCGCCAGAACTTCCTGCGTCATTGGCTGAGGCTGAGGGTTCATCGATATTGCTTCACTGGCCCGGTGCTGCAATCGGGGTAGTAGAGCTATCACGACCGCAGCAAGCGATCCAAGGTGCATATGGTCAAGAGCACTTGCACTTAACCGCCGTCAAAGGCTACCTCGCCAAGGTAGACTAGCCAAAGAGCTGAGTGATACGGCGGCCTTTGAAACGGCGTTGACGGACCTTTTTCTTGGTCCAGACGAAGGGCTCGGCTCTGTCGTTGTAAGCGTTGACGTAGGCATCGATGTGTTCCTGAAGCTGCTTGAGGCTTGTGAAGGAGGTGCCGCTGAGCGACTGCCCTGTAAGATCGAAAACCAGACCTCGACCTGATTGAGCCAAGACGCGCTCGTGGCGTGAAATGAAACTTCACATTATGCGCCTCGGCTTCATCTTCTTCTTGTGGTGCTGAGGTTGTCGAGAATACGTGAAGCTGCGGTTCGAAATGCTGCGTCACGCGATCCATAAGTCGAGAAACTCACCGCGACGTCGTTTCGAATGCGTCGCAAGATCTTCCGTGCGACTTCAGCGCTGCAAACAGCGTGTCGTGCCGTGCCGCTTGTAGTCGTCTTTGCGGTCAGACTGCGTTGGCAGCTTCAGATAGTGCGCTCTTTAACTGATCGATCTTTTCGTACGCATAGCACATCTTTTCGCGACATAGAGCAAACTCCCTTAGGTTAGACGGCAGCCTTCTCGATGCGAACACGGGCATGGCCTTTCGGCTTGCCCGATCGATGGCTTCGAGCACCCCGCACTACCTATCTCTTCAAGACGATTAAAGCTTTCACTTCCGCCATAGACTTCGCTCAGCCCCACCTTTCGAGCGACGGAGCGTTCTACGTCACCTTCGACGTCGATCACAGATCTCGGGCCACGAACTCGATTTTGTGGATCGCAACTGCCCGTAGGGCATTTGACCGCGTTATTAGTGCAATCGAAAGACGCCATCGACGGCGCGCAGTTCGGCAGGCTTGATCAGCTTGGAGTGCGCGATGGTGACTGCGAAGAGCGGACCCTCGAGTGACTTTTCCCAAAACGCTAGAAAATCCTTCAGCGCCGGGAAATTCGGAAACAGGTCGTAGTCCTGCCAGACGTAGGTTTGCAGCAACCAGTGACGATCCGGGCGGCGATAAACGATCTCCGCTGTTGTCAATCCGTAGCCTAAGACTTGCTTTCTGAAATCCTTGGAAACCGCATCTTTCTCGACCATGCTAACCTCCAGCCCAACTGAAACAGTTGCATGATTCTCAATTCGTCAAAACCGAAAACGTTCAATAGGTGATAGTAATCAACGTGCTAGCAGCATGTTGCTTCGCCTGCTAGCAATCGCCGCAAGCGTTCCTCCCGATAATCTCGAGTTGGAGTGAAAACATCGCGGGCCGAAGCTCTTGCGCCTTAGCGTCCCGAGCTTATGTGACCAGTGGCTAGCACTCGCTCATTGCG
>CAWIZF010000072.1:0-16791 GCA_963840465.1 uncultured Alphaproteobacteria bacterium | reverse complement strand
ATGACGGCACGATCGCGAGGATGGTCTTGCCGGCGCTCTCGGGCCGTTTGCCAATCTCGATTGCCGCCGCGATCGCGGCGCCCGAGGAAATGCCGCCGGGAATGCCTTCCATGCGCGCCAGCGCACGCGAGGTGTCGATCGCCGTCGGGCCGTTGACCTTGACGATTTCATCAATCACCGATCGATCGAGGATGTCCGGAACGAAGCCGGCGCCGATACCCTGAATCTTGTGCGGCGTATGCTGGCCGCCCGACAGTACCGGGCTTTCCTCCGGCTCGACGGCGACCACCCGCAAAGACGGCTTGCGCGGCTTCAGTACCTGTCCGACGCCGGTGATGGTGCCGCCGGTGCCGACGCCGGCGACGAAGAAATCGATGTTGCCGCCGGTGTCGTTCCAGATTTCTTCCGCCGTGGTGCGGCGGTGAATTTCCGGGTTGGCGAGGTTCTTGAACTGTTGCGGCATTACCGCGTTCGGCGTGGTCCGCACCAGTTCCTCGGCGGTTGCGATCGAGCCCTTCATGCCCTGGGCTGCCGGCGTCAGGACGATTTCGGCGCCGAGAAAGGCCAGCATCTTGCGGCGTTCGATCGACATCGATTCCGGCATCACCAGTTTCAGCCGGTAGCCGCGCGAGGCCGCGACAAAAGCCAGCGCGATGCCGGTATTGCCCGATGTCGGCTCGATCAGCACGGTGTCGGCATTGATCACGCCGGCCTTCTCCATCGCGATCACCATCGCCGCGCCAATGCGGTCCTTCACGCTGGCCGCGGGATTGAAATATTCCAGCTTGGCCAGGATGGTTGCGCTAACACCGTGCGCCTGTGGTAATTTGCGCAAGCGGACGATCGGGGTGTCGCCGATCGCATCGACGATGGAGTCGAAAACCCGGCCCCGCCCCGGACGTTGCACTGCACTCGTGGCTGACGACGCATCCATCTCAACGCTCCTGTGACGATCTCGTGCTGGGAATTGGCGGTTGTCCTTACTTAGGAGGCGGCCAGTGCCATGCGCAAGCCGAAATCACCGCGGCGAAGAGTTCGCTGCATCGCAAAACAAGAAGTTCGCTAAATCAACGCATTTGTGTTGCGACATCGTCAAAGATTTCGGACTATACTTTCGTAGTTAGTGGAGCCAGAAGTTCAGATCGCAGGGAGGTCCTTGATGCCAGCTACTGCTGCAATCCGGTCGACCGTAGCGTTCAAGCCCGATCCGCGTGGATCGGATTTGCCGACGTGCCCTGTGTGCGCTGACTCCATGGTGGCTGCGGAAGCTTCCGCCTACTTCAACGACCACGTGATCAGCTATCTCTGGACCTGCGACACCTGCGGCTACGGATTCGTGACCAAACATTCGGTCAAGAGGTTCGCCTGTAACTGAGATTTATCTCGGTGAGATATCTCCGCGCGCCCAATCGGCGCGCGTTTGTTTTTGGAACGTCTCGAACGTACCGCCAGCGATCGCTTCGCGCATGCCCTGCATCAGGTGCTGGTAATACGCGACGTTGATTTCCGACAGCAGCATCGCGCCGAGCGTTTCTCCCGAGCGCACCAGATGATGCAGATAGGCGCGCGAGATGTTGCGCGCCGAGGGCCACGCGCTTTGCTCATCGAGCGGGCGCGGATCGTCGGCATGGCGGGCGTTGCGCAGATTGATCTGGCCGAAGCGGGTGAACGCCATGCCGTGACGCCCATTGCGGGTCGGCATCACGCAATCGAACATGTCGATGCCGCGCGCCACCGCCTCGAGCAAATCCTCGGGCGTGCCGACACCCATCAGGTAGCGCGGGCGATCCACAGGCAGCGCCGGCGCGGTCTCCTCGATCATCGCGAGCATCACCGCCTGCGGCTCGCCGACCGCCAATCCGCCGATCGCGTAACCGTGGAAGCCGATCTCGACCAGTCCGCGCGCGCTGACATGGCGCATCTCGGGAATGTCGCCGCCCTGCACGATGCCGAACAGCATGTTGCCGTCAGGCGCGGTCTCGAACGCGCGCTTGCTGCGCTCCGCCCAGCGCAGCGACAGCTGCATCGCGCGCTCGATGTCGTCGCGCCCGGCCGGCAGCCGCACGCACTCGTCCATCTGCATGGCAATGTCGGCGCCGAGCAACCGCTGCACCTCGATCGAACGCTCCGGCGACAGTTCGACCTTGGCGCCGTCGATATGCGAGCGAAACGTCACAGCCTTCTCGCTCACCTTGCGCAGGTCCGACAGCGACATCACCTGGAAGCCGCCGGAGTCCGTCAGCATCGGGCCGTTCCAGCCGGTGAAGGTCTGCAGGCCTCCGAGTGCTGCGATCCGTTCGGCGCCCGGCCGCAGCATCAGATGATAGGTATTGCCGAGCACGATGTCGGCGCCGGCATCGCGCACCTCGCGCCAGTGCATGCCCTTCATCGCACCCGCGGTGCCGACCGGCATGAAAGCCGGCGTCCGCACCACGCCATGCGGCGTAGTCAGGCGGCCGGCGCGGGCGGCACCGTCAGTGGCGAGAAGCTCGAAATGGTTGGGAAGGCTCATGGGTGAGCTTATGGCGTGACAAAGCCACTTCGTTCAACCCGGTTTGGAGCGATTTTCCGCCCAAAACCCGTTGACGGCGGCCCGAAGCTGCCGCATAAGTCCGCGCCATGACGATCTCGACCAAAGCGACCACGAAAACCAAAGCACCCTCCGGGGGCTCGGGAGCCGTGCGCGCGTAGTCGAACGATCGCATCATCTGAACCGAAGCCCCGCCTGAAAAGGACCGGGGCTTTTTTATTGCCCGCATCATGCAAACAGAGGACAGACCCGTGAGCTACGAACCCGTTGTTGCCATCGCCGGCGTGACCGGCGCGGTCGGCGCTGAATTCATCGCCACCATGGACCGGCGCGCCTTTCCGGTCCGCAAGCTCAAGGCGCTGGCCAGCGCCCGCTCGGCCGGCAAGACCATCGACTTCCGCGGCGAGAGGATTGTGATCGAGGAGCTCACCGAAAAGTCGTTCGAGGGCGTCGACATCGCGCTATTCTCGGCAGGTAGCGGCACCTCGCGGAAGTTCTCGCCCGCGGCCGTCAAGGCCGGTGCGGTCGTGATCGACAATTCCTCGGCCTTCCGCATGGACCCGAACGTGCCGCTGGTGATCCCGGAGATCAACGCGGGCCGTATCAGGGAGCACAAGGGCATCATCGCCGTTCCGAACTGTTCGGCGATCACGGCGCTGGTGCCGCTGTGGCCGATCCACCGGCAGAACCGCATCAGGCGCGTGATCCTGTCGACGTATCAAGCCGCGAGCGGCGGCGGCGCCGCCGTGATGCAGGAACTGGTGGAATCGACCCGCGCCTATCTTGAAGGCCGCGCCTTCCAGCCCAGCGCTGTTCAGCACCCCTACGCCTTCAACCTGTTCAGCCACAACACGGACATCGATCCCGAGACCGGCTACAACGGCGAAGAGACCAAGGTGATCAGCGAGACGCGCAAGATCTTCGAGGACGACAGAATCGCGATCGGCGTCACCTGCGTCCGCGTGCCGGTGCTGCGCGCCCATTCCCAGGCGATCACCTTCGAATGCGAAAGACCGATTACGGAAGCTGACGTGCGCGCCATCCTCGCCAGCGCGCCGGGCGTCAGGATCGTCGACGACCGCGCGAAGAACTACTTCCCGATGCCGATCGACGCGTCAGGTCAGGACGACGTCCTGGTCGGCCGTATCCGCAAGGATCTCAGCGATGCCTCAGGCCACTCGATCTCGATGTTCGTGTCCGCCGATCAGCTCCTGAAGGGCGCGGCACTGAATGCGATCCAGATCGCGGAGTTGCTGCCGCAGCATGCGATGGCGTGAGCATCTGTAGGGTGGGCAAAGCGAAGCGTGCCCACCATTCACGGGATGTGTTGCTGATGATGGTGGGCACGGCGCAATTGCGCCTTTGCCCACCCTACAGCCCTACAGCACCACGGCAACTACGCGCCCGTCACGCGCCAGATGACGTTGCCGACATCGTCAGCCACCAGCAGCGAGCCATCGGGGCCGAGCGTGACGCCGACCGGCCGGCCGTAGGAGACTTTCTCATCGGGCGCAAGAAACCCGGTCAGAATATCCCGCGGCGGGCCCGAGGGGCGGCCGTTCTCGAACGGCACGAAGACGACGGCGTAGCCGCTCAGCGTGCTGCAATTCCAGGAGCCGTGCTGGCCGATCACCATGCCGTCCGGAAAGCCCGGCAGCGTGCCTGCCGGCATCCAGCACAGGCCGAGCGATGCGGTATGCCCGCCCAACGCATAGTCAGGTTGAATCGCCTTCGCGACCATGGCCGGGTCCTGCGGCACGCGGTCGTCGACCGTCTGTCCCCAGTAGCAATAGGGCCAGCCGTAGAAGCCGCCGTCGCGCACCGAGGTCAGATAGTCCGGCGGCGTCTCGTCGCCGAGGCCGTCGCGCTCGTTGACGACCGTCCAGAGCACGCTGGTGTTGGGCTCCCATGCGAGGCCCACGGCGTTGCGCAGGCCGCCGGCGAAGATGCGGCTGGTGCCGCCGGCCAGATCGAGTTCGTAGATCGCGGCGCGGCCTTCTTCCACTTCCATCCCGTTCTCGGCGATGTTGCTGAGCGAACCGACGCCGGCATAGAGTTTTTTGCCGTCCGCGCTCGGCAGCAGGCTGCGCGTCCAGTGCCCATTGGGCTTGAACGCGACGAGCTTGCGTCCCTCGGCAGTGATGCGGTCCGCGCCCGCGACATACGGAAAGGCGACCACGCCGTCGGTGTTACCGACATAGAAGGTGTCGCCGACCAGCGCCATGCCGAAAGGCTGGCTCAGCCCTTCCATGAAAATTCCGCGTCCTTCGGCAACGCCGTCACCATCGCGGTCGCGCAACAACGTGATGCGGTTGGCACTGACGCCGAGCGCCCTGGCACGCCGCATCGTCGCCTGCATTGCATAATGGAATACGCTCCTGGGCGGTCCGGCGATCTGGTTCGAACTCGGCAATGAGCACGTCGCCATTGGGCAGCACATTGATCCAGCGCGGATGGTCCAGATCTTTCGCAAAGGCGTTGACCTTGAGCCCGGTTGCAGCGGTAGGCTTTTGCCCATCGCTCCAGCCCTGCGCCGACGGCATCTTGAGCGTCGGGATGGCGCCTTGCGGCTTCGCCTCCGGTATAGCCGGCGCATTGCCCCAGGCCGGTGCGGGCACGGAGCCCTGCAGGCGGCGCCACAGCAGCGCAACGGCGCCGATCAGCGCGACGACGCGCGCAAAAATACCCGACATGTCCATGAAGTTCTCCACTTGACGGCGCGCACCCTAACCGACGCGAGGAGACGTTGGAACCTCGCCGCTGGCGCGCGAACCCGTTGGCACCTATGCGTTTTCGAGCGAAGGCGGCAGTGAGCGCCAGAGGGCGCGCGGTGCTGCTGCGTGGCGGGAGACGGTAGTACTACGACCTTGGCGGCATCGGCCGAATCGCGGAACACAATCATGGCGCTTCTTTGTCGGAGCGCTTCCTCCCTTAACCTTTGCCCGCCACTCCGGCGGGCTTTTTTTTCGAGATACGCCGACCGTCCGTGTCACGACGCGGCCCGGAGGCGGAGATGCCCAGCTGTGTTTCAGTCCCGCGCGCGAAACAGCAGGCAGGCATCGCCGTAGGAATAGAACCGGTAGCCGGCCGCAATTGCATGCGCATAGGCGCGCTTCATCGTGTCGAGCCCGGAGAAGGCCGACACCAGCATGAACAGCGTCGAGCGCGGTAAATGGAAATTGGTCAGCAAAATATCGACCGCGCGAAAGCGATAGCCTGGCGTGATGAAGATCGAGGTCTCGCCGTCGAACGGCTGGATGGTGCCGTCTTCGGTCGCAGCGCTCTCCAACAGGCGCAGCGACGTGGTGCCGACGGCTATGATGCGCCCGCCCCTGGCGCGCGCAGCGTTCAGCGCCGCAGCGGTATCGAAAGAGATCGAACCCCACTCGGCATGCATCCTGTGCTCGGAGGTCTCCTCCACCTTGACCGGCAGAAACGTCCCTGCCCCGACATGCAAGGTCAGCCGGTGCAGCTCGACGCCGCGGCCGCGCAGCGCCGTCTCCAGTTCGGGCGTGAAATGCAGTCCCGCCGTCGGCGCGGCGACGGCGCCCTCGTTCGCCGCGAACATGGTCTGGTAGTCGGCGGCATCGCGATCGTCGGGCGTGCGCTTCGACGCAATGTAGGGCGGCAGCGGCGGCGTGCCGAGATCGGCGATGGCCTGATCGAGCGCCGGTCCATGAAACGAGAACGACAGCGTGATCTCGCCCTCGTCGCCCTTGGCCTCGACCTCGGCGTCGAGATGGCCGAGCAGGCAGACCTTGCCTTCATTGCCGAAGCGAACGGTGTCGCCGGGCGCGAGCTTCTTCGCAGGCTTCACCAGCGCCTGCCAGCGCGAGCCGTCGAGCCGCTTGATCAGCGTCGCCTCGATCTTCGGCTCGGTCTCGCGGCCGATGCGGCGGCCTTTGAGCTGCGCGGAAATCACCTTGGTGTCGTTGACGACGAGCTGATCGCCGGGCTGCAGCCACTGCGGCAGCTCGGCGACGCTGCGGTCATGCAGCACGCCGCCGGGCTGCACCACCAGCATGCGCGCAGCATCGCGCGGGCTGGCGGGCCGCAGCGCGATGCTGGTGGCGGGAAGTTCGAAGTCGAAGAGATCGGTGCGCATGGCCCCGGGTGCGCCTAACTCACTTGGCGTCATTCCGGGGCACGCGAAGCGTGAACCCGGAATGACGGAAGAGATTACGCCGCGTCGGCGGCCATGTGCGCCTTGACGATCTTGTCGGGGTTCTGCACCGGCTCGCCGCGCTTGATCTTGTCGACGTTCTCCATGCCGGATGTCACCTTGCCCCAGACCGTGTACTGGCCGTTGAGGAACGAGGCGTCGTCGAAGCAGATGAAGAACTGGCTGTCGCCGGAATCCGGGCTCGCGGCGCGGGCCATCGAGGTGGTGCCGCGGACATGCGGTTCCTTGTTGAACTCGGCCTTCAGCTTCTTGCCGGAACCGCCGGTGCCGGTGCCCTGCGGGCATCCGGTCTGCGCCATGAAGCCTTCGATAACGCGATGGAACACGATGCCGTCGTAGAAGCCCTCGCGCACCAGTTCCTTGATCCGGGCGACGTGGCCCGGCGCCAGATCGGGGCGCATCTCGATGGTGACGGGACCCTGGGTGGTTTCAAGAATCAAAGTATTTTCTGTATCAGCCATGCTCTTTTCTCTTCAGGTTTGGGTGGACGTTTGCGGGATCTGAAAGTGACCGCGAAAGGCCGGCCGGCGACCGCACCGCCCAGTCCCTCGGTAAATGGCAACGGCGTACAGCGTTGCAATGTTTCCATTACGGCAATTCGGTACGCAACCCGGTCGGTATCGCCGGCATTTGCGGATTCATAGGTAATCCTTGGTTGACCGAGAATGGCGCCTTCGCGGTTGAAACTGACGATGACCGTGATGTCGATCGGGTTGGCGCGTGAGGCCGGCGGCGGGCGCCAGCAGGAATACAGTTTGGCGTAGACATCCTTGATGGTGTCGATCTGCTCCGGCTGAGCCCGTGCGTGCGCAGCCCACGCCAGCCACACCAGCGCGGCGGCGAACCAGACGAATGGCCTGCGGCGCGGCGACGCCATGGCCTCACTTGATGTCGGATGCGACCTGCACCTTCACCATCTTGTCGGGATCGGCGACGGGTTCGCCGCGCTTGATCTTGTCGACCACATCCATGCCCGACACCACTTCGCCGATCACGGTGTACTTCCCGTTCAGCGAGGCGCCTTCGGCGAACATGATGAAGAACTGCGAATTGGCGGAATTGTTGCTTGCGGCGCGCGCCATCCCGACGATGCCGCGCTTGAACGGCACGTTGGAGAATTCGGCCGCCAGATTCGGATATTTCGAACCGCCGGTGCCGTTGAAATTCTTGCCGTCGCCGGTCTGCGCCATGAATCCCTCGATCACGCGATGGAACGGCACGTTGTTGTAATAGCCTTCGCGCGCCAAAAGCTTGATGCGCTCGGCATGCTGGGGCGCGAGATCGGTCCGCAGCTTGACGACGATGCGGCCCTTGGTGGTGTCGATCACGATCGCATTCGCCTTGTCGAGATTGGCGGGCAGCGGCTGGGCGATCGCGGGGGCCACAAGGAACAGCGCGGCGAGAACGGCGAGAATGCGGATCATGAAAGCTCCGGTGATTTGAAAACAAAAAAGCGTGGTGTCGCGTACCAGCGTCTCAGCTCGCGAACTTGGTCTTCAGGCTGGCTGCGACCGATGGCGGCACGAAGGCCGAAACGTCGCCGCCCATCGCTGCGATTTGGCGCACCAGTGTGGCGGTGATCGGGCGGACGGCGACCGAGGCCGGCAGGAATACCGTGTGCACCTCCGGCGCCATGGTCTCGTTCATGCCTGCGATCTGCATCTCATAGTCGAGGTCGGTGCCGTCGCGCAGGCCGCGGATCATGATGGTGGCGCCGGCCGCTTGGGCGGCGGTGACCGTCAGATTGTCATAGGTGGTGCAGTCGAAGTCGCAGCCGGCCTTGGCGGCTAGGGGTGCGAATACCGCCCGGACCATCTCCAGCCGCTCCTCGGTCGAAAACAGCGGCTTTTTGCCGGGATGGACGCCGATGGCGACGATCAGGCGGTCGCACAGGCCGACGGCGTTCCGGACCACGTCCAGATGGCCGTTGGTGACGGGATCGAATGAGCCGGGGTAAAGCGCGATACGGGGCATAGGTCCCTCCTACCCCGCCCCGGGCGGCCCGGCAAGCCGGACAAGGTTCCCCACCGGCACTGCTTTATATTTCCGATCGGCCAATGAACCACTACCCGGGTCTGGGCGTCTTCCCCGGGCGGACGGCAATGTTTCATCGGCCAATGGACGACGAAACAAAACTCGGACCCGACGAAACCATTTTCGGACCTGGCGAAGACCGCCGGAAACTTACGCTGGCTAGAAGTTCAACCAACGAAACGACGACGGGCCGCCAAGGCCCACGACAGGGGACCGTCATGATCAAGGCTTTTTCCGCAATCGCTGCCGCCGGGTTCATTGCCGCCGCGCTGACCGTATTGCCCGGCTTTGCCCCCCAGGTCGAAGCCAGCGTTCCGCAGGCGCTTGCCAAGGGTGACCGCCTGGATATCCGCACCGTCGGCAAGGATTGCTCGCAGCAGGCCTGGCCGAATTTCGAAGCGTCCTGCCTCCGCAGCGCCGGCTCCAAGTCGACGGTAAAGGAAGCGCGCCTGGTTACCGCCAACCGGACGCCGTAGAGGCGCAGTTTTCGTTCCGAATAACCTCCAAGGGAACCGCAGTAATGGCGAGCAGGGATGCCCCCCTGTTCGCCATTTGCGTTCCGAGCGCCGTTTACGCGGTTATGCCGTCCCGGATCGCACCGATCCTTCGACCAGCATCGAAGCATCGTCGGACGGGGTCCACGTAACATCGAGGCGATGACCGCGCCGATAGATATCTACTACGACTTCAGATCACCCTACGCCTACCTGGCCTGGTGGCGAATCCGTCGACAACAGGCGTTGCCATTATGGAGATGGCGATGGAAGCCGGTCTCGATCGATGTCCTGCTGAACTTGCAGGCCGGTCGCGGGCCGCTCGCACCGTATGTCGACCCGCTGCCGCCCCCAAAGCGAAAGCACTTTCTGGCTGACGTCAGGCGATCGGCGAACTTCTTGGGCGCACCATTGTCACCACCGCATCAACCTCGTCCTGATCCCGCGCCGGCCTTGTGCGTTGCGCTTCGGCTCGCGCAAGACGGCATTCCCCACGATCGGTTTATTGACATGGTCTTCGAAGCGATGTGGCAGCATCGCAGTGATATCGGCACCCGCGAGGTCCTGACGAATTGCCTGATATCTGCCGCGCTCGGGGAGGCGTTGACTGAGTTCTGCGGTCTCGCCGGGGACACGAAGCGAGTTGGTCGCACAATCCATGCAGGCGTACGAGATGGGTATCTTCGGCGTGCCGAGTTTTGTGGCGCATGGCGAGATTTTCTTTGGGGCCGACCGTCTGGACATGCTGGCGTGGCGACTGGAACAGCAACCCAACCCATCGAATAGCTAAGACTCAATGGAATCCGGTTTGATTCCGTGCAAGTGCGCGATCCTGTCGGAAGATCGCGCCGCGCCACTGGCTCCAAGTCGATGGTGAAGGAAACTCGCCTATTAGCCGCTTACCGCACGCCGCGAGCCGCGCGCTTTCCGGACAATTGGAAGCCCGACAATCGGAAGCCCATGGCAATTTGCGGCGTCTCGTCGCGCCGCGTAGCCCGGATGCAGCGAAGCGAAATCCGGGAACGGTCGCGCCTGCGGGCAGACTGATCCCGGGTTGCACTTCGCTTCACCCGGGCTTGTATGAGGTGTTCGTTGTCAAGGGGGAACTGATTGATCAGGGCATGGCTTTGCCTTTGGCATGTTTGGTGGGTCGCGATGCGCTCGCGATGGTCCTTTCGTCCCGATGGATAGCCGTTGCGTCGGACGCAGCCGCAGTCAAGGCTGGCCGCAGGCCACCGCCGGAGGCGGCGCGTAGCGGCCTTGACGGTGGCGAGGCCGCCGCAAAGCTTTCGGTCGGGACGTTTCGATGCGCGCGATTGGCGGCTTGGCGTGATGTCCTGGACTGGGCCGTGACGTTGTTATGCGGCCAACACCGCATCAACTTGTATCCGGTCGGGTGTGGTGACCCGGACCCTGATCTTTCATGCACGGGTGAAGGTAAGGCCCAGAAGAGACGGGACCCATCTACGAAAGCGGAATCCGAAGACCCAAGCCCGGGTTCGGTCACACGTCTGTCCTGGGTCACGTCGGCCGTCATTGGCGCACCGGCGTCCGTTAAAGGCTTGGGCGCATCGCAGCACCGGTTGGCACGAGGCCGGTTTCCAGATAGCGCCACAGCGTCACCATCAGCTTGCGCGCCAGCGCTACGATGGCGATCTTGCGGATGCGGCCCTTGAGGTCGCCAACCCGCTCGCGGAACCAGCGGCTCAACTCGCTGTCGGGCTGATGCCTCAGCCATAGCCAGGCGAGCTCGATCGCGGTCGTTCGCGCGCGATGGTTGCCGGCCTTGCTGATGCCCTGCTGTCGCCGGCTGGCGCCACTGTCGTAGGGTGTGTCGGTCAGTCCGAAGCAACCGCCGACCTGACGCCGGTTCTTGAAGTCACGGTAGAAGACTTCATTGGCCAGAAGCTGGGCGATCTGCGGGCCAATCGCCTTGAGTTGGGCGAGCTGGACCGCCTTCGCCTCTACCGAGTCCTTGGCCGGTGCTCGATGCGCGGTCGCATTCGCTGCCTCGAGCACCTTGATCTGCTTGTGCACCAACAGCAAGCGCTCATGCTCGCGACGGATCTCCTCCTTCAGCCGGGGCGGCAGAACGCGCCCATCGCCGGTACGCATCTCGTCCAGATCCGACAAGAAGCCCGGCTTCAAGGGCATGGCATCGCGGATACCCTGGCCATGCAGCAGCCCCTTGATCCGGTTGCTGTGCCCGGTGCGCTCCTTCAGCAGCCGCTCGCGTTCGCGGGTGCGCCGTTTGCGATCCTCATCCTCAGGCGTGGGAACCCGAACCATGCTGCAAACCCGCGGTTCGCCACGCAGGTAAGCCAGAAACGAGCGCATCAATTGCGCCAGATCGATCCGATCGGTCTTGGCACGCCGTGCCCGCCGGTTCACCTCGATGCTCGACGCATCGATCTCGTAATTGAGTACCCCGTTGTCGGCCAGCCAGCGGTGCAGCCAATGACCGTCGAGACCCGCTTCATAGCAAGACAGGATACGAACCGGCTTCCCCGTCTGCTCCGCCTTCGATCGAGCCTTGACCAGCAAACCCGACAGCGCCGCCAGGTCGCCTCCATCAATCCGGTAACGGCTCATCTTCTCGGTACCAGGCATCATTATGCCTAGCTGCCATTTCGCCTTGCTCAGTTCGAAAGCAATGTAAACCGTGCCATACTCGCAGCCGGCGGGTGTGTCAGCGTGATCTGTGCACATCGTTGATCCTCTGGGTGAGTGGGTGGTCGCAAGCTCAACTTACCCCTGACCACCTGCCACCCCATAGGATCTACGCATTCTCGCTGCTCCGGCCAAAGCCATGCGGAAGACGCAGCCGACCGCGCGGTCGCAAGCCGCCATGCGCGGTTGCCATGGACGGCGTCCCGGCCGATGATGCACAAAACGGATCAGAGCAATCGAAAGGGAGAAAAATGCGCGGACGTCGTGTGCTGATGGAATCGTTCGTGTCGCACGGCGTGCGCCATATCTTCGGCAATCCCGGCACAACAGAGACGCCGCTGCTCGACAGCTTGCCGGCATTTCCGCAAATCGAATACATCATGGCGCTGCATGAAGGCGTCGCTGTCAGCGCTGCCAGCTTCTATGCGCAGGCGTCGGGACGCGTCACCGTTGCCAACCTGCACGTCGCTCCCGGCCTCGGCAACGGCATCGGTTCGCTCTACGGCGCACTGAAAGCAAATTCGCCCGTGGTCGTAACCGCCGGTCAGCAAGACACGCGAATGCGGCTCAAGAATCCGCTGCTCGGCCACGACCTCGTCGCGATGGCAGCGCCAGTGACGAAGTGGAGCGTGCAGATCGAGCGTGCCGACGAGATCGCGCCGATCATGCGGCGCGCGTTCAAGGTGGCGACCGACGCGCCACAGGGCCCGGTGTTCGTATCGCTGCCGATCGACGTCATGGAACAGGAAACCACAGTCGATGCGTCGACGCCGGATAAGCTGTGGCGATCGACGCGACCCGATCCGGCCGGCGTGGAAGCGCTGGCCACGCTGCTTCTGAAGTCGAAGAAGCCGGCCATCATCGCCGGCGACGACGTGGCAAGATCGGGCGGCGAACAGGCGCTGGTGGCCCTGGCGGAAACGATCGGAGCAACCGTGTGGTTCGAAGGGCTGCGGCATCACGCGCCCTTCCCGACCAGCCATCCGAGCTACCGTCAGTCGCTCCCCGGCGACGCCCGGCAGGTGCGCCAGGCGCTCGGCGATACCGATCTCGTGCTGCTCATCGGCGGCCCCTTCTTTGAGGATATCTGGTTTGCGCCGGGTGGCCACATTGCCGACGGCGTGTCCCTGCTGCAGATCGAAGCTTCCGCCGAACGTCTTGCACTCAACAACCGGCTCGATGCCGGCATCGTCGGCGACATCGCCGTCAGCCTCCACGCATTGACGGAAGCGCTGCGCGCCAAGGCGGGCGCGGACTTCAAGCAGGCCGCGCAAATCCGCAATGCCTCGCTGGCCGAATTGCAGGCGAAAGAGAAAGAAGCCTATCGCGCGCGCGTCGAGAAGAGCTGGAACCGTCAGCCGAACTCGATGCCGCGCGTCACCGCGGAACTTCGCCGCGGGCTACCCGACAATGTCGTCATCGTCGATGAAAGCATTACGGCCAGCCTCGATCTTGCGCGCGCCTTCGACTATCGCGGCTTCGGCGATTATTTCGGCGGTCGTGGTGGCGGCATCGGCCAGGGCCTTGCCGGCGCGATCGGCGTCAAGGTCGCAATGCCGGACCGACCGGTCGTCGCCATCTCCGGCGACGGCTCGGCGATGTATGCGATCCAGGCGCTGTGGACTGCCGCGCACCACAAGCTTGCGATCGTGTTCGTGGTGCTTGCGAACCGCGAGTACCGCATCCTCAAACACAATGTGGATGTCTGGCGTCAGAATTTCGAAGCCGGCACCCAGCATCCCTATCAAAACATGGATATCACCGGCCCCGCGCTCGACTTCGTGCACCTCGCAGCCGGCATGGGCGTCGAAGCCGTCCGGGTCGAGAAGGCCGAAGACATCGCCGGCACCGTAGCAAAGGCCGTTGCGGCGGACCGTCCGTATCTCGTCGAGATTGCCATCGAAGGCAAGCGCTAGCGGCGACGCGATCGGCGCGACCACCGCGGGCCTCGACGGCGCCCGCCCCTCGCGCTTGACAAGTTTGCACATGTAAATGTTATGGCCGCTCATATTTGAAAGGATCGCCGTGGCCAGCACCTTATTCGACAGCGTCCTCTATCGCGACGTGTTCTCGACGCCGGCCATGCGGGCGACATTTTCGGACGAAGCCCTCCTCAAGGCCTATGTGCAGGCGGAAGTGGCGCTTGCCGTGGCCCAAGGCGAAACCGGCGTCATTCCGCGCGAAGCGGCCGAGATGATCGCGCAAAAGGCCCCGGCGATCGCGCTCGACAGCGCGCAGTTGAAGCACGACACCGAGAATGTCGGCTATCCCATCGTCGGCCTGGTGCGCCAGCTCTCCGCAGCAGCTCGGCGAAGCCGGCCGCTACGTGCATTGGGGGGCGACCACCCAGGACATCATGGACACGGCGACCGTGCTGCAACTGCGCGAAGCGGTGGCGCTGATCGAAGCCCAGCTTACCGAGGTCATGGCCACGCTCGCCGATCTCGCCCGCCTGCACCGCGATACGCCGATGGCCGGGCGAACCCATCTGCAGCAGGCCCTGCCGATCACGTTCGGGCACAAGGTTGCGGTCTGGCTCTCGGCGCTGCAGCGCTCGGCCGACCGGCTCGAACAAGCCAAGCCGCGCGCCCTGCAGGCGCAACTCGGCGGCGCCGTGGGCACGCTGGCCTCACTCGGCGATCGCGGCCTCGACGTGCGCGCCGCCTATGCGCGCGCGCTCGGTCTCACCGAGCCTGACATCACCTGGCATGTCGCGCGCGACGGGCTGGTTGAAATGGTCCAGACGTTTGCCGTGATCTGCGGCGCGCTCGGCAAGATCGGCTATGACGTCATGATCCTGATGGCGACCGAGATCGGCGAGGTGTTCGAACCGTTCTCCTCGCATCGCGGCGCATCCTCGACCATGCCGCAGAAGCGCAATCCGATCTCGTCGGAAATTCTGCTGGCCAACGCAAAGATCTCGCGCGACGCCGCTTCGCTGATGCTCGACGCCATGGTGCAGGATCTCGAGCGCGCCACCGGTCCGTGGCATGCCGAATGGATGGCGCTGCCGCAGGTGTGTCTACTGACGGCCGGCTCGCTCGCGCAGGCGCAATTCATGCTGTCCGGTCTGATCGTCGATCAGGCGGCGATGAAGCGAAACCTCAATTCCACGCGCGGGCTGATCGTGGCCGAAGCCGTCATGATGGGGCTCGCGCCCGTCCTCGGCCGACAGCCCGCGCATGACGAGGTCTACGCCGCCTGCCGCGATGCCTTCACGCGCAGTGAGCCGCTGCTCGATGCGTTGCAGCGGCGGCCCGCGATCGCATCCGCCCTGCCCCGCGAACAGCTCGCCGCCCTGTGCGAGCCGGCCAACTATCTCGGAACGGCCGGGGCGATGGTGGACCGCGTGCTGGCGCGTCACACGAAGCGATGAGCATAACAATCGATCCCGCGCGTAGCCCGGATGGAGCGAAGCGCAATCCGGGAACGGTCTCGCCGCGGATAAGCTGATCCCCGGGTTGCGCTTCGCTCCACCCGGGCTACTCACTTTCCGCCGGAAACAAGTTGACGCGACATCGCGAGAATTGCATTCGCCGTCTCTGCCGGATGCAGCGTCGGATGCAAATGCGTGCCTTGCAGGTTCGCAACCGGCCAGCCGCGTCGTTGCGCCTCTGCGGTTGCGTGGTCATAGATCGCTGAAGTCTGGATGAAACCGGCCGGGATATGCTCCCAATCGGCGAGTTCGATCGCTTCGTCGAACCAGCTGATGTGCATCCGCGGAAGTCCACTTTCGAACCGGGCAAATGCCGCCGCGTCGCGCGCCAGAACATCCAGACCGACCAGAGACATGCGCCGCATATCGCGCGCAAACCATCGCGACCAGATCGGAAGCATGCCGTCGGGTTCGGCGAGGCCCTTGATGAAATCGTGAAGGGCAGGCCTGACCGGGAACGCTGCGCCTCGCGATGGCGGCACGTCCCCATCCACCATGATAATTGCGCGCGCGGGCAGCCTGGTCGCAAGATCGGCAACCAGCGCGGTCGCCGAACTATGACCCACCACGATCGGTTCATGACCGCGGGTGATGTGCTCGAGAAGTCGAGAGGTCCACGCGCTCCAGGAAGGCGGCGACTGGTGATGGGCCAATATGTCGGGCACCTGGACATGACATCCCGCCGCCCGCAGGCAGTCGGCCGTCGGCTTCCAGCTTGACGCTCGGACCAGCGGTCCTGCCACAAGAATGAAATGCAAGGACATCGTTTCCAAAAAATCCGGCGAGAGGCGGCGTAGCCCGGATGGAGCGCAGCGCAATCCGGGAACAGGCTCGCCAGCGGATAGGCTGGTCCCGGGTTGCGCTGCGCTCCACCCGGGCTACAGGGACGGCGGCGCTAGCCGCCGTTGCCGTTCTCGCCGTTTTCTCCGTCGTCGCCGATATGCTCGACCGACACCACGTGTTCGTCCTCGGCCGTATCGAACACGATGACGCCTTGCGTCGAGCGGCCGGCGATGCGGATGTCCTCGACCGGACAGCGGATCAGTTGGCCCTTGTCGGTGACCAGCATGATCTGGTCGCTGTGCTCGACGGGGAACGATGCCACCAGCTTGCCGTTGCGGTTGTTGACGCTCATCGCGACGATGCCTTTACCGCCGCGGCCGGTGGTGCGGTACTCATAGGACGAGGTCCGCTTGCCATAGCCGTTGACGGAGACCGTCAACACCACCTGCTCCTGCGCCGACATCTCGACATAGCGTTCGGAAGAGAGCTGGATCGCGGTCGACGCCTCCTCGGTCTCCGCCTCGACGGTTTCTTCGGCTGCGGCTTCGCCGGCCACCGCGCGGCGCATCTTGAGATACGCCGACCGTTCGTCCGAGGTGGCCTCGACATGGCGCAGGATCGCCAGCGAGATCAGCGTGTCGTTCTTGGCCAGCGCAATGCC
>CAWIZF010000071.1:0-96557 GCA_963840465.1 uncultured Alphaproteobacteria bacterium | reverse complement strand
TCGCGCTGTCCGCCGCCTGCCTGCTGATCACATCGCATTCCCGCGGCGAGAGACTCAAATCGCTCCAGTCTGGTTTCGAACTCGGTCATGACACGCTTCCCTGAACGGCCACCAAAGCGACCAGCTTACGCCCCGGCTTTACGTCAGAGCTAACATCGTTATCGAGTAAAACTAATTTACATCCTCGGCGACAGCGACGGCATAAGCGCAATCACTGCCTGCGGGATTGCATCGGCGGTGCTTGAGACCAACTGGCCTCCGACGTCCCTTGAATGACGAAAGTAGTAGGCCAACCACCCGGCGATACCTCTAAAAAGCTATTGAATTCCCGTTCTACGGTCGGTTAGTCTTTGGCTTTATTAGCGAATTTTGGAAGTGACTGAATTTAAGAGAATCCCTCAGTAATATTAGTAAGGCGTTTCTTGCCATGCGCCACCCAATCGAGACTGCCCCGAAAGATGGTACGGCTGTAATCCTGGAGCATGATCCGTCCGGGACGTACGACATTGCGCAATGGTCGGCTGAAGCAAGTAACTGGGTCACTGAGAATGGTGAGCCAAGCAAGGTCACGCCGACGCATTGGCGTGCCATGCCGGGCGATCCCTCGCGTGACACCACGCGCACTTCCCGACGACGGCCGGCCTCTTCGCGCGCCCGGTGGCTGATCGCAGCCTCCGGGATCGTGCTGATCGGCGCAGTAGCCCTGCGTGATCAATTCGGCTTCGAGCTGAAGGCGCCGTCGGTCGGCGAGCCGACGACTGTCTCGCTGGCGCGTCCACAGCATGTCAAAGCCGAACAAGGTAATGCCCGTGCCGCGACGGACCTCGTGCAGGCAAAGCAGGCCGAAGTCGCTGACGTCCAGTTGCAGGATGCGGCGGCGAGTCGCGCACGCGTGCTCGAGCAGGAACGGCAGCAGACGACCGTCCTCGCGCAGGAGGCCGCGACCACCCCGCAGGAACCGGCTGCAGGCGACGCCGACGTTCGTCGCGCACTCGACGAGGAGCGTGCACGCAGCGCTGGATTGAAAGGCGAGCTGGCCGCCGCGCAGCGCGAGAGCGAGTTGCAGGCAGCACAGTTGCGCAACGCAATCGAGGAACTCAGGCAACTCAGGCAGGCCGCAGCCAGCACCGCGGAAGCACTCGAACAGGAGCGACGGAAAGCGGACGTCCAGGCCCAGGAGACCGCTGCGGCGAAACAGGAATTGGTCACAAGCGCGGTGAAATATCGCCAGTCGCTCGACGAGGAATACGCACGGCAGGCCCTCCAGTGGAGCGAACTTGCGGCTGCGCAGCGCGAAACGGAGAGCAAGGCGGCACAACTTCGCAAGGCAAAGGAAGAAATCGGACAGCTCAGGCAGACGGTCGGCGGGGATCGCACACAAGACCTTCAGCGGGAACGTGGAAAGTCGGCCGCCCTCGCAGAGGACGCCGCGGCGGCGCGACAGGAACTGGCCGCGAGTGCTGCGAAACATCGCCAGGCGCTCGATGACGAGCGCACGCGCAGTGCCGCGGTGGCTGCAGAACTCGCCGCAGCACGACGCGAGAACGAGACGAAAACAACGCAATTGCGCAAGGCCATCGAAGACATGGCGGAACTTGCGCAGACGACGGAACGCACCGTGGCCGACCTCCGGCAGTCTCTCCAGCAGGAGCGCGACCGCGCCGAGGCGATGGCGCACGAGATCGAATCCGCGCAACGCACCATAACGATGAGTGTCAGCCCGACGATAAAGGCCAACCCGGAAGCCGAGCTTCGCAGTATCGGCAAACCGGCGCTTTTGATCGAGGCCGTCGCAACGGCGCAGCCGCAGGCCACGGAAACGCAGGAAAGCCAGGAGACGGCGAGGTTGATCGCGCGCGCCCGCGCACTGCTCGGCCAGGGAAATATCGGCGCGGCGCGGATCGTGCTTGAGCGCGCGGTCGAAGCCGGAAGCGCACGGGCAAGCTTCACGCTGGCCGAGACATATGACCCCGCAATCCTTTCAACATGGGGAACATACGGCACGCGCGGCGATGCGACGAAGGCGCGCGAGCTCTATGCAAAGGCTCATGCCGGCGGAATTCAGGATGCGAAGGACCGATTGCAACGACTGAATCACTGAAAGGATGATTTCCCGATACTCGGACAAGGGCCGGCGGCGCGATTGCCAATGGCTGCCTCGGCAAATTTTTTATCAAGGTGTGTTTATCAAGAGGATATTGTAAATGCGTAACATTTTCAGATCGCGCGTTCTCATCGCGCTCGCCGTTCTGGCGTCAGCCACGCTGATGCTTCAGCCCGCCGCTTCCCAGGCACAAGGCGCCCGCAAGACACAGGCCGCCCCGGCGCCCGGCACCGATAAAGACAAGATGAACGCGTGGACGGTCGGCCTCGCCGGCGGCTTGCTCGAGGGCGCGCCGCTCCGCCTGGCGGCAGAAATCGCGCGCGTCGTCGACGACGGACCGAATTTGCATGTCCTGCCGATCGTCACCCGGGGCGCCACGGAAAACCTGAACTCGCTGCTCTATTTGCGCGGCGTCGATACGGCGATCATCAATTCCGACGCACTCGAAGAGTACAAGGTTCAGGTACCGGAGATCCAGCGCCGCATCGCCTACCTGCTCAATCTCTTTCCCTCGGAACTGCACATCTTCGTAAGGCCCGAAATCCAGAGCCTTCAGGATCTGGCCGGCAAGAAAGTGAATTTCAATACGCAGGGCACGGCTGCCGCTTATTCCGGGCCACTGATCTTCAGCCGCCTTGGCATCAATTCGGAAAACATGTTCATTCCCCATCAGCTCGCGCTGGAGCAGATGCGCAAGGGCGAGATCGCGGCCGTCGTCTTCATTACTTCGAAGCCGGTCGACGCCTTCGTGCGCGGGCGCTGGGACCCCGGCTACAAATTTCTCCCCGTCAAGTACGACAGCAAATTCGAGGACTACTATCTTCCCGCGGTGCTCGAGCCATCCGAATATCCCGGCCTGATCAAGCCGGACGAGCGCGTTGCAACGATCGCGGTGCCGACTGTCCTGGTCGCGTTCAATTGGCCGGCGAACAGCAACCGCTATCAGCGTGTTGCCCGCCTGGTCGACTCTCTGTTTTCCCGTATCGACCGGCTGCAGGCGCCGGGTTTCGACCCGAAATGGAAGTCGATCAATCTTGCCGCGACGGTCCCGAGTCTCACCCGCTTTCCGGCGGCGCAGCAATGGCTCGATCGTCAGACCCGCGCCGCCCAGGTGTCGCGATGAAAGTGCTTTCCCTCTCCGTCGCGTTCGGGGTGGTCAGTGGAGTAGCGCTCGCGCAAGGTTCGACCGATCCGGTGGCCGATCTTCGAGCCTGCTCCGTGATGGAGCGCGAGGAACGGACGGAATGTCTGGAGAAGGTGCTGCGCAACATGGCGCCGACGCCGACACCGGTGCCGGCCCCGGCCCGGCCGGTCGCCGGCGCCGACAACTGGGTTGTCAGCGAGACCACCTCGCCTGTCGACTACACGCCGATCGTTACGGCAACCACGGTTTCCCAAGACGGTGCAACCGATCAGCCGATGCAACTCTCGATTCGCTGCCGATCCGGCCGCACCGAGCTGGTCGTGACAGGATCGGCTTCTTCCGGCAACGGGAAGGATCAAGCCATTTCATACCGGATCGATGACAAACAGCCGGTGCAGCTCGCGGGAGCGCAGCCCTCATTCGGAACCGGCGTAGCGTTCTCGGGCGACGTCGTGCGGATGCTGCAGACGCTTCCCGAACAGGGTGAGCTTGTCATCCGACTTGTGAGCCGCGCCGGCGCCGCCAAGGAAGGGCATTTCGTGCTCGGCGGACTGAAAGCGGCGCGAGACCGTCTGGCCAAGGTGTGCAAATGGCCACAGACGGTAGCCGGACCACGCAACTGAAATCATCGAACGATCAGGAAAGGTACGTCATGATGAGGATTGGAAATATTGTACGGGTGGCAGCTGCCGCCCTGTCGCTGTACGTGATGGCGCCGTCGTCGGCGCCGGCGCAGGAAAAGAAACAGACGTCCGCGGTGAAGAAGCCGCGGCGCCGGCTCAAGTGTCGAAGCGCACCGCCTCTGCCAAGCAGGCCCACCGCCTGATCCTGCAGGTGAATACAAACGAGCCTGCGATGATGAATCTCGCCCTCAACAACGCCACCAACGTTGCGCAATATTACAAGGACCTCGGCGAGGACGTATCGATCGACATCGTCACCTTCGGTCCGGGCCTGCACATGCTGCGTGACGACACTTCTCCGGTGAAGGCGAGGATCAAGGCGATCTCCGAGAGCAACCCGTCGATCTCGTTCGCAGCCTGCGGCAATACGCGCGAAAATATGAGCAGGGTCGAAAGCAAGGAAATTCCGCTGATCTCGGAAGCGAAGGTGGTGAAGTCCGGAGTCGTGCGCGTGATGGAATTGCAGGAAGAGGGCTGGACCTACGTGAAGCCGTGACGGCGCCCTCACCCGGCGCCTGTCGCCCTGCATGCGCGATTGCGCGGCTAGTCGCCGCGCAATCGCGGAATCGTGTATCGACGCCATAAGACAACCGGGCGATTTTAAAATTAGACAAGCCGGCACGCGATCAATCCGCCAAACTTCCGATGGCAAGACCGGAGCGGGAGAATGCAGGTGGTCAGGATTTCGATGTCGGCCCCGGGCGCGTTCGCGACCCCTGACATGTCGTGCGGCTTACGTTCTTTCTTGTTGGCGCTCAACCTTGTCATGGCCGGTTTGACGTCATCGGCGCACGCGCAAGGCATGGCGGGCGCGGAGAACAACGGCGCGGCTGCGCCGGGGCCGGTGTTTTCGGATACCGGCCCCGACGCGGCCGCCTACGGCGCGGCGGCAGGTTATCCGGCTGGCACCCCGACGACCGCCAGTCAGATCGAACATCTCGTCAATACTTACAGCCATTTCGGCGAAATGTTTTCCTCGCGCCAGGTCCGGCGCGCGACCACACCCTGGCTGTTCAAGCGGGCGGCGGAGCCGGCGATCTCCTACAAGTTCGGAACCGAGCAGCGCTCGATCTCCGACTATCTCGGCCACAACCCGACCACGGGCCTCCTGATCGCGAAAGACGACACGATCCTGTACGAGCATTATCAATATGCCCGCACCGACCGCGACCGCTTCCTGTCGCAGTCCATGGCCAAGACGATCACGGCGATGCTGATCGGCATTGCCGTCTCCGAAGGCAAAATCAAATCAATCGACGATGCCGTCGCGGCCTATGTTCCCGGTCTCGCGGATGCGGAATATGGCAAGACGTCAATCCGCGACCTCCTGCACATGTCGTCAGGCGTTGCCTTTTCCGAAATCTATGACGGGCAGGACGACATCGCGCGACTCTCGCGCGACCTGTTCATTGGGCCCGGAAAGAACCCCGTCGCCAGCGTCTCCCAGTTCAATACGCGCGCTACTCCACCGGGAACCAAATGGCACTACGCCAGCGTCGAGACCGAGATCCTGGGCCTTGTGTTGCGATCTGCCACGGGTGAGCAGCTTGCGGACTATCTTCATAGCAGGGTCTGGGACGCCATCGGCGCGGAGGCCGACGCGGCCTGGGCTATCGATACCACCGGCCAGGAGATCGCCTTCTGCTGCTTTAACGCGGCCTTGCGCGACTACGCGCGTCTGGGCCGGCTGCTCGCGCATGACGGTGCATGGGAAGGACGCCAACTGATTCCACGGCAGTGGGTGTTGGACGCCACCACGGTGAAGCCAGCCGATGGTCATCTCGCCCCGGGGACGGCAACTCCCTACTTCGGCTATGGATACCAGGTGTGGCTCCTCCCCGGTGAGCAGCGCCGATTTGCGCTGCTCGGCATAAGGGGGCAGATCATCCTGGTCGATCCAGCCACCAAACTCGTGATGGTCCACACCGCCGTTCGCAAGAAACCGTCGGAACCGCGTTCTTATGCCGAGACCGCTTGCGTTGTGGTTCGCCGTGCTCCGGCAGCTCGGACAATAAACTGCCCAGCTTTCCGAACGTCCCGATGCCGCAGCCCGGCTAGAGGTTCTCGCTTCACCCACTCACAGCTGTGACGGGGCGCCAATAGGTCGGCGCACTAAGCGGCGTTCGCGGTCGCAATCACCGTTCGCATGTCATCAGCCAGTTCGCGGTAATGCTGGCCGAGGCGCAGATACAGCTCGCGCTTCGTCCGGTCAGCCGACAACTTGCCGATCAAATCGCATTCGGCAGCGAGGATCTCAAACCGCTCCAATTTCATCTCAAAATCAGTCATGACGCGCCTCCCCTGACGGCCATCAAAAGAACAAGACTACGCCTGCAATTTACGTCACGGCTAACATCGTTATCGGATAGAACTAATTTACAGCCTCGGCGATAGTCCGGACAGCCGCGCAATCATTGCCTGCCGATTTGCCTAGCCGTGATATCCCGGCGACTTGCGCGCCAGGCCGTCGAACGCGTCGAGCAGCCGCTCGCGCCAGGCATAAACAGGATCGTCTTCGGCGAGCAGCTTGAACGGGCTCATCACCCGCGCCCACTGGAACGCGCCGAACACGATGTAGTCCGCATAGTTCGCCGCAGTGCCGCCGAGGAAGGGCTGCGTCCGCAATGTCAGCCGCAGCGGGTCGAGCGATTTGCGAAAGCCTTCGACCGCCTTGTCGCGGCTGGCCATGATTTCTTCCAGCGGCCTGCCAAAACGCGCCTCGCGGCTTTTGCGGAAATAGGCCGCATCCTCCGGCTTCAGGTTGAGCGGGATGTCGGCAATGATCAGCGGAAACATGCCGCCGATCACCCCGTCGCCCCACCAGTTCAGCATCCGCGCCATGGCGCGGCCGCCCTCGCCGCCGAACAGCGACGGCCGGTCCGGATAGGTGTCTTCGAGATAGTTGGCGATGGTCCAGGAATCGACGACCGCGGTTTCGCCGTCGAGCAGCACCGGCACTTTTTCCGAACCGTGCGGCGCGATCGCGCTTTTCTCGGTGAAGCACCACGGGATGGTTTCCGCCGACAGCCCCTTGTGCGCCAGCGCCATCCGCGTGCGCCAGCAGAACGGGCTGAACGGGCGGGATGGATCGGTGCCGACGAGTTCGTAGAGTTTGAGGGGCATGTCGTCGCTCTCAACCGTCATGCCCGGGCTTGTCCCGGGCATCCACGTCCTTCTAGCTATCCAAGGACGTGCAATGCCGAGACATCTACGAGAAGATGGATTCGCGCTTCGGCCCGGCCATGACGATGGAGCTCAGCGATCCGCCTCTCCTACCGCACCACCGCCGCAGTCTGGCCGAACAGGATCTTGCGTTCCTCCTCGGTGCGGTTGACGGGCTGGCCGAAATTCGGATTGACCTCCTTCGCCTTGGCATAGGCGCGCTCGGTCGCGGGCCGGGCGCGGATGGTTTCCAGCCAGCGCTTCAGATGCGGGAAGTCGTCGATATTCTGCTCCTGGTTCTTGTAGGGCACGACCCAGGGATAGCTCGCCATGTCGGCGATCGAATAATCGCCGGCGATGAATTCACGGTCGGCGAGGCGCTTGTTGAGCACGCCGTAAAGCCGGTTGGTCTCGTTCACGTAGCGGTCGATGGCGTATTTGATTTTTTCTACCGCGTAATTGCGGAAGTGGTGGTTCTGCCCGGCCATCGGCCCGAGCCCGCCCATCTGCCAGAACGTCCACTGGATCGCGTCGTAGCGGCCGTAGAGATCGGTGGGGAGGAATTTGCCGGTCTTCTCGGCGAGATACAACAGCATCGCGCCGGACTCGAAGATCGAGATCGGCTTGCCGCCGCCCTTCGGTTCGTGATCGACCATCGCGGGAATCCGGTTGTTCGGCGCGATCGCGAGAAATTCCGGCTTGAACTGTTCGCCCTTGCCGATGTTGACCGGAAATATCTTGTAAGGCAGCCCGGTCTCTTCGAGGAACATCGTGATCTTGTGGCCGTTCGGCGTGGTCCAGTAATAGAGATCGATCATGGGCGTTTCCCGTGTTGCTGCGGCATGTCATCCGGATGCGATCGCAATTTCCATGCGATTGCATGAATTTGGCCCGATCGCTCCATGCAAGTCAATGCCGCCGGGCGTCCTGCGCGCGAATGTGATCTGATTCAGCCGATGCGGCCGTGCTCGCGCAAGAATTTTTCACCCGATGCCGTGATCGCGACATGAACGCCCTGCCCGGCGACCGGACGGCGCGTGACATAGCCGCGATCGACGGCGTCCTCCCAGATCGTCAGGCGCGGGCATGAGGTGCGCCATGTCTCGATCACCTCGGCGTAGAGTCGTGGCTCGCGGCCGATCCATTCGACGAGGTCGAGCACCAGTGCGTCCGTTGTCTCGGTCATCAGCGCCTCCGCATCCGAAGCGGTCAAACTCAAAACGCCATCGCGCTTCCGCGCGTGAACAGCAGCCAGCCGCCGTAGAGGATGTAGTAGCCCGCGACGGTGGTGATCAGCCGGTTCGCCCAGGTGCGAAACTGCGCGTCGCTCATCGCCTCCAGGATGCGCCGCGCCAGCGTGGTGCCGAGCATCGAGGCTGCGATCGCGACGCCGGCCAGCACCGGATCGAGCGTCGCCGCCTGGTCGACGATGCCGCCGAAATAGATCAGTTTTGTCAGATGGCTCGCGACCTGGCAGGTGGCCTTGGTGGCGACGACCTCGCGGCGGCCGAAATTGCCGCCGAGAAAGAACGTGTCCATCAGCGGACCGGAGACGCCGGTCATCAGCATCAGCCCCATGCAGATGAAGCCGTAGAACGAGCCCTGCGCGATGCTGTCAGGGTTGGGCTTGAGATTCTTCGGCATCAGCCGCGCCATGAACGGCGTCACGCCGAGCAGCAGCAGCGCGATCGGCTTGTCCGGCACGTAGCGGATGATCGACCAGGCGCCGAGCGCGAGCCCGCAGCCGATCAGATAGACGAACACCGGCCGCCAGCGGATATGCGCCCGCCACAGAAAGGCGCGCCAGCCGTTCGACGCCATCTGCGTGATCGCATGCAGCACCATCGCGGTCGGCAGCGGCATCAGCATCAGCAGCACGCCGATCAGGATCATCCCGCCGGCCATGCCGAACAGCCCCGACAGGAAGGCCGTCGCGACCATCAACACACCGAGGGCTGCAATCATGAGGGGCGTCACGAAAAGTCTCCTGCGTCGAGGCTCGGGTTGAGGCGGCTGCGGACCTCTTCTCCTTCTCCCCGTTCTTCACGGGGAGAAGGTCGGGATGAGGGCTCTCTCCGCAAATTCGCTCATAGTCGGACTCGCGGAGAGAGCCCTCACCCGGCGCTTCGCGCCGACCTCTCCCCGCAAAGCGCGGGGCGAGGTTGAAAGAACCGCTCCTGATTCAACCGATCAACACGTGCATTCTTCTGCCTCGCTTGTGACTCCTGCGCAAACTGAGTTATCTTGCTCTGGCATCAGTTTTCCTGAGGGTTATGTGCGCCGGCTGCTCTTTCTCAACGGTATCAAGGCGTTCGAGGCCGCGGCCAGGACCGGCAGCTTTGCCGCCGCCGGCACCGAGCTCAACGTATCCGCCGCCGCGGTCAGCCGCATGGTGCATCTTTTGGAAGAGCGGCTCGGGGTCGCGCTGTTCGAGCGCAAGGCCAACCGCCTCGCCACCACGGCGGCGGGCCGCGCCTATCAGAGCGGCCTGACGCCGCTGTTCGACGCGCTGGCGAGCCTGACCGCCCAGGTCACCGCCCCCTCCAGCGTGCGCGTGCTGACCATCGGGGTCGGTCCCACCTTTTTGATGAAATGGCTGATCCCGCGGCTGGCGGATTTCCGCAAACACGAGCCGGATATCGACGTCCGCATCACCACCGGCGGCGCCGCGGTGCCGTTCGGCGAGGACTGGAGCTGCGGCATCAAGCTCGGCGACGGCGAATGGCCCGGCCTGATCGCCGAACCCTTGTTCGCCGCCGACCTGCTGCCGGTCTGCGCGCCCCGGCTGGCCAACACGCTCAAGCGCCCGGCCGACCTGAAAGGCCCGACTCTACTGCGGGTTGCGCATTCGCCCGACGATTGGCCGTCCTGGCTCGAGGCCGCCGGAACCGCCCGCATCAGCGCCCGCGGGCCGGAATTCGAGTTTTACGGCCAGGCGCTGCAGGCCGCCGTCGACGGCCTCGGTATCGCCATGGGCATCCGCCCTTATATTGACGATGATCTCGCTGCCGGCCGGCTGGTCGCCCCGTTCGCGTTAAGCGTGCCGAAAGGCATGCGCTGGTATCTGGTCTATCGGGGATTCAGCGCGGGGCAGCGCGACTTTGCCGCGTTCCGGCGCTGGATTGTCCGCGCAGCGGCGGAGCCCGCTACGCGGCGCAGGGGCCAGAGACATGCCGGATGAAAAGATCGAGACGCTGGTGATCGGCGGCGGCCAGGCCGGCCTGGTGATGAGCCATCGGCTGAAGGAGCGCGGGCTTTCGCACCTCGTGCTCGAACGGCAGCGGATCGCCGAGCGCTGGCGCAGCGAACGCTGGGACGGGCTGAAATTCCAGTTTCCCAACTGGTCGGTGCGGTTGCCGGACTTTCCGTTTCCGCACAGCGATCCGGATGCCTTTGCCGACAATGGCGACATCATCAAATTCATCGAGGCCTATGCGGCCTTTGTCGCGCCGCCGATTCGCTGCGGCGTCGCGGTGACGCGGCTGTCGCAGCCGCGCGACGGCACAGGTTTCGTCGCCGAAACCACTGGCGGCACGATCGTGGCGAACAAAGTCGTCGTCGCCACCGGTCCCTATCAGCGCAACGTCGTCCCGGACCTGCTGCGCGACCATCCCGTGTTCCAGGTCCATTCCGCCGACTACAGGAATCCCGAACAGCTTCCGCCGGGCGCGGTGCTGGTCGCCGGCGCCGGCGCGTCGGGCGCGCAGATCGCCGAGGAATTGCTGCAGGCCGGCCGCCGCGTCTATCTCTCGGTCGGACGGCACCGCCGCCTGCCGCGCCGCTACCGCGGCCGCGACCTGATCTGGTGGCTTGCCGAGATGCGCCTCGATCAGGTCACGCCGGAGGAGCGCGGGCCGGCGCGCCTGGGCCCTGTCATTTCCGGCGCCTATGGCGGCCGCACCATCGATTTCCGCAACTTCGCCGCCGACGGCATGATCCTGGTGGGACGCATCGAGGCGGCGCATGACGGTGTGCTCGACATTGCCCCCGACCTTGCCGAAAGCATGACCAACGGCGACCTCGTCTACACCACCTTCCTCGATACGGTGGACGCCTATGTGAACCGGCGCCGCATGGAACTGCCCGAAGATCCCGACGCCCGCGCGACGTTCGCCAACCCGCCTTGCGTCACCGCACCGCTCACGCGCCTCGACCTCGCCGCGGAAGGCATCTCCGCGGTGATCTGGGCCACCGGCTACGGCGTCGATTTCGGCTGGATCGATCTCCCGGTCACCGACGCCAAAGGCGAGGCGATGCACCGCAACGGCATCTCGACGGTGCCGGGCCTGTATTTCCTCGGCCTGCAATGGCTGTCGAAGATGAACTCCTCGTTCCTGTCCGGCGTCGGCGACGACGCCGTCGTGCTTGCCGATCATATTCTCGGGCGGCGATGACTTCCGGGCCGTCCCTCCGCCGTTTGCCCGCAAAAATCAGCGGACATGTGAACCCGTTCACATTTGCCTTCTTCCAGCCATGCTCTCCTCTCGCGCATGGGACAATCCGGGGGACACGCCATGACGTCTATGGCGGCTTTGAAATCCAGTCGTTCGAAGCAGGGAGAGGGCTATGGCACGCCAGGATTCAACGGGCCGACCAGGCGCCGGTGGTGATCGATGGGATGGCGTTTCCGACCCTCGAAGTCGGTTTCGCGTGGTCGGATCCGGAAGCGGCGATCGCGGACGCGAAAGCCCATATCGATCGTTTCAAGCCGCGGTTTGCGAATCCGTAGGCGCTAGCGGCGGAACCGCCGGCCAAGTCTCCGTCCCCCTTCCCGAACAGACCCTGCAGGCCACACCGGCGCTCTCGAACTGTCCGGATTGCACCGCCTCGCTCGCGGTGCTGCGCATCATCCCCGGCCGCGCCGGCGCCGAATACTGGACCATGCGCTGCACCCGGTGCGGCGGCATCCATCTGGATATCGTCAACCCCTCGAACGCTCCGCTGACGGCGTAACAAGACGGTTCCGAATCGGCTTGCTGACACCTGCTGACATGACCCGCGCAGCATCGCGCGCGAAGCCGTTTGCCCTTTTCTCGCTGGCTGACTCATCCCATATTCCGGGCATGGCGAAGAAACCCGACACTCCCAAAAAATCAGGCAAAACCCCGAAATCCAAAGCCCACCGGCCGGACGTTCAGCCGATCGGGCCGGCGCTCGCGGAACTGCTCAATCCCGCGATCAACCGCGGCGATGCCGGCATGGGCTCGAGCACCGGGCTGCAGCCGCCGCCGGACAATTCGTGGGACCGCCGCGCCGGCGGCGAGGCCGCCGCGCATCGCGCGCGCGCCTCGACCAAGTCCGCGGAAGGCTTGCCGACCGAGCCGCTGCCCGACCGCAACATGACGCGCAACGTCGTTGCCCGGCAGACCCCGCTGCGCCCCAATCCGCAGCCGCCGGGCGCGCGCAGCGCCCCGCAAGGTCTCGAAGAAGCCCCGCAAGCCAATTACGGAACCTCGGCCACCATCCCCACGCTCGATCCTGAAATCGCGCGGCAGCTCGGCCTGCCAACGGCGGAAGACGACGACGAGGCCCTCGCCCGCCCGCCGCGCAGCAAGATGGAGGCGTTCGGCGTCAAGGCAACCGCCGATGCGCTGGAGAACCTGATCCGCGACGGCCGTCCGGAATTCAAGGGCGACGACGGCCAGGTGAGAGTCTGGACCCCGCACCGGCCGCCGCGCCCGGAAAAATCCGAAGGCGGCGTGCGCTTCGTGATCAAATCCGAATACGAGCCGAAGGGCGACCAGCCGACTGCGATCAACGAACTGGTCGAAGGCATCAACCGCAACGACCGCACGCAGGTGCTGCTCGGCGTCACCGGCTCCGGCAAGACCTACACCATGGCCAAGGTGATCGAGGCCACGCAGCGCCCCGCCATCATCCTGGCGCCGAACAAGACGCTGGCCGCCCAGCTCTATGGCGAGTTCAAGAGCTTCTTCCCCGACAACGCGGTGGAGTATTTCGTCTCCTACTACGACTACTACCAGCCCGAGGCCTATGTGCCGCGGACCGATACGTACATAGAGAAGGACTCGTCCATCAACGAGCAGATCGACCGCATGCGCCATTCGGCGACGCGCGCGCTGCTGGAACGCGACGACGTCATCATCGTCGCCTCAGTGTCCTGCATCTACGGTATCGGCTCGGTCGAGACCTACACCGCGATGACCTTTGCGCTGAAGAAGGGCGAGCGCATCGACCAGCGGCAGTTGATCGCCGACCTCGTCGCGCTGCAATACAAGCGCACCCAGGCCGATTTCACCCGCGGCACCTTTCGCGTCCGCGGCGACGTCATCGACATCTTCCCGGCGCACTATGAAGACCGCGCCTGGCGCGTGAATTTGTTCGGCGACACCGTGGAAAATATCGAAGAATTCGATCCGCTCACCGGCCACAAGCAGGACGATCTCGAATTCATCAAGATCTACGCCAACTCGCACTATGTGACGCCGCGCCCGACGCTGGTGCAGGCGATCAAGTCGATCAAGAGCGAACTGAAACTGCGGCTCGACGAACTCAACAACCACGGCCGCCTGCTGGAAGCGCAGCGGCTGGAGCAGCGCACCACCTTCGACCTCGAAATGATGGAAGCGACCGGAAGCTGCGCCGGCATCGAGAACTATTCGCGCTACCTCACCGGCCGCCGCCCCGGCGAGCCGCCGCCGACGCTGTTCGAATACGTGCCCGACAACGCGCTGGTGTTCGCCGACGAAAGCCACGTCACGGTGCCGCAGATCGGCGGCATGTTCAAAGGCGACTTCCGCCGCAAGGCGACGCTCGCCGAATACGGTTTCCGCCTGCCCTCCTGCATGGACAACCGTCCGCTGCGGTTCGAGGAATGGGACATGATGCGCCCGCAGAGCGGTCGCGGTGTCGGCGACGCCGAGCGGCTGGGAGCTGAACGAAAGCGGCGGCGTGTTCGTCGAGCAGGTGATCCGCCCGACCGGCCTGATCGATCCGCCGGTCAACATCCGTCCCGCGCGCACGCAGGTCGACGATCTCGTCGGCGAAGTCCGCGCCACCGCGCAGGCAGGCTATCGCAGCCTGATCACGGTGCTGACAAAGCGCATGGCGGAAGACCTCACCGAATACCTGCACGAGCAGGGCATTCGCGTGCGCTACATGCACAGCGATATCGACACCATCGAGCGCATCGAGATCATCCGGGATCTTCGCCTCGGCGCGTTCGACGCGCTGGTCGGCATCAACCTGCTGCGCGAGGGCCTCGACATTCCCGAATGCGCGCTGGTCGCGATCCTCGACGCCGACAAGGAAGGCTTTTTGCGCAGCGAGACCTCGCTGATCCAGACCATCGGCCGCGCCGCGCGCAACGTCGACGGCAAGGTGATCCTCTACGCCGACCAGATGACCGGCTCGATGGAGCGCGCCATCGCCGAAACCGACCGCCGCCGCGAGAAGCAGGTCGAGTACAACACCGCACACGGCATCACGCCGGAGAGCATCAAGAAGTCGATCGGCGACATCATGAACAGCGTCTACGAGCGCGACCACGTGCTGGTCGAGATCGGCGACGGCGGCATGGCCGACGATGTCATCTCCATCGGCCACAATTTCGAGGCGGTTCTTGTCCGACCTCGAAACCCGCATGCGCGAAGCCGCCGCCGACCTGAATTTCGAGGAAGCCGCCAGACTCCGCGACGAAGTCAAACGATTGCGCGCGACGGAACTGGCCGTCGTCGACGACCCCACCGCCAAGCAGCGCACCGTGCAAGGCAAGGCCGGCGCCTATGCCGGCACGAAGAAGTACGGCGAGGCCGCGAACCTGCCGCGTCAGCGCGATGAAGAAGAAAGGCGTCCAGTCAGCCCTCAAGGCCAGCCGCGGCGGTGCCTCTTCACCCTCCCCTGGAGGGGGAGGGTCGGCGCGCCGCAGGCGGTCGGGGTGGGGTGAGCGGCAGCGGCAGTCCCTCCTCAAAGTCCACAAACCCCACCTCGACGAAATGCACGGCCCGGAATCCCTGCCCTACCGCCCGAGCGGCGCCAAACCGCGCAAGCCCGAACTCCCCGGCGGCACCAAAATCTTCCAGCCCACCGACTCGCGCCAATCCGGCCCCGAGTTCGGCCCCGCCCCCCGCTCCAGCGGCGGCGCGCCCGGGCATCGCGGCGGATGGAAGAAGCGGTAGTCGATCAGCGATCGCAGCCGCCGTCGCCGTACCGCGCCACGCGCGACGGCAGCGCCATCGGCTATGTGTTGAGGCGTCCGGCCGTACTGGTTGGCTCTGCCGGGCCGGGGGCGAGCACGGGAAGGGTCATGTAAATGGTCGTGCCTTTTCCCAAAGCCGAGACGAGCGCGATTCGACCGCCGAGCTGCTGTGTCACGAGATTATGGACGATGTACAGGCCGAGCCCGGTACGGCCCTGCGCACGTCTGGTGGTGAAGAACGGATCGAAGACCTGACGCTGAACTTCCTCCGGAATGCCGCTGCCGTCGTCCGAGAAAATGATCTCGACCTGTTCCATGCCGAGGCGACGCGCCTTGATCAGCATGTGTCCGCCAGGCCCATCGGTGAAGCCGTGAGTGACGGCGT
This sequence comes from uncultured Alphaproteobacteria bacterium, assembly GCA_963840465.1. Classification (GTDB taxonomy): domain Bacteria; phylum Pseudomonadota; class Alphaproteobacteria; order Rhizobiales; family Xanthobacteraceae; genus Bradyrhizobium. The sequence continues at coordinate 80,921 of CAWIZF010000071.1, read as the reverse complement.
TGAAGATGAGGTTGGTCAGCACCTGCCCGTAGGCGCCCGGGTAGCTGTCGAAGGTGATGTCGGAGGGTATCTCGAGCGCAAGTGCAGCTCGGGATTTCGGCAGGCCCGGCAGCACACTGGCCACGATCTGCTCGGTCGCAAGCTTGAGGTCAAAGGTACGCCGATCAGCGTGGCTGCGATCGGCGGTGACCTGCTTGAATGATTGAACCAGTTCTCCGGCGCGCTGGAGATTCGCGACGAGTTGGTTTGCAGCGTCGCGACACGAATCGGAGAACTCTGCGAGCAGGGAACGGCGCACCGGACCTGAGACGATCTGGTCGGCGAAGTTCGCGGAGCGGTGAGCGAGCGTCGAGGCCACCGTGAGGCTGATGCCGACCGGGGTATTGATCTCGTGTGCAACCCCCGCGACGAGACGGCCGAGTGCGGCTAACCTCTGGGTTTCGATGAGATAGCGTTGCGTTTCGCTGGCGAGCAGAGCTGCTTCGGCCAACCTCCTCTTCTCCCGGATTTCGGCAAACAGCGCGGCAAGAACCGATGCGCTGACCGTCACAAGTAGAATGCTGACCTGGGCCGCCATGACGCGCTCGGCCACTGAAAGAGCCGGATTACCGAAATAGCCAATGCCAAAGGTGGTCGTCCAGACGATTGAAAGGCTGACAATGAAGGCGGCTGCCGCGGCGAAAACCGGCCGGCAACGAGCCGCAAGCCACAGCAGCGGCGCGAACAACACGGCGACCGGCCCAACGGTCGCCAACAGCTCCGAATGCAGGAAAATGCCAAGTCCACTTACCAGGGCTAGTGCGGCGACCGCCAAAGCGCCTTCGGCGAGTTCGCTCAACGACGGCCGGTCGCGCCAGGCAGAGGCAAGCTCTATCAGCAACGGTGCAACCGTGATTATTCCCAGGCCGTCTGATGCGAACCAGTGCTGCCATGTCGTCAACATCGACGTCGTCGCACTGTGAAACAGTTTGTACGCTACGGCCCCACCGATCCCCGAGACAGCGGCCCCAATGATCGCTGCCGCCGCCAATCCGAGGACGTTGCGCAGCTTGTCCAGTCTGAAATCCGAACCGAAGTGATGCTCAATGAGCCACGCCGCGAGCACAGCTTCCCCTGCATTGCATAAGGCAAAGAGAACGGCGCTCCAGAGATTCCGGTCGCCAAAGAGATTCGCCGCGATGGTTGCAGCCATGGTGCCGACGACGACCGGCCATCGCGCCCGGGACCCGAGCGCAATCAGGACGCCGGCGGACACTCCTGCGGCAGGCCAGAAAACGGCAACACCCTCTGGCTTGGTCAGCAGCGCAAGGCTAAGCCGCGCTGCCACGAAATATACGATGCCGACCGCAACAGCGAGCCCAATCGAGCCAACCCACCGCGTCAGGTCGATGCCGGTGGACAGCTCATGCTGAACCTGACTTCGTAGATTCTGCCACACCGGGTGCTCCTTCCCCGCATGGGCCTATTTAGCACAAGAATTGCGTGACTTGCCGCTATTGCGCGTGAAGAAGGACCGCCCCCCTCAAAGCCGAACGAAGAAAATCAGATACAGGGTAAGCTCCAACAAACGACGATACGACGTTGAACCGGTTGTATTTTTATGCCCCGCACTCTGAAGACGCCCCTTAGCGAACGCTGGGGCGGGTTGCGGTGGACGCAGCAGTGTCGGACGCGAACGTGATCGCAGGGAGGGTTTCCCGTGAGCGACCAGACGACGCGCAGACTCAGCCGCGAAATGGCGCGACGGGCCACGAGGAGACCTGCAGCGTCGCTTGACTGATGCAGCTATCGTTGATGGGACTATAATGGCGTCCGTCGGGCGATTGTCGGAATTTTACTTGTGAGTCAGACGGACAGAACGATGCAAATGAATCGCAGGCCGCTATCCGACCGGCTCGCCGCCTTTCCTCGCCTCGGTCTCGCCACCCTGCCGACCCCGCTCGAGCCGATGAAGCGGCTGACGGCGCATCTCGGCGGACCGCGGCTGTGGGTCAAGCGCGAAGATGCCACCGGGCTCGGCTTTGGCGGCAACAAGCTGCGCAAGCTCGACTACGTCCTGCACGAAGCCATTTCCAGCGGCGCCGATACGATCGTCTCCGGCGGCGTCGTGCAATCGAACAGCCAGCGGCAGGTCGCGGCGGCCGCCGCAAAACTCGGCCTCCCCTGCCATCTCGCCGTCTATCACGGCCGCCTCGCACCGCCGACGCTCGAATACAAGACCTCCGGCAACGCGTTTCTCAACCGGCTGTTCGGCGCGCATCTCCATGACGTGCCGTGGACCGGCGACCGCAACGCCGCCATTCACGCGCTCGTCGGCGATCTCGAGGCGAAGGGTCACAAGCCCTATTTCGTGCCCTACGGCGTCTCGAATGCGCTGGGCGCCGTCGCCTATGCCACGACGATCGCCGAGATCGAAGCGCAGGCCGCGCAATCGGGTTTTGCGCCAGCCGCGATCGTGCACTGCACCGGCAGCGCCGGCACGCAGGCCGGCCTCGTCGCCGGCGCCGCCGTGGCGATGCCGGCCACGCGCATCGTCGGGATCGATATCGACGCCGAGCCCGCGCGGGTGCGCGCCGATGTCGTAACGTTCGCGCGCGAAGCCTCCGATCTGCTCGACGTCCCCTTCGACGAAGCATGCGGTCGAAGTCGTCGCCGGGCATGCCGGCCCTGCCTACGGCGTCCCGCACGAAGCCACCATCGAAGCGATCCGCCTCGCCGGCCGGCTCGAGGCGCTTCCGCTCGATCCGGTCTATTCCGGCAAGGGCCTCGCGGGCCTGATCGCCCTGATCCGCCAGGGGCGCTGGCGCAAAGACGAGGATGTCATCTTCCTGCACACCGGCGGCGCACCGGCGCTGTTTGCGTATCAGAGCGAGCTGGGGATTTGATCGGGCGAAGGCAAAGTTAACAAAGGCGGGGTAGCTCCCGGTTGATCGCGGGAAGCGTCATTGCGAGCGAAGCGAAGCAATCCATCTTGCCGCAAGATAGAGAGAATGGATTGCTTCGTCGCTACGCTCCTCGCAATGACGCAAACCTCGCCCGCGCGGTTGATTTAATCTAAAATCCCCATGCTCTAGCAATTTGGAACAACTGCGCTACGCTGGCGCCATGAAGCTCGGCTTTGAAGAGTCTCAAACGTCCTACACCAGCGGCACGCAGAAGGCCCGTGCATGGACCGAGGCTTGGGTCAGTGCACAGGCGTATTGCCCGCACTGCGGCAACGCGAAGATGTCGCAATTTCCGAACAACAGCCCGCTCGCTGATTTTCTATGCGGATCGTGCAGCGAGGAATTCGAACTCAAGAGCCAGAAGGGCAAGTTCGGCGCCAAGGTCGCCGATGGCGCCTACAAAACCAAATGCGAGCGGCTTGCGGCAAGCAACAATCCTAACCTGCTGCTGATGAACTACGACGTCAAATCGCTGTCGGTCATCAACCTCCTGATCGTTCCAAAACACTTCTTCGTCCGCGAGATCATCGAGGAGCGCAAGCCGTTGGCGGCCACCGCGAGAAGGGCTGGCTGGGTAGGATCTAACATCATCCTGTCCCGCGTTCCCGACTCCGGCAAAATTCACATCGTGAAAGGCGGCGTCGTTCGCCCAAAGGACGTCGTCCTCGGAGAATGGCAAAAAACGCTATTTCTCAGAAACGAGTCGCCGGAGACCCGGGGCTGGCTACTCGACGTAATGAAATGCGTGGAGTCGCTCGGCAAACGTGATTTCACTCTTGAAGAGGTCTATGCCTTCGAGGGGCATCTTGGCGGCCTCTATCCCGGTAATCAGAACGTCAAACCCAAGATACGGCAGCAGCTTCAATACTTGCGTGACCGTGGATTTATCGAGTTCGTCTCACGCGGAAATTATCGTTTGCAAACCTAGGAGAATCCTGTGGCGTGGTTTCTCAACCTCTACAAATGTGATCGATGCAGGCGCCGATGGTCCGATGAATGGTCCTGCATGTGCGACGACGAGTGCCCGCATTGCGGCGCGCGCGACATGACGCCGTACGAGAGTGAAGAACTGACAACCTTGATCGAGGAAGAGCGCGGTGAGTTCGTGGTGCTCTGGTCGCCGGAGACGGCAGAGCATGATCCTGACTACCGCGAACTCGGGCGCTTCTCGACCCGCGAAAAGGCGCTGGAGTTCTTGTCTGCAGACGGCTGACTTGAATGTGCGTCATTCGACCATTGCACATCAAGGAATGACCGCCCGACAGATCACTTCATACTCACCACCGCCACCGCCAGCAGCGCCAGCATCAGTTCGCTCGTCACCAGTTGCACCGACGTCGTCGGCCGCTCGCGCCACTTCGCGATCTTTTCCGAAAACGACAGACCGGCGTTGAAGAACAGCGGCTCGTAGCCGTGCCTGAAGAATTTTGGAAATTTCGGCGCGAGCCAGGGCGTGAACAGGCCGTGGAGCACCGAGGTCAGCACGACGAACAGCAACACGCCGCCGGCGATGTCGTGGCGGGCGAGTTTCAGGAGAAGGGCTGCGGCGGCGAACGACGGAAAGCCCTGCAGGATGGCGGTCAGCGCAAAGCCTTCGAGGCGGTTCTGCGTGGATGATTTTAGGGCGGCGATCGCGTTCATGGCGGCGGCTCCTGCGCTTGACGTCCTCGGCGGGGACGGTGATGCGCGGGAGAATGAAAAACCGTGAAGCGTTATGCCGTGATGGAGATCACGCTGTTGGAAGCCACTACCGGTTGCGTCGCTTGCCAGGGCAAATCAGGCATGGCTTGGTCCAGTGCCGCGGGCAAAAATATTCCGCTTCGCGATTACCCCAAATCACCCCTACAACTCCGCCATCCCGCACCCATGAGAGGGGCGTATCGCGATCGTCACGGACGTTGGGCGCGGGATGCGATGGACGCGGCAGTGTCGGGCGCGAACGGGATCGCAGGGCGGGCTTCGGCCTGTGAGCGATCGAGCGGCGCGCAGACGACCGGCGCTTAAACGCCTTCGCCGGAATCTCGGTCGGCAGCACATGAGCCGATCGAAGTGTTTTGGTGGAGGAAGCCGCGGACGGCAAAGGCGTGTGGTTCTGGCACCCGTGGCTGGTGTCAAGCTGGCGGAGATTTTTCGGGCCCAACCGGGCTTTCGGGGAATCGTCAATTCGTCAGCGATGGAGGCAAGAGGAATTCGTCTCCAGGGAGAGCGCGCTATAAGCCGTAAAACCATTGCGCAGGGAAGGCCGGGTGTTCCGGCGCACCTTGCGGTCACCCGTGTGCATTTTGTGCGCACGATCGCGGGTGCTTGAGGGCACCCGGCTTTCCCTGCGCCCTCTTCGCTTTCGAGGGCATCGCCAATCGCATCCCTTCGGGCGCTTCGCGCCGCGAGAATGCGAAGCCATGTCTTCTCCGTCGTCATGCCCCGCGAAGGCGGGGCATCCAGTACGCCGCAGCGTCGCGGCCCAAGCGTAGGCGCCTCTGGAATACTGGGTCACCCGCCCCAGTGCGCAATTGCGCACAAGGCGGGTGACGACAACCGTTCCGCTGTTTGAAATTCGAATCAAGCGTGCGGCATACGCACTGTCGTCCCTGCGAACGCTGAGAAGACGGCGAGGTTTGTGATCGACCTCACAACCAGCAAGGCCGTGCCGGAAGCGGAATCCGGCAAGCCGTGATTCGCGCGCTTCCCTGCGCGGGATCGGCAGCCGTCATCGTCGAACGGTATCCGGTTCAGCCGGCGATCGTCGTTCGAAGGCGGAGGTATGATGTCACGGCCTGAACTTTCCACAGTTCAGCTGTGTCAGAATGCTTTCAGAAACTTTAAATCCATTTGCTGATTGATCGCTGCACGGTTCCGTTCACAATGGATCCGGCCGCAAGCGCGGAATCGAACACAGGCAAGGTGGGCGAATGACCGAGGGACCAAATCGTCAGCGCGTGCTGGATTTTCTCAACGTCCTGTATTCCGGCGACGTCGAAGCCACGCTGGAGCGCTGCACCGACGACATCGAGTTCCTCGCCAACGCCCCGATCGACATCCTGCCGCATATGGGCCACCGCCGCGGCAAGGCCGAAATGCGCGAGATGTGGGAGGCGGTCCGGGCCCGCTATTCCGAGCTGCGCTGCGAGGTGCCGATGCTGGTCGTCGATGGCGACAAGGCGGCCGCGTTCGTCCGCGTGTTCTTTCGCAAGAACATCAATCAGCGCATGGTGCAGTTCGACGTCGCCGGCTTCTACGCGCTGCGTGACGGCAAGATCAGCCATATCAGGGAAATCATCGACACCTTCGATCTGGTCCAGCAACTGCTCGAACGCGACGTCACCGCGATCCTGACCGGCCGGAGGCAGAATCCAATCTAGCATCCGCTGTCCTCGTCATTTCGCGAGGCGCCGCAAAGCCGGTGTCGGAGGCGGAACTGCACATCAGACGTGCACACAAACTCGCCGCTCATTTTGCGCGCACCAGTTGAACCTCATCGGGCTTGCCGTGACACACCTCAAGGCTGTTTCCAGTCGTGAAGAATGTATGAAGATCGCGTTACCGGCGTTGCCTGGTTTGGCGCCGGGGGCGCTGGGCGGCGCGGGACTGGAATAAGGGCCCGCCCTCGCCTCGGTGGAAATCTGCAAAACCTCGCGTTTTGAAGGTGATAGCGTCGAGGTGGTGTTCTTGCCGTCACGCCGCTGGGAGCTGGGATCGGCGGTATCGGGTGCGCCCTGCTGTTCGGCTTCATCGTGATTCGAGACGCCGAAACCGTCTTCGAACGCGGGCCTGCAGGCAGCAATGACCGTTAAGTGATCGATATAAACACGGGCAAGTTGCATTTGTGCAATGCAAAAAACGCAATTGTAGTTTGGCCGAAACTGCCTATTGTTAGTATACGAATGAATTTGGCAATCCGGCACGGCGTCGATTACTGACGCCCTTGGGCCGTTGCTGTTTGAAATCCAGTTTCAAGGACCAAACCCAAATGACAGAGCATAGTCTCTGGCGTTTTTCGCGCGCATTGCATCGCGCGATCAATGAACGCCAGCCCGCCGATCTCGAAGCCCTGCTCGACGAGGACGTCGACTGGGCGATCTATGGACCGATCGACATGTATTCGTTCTTCGGTTCGCGCCGCGGCAAGGCGGCCGTGATCGATGTCATCCGGCAGATCGCCGACAATTTCCGCGTCCACCGCTTCGACCGCGAATCGATCATGCTGGGGGTGGATTCGGCGGCCTCGATGATGCGCTATTCGCTGACCGCGCTCGATTCGAACAAGCCGATCGCCTTGCGGATCGCCCATTTCGCCCAGTTCAGGGCCGGCCGCCTGACCAACTTCCGCGTGCTGGTCGATACCTTCGATCTGGTCGAGCAGACCGTGGGCTATCCGATTCACCTGCCGCGGATGGCCGGGTAGCTCAACCCCGATCGATTCCAATCGTCATGCCCGGGCGCGCGAATTGCATCTGCGCGTCCGGGCATCCACGTCTTCCTTCGCCAGCCCCAAGGGAGTGTGGATGGCCGGGTCACCTGGCGCGACAACGCGCTGTGCCCGGCCATGACGTTCACATCACGTGCGCATGATCACTCGCGCCATAATTTTGCAACAGAGCGAACGCATTCTGGGCGCGACTTGGAATGCGGGCGGGCAATGATTCCCAAAATGCGATTTGGCTGGGCGCGGCTGCCGATGCTGGCGGCCTGCATCGGTTTGGCTTCGATGGTGGCGGCGGCGGCGCAAACGCCGCCGGCGGACGACGATACGGACGAGCCTGCGGCGGAAGAGACCGAGGCGGCTGCCTGGCGCCAACGACGTCGACATCATGAAGGACATCGACGTCAGCAAGCTCGACTGGAGCCTGCTCAATGTCGATGCCTCGACCCTGACCGGTCCGGCGCCGAAGGGAAGCGGCGCGTCGAAAGCGGCCGGCAGCATGGACACCGCATGGTCCGCCAATGAAAAGGCGAACGGCACCTCCGCGGTGTCGGTCAAGCAATCGATCTCGCCGTTCTGGGATACGCGCATCGGCGCCGACATGACGGTCGCGCGGCAAGGCACGGCGACGACATCCGAACAGCTCTCGGAAAAACTCGCCAATGGCGGCAGCCTGCCGCAATCGTCCGGCACCGCCTGGGCGGCGATCACCGCCCCCGGCGTGGCCTCGATCTGGGACCAGACGTCGGTCGAGGCCCGCGTCGATCCCGGATCCGAGCAGAGCAAGCTCGGCACCTCCCTGAGCAAATCGCTGCCGCTCGGCGAGCAATATTCGCTGACCCTGAAGAACGGCTACAACCTGATTCAGCAGGGCCTCGTGCCGGTGCCCGGCATCGTCAGCCATCCGGCGCGCAGCCAGGAAACCGACCAGTCGGCAAGGCTCAGCATCTCCGACACCGGCACCAGCCTGATCGCCGGCCAGACCCTGTCGACCTCGGACGACAAATGGCTGCGCAAGGTCGGCGCCGAGCAGAAGCTGTTCGACGGCGTCACCATCTCCGGCTCGATCGGCGAAACGCCGTCAGGCGCCGCCAACAAGAGCCTCAGCGCAGGGTTCAAACGCAGCTGGTGAGGGCAGGAGTTGTCCCAAGTTGAAGCGATTTCCGGGCCTGAAAGCACCGTCTCCCGAGAATGATCCAGCATTGCCGCAGATTGGCCCAGATGCGGCCAAAATCGGCAGTGCAGATGGAACTGATCTACTTCGTCGTGCGGGGGGACTTCCGCGCTCGCCTGAATGCGAAACAGAGGAATTGCCGATGAACGCCACCATTCGTCCGGAACAGACTGATGAAAGCGCGGAAGTCGACGGCGATCTCGCCGCCGTATCCGAAGTCGAGGCCGGCATCCGCGAATTCGTTCGCAACGACATTGCCTATCTGCGCCGGCCAGCAGCCGCCACGGAAACCGCGCCGCTCGATGCCAATGCGGAAGCCACCGTCAACAACGTCAATTCGCTGATCCAGCGCGTCGCCGGCACTTCGCTTGCGGAAATCGAGAAGCTGATTTCCGAACTCGAAAGCCTCCGCGACCTGCTGCATGCCGAAGGCCAGCGCGTCCAGCGCGAGATTTCCGGCTATGCCCAGCTCAGCCAGGCTGCGATGAAGTCGACGCGCATGATCGCCGACAACGTCACGCAGTGGAAGCGCGCCGCCGACGGCCTGCGCAACGGCTGATCGCGATCGTTGCAAAAATCTGACACTCCGCCGCGTTCCGCACCGGGAGCGCGGCGGTTTTGTTTGGCAGGGCTAGATCTGAACTTTATAAGCACGGTCGCGTCCAAGGACGGATGCCGTCACGTGGCGGCAGGCACCTTTTGGGAACACACCGGCGATGCAAAACGTTCAGCCAGACAACATGAATTCAATGCCGTTGCGGCAATCGTCGCATAGCATGAGCACGATCGTGATTCGCTTCGTCGGACTGCTGACGCTTGCGGTCGTGGCCATGACGCTGATCTGGAGCCGCTGAACTTCTTCAGCGCTCACGGCTGTCCGATCCGCAACTACTGGCGGACGAAAGCGGTGTCCTCGATCGTGTAGACGCCGTCGGCATAGGACTTCACCACCATTCCGGCGGTCAGCATCACCGCCATCGTGACGGTTGCGAAGACAAAGCCGACGAATTTCAGGCTGCTGCGATCTGCCATCATCATCCCCTCGGTACTTCCCCTAGACGCATATGGCAGGCAGAAAGTTCAGATTGCGTTAGCAAAAAATCCGTTTCGTGCGGTCATGGATTACGAAGCAGCTAACGGAACAATTCGCTAACCATGGTCATCCGTCATGCCGGGCTTGTCCCGGGCATGACATGCCAGCGAGTATCAGCCCGCACTCCGCCGCGGCACGAAGGCGGTGGCGAGGAACGAGAACACCACCTCGCCACGCTGGTTGATGCCGGTATTGCGGGCCTGCAGGATGCCCCATTCGGGGCGCTTCTCCGACGTCCGCTTGGTTTCGACCTGGTTGGAAAAGCTGATGGTGTCGCCGGCCAGAACCGGCTTGATCCAGCGCAATTCGCGAAAGCCGGGCGACGGCCCCCACACCGCGACCTTCTCGCCACGCGCGACCGCCTCCGCCGTCAAGCGCTTGCCGTCGGCGACCAAGAGCTTCATGCAGACCGCGGCGACGTGCCAGCCCGATGCAGCCAGTCCCCCGAACAGGGATTTGCGTCCCTCCTCCTCATCGAGGTGAAAGCGCTGCGGGTCGAACTGCGTGGCAAACCTCTTGATGTCGTCGGCGGTGAAGGTGAACGAGCCGAACTCGCGCCGGGCGCCGATCTCGATGTCCTCGAAGAAACGCATCGCTACATCGCCCCCGCTTCGTCACGCCGGCGCACGATGATCGGCGACTCCATCTCGCACAGCACCATGCCGGCCGCGTTGCGGATCGTGCCCTTGAAGGTCACGATGCCGGTTTCGGGACGGCTCTTCGAAACCCTGGCCTCCGCGACGTCGACATCCAGCGTCAGGTCGTCGCCCGGCCGCAGCGGCGCCATCCAGCGCATCTCGTTGACGCCGGGCGAGCCGAGCGAGGCGGTACGGCCGATGAAGCCGTCAAACAGCATCCGCATCATGATCGAGCCGAGATGCCAGCCCGAGCCGGACAACCCCTTCAGCATCGATGCGTTGGCGGCGGCCTCGTCCAGATGCATCGGCTGCGGGTCGAATTCGGCGGCAAAGGCCAAAATCTCCTCGCGCGTGACGTGGCGCGGTCCGAACGTGCCGAAATGGCCGGGCGTGAAGTCTTCGAAGGTCAGCGGTGTCATCTATCTGGAATTTGGCTTGAGGATTGCGGCGGGGAAGCCCGAATGTGGCCGTTATTTGCGGCAATCTCAACCCGTCCACCCGCATGGCTTGTTCGCCACGGGCGAGCACCGCCTCTGGCGCTCGCCCCTGGCTTGCCCGAAGCAGTTTTCGGGGCTAGCCCTGTGCCCGTCTGGAACCAGGTTTTTGACTCGCCGGAGAACCATCGATGCTCGATTTTCAGGATCTGTTTCAGTGGGACCGCTTCATCACGCCCACGATCATCAAGACCTTCTACTGGCTGGTCATCGGCTTGATCGTTCTGTTCGGCCTGTCCGGGATCTTCTCGGCGCTGGCCACGATGGCGATCAGCCCGTTCGGCGGGTTCATCCTGCTGTTGTCCTCGATCGCCGGTGTCGTGGTCGGCGTGGTGTTTTCGCGCATCGCCGCGGAATTCATCCTGATCGTCTTCCGCATCAACGAGCATCTCGGCGCGATCCGCGACCAGGGGCAGATGCGGTAATTTCGCCGGCGCCGTAGGGTGGGCAAAGCGCAGCGTGCCCACCATCAAGCAGCATGCCTGGTGATGGATGGTGGGCACGGCGCTATCGCGCCTTTGCCCACCCTACAAGAATCTCAGTTATTGAACCTGAAATGCATCACGTCGCCGTCGGCGACGACATATTCCTTGCCTTCCAGCCGAGCTTGCCGGCGTCGCGGGCGCCGGCTTCGCCGTTCAGCGCGACGTAATCGGCATAGGCGATGGTCTCGGCCCGGATAAACCCCTTTTCGAAATCGGTATGGATCACGCCGGCCGCGGCGGGCGCCTTGGTGCCGCGATGGATGGTCCAGGCGCGGGCCTCCTTCGGGCCGACGGTGAAATAGGTGATGAGGTCGAGCAGCTGGTAGCCGGCGCGGATCAGGCGGTCGAGGCCGGCCTCTTCGAGGCCGAGCGTCTCGAGAAACTCGGCGCGCTCCTCGCGTGACAGGGTCGCGATCTCGGATTCGATCTTGGCCGAGATCACCACCGCGACCGCGCCTTCCTTCTTGGCGTGCTCGAACACCTGTTTCGAGAAGCTGTTGCCGTCCTTGGCCGAGCCTTCCTCGACATTGCAGACATAGAGCACCGGCTTCGACGTCAGCAGGCCCAGCATATTGAACGCGCGCTCTTCCTCGGGCTTGCGCTCGAGAAACCGCGCCGGCTTGCCGTCGCGCAGCAGCACCAGCGCGCGGTTGACGAGGTCGAGCGCCTCCTTGGCGTCCTTGTCGTTGCCCTTGGCCTTCTTGGCGAGGTTGTCGACGCGCTTTTCCAGGCTGTCGAGGTCGGCCAGCATCAGCTCGGTTTCGATGGTCTCGATATCGGCCAATGGCGCGATCTTGCCTTCGACATGGGTGATGTCGGAATCTTCGAAGCACCGCACCACATGCGCGACCGCGTCGACCTCGCGGATGGTGGCGAGGAACTGGTTGCCGAGGCCTTCGCCCTTCGAGGCGCCGCGGACGAGGCCCGCAATATCGACGAAGGTCAGTCGCGTCGGGATGATCTGCGCGGAGCCTGCGATCGCCGACAGCTTGTCGAGCCTGGGATCAGGCACGGCGACCTCGCCGACATTCGGCTCGATGGTGCAGAACGGATAATTCGCCGCCTGCGCCGCTGCCGTCTCGGTCAGCGCGTTGAACAGCGTCGACTTGCCGACATTGGGCAGGCCAACGATACCGCATTTGAATCCCATAATACGTCCTGAAGTCCGTTCGCGATGTCAGCTGTCGCCCTTGGCGTCACCATCGCCCTTGTCGAAAAATCCCTTGGCCTGCAGCGTCAGATGCACCTTGTTCTGGAACGTCGAGTCCTTGCCCGTCGCCAGCAGCCCGGCATTGTCGGCGACCGCCTCGCACAGCGCTTCCACCCAGGGCCGGTCGCTCTTGGCAAAATCCGACAGCACGTGGCTGTGCACCAGCTCCTTGACGCCGGGATGACCGATCCCGAGCCGCACGCGGCGATAATCATTGCCGATATGCGAAGAGATCGAGCGCAGCCCGTTATGACCGGCGATGCCGCCGCCGATCTTGACGCGTACTTTCGCCGGCGGCAGTTCGAGTTCGTCCTGAAACACGGTGATGTCGGAAGCGCAGAGCTTGAAGAAGTTTGCGGCTTCCTGAACCGCGCGCCCGGAACTCGTTCATGTAGGTGGTCGGCCGCAGCAGAACGACCTTCTCGCGATCGAGCGTGCCTTCGGAAGTCTCGCCCTGAAAACGGCGGCGCCACGGTGCGAAACCGTGACGCCGCGCAATTTCATCGACGGCCATGAACCCGATATTGTGCCGGTTGTTCGCGTATTTCGAACCGGGGTTACCGAGACCGACAAACAGGCGCATGACGCGGCATCCTGCCGCTGCTTACTTCTTCTTGTCGCCACCAGCCGGCGCTTTCGCGCCAGCCGCCGGAGCGGCAGCACCCGCCGCAGGGGCGGCAGCAGCCGGCGCGGCAGCACCCGCCGCCGGAGCAGCGGTGCCTGCAGCCGCAGCAGCCGCGGCAGCCTTCTGTTCTTCGGCGTAGCCGGACGGCGGCACGATGGTCACCAGCGTCGCGTCCTCACGCGACAGCGACTTCACGCCGGTCGGCAGCTTGATCTCGGACAGATGCAGCGAGTGGCTGATTTCCAGCGCGCCGACATCGGCCTCGATGTACGGCGGAATATTGTCGACCGAGCATTCGAGATCGATGGTGTGGGTGACGATGTTGACGGTGCCGCCGCGCTTGACGCCGGGCGAGGCTTCGCCGTTCACGACGTGCAGGGGGACGCTGACGCGGATGGTCGCGCCTTCACCGAGCCGCATGAAATCGACATGCAGCGGGAAGTCACGCACCGGATCGAGGTGGAAGTCGCGCGGAATCACGCGGTGCTTCTTGCCCTCGAGATCGATGTCGAAAAGCGTGGTCAGGAAACGGCCGGCCAGGATGCGCTGGCGCAGTTCCTTGTCGTCGACCGAAATGGTCACGGGGGGCTGGTTGTTGCCGTAGATCACTCCGGGCACTCTCCCGGCGCGACGCTCTGCCCGGGCGGCCCCCTTGCCGCTCTGCGGACGCGCGGTCGCCTTCAATTCCTTGACGGTCGCCATCGTGTTAAGTCCTTGTTTTCTAAAAAGTTAAAGGCCGCATCGCGGCCCGTTGGCGTCCCACAGCAAGCCTCCAGGGGTGCGGGGGCTGCGGACGTGGCGGGCTTTTAGCCCCAAAGGGGCGAAATGACAAGGAAATGAAGGGATTTTTCTGCGGTTTTGGAGCCGATGACGGCCCCAAAGCCGTCATGCCCGGCCGCAGCAGTCTGTTTTACGCAGACTGCGTAAACTTGTCTGCGATCCGGGCATCCACGTCCTTGCCGCCGCGACGAAGAACGTGGATGGCCGGGAATGTACCCGGCCATGACGATGGGATGGAATCCCTACCCGTCCGTCTTCGTGCTGCCGGCATCCGGCGCGGCCGGCGAAATGCCGAGCTTGGCTTCCAGCGCCGCAATCCGTCCCTTGAGCGCCTCGTTCTCCTCGCGCGCCAGGCGGGCCATGTCCTTGACCGCGTCGAACTCCTCGCGCTTGACGAGATCGAGGTCGCGCAGGATGCGTTCGGCCTGGTTGCGCACGACCGTATCGACCTCGCGCTTGACGCCCTGGGCGGCGCCGGCGGCGTCGTTCATCAAACGGCCGATCTCGTCGAAAAACCGATTGCTGGTCTGGGTCATCTCAAAACGCTCCGGTCGCTGCAAATTGATCGTCACCGACATGACAATGGCGATCCCAAGGGCAAAGGTTCAAGTGCGCCGTTCAAGGCCGACGCGATGTCCCTTTGCCTTGTCATGCCCCGGTTTCCTTGCAATCGTATCAAGCGCTTAACCAGAAACCAGAATCACAACGCAAAAAGAAACGCCCATGATCGACCAGCAGATCGATATTGCGACCAAGGACGGCAAGACCACGACCTTCATCACCCATCCCGAACGCGGCGGGCCCTTTCCGGTCATCATCTTCTACATGGACGCACCGGCGATCCGCGAGGAACTGCGCGACATGGCGCGGCGGCTCGGCACCTCGGGTTATTACGTGATGCTGCCGAACATGTATTACCGCTCCGGCGTCATGGAGATCGGCCCGATCCCGCCGGATCCGGAGGCGCCCGAGCGCAAGCGGATGTTCGGCTTCATGAACTCCATCAACATTCCCATGGTGATGGAAGACACCAAGGCCCTGCTCGCCTACGCCGAGACGCAAGAAGCGGCGAACACGAAAATCGTCGGCACCGTCGGCTACTGCATGAGCGGCCGCTACGCGGTCAACGCGGCGACGCATTTTCCGGATCGCGTGAAGGCGGCGGCTTCGATCTACGGCACCCATCTTGCGACCGACCAGCCCGACAGCCCGCATCTGGCTGCAAGCAAGACCAAGGCCGAACTCTATTTCGCCTGCGCCGAGACCGACATCTATGCGCCGCAGGAGATTATCGACAAGGTCGCAGCCGGCATGAAGGGATCGAACAACGAGGTCGAGGTCTACCCCGGCACCCATCACGGTTTTGCCTTCCCGAAGCGTCCGGTCTACCACCGCGATGCCGCCGAACGGCACTGGGAGCGGCTGCTGGCGCTCTATCGCCGCAACCTTGTGCCGTAGGCATCGCACCAGATGCCATTCCTGACCATCACCTTTCCGGCAATCGATCCCGTCGCCATTCTCCATCGGACCGCTCGCGATCCGATGGTATGCGCTGGCCTATATCAGCGGCATCGTGCTCGGATGGATCTATGCGCGCGCGCTGATCAAGAAGCGAGAAATTGTGGGGCGGGCCGGCGCCGATCGCGCCGGTGCAACTCGACGACTTCATTCTCTGGGTCACTCTCGGCATCATCCTCGGCGGCCGCACCGGCTATGTGCTGTTCTACAACCCCGCCTTCTTCATCCAGCATCCGGCCGCCATTCTCAAACTATGGGAAGGCGGCATGTCGTTTCACGGCGGCTTTCTCGGCTGCGTCGCCGCGGTGATGCTGTTTGCGCTGCAAGAACAATATCTCGATCCTGTCGCTCGGCGACATCACGACCGCGGTCGCGCCGATCGGAATATTCCTCGGGCGGCTCGCCAACTTCATCAACGGCGAGTTGTGGGGGCGTGAGGCGGATGCCAGCGTGCCCTGGAGAATGGTCTTTCCCGATGACGCGCAACAGCTTTTCCGCCACCCAAGCCAGCTCTACGAAGCGGCGCTCGAGGGCATCCTGCTGTTTGCGATCCTGGCGGTCATGGTCCGGATGGGCGCGTTGAAGCGGCCGGGCCTGATCCTCGGCAGCTTCATCGCGATCTACGGTCTTGCACGTATTACGGCTGAGTTCTTCCGCGAACCCGATCCCCAGCTCGGATTTTTGTGGGGCGGGCTGACCATGGGTATGCTGTTGTCGGTACCCATGATCATTGTCGGGGCCATCCTGATCATGATGGCATGGCGCCGCGAGGCGCCGGAGCATATACAGAAGTCGATTTAAGGCAGGCCGTGACCGAATTCTCACCGTTGCAGGCAGAGATCCACAAGCTGATCAGATCGTCGGGACCGATGCCGGTCTGGCGGTACATGGAACTGTGCCTGATGCATCCCGAGCACGGCTATTACGTGTCGCGCGATCCATTGGGCCGCGAGGGCGATTTCACCACCGCGCCCGAAGTCAGCCAGATGTTCGGCGAGTTGCTCGGCCTATGGACGGCATCGGTGTGGAAGGCGATCGGGTCGCCGCCGATGCTGCGGCTGGTCGAACTCGGCCCCGGCCGCGGCACCATGATGGCGGACGCGCTCCGCGCGATCCGGGTGCTGCCGCCGCTCTATCAATCGATCCATATCCATCTCGTCGAGATCAATCCGGTGCTGCGCGAGAAGCAGCGGGCGACGCTGTCGGGCGCGCGCAACATCACCTGGCATGACAGCATCGACGACGTGCCGGAGGGCCCCGCGGTCATTCTCGCCAACGAATATTTCGACGTGCTGCCGATCCATCAGGTGGTCAAGCGCGAGACCGGCTGGCACGAGCGCGTCGTCAACCTCGATGCCGATGGCAAGCTGGTATTCGCGGCCTCGGACGATCCGATGCCGCGCTTCGAGGTGTTGCTGCCGCCGCTGGTGCGCGCGGCCCCGTCGGCGCCGTGTTCGAATGGCGGCCGGACAACGAGATGATGAAGATCGCCACGCGGGTGCGCCACCAGGACGGCGCGGCGCTGATCATCGATTACGGCCATCTGCGCAGCGACGCCGGCGACACCTTCCAGGCGATCGCCCGCCACAGCTTTGCCGATCCCCTGAAGAATCCGGGCCAGGCCGACGTCACCGCCCATGTCGATTTCCAGGCGCTGGCGCGCGCGGCGGAAGACGTCGGCGCGCGCGTTCATGGCCCGGTGACGCAGGGCGACTTCCTCAAGCGGCTCGGCATCGAGACGCGGGCCGTCACGCTGATGGGAAAAACCACGCCGGAAGTTTCCGCCGATATTTCCGCCGCGCTGAAGCGCCTGACCGACAGCGGCCGCGGCGGCATGGGATCGATGTTCAAGGTGCTTGCGGTCACCGAACCCAATCTGACCGTGGTCGCGGGCCTCAGCGACGAACCGCCCGACGCCGGGAGATGAAAGCAGCATGACGTTCGGATCGTCGCTGCTCGCAGCCATTCCCGGGCTGCGCCACGCCTTCTTCACCCGCGAGGGCGGGATGTCCGACGGAATCTACCAAAGCCTCAATGGCGGGCTCGGCTCCGAACGACGATCCGGCCCGTGTCGCGGAAAACCGCCGCCGGATGGCCGAGCAGATGGGCGTTGCGCCCGAGCGCCTGCTCAGCGCGCACCAGATCCATTCGCCCGACGTCGTGGTGGCGACCGGACCATGGCAGGGCGACAAGCCGCGCGCCGACGCGCTCGTCACGCGCACGGAAGGCATCGCCATCGGCGTCACCGCCGCGGATTGCGGCCCGATCCTGTTCGCCGATGCCAGCGCGCGCGTGATCGGCGCGGCGCATGCCGGCTGGAAGGGCGCGCTGACCGGCGTGCTGGAATCCACCATCGACGCGATGGAAAAACTCGGCGCCGACCGCTCCGGCATCGTCGCCGCCATCGGCCCGCTGATCCGCCAGCACTCCTATGAGGTCGGCAGCGAATTCGTCGAACGTTTTCTGGATGCCGACGCCGAGAATGGCGTGTTTTTCATCCCCTCAAATCGCGCGGGTCATTCGATGTTCGACCTCGCCGGCTTCATCCGGATGCGGCTGGAGAATGCCGGCGTGCTGATGATCGACGACATCGGCGTCGACACCTATTCCGACGAGCGCTTCTACAGCTACCGCCGCTCGGTGCACCGGAAAGAGCCGGACTACGGCCGCCACGTCCACGCGATCGCGCTGGAGAGCGAGTAGTTCGTTACTTCACTCGCAACACCACCTTGCCCCGCGCCCGGCCGGCTTCGAGATAGGTCAGCGCATCGGGCAACTGCTCGAAGGCGAATTCGCGGTCGATCACCGGCTTGATCGCGCCACCATCGACGAGGCCGGCGATCTCGCGCAACTGGTCGCCGTTCGGACTCGGTGAAGAACCATCGTAGTCGCGCCCGGCTTCCGCGCTGGCGGCATAGACCTTCCGTCCCATCAGCCAGACGGCGACGCCGACCAGCCAGCCCGCGCCCTCGCGCCGGGCGAAATCGCGATCCGGCGGGCCGCTCAAGCGAAATCACCACGCCGCCGCGCTTCACCACCTTGAAGGCATCGACGGTGAATGCGCCGCCGAGCGTGTCGTAGACGATATCGTAGTTGCCATCCGCTTCGAGATAGTTTTCGCGGTCGTAGGCAATGACCCGGTCGGCGCCGAGCGATGTGACGAAATCCGACATTCTTCGAACTCGTCGTCGACGTGACGTGAAGACCGAGATGCTTCGCGTACTGAACCGCGAAACGTGCCGATCCCGCCGGAGCCGGCGTGGATCAGGATCCGCTGGCCCGGACTTCGCACCGGCACGCCCGAACATCCCTGCAGCGTGGTCAGCCCGACCAGCGGCAGCGCCGCCGCTTGCGCGTGCGAGATGGTCACCGGCTTCAGCGCGACGAATTCCTGCCGCAGCGCGATCTTGCTCGGCAAACGTGCCGATGGTGTCGCGCGAGGCGCGCGCATAGACCGCATCGCCCGGCTTGAAGCGGGTGGCACGCGCACCCACCGAGGTCACGACACCGCTGGCATCGAACCCGAACGGGCGCGGCAGCTGGTATTTCGAGACGCGCTTGAGGTCGCCATGCGCGATCTTGAAGTCGATCGGATTGAGGCTGGCGGCATGGATTTCGATTCCGACCTCGTCGGGGCCCGGGACCGGATCGGCGAGTTCGGCCAGGCGGACATGGTCGGCGATCGCACCATAGCCGTCGAGAACAAAGGCTCGCATGGATCATCCCTGCGGGGTTGAAGAATTCTGGCAACAAAAAGGTGAACGGGGGCGAGCTCGACGCAATCTTTTTGGCGGGCCGGTGCACCCGCTGCCCTAGACCTTAACACATTTTAACGATATCGCAGGAAGCAATGAGCGACTCCGTCCCAGCTTCGTGCCTGCAAGCGCCGCGCGCCATGATCGCGGCAGTGCTGCTTGTCGTCGCCGCCGCGCTCGGCGGCTGTGCCGGCGGCGGTGCAACGGGCAGCGGCTCCTATGCGATGGCTTCGACGGGCAGCGGTTCGACCGTGACGTTCGAATCGATCGACGGTCCGCCGCCGCAGGTGTTCGACCGCATGGTCAGCGTGCTCGACAGCGAATCGAAGCTGCGCAACCTGTCGATCGTCTCCCGCGAGGGCCGCGCTTCCTACCGCGTGCGCAGCTATCTCTCGGCGCAGGTGGTGCGCGGCAAGACCGTGATCGCCTGGGTCTGGGACGTCTACGACAACAACCAGCAGCGCGCGCTGCGGCTTTCCGGCGAAGAAGCGGCCGGCAAGGCCGGACGCGACGCCTGGGCGGCGGCCGACGACCTCGTATTGCGGAAGATTGCGCAGGCCGGCCTCAGCGGCCTGTCGGGTATGATTAACGGAGCTCCGGATGCCGCGCCGGCCCCGGCCCCCGAGCGCCGCGGTCCCGCGGTGGCGAGTGCTGAAAGCGTCGTACCCGCGCAGGATGCGCCCGGTGTCGCCGCGCTCGGCTTCAGCGCCCAATAAGCGCGCCTCATAAAGTCCCGTAACGGCCGATTTTTGGTCGGGAAAACGGCGGCAATGGGTTGCCAGCCGAGCCCCTGCCTGATATCTCCTCGCCCATCGAAACGCGCCGGTTTCCCGAGGATTTCTCGATATGCTGAACGTCGTATCCAGCAAGGCGCGAGGAGAAGCGTCGATGGCGGCCAAAAATGGCTCGATCAAGCTGGTCGCCGGCAATTCCAATCCCGTGCTGGCCCAGGAAATCGCCAGCTGGCTGCATCTGCCGCTGACCAAGGCCGTGGTGCGGCGTTTCGCCGACATGGAAATCTTTGTCGCAGATCCAGGAAAACGTCCGCGGCTCCGACGTTTTCATCATCCAGTCGACGTCGTTTCCCGCCAACGACCATCTGATGGAATTGCTGATCATCACCGATGCGCTGCGCCGGGCGTCGGCGCGCCGCATCACCGCGGTGATCCCTTATTTCGGCTACGCCCGGCAGGACCGCAAAGTCGGTTCGCGCTCGCCGATCTCGGCCAAGCTGGTGGCCAATCTGATCAGCCGCGCCGGCGTCGACCGCGTCATGACGCTCGACCTGCACGCCGAACAGATCCAGGGTTTCTTCGATATTCCGACCGACAACCTCTATGCCTCGCCGGTGATGGTGCGCGACATCAAGGAACGCTTCGACCTCGCCAACGTGATGGTGGTGTCGCCCGACGTCGGCGGCGTGGCACGCGCCCGCGGCCTCGCCAAGCGCATCAACGCCCCGCTCGCCATCATCGACAAGCGCCGCGAACGCGCCGGTGAGTCCGAAGTCATGAACGTGATCGGCGACGTCGCCGGCTACACCTGCATCCTGGTCGACGACATCGTGGATTCCGGTGGCACGCTGGTGAATGCCGCCGACGCGCTGATCGCCAACGGCGCCAAGGAAGTCTACGCCTATATCAGCCACGGCGTGCTGTCCGGCGGTGCCGCGGCCCGCATCGCCGGCTCCAGCTGAAAGAACTCGTCATCACCGACTCCATCCTGCCGACCGAGGCGGTCACCAAGGCCGCCAACATCCGCACGCTGTCGATCGCGCCCCTGATCGCGGAAGCGATCAGCCGCACCGCGTCGGAAGAATCGGTGTCGAGCCTGTTCGATTGAGGCTGCTGCCTCGTCAGGGTGGGCAGAGCGAAGCGTGCCCAAGCCATCCATCCGCACATCGTTGCCTGAATGGTGGGCACGCTGCGCTTCGCTCACCATGACGCGTCGATCATCGGCCCGCTCACTCAAATCCCGGCCGCGGCACCAGATTCATCAGCATGTTGGCGTAGCCGCCGTCGACCATGATCTCGTCGCCGTTGACATAGGACGCGCGGTCGCTGGCGAGGAACAGGATCGCATCCGCCATATCCTGCGGCATGCCGACCCGCCGCATCGGCACCACGGCGGAGCGCCGCTCGGTCACACCAGGCGTATCGTAAAACGCCTGGCTCATCGGCGTGATCACCATGCCGGGGCTGACGACGTTGCTGCGGATGCCGTGCGGCCCCCATTCGTTGGCGAGCTGCCGCGACAGCATGATCACGCCGGCCTTGCTGACGCTGTAGGCGCCGCTCTGCCCCTGCGCATTGCTGCCGGCGATCGACGACACATGAACCAGGCTGCCGCGGCGATGCGTGCGCATCTGCCGGCCGAAGACCTGCGCGCAGAGGAAGTAGCCGGTCAGGTTGACGGCGAGAACGGCGTTCCATTCGGCAAGCGACAACGTGTCGAGCGCGCCGGGACGCAGGATGGCCGCGGTGTTGACCAGCACGTTGCAAGGCCCGAGCGATTTCTCGATCGTCTCAGATGCGGCGGTGACGCTCTCGGCGCTGGTGGTATCGCAGCTGACGACGAGATGGCCATCGCCCAGTTTGCGCAGCTCCGCTTGCGTCACTTCAAGCCCGCGTTCGTCGCGATCGATCGCCGCCACGCGGGCGCCCGCGCTGGGCAAAACTGAGGGCCGTGGCGCGGCCGATGCCGCCGCCTCCGCCGGTCACCACGCAAACGCGGCCTGACAGGCCAAGCCAATCCGACGAATCCGTGCCCGGTCATGTGTGATCACTCTTATCTGGTGAACTGACGCCGAACAGCATAGCCGAAAGCGCAGGCAGACCAAGCGAGATTCGGACATGGCTGCTTGCGTCGTTCAGGTGGCGCATGGCACGCACACGTCAGTTGCCGAGCTTGATGCCGGCGTCCTTGATCACCTTGGCCCACTCGGGCATCTCCTTCCTGATGACCGCCGCAAACTCGGCTGGCGTGTTGCCGACCGGTTCGAGTCCGAGTTCGTCGAATTTTTTGCGCACCTCCGGCATCGCCAGCGTCTTGACGGTCTCGCCGTGCAGCCTGTCCAGAACATCCTTCGGCGTGCCTGATGGCGCGAGCAGGCCGAACCACGGCACGGCCTCGAAGCCGGGGAATCCGGATTCCGCCATGGTCGGCAGGTCGGGCGCCAGCGCCGAGCGCTTGATCGAGGTGATGGCCAGCGCGCGCAATTTCCCTTCGCGCGCCAGCGGCAGCACGTTCACGATATTGGCGAACGACATGGTGATGCGGTTGGCGAGCAGGTCCGGCATCAACGCCGTGGTGCCGCGATAGGGCACCGACGCAATATCGACATGCGCCATGTACTTGAACAATTCGGCGCCGAGATGCTGCGACGTGCCGACGCCGGCATGGCCGTAGGAAAGCTTGCCGGGCTGCGCCTTGGCGAGCGCCACCAGCTCCGCCACGGTCTTGACCGGCAGCTTCGGGTGGAACGGCGAGCACGTTCGCCGCGATGAACACCTGCGAGATCGGCGCAAAGTCCTTGATCGGGTCGAACGGCAGTTGCTCAAAAAGGCTCGGATTGATGACGAGCGCCGAGTTGCCGCCCATCAGCAGCGTGTAACCATCGGCGGCCGCCTTGGCGACGCGTTCGGTGGCGATGTTGCTGCCGGCGCCGGGAACGTTCTCGACCACGAACGGCGTGCCCCAGACCTCGGCAAACCGGTCGGCAAGAATGCGCGCCGCCAGGTCCGGCGCCGTGCCGGGCGTGAAGCCGACCAGGATTTTCACCGGCCGGTTCGGATAATTGGATTGCGCCATTCCCGCCTGCGCGGTCAGCAGCACAAGCAATGCGGCGAACAGGTTCGCAACGAGCCTCATTCGTTCCCTCCATCGTTCAGCATGCCCGTTTGGCCGGGCTTTGCTGCAGCACCTGGAGGGAAGTCTGGCACGTCAGTCGCGCCCGGTACAGTTCAGGGCGTAGCCCGGATGAGCGGAGCGATATCCGGGCTTTCTTGCCGTGATCCCCGCATCTCGCTGCGCTTCTGCGGACGCGGACAACTCAATCCGGCCTCCAGCACTGCGCGCCTATCCACGTGCCTTGCCTTCGCCAAACGCGGTGCGGTCGGCAAAGGCCACCGAGCGCGTCAACCAGCGTTCCGATCCCGCCGCTGATAGCGACAACTGGATTGCGTCCGCTTCCGCTTGTCGAGAAAGTGCAGCGTGAGCAGACTCGCCGCGACGGACGGGCCGGCATCGACGGTCTCGATCCGATCGTTGAACGGCTCGATATTGCGGCGCGCAAGGTCGAGCATGGCGGCGGAGGGATCGACGCCGGTGAATACCCATTCTCGCTGGGCTTCAGCCATCGCCTTCAGCTCCATGCCCCCTCCCGCACCGACCACGAGAATATGGGCCGCTGTGCTGTGCCCGCTCGCTGAGAAGCAGCATCGCCATGCGATGGAGATCGGCCAGCCCCGGCACCTTCCGTGGCGTCTCGTCCGCATAGTTTGCGACCATAGCCGGGTTCGAGAAAGATCCTTGGCTTTCCTTCACGACGTCTTTCCTTGCGCCGATCGTGTTGGCGTCGTTGGCGGTGGACATGGGAACTCCAGAGCATGTATCAGATGGAGCTACATAAGGGCGCAGATCATGTATCTTTAAAAGATACGAATGAACTCGCCTCCTGTCAATGATCCATGCGGTGCCTCGTGCACCGGTGACGCACAGCGCATTATTTGAGGTTCAGGAGATGAACAGGGACACCACGCCATTGCGAACGCAGCGATGCAATCCATGATTGCAGCAAAGCAAGTGTGGATTGCTTCGCTGCGCTCGCAATGACGGTGACATACTGCCCGCTAGACCGCGCCGGTCAGCTTGCCCAACCAGCCCTTCGGCGCCGCTTCCACCGGAGCGGCTCCAGCACCGCCAACAACTTGTCCAAACGAAGCAAAGAACTCGCCCGCCAGTTTCTTCGCGGTGGAATCGATCAGCCGTGACCCGAGCTGGGCGAGCTTGCCGCCGATCTGCGCGTCGACATCGTAGTGCAGCACCGTCACGTCGGGCCCTTCCGCTTCGAGGCGCACCGCGGCGCCGCCTTTTGCAAAGCCGGCAACGCCGCCGGAGCCCTCGCCCGAAATCCGATAGCTGTTCGGCGGATCGAGATCGGACAGCGTCACCTTGCCGCCGAAGGTCGCCTTCACCGGCCCGACCTTGAACACGACGGTCGCGGTCATTTCGGTCGGCGAGGACATTTCGAGGGACTGACAGCCGGGGATGCACTGCTTCAAAATCTCGGGATCGTTGAGCGCGGCCCAGACCTTTTCCTTCGGCGCCGGGATGCGCTGGCTGTCGTTCATCTGCATGATTCAGTCCTTATCTGCTTGGAAACGGGATTGGCCGCGCGCTGGCCGCGGCGGCGCTCGACGGTGATTTCGGCGAGGATCGACATCGCGATCTCCTCCGGCGTGATCGCGCCGAGATCGAGCCCGGCCGGGGCCTTGACGCGATCGATCGCCTCGCGCGCGATGCCGCCGGCGACGAGCTTTTCGCGCAGCGCCACCATCTTGCGGCGGCTGCCGACGAAGGCGTGATATTCGGCCTTGATGGCAAGCGGCTCGCTTGAGCGCGGCCTCATCGCCCTTGCCCTGGGTCGAAACCACGACGAAGCGGCGCGCGTCGTTGAGGTAGCGCGGCTCGAAGCCGTCGATGATGACATGCGCATCGGGCTCGCCTGCGCGATCGGCCGCCGGCGCCGCCAGCGTGACGTGATAGCCGAGCTGCCGCGCCTGCGCGGCGAGCGACATCGCCACCGGGCTTGCGCCGAAGATCACCAGCGAGGGATGCGGCAGCACCGGCTCGACGAAGATATCCATGGTGCCCTTGCTCGGGCACATGTTGCTGGCGAAGCGGATGCCTTCGCGATTCTCGCCCGGCTTGACGCCGAGTTCGGCCAGCATGTCTTCCGGCTGCACCGACACCATGCGCGGCTCCCCATCCAGCAGCGCATCGCGCGCGGCCTTCAGCACCGCGCCCCGCGCGCAGCCGCCGCCGATCCAGCCTGCGACGATGGTGCCGTCCGGGCGAATGATCGCCTTGGCGCCGGCTTTCGCCGCCGTCACCGACACCGTGCGCACGACGGTCGCCAGCACGAACGGCTGCTCGGCGGATTTCATCTGCGCGACCAGATCCATCACTTCGACATGCGCACTCATCGATCGGCCCATCTACAGTTTCGCCAAATAAGGTTCGAGCGCCGTCAGGCTGCTCAGCGTATTGGCCGGCGCGTAGAGATCGACATGCGGCAGCGCCGCCTTGATGCCCTTGGCCTCCGGCGAATAGCCCTGCCACGCCATCATCGGGTTGAGCCAGACGATGCGGCGGCAGCGGCGGCCGAGCGCCGCCATCTCGCGGCCGAGCAGTGCGGCGTCGCCGGTCTCGTAGCCGTCGGACACGATCATCACGACGGTGCGCGAATGGATCACGCGCGCCGCGTGCCAGCGGTTGAAGGTCTGCAGGCTCTCGCCGATCCTGGTGCCGCCGCCGGCGCCCTGCGCCATGATCGAGAGCCGGTCGAGCGCGCGCGCCGCGTCCTTTTCCTTCATCGCGTCGGAGACGTGGGCCAGCCTGGTGTGGAACAGGAAGGCCTCGGCCTCGCGAAACTGGTCGAGGATGCCGTGGATGAAGCGCAGGAACACGCCCGTGTACATGCTCATCGAACCCGAGGCATCGAGCAGCATGACGAGCCGCAGCGGCTTTGTCCTTGCGCTGCCGCCTGACGAGGTCGATCGGCACGCCGCCATGGCTGATATTGCCGTGAATGGTTCGCCGCAGATCGAGCCGGTAGCCGCGCCGCCGCGCCAGATCGCGCCGCGTCAGCCGCGTGCGCATCGCGCGTGCCAGCCGCGCGGCCGCTTCATGCGCCTGCTCGATCTGCGCGGGATCGGCCAGTCTTGCGAAAATCCACCTCGGCCAGATTGTCGGCGCGCGAGGCCCCTTCCATGCGGCCTTCGCCGCTGCGATCGACGCCGCCATCGTCGGTGGACGGCATCTGATCCATCGTCGTCTCGCCACCGGAGCGCTGGCTGTCAGCCAGGGTCTTGAGCGATGGATTGTTCGCAGCCTTCGACGAGCCCGATGTCATCGAGCGCGACCGCACGCGCTTGCCGAGCCAGAACGCATCAAAGATGCCGTCGAATTTTTCCCAGTCGGATTTGCGCGCCGAGAACAGGTGCTTGAACGCCGAGCGCAGCAGGCCCGGTTTGGCCGCGTAGCCCGCCGTCATCAGTTCCGCCGCGTCCTGGCCTTCGGCGAGGCCCACCGCGAAGCC
Organism: uncultured Alphaproteobacteria bacterium; assembly: GCA_963840465.1. Taxonomy (GTDB): domain Bacteria; phylum Pseudomonadota; class Alphaproteobacteria; order Rhizobiales; family Xanthobacteraceae; genus Bradyrhizobium. Next base: position 54,463 of record CAWIZF010000071.1, on the reverse strand, counting down.
GCTGTCGCGCAGGGTCTTGAGAAACGCGGCGAGCCTTGACGCGACAAGGCGCGAGACCTCGTCGAGCTCTTCGTAACCGGGATTGGTGCCGCAGCAGCTCATGCGACCTTCCCCAACAGGCGTTCGCTGACCTCGCGCGTGACCCGCGACTTGTCTTCGTGAGTCTTGAGCAGGCACATCAGGGTCTCGTGGACCGTCTCGGGCGCGTCGTGCAGGTCGCGCACATCGAGCCCGACCAGGGCCGCCGCCCAGTCCAGCGTCTCCGCGACGCCGGGCACCTTGCGCAGTTCCTCCTTGCGGATGCCCTCGACCATGCGCGCGATCTGCAGCGACAGCGACGCGCTGGCGCCATCGATCCGCGCCATGATGATGCGCGCCTCGCGATCGACATCGGGATAGTCGACATAGTGATAGAGGCAGCGGCGGCGCAGCGCGTCGGAGAGTTCGCGGGTGCCGTTCGAGGTCAGCACCACGTGCGGGATCGTGGTGGCCTTGATCGTGCCGAGTTCGGGAATCGAGACCTGGAAGTCGGACAGCAGTTCGAGCAGGAACGCCTCGAACTCGTCGTCGGCGCGGTCGATCTCGTCGATCAGCAGCACCGGCGGCTTTGCGCGCCGGATCGCCGCCAGCAACGGCCGCTCCAGCAGGTACTTTTCCGAAAAGATCTGGTGTTCGACATCGTCGGGATTATCGCCGCGATGGGCCTGGATCGACAGCAATTGGCGCTGGTAGTTCCACTCGTACAGCGCGGCCGATTGATCGAGCCCCTCGTAGCATTGCAGGCGGATCAGTTCGGTCGCGTGCACGGAAGCCAGCGCCTTCGCCACCTCGGTCTTGCCGACGCCCGCCTCGCCTTCCAGCAGCAGCGGACGCCGCAGCAATTGCATCAGCGAGATCGCGGTCGCGAGTTCGCCGTCGGCGATATAGCCCGAGGCGGCCAACGCTTGCGCGATCTCTTCGCGATTCTTCATTGCTTCTCCCGTGGCCTTCATGGTTCGAGACGCGCGAAGGCGCGCTCCTCACCATGAGGGTCCAAGACCTCATCCTGAGCTAGTAGACCTCATCCTGAGGAGCGGCGCCTTCGCCGCGTCTCGAAGGATGAAAGCCCCCGCTCTGGCAATCGCGTTACGCCACCGCTCCCAGATCCTTCGCCGCCTTCCAGTTGCGCCAGTAATCGTGCGGCATCTGGATGTGGGTGGAGCCAAGGAACGAGAAGGCATCGTTGACGGCGTTGGAGAACGCCGGCACGCCGCCGACATTCGGGCTTTCGCCGACACCCTTGGCGCCGATCGGGTGATGCGGCGACGGCGTGACGGTGAAGTCGGTTTCCCAATGCGGCGTCTCGACGGCGGTCGGCATGAAGAAATCCATGAACGAGCCGGTGACCACGTTGCCCTCGGGATCGTAGCGGATTTCCTGGCCCATCGCGATGGCGAAGGCTTCGGTGAGACCGCCATGCACCTGACCCTCGATGATCATCGGGTTGATGCGGGTGCCGCAATCGTCGAGCGCGTAGAAGCGCCTGACCTTGTAGACCCCGGTATCGACGTCGATGTTCATCACGCAGATATACGCGCCGAACGGATAGGTCATGTTGGGCGGATCGTAATAGCTCACCGCCTCCAGCCCCGGCTCCATGCCCGGCGGCACCGAATTGTAGGCCGCCCAGCAGATGTCCTTCATCGACATCGTCTTCTCCGGCAGGCCCTTGACGCGAAAACCGTCGATATCCCATTCGAGGTCGTCTTCGTGGACTTCGAGCTTGTAGGCCGCGATCATCTGCGCCTTGGCCTTGATCTTTCGCGCGGCCATGGCGATCGCCGCGCCCGCCACCGGCGTCGAGCGCGAGCCGTAGGTGCCGAGCCCGTAAGGCGCGGTATCGGTATTGCCCTCCTCGACCATGATGTCGTCGGCGGGAATGCCGATCTCGGTGGCGATGATCTGCGCCCAGGTGGTCTCGTGGCCCTGGCCCTGGCTCTTGGAGCCGACCCGGGCGATGCCCGCTCCGGTCGGATGCAGGCGGATTTCGCAGGAGTCGAACATCGCAATGCCGAGGATGTCGCAATTCTTCGACGGGCCGGCGCCGACGATCTCGGTGAAGAACGACACGCCGAGGCCCATGATCTCGCGGGTCTCGCCGCGCTTGAACGCCGCGCGCTGTTCGGCCTGCTCCTTGCGCAGACCGGCATAGTCGACCGTCTCCATCATCTTGTGCATGGCGGTGTGGTAGTCGCCGGAATCGTATTCCCAGCCGAGCGCCGAGTGATACGGGAACTGCTCCGCCTTGATGAAGTTCTTCAGACGCAGTTCGGCCGGATCCATGCCGAGTTTCTGCGCCAGAATATCCATCGCCGCGCTCGATGCAGTACGCCGCTTCGGTGACGCGGAACGAGCATCGATAGGCGACGCCGCCCGGCGCCTTGTTGGTGTAGATGCCGTCGACCGCAAGATGCGCGGTCGGGAAATCATACGATCCCGTGACGATGTTGAAGAAGCCGGCCGGCCATTTCGACGGATCGGCGCAGGCGTCGAACGCGCCGTGATCGGCCAGCACGTGCACGCGCAGGCCGGTCACCTTGCCCTCCTTCGTGGCGGCGATCTCGGTCGTCATGTGATAGTCGCGCGCGAACGAGGTCGCGGTCAGGTTCTCGATGCGGTCCTCGACCCATTTCACCGGCTTGCCGGTGACGATCGAAGCGACCGCCGCGCAGATATAGCCGGGATAGGCGCCGACCTTGTTGCCGAAGCCGCCGCCGATATCCGGCGAGATCACATGGATCTTGTGCTCGGGAATTTTCGCAATCAGCGCCACGACCGTGCGGATCACATGCGGGGCCTGGAAGGTGCCCCAGATCGACAGCTCGCCCCTGATCTTGTCGAACGAGCAGACGCACTGGCAGGTCTCCAGCGGCGACGGATGGGTGCGGTGGTAGGAGAGCATCTCCTTGATCGTCACATCCGCCTTGCGGAAGGCGGCGTCGGTCAGGTCCTTGTCGCCGACGGTCCACTCGAAGACGTGGTTATGGTGCTTGCGCGGGCCATGCGCGCCCGTGGTCTTGCCGGCGAGATCCTCGCGCAGCACCGGCGCGTCCGCGTCCATCGCCTTGAACGGATCGATCACGACCGGGAGCGGTTCGTATTCGACCACCACCTTGTTGATGCCGTCGTCCGCCGCATAGCGGTCGGTGGCGACGACGAAGGCGACTTCCTGATTCTGGAACAGCACCTTGCCGTCGGCCAGCACCATCTGCACGTCGCCCGCAAGCGTCGGCATCCAGGCGAGGTTGACGGTCTTCAGCGTCTCGGCGGTGATGACCGCGAGCACACCGGGCACTTTCAGCGCCTCGGTGTCGTCGATCTTCTTGACGCGCGCATGCGCGTGCGGCGATCGGACGAAATCGCCGTGCAGCATGCCCGGCAGCTTCAGGTCGTCGACATAGTTGCCCCTGCCCTGCGTGAAGCGGATGTCTTCGACCCGCTTGCGCTTGCAGCCCATGCCTTCGAGCTTGGCTTCGCGTTGTTCCCGCGTGGGAGTCATATCGTTCATTCCGCAGCCTCCTGGAATTCAACGCCATTGATCTTGGCGGCGGCGTACTGGATCGCCTTGACGATGTTCTGGTAGCCGGTGCAGCGGCAGAAATTGCCTGAGATGCCCATCCGGATTTCTTCTTCGCTCGGAGACGGATTTTCCTTCAGCAGCCGCTGCGCGCGCAAAATCATGCCGGGCGTGCAGAAGCCGCATTGCAGGCCGTGCATCATCCGAAAACCTTCCTGCAGCGCCGACAGCGAACCGTCGGCATTGGCGACGCCTTCGATGGTGGTGATGTCGGAACCCTGTGCCTGCACGGCAAACATGGTGCATGACTTCACCGACATGCCATCGATATCGATGGTGCAGGCGCCGCAATGGGTCGTCTCGCAGCCGATATGGGTGCCGGTGAGCGAGAGGTTCTCGCGGATGAAATGCACCAGCAGCGTGCGCGGTTCGACGAGGCCTTCGACCTCGGCGCCGTTCACCTTCATGGTGATGTGGGTTTTTGCCATCTGTTCCTCCCCCTAACCTGCGCGGCCGGCGGCGCGCTGCAGCGCGCGCATCACCATGATGCCGCCGACATGCTTGCGGTATTCGACCGGCCCGCGGGCGTCCGCGGCCGGCGACATGATTGCTTCCGCGGCGGCGGCGGCCTTCTTCAGCGAGGCCGGATCGAGACTGGTGCCAATCACCGCCTTCGCGGCGTCCTCGGCCAGCAGCGGTGTTTCCGAAAGGTTGGTCAGGCCGATCTGACAGGTGGCGACCTTGCCGCCCGCCATCGTCAGCACCACGGCGGCGGCGGCCGTGGCATAGTCGCCGACCTTGCGCTTGAGTTTCTCGTAGGCATAGCCGTGACCGGCCGGCGGGACCGGGATGGAAATCGCGGTCAGGAGTTCGCCGGGTTCCAGCGCGGTGAAATAGGCGCCCTGATAGAACTCGCTGGCCGCGACCTCGCGTGCGCCGGACGCGCCTTCGAGCCGGTAGCTGGCGCCCAGGGTCATCATCAGCGCCGGCATGTCGTTGCCGGGATCGCCATTGGCGACGTTGCCGCCGATGGTGCCGCGATAGCGCACCTGGGGATCGGCGATCAGAAGCGCGGTTTCGTGCAGAATGGGCAGGGACTTGCCGATGTCCTCGGACGCCAGCAATTCGTGCTGGGTGGTCATCGCGCCGATCACGATAGTGTTGCCGTCGCGGCGGATGCCCTTGAGGCCGGCGACGCCATGCAGATCGACCAGATGCTCAGGGCTCGCGAGCCTGAGCTTCATCATTGGAACCAGGCTGTGGCCGCCGGCCAGCGGGCGGGCCTCATCGCCCAGCGTCGAGAGCAGGTTCACCGCGTCGGCCACCGTCGCCGGCCGATGATAGCTGAATGGGCCAGGGATCATGCGTCTCCTCCATTCGTCCTTTGGGCGCTTCTCTTGGCGCTGGACGTTGGCCGGGAGGCTGGTTGGAGCGTGTTCTAAAACGCAATCGCGCGGGCACAAGGATCGGAAAATCGCACGAAATGCGGATAGTCGCGCACGAAATGCGTCAGCCTTGTCTACCTATTGGCGATCTAGTGAGCGCATGCGGCGTGGCGTCGTGCGAGACCAAGCCGGGCTTTGACCTCGGCGATCCTGGCGCGGCTCACCGGCACCCGGTGCGGCGACGGGCCGTCGAGTTCGACGATCGCGCCGTCGCCTTCCTTGCGAACGAGCGTGACGTGCGCCATCGCCACGATGTGGCTGCGGTGCACCCGGACGAACAAACCGGGGTCGAGCTGGGCTTCGGCCTCCGAAATCGACCACGGGCACATCCGTTCCCGGGTACCGTCATGCACCTTGGTATAGTGAGCGTCGGCCCGGACGCTCCTGACGTCGGCGCTGTCGATGAAATGGGTGCCGTCGGCGCCTTCGACCGGCAACCGTGGCGCGGGTGCTGAGCGGGGCGGCTGGCCGATGCCGCCGAGCGGCGTCGGCCGGAGCCGCGGGCTGGTCGTGGCGGCGCTGGAGTCCGCCGGCGGGATATCCGCGACAATGGCGACTGCCCCGGGGATGGCGGCGACCGCATCCGTCGTCGCCGCGGCCTTCTTGCGCGGATCCGGCACCAGCGACAGCAGGAAGCCCGCCGCAATCACGAAGCAGAGCAACGCCACGACCAGCGACAGCATTTGCGACGACGCGGCCAGCCCTTCGACGTGGTGATGCGATCCTTGCGCCGGCGGAACCAGATGCATGCCGGCCATCGCGGTGTAGTGCATGCCCGACACCGCAAAGCCGTAGGCGACCGCGCTCAGTGCGAGCTGCACGCCGCCCTGCCGCGCCAGGAAGGCACGCAGGCCGCCATAGGCGGTGGCGATCGCAATCAGGACCGACAGCACGACCATGGCGGCGTCATGCGTCATGGCGAAATTGCCCGACAATCCATGCATGCCGACATAGTGCATGCTGGCGATACCCACCCCGAGCAGCACCGCCGAAGACACCACGCGCAGCATCGACGGCTCGCCGACGCTGACGAAGAACAGCGAAATACCCACGACCAGCGCGCAGATCAGGAACGAGACGATGGTCGGCAGCACCAGATAGACCGCGCCCGCCGGCAACGGCGCCGCCAGCATGCCGACGAAGTGCATGGTCCAGATGCCGATGGCGAGAAAGAATGCGGCGCCGGCCAACAGCAGGCGATGACTGGCGTCCGGCGTCCCGCGGATGCGCGCGGCGAGGCCGAAGCCGGTGTATCCTCCCAGAATCGCGATCGCCACCGAGAGCGCGACGAGATAGGGATCGTGTCCTTCGAACATGATCGTCTCGGCCGCCCGTCTCCACGGGCGTGCCTCCTCCCACCGCCGAGTTTATAGACGCGGCGGGGGAATTGACAATCAGCCGATCGTGACTTCGGCCCGCGGTCCAGCCAAGCCGGACCGCGACTTCGCGTTTGACGGTTTCCGTCCGAAACCGTGATGATCTTACACGATCCCCGCGGCCACCTGGCCGCGCAGCCGTTCCAGGCTGTGCAGCGTGCTGGCGCAGGCTTCCGCGACTTCGATGCCCTTGATGACGAAATGCTTGCGGAAGAAGTCGTGGTGCACGGCGCTGTCGTGGAATTGCTGCGGCGTCAGCACCGCCGAGAATATCGGCACCTCGGTCTTGAGCTGCACGTCCATCAGCGCCTTGATCACGGTGTCGGCGACGAATTCGTGGCGGTAGATGCCGCCGTCGACCACGAGGCCGGCGGCCACGATCGCGGTGTAGCGCCGCGTCTTGGCGAGCAGTTGCGCATGCAGGGGTATCTCGAACGAACCCGGCACCTCGAACAGATCGACCTGCGCCCGCGAAATATGCCGCGCCTCGATCTCTTCGAGGAACGCGATGCGGCATTCCTCGACCACGTCACGGTGCCAGGACGACTGCACGAAGGCGACGCGCTGCGGCTTGACGAAACGCGGATGCACCGGCGCCGGCGGACGCTCGGGCACGTCAGGAACGTGCCGCTCACTTCGACTGTCTGGGGTGTGGGATTGGACTTCAGGCTCTTGCAACATCTGATTCATGGCTTTCCTCTTTCAGGACCAGAATCAGGGCATACGGAACGACGTCAGCCCACGCGCAAACGCGCGAAGGCCGCCGCAAACCGTTCTCTTTCATCCGGACTGTAACCGTCGGCTTCGGAATCACACCGAATCTGCTGACCCTTCTTCTCGGGAGAGAAGAAGGCGCTCGCGGGCTTGGGCTACGTCACCCTTACCGCCGGTGGGGATTTTCACCCCGCCCTGAGAACATCGGCCGCCCGGAATGGACGACCTGCCGGGAAATATGACCAAACGCCGCGGCGTGAGCAAGCACCTTTGGCATGGGGAAACGGCATGTCCCCATGCCGCCGGAACAGGGCGCACACGGCGTGATCCGCGGACGGCTTTACTCAGGCCGCGGCAATTGGGATAGGCTTGCTGCCAACAGGGGGACGCTCAGCATGAAACTTCTACTTCGCCGGAATTTCCTCAAACTCGCCGGCGCACTCATCGCGATGCCCGCCTTGCCGCAACTGGCGTCCGCGCTCGACTATCCGACACGGCCGACGAAAATCGTCGCCGGCTTCGCCGCCGGCGGCGGCGTCGACATCACCGCGCGCCTGATCGGCCAGTGGCTGGCCGACCATCTCGGGCAGCCCTTCGTGGTCGAGAACCGCACCGGCGCCGGCGGCAATATCGGCACCGAGGCGGTCGTGAACGCCGCGCCCGACGGCTACACGCTGCTGCTGGCGACGGTGCCGAACGCGGTCAACGCCTCGCTCTACGAAAAACTCAACTTCAATTTCGTCCGCGACATCGCGCCGGTCGCCGGCGTCATCCGCGTGCCGATGGTGGTGCTGGTCCACCCTTCCGTGCCCGCGCAGACGCTGGCCGAGTTCATCGCCTACGCCAAAGCCAATCCCGGAAAGGTCAACATGGCCTCGGCCGGCAGCGGCAGCGCGCCGCACATGGCGGGCGAGCTGTTCAAGATGATGACCGGCGTCGACATGGTCCACGTGCCCTATCGCGGCCAGGGGCCGGCGCTATCGGATTTGCTCGGCGGCCAGGTGCAGATCCTGTTTGCGGCCGCGCCCGGCACCGCCGACTACGTCAAGACCGGCAAGCTGCGTGCGCTCGCGGTGACCACGGCGACGCGCATGCCGGATCTGCCTGAGGTCCCGACGGTGGCGGATACCGTGGCGGGTTATGAAGCCAGCCAGTGGTACGGCTTCGCCGCGCCGAAAAACACGCCGGCCGAGATCGTCGAGAAGCTCAACAAGGAAATCAATGCGGCGATCGCCGATCCCGGCATGAAGGCAAAGCTTGCCGCCATCGGCGGCGATCCGATGCCGGGCGCACCGGCCGCTTTCGGCAAGCTGATCGCGGACGAAACCGAGAAGTGGGGCAAGGTGGTGCGCGCGGGCGGCCTCAAGCCGGAATAAGGGTCGGCTACGTCTTGCACATGGACCAGCGCTCCATCGTGACGCAATCGTTTGGGGAACGCGTAACATTTGATTAATTGCGTCGAGATCGCCCGTGAGGCGGCGTCCGAATCGTCCTCTGCCGGGTCCAGAAATTGATGAACAATTAACTGGGCGTCACCGATTATCGGAGGCAGCGAGTTCGACCCAAATCCATGGCCGGACAGGCTGCCACTCTCATGCAAATCCAGGACGGGATGCCGCGCCCCGGCAGAATGTTTCTTTCCATCGTTGTGCCCTGCTGCAACGAAGCAGAAGGCTTGCGCGAATTTCACCGTCAGATGTCCGCCGCCGCGCGCGCGCTGTGCGGCCAGCGGTTCGAGCTGATCCTCGTCGACGACGGTTCGACCGACAACACCTGGAAGCTGATCAACGAACTCTCGGCGGAAGACCGCAACGTCGTCGCGGTCCGGCTCGCCCGCAACCACGGCCATCAACTGGCGCTGACGGCGGGGCTTTCCACCGTGCGCGGCGATCTCGTGCTGGTCATCGATGCCGACCTGCAGGATCCGCCGGAACTGCTGACGCCGATGTACGAGATGATGGTTCGGGAAAGCGCCGACGTGGTCTATGGCCTGCGGCGCAGCCGCGCCGGCGAAACCCGCTTCAAGAAGAAATCGGCCGAGGCCTTCTATCGCCTGCTCGCCCGGATCACGCGCGTCCACATCCCGGTGGATACCGGCGACTTCCGCCTGATGAGCCGCCGCATCTCCGACCAGCTCGTGCAGATGCCGGAGCATGACCGCTTCATCCGCGGGATGGTGGCATGGCTCGGCTACAAGCAGGTCGCCTATGAATATGACCGCAATCCGCGCTACGCCGGCAGCACCAAATATCCGCTGGCGAAGATGATCGGCTTTGCGCTCGACGCGCTGATCAGCTTCTCGATGGTGCCGCTGCGGATCGCGACCTATGTCGGCGCGCTGCTCACGACCGGGCTCACCCTTGTCGGTATCGACGCCGTGATCAGCTGGATCCTTTCCGGCACCGTGCCGGGATGGACCAGCCTGACGCTACTGGTCGTGATGATCTCCTCGGTCCAGCTTCTCGTGCTCGGGCTGATCGGTGAATATGTCGGCCGCATCTACATCCAGTCGAAGAACCGTCCGCTGTTCGTGATCTCGCACATCCACCGGCGCGGACGGCTGCCGCACGGCGCGGCCGACGGTCGGGGCGACTGGAACAGGTGCCGTTCATAACCCTGCTGGCCCAATCGGAACCGAAGGCACGCAGCCGCGCATACGTACGAGGCCTCCTGATGAAGGCGATGATCCTGAGCCATCCCGCGCTCTATCAGGCCTACCAGGCTGCCGGCGGCTTCTTCGGCGCCCGCATCAAGGCGATCGCGGATTACCTGACCTGCGGCCGGGCATGCGGGTGATCGATATCGGATGCGGGCCAGGCCATATCCTGCAGTCATCTGCCTGAAGGCATCGATCTACAACGGCTTCGACATCGACGAAACCTATATCGCCTATGCGAGGCGATCGTTCGGCCATCTCGGCACGTTTCATTGCCGCTATTTCGATGCAGCAGCCGCGCGCGAATTCGCCGGCGCCGACGTCGTCATGATGAACGGCGTCCTGCACCATATCGGCGACGAGGACCTGAGATCCACGCTCGCCAATATCCGCGATGTCCTGAAAGACGACGGCGTCCTGTTCACGACCGACCCCTGCTATCGCGAAGGCCAGTCGCCGCATCGCGAAATGGCTGCTCGACAACGACCGCGGCGAGTTCATCCGCGACGGGATGGCTACAACAAAGTGCTCGGCAACGCGTTTGCAAAGGTGAAGCTCGCCATCCGCGAAGACCTGTCGCGCCTGCCCTATACGTTCGCATCGGCGTCATGCAGAAATAGCGCCTGCGCGGATCATTCCGTCCGGCGCAGGATGTCGACCCCCTGGACCGAGCGTACCAGCGAATACGGCTTGAGAAGCTGCGACAGCTTCGGCATCGGCGCGCGCCCAGTCGCCCCAACCGTCGCGCAGATTGTCGACCAGGACGATGTCAGGCGGCAACTTCTTGAAATCCTCGATCAGCCATTTGCGCTCCAGCGCCAGATAATCGTTCAGCCTGGCATCGGTCGCAGCATCGACGGTGGTCTTTTCGCGCGTCAGCCGCGCGAACTCGCTGAGCCACAGATTCTCCTGCCGGGAAACCCACACGCCACCGACATCCCGCACCAGCGGATGCCCAAGCGCGGCCTCGCCGCTCAGCATCAGGATGCGGGGATTCGGTTTGAGACCTTCGATCGCTTCCCTGATCGGGCCGACATAGACGTTGGCGTTGAACCAGAGCATGCCGAACGACAAAGGTCACGGCCAGCACGAACGCTGAAGCAGCCTCAGCGCGGCGCGAACGCGACCTCTTCGCGGCCACTCCCGTCAGGGCGTATCCCATTGCGAGCAAGGCGACCGCGACCATCGGATAGGAGTGATAGGCCCAGCCGCGCCGCTGCAGGAAGAACGAGATGGCAAATCCGACCGAGGCAAGTACCGCCACCAGCAACACCGGGTCGGGCCTGCGTCTTCTGCCGCGCCAGCAACACCGACACCATCGCGATCGCGATACCAGCGTTGCGTCGTTCAGGAAGATCACCGACAGCCGGCATCGACCACGACAGATAGGTGTCGCGAACCAGCGGATAGGTGATCGTGAAATACTCGGGATAGAAGATGTACGTTCCGAGACTGACGACGGTCACCAGATGACGCCCGCGATGATGTTCTCCGGCGCAAACAACATGAGCCAGGAGCGCGAACGGATCGCGGCGAACAGGATGCAGAATGCCGCCGGCACCGTGAAGAACGGCTTGAAGGCAAGCGTGATGCCGGCGCCCATGCCCGCGATCAGGATCGCCCATAGCGGCAGCGGTTCGCGGTTGCTGCGCAGCGCGTAGACGGCGAGCGCCGGAAGAAAGGTAAGCATCGCGATATGTTCGCGCTGCGCGAAGACGTGCATCGGCAGGATCGTCACGACGGCCGCGGCCCAGACGGCAAACGCTCCCCGATCTCGATCGGGGCCGTCGCCGGCGAAAGACGCAGGATGCGCGACACGGCGAACAGGGAGGCCGCCGCAAGCAGCAGAAGCTGGGCATCGATCACGTGCCGCGGATCGACGCCGAGAATGCGCGCCAGCGCCACACCCGGCAAATAGGCGAAGGGCGCCATCGGCGGATTGATCTCGATGATGTCGCGATAAAGCCGCTGACCGTCCAGCATGCGTTCGCCGATGACGAGCAGCCAGCTCACATCGGTGTTCAGCGGAACGACCTGCCGGAGCCCGATGGCGATGGCGAAGACGACGCCGATCAGAAGCAGCGGCATCGGCGCCAGCCCTTCCCGCCCCGCCGATACCCGATGGCGAGCGGAGGGAAGCGGCTGAGAATTCCGAGGTCATGGACCCATCCTGCGTGGAAGCTGTGCGACGCTAGCGAATGAGCGTTAACGCGCGATTTGCGAACGTTCCGGGGCGTATCGATGCCCGGCGAAACATTCACGAATCCTTAAAACCGGCGTCCTAGATGTGTCTATCGTGCCCAATTTCCAGATCGCCCGGGTGACGCACAGGGGACACGCGTGACACACGCCGCTGACGTTGCCGACGCGGATCCAGCAAGGCCCGCGGACCGGGCCTGGCAAGCGCCGCTTCTTCAAACCAGCGTTCTGGTGCCGATGGCCATCGCGCTCGGCTCGCTGCTGGCCGGCGCGATCTACACCTGGTTTGTCGGCGAAGACGTCAACTGGGATTGGCTGAACTACCACGAGTACAATGTCTGGGCGGTCATCAACGACCGCTATGGCATCGACGCGATGCCGGCCGGCTTCCAGACCTATTTCAACCCGGCCGTCTATTTCCCGGTCTATTATCTGCGCCATCTGCTGCCGCTGCCCTACGGCCTGATGATCATGGGCGCGGTGCACGGCCTCAATCTGCTGCTGATCTATTTTCTCGTCCGCGTCCTGCTGCGGGAAACGGCGACGGCCAGCGCGATCGGCGCAGCGATCCTGATTGCCGCGGTCGGGCCGATGACGCTTTCGGAAGTCGGCACCAGCTTCTCCGACATTCTCACCGCGCTTCCGATTCTGGCCGGCTGCGTCCTGATCCTGTCGGCGGATCGATCGCATCACGGACGCTACGTTCTCGCAGGCCTGCTGATCGGCGCGGCCGTCGGGCTGAAGCTGACCAATGCCGTCTATGCGCTCGGTGCCGCCGCCGCCGTGCTCGCCGCCAGCCGGCCGCTAAAGGCAACGCTCTGCCTCGGCGTTGGCGGCGCGGTCGGCGCGCTGGCCACCGGCGGCGCATGGGGGCTGATGCTCTGGCGCGAGATGGGCAATCCGATTTTCCCGCTCTTCAACGCCGTATTCCAGTCCCGGGAATTGGTCCCGATGAACATCATGGACTGGCAATTCCTGCCCCGCGGCATGCTGGATGCCCTGGCATATCCCTTCTATTGGCTGGTCGGCGACAACAGGAGCTCGGAATATCCGTTCCGCGACGCGCGGTTTGCGGTCGCAACCGTGTTGATCGTGCTCGGCATCGGCCGAAGCCTCATCACCCGCGTCGATATCTTCACGCGCCGCGATACCCAGTTCCTGCTGTTCTTCGCCGTCTCCTATGCGGCATGGCTCGCCGTGTTTTCGATCCAGCGCTACGCGATCGTGCTTGAGCTATTGTGCGCGCCCCTGATCGTGCTGCTGATTGCTCGCTGCATGGCCGGCGCGCCCGGATCTGCCTCGCTCCGCGCATCCCCGGTGCGCTTGAATGCGGTGATGCTTGCCGTTGCCCTGGCCGTCGCGTTGTGGTCGCAACCGGGAGACTGGTTCCGCCGTCCCTGGTCCAACCCGTTCAACCCGGCGATCTCGAAATCCCTCGAGCAGCCCGCCCTCTATTTTCTTCTCGACAAACCGCTGGCCTATATCGCCCCGCTGCTGCCACCGCAGTCGCGGTTCTATCAGATCGCCGACATTGCCTTGCCCATCATGCCCGACGGCAAGTTCGACCGCCGCATTCGCACCGCGTTGAAGGATTTGCCGCCGGGCGGCGCATGGGGATTGCACACAAGCGGCAAGCCGATCCGCGAACCTTTGCTGGAGCGATATGGTCTGCGCGTCGATGCTTCCCGCGCCTGCGTCGAAATCGAAGGCGCGTGGCTGGGGACAGCCATCGAGGCATGCCCGCTGCTGGTCGCGCGCGAGAAGTAGGACCGCGGCCGCGCTTCAAGCCGCCTGTTGACGCTTCAGCAGTCGAGAATTTTCTCGCCGTGACCTCGGTGATTTCCAGAAGCTGTTGCCGCTCCGCATCGGCCATTCGAATCCTCGCGCGTGGAGGCCGGAACCAGCCTCTGCCCTCCTCATGCGTAGGTGTAGCGGCGGCGAGAGACGCTAAATGTAGTCATCCCAGGCGAGTTAACGGTCTATTAACCATCACGATCTATTAACTATTGTGGCGGACGGGCCTGATTTGGCCGGCCGCCGGACTCCTCGGCGCTCGAATCCGATTCTGGTTTGTTCTCTAATTAATAACTCAAGCTGCGATCTGCTGTGGACGACGCTACTTTGGCCTGTGGACGGACTCAGGGGTGAGTTGCGCGGATTCCGCAAATCACATCAGTTGAGCTTCGACAACCCCGGGAGGATCAGCGATCGGGGGGATTGCAGCCGGCGGCGACGCATCAGTTCAACGTGCGGCGTACTCCGCGTGCGTATCAGAAGAATTCAAAAACAAGGTCGAGACGGCATGTCCCTCCTCGAAGGCATTATCGATTCCCGGAACAACCCGCTCGCGGCGGTCGAGGACATTGCCGCCGAGAACAATTGGGCGTTCGAGCGCTCCGGCGAAGACGAAGTCACCATCGTCTCCAAGGGCAACTGGACCGACTATCAGCTCTCCTTCACCTGGATGGCGGAGATCGAGGCGCTGCATCTGGCCTCCGCCTTCGACATGAAGATTCCGCCGGGGCGCCGCGCCGAAGTGCAGCGGCTGATCGCGGCCATCAACGAGCAATTGTGGGTCGGCCATTTCGACATCTGGACCCATACCGGCATGATCATGTACCGGCAGGCGCTGGTGCTGCCGGGCGGGCTGACCGCCTCGACCTCGCAATGCGAGGCCATGCTGGCCGGCGCCATCCACGCCTGCGAGCGCTATTACCCCGCGTTCCAGTTCGTGGTCTGGGCCGGCAAGACCGCCGCGGAGGCGATGAGCGCGGCGATGTTCGATACCGAGGGCGAGGCGTAGTTACGTCCGCTGCGGCGCTTCCACACGCTCCGATGTCGTTCCTGCGAAAGCAGGAACCCATACGCCGTGACCTCTCGGGCTCAAGCAAACTGCTTGTGGCCCTGCTCTCGCTTCACTAAAAACCGCCTGTGGTTATGGGTCCCTGCTTTCGCAGGGACGACGAGCGAGTATTTCTGTGACGTCGTCGGTCACCGCAACAGTCCCCTTCAAAACCTCCACGGCACCATCGCGCTTGCCGGCGCCGGCAAGATGGGCGGCGCGATGCTGACGGGATGGCTGGCCGGCGGCCTCGACGCCAAACGCGTCGTGGTGATCGAGCCGCATCCCTCGCCCGAGATCAGCGCGCTGGCGGCGCAAGGCATCCGGCTCAATCCTGACGGCGCAAGATACCGGCGAGGTCGACACGCTGGTGGTCGCGGTGAAGCCGCAGTCGTTCCGCGAGGCCGGCGCCACGTTCAAGCCGTTCACCGGCCCGTCGACGCTGGTGGTCTCGATCATGGCCGGCACGCACCATCGCCGTGCTCGAAGCGGTCTGCGGCGGCAGCGTGGTTCGCGCCATGCCCAATACGCCGGCTGCGATCGGCCGCGGCATCACGGTCGCGGTCGCCGCGAAGAGTGTCAGCGCCGCGCAGCGCGCGATTGCCGATGCGCTGTTGCGCGCCACCGGCTCGGTGGAATGGGTCGACAAGGAAAGCCTGATGGACGCCGTGACCGCGGTCTCCGGCTCCGGTCCGGCCTATGTCTTCCTGCTCGCCGAAGAACTCGCGCGCGCCGGTGTCGCGGCCGGCCTGCCGGCGGAGCTTGCCGGGCGGCTCGCCCGCGAAACCGTCGCCGGCTCCGGCGAACTGCTGCACCGCTCGGAACTCGCGCCCGCCACGCTGCGCCAGAATGTCACCTCGCCCGGCGGCACCACGGCCGCCGCGCTGGATGTGCTGATGGGGCCGAACGGCCTGCAGCCGCTGCTGACGCGCGCGGTGGCCGCGGCGACGCAGCGTTCGAAGGATCTGGCGAAGTAGGTGAAGTGCAGGGAATCGTAGGGTGGGCAAAGCGAAGCGTGCCCACCATCTTGCGTCAACACATGTGAAATGCTGTGGTGGGCACGGCGCTCGCGCGCCTTTGCCCACCCTACCGCTCCGAGTTCGCCGACTACTTCCCCGCAAGCCTTTTCGTAAACGTCTCGGCATTGACCAGGCCGCGGGCGTGGCGGCCGTCGCCGATCTTGCGCTCGCCCTCGAAGGCCTCGACCTCGAAGCGGATCACGCGGCGCTCTACTGCTATGACTTTTCCCGTGACCCGCACCGTCGCGCCGACCAGCGACGCGCCGAGATGGCGGATATCGACCTCGGTTCCGACCGTGATCCAGCCGGGCTGAAGATAAGGCCTGATGGCGTCGCTGGACGCCATCTCCATTTCCAGGATCATCATCGGCGTCGCATAGACCATCGGCATGCCGGGCACGAAATGCCCGACCGTGCGCTCGGCCGGCACGACCAGCGTCCGTTCGGCGCTCATGCCGATCTTGATGAAGTCGCGTGCGTCCATGGGATTGCTTCCTCACCCTCCCCTGGAGGGGGAGGATCGGTTCGCATGAAATGCGAACCGAGGTGGGGTGACGGTCTATCAACCCCGACACTGTTGGACGTGGAGAGACCGTCACCCCATCCCGCCGCTTCGCGGCGACCCGCCCCCTCAAGGGGCGAAGGTAAGATGCACAGCTACTTCTTCGCCGCCGCCGCGCGCTCCACAAACGTCTTGCCGCCCTTCATCTTGTGGGCCAGCGGCGCTTCGTTGATCTGGATCACCACCGCATCGGCATCGACGCCGAGGTTCTTGACCAGCGCCTGGGTGATGTCGCGCATCATGCCGGCCTTCTGTTCGTCGGTGCGGCCGGCGGCCATGCTCACGGTAATCTCAGGCATTGTGTTCGCTCCCTTGTCTTGTTCGTTTCGTCGTCATGGCCGAGCTTGATCCCGGCCATCCACGATCCCTTCCATCAAACAAGACGTGGATGCCCGGCACAAGGCCGGGCATGACGCCTGGAATGAATGGCTATCCCCACTTCACGTCATGGCGCGCCAGCACTTCGCGCACGGCATCGACGAGCTTGGCTTGGTCGACCTCGTATTGGGCCTCGGCCTGCTTCTTCAAATACTCTTCGCGGTCCTTGATCTCGGTAAGCCCCGCGCCAAGGATGAGATCCTTGATCTGGATCTTGCCGTTCGCCCTTTCGTCCGACCCCTGGACGATCGCGCAAGGCGCGTTTCGCCGGTCGGCATATTTCATCTGCTGGCCAATGCTGTGTTTTGGATTTCCAAGATACAGCTCGGCGCGGATATTCGCATTGCGTAGCGTCGCGACCATCTTTTGATAGTCGGCGATTTCTCCTCCGAACACCGTGACGACGACCGGGCCGAAGGCCGGCTTGGTGTCGAGCTTGCCGAGCATCGTCAGCGCGGCCTGCAGCCGCGACACGCCGATGGAAAATCCCGTCGCCGGCACCGGCTCGCCGCGGAAGCGCGAGACCAGCCCGTCATAGCGTCCGCCGCCGCCGACCGAGCCGAAGCGGACGGGACGGCCCTTTTCGTCCTTGGTTTCGAGGGTGAGTTCGACCTCGTAGACCGGGCCGGTGTAATATTCGAGACCGCGGACGACGGAGGGATCGATGACAATTTGATCCGGTCCGTAGCCTGATGCCGTAACAAGCTCTGCTGATCGTCGTCAGTTCGGATCCGCTGGCCTTCTTGTCTCAAGATCTTGCTGTCGCGCAGCCGCGCGTTCGATCTGAGCACTTCCGGTTCGACTCGTCGCCGACGACCAATGCGATGTCATCGGATCATTCAGGCCGGCGCCCTTTGGTGAAATCGCCTCTACTCGTCCTTGCGGCCCTCGCCCAGCAAGTTGCTGCACGCCGGCAATGCCGAGCCGATCGAGCTTGTCGATCGCGCGCAGCACGGTCAGCCGCTGTGCCGTCATCGGTCCCGATGCCGAGCGCTCCACACCCCATCGAGCACCTTGCGGTTATTCACCTTCACCACATAGGAGCCGCGCGGAATGCCGAGCGCTTCCATCGTGTCGGCCGCCATCATGCACATCTCGGCGTCGGCCGCCGGCGACGCTGAGCCCACCGTGTCGGCGTCGAACTGCATGAACTGGCGGAAGCGGCCGGGGCCCGGCTTCTCGTTGCGGTAGACGTAGCCGGCGCGGTAGCTGCGATACGGCTTCGGCAGCGCGTCGAAATTCTCCGCCACATAGCGCGCCAGCGGCGCGGTCAAATCGTAGCGCAGCGAGATCCACTGCTCGTCGTCGTCCTGGAACGAGAACACGCCCTCGTTCGGCCGGTCCTGGTCGGGCAGGAATTTGCCGAGCGCGTCGGTGAACTCCATCGCCGGCGTTTCCACCGGCTCGAAGCCGTAGCGCTCGTAGACTTCGCGGATTTTCTCGACCATCTGGCGCGTGGCGGCAATCGCCGCCGGGCCACGATCTTCCAGCCCGCGCGGCAGGCGGGCGCGGAGTTTCTGGGGTTTTTTGGGTTTTTCAGCCATGGGGCGCGTTGGTACCAGCGCATGCCTTGGCGGGCAAGGCGGTCTTCACCTCGCCCCGCTTGCGGGGAGAGGTCGGATCGCCCTTGCGATCCGGGTGAGGGGTACAGGCCTATCGATTGGCACCGGCGTTCGCGGAGAGCGCCCCTCACCCCGACCCTCTCCCCGCAAGAGCGGGGCGAGGGAGCAGATAGAGCGCAGCAGGTATTACGCCGCAGCCTTGTTGCCCTTCGGCTGCACTTCCGCCGTGTAGTCCGCCATCAACTGCTCGGAGATCTTGCCGGGCGTGAACTTCCACTGGGCGATCTCCGACACCGGCGTCACTTCCGCCGCGGTGCCGGTGATGAAGCACTCGGTGAAGCCGTCGAGTTCATCCGGCATGATGCGGCGTTCGATCACCTCGATGCCGCGCCGCCTGGCGAGATCGATCGCGGTGGCGCGGGTGATGCCGGCGAGGAAGCAGTCGGCGATCGGCGTGTGGATCTTGCCATCCCTGATGAAGAAGATGTTGGCGCCGGTGCACTCGGCGACGCGCCCCTGCCAGTCCAGCATCATGGCATCCGCATAGCCCGCACGCTCCGCCTTGTGCTTACTGATCGTGCAGATCATGTAGAGACCGGACGCCTTGGCCATCGCCGGAATCGTCGCCGGATCGGGCCGGCGGTATTCGGCCATGCACATGCGGATGCCCTTCAGCTTCTCGGCCGGATCGAAATAGCTCGGCCAGTTCCAGGCGGCGATGGCGAGATGGATGGTGTTGGCCGGCGCCGAGACGCCCATCATCTCCGAACCGCGCCAGGCGATCGGGCGGAGATAGGCATCCGGCAGATTGTTGCTGTCGATCACGAGCTGCTTTGCGGCGTCGATCTCGGCCACTGAATACGGAATCTCGAAATCGAGGATGTTGGCCGAGTTCTTCAGCCGCTCGGAATGCGCGGTGCTCTTGAACACCTTGCCGCCATAGGCGCGCTCGCCCTCGAACACGCAGCTCGCATAATGCAGGCCGTGGGTCAGGATGTGCACGTTGGCGTCAGCCCACGGCACCAGCCTGCCGTCGTACCAGATGACGCCATCGATCTTGTCGAATGAAACTCCCATGGTCTCTCTCCACGATTGACGCAGTTTCAATTGGCCGCGCGTCAGCCTTCGCGCGCCTCGACGAGGCGCGCGCAACCGAACGCTCAAATGATCTGTTGCTAAGCGGCGGAATAATTCCGCCGCCGGTCACAGGACCTTTTTGATCCAGTCGTGCGGGTCTTCAGCGCGACCGTACTGGATGTCGACCAGCTGCTTGCGCAGCCCCATGGCGACGGGGCCGGCGGCGCCGCCGCTGATCAGAAAATCGCCGCTCGCCGAACACACCTTGCCGATCGGCGAGATGACGGCCGCCGTGCCGCAGGCGAACGCCTCTTTCAGCTTTCCGCTGGCGGCATCCGCGCGCCACTGGTCGATCGTATAGGCCTCCTCGCGCACGCGCCGTGCCGGAATCCTTTGCCAGCGCGATGATCGAATTGCGGGTGATCCCCGGCAGGATCGTGCCGAGCGGCGGCGTCGAGAGCGAGCCGTCGTCGAACACGAAGAACACGTTCATGCCGCCGAGTTCTTCGATGTAGCGGCGCTCGATCGCATCGAGGAAAACCACCTGATCGCAGCCGTGCTCGATGGCCTCGGCCTGCGCGCGCAGGCTGGCGGCGTAATTGCCGCCGCACTTGACGGCGCCGGTGCCGCCGATCGCGGCGCGCGTGTAGTTCTCCGACACCCAGATCGACACCGGCGCTGGTCCGCCCTTGAAATAGGAGCCGACCGGCGAGGCGATGACGGCGAAGATGTATTCCGCCGACGGCTTGACGCCGAGGAAGATCTCGCTCGCGATCATGAAGGGCCGCAGATAGAGGCTGCCCTCGCCGCCCGGGATCCAGGCGCTGTCGATGCGCACGAGCTGCTCGACCGCTTCGATGAACACGTCCTCGGGCAGCGGCGCCATGGCCATGCGATCGGCCGAATTCCTGAAGCGCCTTGCATTGGCGTCGGGGCGGAACAGGTTGACGCCGTTGTCGCGCTTGTAGGCCTTGAGGCCCTCGAAAATCTCCTGCGCGTAGTGCAGGACGGCCGTGGCCGGATCGAGCGGGAAATTGGCGCGGGATTCGACGCGCGCGCCATGCCAGCCCTCGGCCTGGTTGTAGCGGACGATCGCCATGTGATCGGTGAAAATCCGGCCGAAGCCCGGATCCGCGAGCTTTGCCGTGCGCTCCTTTTCAGGAGTCGGATTCGCCGCCGGCTGGATTTCGAATTTCAAACTCATTTCCTTAGCTTCCTGCCCTTGCTTCCCGCTGTCGAAATCGGCGCAATTCTGGCGCCGGCCGGCCTCTCCGGGCCCGCTGGCTCACTAGATCTGGACTTCACAGGCCTGGGCTTCATCATCACCAGCCTTGCGGCCGGCTTCCGTTGCGGTCATGTCGGGTGAGGACATGCTTTTGCGGGATGCCGAAGTCCAGTATGTTTGCCGATATGCCGCTCGACAATCGCACGGTAGTCCATTTGCGGCCGTTGCCGCCATCGCTGGCTTTTTCCGGTTGCCTGACACGTCACCAAGTTCGAAACGACTTAAAGTTTCGTCGTGCCTGGCAGTTTTGTAACATTGAACCCAAGATATGTCAACATGACTGACATAAATTTCTCAAGGGGCCCGGCCAACCCTGATTCGCTGGGGAACGCCGGCACGTCCGCTGCCCCGCGGGCCGGCGAATTGCGCTGGGACATCATCGAATTGTTGTTCTTCGCCTACCGCGACTTCGTGGGCGATGCCGACCATGAGCTCGAGGCGTTCGGGTTCGGCCGCGCCCATCACCGGGTGATGCATTTCGTCTACCGCTATCCCGGCCTCAAGGTCGCCGACCTTCTGGACGTGTTGCGGATCACCAAGCAATCGCTTGGCCGGGTGCTCAAGCAGTTGCTCGATGAGGACTACATCATCCAGAAAACCGGCAATAACGACCGCCGGCAGCGCCTTCTTTACGCCACCCCCAAGGGCGAAGCCTTGGTGGCAAAGCTCGCAGGGCTGCAGACCGATCGCATCACAAGCGCGCTCCGGGACATCAGTCCCGAAGGCGTCGCCGCGATCAGCCAGTTCCTCCGCGCGATGATCGATCGCGACGACCCCGACAAGGTGCTCGAGGCGATCTTCGGGACCGGCAGCAAGAAGCCAAGGGAGTGATCGTGGCGCAAGCAGCAACCATCGCGACGGCCACCGCGCGCGCAACGCAGCAACTGGCCGACGACGCCCCGCATCTGCTGCTGGTCGACGACGACCGCCGTATCCGCGATCTTGTTGTCGCGGTTCCTGTCCGGCGAAGGTTATCGCGTCACCACCGCCTCGAGCGCGAACGACGCGCGCGCCAAACTGCTCGGCCTGCATTTCGATCTGCTGATCCTCGACGTCATGATGCCCGGCGAAACCGGCTTCGATCTGGCGCGATTCATTCGCACCTCGTCCTCGGTGCCGATCATCATGCTGACGGCGCGCCATGAGGCGGAGGCGCGGATCGAGGGCCTGCAGATCGGCGCCGACGACTATGTCGCCAAACCGTTCGAGCCGCGCGAACTGATCCTGCGGATCGGCAATATCCTCAAGCGCTCTGCGCCGCCGCCGGTGGAGGCGCTGGAGCAGATCGCGTTCGGCCCTTACCTGTTTCATCTCGAGCGCGGCGAACTGCGCCAGGGCGAGGAGATCATTCACCTGACCGACCGCGAGCGCGAAATGCTGCGCATTCTGGCGGTCGCGCCCGGCGATACCGTGCCGCGCGCGGCGCTGACCGGCGGCGGCACGGTGAACGAGCGCGCGGTCGACGTGCAGATCAACCGCCTGCGGCGCAAGATCGAGCGCGATCCCGCCAATCCGCTGTTCCTGCAGGCCGTGCGCGGCATCGGCTATCGCCTGGTCGCGTCGCCCTAGCTTTTTGTTTTGACGCGTTTTCTACCGCAGATAAGTCTACGCAATCTGCGTAAACTAGATTGCTACGCGAACCGGTGCCCACTTCGCTCGAAAACGCTATAAGCCAATTCATGAGCACGCTCGACACCGGCCTGACGTTCATCCGCAATGCGTCGCAACGCGTCTCCCGGGCCAATGGCTGGATGGGCAACGCGTTCAAGAGCTGGATGCCGACCGGCCTCTATGCCCGCGCGCTGCTGATCATGATCGTGCCGATGGTGATCCTGCAAACGGTCGTGGCGTTCGTGTTCCTGGAGCGGCACTGGAACACGGTGACGCGGCGCCTCTCCGCAGCCGTGGTGCAGGACATTGCCGGCCTGATCGACGTCTACAAGGCATTTCCGCAGGACAAGGACCGCGCGCAGTTGCGCCGCATCGGTCAGCGGTTGCAGCTCGTGGTCGATTTTCTCCCCGTCGGCGACATGCCGCCACCGGGCCCCAAACCGTTCTTCTCGCTGCTCGACCAGACGCTCTCGAAGCAGTCTGCGCCAGATCGGCAGGCCGTTCTGGATCGACACTGTCGGCAAATCCAATCTGGTCGAAATCCGCATCCAGCTCGACGATTCCGTGATGCGGGTGTTCGCGCAGCGCAGCGCCGCCTACGCCTCCAATTCGGAGATCTTCATCTTCTGGATGCTGGGCACCTCCTCGATCCTCTTGATCGTCGCGGTATTGTTCCTGCGCAACCAGATCAGGCCGATCCTGCGGCTGGCCGAGGCCGCCGAAAGCTTTGGCAAAGGGCGCGAGGCGCCAAACTTCCGTCCCCGCGGCGCACGGGAAGTGCGGCAGGCGGCGCAGGCGTTCCTGGAAATGAAGGCGCGCGTCGAGCGCTCGATCGAGCAGCGCACCGCGATGCTGGCCGGCGTCAGCCACGACCTGCGCACCATCCTGACCCGCTTCAAGCTCGAACTCGCATTGATCGGCGACAGCCCCGAAGTCGACGGCATGCGCAAGGATGTCGACGAAATGGCCGGCATGCTGGAGGCCTATCTCTCCTTTGCGCGCGGCGACAGCGGCGAGATCGCGCAGCCGACCGACATGGAGATGGCGCTGGAAGACCTGCGCAGCGACGCCGAGCGCAACGGCCACACCGCGACGGTGATGTTCCACGGCCTGCCGGTGGTGACGGTGAAGCCGGCCGCGTTCAAGCGCTGCATCGCCAACCTCGTCTCCAACGCGGCGCGCCACGCCAAGACGGTCGCCATCACCGGCCACCGCGATCACCGCTATCTGACGGTGACGGTCGACGACGACGGACCCGGCATTCCCGCCAATATGCGCGAGGAAGTGTTCAAGCCGTTCCTGCGGCTCGACGATGCCCGCAACCAGGACGAGGGCGGCACGGGCCTCGGGCTGGCCATCGCCCGCGACATCGCCCGCTCGCATGGCGGCGACATCACGCTCAGCGACAGCCCGATGGGCGGACTGAGGGCGGCGGTAAGGGTGCCGGTGTAGACGTATCCAGCGCGTAGCCTCGAGATGGAGCGCAGCGCACTCCGGGACGAGCTCGCCCCCGCGCACAAGAAGCCCGGCATTGCGCTGCGCGTCCGAACCGGGCTACCGACTGCAGCCGTAGCCGCTACTTCGCCGGCGCCTTCGGGATCAGCGCCTTCAGCTTTTCCATGTCCTTGATGTTCATCTTCATGCCGCCGGGCATCATGATGTCGCCGGCTTTCTGATCGCCCTTGCAGGCGCCGAGCCATTTGGCCTCGATCGTCGTCGTGCTGTCGCGCGCGGCGCCGGCCATGCCGCCCTCGCTATGCGAAGTCGATTTCACCGTGTAGGCCGAATTGAAATCGCCGTTGATCTCGGCATGCGACTTGATCGTCATGCCGGCGATGCCGCAGACGGAATCGGTGACATAGCCGGTCGCCGTCTTCTGGATGTCCTGCTTCGAGCACATATCCTTGGCCATCGGCGAGAAGGAAGTGCTCATGTCCTTGTCGGTGGTCTCGTCGGTGCATTGCTGCATCGTCATGTCGGGTTTCGGCGCGCCCGCGTTCAGCACCTTCATCTCCCACAGGCCGGCCTTGCGCACCGGCAACTCCACCGCGCGGCGGCGCTGACCGGCAACAGGGCCAGCAGACCAGCGGCCGAACAGGACACAAGAAGCAGTCGTCTCATGCGCGGGCTCCCGCTGAATTTTCGCATGACATCTGGTCGCGCGAAGTGAACACACGCCTCGCGTGGCAAAAACATGTCCGGCCGGAAAACCAGGGAGCGGCGGCGCTCAGTAAAGCGTGCGCAGCGGCCGCTCGGCGGCGCCATAGGGCACCCAGCGGCAGGCAAAGGAGACGTAGCCGCCGTAATTGGGCTGCACGCCGAGGAATTTCACCACCTTGCCGTAGCGGGCGCAGTGATCGACGGCGAGCTGGCGGGCATCGGCCTGCATCGCGAGCGGATAGGCGATGATGCCGCCGGTGTCATTGCCCTTGAACGGCGGCACCGTGTCCAGGAAAGCCTGCGCCGGCGCGCCCGCCAGCACTCCGCCCACGGCAATCAGGCACGCGGCCACAATTCTTCGCATCGCAGACTCCATTTCGCTCGAAGCCCACCATAGTGTGCGCCGATGGCCATGAAAAGAATGGTTACGGCACGAGGCGGACTTGGCCGTCAGGTGTTGCCGCGCTGCACTTGACCTCGTCAGGGCTTCGCGGCACCGTCTCGCGCGTTGGCTTACCGGCGGATTCCCCATGCGCAACCTGTTCACATCCTTGAGAGCACTCGGCCCCGGTGACGGCGGCGCTCGCCCTGCTGGTCTCCAGCCCTGCCGCCCAGGCCGCCAATCCCGCTGGAGCTGAATTTCGGGCTGTTCGGCCCGAACTATGACGGCCGCGTCGCCGAATGCGAGCGGGCGCTGTCGACGATCGCGTCGCAATTCCAGGAGAAGGAGAGCAAGTTCTGGAATTCGGCGCTTGTTATCACCGGTTACGGCCGGATCCACGAAACCGCGTTTCGGCCCTGGCAGTCCGACAACATTCCGCGCCGCTATTGCAGCGGGGACGTCATGCTGAGCGACGGCAAGATGCGCACCGTGCACTACTCGATCATCGAGGATGGCGGCTTTGCCGGCTTCGGACAGGGCGTCGAATGGTGCGTGACCGGCCTTGACCGCAACTGGGCGTATAGCCCGGGCTGCCGGGCTGCCCGGCCCTGATTCGCCTGATCCGCGCCGATTGAGCAGGCCTCGCGGCTGGGGTTTGCGATCACCAAATTTTGTTCTTGAAATGTTCCGGCTCCCTGCTAGGCTCCCGGTAGTCGAGTAGAGGGGCGTTCGATGCACCGATCCGTCATTATTTCGCGGCTTCTGATTTCGCTGGCGCTTGTTGTCGTCTCCGCCGGGATGGCGTGCGCGCAGGACCGCCGGCAGAACGCTCCGGGCGAGTTCGATTTTTACGTCCTTGCCCTTTCCTGGTCGCCCTCGTTCTGCGAGGCGGCGGCCGAGCGCGGCAATAGCGGGCGCTCGCAGGTCCAGTGCGAACGGCCGTATTCCTTCGTGGTTCACGGCCTGTGGCCGCAATATGATCGCGGCTTTCCCGAATATTGCCAGCGGCCCTCGCCGCGGCTCGATCGCAACATCATGACCTCGATGCTGGACCTGATGCCGGCGCCCGGCCTGATCTTCAACGAGTGGGACAAGCACGGCACCTGTTCGGGCCTCGGCGCGCGGGCCTATTTCGAGAGCGTCCGCAAGGCGCGCGCGGCGGTGAAAATCCCCGAGGAATTCCTGCAATTGGCGCAGCAGAAGACCATCGCGCCTGACGATCTCGAAGAGGCCTTCATCAAGATCAATCCGGGCCTGAGCCGCTCGGCGATTTCGGTGACCTGCTCCAGCCGGCGCCTCAGCGAGGTGCGGGTCTGCCTGAGCAAGGACATGCAATTCCGCGCCTGCGAGGAAAACGACCGCCGCGCCTGCCGCCGCGACGAAGTCGTGATGCCGCCGGTGCGGGGCGGCTGAAGATCCTCTTTCCGCCGTGCCAGGGCAATAGACCAAGGCATGGCGGCACACCTTGCGCAGACTGCCCAAGAGCTGTCTGCGTTCCCGGTCATCCACGTCTTTATCGTCGTCTGCAAGGTACGTGGATGGCCGGGCCCTCTACGCCAAAGCTGCGTCAGGCACGTTTGCGAAGCAGGACAAGCCCGGCTGCGACGCGTAGAAGACGCTACGCCTTCTCCAATTGGTCAGCCGACTGCCATGAACTACCGACACGCTTTTCACGCCGGCGGCTTTGCCGATGTCATCAAGCACATCGTGCTGGTGCGCATGCTGACCTATCTGCAGGAAAAGCAGGCCCCGTTTCGCGTCATCGACACCCATGCCGGCGCCGGGCGCTACGATCTCACCGGCGAAGAGGCGCGCCGCAGCGGCGAATGGCTGACCGGCATTGCACGGGTGCTGCAGGCGCGGTTTTCGGAAAACACGCTGCCGCTGGTGACCCCCTATCTCGATATCGTCAGGGCCTTCAACCCGCCGGGCAAGCTCGAGGCCTATCCCGGATCGCCCCTGATCGCCCGCGCGCTGCTGCGGCCGCAGGATCGTCTCACCGCCTGCGAAATCGAGTCCGGCGCCCGCCGGCAACTGATCGATGCGCTGCGTCGCGACAGCCAGGCGCGGGTTGTCGATCTCGACGGCTGGACGGCGTTGCCGGCTTTCGTGCCGCCCAACGAGCGGCGCGGCCTGGTGCTGATCGACCCCTCGTTCGAGCAAAAGGACGAATTCGATACGGCTGGCCGACGGATTCGCCGAAGCCTACGCGAAATGGCCGACCGGCAGCTATCTGATCTGGTATCCGGTGAAGAGCCGGCGCGCCAGCGACACCCTGGCGCGGCTTGTCGCGGGCGCTGCCGCCACCAGCAAGCCGGCCGGGAAATGCCTGCGGCTCGAATTTTCCGTCGCGCCGCAGGTGCCGGGCGGCCCCCTCACCTCCACCGGCCTTCTGATCGTCAATCCGCCGTGGACGCTGGCGGGTGAGTTGAAGACAATTCTACCCGAACTCGAAAAACCGCTCGGCCAGGGCGGGGCCAGCCGGTTCAGGTTGGAGACGCCCAAGCCCTGAGGCCCCGGCCGGTCAGGTGAAAGTTACGAATTGCCATAGGCAATTCGCGCAAATCCGTATTATGCTCAGACCGTTGGGACTGGCTTTACGTTCCGCTTCCGCGAATGGTTGCGGCGGAGTGATCAAGGCCGAATAAAAAATCCAGGTCGGTCGGCGGCGTGAACCCGATCGGCTCAGGTGGCCAAGCTTCCGGCAGCGAATGTCCGGTCGGCTGATACGCGAGATGCGCGTAGCGGCAGAGCAATACGGGGGAGGAGTTTCCCGATGGCCATGACTGGAACAGTCAAGTTCTTCAATGGAGAACGCGGCTACGGCTTCATCAAGCCCGATGATGGCGGCCGCGATGTGTTCGTGCACATCACCGCCGTCGAGCGGGCCGGACTGAAGGATCTGACAGAAGGACAGCGCATTACGTTCGAGGTCGAACCGGACAAGAAGGGCAAAGGCCCCAAGGCGGTCAACCTGGTGATTTCATCGTAAACCGACGCTCGCGTCGGACGCGGACTGAATTTTTGGCTGTGAAGATTGTGCTGGGCGCAGCAATCGCCGCCCAGAGTGTTGAGCCGTGCGGTGCGCGCGTCCCCTGCCTGAAGACAAAAAAATCCCGGCGACTTACTGCCGCCGGGAGTTGATATCAGACAGTTTTTTGTTCTCAGAACCGATAGTTCACGCCGGCCCGGATCAAGCCGAACCGGTAGCCGTTTGACGCACCTGTAACGACGAAGTTGCTGTTGGCGAGATCGACATAGAGGTATTCGATCTTGGCGCTCCAGTTCGGCGCGAAGCCCATCTCGGCGCCGGCGCCGAGCGTCCAGCCCGCATTGGTGTGGGATTCCGACAAGCCGAAGGTGGTGGCGCGCAGTTCGCCGAAGGCGAGACCGCCTGTGCCGAAGAACAGGATGTTGTTGAACGCAAAGCCGGCGCGACCGCGAACCGTGCCGAACCAGGGGTTGGAAAATTTCCACGGCGCGAAGGTCTCTTCGGCGCCGGTCGCCTGGATGTCGCCCTCGAGACCGAATACCCACGGGCTTCCGGTTGCTGCCAATTGTAGCCGGCCTGAACGCCGCCCACGAAACCGGACGGCTTGGTCGGATTGTTGGCGACCGAGCCCCAGGCATAACCGAGGTTGCCGCCGAGATAGGGACCGGCCCAGCTAAAGGAATTGAACCGCTGGTTGCTGGTATAGGTGCGCCGTAGCCGTAGAGGTCGGCCGCCCGTGCCGACATGGTCCAGCCTGCACCGATCAGCGCCAGTGCGCCCAACACAAACCTGCTCATCACGCAACTCCACGCAACTGCCGTGACCATGCCGGGCGAGACACCGGCCTGGTTACGGAACTCCACTTTTTTCCTGTAAGATTTATCGAGAGTTTTAAGTTAAAGGGTTGTTAAGCCGGGTTACCGCCCGCTCATCATTCTTAAGGAAGCGTTACCGGCGCAGCTTTCCCCAGCAAGGCGCGCCGCGAGCGCTGGCGATGCCGCCCTGCAGCGCTTAATTTAGGCCCATGGATCACGATTCTACCGACCATCCGGAGCCCCCGCGCAAGGCGCGGCGGGGTTCCCAGCCGGATCTGCCGCCGCAGGACCTGATCGCCGCCGACGTCGACCCCGCGACATCCGCCGCCGAGGAGGACGACGAGGCGCGCCTGCCGGAAGCCGCTGAGGAAGCTGCCGAGGCGATTGCCGAAGGCACGCTGGCGGTCGGCCATGCCGCCATCGAAAACGCGGTGCGGCTGGCGCCGACCTCTCCCGGCGTCTACCGCATGCTCAATGCCGCCAGCGACGTGCTGTATGTCGGCAAGGCGAAAAACGTCCGCAAGCGGCTCTCCTCCTACGCCCGCGTCAACGCACCGCTGCCGGCGCGCATCCTGCGGATGATCGCCGCGACCGTGACGGTCGAGATCGTCTCCACCACCACCGAGACCGAAGCGCTGCTGCTGGAAGCCAACCTGATCAAGCAGCTGCGGCCGCGCTTCAACGTGCAACTGCGCGACGACAAGTCGTTTCCCTACATCCTGATATCAGGCGACCACTGGGCGCCGCAGCTCCTCAAGCATCGCGGCGCGCAATCCAGGCCCGGCCGATATTTCGGACCGTTCGCATCCGCCGGCGCGGTCAACCGCACCATCACGGCGCTGCAGCGCGCCTTCCTGATCCGCTCCTGCACCGACGGCTTCTTCGAGAGCCGCACCCGGCCCTGCCTGCTCTATCAGATCCGCCGCTGCTCGGGCCCCTGCACCCGCGAGATCGACTTCCCCGGCTATACCGAACTGGTGCGCGAGGCGACCGATTTCCTGTCCGGCCGCAGCCATGCCGTGAAGCAGCTGCTCGCCGGCGAGATGGAGAAGGCGTCCACCGAACTCGAATTCGAGACCGCCGCGCTGTACCGTGATCGCCTCGCCGCGCTGTCGGCGATCCAGTCGCAGCAGGGCATCAATCCGCGCACCGTGGAAGAAGCCGACGTGTTCGCCATCCATCAGGAGGGCGGCTATTCCTGCGTCGAAGTGTTCTTCTTCCGCACCGGCCAGAACTGGGGCAACCGCGCCTATTTCCCGAGCGCGGAGAAGTCGTTCACGCCGGAGGAAGTGCTGGCCTCGTTCCTCGCGCAATTCTACGACGACAAGCCGCCGCCGAAACTCATCCTGCTGTCGCACGAGATCGAGGAAAGCGCGCTGCTGGCCGATGCGCTCTCGGTCAAGGCCGGCTTCAAGGTGGAAGTCTCCACGCCGAAGCGCGGCGAAAAGAAAGAGCTGATCGCGCACGCGCTGACCAATGCGCGCGAGGCGCTCGGCCGCAAGCTGAGCGATACCGCGACCCAGAGCCGCCTGCTGCAGGGCATGGCGACCACGCTCGCACTGCCGCAGGTGCCGAAGCGCATCGAGGTCTACGACAACAGCCACATCCAGGGCACCAACGCCGTCGGCGCGATGATCGTGGCGGGGCCGGACGGGTTCATCAAGAACCAGTACCGCAAGTTCAACATCAAGTCCGAGGGACTGACGCCCGGCGACGACTACGCGATGATGCGCGAGGTGCTGGAACGGCGCTTCAAGCGGCTGCTGAAGCCGCCGGAGGGCGACGCCGCCCAAGGAAAACTTCAAGAAAAACCCGGCGCGAAGGCCGACGATGATTCGTTTCCGCAATGGCCCGACCTCGTCATCATCGACGGCGGCCGCGGCCAGCTCAACGCCGTCAGGGAGATTTTCGAGGGCCTCGGACTTACCCAGGTCTCCCTGATGGCCGTGGCAAAAGGCCCGGAACGCGATGCCGGGCGGGAGACCCTGTTCATGCCGGACCGCGAGGCCATCAAGCTCGAGCCGCGCGATCCGGTGCTGTATTTCATCCAGCGGCTGCGCGACGAGGCGCATCGCTTCGTGATCGGCTCACACCGCAAACTGCGGAAAAAAGACATCAGGGAAGCGGGCCTGCAGGAAATTCCGGGCATCGGCCCGTCACGCAAACGTGCCTTGCTGCATCACTTCGGAACGCTGAAGGAGATCGAGCGGGCTTCGATCGCGGACCTCGGCAAGGTTCCAGGCGTCAGCGCCGAAAGCGCCCGCAAGATTTTCGAGTTTTTCCATGCACAGCCGGGGTAAGGGGACTTCGAGTCGAAAGGCACGTGTCATTTGGACGTCGCCTGCGACAGATGATCTAGGAGCCGCACGGTTGACCTTCACGCTCCAGCGGTATTGGTAAGACGGATGAACATCGCAACAACCAGGGGACAGCCCAAGAGCCTGTCCCTGCCGAATATCCTGACCTACGCCCGTATTGCCGCCATTCCGGTGGTGGTCGGCTGCGTTTTTGCCCAATCCATCCTGGACGGCCCGCTGTGGCTGCGCTGGGTGGCGCTGGCTGTCTTCATCGCCGCGGGGGTGACCGATTACCTCGATGGCTACTATGCGCGAATCTGGGACCAGCAATCCGCTTTCGGCCGGATGCTCGATCCGATCGCCGACAAGCTTCTGGTGGCGTCCTGCCTGTTGATGCTGGCGGCCGACAACTCGATCCACGGCTGGACCCTGTGGGCGGCCATCGTGATCCTGTGCCGCGAAATCCTGGTCTCGGGCTTGCGCGAATATCTGGCCGCGTTGCGGGTCAGCGTGCCCGTGACCAAGCTGGCGAAATGGAAGACCACGATCCAGCTGGTCGCGATCGGCTTCCTGATCGCCGGCGAAGCCGGCGAGCAGATTCTGCCCGCGACCACCCTGATCGGCATCGCGCTGCTGTGGATGTCGGCGATCTTCACGATCTACACCGGCTGGGACTATTTCCGCGCCGGCATCCATCACCTCATCAAGGAGGATGAGGGATGAGGGTCAAATATTTCGCCTGGGTACGCGAGCGGGTCGGCGTGGCGGAGGAAACCGTCGAGCCGCCGGCCGACGTGCGCACGGTGAACGACTTGATCGGCTGGCTGTCCAGCCGCGGCGAGGCTTATGCCTACGCGTTCGAAAAGCCGAAGGTGATCCGCGCCGCGATCGACCACGCCCATGTCAAGCCGGACGCCGTGATCGCCGGCGCGCGCGAGATTGCATTCTTCCCGCCGATGACCGGCGGTTGAGCTTCCGATGTCCGTCACCGCGACCATTCGCATCCAGCAAGCGGATTTCGACGTCGCGCAGGAAATCGCGGCGCTGAGCAAAGGCCGCACCGATGTGGGCGCCGTCGTCACGTTCAGCGGCATCTGCCGCGGCAGCGAGAACGGCGAGCCGATCGCCGCGCTGGCGCTCGAGCATTATCCCGGCATGGCGGAAGCCGAGATCGGGCGCCACGCCGACGAGGCGCTGTCGCGCTGGCCGTTGCAGGGCCTCACCATCATTCACCGGTTCGGCCGCATCGCGCCGGGCGAGAACATCGTGCTTGTCGTGACGGCGTCGTCGCATCGCCAGGCCGCGTTCGAGGCGGCGGAATTCCTGATGGACTACCTCAAGACCAACGCGCCGTTCTGGAAGCGCGAGGAAAGCGCAAAAGGCACCAGTTGGATCGAAGCGCGCGACCATGATGACGCCGCCGCCGCGCGCTGGACCAAGCCCTGATGGCCAAACGCACAAAGCCGGCGGCGAAGCGCGGCCAGACCATTTCGAAACTCCCCAAGGTCGGTGCCGGCGAATTGCTGACGCTGCTCGATTTCGTCCGCTACGCCGTCAGCCGCTTCGCCGAGGCCGAGCTGGTATTCGCGCACGGCACCACCGATCCGGTCGCCGAAGCCGCCTTCCTGGTCTGCGAGGCGCTGCATCTGCACCCCGACCAGTTCGAGGCGTTCGCCACCGCGCGTGTCACATCGGCCGAGGCCAAGAAGATCCTCGATCTGATCGGGCGCCGCGTCACGACGCGAAAACCCACGGCCTACCTCGTCAACAAGATCTACATGCGCGGCCTGCCCTTCTATGTCGACGAGCGCACCATCGTGCCGCGCTCGTTCATCGGCGAACTGCTGGAGCAGCATTTCGGCGGCGACGGCGATGAGGAGGCCGGCTCGCTGATCTCGGATCCGGACGTGGTCGAGAGCGTGCTCGACCTCTGCACCGGCTCGGGCTGCCTTGCCATTCTGGCAGCCGGAATTTTCCGAATGCCGAAATCGACGCGGTGGATATTTCAAAGGATGCACTCGAAGTCGCCGCGCGCAATGTCCGCGATTATGGGCTGCAGAACAGGCTCACGCTGTACCGCGGCGATCTGTTCAAGCCGCTGGACGGCAAGCGCTACGACCTGATCATTTCCAATCCGCCCTATGTCGACGCGGAAGGCATGGCCGATCTGCCCCGCGAATGCCGCGCCGAGCCGAAGCTTGCCTTCGACGGTGGCGCCGACGGGCTCGACATCGTCAGGCGCATCCTCGACGGGGCAGAAGCGCACCTGACGCCGCGGGGCGGCCTGTTGTGCGAGATCGGCCGCTGCCGTCCGCAACTCGAGGCCGCCTATCCACAACTGCCGCTGCTCTGGCTCGACACCGAGGATTCCGAGGGCGAAGTATTCTGGATCGCCGCCGCCGATCTCTGATCCGGCATATTGCGCGAAATATCACGGCGTGCCGGCGTTCCTGTTCCGCGGCGAAACTGATAGTTTGGCGTCAGCTCATCGCTCCAAACCGAAAAGAGGCCGCCCATGCTGGACAAGAGCTCCCGCCCCAATTCCGTCAACGTGCCGAACGATCTCGCCGCGCACTGGATGCCGTTCACCGCGAACCGGGCGTTCAAGAAAAACCCGCGGATGCTCGCCGGCGCCAAGGACATGCACTACTTCACCGTCGACGGCCGCAAGATCATCGACGGCGCCTCGGGCATGTGGTGCACCAATGCCGGCCACGGCCGCACCGAGATTTCGTCGGCGATCGCCAAACAGGCCGAGGCGCTGGACTATGCGCCGCCGTTCCAGTTCGGCATCCCGCAGGCCTTCGAACTCGCCAGCCGCATCGCGGAACTGGCGCCCGCAGGCCTCGACCACGTGTTCTTCTGCAATTCCGGTTCGGAAGCGGCCGACACCGCGCTCAAGATCGCGCTCGCCTATCACCAGATCAACGGCCAGGGCAGCCGCATCCGCCTGATCGGCCGCGAACGCGGCTATCACGGCGTCGGCTTTGGCGGCACTTCCGTCGGCGGCATCGTCAGCAATCGGAAGATGTTCGGCTCGCTGCTGACCGGCGTCGATCATCTGCCGGCGACTTACGATCGCGAAAAGCAGGCGTTCAGCAAGGGCGAGCCGGAATATGGCGCGCATTTCGCCGACGAGCTCGAACGCATCGTCAATCTGCACGGCGCCAACACCATTGCTGCCGTGATCGTCGAGCCGATGGCCGGATCGACCGGCGTGCTGCCGGCGCCGAAGAACTATCTCAAGCGGCTGCGCGAGATCACCCAGAAGCACGGCATCCTCCTGATCTTCGACGAGGTCATCACCGGCTATGGCCGGCTCGGCTTCGCCTTTGCCGCCGAACGCTATGGCGTGACGCCCGACATGCTGACCTTCGCCAAGGGCATCACCAATGGCGCCGCCCCGATGGGCGGCGTGCTGGTGCGCGACACCATCCATGACGCCTTCATGAGCGGCCCGGAACATGTGGCCGAACTGGCGCATGGCTACACCTACTCGGCCCATCCGCTGGCCTGCGCGGCGGGCCTCGCCACGCTCGACATCTACCGCGACGAAAAGCTGTTCGAGCGCGCCAATAAGCTCGAGCCGAAATTCGCCGACGCGGTGATGTCGCTGCGGAACGAGCCGGGCGTCGTGGATATCCGCACCGTCGGGCTGACCGCCGGCATCGATCTCGCGCCGGTCGCGGATGCGCCCGGCAAGCGCGGTTTCGCCGGGCTCAACAGCGCCTTCCACGACAATGATCTGATGGTGCGGGTGGCCGGCGACACCTTGGTGCTGACCCCGCCGCTGATCATGACCGAAGACCAGATCGGCGAGATCATCGAAAAGGTCATCAAGGTGATCCGCGCGACGGCGTAAGCGCGCACTCAGGAACATTCGAAACAACCCGGCGTTCATTCCAGCGACGGGGGCGATCATGCCCCTGCCGGTGGAGGATTGCGAAAGATGCTCGCGCCCGCGAATAGCCTGCTGCGCGCCGGGATCGGACTGAAGCTCAGCCAGATCAAATTGGCGACGCGGTCATATCTGCGCGACCGGACCAACCAGGCGACCGGGACCATGACGTCCTATGCCATAGCTGCAGGGCTGTTCGCTGCGGCCGGCATTTTCCTGATCGCGGCCTGCTTCGTCGGCACCGTGGCGCTGTATCGCTGGATCGCAATCCACTACGGACAGTTTTGGGGGTTCGGCGCCATCGGCGCGTTACTGGTGACGATTGCTGCGATCTGCGCCGGTGTGGCCGCGGCCAGATTGAGACAACCGTCGCCGCACTTTCCCACGCTCACCAGCCGGCTTCGCGTGGCGATCAAGGCCAATCCGCTTCAACCGGACCAGATCGAAGCCGCGCGAGATACCGCGGCCTCGGTCCTGCTTGCGCCTTCGGCGCCACCGTCCCAAGCTCGCGCGCGGCGATCACGGCCGGCGCGGAACAACAGGAACATTCAGGCCGGCCTGCTCGTGATGGCGACGTTGCTGGGCTGGGCGGCCACGCGGCGGCGATCGAACACGCGCCAAACGGGCGCATGATGCCACGCGCCCGGCCTGCGGATAATCTTCTTCTGATGGCAGCTACGGCCATCCTTATCCTGACGGCGCAGCACTTTTTTCAGGCCGGCACGCGGGCTCGTTCGACGGGTTTGGCCACCGCGCCCGTCGGCGCCCTGCCGCACGAATACAGCGTGCAATCCGACAACCCGCCCGCGGTCGGTCGCGCGAACTGGAAAACCACCCTGTGGCGCATTTACGAGCGCTCCAATGACGACCGCTTGCTTGCCACCGCCGCGGGCGTGGTGTTTTTCGGACTGCTTGCGGTGTTCCCGGCGGTGACGGCGCTGGTCTCGTCCTATGGCCTGTTCACCGATCCCGCCACCATCGGCGCCAACCTGCAAACGCTGGCGCTGATGCTGCCGGAGGGCTCGTTTCAGATCGTGCAGGACCAGATCGCCCGGGTGCTCGCCAAGGGCCCCGCCGCGCTCGGCGGAACGTTCCTGTTCGGCCTTGCCCTCGCGCTCTGGAGCGCCAATGCCGGTGTCAAGGCGATCATCGACGCGCTCAACGTCGCCCATGAGGTGCGGGAAACGCGCAGCTTCATCCGGCTCAACCTGCTGTCGCTTGCATTGACGGCCGGCGGTATTGCGGCGCTGCTCCTGATGGTGAGCGCGGTGGTGGCATTCCCGTTGGCGTTCAATCACATCGACGTCAGCCCCGAGGGCCGCGTCATCCTTGGCCTGGCCCGCTGGCCGTTGCTGTTTGTGGCCCTGATCGTCGCGTTGAGCGTGCTGTACCGGTTTGGGCCGGACCGGCCAGCGGCGCGGTGGGAGTGGACCGCGGCCGGCACGCTTGCCGCCGCGCTGCTCTGGATCGCTGGTTCCGCAGGGTTGTCCTGGTACCTCTCGAATTTCGGCAACTACAACGCGACCTACGGCTCGCTTGGCGCCGCCATCGGCCTGATGATGTGGATGTGGATGTCGGCCACGGTCGTGCTGTTCGGCGCCGAGCTCAACTCTGAAATCGAGCGCCAGACCACGGCCGCGGGCGCACGCTCCCCATTGCCGGGACAGCCGTCGCGCGCCAACGCTTAGGAAGGAGCGGCCAGTTCCGGCCGGGCCCTAAGAAGACTAGCTCTGCGAATCAACATTGATGCTAAGGTTGCTTGCGCTCGGGGAGCGCGAGGCGGACCGTGCCAGAAACTTCCGTGTTTTCCCGGGTGACTACAGTTCGGACCTGAGGGCGTAGCGCGCGACATGATTCGCATTTCGACGATTTTCATCGCCATCTGCATGGTGCTGGTTGCCGCCTCCCTCGGCCTCGTCCTGCATGCGGTGGCCGGCTTCAGCGGCACCGAATCCGCGATCGTGGCGCTCACCGCGCTGACCTTCCTGATTCTCTACAACGCCGTGTCGATGCGGCTGCGCGACCGCTCCGACGTCGGCGGCCAGATCGCCGATCTTTCACGCGGCACCGCCGATCTCGCCCGCCAGGTCGCCGAATTCGGCCGCCGGCTCGCCGCGGTCGAGGGCCGGGTGGTGTCGGCGAACTCCGCAAGCTCCGACCGCATCCAGGCCGTGCTCGGCGAGATCAACGAGCTCGGCGGGCTGGTCAAGCAACTGGCGATCTCGGTGGCGAGCCATGAGGATCTGCATAGCTTCGGGCGCGGCCGCCGCGCCTCCCGCCCCGTCGAGCAGGCCGCATTCCGAGCCGCCGGAACAGCCGGCGATGGGCCCGGAGCAAGCGGCCCCCGCGGTCAGGCCCGCGCCGGTTGCGGTCGCAAAACCGGCGCCTTCAGCGGTTGCCGCGGAAGCCGCTTCGCCCTCGCGCAGCCAGCCGCAACTGCTTGCCGCGGTGAAGAATGCCGTCGAGGAAAGCCGGCTCGACATCTACCTGCAGCCGATGGTGACGCTGCCGCAGCGCAAGGTGCGCTTCTACGAGGCGGTGACGCGGCTGCGCGACGACAAGGACCAGATTCTCGCCGCCGACGATTTCATCGCCACCGCCGAAGCCGGCGGGCTGATCGGCAAGATCGATCACATGGTGATGCTGCGCTGTATCCAGGTGCTGCGCCGCCTGATGGTGCGCAACAAGGACGTCGGCGTGTTCTGCAACGTCTCGGCGGCGACGCTCGGCAATCCCGCCAATTTCGCGCAATGCCTCGACTTCCTCGAGGCCAACCGGGCGCTGGCGCCGTCCTTCGTGCTCGAATTCAAGCAGGCGGCGTTCCGCCATCTCGGCCCGACCGAAATCGAGAATCTCGCCGCGTTGTCGCAGCGCGGCTACCGCTTCTCGATCGATCACGTCACCGACCTGCGGATCGAGCCGCGCGACCTCGCCGACCGCGGCGTCCGTTTCATCAAGGTGCCGGCGGCATTGCTGCTCGATCCCAGGCAGAGTTCGACCTCGGACATCCACCCTTCCGACCTTTCCGACCTGCTCGGCCGCTTCGGCATCGACCTGATCGCCGAAAAGATCGAGGGCGAGCGGGCGGTGGTGGACCTGCTCGACTACGACGTAAGGTTTGGCCAGGGTTTCCTGTTTGCGCCGCCGCGGCCGTTGCGGCCCGAGGGGGCATCTGCTACCGGCGGGGCGACAGCGAACAAGGAATCCGGCACTCCCAATGGCTCCAGCAGCACCGTTCCCATCCCCGGCCCGGCCGCAGAGCCCGCGATGCGGGCGACCGGCAATGCCGCACTGGCGCGCCGTGCCGCGGGACCCGGCTGACAGGCTTCCGTAACTCATGACCTCATTGCATTTTGCGGAGAGGCTGAGCGACCTCGTGGACGGCGTGGAGGTCATCCTCTCCGACATCTGGGGCGTGGTGCATAACGGGCTGGAGTCGTTTCCCGAAGCCTGCGAGGCGCTGCACACCTATCGTCAGCGCGGCGGCACCGTCATCCTGATCACCAACGCGCCGCGGCCGGCCGATTCCGTGCAGCGCCAGTTGCGCAAGCTCGGCGTCGCCGACGAAACCTACGACGCCATCGTCAGTTCCGGCGACCTGACGCGGAATTTCGTCGCCGACCATCCCGGCAAGAAGATCTTCTGGATCGGTCCGGAGCGGGACTCTTCGATCCATCGCGGGCTCGACGCCGTCATGGCGCCGCTGGAACAGGCCGACTACATCATCTGCACCGGCCTGTTCGACGACGAGACGGAATCGGCGGAAGACTATCGCGCCATGATGCTGCAGGCGCGCGAGCACAAGCTGCCGCTGATTTGCGCCAACCCCGACATCGTCGTCGAACGCGGCGACCGCCTGATCTATTGCGCGGGCGCGATCGCCGAGCTCTATCGCGAACTCGGCGGCGAGGCGATCTTCTACGGCAAGCCGCACCGGCCGATCTATGAACGCGCCATGGCGCTCGCCGCCGAGCGCCGCGGCCGGCCGACCTCGCTCGACCGGGTGCTGGCGATCGGGGATTCGGTGCGCACCGACCTCACCGGCGCGCTCGGTTTCGGAATCGATTGTCTTTTCCTCACCCGCGGCATCCATTCCGAGGAATTCGAGGGCATCGACCAGCTCGATCCAGCCTCGGTGAAAGAGCTGTTCGGCCATCCGCCCCGCGCCCTGATGCGTGAGCTGCGGTGGTAGCCGCCGGCGAGACCGTCGCGACGAGCGGCACCGTCATGAAAAACCCAGACTCATAAGTCTGTAGAAGTTCATCATTTGAAAACACAAATGCCCGGGACAAAGCCCGGGCATGACAAATCAATTTATAATGATGCCGGCGTTTACGCCGTCGCCATGTCCGGGAAGACCGCCTCGATCTTGGTCTTCAGCGTCGCCGCGTTGAACGGCTTGACGATGTAATTGTTCACGCCGGCCTTCTTGGCGGCGATCACGTTCTCGGTCTTGGATTCCGCCGTGATCATGATGAAGGGCGTGGTGGCCAGATTGGGGTCGGCACGGACTTCCTTGAGCAGGTCGTAGCCGGTCATCGGCTCCATGTTCCAGTCGGAGATCACGAGCCCGTATTTCTTGCCGCGCATCTTGTTCAGCGCCGCCGAGCCGTCGCTGGCATCGTCGATGTTGTCGAAGCCGAGCTGCTTCAAAAGATTTCGGATGATGCGGATCATGGTGCTGTAGTCATCAACCACCAGAACCGGCATGGACAAATCAACCGCCATCTTTTCCCCCACTCAACGCTTACGCCACAAATTATCGGCAGGCCTGCGCGACCCGCAGTCCTCCCCCAAGCTCTAGCATCAGCCGTTAAACAGCGCGTTAATCGGGAAACAGCGGATTGCATTCGTTTTGACCCCAGCCGCCCGCTTGACTTCGATGGGGGCACCGCGTCACGGTCCGACCGTGCTCCCCGAGACCCAAGAATCCCTGAAGAATCCCTGAAATGACTACTGATTTTACCGTTATCCGAGACACCACGCCTGCCGCCGAGATTCCCCGGGGGGCCGTGGTCGCCATGGGCAATTTCGACGGCGTCCATCTGGGGCACCGGGCCGTGATCGACGCGGCCTTGCGCATGGGCCGCGCCCATGGCAAGCCGGCGTTCGCCGTCACCTTCGAGCCGCATCCGCGCAGCTTTTTCAGCCCGAACAGCCCGCAATTCCGCCTCTCCGACGAGGCCAGCAAGCTGCGGCTGCTGGCCGGGACCGGGCTGGACGGCGCCGTCGTGATGACCTTCGACAAGACCCGCGCCGGAACCTCGGCGCAAGATTTCATTCACCATGATCTGATCCAGCGCCTCGGCGTCAGCGGAATTGCGGTCGGCTACGACTTTCATTTCGGCAAGGGCCGGACCGGCTCGCCGAGCCTCTTGGTCAGCGAGGGGCCGCGGCTCGGCATCGAGGTCGACGTCCAGGCCCATGTCGATATCGAGGAGCGGCCGGTCTCCTCCAGCGCGATCCGCATGGCGCTGGCGGAGGGCCAGATCGACGAAGCCACCGCCATGCTGGGCGGACCCTGGTTCGTCAGCGGCGAGGTGATCCATGGCGAGAAGCGCGGCCGCGATCTCGGCTACCCCACCGCCAATATCCGCCTCGACAAGAACTGCAGCCTCAAGCACGGCATCTACGCGGTGCGGGTCGGCCGCGGAGCCGAGCGCTTCGATGCGGTGGCGAGCTTCGGCCGCCGCCCGACCTTCGACAACGGCGCGCCGCTGCTCGAAGTGTTCCTGTTCGACTTCAAGGGCGACCTCTATGGCACCGTGCTCGACGTCGCCTTCATCGGTTTCATCCGTGACGAGCTGAAATTCGACACCATCGAAGCGTTGATAC
Source organism: uncultured Alphaproteobacteria bacterium (assembly GCA_963840465.1). Taxonomy (GTDB): domain Bacteria; phylum Pseudomonadota; class Alphaproteobacteria; order Rhizobiales; family Xanthobacteraceae; genus Bradyrhizobium. The sequence continues at coordinate 13,802 of CAWIZF010000071.1, read as the reverse complement.
GCCAGATGGATGACGACAGCGCCAGGGCGCGCGCGGCACTGGCCGCGGCGCCGGACGCCTTTCCCAGGCTCGGAGCGATCGGTTGAACAAGACGGAAAAGCAAAAAATGCTCGCGGGCGAACTCTATCGCCCCGACGAGGAACTCGGCGCAGAACAGGCCGCGGCCAAGGCATGGATGGTGCGTTACAACGCGGCACTGGCATCGCCGGTTTCCGAGCGGCACGCCTTGCTCCGCGAACGCCTCGGCCGTGTCGGAAAGGACGCCGTCATCCGTCCGCCCTTCCACTGCGACTATGGCTACAACATCAGTCTCGGCGACGGCGTCTTCCTCAACTTCAACTGCGTCATCCTCGACGTGGTCGAAGTCACGATCGGCGACCGCACCCAGATCGGGCCGGCGACGCAAATCTACGCCGCCGACCACCCGCGCGATGCCGAAACACGGAAAACCGGCCTCGAGTTCGGCCGCCCGGTGCGAATCGGCTGCGACGTCTGGATCGGCGGCGGCGCCATCATCCTGCCCGGCGTCACGATTGGCGACGGTGCTGTGATCGGCGCCGGCAGCGTGGTCACACGCGACGTTGCCGCAGGCCAGACGGTTGCTGGAAACCCGGCCCGGCCGCGTCAGACCTGACGGAACGGCCGCCGCGGCCCTTTGCGCTTCTGCCCTTCCGGCTGCTATGGAAAGCCCCCATGTTTGCGCGGCGCACCATCAGCATTAGCGGCCCGGCTTCCGCCTGAGCGTTCAGCTCGGCGCAAGACCGGGATTTTTCTGTTCACCCGCTATTCCCCAGCGCCTCTCGCGCCGTCTTCGAGCCAAACCAGAGCGTTCATGTCCCAAAATCCGCAAAAGTCCGAAGCTGCCGACTATTCCAAGACCCTGTTCCTGCCGCAGACGGAATTCCCGATGCGCGCCGGCCTGCCGCAGCGCGAGCCGGAAATCCTCAACTACTGGAACGAGATCGACCTCTACGAGAAGCTGCGAAAGGACGCCGCCGGCCGCGCCAAATTCGTGCTGCATGACGGTCCGCCCTACGCCAACGGCAACATCCATATCGGCCACGCGCTGAACAAGATCCTCAAGGACGTGGTGACCAAGAGCCAGCAGATGCTGGGCTTCGATTCCAACTACGTGCCGGGCTGGGACTGCCACGGCCTGCCGATCGAATGGAAGATCGAGGAAGAGAACTACCGCTCCAAGGGCAAGCCGAAGCCGGACTTCCGCGACTCCACCGCGATGGTGGCGTTCCGGAAGGAGTGCCGCGCCTATGCGACGCACTGGCTCAACGTGCAGCGCGAGGAATTCAAGCGGCTCGGCATCATCGGCGACTGGGATCATCCCTACGCCACCATGAGCTATCCGGCCGAAGCGCAGATCGCGCGCGAACTGATGAAGTTCGCCGCCAACGGCACGCTCTATCGCGGCTCCAAGCCCGTGATGTGGAGCGTGGTCGAGAAGACCGCGCTGGCCGAGGCCGAGGTCGAGTACGAGGACTACACCTCCGACATGGTGTGGGTGAAATTTCCGGTGACCTCGCCGGCGCATGGCGCGCTGGCGGAGGCGTCCGTAGTGATCTGGACCACGACGCCGTGGACGCTGCCCGGCAACCGCGCCATCTCGTTCTCGCCGAAGATCGCCTATGGCCTCTACAAGGTCACCGACGCGCCCGCGGACAATTGGGCGAAGACCGGCGATCTCCTGATCCTGGCCGATGCGCTGGCCGAAGAAGTGTTCAAGCAGGCGCGCGTCACCGCCTATGAGAAGGTGCGTGACATTCCGGGCGACACGCTCGACGCGGTGGAATGCGCGCATCCGCTGAAAGGCGTCGGCGGCGGTTACGAATTCACGGTGCCGCTATTGCCCGGCGACCACGTCACCGACGACACCGGTACCGGCTTCGTCCATACCGCTCCGGGCCACGGCCGCGAAGACTTCGACGTCTGGATGGCGAACGCGCGCGAGCTTGATCAGCGCGGCATCAACACCACGATCCCCTACACCGTCGACGAGAACGGCGCCTATCACCGACCATGCGCCGGGCTTCGAAGGTAGAGCGCGTGATCAACGACAAGGGCGAGAAGGGCGACGCCAACGAGGCCGTGATCAAGGCGCTGGTCGAGGCTGGCCGACTGCTGGCGCGCGGCCGGCTCAAGCATCAATATCCGCATTCCTGGCGCTCGAAGAAGCCGGTGATCTTCCGCAATACGCCGCAATGGTTCATCGCGATGGACAAGGACATCGCGGACAAAGGCAGTTCGAAGGCCGGCGACACCTTGCGCGCCCGTGCACTGCACGCGATCTCGGTGACGCAATGGGTGCCTGAGTTCGGGCCGAAATCGCATCAACGGCATGATCGACAGCAAGCCCGACTGGGTGATCTCGCGCCAGCGCGCCTGGGGCGTGCCGATCGCGGTGTTCGTGCGCGAGAAGGGCGACGGCTCCGCCGAGATCCTGCAAGACGCCGATGTCAACAAGCGCATCGCGGATGCGTTTGAAGAGGAAGGCGCTGACGCCTGGTACATGGAAGGTGCGCGCGAGCGCTTCCTCGGCTCGCTTGCCAACGAGGAATGGAAGAAGGTCGACGACATCTGCGACGTCTGGTTCGATTCCGGCTCGACGCACGCCTTCGTGCTGGAAGATGCCGTGCACTTCCCCGGCCTCGCCGGCATCAAGCGCACGGTCGATGGTGGCCGCGATACCGTGATGTATCTCGAAGGGTCCGACCAGCACCGCGGCTGGTTCCAGTCTTCGCTGCTGGAAAGCTGCGGCACCCGCGGGCGTGCGCCGTTCGATATCGTGCTCACCCACGGCTTCACGCTCGACGAGAACGGCCGCAAGATGTCGAAATCGGTCGGCAACACCGTCGAGCCGCAGAAGGTGATGAAGGATTCCGGCGCGGATATCCTCCGCCTCTGGGTCTGCGCCACCGACTATGCCGACGACCAGCGCATCGGTCCGGAGATCCTCAAAAACACCATCGAGACCTATCGCAAGCTGCGCAACTCGATCCGCTGGATGCTCGGCACGCTGCATCATTTCGATCCGGCCGACGCGGTCGCGCATGCCGACATGCCCGAGCTGGAACGCTTGATGCTGCACGAGCTGGCAAAACGCGCCGTCATCGTGCGCCAGGCCTATGCCGAGTTCGACTACAAGACGGTGGTCGCGACGCTGGCGGCGTTCATGAATACCGAATTGTCGGCGTTCTATTTCGATATCCGCAAGGACGCGCTCTATTGCGACCCGCCGTCCTCGGTCACGCGCAAGGCGGCGCTGACCGCGATCGACATCATCTGCGATGCGATCCTGCGCTGGCTGGCGCCGGTGCTCAGTTTCACCTGCGAAGAAGCGTGGCGGATGTACCGGCCGGACGCCGAGCCGTCAGTGCACCTGACGCTGTTCCCGGAAGGCTTTGACCAGTTCCGCGACGATGCGCTCGCCGCGAAATGGGAAACCATCCGCGATGTGAGCCGTGTGGTCACCGGTGCGCTCGAACTCGAACGCGCCGCCAAGAACATCGGCTCCTCGCTGGAGGCGTCGCCCTTGGTCTACGTGTCGGACAAGAACATCTTCAACACGCTGTTCGACATCGATCTGGCCGAAGTCTGCATCACCTCGAACGCGATGGCGACCAATGACGACGCGCCGGCCGGCGCATTCGCCCTTCCCGACGTTCCCGGCGTCGCCGTCGTGGTCGAGAAAGCCGTGGGCACCAAATGCGCCCGGTCGTGGAAGATCCTGCCGACCGTCGGGGAAGATGCCGAATATCCCGACGTCTCGCCGCGCGATGCGCAGGCCTTGCGCGAGTGGAAGGCGCTCAGTGGTGATGAAGAGCCAGCTCCCCCTGCCGAACCCGTTGAGAAACAGCCTATACAAGAGAGTGCCGGGAATGACGTTTCTCAAGCAGCTGACCTAGAAAGGGCGGCTGTCGATAAGAAGGCGAGCACCGACAAGACTGGTGAAGCCGAAAAAGTTCTCGAAGCAGAGAAAGCCGAAAAGGCAGCCGCAGCCAAGAAAGCCAGAGCCGAGAAAGCTGCTGCCGCCAAGAAAGCCGCTGAAGAGAAGGCAGCCGAAGAAGAGAAGGCCAAGAAGGCAGACGCAGCCAAGAAGGCCAAAGCCAGGAAAGCTGCTGCGGCCAAGAAAGCCGCTGAGGAGAAGGCAGCCGAAGAAGAGAAGGCTAAGAAGGCAGCCGCAGCCAAGAAGGCCAAAGCCGGGAAAGCTGCTCCGGCAACGAAGGGTGTAAAAAAGGCGGCTGAAAAGAAGGCGCCTGCAAAGACGGCGGCCAAGAAGGCAAAGAAGAAAAAGGCTACCAAGAAGCCGGCAAGGAAGCCGCCGGCGACCAAGGCAAAAAAGAAGAAAAAGAAGGCCAGATAAGTGTCTGGCCTCGAACGCCCGCGGACCCCTCACCTGCGCGCCGGCGTCATTGCCGCTGTCGTCACGCTGGTGATCGACCAGGCTTCAAAGCTCTGGCTACTGTACGTGTTCGACCTCGCCAAGCGCGGCGCGGTCAGGGTCACGCCGTTCTTCGACCTGGTGCTGGCCTGGAATGTCGGGATCAGCTTTGGCTGGTTCCAGACCGACAACCAGCTCGCCCAGGTCGCGCTGATCGCGATCAAGGCGATTGCGGTGATCGTGCTGGGAATCTGGATGGCGCGCTCCAGCACGCTGCTGGCGACGCTGGGGCTCGGCCTGATCATCGGCGGCGCGGTCGGCAACGGCATCGACCGCTTCCTGCATGGCGCGGTGGTCGATTTCGCCCTGTTCCACATCGAGATCGGGGGAAAAACCTTCAATTGGTACGTGTTTAACCTCGCGGATGTGGCCATTGTTGCCGGGGTAGCAGGCCTATTGTATGATTCCTTCCTGGGGGTACCCGCCGCAAAAGCGCCCTGATCCCGGTCGATACGAACCCCTGCGGTATAGGGCTATTAGCCCCTCAAGCCCGGCCCCCGCGTGTTGCGGAAATTGTGAATGGGAACAGCGCGATGCGCGAGACCGAAGCCCGCTTCTGGATGCTGCAGACCAGCTCGCTGACCCGCGCCCTGCGGTTTGCCGCCATTGCCCTCGGCGTTGGCCTGGTGATGGCCGCCGGGCCGTTGCGCGCGGCCGATGACGAGGACGAAGACGACAAGACCTTCGAGGAAAAGATCATCGAAGGCATCATGCGCGGCATCGGCGGCACCAACATGGAAAACCGCGGCATCGAGTACCGCGAGCGCTCGCCCCTGGTGGTTCCCCCCAAGCTCGATCTGCCGCCCCCGGCCGCGACCGCGGCCGAAGTGAAGGCGCCGAACTGGCCAAAGGATCCCGACGAGCAGCGCCGCAAGGCCGCCGTCGCGGCGCGCAAGAAAGAGAACAAGGACCCGCGCGAAGCAGGCCCGCATCCTGACGCCGGCCGAACTCGCCGTGGGCAAGACCGCCGCCCCCTCGCGCAAGGACAACGATCCGGTGCAGCCCGGCACCTCGAACAACAATCCGATCCTGAGCCCGTCGCAGCTCGGCTATACCGGCGGCTTCAGCGGCCTGTTCGGCGGCAGCAAGACCGAGACGGCCCCGTTCAAGGAAGAGCCGACGCGGGATTCGCTGACCCAGCCGCCGCCCGGCTACCAGACGCCGTCGCCGAATTATGCCTACGGCACCGGGCCGAAGGAATCGCTCAACAAGGAATACAACCCTTCCAAGGGCAAGTATGGCGAATAGTTAAGCATGGCGATTAGTTAAGCTGATCTCTCGCCTTCGTGACGAATACTGGCGCGAGCGCGGTGTACGATGCCGCAGCTTGATCCCGAACGGTTTTGTCGGGTTACTTCCAACGTTTGCGCGAATTGCCATCGCAGGACCGGTCACCCGTTTTGCGGCATGCGCGCCAGATAGGTCATGATGTCCTCACACCGTTTTGCCGCCTCTCTCGTTGCAGCCCTCATCTCATTTTCCGCCGGCAGCGCATCCGCCCAGACCACGGTCACGTCGGAACGGCCCGCCAGCTTCACGCTGGATAACGGCCTGCAGGTGGTCGTGATCCCGGATCACCGCACGCCCGTCGTCACGCAGATGATCTGGTACAAGGTCGGCTCCGCGGACGAGACACCCGGCAAATCCGGACTGGCGCACTTCCTCGAACATCTGATGTTCAAGGGGACGGCCAAACATCCCGCCGGCGAATTCTCCCAGACCGTGCTGCGGATCGGCGGCAACGAAAACGCCTTCACCTCGCTCGACTACACCGGCTATTTCCAGCGCGTGCCGCGCGAGCATCTGGCGAAGATGATGGAGTTCGAGGCCGACCGCATGACCGGCCTCATCCTCAAGGATGAGAACGTGCTTCCCGAGCGCGACGTCGTGCTGGAAGAGTTCAATATGCGCGTCGCCAACAATCCGGACGCGCGGTTGTCCGAGCAGATCATGGCGGCGCTGTATCTCAACCATCCCTATGGCCGGCCGATCATCGGCTGGCGCCAGGAGATCGAGAAGCTCGACCGCGAGGATGCGCTGGCGTTCTACAAGCGTTTCTACGCGCCGAACAACGCGATCCTGGTGATCGCGGGCGACGTCGACGCCAAGGAAGTCCGCCCGATGGTGGAAAAGGCCTACGCCGGCATCCCGGCGCAGCCGGCGATATCGGCGCATCGCGTCCGTCCGCAGGAGCCGGTGCCCGCCGCGCCGCGTACGGTGACGCTGTCCGATCCGCGCGTCGAACAGACCAGCCTGCGGCGCTATTATCTCGTCCCCTCCTCGACGACGGCTGCGGCCGGCGAAGGCCCCGCGCTCGACGTGCTCGCGCAATTGATGGGCGGCGGCTCCAATTCCTATCTCTACCGCGCGCTGGTGGTCGACCGTCAGCTCGCGATCAGCGCCGGCGCCGGCTATCAGGGTACCTCGCTCGATCCCTCGCAGTTCTCGATCTCGGTTTCGCCAAAGCCCGGCGTGGAGTTTTCGCAAGTCGAGCAGGCGATCGACGGCGTGATTGCGGACATGATCCAGAATCCCGCCCGCGCCGAGGATCTCGAGCGGGTCAAGACCCAGTTGATCGCGGAAGCGATCTACGCCCAGGACAATCAGGCCACGCTGGCGCGCTGGTATGGCGGCGCGCTGACGACGGGACTTTCGATCGACGACATCAGGAGCTGGCCGGACCGGATTCGCGCCGTTACCGCCGAACAGGTCCGTGACGCCGCGCAGAAATGGCTCGAAAAGAACCGTTCGGTGACCGGCTATCTCATCAAGGATGCCACGCCGAAACGCGAGGAGAAGCGCTCGTGATCCGTTTTTCGATTGGCGCACAGCGCCTCGCATCCGGCCTGATCGCCGGCGCCGTGCTGCTGTCGCTGGCAGCGAGCGCCGTCACACGCCGCGGCAAAGATCCAGCGGCTGGTCTCGCCGGGAGGCATCGAGGCGTGGTTCGTGCAGGACGCCACCGTGCCCCTGATTGCGATGGAATATGCCTTCAGCGGCGGCGCCGGCCAGGACCCATCAGGCAAGTCCGGCGTCGGGAACCTGGTCGCCGGCCTGCTCGACGAGGGCTCCGGCGATCTCGATTCCAAGACCTTTCACGAACGCCTCGAGCGCCGCGCCATCGAACTGAGCTTCTCCTCGACCCGCGATTACTTCCGCGGCTCGCTCCGCATGCTCAAGGACAACAAGGACGAAGCCTTCGACCTCCTGCAACTGGCGCTGACCTCGCCGCATTTCGACGCCACCGACGTCGAGCGCATTCGCGCGCAGGTGCTCTCCGGGTTGCGCCGCGACACCACCAACCCGACCTCGCTGGCGAGCCGCAAATTCCTGGAATTGGCCTTCGGCGATCATCCCTATGGCAGGCAGGGCAACGGCACGCTCGACAGCGTGCCGAAGATCGACGTCGCCGACATGAAGGATTACGTCCGCCGCGTGATCGCCAAGGATACCTTGCGCATCGCCGTGGTCGGCGATGTCGACGCCGACACGCTCGGCAAGCTGCTGGACAAGACCTTCGGCGGCACTGCCGGCCAAGGCCAGCCTGACGGCGATCGCCGAGGTCGAGGCCACCAAGCCGCCGCAGCGCGCGTTCGTGCCGCTCGACGTGCCGCAGACCGTGGTGACGTTCGGCGGCCCCGGCGTTCGCCGCCACGATCCGAATTTCATGGCCGCCTATGTCGTCAACCACATCCTCGGCGGCGGCGGATTGTCGTCGCGGCTCTACAAGGAGGTGCGCGAGAAGCGCGGCCTGGCCTATTCGGTCTATGAATCCCTGCTCTGGATGGATCGCTCCGCCCTGTTCATCGGCAATACCGGCACCCGCGCCGACCGCGCCGGCGAAACCGTCGACGCCATCGAGAAGGAAATCCGCCGCATCGCCGAGGAAGGCCCGACCCAGAAGGAACTGGACGAGGCCAAGTCCTACCTCAAGGGCTCGCAGATGCTGGCGCTCGATACCTCCTCCAAGCTCGCCCAGGCGCTGCTGCAGTACCAGCTCGACAAGCTGCCGATCGACTACATTGAGAAGCGCAACGCGATCGTCGATGCCGTGACGCTCGACGACGCCAAAAAGGCCGCGCAGAAGCTGTGGGGCCAGGGCCTGCTCACCGTCATCGTCGGCCGCGCCCCGCAAGCCGCCGCCCAGCCGGTGGCGGCGCCGCCGAAGGCGAACTAAGCTTCCCCGCCCTTCGCCGTCATGGCCGGGCATAGCCGTCCGAAGGACGGCGTCGCTTCCGCTCGCCTATGCCCGGCCATCCACGTGTTTTTCGCTTTAGACACTGGTAAGACGTGGATGCCCGGGACAAGCCCGGGCATGACGACTACCGGTGAACGCCATGCTGCGGGTTTCCCGCGACCTCACGATCGACGAAAACGACATCGAGATCGGCTTCGTCCGCGCCTCCGGCCCGGGCGGGCAGAACGTCAACAAGCTTTCGACCGCAGCTCAGCTCCGTTTCGATACGCGGAAGGTCACGCTGCCGGAGGACGCGGCCCTGCGGCTGAACCGGATTGCCGGCCAGCGCATGACCAAGGAAGGCGTGATCGTGATCCACGCCCAGCGCTTCCGCACCCAGGAACGCAACCGCGCCGACGCCATCGACCGCCTGCTCGAAATACTGCGCGAAGCCATGGTAAGGCCGATACCGCGGCGCGCCACCAAGCCGACCTTCGGCTCGAAGCAGCGACGGCTCGAAGGCAAGAAACGCCGCAGTGACGTCAAGGCGAAGCGCAACACGGCGCGCTTCGACGATTGAAGCTCAGGTTTATATTTTGACGCGTTTTCTTGACGCGAACCGGCATCCACTTCGCTCGAAAACGCTCTGCTCAATCCCTTATCAGGTACTCCCGGATCATCAACCGCGCACGGTGAATGCGCGCCTTGACGCTTTCGCGCGTCAAGCCAAGAACGCCCGCGATCTCGTCGATCGACAATTCCTCGATATCGCGCAGCAGGATCACCTCGCGATAATGATCGGGCAGCGACTGGATGGCGCGGGAGAGGTCGATGCGAACGTCCTCGGGCGCGAGATGCGCCAGACGCCCCTCCACCTCGTCGGCCGAAGCGTCGGCCATTCCCGCCGACCGGCGTAGCAGGCGAAGGCAGGCGCGGCGCGCCACCGCAAACAGCCACGCCGAGAACGACGTCACCGCGCGGAGCGTGCCGACCCGCCGGTACAGCAGCAGCAGCGTCTCCTGAACCGCGTCGTCGATATCGGCCGCGCGGCAGTTGCGCGCGGCATAACGGCGGATGTCGGGCTGGGCAATCGCGATCAGCGAGACCAGCGCATCGGCGTCGCCGCCGCGCGCGGCCTCGATCAGCAAGGGATCGCAGCGCCCTGCCCCGGCCCGTGTGGTCATGGCGCAGGGAGCTTCCGGCCGACCATGGCGCACATCGGGCAAAAGCCGAAAAAGCCGGTCAGAAGCGCGACCGCGCCGGTGCCCGCGATCAAATAGCCGGCCATCGCGCCGGGCATGCCAGGCAGCCCGGGCATGCCGAAAAGCCCGTACGCGATCATCCCAGCACCTCCGACCGTCCGCATCGCCCGCTCCCAGCCCGGCAAATTCTTGCGATAAAACATAACAGCTCCCTTTGATTCAGTGAGAGAACTTCAACGTTCTCATCCCATAGAGCCGTCCAGCCGGACTTTCGGTTCGCGGGTTTCAGCTGCAGGCACAAAAAAACTCCGGCCGCCCATGGCGACCGGAGTTCTGTTCGGAGAGCAACCCGGCGGAGGAGACGGGTGTCCTCCTGGCGCTTATCGGCCGCTCGCTGGAGGGGTAGCCGCCCCGCCCGTGGTCTTGGCAGTTCCATGGGGCGCGCCGCTGCCGGCGCCGACGGTGCCCTTCATGCCGGTCTTCGCGCCGGCCCTGTGCCCTGCGGCCGGCGCATCCTCGTCGGCACTGCCCGACGCGCCGCCCTGCATCTGGGTCGTGCCTCTCGCGCCGCCGCGGGTCTGCGTGTCGGATGAGGCGCCTTGCGCCAGTACCGGACCGGCAAGCAGGGCCGAGATTGCAACCGCGATCGCCGAAGTTTTCACTAGCTTCATCCAATTCTCCCAGGTTTGGGCGACGACGAACGGTTCGGCCTGCTTCAGGCGCCGTTCGACACCGAACATGTTCGTCGCCGGATCAGTCGTGGTCAGCGAACGGCGCACTCGCCATGCAAGCCGCGCGATGTGGTGATCGTGCAGGGATTTCGGGGTCATTTTGCGAATCCTTGGCCACGGACCGACCGCATATGCGGCGGTGGAACCTGCGCACCTGCGATCCAGGTGCGGCCGCTTTTGTTCTGTCGTGAAACAGCCCGCTACTACCACCGCTGATTTTCCGCGACCTACAGTCTGCGCACGCCAACGGTGAAGCACATGACGAAGCTGCGCACGACACGGGCAATCGGGCTGGGATTTTGCGCCGCGCTGCTTGTCGCTGCCGACGGCCCGGCGCACAGATGCCGCTGCCCGCCGCCAAGCCGCCGGACGGAGCGACGCTGTTCAAGCAGCAATGCGCGACCTGCCATACCACCAACCTGTCCGACCCGGTCCGCCAGGGCCCGTCGCTGTTCAAGATCGTCGGCAGGCCGGCGGGCAAGGCGGACGGCTTCCGCTATTCCGCCGGCTTCGCTGAGGCCGACTTCGTCTGGGACGACGCCAGGCTTGATGCCTATCTCACCAATCCGCAGGCGACGGTCCCGGGCTCCAACATGGCCTACCGCCAGCCCAAGGCGGAGACCCGCGCCGCCATCATCGCCTATCTGAAGGAGCTGAACTGAATGGCAAAGCCCGTTCACTCGATGATCCGCGTGTTCGACGAGGCGAAGTCGCTGGACTTCTACGCACGCGCCTTCGGGCTTGAGGTCGCCGACCATCTCAAGTTTGCGGATTTCGCGTTGATCTATCTGCGTCATCCCTCCTCGCCGTTCGAGGTCGAACTGACCGTCAATTTCGATCGCAAGGAGCCCTACGCGCTGGGCGACGGCTACGGCCATCTTGCCGTCGTCGTCGACGATGTCGACGCCGAACACGCGCGGTTCGAGCAGGAGCGCCTGTCGCCCGGGCCGCTGCGCGACTTCAAGCATGACGGCAGGACGCTCGCGCGCTTCTTCTTCGTCGCCGACCCCGATGGCTACAAGATCGAAGTGATTCAACGAGGTGGCCGCTTCGGTTAATCGCAATCAACAAGCATTTAATGGAGGACACCAATGAGAGAAGTCGATCGTCGAAGCAAATATGATCGCCGCGTCTTCCTGAAGGGCGCGGCCACGGCGGTGCCGGCCGTCGCGATCGCGACCAGCGCGGGCCTTACCGTCAGCGACGCCTGGGCCGACGACGCCACTACGCTGACACCGGCGACGCTGAAGACGCTGCTGAAGGTCGCGCGCGATATCTATCCGCACGACTTCCTCGGCGACAGTTACTACATCACCGCGATCAAGCCGTGGGACGGCAAGGCGGCGAAAGACCCGGCCACCAAGGCGCTGATCACTGACGGCGTCGCGCGCCTCGATAAGGAGGCCAACGATCGCCACAAGATGCCTTACGCCCAGGTGGCGTGGGAAAATGATCGCGTCGCGCTGCTGCAGCGCATCGAGCACGACCGACTTCTTCCAGAAGATCCGCGGCGACCTCATCGTCTCCCTCTATAACCAGAAAGAGCTCTGGCCGAAGTTCGGCTACGAGGGCTCCTCCGCCGAGCATGGCGGCTACATCAAGCGCGGCTTCGCCGACATCGACTGGCTCCCGAAGGCTTAAACGCCGCGGTCAACGAACAGCAGGGAGGAATTCAACATGGCAAAATTCGATCTGAATGACAGCGGCGTGGTCGTGATCGTCGGCTCCGGCGCGGGCGGCGGAACGCTCGGCAACGAGCTGGCGCAGAAGGGCGTCAAGGTCGTGATCCTGGAAGCCGGCTCGCGCATCGAACTGCAGGACTTCGTCAACGATGAATGGGAGAGCTTTACCCAGCTCGCCTGGACCGACATGCGCACCACCTCGGGAAGCTGGCGCGTCGCCAAGGACTTCCCGAACCTGCCGGCCTGGATCGTCAAGGCGGTCGGCGGTTCGACCACGCACTGGGCCGGCGCCTCGCTGCGCTTCGACGAGCACGAGTTCAAGGACAAGACCACCTACGGCAACATCCCCGGCGCCAATCTGCTGGACTGGCCGATCACGCTCGCCGAGATGGAGCCGTGGTACGCCAAGGCCGAGGACAAGATGGGCGTCACCCGCACCAACGGCATTGCGGGACTGCCCGGCAACAACAATTTCAAGGTGCTGGAAGCCGGCGCGCGGAAGCTCGGCTACAAGGAAGTGCACACCGGCAACATGGCGATCAACAGCGAGCCGCGCGACGGGCGCGGCGCCTGCCAGCAGATCGGCTTCTGCTTCCAGGGCTGCAAGTCCGGGGCGAAATGGTCGACGCTCTACACCGAGATTCCCAAGGGCGAGGCGACCGGCAATCTCGAGGTGCGCCCCAACAGCATGGTGATCAAGATCGAGCACGACGCGTCCGGCAAGGTGACGGGCGTGGTCTATGCCGACGAGAGCGGCGCGATGCAGCGCCAGAAGGCGCGCGTGGTGGCGGTCGCGGGCAACTCGATCGAGAGCCCGCGGCTGTTGCTCAACAGCGCCTCGAACCTGTTCCCGAACGGCCTTGCCAACTCGTCCGGCCAGGTCGGCCGCAACTACATGCGGCACATGACCGGCAGCGTCTACGCGGCGTTCGAGAAGTCGGTGCACATGTATCGCGGCACCACCATGGCCGGCATCATCCGCGACGAGGCGAAGAACGATCCCAAGCGCGGCTTCGTCGGCGGCTATGAGATGGAGACGCTGTCGATCGGCCTGCCGTTCATGGCGGCGTTCCTGAATCCCGGCGCGTGGGGACGCTCCTTCACATCGGCGATGGAGTCCTATCCGCGCATGGCCGGCATGTGGCTGGTCGGCGAGGACATGCCGCAGGAAACCAACCGCATCACGCTGGATCCGAAGGCCAAGGACAAGTTCGGCATGCCGGTGGCGAGCGTGCATTTCGACGATCATCCGAACGACATCGCGATGCGCAACCACGCCTACAAGCAGGGCGCCGCCGTCTATGAGGCCGTCGGCGCCACCGTGACCTATCCGACGCCGCCCTATCCGAGCACGCACAACCTCGGCACCAACCGGATGAGCGAGAAGCCTGCGGACGGCGTGGTGAACAAGTTCGGCCAGACCCACGACATCAAGAACCTGTTCGTCTCCGACGGCAGCCAGTTCACCAGCGGTGCGGCCTGCAATCCGACGCTGACGATCGTCTCGCTGGCGATCCGGCAGGCGGACCACATCGCCGGTGCGATGCAGCGCAAGGA
>CAWIZF010000070.1:0-18612 GCA_963840465.1 uncultured Alphaproteobacteria bacterium | reverse complement strand
GACGTTTATTGTTCTTGATCCATCGCAATCTTCCCTTCTGGAGCGCGCAACCGTCGCGCCGGGAAACAAGCGCGAGGAGCAACTCATGTGGGATGTCATCATGCTGGCCCTCGGGCAGGGCGTCTTTTTGGTGGCGGTGGATTAGGCGCACGCCTAGGAACGCCTCTGAGGAGAACGACAATGATTTTCGATTATTCACTCGCAGCCCTCGTCGCTGCCGGCTTGCTGTGTTACTTGCTCTACGCCCTGCTGCGGCCTGAGCGATTTTAGCGCCGAAAGAGCCTGCCCTGGATTGGGCTTCGTCTGGCGTGCCAACATGGTCGCAGTGGGCGCTCCAAGCTGAACGCGAATGTTCGCGTATCGCACAGATCGAGACCGAGCAGTTCGGTGGTCACAAGGGCGCATAGTTGCCGGATGACGATCATGCGACAGTTTGACTACGTCGACGCCGCTGGCATCGCTGTATTTGTCTGCCTCATAGGCTTAGCCGCTTGGATGCTATTCTTCGCATAAGGCGGCGGCCCCATTCGCGGACGTCCGGCCGCTGTCCGAGGGCCGTCAGCGCCCTGCGCTCGAACAGCGCCACCGAGCGCAGATCGGTAGAGATCATCGAAGGCGACCGTCGATCAGACACTACAGCTGCCGGCCATCAGAACAGGAAGAGCCTGCTACCGCGATCAGCGGGCATCACCATTGGACTTTTATGACATCCCTATACCGCCGGCCAGCTTGTACTCTCGATTTTATATGCCCGCAGACAAATCTCTCTCGTGCGGTCGAAAATCGCGACCGAGCGGAATGGAGAATGAGTATGCGTGCGCGGGTTGTTGTTCAGGAACGGCGCGCCCTTTTGGCGGAATGGATGTCGAGAAAGTCCATGCGCGTGGCCGTGCTGCTCGGCGGCCTTCTGGCGGTTAGCATCGCGGTCAATGCGATGATCATCCTCGCCGACGGCAGCAGGCTATAACCGTGATACGAGAGCCCGACTGCGCTGCGCCTGTTTTCTTCCGGCGCAGCACATTGTGATCCGCGCATAATCGTAATCCGCGCATAATCGCCGCTCGGCGTGCTGGCGCGCCTGGTCTCGCTGACATCCTCGTCTTTCCGACCAGCCTGATGTGGCATCCCGGATTTCGCGGTGACCTATGCCGCGGTCTCGGTCTGGTCTTCGTTACGCTCGCCATGGCGAGCGTCGGATTGGCGAGCCGTATCCTCAATTTGCGGGACATCGTTTGACCGCCCGCGCCTTGCTTATGGATTGTGCTTCGCCGGCGATGTTTCGGGCCTGGCGATCCAGCCGACATAGGTGAGCCAGAGGCCGACGAGCGCGGCGACGCCGAAGCCGGCTTGATCGACGCGATCGAACGGCGTTCCCCAACCTGGGCCAAAGCCTGTCCGGAAACAATTTCGCTGAAGGAGTGAGCAACATGGAACAGACCGAAACTCCCCGGGAGCCGAGCGCGATGTCGCGCAGCACGGCCATTGCCTATGCGATCGGTCTGCCGCTTTCACTGCTTGGATTGACCTTCCTGCCGGCCGGCACGATCGTTTGGCGGCCCGGCTGGATATTCCTTGCAGTTCTGGTTTTGGGCTTTGGCGCTTCGGCCCTCGTGCTCGCCCGGGTCAATCCTATCATCTACCGCGCGCGCAGCCGGTTTCAGGCGGGCACGAAAAGCTGGGACAAGGCGCTGCTTGCGGTCATCCTGCCGGCGATGGTGGCGATCCTACCGGTCGCGGCGCTCGATGCCGGGCGGTTCCATTGGTCGGCTGTTCCGGCCTGGGCGGTGCTATCGGGCTATGTCGGTGTGCTGGCGGGCATCGCGGTGACCGGATGGGCGCAGGCGGTGAATCCGTTCTTCGAGCCGGGCGTCCGGATCCAGTCCGAGCGGCATCAGCGCGTGATCGATATCGGGCCCTACCGTTTCGTGCGTCATCCCGGGTATGTCGCCGCGCTGTTCCTGTTCTTCGGTATGGCACTTGCACTGGGCTCGTTCTGGGCGCTCGTTCCTGCCGCGCTGGCGGCGGTGCTCCTCATTTTGCGCACGTCGTGGGAAGACCGGCTGTTGCGGGCCGAGCTTTCTGGATATGAAGATTATTCCCGTCGGGTGCGATGGAGATTGGTCCCCGGCGTCTGGTGAAGCCCGAGATTCGATATCGGGTGCCGAGCATGAGGGGGCGCGCAAGGCTGTCCGACCATTCACGGGCCCTGCTCCTTGAAATATCTCTCGCATAGATAATCCGACCGCTTGTATCCGCTTGGGCCCTCGGCCTACTTTGCGCCATCGCCAGGCGCGAGGATGGTTGCGGCCCGTTGGTTCGGCAATCGCGATTGCCCTGGCTCAAACCGGTGGCTGCATGTCCATGTCTCAAGCTCCCTCCACGACAGAGCAGGAAAGCGCGACGCGAATACCGGCGGGTGCCGCCGAGGCGCCGCGCGCCCAGCACAAGCTTGTGCTCGGTGCGCTCGGAGTTGTCTTTGGGGACATCGGAACGAGCCCGCTCTACGCCTTTCGCGAGAGCTTTATCGGACATCACCGCTTGCCGATCGACCCGTTTCACGTGCTAGGCGTGCTGTCGATGCTGGTCTGGGCGCTGATCCTGGTCGTCACCGTCAAGTATGTCTTTGTCACGATGCGCGCGGACAATCGTGGCGAGGGCGGCAGCTTCGCGCTGCTCGCCTTGATCGAGCGTCGTTGCCGCGAATCGCCGCTGCTGCCAGCGATCGCCGCGGCGGCGCTGACGGCGACGGCATTGTTCTATGGCGATGCGGTCATCACGCCGGCGATCTCGATCCTCTCGGCAGTGGAAGGCCTGTCGCTGCTCGACGACAGCTTTACGGTCTAGTGCTGCCGTTGACGCTGGCGATCTCGTCGTCGCGCTGTTCGCGGTCCAGCGTCACGGCACCGGGACCATTGGCGCGCTGTTCGGTCCGATCATGGCCGTCTGGTTCGTCGCGATCGGCCTGCTCGGGGCGGTTCAAGTCGCCGCCAATCCACAGGTGCTCGTGGCGGTCAACCCGTACTACGCGCTGCATTTCCTCATGGCCGATCCGGTCGCGCGCCTTCTTCACGCTCGGCACCGTCGTGCTCGCGGTGACCGGGCGCGGAAGCGCTTTATGCCGATATGGGACATTTCGGCCGCTCGCCGATCGCGCGGGCCTGGCTCTGGCTCGCGCTGCCGGCGCTGCTCCTCTGTTATGCGGGCCAGTCCGCGCTCGTGCTCGGCGATCCCGCCGCGATCCGCTCACCCTTCTATCTGATGGCGCCGCCCGCGCTGCTTGATTCCGCTGCTGCTGCTGGCGACCGCTGCGACGATCATCGCCAGCCAGTCGATCATCAGCGGCGCATTCTCGGTGACGCAACAGGCGGTGCAACTCGGCTATCTGCCGCGCGTCAGTATCGTGCACACGTCCGACGAAACGCGCGGGCAGGTCTTTGCTCCCTCGGTCAACCTGTTGCTGTTCGTGGCGCGTGATCGCCCTGGTGCTCGGCTTCCGCTCCTCAGCGCTCGCCGCCGCGTTCGGTCTCGCGGTCACCGCGACGATGGTGCTGACGACGCTGATGATCGGGCTTCGTCATGTTCCGCATCTGGCGTTTGAATCCCCTCTTCGCTGTTCCGCTCTATGCGGTGCTGCTGGTGTTCGATCTCGGCCTGTTCGCCGCTTCGGCGACCAAGTTCGTGGACGGCGGCTGGCTGCCCGTCAGCATCGCCGTCGTTCTTGTTCTCCTGTTCACGACCTGGCAGCGCGGACGACAGCTCCTGACGGCGCGTTTGGCCGAGGACGCCATGCCAGTCGATTTGCTGCTGAAATCGACCGCGAAGGTGCAGCGAATTCCGGCGACTGCGGTCTATCTGACCTCGAACCGCACCGGCGTGCCACCGGCGCTGCTGCACAACATGAAGGCCAATCACGTCCTGCACGAGCGCATCCTGCTGGTCACGGTCGAAACCGAGTTGACGCCGCGCGTCGAGCCGGACGCGCGTCTGACGGAGGAGGATTTGGGCGGCGGCATCACGCGCGTTGTACTTCGCTATGGCTTCAGCGAAGCCCCGAACGTGCCCGTCGCGTTGTCCGGCCTTAAAGGTGGTTTCGATCCAATGAAATCGACCTACTTCCTCAGTCGGCAGACCCTGGTACCGACCCGCGGGCCCGGCATGGCGATATGGCGCGAGCATTTGTTCGCGGCCATGATGCGCAACTCGCAGAGCCCGATGTCCTATTTCAAGCTGCCGGTGAACAAGGTGATCGAGCTCGGCAGCCAGGTGGAGATCTAGGGTATCGCCTACCGCCCCTGAAACACTGCGGCGGGGCGCTCGACGAAGGGCTGATGTTTTCGCGCGCGTCGGCGCTGTTGAGGACGGTGGCGATAGAGGCGATGGCCGCGGCTCCCCGCGCTCGGCATCAAGGGCGTTGGCGAGATTGGCATCATCGGGAGCGCGGGCGCGGCGATGTATATCGATGGCATCCGCAATGCAGGACTTCCAGAGTGACGCTGCCGTCCGTTGGCACCACAACCGGACCCGAAGACCCGTCAGGTTCGACGGCGCTTGAGCGATACCTGACCCGAGGAAAAACCGCAATCCCAACTCGTTGGTGGTCGGTCACCTGGTACATGTCCAACGCGAGTGCTGAACGGGAGTACTCACGGTGGTAACCTTGCCACTGCAAAGCTTGCGATAATGGATTCTTGTGCCGCTAAGGGAGAATAACAAGCCAGTTCGGAAAGTGATTTGATCGAAACGCAACACCACATTTGCAGCCACTATTGCGGCCCTTGCTGTGTGCCAGACCGGCGCCGTGGCGCGGAGGCCAGCGAGTGGCACTCGCTCGTCAATCCGCAGCGGTCGATTCCCGCGAAGATCGTCGAACTGACCGGTATCACCAACCAGATGGTTCGGGATGCGCCCGTGTTCCGCGACATCGCCGACAGTTTCATGGCGTTCATGGGCGACGGTGTCTTCGTGGCCCACAATGTGAACTTCGACTACGGCTTCCTGTCGGGCGAATACGAACGGCTCGAACGGCGCTTTCGCTTTGCCAAGCTGTGCACTTGCGTGGGAATGCGACGTCGATATCCCGGGCACAAATCGTACGGTCTGGGTAAGTTGTGCGCGATCTACGGCATCGCACTCGAAGACCACCATCGCGCTCTGTGCGACGCTCGGGCTGCGGTCCGACTGTTGAACCTCATCAACAAAAAGCGTGATGGCGTCGTCTCGACGAAGGCGGAGCAGGCCGCTTAGTCGCATTCCGGGCAGGTATCGCCGATCGAATCCAAGTCCTCGACGACTTCCGCGGCGGCCTGATCCGGAGACAAGCTGTCCGGCGGCTCCTGCCGGGCGACATCCAACGCGTGCTCCCGCTTCGCGTCGGCGAGCAACCGCGCGAGTCAAAAAGCCCTCGCAGCGTCCGACCGGCGTATCGTTCGAGGTGAATGGAAAGCCGTGCAGCCTTCATCTCGATAGCCGCACGACGCTTCTAGATGCCTTGCGTGAGCATCTCAGCCTGACCGGCACCAATGACCCCATAGGCAGGATTCGTTACAATGTCGTGGTGCTCATAGGCGTATGGCGCCTTTCCTGTCGTCTTCAAGGGGCCCTCAATACGAGCAAGCATTCACGCGCTGTTACGCGTAACGTTGCGCAATTCTCAGTGCGATAATCCGGACATGAAGAAGCCCGCGCAGGGGGTCTTCCCAGGGGAAGGGCTGCGCGGGCTTCGTGCCGGTGCGTTGTTGCCGGACACCGACCGGCTGAAGATGACGATCGTGCGTAACGCTGCAACGGTCAACAGGATGATGAAAGATTTTCCGGAAGAGCGTCCGATCGCGCAAAGCTACGTCGTCTCGGTCCGGCACGGCGCGTCGACCTCGTACAAGGCGGTCCGTGACCGCTGCGAATCCTGCCCGAACTCCCTTTTTCATGACGGTGCTGATCGCCGCCTTCCTGCTGCGGGGCATGCCCCTCGTGACGGCCACGATCTCCGACGGCCCCGTCATGCTTGCCTACGGAATCATCAGCCTCGCCGCCGGCGTCGCCTTGATCCTATGCCACAACGTCTGGGCCGGCGGCCCGCTGCCGGTCGTCGTCAGCCTGCTCGGCTGGCTGATTTTCGCGAAAGCCCTCGCGCTCCTGCTGATGCCGGCCGAGACCCTCTCCCGCCTGGTCGGACAGATGCACTACGGCGACCACTTCCATCTCTATCTGGCTCCTTCGTTCGCGCTCGGGCTTTACCTCACCTGGGCCGGCTTCACGACGCCGCTGCGCAGCCGGTAGCCGGCCTATCAAGGTCGTTTTCTTCGCCCCTCGATCCGGCTAGACTCGGTCATCCCTTGAGGAGCGATACCGATGGACAAGTCCGTCGCCGAACTCAACATCGAGCACTACCGCAAGCTGCTGGCGACCGAGATTGATGCTGCCAAACGCGAGACCGTGGAACGGCTGCTCGGCGCCGAGCAGGAGAAGCTCGATAAGATCAAGGCCCAGCGGGCCGCCGCGGCCTCCTCGAAGCGAGGCTGAGTATCGTCAGGCAACGATCCGCAAACCGGATCGCGTCCAGCATTCCCGCCCGATATGACCTTCTACGACAACCGCTGCCGAGCTCAGACGGCTGAGGTTCATCAATGCCGATCAGGTCGCCACCCTTAGCGGGCGAGGACAGTGGCAGTGCCTTTATACGGCGCCTATAAAAACTCATGGGCGCTCACATGGGGTCGGCGCAGCAAAGACCATGATCGAACGGACCGAGGAGCGCTTCGGCCTCAAGCCAGAGCGGCTCGTCGGAGATACCGCTTATGGGGCGGCTCCGATGCTGACTGGCTGGTCGAGGAGAAAGGCATCGCACCACATATCCCTGTGTTCGATAAATCGAAGCGAGATGATGGCACCTTCTCGCGCAGCGACTTTCGATATGACGCGACCGACGACGTCTACCACTGCCCGGGCGGAAAGCGACTTGGGACGAGCGGCACCGTGCACGAGGGCAAGACGCTGCTGTATCGCGCAAGCAAGCTCGACTGCGACGTTTGCCCACTCAAACCGCAATGCTGCCCAAAGGAACCATCGCGCAAGATCCCGCGCGATATCCATGAGCATGCCCGGGACGTTGCACGGTCGTTCGCTGGCACCGAGGGCTTCGAGCAGTCGCGGCGCGAGCGCAAGAAGATCGAGATGCGGTTCGCGCACTTGAAGCGCATCCTGAAGCTCGGTCGGCTTCGACGGCGTGGTCCACGAGGTGCTCAGGACGAATTTGTTCTGGCCGCCATTGCTCAGAACCTGCGGCGGCTCGCATCGCTGGTTGCGCGACCGCCACCCGCTCAGGCTCTTTGTATTGCGTAACGTAAGAGGTGCGTAGAGAGCGCCGGGGTCGGGGACCAAACCCCGTCGCCCCAAGTGAATGGCCAAACTACATCGTCGGTCACTGGCGACTTTTGCAACAAAATCCGCCATGACCGGACATCTGCGGCCAGCTAGTTCATCGGAAAACGCGACACGAGGAAATCGTCGCCGAACCTGATCGCTACGTGCCGCGAGAGAGACGGCGCAAAGTGCCAATGAAAGTTTCAGGGTAGATCAAGTGTCAGCATCGCTGACCTGCCTTCGCAAAAAAGCAATGCCCGATGGAAATGCATGGCTGATTGCAAGAAAGCGGTTTACGCTTGGAGACGCTCGGTCGAAATGTGATGCTGACCTGGAGCCAACTTATTCTCAAAACTCCAGTCGCTATTGCTGTTACGGCCGCGGTGGGATTTTCGTTCGCGTAACAGGCGCCGAGACAATCAGACTGGAACCCAACTTCAATACGTTGCAACGGCCTACGTCATTCGGCGCGAAGCGCGGGATCAAACTTGGCAACCGGAGGAACGTCTATGGGTAACAACTTGAAAAGCGCATGTGACGGGATCTTGCAAAAGGTCGTGACTGGCAAGGACCGCGTTCCCGGCGTAGTGGCGATGATCACGGATCGCTCGGCCAACATCTACGAAGGCGCCGCCGGCGAGCGTATCCTTGGCGCCGGTCAGGCAATGACGACAGATACCGTCTTCGCTATCTTCTCGACCACAAAAGCGATCACTGGGACAGCGGTCCTGCAATGCGTCGAGGAAGGCAAGCTCGACCTGGACGCCCCGGCGAAAACCTATGTTCCCGACATCGGCAAGCTCGAGGTGCTCGACGGGTTCGACGCTGATGGCAAGCCAAAGCTGCGGGCGCCGAAGCGCGACATCACCACCCGCATGCTGATGCTGCACACCGCCGGCCTTGGCTACGACTTCTTCAATGCCAATTACCTGCGCTTGGCGCAGGAGCACGGACAGCCAAGCGTGATTACCTGCTCGAAGGCGTCACTGATGACGCCGCTGATCTTCGATCCCGGCGACAAATGGGAATATGGCAGCAACATCGATTGGTGCGGCCAAATTGTCGAGAGCATCCGCGGCAAGCGCCTCGGTGAGGTAATGACGGAGCGGATTTTTGCGCCGCTCGGCATGCAGGACATCACCTTTTCGCTGACCCCTTCGATGCGTGCGCGCCTCGCCGCCATCCACCAGCGCGAAGCCGACGGATCGCTGACTCCCCTTCCCGATCTGCAACTGCCGCCTGAGCCGGAAGTCCACATGGGCGGCCACGGTCTCTACGGCTCGATCGGCGAGTACATGAAATTCATCCGCATGTGGCTGAACGACGGGGCGGGACCGCAGGGCCGCGTGCTCAGGAAAGAGACGGTCGAGTCCGCCGTCCGCAACGGCCTGCAGGCGCACCAGGCCGTCACGATGCTGCCCGGCGTCATTCCGACGCTGTCGAACGATGCCGAGTTCTTCCCCGGCCTGAAGAAATCCTGGTGCCTCACCTTCATGGTGAATGACGAGGACGCGCCAACCGGCCGGCCGGCCGGCGCGATTGGCTGGGCCGGGCTCGCCAACACGTTCTACTGGATCGACCGCAAGAACGGGTTCGGCGGGTATTGGGCGACGCAGATCCTGCCGTTTGGCGACCCGACTTCGTTCGGTGGCTACCTGGAATTCGAGACGGCCGCCTATGCGACCGGCGAGGCGCGCGCCGCGGCATAGTGCCGGGCGAGCGACGGCCTAACTGCGCCACGGCGCGCGTCGCGTTCGAAACTCAAAAGAGAGCGACGGCGTCGTGAGCGCGTGCTTTGCGATGGTGTCACCAGCATGCCTGCTGTTCGCGCAGGTCGGCGTCTACGCATAGCGAGAAGACGACTGAACCAAAGATGCGTGCTCACAACGGGAGGAAAGTCATGACGAATGTGCAAGGCCAACCCCAGACGGCTGGCGCGAAAGCCGACTTCGATGCCGTCATCATCGGCGCCGGATTCTCCGGCATGTACATGCTGCATTCGCTGCGCGACAAGCTTGACCTGAACGTCACGGTGTTCGAGGCCGGCGACGGCGTCGGCGGTACCTGGTATTGGAATCGCTATCCCGGCGCACGCTGCGATTCCGACAGCTACATCTACTGTTACACGTTCGACAAGAACCTGTTGCAGGAGTGGAACTGGTCCGAGCGCTATCCGGAGCAGGACGAGATCCTGCGCTACCTCGAGCACTGCGCCGAGCGCTTCGACCTGAAGCCCGACATCCAGTTTGGCAAGCGCGTCGTCGAAGTCGTCTTCGATGACGACACCGAGTTGTGGACCGTGCGCACCGACAAGGGCGACGCCGTCACGGCGCGCTTCGTCATCCCGGCCGTCGGTGCCCTGTCGACCGCCAACATGCCGCCGATCAAGGGGCTGAGCACTTTTGCGGGCAAGTGTTACCACACGAGCCAATGGCCGCATGATGGCGTCGACTTCACCGCCAAGCGTGTCGGCGTCATCGGCACAGGGGCCACGGCGGTGCAGGCGATCCCGGAAATCGCGCAGCAGGCCAAGCACCTCACGGTTTTTCAGCGTACGCCAAACTTCTGCGTGCCTGCACGCAATGGTCATGTCGATCCTGAAGTGACCAGGGCACGCAAAGCCGATTACGACGGTATCCGCCAGCGCATCAAGGATTCCTTCTTCGGGTTCGAGCTGAACTTCATACCCAAGGCGGTGCTCGAAACAACGCCCGAGGAACGCGAGCAGGAGTTCGACAGGATGTGGGACGCCGGAGGCTTCGCCTTTTGGCTGGCGAACTATCAGGACATGTTCTTCTCCAAGGAGGCGAACGACGTCATCGCCGATTACCTCAAGCGCAAGATCCGCTCGATCGTCAACGACCCGGCGACCGCGGAGAAGTTGACGCCCAAGACTTATCCCTACGGCACCAAGCGCCAACCGCTGGACACCAACTATTTTGAGACCTTCAACAAAAAGAATGTAGAGCTGGTGGATGCGAGCACCGATGGTCCAATCGAGGAGATCACGCCGAATGGCATTCGCGCGGGCGGCAGGGAGTACCCGCTCGACATTATCGTCGTCGCCACCGGGTTCGACGCGATGACCGGCCCGTTGAAGAATCTCGGTATCAAGGGGCGCGGCGGCAGGCCGCTGGCGCAGGAATGGGAGGACGGCCCGCAGACCTATCTCGGCCTGGCGATCGCCGGTTACCCCAACCTGTTCACAATCACCGGCCCGCAGAGCCCCTCGGTGCTGTCGAACATGCCGGTCTCGATAGAGCAGCATGTCGAGTGGATCACCGAATGCATCGCCCACATGCGAAGAAACAAGCTCACAACGATTGAGGCGAGCCCGCAGGCGCAGGACGCATGGGGCGCCCACGTCGCCGAGGTCGTGAATTCGACCCTGATGCCCGGCACCAATTCCTGGTACATGGGCGCCAACATAGAAGGCAAGCCACGTCGATTCTTGCCCTATCTCGGGCCTGAGGGCGTCGGCGGCTACCGCAGAAAGTGCGCCGAGGTCGCAGAGAACGGCTACGAGGGCTTCGTGTTCACGAGCCAAGGCCAAGGCGGGACCGTGCACACGATTGCGGCCGAATAAGCTCAACGAACCTTGATCGGGGGCTGCGTTCAATGTCGCGGCTCCCGGCATGGTAATACCGAGCGCGCTTTGACGACCTCTAGTGCCGAGGCCGAGCAACACGTCAGCTTTTTTTTGCCCCTTTGCCGACATCGGTGCCATAGCGAATGTCCGCGTTGCGCCGATAGAAAAAATCGAAAATCTGATGGCGCAGAAAATCTTGCGAAAGTCGATTCTTTGACCTGAAACGCTCGGTAGTGCCGCTACGAAGAGCCGTGGTCGATTTGGGTGTAACGATGTGGTCTCTCACATTCCCGCGCACGAACCGCATCGGTGGTCCTAGAAATTTTCGTTTGTCAGTCCAAAATGACTTTTTCAACACTATCCGCCAGAAGCGGTCATTCCGTCCATCTGCGTGTCGGCGAAGCTGCGTGGGTAGTCCAGTCTTCGTCGGCCGGTAATTAGAATGGCTGCTTGTCACCTCCGCCTAGGAAGGAACGGATGGCGCAAGCCAGGACGGCAGATGCGAAGCATGGCCGTACGTTCATTCTCGATCGGTCGTCCCGAGCCGCGGGTGGGGCTGTCTTGACGTGGGATATCCGGCCGTCTGGAGTCAGACGAAAAAATAAGGAGGCGCCACGCGCCTCCCTCTCCCTCATGCGACCCCGTGACCGTGCTCGATCCCTCCACGGAATTCGCGGCCATTTCTAAATGCAGGTATCCGCGGTCTGTCTCATTCGTCGAGGTCGGAAAATACCGGGTCATCCACTGATCCGGCAAAGCGCGGGGTATGCACACATCACGCGGGGACTTCATCCGGTCGCAAGACGGCGTGACCATCGTTTACCCTCTTCGAAGAGCGCAGTATCAATTCTAACATCATGGTGTACTTTGAATGCATGCATGTCGATGGTCGGCCTGCATTGAGAAAACTTTTGGGATGATGGAGGGCAACATGGCCAAGAAAGCGAAGAAGGCAAAGAAGACAGCCAAGAAGACGGCCAAGAAGAAAAAGAAGTAGTCGTTCGACGAAACCTCGTAGCATTCGGATAGCGTCTGAGGTCCGTTGCGCCCTTCGCAGCACGGATCGGCGGCAGCCTTCGTCGCAGAATATCCGCGCAACGAACAGTCTGACCGGACCTTTATGCAGATGGCTGCTGCATAATGGTCCGGTTTTTCATTGAGGTTTGATCAAGAAGTCGTCGCCGGACTGCCTAGCGCACAAGACAATTTAGACCAACGGCCGCTTTGCGCCAGAACCGGCCGTCCGTTCGGGGTCCGCCATTTTGACTCAGCCCCGCACTGCGAAAGCCCCGCTTCCCACTCTTGTTTGCTTATCGATCCTCTCGCAGAACAACACGTTTGGCTTGTGTTGGCGGATCGGATGGTCGTGTAATCGGGAATATCTCCCGAACGTGCTTGGCCAACATCTCGCAATAGGCGGTCGCATAGCTTGGCCGAGAGCGCCGCTTGTCCCACAAGATCAGCATTCCCTGGCGCAATGGTTTGCCGCGATACGTCACGCCGACGATCCGCAGTTTATGGTAGCGAATTCGCAACTGTGACGGAATGATAGCGACGCCATGTCCAGCCTCGGCCAGCGCAAGCAGGGTATGCGGCGTATGGCTTTCGAGGAATATAGTTCGGTTTGAGGTTGGCAAGACGGCACGCCGCATCAAAGGATTTCCGGACCACGAAACTCGGATCCAGCAGCAGCAAGGGGTAAGGCGCAAGCTTGCCGATCTCGATGGTGCGTGTGCTGCTTAGCGGTACCGACGGTTGACACGCCGCGAGCAGATCAACATGTTGCAACGAAAGATTTTCAAATCGCTCGTCATCCGGATCGACAATATCAGCCAGATTTTGTCCGAGATGGATCTCTCCACGTTCCAGCATTTTCATCGTATCGAGCCCAGCCGCCTCGATCAATTTCACCTGTACGTTCGGATAGCGCCGCGCATATAGATGGAGAAATGTCGACAATACACTCTCGATGTGCTGCGGCGAGGCGGCCACCTTAAGCACGCCGGTGTCGCCGCGCTGAAGCAATTGCGCGCGCTCGCCGATCTCGGTGGCAAAATTGAGAAGGCCTTGACAATCGCCAAGCAGTTGCTCGCCTTCACCGGTCAACACCAGCCGGCGGCCAACCCGCTCGAACAATTTCAGGCCTAATTCTTGTTCGAGCGCAGTGATCTGCCGGGAGAGCGCTGGCTGGGCGATATGTAACCGCAGGGCGGCCTTCGACACGGTGCCGAGTTCGGCGACGGCTACGAAGGTTCGTGCATGTCGCAGGTCCATCTCTACCTCCCTTATGCCCGTTCGGCATAGATCGGTAGCGGAAACTAATATTGGACGGGAGACAAGACCTTTCGGTACATAGCCAAACCGTAGCACGGAAAACGTTCCTTGATCCTTGTGCCCAGGGAGGGGTCCATGAAGCCAATTTGGCCCGTACTCATTGCCGGAATAAGCTTGGCTTTCGCATCCGCTGTCGATGCCCAGACTTGGCCAGGCAAGCCGCTGCACGCCATTGTCCCGTTCGGGGCCGGCAGCACGACCGACATCATCCCGCGCGTAGTGTTCGAGCAGCTCTCCTCTCAGCTCGGACACGCGATCGTCGTTGAAAACCGCAGCGGCGCGGGAGGAACGATTGGTGCCGGATTTGTCGCCAAGGCTGATCCCGACGGCTACACCCTGCTCGCTAATTCGAATGCACACACGATCGCGCCGTCGCTTTATCCGAACCTTAGCTACGATCCGGCGCGTGATTTTGCCGCCGTGATCCCGCTGGGTACTTCGGCAGGCGTGCTCGTAGTATCGCCGGAAAAGGGTTTCAAGACCGCACGTGATCTCGTGGCCGCCGCCAAAGCCAAGCCAGGCGCATTGACCTTTTCATCAGTGGGCGTCGGCACCGCAACCCATCTTGGCGCCGAACGGTTTCGGATTAGCGCGGGCATCGATGCTTTACATATCCCGTTCCGGGGCGGCGCGGAAGCCATGTCTGAAGTAATGGCCGGCCGGGTGGACTTCTTCTTCGGGCCGGTCGGACTTGTGCTGCCGCTCGTTCGGGACGGCAAGCTCACCGCACTCGCGGTGAATGGCGTCGCGCGGTCGGCTGCATTGCCGGACGTACCGACGACGCAGGAAGCCGGCTTTGCCGACGCCGAATATCCTATCTGGATAGGTATCTTCCTGCCGGTGCATACGCCGCGGGACATCGTCGACAAATTATCCCGTGAGACGCTTGCGGCGCTGCAGAGTTCCAAAGTGTCCGCAAAGCTATCCGCTCTCGGTGTCAACTCGATCTCCATGACGCCATCCGAATTCGACGCCTATGTCCGGAAGGAAATCGCTGTTAATGCCAAGGTGGTCAAGGCCATCGGCATCAAGGCGGACTGAGGACAAGGCCGAGGAACAAGGGAATGACACGGCCAATGCATCGGAAGGCAGCTTGACCCGACCTGAGACAGAACCTGCATATCAATTCGACGATGGCGCCGCGTATGAGCGCTTCATGGGCCGCTGGAGCCGTGGTGCCGGCAAGGTGTTTCTCGACTGGATTGCGCCGCCTCTGGGCGCACAATGGCTCGACGTTGGTTGCGGCACCGGCAGCTTCACTGAATTGATCGTCGAGATGTGCTCGCCTGCGTCTGTCATTGCGATCGATCCGGAGCGGGCACAAATCAATCATGCGCGCAATGGGCCTATTGCTAACCGGGCTCGTTTCGAGGTCGGAGATGCCCAGGCGTTACCCTTTGCCGATGGAACGTTCGACATTGTTGCCTCAGGTCTCGTTCTGAACTTCATCCCTGATCCGGCCCAGGCGCTATCTGAAATGCTGCGGGTAGTGCGGAGAGGCGGAACCATCGGCGGCTATGTCTGGGATTTCGCAGCCGATCTGTCTCCGACCTGGCCCATGCGCCGGGGGCTGCGCCAACTCGGCGCTTCGATCGCACCGACGCCGGGGGCCGAAAACACAGGCCTCTCGGCGCTGAGTGCATTGTTCGATCACGCCGGATTGCAAGGGGTCCTCACCAACTCGGTCGATGTTACGATGCGGTTTGCCGATTTTGATGATTTCTGGGCGACGCAGACCCCAAGCTTCAATCCCATTGCCAAGATGATTTCCAAGTTGGAGCTGAGCCACCGAACGAGATTGATCGAGGCGGTCCGGGCCGAGCTTGTTCGTTCTGACGGCACCGTTGAGTATTCGGCCCGAGCGAACACAGTCAGCGGACGGACGCCGGGGTGAGCATACCTGTCCCGGGCGAACCGTCCAATTCCGCTGCCGACACTTGATAGATATCCCCGCCTCGTCGGGCGGCTGCTTCGCGCCCGAAGTGGCCGTTCACCTTAGGTCACCTTTGGTCCGAGCAGACCTCCCGACGAATCGCACTAAGCCCCGCCGAGCCCGGTGCGGCTTCGCGGCGAGGTCTCGCTGACCAATCGAGCCACGCTCTTTGGACCTGGGCATCGCCACTAAACGCCCGGGTGTCGCAGGCAATACCGATCGGTTCTCGCCTTTGGCAGCCTGACGCGTTGGATCAGACACCGGAATCTCTTGAGAGCCGAAGTTCGTGATCGATGAGTTTGTTGGCGTCCTCGAACCGCTGCACGGCGCGCTCAGGATCGAACGGCTGTTCGGTCAGGGTTTCCGGATCCCACTCGCTGCGCCGGGCGGGATTGAAGAAATCGCCGCAGTAGACATGAAGCGCCCCGGTCAGGCGCGGAATCGGATTGGTGACCGAATGGATGATGTTGTGACCGAGCGTCTCGGCATCGCCGACCGTTAGCGCCCTGGCGCCAGCGGCCTCCACCTTTCCGGGACTGCCCGGGATGCGGCGCCAAAAGATGTTGTCCTCGCGCCCGGTATAAATCCCGATCACCGCCGACATCTGATGATTGTGCGGCATCACTGTCATCATCGGAGCCCAAACGACGTTGAGCACCGTCAGTTCGCGGGATTGATACAGCTTGTGAAGCCCGGCGCGTTGCGGCTCGCCAAGTGCCGCAAGCACGGCCGCTGGCTCGGACACCGCGCGCGCCACCACCTCTCGCAGATATTTCTGCGATTTGTCAGACACGGTCGCTTCGCGGCAGTCGGCGACGAACTGGAACAGATCGAACATGGTCTGCCTCACCTTGCCGAGCATATCAAATGCGTCTCAACCGTCGAGGCGAATGTTTGCACTGCGAATGACCGGTGCCCAACGCGGGTGCTAGAGCTGACGCCGCGATGGCCGCAAAGTTGCGCGGCGTGATCATGGTCGCTCTCCCAGTTGCGTGGTCTTGCGCGGCGAACCGGCGAATTCGCGCAAGACGATCTCGCCGATCTTGCGGCCGATCTCGCTGCCGTCCACATCCGCGCTGCGGAAATGGATGCCGCCCCAGACGCGCGCATTGTCGACTTCCGCCGTCAATTCGGAGAATTTGCGATAGGTACGGGTGACACCGAACGGCCCTGGAGCGGTCACGCTGACGTCGACCTCGTCATGCCCGAAGAAACCGCGTAGGACAGCTTCCGCGGCCCCGGAAAACATCGCATGGGCGGAAGGGTATTCGGGATGCGGCGGCGTCGCCAGCAATGGCTCCCAGCCGATATCGCCCTCGAGCGCTTTCATGTTGAGGTCCTTGGCGGCACGAATGGCCGTGATTGGCCGCCAGTGCGGCCGGTTGTATTTTTCCGCGAAGGCTATGATCTGCGAGTCGGCGCTGGCCATCGACAGCAACGCGAACAGTCGGGCGTTTTCCGAGAGCGACAACCCCTTGGCTGCGGATGCGGCGCGGGCGGCAGCATGCCATGGAACGGCGGTCTGCACGGTCCAGAAGATCGCTGCGGCGGTCTGGTCCGCCGTCCGCGTCGTGCTGTCGCGCGCGCCGACGCTCCTGACCTCGTCGAAGTCGCGCGCGAACTGTGCTGTCGTGAAGGCGGGAGCGCCTTTCATGTCCAGACCGGACTTGGCGCGCAGCACGAATGGCGCAACCGAGCCCCATTGCGCTAGGATGGCGGGCAGCGATTGGGGCGGGGTGAGCTGATATTGGCTAGGGCCAGGCTTCGCGGTGAACGCAACCTTCACGGCGGCGCCATCGCCGATGCGCAGCGCCAGGGTTTTTTCCGCGATTTGTTGGCCGAGGGCGGTACCGTCGGCCTTGCCTTGTCCATCGGCGATCCCCGACAGGCTGACGCTCAGTGCCGCATCCAGCATGGGCCGCTCCGCCGGCGCGAGCCGCAGCAGGCTCCCGTGAGCAGCTGCGATAACCGCGGCCTCCGCCAAAGTTCCGGCCGGCGCTTCGACGTCGATCGCATAGGCGTCGCCCTTGCGGTCGACGGCGCGTACCGCGTCGTAAATCGCACCGTGGACAATCGCGAGCGCGCGCGATTGCAGAATCGAATTGGGAGGGACTGCCGTCGCGTTCAGTGCGATCACATTCCACTCGGTCACCGCGTCGGCGTGCGCCCGCGCGATCGGAAGCAGGCAGACTGTTGCGAGGGCTGAAACGGCGAGCGTTGGCGTGATGCCAGTATGGGTCATTTGCAATTTCCTCCGGACCAGTTTCGATCCGTCAACGCTAAACCCACGGCGCTTCTTGCGTCCAATGCATTTATTATTTCAAGATAAATGCATATTTGTTATAAGCGACGGCATGAACCTGCGTCACCTGCACGCTTTTGCGACCATCGTCGACGTCGGCGGCCTCGCCAAGGCCGCGACGCGCCTCCACCTGAGCCAGCCTGCGTTATCGCGCCAGATCCAGACGCTGGAAGCCGATCTTGGCGTGGCGCTGTTCGACCGCATCGGCCGACGCATGCAATTGACGTCGCAAGGCGAAGACCTGTTGTTGCGCAGCCGCCGGCTGCTCGCCGAAGCAGAATCGCTCGGCGAGCGGGCCCGCGAGCTCAAGAGCGGCGAAATCGGGATTCTCAGGGTCGCCGCCACACCACAGGTGATTGAGAATTTGCTCGCGGAGTTTCTGATCCGCTATCGGCGCCACCATCCCGGCGTGGAGGTGCACCTCGTCGAGGATGGCGGCGCCCGCTTGCTGGGCCGGCTCGAACGCGGCGAGGTTCATCTCAGTATTACGCCGGTGGGCATGACGCGTTTTGAGGGCCGTTTGCTCTACCCGATCCATGTGGTCGCCGCGCTGCCATCCGCGCATCGCCTGGCCCGGCGACGATTGCTCGAGATCGCCGAGCTTGAACACGAGCCGTTGCTGCTGCCGCAACGCGGGTTTGGTTCGCGCGAGTGGTTCGACATCGCGTGCGATATCGCGCATATCCGGCCGCGCGCGCTGCTGGAGAGCGGCGCACCGCACACGCTCGTCGCGCTGGCGGCAACCGATTACGCGATCGCAATCCTGCCCTCGAACGTCCGCTTGCCATCTGAGCGCGTCTGCGCAATTCCGCTGGTTCATCGCGGCGCATCGATCGGCAGGTGGACCCATATCGCATGGGACCCACAGCGGTTTCTGGCTCCCTATGCGGATCACTTTGTGACGGAGCTAGT
This sequence comes from uncultured Alphaproteobacteria bacterium, assembly GCA_963840465.1. Lineage (GTDB taxonomy): Bacteria > Pseudomonadota > Alphaproteobacteria > Rhizobiales > Xanthobacteraceae > Bradyrhizobium. Next base: position 183 of record CAWIZF010000070.1, on the reverse strand, counting down.
GAACTTGTGCCGGCGCGATTTCCCCGGCCGAGCACTCATCAAACGCGCGCCGCCACTGCCGCAGGCAAGGAAGCAGCCGTCTTGACCCGTTATCGACCGCACCCACTTTTGGCGCTGACGGTGGGAGCCGAGGCCCGTATTGGACGACACGTAAGCGACGTCGCCGGACACTCCCGCGAGCGA
>CAWIZF010000069.1:0-7466 GCA_963840465.1 uncultured Alphaproteobacteria bacterium | reverse complement strand
AGCCTCACGCATACGCAAAAACGGCAACTGTCCCCTTCATGGGAAAGCTATTGAGCCGCCGTCACTCGCAACGATTTCCTCGGAGCCCGTTTGGGGCTCGATTCCGGATCCGCGATCGGGCGGTGGTAGGTCGCGATGCGGCGCAGCCAGCCGACCTCGAAGACACGGTTGGATGGAAGGTTGCGAACCCTCTGCTGCAGGACGAACTGCGCCGCATCGGCGAATTCGGCGCGCACGGCCTTCGGATCGCTGGTCTCACCGTTCATCTTGAGCAGCACCTGCTTGAGACCCCAACCCTGCCGCCGCCCGGTCTCGCTGTTCATGGCGGCTTCGTTCGGGTTGGTGCCCTCGCCCTTGAAGTTGATGTAGTCGATCAGCGGATAAAAATTCTCGGAGGCGCGAATGACGCGCGTGAACTGGATGACGATATGTTCGCGCTCCGTGCCGTCGGGCGTCGTCTTGAGGATCTTATCCATCGCACCTTGCGCCCGCGCCACCATGAATTGCGTCTGCTCCTCCACGGTGTCGAGCAGAAACTGCCTCAACTCTTTCATCTGCGGTGAGTTGGAGTTCCTCCTGAATTCGGCCCGGCTTGTCCACGGGTTGGCCGGAATTTGCGTCTGGTCCAGCCAGGCGGGCAAACGCACGTTCTTCTTGCGCATGAATTCGAGCAGGGCCGGAAAGCTCTCCTCGAAAGGCAGCCATTTGCCGACAGGAAACCAGATGAAATGACCGATGCCTAAGGAAGCGAATTCCTCGTTCGCACTCCATGACGTGATCGCATCAATTTTTCCGCCTGTTTCATTCAGCCAGATCTTCTGGCCGATCTTCTTCGCCAGATCGCCCGGCAAGACGAGCTGTGGTACAGGTAAATCCTTGGCCTCGTGGCTCGATTTCCGTGCTTCCGGCATTTGAACGGCAGCTTCCGGCGCTGGCTTCTGCACCTCAGGCTGTCGCAGGACTGTTTCGGGTTCCGACTTCTGCGTGCTGGATGCCTGCGCGACGCCAGGCCCACCCGGCTCTTTTTCGTTATCAGCGACGCGTGTCGCGGCCGGCGCGGCTATTTCCGCCAATGCCGTTTGCGTCGCCATGCCAGCGACGATGACACACGAGAGCAGCAATGAGCCGCAAGCAAGCACCTTCGCGCTGTACTGTCCGGGTTTCGCTTGCCGTGCCGTGCTCCTGCCGCCACCCGCACGCCAGCGGCCAATGAAATCACCGCCCATGTCCATGTTTCCGAAGGCTAGCCTGACGGGAAGGGTCGTGCGGTCGAACAACACGATGCGTATGGCGAAATCGTGGGGTCATAGTGGCGGCCCGGTGCCGGCGCCACATGGGGCGACAATCCTGCGCATCGCGACGGGGGGCGAGAAAGCGGTCCCTGAGAACATCCGAGAATGCTGATGCGAGAATTAGGGTGACAGTGCACGAAACTCTCAACCGCATTAAGTGCACTGGCACCGTAATCTCCTAAAGAGGTTGCCTCGCCGCGCCAAGGCCGCTGAAATGGCCGGCCATCTCCACCAAACACGCGAAGTGAAATGGGGCGGAGGCAAGAGCCAGCACGGTTTCCGGAACCAAGCACGTTCCCGTCCATTGACCAACGACCTGTTTCGCAGGTGCACTTGCTCATACTCCGGAGATTTCATGCTGGTCCCCAAGGGAACAATCGTGGCCGTTGCCGACGGCGAAAAGTTTAATTTGTTTAGCAACACGGGTGATGAGGCCAGCCCAGCGCTCACCGCGATGCCTGAGGTGGATGTCGAGAATGTAAACAAGGGATCGGGTGCAAGCCATCAAAGCAGTTCGGCCAACCCTGACGAAAGCCAGGCCGCGGAAGATGGATTCGCTGGAGGCATCGCAGGCCTGCTTAACAAGCGGGTGCTCGATGGCGAGATTTCCGATCTCATCATCATCGCCGCTCCGCGCACCCTCGGCGAGCTTCGCAAAAGCTACCACAAAAAGCTGTCCGAAGTTCTTCGCGGCGAGATTCCGAAAGACCTTACGGGTCATGCGGTGCACGATATCGAGAAAACAATCGCCGCGGCTTAACGCCTTTTCGGCATCAGAGTAGGCAGACAAAAACCCCGCCGCTGAGGCGGGGTTTCGTTCGGCATGACAGTAAATAGCAAGCGCGCTGTTTTACTCAGCGGCAGCCGCGTTGATGCGTCGGCGACTTCCCGGATGGCCGACATCACTTCATCAGTCGCGGTCTGTTTAACGCCATCCGCCTCAGCGACGCCGGGCGACAGCCACACCCAGCAAGAACGCGACCAACAGGGAGCCGAGCGGCGCTTCCCGCGCGATGTTGCTCAGGATGCTGAGCGGCATGCCGGGTTTTTTGCCTTTCTCGATCGCGTCGCCGACGCGACTGGCGGCGCCCCTGACGGCGTCGGACACCTCTTCAATCGTGGACTTGGATTCCGGACTGGGATCCAGGCCTTCATACACAAGCGGCGGGGAGGGCATATCGTCGGCCATGGGCGAATTTCCTGATCAACAAGTGGTAATCGAATAGGTCGCACTTCGTTCCAGTTTGCGAATTCAAATCGCGGCGCTATCTCACGGGACGCGAAATCGGAATTGGCTTGTCGGGCGGGCGAGTTTTCGGGGGCGCGCGCGCAGCGGCGGGCGTACGGGGCAAATCGGCGAACTCGGAAGAGTGGTAGTCCCGCCCTTCGGGCGTCGTGATGTAAATGTCGTAGCAGCCGGCGCGCGACATCTCCCGGGCCTTCTTCAGGGCGGCGTCGGCCGTCTTCCTGCGGTGGACCAGATCGCCGTGTTGGCACATCGCTTTGATCGAAAAACTCATTTTTTCTTCTTTTTCTTGTTCTTCTTGATGATCTCGGCCTGGATTTTGAAGGCCTGCGCCAGTGCTCTCATCTGGTCGGCAACGTAGGTGTCAGCCGTATTCACCGCCACCCGCTCTGCGGTGGCTGCCTGCTGCCGGATTGCCTTGGCCATCTTCATGACGGTCAACTTCCCTGGCTTTCCGGAGTTCCCGGTGCAGCCGATCACTTCATCTCTTCCAGCAGCCTCCGCGCGTCACCCAACAATGCCTGAATCTGCCTGCGCTCGGCGATCGCGTCCCTGGTGAACCGACCGTGCTTGCGTGCGTTCCGGTTTGCCTTTGGCGCGCCGGATCCCGGTGCGTCGCCATGCATGCGGCAGCGCTTCTTGCCGTGTCACCGCCGGCGAACGGCACGCGCCGCCGAAACGCGTTTTGGCACCACAACGTCGGCTCGCCAGCATCGGGCCGGTATTGCGGGCGTGATCGCTCAAGCCTGTGCTTCTCGCCTGGCTCAGCGGAATCGCGCCTTCGCCTGGAGCCCGAGCCCTTCGGCGCCTTCCGCGCCGCCGATGCCGCGTTCTTGTCCGGATATCATCACGCTCGCATGCTGCGTGACGTTGCCGACAATGGCCTTGCCGCCATCCCCGACCGACACGTTCTGCACGGTGATGGCGGGCTCGCCCTGGCTCCGGTAGCGGTTGAGCGCCTCGATCTGGGCGGGAAACGTGCGGGCGAGCCTGCCCAACGCGCGCGCGGCGCTGTCGTGCTGGGCGAGGTCGTCCGCATTCGCGAGGTGATGGGCACATCGCATCGCCATCACATGAACCGAAACCATCTGCGCCACCAGCATGGCCTCGATGGAATCCCGGGGCTTGATGCTCTTCACCATCGAAATCATGAAGGAGAGGTTGACCTCGTCGGGACTCTCGCCGCTCACGCTGGCCTTCACCAATTGTCGGAGGATGCCATGCATCGCTTCGCGATCGGCGACCCCCAATGTATCAGCCATGAGCTGTTCGCCGATTTCAGGGTCTGGATGGTCGATGGAGAATCCGTGCGACAGCAGCTTTATTCGCGGGGCTGCGGCAGCTTTGGTCTGGTCAGTTGCAGCTGTTGTCGTTGACATCGTTAGATCCGGAGCGGTGTTCATGTCGGGATTCCCTAAGGCAACGCGCGCGGGCCGAGCGCGCGGTTCGGCCACGCGCAGGCGATCGTTCGCCGCGGCGATCCGGTGCAATTTCAATGATGGGTGAGGATTTGAGCCGCAATCGTACCGACGCGCCCGCTATTGCGGGGCGACGGGCGTTTACAGGATTGCGGAATGATGAAGGAATGCCGCTGATTTGCCCGACGTGTCAAGTTGCGTTTTCGGATGGCGGCGGCCGCCCGCTACTTTGCATGGGGTTGTTTTCGATATTTTGGGAGCACGCACCTTCGGAGGGGAGTTCTCGCACGGCGCCGTCAAGCCGACGGTCTGGTGAAGACGTAAACCAGACCCACAAACATGAAGGTGCCGACGCTTGCCATCAGGATCGGACCAGGCGCGCTTCCGATCCAGAACAGCAGGAATCCGGTGCTGATGCCGGCAAGGGCCAGCAGTTTCGCTCTCAGAGGGATCGCGCCGCGCTCCCGCCACGCACGTAACGACGGCCCGAAGCGAGGATGGGAGAGCAGCCAGTTTTCGAGCCGCGGAGACGATCGTGCAAAGCAGGTCGTGGCGAGGATGAGGAATGGCGTCGTCGGCAGCACCGGCAGGAATGCGCCGACAAAGCCGAGGGCGATGAAGATAAAGCCGAGAACAAGACAGACGCTACGCATCAGCCGCAACCTTCATGCCAGAGAGCGGGCTTGCAATTGCAGCCGCGTGCCTGGCGGGTGTCCAGATCGATCTGCCCCGGCGAGGGTCAAGGCGCAGGTGACCGACAGATGACCGGGCATGTCTATGACACCTCGATTTGAAAGTTTCCACCGATCCTGCAGGGCGCATAATGCGTCAGCGTCGGCGGAGGTGGTCGTCGGTCCGAAAATCTGCCTTTATTGGAATCGAGATGGCTTTACGTGGCCCGCGGCTTGCTTTGCCGGACCTGAAGTTTTTGCGTGAGGGAATGACGATATGAGTGGCTTGGTAATCACTGGCGGCCGGGTGGTGGATCCGGCGAGCGGGATGGACGCGATCAGCGATGTGGCTGTTGTGGATGGCCGGATCTCCGCTGTCGGCACCGGGCTCGGCAGCGCCGAGCGGGTGATCGATGCGACTGGCCTCGTGGTAGCTCCCGGCTTCATCGATCTGCACGCGCACGGCCAGTCGATCCCGGCCGACCGCATGCAGGCGTTCGACGGGGTGACGACGACGCTCGACCTCGAGGCCGGCGTATTGCCGGTCGCATCCTGGTATCGGCGTCAGGCCGACAAGGGACGCGTGCTGAACTACGGCGCCGCCGCCAACTGGGCGTTTGCGCGCATCGGTGCGATGACCGGCTCGAATGCGGAAAGCTCGCTGGAGGCGTTCGGCAACGCCATGCGCGACCGCCGCTGGATCGACAACGTCGCCAGTGACACCGAGGTGGCCGGCATCCTCGACCGCCTTGCCAACGGGCTGAACGAGGGCGGCATCGGCATCGGCATCCTCAACGCCTATGCCCCGGGCGCCGGCGTCCAGGAGCTGACCGCGGTGTGCCAGCTGGCAGCGTCGCATGATGTCGCGACCTTCACCCACGTCGCCTACATGTCCCGCATCGATCCGGAAAGCGCCGCGGAAGCCTATATCCGCCTGATCGGCTATGCCGGCGCCACCGGCGCGCATATGCACATCTGCCACTTCAACTCGTCCAGCAAGACCGACATCGAGCGTTGCGCCGTGCTGGTGGCCAAGGCGCAGGCGCAGGGCCTGCCGATCACGGTGGAAGCCTATCCGTACGGCACCGGCTCGACGGTGCTGGCAGCGGCCTTCTTCAGCGACCCGGAGTTCGAGACGCGCAATGGTCTCGGCTACGATTCGGTGCAACGCGTCACCGACGGGCGGCGCTTCCGCGACCGCAAGGAATTATTGGCGGCGCAGGCGGAGGAGCCCTCCACGCTGGTGCTGTGGCATATCCTGGATACCGAGAACAATCCGCACCATCGCGATCTCCTGGACATCTCGGTGCTGTATCCCGGCGGCGCGATCGCCTCCGACGCGATGCCGTGGACGCTGTCGGACGGTCGCGCCTATACCGGCGACTCCTGGCCGTTGCCGGACGACGCCACCTCGCATCCGCGTTCGGCGGGTTGCTTCACCCGCTTCATCCGCGAGTGGGTGCGGGAACGGCGAAAGCTTTCGCTGCTGGAAGGCGTCCGCAAATGCGCGCTGATCCCGGCGGAGATCCTGTCCCACAGCACGCCGGCGATGCGCGCCAAGGGCAGGCTGCAGCCCGGCGCGGATGCCGACATCGTCGTGTTCGATTTCGAGACGCTGAGCGACCGGGCGACGTTCTCGGCGATGAACCGCCCGTCGGAGGGCGTGCGGCATCTGGTTGTCAGCGGCCATCCATTGATATCGGATGGCGTGCTTGACGTGGCGGCGCGGCCCGGCCGGCCGGTGCGCCGGCCCGTTGTCGCGAGCTGATGGTGCCGGTCCCGATCCTGCTGGTCACCGGCTTCCTCGGGGCGGGCAAGACGACAATCGTGAACCATCTGCTGGCGCACGCCGAGGGGCGGCGGATCGCCGCCGTGGTCAACGATTTCGGCGCCATCAATATCGATGCGGAGCTGATCGCGGGCGCCAGCGACGGGGTGGTCAGCCTGAGCAATGGCTGCATCTGCTGTTCGCTCGAAGGCGATCTCTTGCGCACGCTCGCCACCCTGCTGCGGCGCGATCCGCGGCCCGAGTTCATCGTGATCGAAACCAGCGGGGTCGCCGATCCCTCTGATATCGTGCGCAACCTGATGGATCCGATGATCTGGCAGGAGGCGCCGCTGGAAACGGTGCTGTGCGTGGTCGACGCGACGACAAATGCGGAGACATTGAACGACGCGCTGCTGCGGTCTCAATTGCGTGCGGCCGACGTGGTGGCGCTGAGCAAGGTGGATATGGCGGACGCGGCGGCTCGCGCGCAACTGCGCGATGTTATCCGGACACAGCGGCCGGCGGCGGTGGTGGTCGATGCGTTGCATGGCGAAGTGTCGGCAGCGCTGCTGTTCCCCGCGGATGTGGACCGGGTGGCTACGCCCCGCGAGGTGAGCCCGCGGCGGCCGGCGATCGACCGGTTCGAGACGCTGAGCTGGACATCGGAATGTCGAGTGTCGCTGCCCCGGTTGCAACAGGCCATCGCTCGGCTGGCGCCGAAACTCGCGCGGGCAAAGGGGTTGTTCGAGACGATGGAGCAGCCCGGGCGGCTGACGGTGTTTCAGCTCGCCGGCGGCCGCGCGACGCTGGCGTCGGGCGGAGCGCTCGCGGCCGGCGTACCGCGAACACGGATCGTCTTCATTGCCGAACTCGGGGTTCTCTCGCGCGCCGAGATCGACAGCATCATGGCTTCGTGTGTCGAAGCCGGGTGATGTGAGCACTAGCGTCCGTCAACCGAATGCCGGACGCTAGTAGTAACAACGATCTTCCTACTTCTTGTAGGCGGCGATCACGGCTTCACCATCGGGACCGGCCTTCTTGAGCCAATCGGCGGTCAACTGCTCGCCGACT
>CAWIZF010000068.1:0-20854 GCA_963840465.1 uncultured Alphaproteobacteria bacterium | reverse complement strand
GGGCTGACGACGTCCTACTCCGACTTCGCCCGCCACGAAATCCCATCGCCAGCACGTAGCGCTCCGACAGAATCCTGCCGGCTCGATGCCGGCTTGACGTGGCGCACGCTGGAAAAATCGCGCTTCAATTGCGCGACCAGTTCGGCGTCGGCGCCGCTCTGAAAGGCCTTGGCCAGAAACGTTCCGCCGGGATTGAGCACGTCGGTGGCAAACGCTGCCGCCGTTTCGATCAGGCCGACGATGCGCAACTGATCGGTCTTGCGGTGGCCGGTGGTGTTGGGCGCCATGTCGGACATCACGACGTCGGCGCGGCCGCCCATCATCGCGATCAGTTTTTCGGGCGCGTCCTCGGCCAGGAAGTCGAGCTGGGCGAAATTGACGCCGGGGACTTCCGGCATCTCCAGCAGATCGATCGCCACCACCTTGCCCTTGCCGCTGACCGCACCGACGCGCTTGGCGGCGATCTGGCTCCAGCCGCCGGGGGCGGCGCCGAGATCGACCACGGCGATGCCGTGCTTGAGGAAATGATACTTGTCGTCGATCTCGATCAGCTTGTAGGCCGCGCGCGAGCGATAGCCGTCCCGCTTGGCCTGCGCCACATAGGGATCGTTGAGCTGCCGCTCCAGCCAGAGTTTTGACGACAGCTTGCGCTTGCCACCGCTCTTGACCGTGACGTGCAGTCGTCCGGTGGTGTCTTTCGCCATATCGATCCTTGAGTTGTCATTCGCGGCGATGCGAAGCGATCGACACCGGGTGCGCAATTGCGCACCTGAGAATCTCGAGAATCCCGGGTCTCGATCCTTCGCACCGATCCCCGGAATGACCTGCGACTCTTATCGCCCGGAGCGCGCCGTCCTCGCGCATCATCTCGACCAGCATGCCCTCGCGCAGGCCGCGGTCGGCGACGCGCAGCCGCGGCAGCGGGAAGGCATCGCGGATCGCATCGAGAATGGCGCAGCCGGCCAGCACCAGATCGGCGCGCTCGACGCTGATGCAGTTATTGTTGGCGCGCTCCTGATAGCTCATGCCGAGCAGCCGCTGGATCACCGTGGTGACGTCGGAACCGTTCATCCAGATGCCGTCGATGCGGCGGCGGTCGTAGCGCGCCAGATTGAGATGGACGCCGGCGAGCGTCGTCACGGTGCCGGAGGTGCCCAGCATGTGCATGTCGTGCAAATCCGTGCCGTGCTCGGCGGCGAACGGCGCGACATATTGCGCGACGTCGCGCACCATTCGCGCATAGGATTCCGCCGTGACGTCCCTGCCGCCGAAATGCTCGGCGAGCGTGACGACGCCGAGCGGGATCGACATCCACGCCTTGATCCGCGGCGGCGCATTCTGCTCGGCGGGATCGCGCTCGATCCGGACCAGTTCGGTCGAGCCGCCGCCGATATCGAACAGGATGGCGCCCCGCCCTTTTGCGTCGAGCAGCGGCGAGCAGCCGATCACGGCCAGCGTCGCCTCGGTCTCGCGATCGATCACCTCGAGCCGGATGCCGGTCTCGGCAGCGACCCGGTCGCGAAAGCTGTCGGCATTGGCGGCGGCGCGGCAGGCCTCGGTCGCGATCAGCCGCAGGCGCTTGGCCTTGCGGTAGCGGATCTTGTCGCTGCAGATGCTCAGCGCCGCGATGGCGCGGTCGATCGCCGCCTCGCTGATGGAACCGGTCGCGGAAATGCCTTCGCCGAGCCGGATGATCCGCGAAAACGAATCCACCACGCGAAAACTGTCGCCGGCCGGACTGGCGATCAAAAGCCGGCAATTATTGGTGCCAAGGTCGAGCGCGGCATAAACACCGTTTGCCGTGGCCGCCGCAACCGACCCTGACGGGCTTGCGCAGGCCTCAAGACCTTCGCGCAGCCGCGTATCATCATTCATCAAAACTGTCTTTCCGCGGCCGCTTCCGGGCCGCCGAAGAAAATCACCGTTCACGGAAACTTTAGCAGCGCCAAGGGGCTACGCAACAACCCATCACATAGGACTATGCCCAATCAGGCGTTGTCCGGCGTGATGCAGTGCGTTATCTGAGCGGGAACCCGCAAAACCGGAACGAAAATCCAAGCATTTCAGGTGTTTTTCGATGCAAGATCACACGTCGCCGTCCTCCCTGGAAAACGCTATCGCACTGCAAAAATACGGTGTGGGGCAGCCGGTGCGCCGCAAGGAAGACGACACGCTGGTGCGCGGCAAGGGCAAATACACCGACGATTTCACCCTGCCCGGCCAGGCCTATTGCTGGATGGTGCGATCCAGCCATGCCCACGGGATCATCAAGGGGATCGGCACGGCGGCCGCCAAGGCGATGCCGGGCGTGCTCGGCGTCTGGACCGGCAAGGAGCTGGAAGCCGCCGGCTACAACCCCTTCACCTGCGGCCTGCCGCTGAAGAGCCGGGACGGCTCGCCGCTGCTGCAGACCAACCGCGCCGCGCTTCCGACCGACAAGGTGCGCTTTGTCGGCGATCCCGTCGCCTTCGTGGTCGCGGAAACGCTGGCGCAGGCGCGCGATGCGGCGGAAGCCGTCGAACTCGACATCGAGCCGCTGCCCGCCGTGACCGATGCAGCGGAGGCCGCCAAAGCCCGGCGCGCCGCTGCTCTACGATCACATCCCGAACAACGTCGCGCTCGACTATCACTATGGCGACAGCGCCAAGATCGATGCGGCGTTTGCCACGGCCGCGCATGTGACCAAACTCGACATCGTCAACACCCGCGTCGCCGTGGTCTCGATGGAGCCGCGCGTGGCGCTTGCCGCCTATCGACAAGGCGAGCGAGCGTTTCACGCTGCAGGTGCCGACCCAGGGCGTCTCCGGCAACAAGGTGACGCTTGGCAAAAATCCTGAACGTGCCGACCGACAAGGTTCGTATCCTCACCGCCAATGTCGGCGGTTCCTTCGGCATGAAGAACATGAACTACCCCGAATACACCTGCATCGCGCACGCGGCGAAGGTGCTGGGACGTCCGGTGAAATGGACCGACGAGCGCTCGACCAGCTTCCTGTCCGACAGCCAGGGCCGCGCGCAGCTCATTCACGCCGAACTCGCGCTCGATGCCGAAGGCAAGTTCCTCGCGGTGCGCCTGCAGGGTTACGGCAATCTCGGCGCCTACATCACCGGCGTGGCGCCGGGGCCGCTGTCGCTCAACACCGGCAAGAATCTCGCGAGCGTCTATCGCACGCCGCTGCTCGGCGTCGACATCAAGACGGTTTTGACCAACACCACGCTGATGGGCGCCTATCGCGGCGCCGGCCGGCCCGAGGCCAACTACTACATGGAGCGGCTGATCGACCGCGCCGCCGACGAGATGGGCATCAACCGGCTGACGCTGCGCAAGCGCAACTTCATCAAGCCGTCGCAACTGCCGTTCGCCGCGGCCTCCGGCGTCACCTATGACAGCGGCGATTTCGCAGGCGTCTTCAACAAGGCGCTGGAGATTTCCGACCACGCCAATTTTGCCAGGCGCAAGAAGGAGAGCAAGAAGAACGGCAAGCTGCGCGGCATCGCCGTGGGCTCCTATCTGGAAGTCACGGCGCCGCCGAGCGGCGAACTCGGCAAGATCACCTTCGAGCCGGATGGATCAGTGAAGCTGACGACCGGCACGCTCGATTACGGCCAGGGCCACGCCACGCCGTTCGCGCAGGTGCTTTCCGCCGAGCTCGGCGTGCCGTTCGAGAAGATCACGCTGGAGCAAGGCGACAGCGACCTCGTCCGCTTCGGCAACGGCACCGGCGGCTCGCGCTCGATCACCGCGACCGGTCAGGCGATCGTGGAGGCTTCCGCGCTCGTGGTCGCCAAGGGCAAGCAGGCCGCCGCGCACCTGATGGAAGCGTCCGAGGGCGACATTGAATTCGCACAAGGCCGCTTCACCATCGCCGGCACCGACCGCTCGATCGGCATCATGGAGCTGGCGCAGCGCCTGCGCGAAGGCAAGATGCCGGAGGGTGCGCCGCGCTCGCTCGACGTCGACCACGCCACCAAGGACACGCCGTCCACCTTCCCCAATGGCTGCCACGTCGCGGAAGTCGAAATCGATCCCGAAACCGGCGTGACGCGGATCGTGCGCTATTTCGCCGTCAATGATTTCGGCACCGTCGTCAATCCGATGATCGTCGCCGGCCAGTTGCATGGCGGCGTGGCGCAAGGCATCGGCCAGGCGCTGATGGAGGAAGTCAGTTACGATTCCAGCGGACAGCCGATCACCGGCTCCTTCATGGACTATGCCATGCCGCGCGCGGAGGACATCCCGCCGATGGAAGTCGGCGACCATCCCTCGCCGGCAACAACCAATCCGCTGGGCACCAAGGGCTGCGGCGAGGCCGGCTGCGCCGGCAGCCTGGTCTGCATCGTCAACGCGGTGGTCGACGCGCTGTCGGAATATGGCATCACCCATATCGACATGCCGCTGACGCCGGAGCGCGTGTGGCGGGCGATTCAGGACGCGAAGGCGAAGGCGGCGTGAGGCTGTATTGCCCGTCACTCCACAATCGTCGCAGCTCGTCTTGTCGCAACCGCGCAGGCGGGTGACCCAGTATTCCAGAGACGTTAGCGATAGAGCCGAGAGGCCGCGGCGTACTGGATTCCCCGCTTTCGCGGGGAATGACGGGTGAGATTGGACGGCATCGTCTCGAACAAGAACTCGTCATACGCGGGCTTGACCCGCGTATCCATCCAACCTCACAAGAGTCTTGCGAAGCGGATGGATTGCCGGGTCAAGCCCGGCAATGACGACTGACGTACCCCCTACGCCGCCGCCTGCTCTCTCGGCTGGTAGATCGCGATGTGATGGCAATGCGCCAGCGGCGTCTTGCCGTTGGCGACGACCAGTGCGTCGAGTTCGACGAAGCGGTGGCCCTTCTTGTCGTAATTGCCGACGACCTTCGCGCGCGCCGTCAATTCATCGCCGATGCGCCCCGCGGACAGCAGTTGCATCCGGGTGCCGACGTGAATCCACGGACCCATGATCGCATTGTCGACCAGCACCTTGTTCATCACCCGCGGCAGCAGGCCGGGATGGCCGAGCCCTTCCCGGGCGTAGATCGCTTCGGTTTCGCGAATATCCGCCAGATATTCCTTGGCCGCATCCGCCGCCCAGGTGCGCGGCACCGCGCCGAGCCATTTGCCGAGGGCATAGGACGTCGCATCCACCGGCTTGCGCTCGGCAACCGCCGCAACATCGACAAAGTCGGAAAGCGAAAATGACGGCGCTGCCGCCGGCAGCGATGCCGTGCCGGTCGCGCAAAGCTCTCCCCGGCTCTCGACCTGGATCGCAAGCACGCCGTTGCGCTCTTCGCCGGTGACGTCGGCCAGTTCGCCGTCATAGACCGGCTTGACAAAGCGCGCCTCGATCAGGCCGCGTTCGAGGAAGGCGCGGCCCCATTTTGCGACCGGCAGGTGCATCATGTAGGCCATCACGTCGACGCCGGGCACCAACCCGCCGACAAAGCCATAGCGCTTCGCCACGGTGTCATCGTGCATCTTGTTTTCGGAATGTTTTGACGTGTTGTAGGCCGAGACCCGATACGGCTCGATACGGCTTGTCATGCCCGTTTCCTCTGGTTTCTTGTTCTTTCCGGCCAGTTATCGTACGCGAAGAAAGTGCCGTGGCAAGCGTGTTCCAGCAGCTGTTTTCCTCGCATTTTTCCGCCCGGTGGAGTACCACGCGCCGATGAGAAGACCTGACCGAATCCAATCCGATTGACTGACCTGAAGTGCCCGATTTGAACCCCACCCGCATCTATGTCGATGCCGACGCCTGCCCGGTGAAGGACGAGATCTATCGCGTCGCGCTCCGGCACGGCCTGCCGGTCAGCGTGGTCGCGGGCAATTTCATCCGCGTGCCGCAGGATCCGCTGATCGAGCGCATCGCCGCCGGTTCCGGCATGGACGCCGCCGACGACTGGATCGCGGAACGCGCGGGAAACGGCGACATCGTCATTACCTCGGATATCCCGCTCGCCAGCCGCTGCGTGAAATCGGGCGCCGAGGTGATTGCGCCGAACGGCAAGCCGTTCACCGAACAATCGATCGGCATGACGCTGGCGGTGCGCAATCTGATGACCGACCTGCGCTCATCCGGCGAAGTCACCGGCGGTCCGAGATCCTACTCCCCGCGCGACCGCTCGGCATTTTTGTCGGCGCTCGACCAGACCATCCGTCGCATCCAGCGCCAGCGGGCGCAGCAGCCTGCGCCAAACCAGGATTGAACAATGGCGCCGCCGCTGATCCAGTTGAAAGATATAAGGCTGACTTTCGGCGGCACGCCGCTGTTGTCGGGCGTCGAATTGTCGGTGTCGTCGGGCGAGCGCGTCTGCCTGATCGGCCGCAACGGCTCCGGCAAATCGACGCTGCTGAAGATCGCCGCCGGCATCGTCGAACCCGACGGCGGCAGCCGCTTCGTGCAGCCCGGCGCCACCATCCGCTATCTGCCGCAGGAGCCTGACTTCGGCGACCACAAGACCACGCTGGCCTATGTCGAGTCAGGCCTTGGCCCCGGCGACGATCATTATCAGGCGCGCTATCTGGTGGAGCAGCTCGGGCTTTCCGGCGACGAAGACCCGGCGCACGTCTCCGGCGGCGAAGCCCGCCGCGCCGCGCTGGCGCACGTGCTGGCGCCCTCGCCCGACATCCTGCTTTTGGACGAGCCGACCAACCATCTCGACCTTCCGACCATCGAATGGCTGGAAGACGAACTGGAAAGCCGACGGTGCGCGCTGGTCATCATCAGCCATGACCGTCGCTTCCTCTCCAATCTCTCGCGCTCAACCGCCTGGCTCGATCGCGGCCAGATCCGGCAGATCGACCGCGGTTTTTCCGCGTTCGAGGCCTGGCGCGACGAGGTGCTGGCGGAGGAAGAGCGCGACCAGCACAAGCTCGACCGCAAGATCGTCAACGAAGAGCACTGGCTGCGCTACGGCGTCTCCGGCCGCCGCAAGCGCAACGTCAAGCGGCTCGGCAATCTGCACGCGCTGCGCGACCAGCGGCGCACTTATCGTGGCGCGACCGGCAATGCCAGCCTCGCGGCCGCGGAAGCCGACAAATCCGGCAAGCTCGTCATCGAGGCCAAGAACATCGCCAAGGCGTATGGCGACCGCACGATCGTCGACGGCTTTTCGATCCGCGTTCAGCGCGGCGACCGCATCGGCATCGTCGGCCCGAACGGCGCCGGCAAGACCACGCTGATCGAGATGCTGACCGGCGGCAGCCCGCCCGACAGCGGCACCATCCGGCTCGGCGCCAATATCGAGATGGCGACGCTCGACCAGCACCGCGAAAGCCTCGACCCCAAATCGACGCTGGCGGAAGCGCTGACCGGCGGACGCGGCGACCACGTCATGGTCGGCGGCAAGCCGAAGCACGTCGTCAGCTACATGAAGGATTTTCTGTTCGCCCAGGAGCAGATGCGCACGCCGCTGGAAGTGCTCTCCGGCGGCGAGCGCGGCCGGCTGATGCTGGCGCGCGCGCTGGCAAAGCCGTCCAATCTGCTGGTGCTGGACGAACCGACCAACGACCTCGACCTCGAAACCCTCGACGTGCTGGAGGAGATGCTCGGCGACTACGAGGGCACCGTGATCCTGATCAGCCATGACCGCGACTTCCTCGACCGTGTCGTCACGTCCGTGATCGTGCCCGAAGGCAACGGCCGCTGGATCGAATATGCCGGCGGCTACACCGACATGCTGGCGCAGCGCGGCGAGGATCTCGCGCGCGAAGCTCCCGGTGCAACGGCCGTCGAGGAAAAGAAGGAAACCAGGGCTGCCGCGCCCGCTGCGGCGTCAAAGCGCCGGCTGAACTTCAACGAAAAGCACGCGCTGGAAACCCTGCCGAAGACGATGAAGAAGTTGCAGGCCGAGATTGCCAAACAGCAAAAGCTGCTTGACGATCCCGACCTCTACGCCAAGGATCGCAAGAAATTCGACGCGGCCTCGGCGGCGATTGCAAAGGCGCAGGAAGAACTGGCGGCGGCCGAGGATCGAT
The DNA here is from genome assembly GCA_963840465.1 of uncultured Alphaproteobacteria bacterium. GTDB lineage: Bacteria > Pseudomonadota > Alphaproteobacteria > Rhizobiales > Xanthobacteraceae > Bradyrhizobium. Next base: position 12,886 of record CAWIZF010000068.1, on the reverse strand, counting down.
GGCTGGAGCTGGAAGTTTTGCGGGAAGAGATAGAACAGGCCTGAGCGTAGGATGGGTGGAGCGAAGCGATACCCATCATGAACAACCGTTGACGGGATTGATGGGTTTCGCTGCGCTCTACCCATCCTACGAATTCGAACAGAGAGAAGAGCATGACAACGCCCCTCGCCGCCAAAATCGCCCGTGAATACGGCACGCCCTGCGCCGTGATCGACATGGACCGCGTCGAGCGCAACATCGCGCGTATCCAGGTCGCCTGCGACACGGCCGGCGTCGCTAACCGACCCGCACATCAAGACGCACAAAAGTCCTTTGTTGGCGCAGATGCAGGTCGCGGCCGGCGCGAAAGGCATCACCTGCCAGAAGATCGGCGAGGCCGAGGTGATGGCGGAAGCCGGGATCGACGACATCCTGATCAGCTACAATCTGATCGGCGAGGAGAAGATGGCCCGCCTCGCCGCGCTGCAGGCCAAGGCCCATATGACGGTCGCGGCCGACAATTCGACCGTGATCGCGGGCCTGCCGCAGGCCGCCGCCGCTTCCGGCCGCCCGCTCTCAGTCGTGGTGGAATGCGATACGGGCCGCAAGCGGGCGGGTGTCGAAACGCCCGGCGAGGCCATTGCCCTCGCCCGCGAGATCGCGGCGTCCAAAGGGCTGCAGTTCGCGGGCTTCATGCTGTACCCGACCGAGACCGGCTGGGCCGAGGCGCAAAAATTCTTCGACGAGGCGCTGGGCGGCGTCCGTGCGCTCGGGCTCGATGCGACGATGGTTTCGACCGGCGGCTCGCCGAACCTGAAGAATCTCGGCAAGCTCAAGGGCGCGACCGAGCATCGGCCGGGCACCTATATCTACAACGACCGCATGCAGGTCGCCGCCGGCGTCGCCGATTGGGACGATTGCGCGCTCAACATCTATTCCACCGTCGTCAGCCGCGCTGGCCCGGATCGCGGCATCCTCGATGCCGGCTCCAAGACGCTGACGTCAGACACCGGTGGCGGGCTCGAGGGTCATGGGCTGATCCTGGAGCACCCCGAGGCCAAGATCGCGCGTTTTGCGGAAGAACACGGCTTTCTCGATCTCGCCCGCAGCAATACGCGGCCTGTTGTCGGCGACGTCGTGCGGATCGTTCCCAACCATGTCTGCGTCGTCGTCAACATGATGGACGAGGTGGTGATGGTGCGCGGCGACGAGATTGTTGGGGTGTTACCGGTGGCGGCGCGGGGGAAGTTGCGCTGACCTCATCCTGAGGAGGCGCGTTAGCGCCGTCTCGAAGGATGGACGCGGGCTCTCATGGTTCGAGACGCGCAGCTCCGCTGCGCTCCTCACCATGAAGATCGAGATACTTCAACACTCCCCGACCTGCTGCAGCGCCCGTCGCGAATGACGCCTGCAACAGATAGCCGCCGGTCGGCGCTTCCCAATCCAGCATCTCGCCAGCCGCAAATACGCCGGGTACGTGGCGCAGCATAAAATCGGCATCGATTTCGCTAAACGCGATCCCGCCCGCGGTCGAAATCGCGCGCGCGATCGGCGCGACGCTGGTGAGTTCGATCGGGACGGCGTTGATCAGCTTGGCGAGTTCGGCCGGTGACAGCGACGCGAGCGAAGCGCCGGATGCCTTGGCCGCCTCCTGCAGCAAACCGATCGCAACCGGTGAGAGACTGACGGCCTTGCGCAGGAAATTCGACAGCGACTGTTTGCCTCTCGGCACTGAAATCTTCGCGATCAGTTCTTTCATGTCGAGATCGGGCCGCAGCGCCACGTGCAGGGTTGCCCTGCCCCTGTCGATCGCCTCGCGCAACTCGGCCGACAGCGCGTAGATCGCGCCACCTTCGATGCCGGTGCGGGTAACGATGGCTTCGCCGCGCACGCGATGTGCTCCAAATGCCAGCGCCACGCCCTTGAGCGGTTGACCTTCGAACCGGTCGCGAAAAATATCGGACCAGGCGACGGTGAAGCCGGAATTCGCCGGCCGCAGCGGCGATATCTGTCACGCCTTTGGCGGCGAGTATCTCCGCCCATGCCCCATCAGAGCCCAGCCGCGGCCAGCTTGCACCACCGAGCGCCAAAACGGTCGCGCTCGCCTCGATGGCGCGCGGTCCGTCCGGCGTTTGAAAGAATAGGCGGCCCTGCTCGTCCCAACCGCTCCAGCGGTGCCGCAGCGCCAGTCGCACGCCCATCGAGTCCAGCCGCCGCAGCCACGCGCGCAGCATGGGCGACGCCTTGAAGGCTTTTGGAAATACCCGCCCGCTGGAGCCAACGAAAGTTTCCTGCCCCAACGCGGCGCTCCAGTCGCGCAAAGCCTGCGGCGGGAACGCTTCGATGGCGGCGGCAAGATGCGGCATCGCCTCGCGGTAGCGCGCAAGGAATTGCGGCAATGGCTCGCTATGCGTGAGGTTCAACCCGCCTCGCCCCGCCATCAGGAATTTGCGGCCGGCGGACGGCATCGCGTCATAGATGGTGACGCTGGCGCCGCCCTGCGCGAGTACTTCGGCCGCCATCAGGCCGGCAGGGCCGGCACCGATGACGGCGACGTTTTTCGAAGGCGGTGACATGGGATGAGTGTAGCCCGAATTAACGGTGCGTAGGGTGGGCAAAGCGAAGCGTGCCCACCATCAGTCGTCATCGGGATAGATGGTGGGCACGGCGCTTTGCGCCTTTGCCCACCCTACGAGTCCGAGTTCTACAGCTTGATCCCCGCCCGCGCCGCGGCCTGCGCGACATATTTCTGCGTCTGCTCGAACGCGCCCTGCAGCGCCTTGGCCTTCGACACGTCGTCGATCTCGGCAAAATGCGCGGCGACGGCATCGGGCGTCCAGTCGGACTGGGCCAGGTTGATGCCTTCGGTCTCGATGATCTTGATCACGGCGAACGAACCTGCGCCCGCGCCCATGATGGTGCGGGTCGGCGCGTCCTCGCTGAGCAGGAATTCCACCGCCGGCGTGATCGCCTCGGGGCGCATCAGGGCCAGCGCCTGCGGCGGCAGCAGTTCTTCGGTCATCCGGGTTGCCGCGGTCGGGGAAATCGTGTTGACGCGGATGTTGTTCTTGCGGCCTTCCTCGGCCAGCACGTTCATCAAGCCGACCATGCCGGCTTTGGCCGCGCCGTAATTGGCCTGGCCGAAATTGCCGAACAGGCCCGACGACGAGGTGGTGACGACGATGCGGCCGTAATTGCGCTCGCGCATGCCGGCCCACACCGCCTTGCAGCAATAGAAGGTGCCGGTGAGATGGACGTCGAGCACTTTGACGAAATCGGCGACTTCCATCTTGGCGAACGACTTGTCGCGCAGGATGCCGGCATTGGCGCACAACAGATCGACGCTGCCCCACTCCTTCGTGGCGCGCTCGACCATGGCGGTGACCTGTTCGAAGTTCGAAACATCGGCGCCGTCGGCCATCGCCGTGCCGCCGGCCTTGCGGATTTCCTCGACCACGGTTTCGGCCGGCGTCAGCGAGCCGCCGGTGCCGTCGCGCGCGCCGCCGAAATCATTGACCACCACCTTGGCGCCGCGGCTCGCCAGCCCCAGCGCATGCGCCCGTCCAAGACCATTGCCCGCGCCGGTGACGATAGCGACGCGTCCGTCAAACCTGATTGCCATGAGTAATCCTGGTTTCTTCCCTTCTCCCCTTGTGGGAGAAGGTGGCGCGCAGCGCCGGATGAGGGGTTGTCTCCAAAAAGACGAGCTCGCGGAGAGAACCCCTCACCCGTCTTCGCTTCGCGAAGCCACCCTCTCCCACAAGGGGAGAGGGGACGCTCAGCAAGCGTTGACAGCTTTTGATCAAGGATGGATGGCCGGGTCAAGCCCGGCCATGACAGGCAGTTCTAGTCGAAATAAATCAGCCCGATCCAGTCGGCGACCAGCGCCGGCTTTTCCTCGCCCTCGATCTCCACCGTCACATTGGTGCGCGATTGCAGCTCTTTCGGCTTGCGCAGCTTGGCTTCCATCAGCGTGAAGCGGCCGCGGACGCGGGAGCCGGCGCGCACCGGCGAGAGGAAGCGCAGCTTGTCGAAGCCGTAATTGACGCCCATCGCGGTGCCTTCGATGACCGGCATCACCTCGTAGGACATGATGCTCATCAGGGACATCGTGAGGAAGCCGTGGGCGATGGTGTTGCCGAACGCGGTTTCCTTTTTCGCCCGCTCCGGATCGACATGGATGAACTGATGGTCCTCGATCACGTCGGCATAGACGTTGATCCGGTTCTGGTCGATCAGGTGCCAGGACGACACGCCGATCTCCTTGCCGACCATGGCCTGATAGGCCTCAAACGAGACCGGCGGCTTCTTCCAGACTTCATTCATTTTGATCAGCTCTCCAGCCCGGCGGTCCGCACCTTCTGCAGCTCCGGGAATTCATCTTCGCGGAATTCAGCGCCGCGCAACGCGTCGGAGCGGTTATCGTCATGCTCCAGCCGCCGCAGCTGCACGCGGCGGATTTTTCCGGAAATCGTCTTCGGCAATTCCGTCACCAGTTCGATCTTGCGGATGCGCTTGAACGGCGCGAGCCGCGTGTGCAGGTGCTTGAAGATCGACAGCGCGGTTTCCGGCGTACGTTCCACGCCCGACACCAGCAGCACATAGGCCTTGGGGATCGCGAGCCGGATCGGATCGGGGCTCGGCACGACGGCGGCCTCGGCGACCGATTCATGCTCCAGCAGCACGCTTTCCAGCTCGAACGGGCTGATGCGGTAGTCGGATGATTTGAAGACGTCGTCGGAGCGGCCGACGAAGGTGAGATAGCCCTCGTCGTCGGCAAACACCACGTCGCCGCTGCGATAGAGATCGCCGTCGGCGCCGGAGAGTTTGCCGTCCTCGCCCTGATAGCCCTGCATCAGGCCGGCGGGGCGGTCGGCGCCGAGCACCAGCGTCACCTCGCCTTCCTTGGTGACGTGGCCGTCATTATCGGTGATCTGCACGCGGTAGCCCGGCAACGGGCGGCCCATCGAGCCGACCTTGACCTTCTGGCCCGGTGAATTGCCGGCGAGCGCGGTGGTTTCGGTCTGGCCGTAACCGTCGCGGATGGTCAGCCCCCACGCCGCCTTCACCTGATCGATCACTTCCGGGTTGAGCGGCTCGCCGGCGCCGCAGACCTCGCGCAGGCTGACCTTGAAATCGGCCAGCCGTTCCTGGATGAACAGCCGCCACACTGTCGGCGGCGCGCACAGCGTGGTGACGCCGCAGCGGCCGACGGTGGCGAGCAGCGCCTTGGCGTCGAAGCGCGGCTGGTTGACCACGAACACGGTGGCGCCGGCATTCCAGGGCGCGAACAAGCAGCTCCAGGCATGCTTGGCCCAACCCGGCGATGAAATGTTGAGATGGACGTCGCCCGGCTGCAGTCCGAGCCAGAACATCGTCGACAACGCGCCGACGGGATAGCTGCGCTGGCTGTGCCGCACCAGTTTTGGCTTTGCCGTGGTGCCCGAGGTGAAATAGAGCAGCATCGGGTCGTCGGCATTGGTCGTCCCATCAGGCGCGAAATCTTCCGACGCGCTCGCCGCCTGTTCGAACGGCAGCCAGCCGTCGTGCTTCGACGTCGCGCCGACCACGATGCGAACCAGATTGTCGCTGCCGAGGCCTGCGAACTTCGCGACCTGATCCTGCGAGGCCACCACCACCCTCGCCCTGCCGCGATCGAGCCGGTCGCGCAGTTCGTCCGGGGTGAGCAGCGTGGTGGCGGGGATCACGACGACGCCAAGCTTCATGGCCGCCAGCATGGTCTCCCACAGCGGCACGACATTGCCGAGCAGCAGCAGCAAATGATCGCCGCGCTTCAGCCCCTGCGCGCGCAGGAAGTTCGCCACCTGGTTGGAACGGGCCGAGAGCGCCGCGAAGGAAAGTTTTGTTTCCTTGTGGCCGGCATCGACGATCCAGAGCGCGGTGCGAGTCCCGGCTGTCAGGATTGCGCGCGAGTTCCGCGTCGAACCAGTCGAGCGCCCAGTTGAACGGAACCGGATCGGGCCAGCGAAAGCCCTTCACGGCCGCATCGTAATCGGTGCGGTGCTTGAGCAGAAAGGCGCGCGCTTCCTGGAATGTCGTCATACTGTTTCCTTAACCAGCGTCTGCACACCCTCAGCCCTCATCCTGAGGAGCCGCGAAGCGGCGTCTCGAAGGATGGGCTACACCGACCAACTCACCCTTCGAGGCTCGCTAACGCTCGCACCTCAGGGTGAGGACCTCCGTTATTTCCCGGCGAGGCTCCGAACGTGCTGGATAATACCGGAAAAATCCACCCCGCCATGGCCGGCGGCGTCGAACGCCTTGTAGATCTCCTGCGCGTGCTTGCCCAGCGGCGTCGCGGCGCCGGCGGCGTTGGCCGCGTCCTGCGCCAGCGTGAGGTCCTTCACCATCAGGGCCGAGGCAAATCCCGGCTTGTAGCCGTTGTTCGCCGGCGAGGCCGGCACCGGGCCCGGCACCGGGCAGTAGGACGTCAGCGCCCAGCACTGCCCCGATGAGGTCGAGGCGACGTCGAACAGCGCCTGATGCGACAAGCCCAGTTTTTCCGCCAGCGCAAAGGCCTCGCCGACCCCGATCATGGAAATGCCCAATATCATGTTGTTGCAGATCTTGGCGGCCTGGCCTGCGCCCGCGCCGCCGCAATGCACGATCTTCTTGCCCATGTTCTCCAGCACGGGTTTTGCCGCCGCAAACGCCTTGTCCTCGCCGCCGCACATGAAGGTCAGCGTCCCGCCCTTGGCGCCGCCGGTTCCGCCGGACACCGGCGCATCGACCGAGAGCGCGCCATGCTTGGCAGCGAGTGCATGCGCCTGCTTGGCGCTTTCGACGTCGATGGTCGAGCAATCGATGATCAGCGCGCCCTTGGTCATGACAGGGATCACTTCGTTCCACACCGACAGCACGTGCTTCCCCGCGGGCAGCATGGTGATGACGACGTCGGCGCCCTTGACGGAAGCCACCGAACTCTCGGCGATATCAGCGCCGTCGGCCTTTGCCTGATCGCGCGAGGCGGCGACCAGATCGAACGCGGTGACCTTGTGGCCGGCCTTGACCAGATTGGCCGCCATCGGCCCGCCCATGTTGCCGAGGCCAATGAATGCGATATTTGCCATCTCGAATCCTCCGCTAAGGCTTTTTCTGTTTTGATCAGGGAAACTTCAGTTCGTCGGCGCCGATCTCGGCGAAATAAGGCGCAACCATTGCCGGCGTCACGTCCTCAATTCGCGGCGGCGACCATTTTGGATTGCGGTCCTTGTCGATCACGGCGGCGCGCACGCCCTCGCGGAAATCGTCGCTGGCGAAGACTTCCAGCGCGGCACGATATTCCCGCACCAGGCATTCCTCCAGCGAGCGCGCGGTGCGCGCCAGCCGCAACAGCTTCAGCGTCACCACCATGCCGCGCGGCGACTTTTCGTTCAGCGTCTTCAACGTCGCCTGCGCAAGTTCCGAGCCATCGCGCTGCAGCGCCGCGACGATGTCTTCCATGCGGTCGTGAGCAGAACAACGCGTCGATCTTCGCCTGCTGCGCGGCGACCGGCCCGGCCGTCTCGCCGGTCGAAAAGCTCTCGATCAGCTTGCTGATTTCGGCCGACGTCGTGCCGAGCGCCACCTTCGTCAGCGCCTCGCGCAAGGCCGGCAGTTTCGATGACGGCACCACCGCATCGGCGAACCTGGCATGGATCGCGTCCGGGCCATTCATGGTCTGCCCGGTCAATCCAAAATAGGTGCCGATCTCACCCGGCGAATGCGACAGCAGCCAGGTGCCGCCGACGTCGGGAAAAAAGCCGAGGCCGACTTCGGGCATTGCCAGCTTCGTCCTGTCGGTGACGACGCGATGCGCGGAATGCGCCGACAGACCGACGCCGCCGCCCATCACGATGCCGTCCATGAAGGCGACATAGGGTTTTGGGAATTTCTTGATCCGGGCGTTGAGGATGTATTCGTCGCGCCACAGGATCTTGCCGAGATCACCCTTCACCTTCGAGCTTTCCCAGAGCGCGCGGATGTCGCCCCCGGCGCACAGGCCGCGCTCGCCGGCGCCTTCCAGCAGGATCACCGCGACTGCGGGATCCGCCTCGAACGCATCGAGCGCCTTGTCGATGTCGTGAAACATCTCCAGCGTCACGGCATTGATGGCCTTCGGGCGGTTCAGGCGGATGATGCCGGCCGAGCCTTCCTTGCGCGCGATCAGGTCGCCCTCTGCGACGGAAGCATCGCGTCATCGCGCGCCCTCGATCAGCTTGCGCGAAACGATCAGCCGCATGATTTCGTTGGTCCCTTCCAGGATCTGATGCACGCGCAGATCGCGCACGATCTTCTCGATGCCGTATTCGCTGAGATAGCCGTAGCCGCCATGGAGCTGCAGCGCCTGGTTGGCCACCTCGAAGCCGACATCGGTGCCAAAACGCTTGGCCATCGCGCACAGCATGGTCGCGTCGGCATCCTTGCGATCGAGCGCTGCAGCCGCGCGCCAGACGAAAGTCCGCGCCGCCTCCAGTTCGGTCGCCATGTCGGCGAGACGAAACTGCAGCGCCTGGAATTCGTCGAGGCGCTTGCCGAAGGCTTTGCGCTCCTTCATGTAGGCCAGCGATTTTTCCAGCGCGCTTTGCGCGCCGCCGAGCGAACAGGCCGCGATATTGATGCGGCCGCCGTCGAGCCCGGCCATCGCGATCTTGAAGCCGATGCCTTCGTCGCCGAGTCGGTTTTCGACCGGCACGCGGGCATTCTCGAAAATCACCGCGCGGGTCGGCTGCGCGTTCCAGCCCATCTTGCGCTCGTTGGCGCCGAACGAGACCCCCGGCGTTTTGCCGTCGATGACGAGCGTTGAAACGCCGCCGGGACCGTCGCCGCCCGTCCGCACCATCGCCACCAGCAGGTCGGTGCCGCCGGCGCCTGAAATGAACTGCTTCTGGCCGTTCAGGACGTAATGATCGCCCTCACGCACCGCGCGGGTCCGCAACGCCGCGGCATCCGAGCCGGCGCCCGGCTCGGTGAGGCAGTAGCTTGCGATCAGCTCCATCGTACAAAGCTTCGGCAGCCACTTTTGCCGCTGGGTGTCGTTGCCATAGGCATCGATCATCCACGACGCCATGTTGTGGATCGAGATGAAAGCCGACACCGTCGGGCACCCCGTCGCCAGCGCCTCGAAGATCAGCGCGGCATCGAAGCGGGTCATGGCGGAGCCGCCGACGTCGTCCTTGATGTAGATGCCGCCCATGCCGAGCGTGGCCGCCTCGCGCATCACGTCGACCGGGAAATGCTTCTCCTCGTCCCAGCGCAGCGCATGCGGCGCGATCTTCTCGGCGGCGAATTCGCGCGCCATGTCGCGAACCGCCACCTGATCGTCGTTGAGAGCGAAATGCATCTCGGTTATGACGCCGTCAGTTCATCGTCGGAATCGAGAACTCCGCGCCCTCCTTGACGCCGGACGGCCAGCGCGAGGTGACCGTCTTGGTCTTGGTGTAGAAGCGGATCGAATCCGGGCCGTGCTGGTTGAGATCGCCGAAGCCGGACTTCTTCCAGCCGCCGAAGGTGTAGTACGCGATCGGCACCGGGATCGGCACGTTGATGCCGACCATGCCGACATTCACCTTGGCGGCGAAGTCGCGGGCGGCGTCGCCGTCGCGGGTGAAGATCGCGACACCGTTGCCGTAGTCATGGTCCGACGGCAGCGCCAGCGCTTCCTTGTAGTCGTGGGCGCGCACCACCGACAGCACCGGGCCAAAGATCTCTTCCTTGTAGATCCGCATGTCCTTGGTGACGTTGTCGAACAGCGAACCGCCGAGATAGAAGCCGTTCTCGTAGCCCTGCATCTTGAAGCCACGGCCGTCGACGGCGAGCGTCGCGCCTTCCTTGACGCCGATATCGATGTAGTTCTTCACCTTCTCGACCGCTTCGCGCGTCACCAGCGGGCCGTAATCGGCGGACGGATCGACCGAGGTGCCGATCTTGAGCGACTCCACGCGCGGGATCAGCTTTTCCATCAGGCGGTCGGCGGCGGTCTTGCCGACGGGCACCGCGACCGAAATCGCCATGCAGCGCTCGCCGGCCGAGCCGTAGCCGGCGCCGATCAGCGCATCGACGGTCTGGTCCATGTCGGCGTCGGGCATCACGATGGCGTGGTTCTTGGCGCCGCCGAAGCACTGGCAGCGCTTGCCGGTCTGCGCGGCGCGCTCGTAGATGTACTGCGCAATCGGCGTCGAGCCGACAAAGCCGATCGCCTTGATATCGGGATCGTCGAGGATGGCGTCGACGGCTTCCTTGTCGCCGTTGACGACGTTGAGGACGCCGGGCGGCAGCCCCGCCTCGATCATCAGGGCGGCCAGCATCATCGGCACGCCGGGATCGCGCTCGGAGGGCTTCAGGATGAAGGCGTTGCCGCAGGCGATCGCGGGCGCGAACTTCCACATCGGGATCATCGCCGGGAAATTGAACGGCGTGATGCCGGCGACGACGCCGAGCGGCTGGCGCATCGAATAGATGTCGATGCCGGGACCGGCGCCTTCGGTGTATTCGCCCTTCATCAGGTGCGGAACGCCGCAGGCGAACTCGACGACTTCGAGGCCGCGCTGGATGTCGCCCTTGGCGTCGGGAACGGTCTTGCCGTGCTCGCGCGCCAGGAGGTCGGCGAGCTTGTCGTAATCGCGCTGCGCCAGTTCGACGAACTTCATCATCACGCGCGCGCGGCGCTGCGGATTGGTGTTGGCCCACTCGACCTGGGCGTCCCTGGCGTTCTCGACGGCGGCGCGAACCTCGGCCTTGGAGGCCAGCGCCACCTTGGCCTGGACGTCGCCGGTCATCGGCTCGAAAACGTCGGCCGTCCGTCCGGACGTGCCCTTGACCTCTTTGCCGCCGATGAAATGTCCGATTGAACGCATGAATAACCTCCCTAGAAGTCCCGCTGGATCGCTTTGGAGCCCTTTTTGACCTGCATTTCTTAGGATACAAGTCCGATAAATTGCACCATAGATGTGCGGAAATGCTGGATCAAGGCACCAAGACGATCGATTGGGATGACTTCCGTTTCGTGCTGGCGATCGTCCGCGGCGGATCGGTTTCCGCTGCCGCCAAGCAGCTTGCGGTCGATCATGCCACAGTGATCCGCCGTGTCGACCGCCTGGAGCGGCATCTCTCCGCAAAACTGTTTGATCGCCGCAAGACCGGCTACCTCCTGACCGAAGCCGGCCAGCGCGTCGCCGACAGTGCGGAAGCGATGGAATCCACCATCGTCGCCAACCAGGAGGCGGTCGGCGGCTCGCGCGCCCAGCTCACCGGCACGGTCCGGATCGGCGCCCCCGACGGGTTCGGCAGCCACTTCCTGGCCTCGCGGCTTGTGAAATTCACCGAGCGGTATCCCGATCTCGACCTGCAGCTCGTCGCCACCGCGCGGCTGTTCAGCCTGTCGAAGCGCGAGGCCGATATTGCGATCAGCCTGACGATGCCCAAGGAAGGCCGCATCGTCGGGCGCAAGCTGCTCGACTACAGCCTCGGGCTCTATGCCGCGCCCGCCTATCTCGACCGCGCGCCGAAGATCGCGTCGCGCGGCGACCTGCCCGGGCATCGCTTCGTCGGCTACATCGAGGAACTGCTGTTCACGCCGGAACTGGACTACCTGCCGCAGGTCTCGCCAAAAATCTCCGCCAAATTCCGCAGCGCCAATCTGATCGCGCAGCTCAACGCCACCATCGCCGGCTTCGGCATCGCCGTGCTGCCGCACTTCATGGCGACGGCGCATCCCGAATTGCGGCCGGTATTGCCGGACGAGATCAGAATCTCGCGCACCTTCTGGATGCTGATGCACGCCGACAGCAAGGACCTGGCGCGCATTCGCGCGGTCGCCGATTACATCCACGAGACGGTGGAGAGCGAACGCGCGCTGTTTGGCGGTGAATTGTAGGGTGGGCTAAGCGAAGCGAGCCCACCATTTCACGCAGCGAAGCGCGGAAAGATGGTGGGCACGCAACGCTTTGCCCACCCTACCAACCGTCTCAATTCACCTTCGCCCGCGCCTTCTTCGCAGCCGGCTTCGCCGCTGCCGGGCCAGCGCCGCCTCGCGGCCGGAGGCGAGAATTTCGTCGGACAATTCGCCGCTGCCCGCGACGCGGGACATCACCAGCGTGCCCATCATGGTCGCCAGCGTGCCCATCGCCTGCTTGACGCGCCGTCTTGCGCGGCACGTCCGGAATCTGGTCGGCCATCACGTCGATCATCTGTTCGAGCTTGGCGGCAAAAGCCTTGCGGGTCTTGGCGCTTTCGCGGGCGATTTCGGCGCCGAGCGTCGGCACCGCGCAACCGCGGCCGGGATCGTCGCGGTGCACGGCCGAGACGTAGGAATCGACGATGGTCGACAGCCGCTTCTCCGGCGGCGTTTCAGCCGCGATCTTGCGCCAATGCTCGACCGCGCGGTCCATCGCATAGCCAAACGCCTCGATCACCAGCGCCTCGCGGGAATCGAAATGCGCGTAGAAGCCGCCATGGGTCAGGCCGGCCTCCTTCATCAGGTCGGCGACGCCGATGCCATGCGCGCCCTTTTCGCGAAGCCGCACCGAGGCCTTCTTCACGATCCGCGCGTGGGTCTCCTGCTTGTGCTCTTTCGAATAACGCATCAACCCGTTCCATTAAATGTCTGCAGTCATATAATAGCAGTTGCGGGCGCGAAAAGCTGCATCTATTTCGCCTTTTCACCGCCGATCATCGTAAATGTCGCGGTCGCGTGCACTGCAAGATTGCCCGCGCCGTCGCGAACGAACCCTTCGGCATAGCTGGTCTGACGGCCGAGTTTTACCACTTTGCCTTCCGCCGAGACCCTGCCGGATCGTACCGACAACGGCCGCAGATAGGTCAGCTTCAGGTCCAGCGTGACCGAGGCCTGCCCTGCCGGCTGCATGGTGGCAATGGCGCAACCCATGGCGGTATCCAGCAGCGCCGC
>CAWIZF010000067.1:0-55697 GCA_963840465.1 uncultured Alphaproteobacteria bacterium | reverse complement strand
GGCTGGACAAGCGAAAATCGCTAGGTAAAGCGTCCACCAACAACGGCAACACTCTGTTGGCTTCGGGAGACCTAAGGGATTGGGAGCTCCTGAAGGTACTCAACACCAATTTTCCGAAGAACTCTCTGGACGGCCTATCTGTGTGTATGGAAAACAGCGCAACAATCGAGCGCTTAAAGAAGCCTTTTGATGCTGATCTTCCCTCGCATGCGCCGACATTCCATAGGCCAGTTTCTTGGTCTGAAATGCTCTTAATCCCTGGCTAGACACCTCCTGACGCGAGCGGCCCATGGCAAATGGCGACCACCTTTCTGCTCTGCTCTCCAGGCTCGACGCGAAGCAAAATAGCCTGAATAGCGAGATTGAGACCGTGCGTGCTGGGGTCAGGGATGCTGATAAGGCAATCAAGGACCTCGCAATCCATTTGTCCCTACCGGAGCCGGCCGATCTCCCCTATAGCCGGACGGCGTATTAGGCGTGCCAGTTGGTTGTGCAAGGGTCCTGCTCCGCATGTCCGTTATTCTCTCGAAGGAAGGCCAGGACGCAGCGCGGCGGCACCATAGTGCTCGGCGATGGAGGCTACTGCGCCAATAAGTTAATGATGCGTTCCCATGCAACGGGACTTTAGCGAATGTGGCTCATTTGGTTTTTAATGTTTTTCCAAATACAGTATGGCCGGAATGTGTGATGGCGGTCCATCCTCCCAGTCGCAACCGAAATTTGGCAAAGGAATCTGGTCGATGGCAATTCCCAATTTTCAAGTTCTGATGTCTCCGCTCCTCCGGCTCGCCGAAGACGGAGAGGAGCATCACATTCGATCTGCAATTGAAGCGTTAGAGCGTGACTACCGCCTCTCTCCGCATGAAAGGGCTATGATGGTTCGGCGTGGTAGCGGGTCAGTCTTTTCCAATCGAGTGGCTTGGGCGAAGAAACACCTTTGTGAAGCCGGACTTCTCACGGTGACCAGACGGGGCTATTTTCAGATTACGGCCGGAGGACGAAAAATACTTCTGAATTATCCCGCGAACATCGACCGGAAATTTCTAACTCGCTTCCGAGCGTATAGGGATTACTTGGCGCGGGCGAAGACTTCGGCGATTAAACGGCCGAAGGCGCCCGTTAGGGGCGTTCGCAGGCAAAGCGCTAACAGGACTTCACTGAGCTTGTGAGTTGGACGTATAGAGCGAAAAGCTTGCTTGGCGGTGGGACCTAATACCAAACCGCAAAGAGGCTGACTCATCCGCGGCATCGTAGCGCTCGATGAAGGTGCCGACATGTACTTATGCCATTTCATGTTTTTGCGATGATCTTTCGGATCGAGCGTACGTTCCATGAATCAAGATCTCTGCAGTTTGGTATAAGAGTATGATCATCTTGTTGATCGGTTTCTTGCCCTAGGACCCGAGATGTCTACCGGCATCGGCATTCCGATTCGCAGAACCATCCTACACGCGGATTGGACAAGCGCAGGGTTTGCGAAGCATCCGCTAACCGCGCTCTTTCATCGCCTCATACCGCGCCACTGCATCTTCAATCCCGGCCCGCGCCAGCACACGATTGTCGTCCTGGATTGGCGCGTTGCGATCGTAGCTCGCTTGCCGCAGCATGTTGCTGCCGCGCAGTTTCGGCCGCACTTCCTCGGCGATCAGTTCTAGACTGCGTTGGGTTGCCCGCCAATTGGCCCAGTCTTGTGCGAACACCAGGATGCCGCCGAAGCCGTCGGTGACCTCAAGCATGTGTTCGATCTTTTCCACCGCATCATCCGGTGTACCAATGATCGCGCGTTCGTTTTCCAAGAGCCAGCTCACGGGATCGGCGAGACCGCGCGGCGCGGGATTAGGTGCCGGCACAATATCGTTGGCGTAGCCGATCCATTTTTCGAGGCCATATTCCACATCCTTGCGCGCCTCCTCGCGGCTTTCCGCAAGATGAATTTGCACCGCAAACTGCCAGCGCGAGCGATCGGCCGTATGGCCGTGACGACGGCAGGTTTCTTCGTAGATTGTCCAGTTGGACATATGGTGCTTCAGCGAGGCATCGTCGACGCCCGACAGCACGAGGAGCCCCGCACCGTGCCGTCCCGCTGCCAGCGCGCCGGCCGGTGAGCGGACAGAAGCAATCGCAATCTCCATTGTCGGCTTCGAATAGCAACCAACCGACAAACGCGCTTCGCAGAGTTCGAACCAACTGGCCTTTTTGGTAACGGTCTCACCACGCAGCAACGCGACGATGCAATCGAGCGCTTCGTCCATGCGCGGGCGCAGATCGACCGGCGCCAGGCCGAACATCTTGGAGTCCGATGGTAGGGCGCCCGGCCCGGCGCCAAACATCACGCGGCCCCGCGTCATGTGGTCGAGCTGTGCCATCGTTTCGGCCACCACGAAGGGATGATGATAGGGCAGCGATTTGACGCCCGTGCCTAGCCTGATGTGTTTCGTTCGCTCTGCTGCTGCGGCAATAAAAACTTCAGGAGCAGCGATGATCTCAAATCCGCCGGAATGATGCTCGCCGATCCAGGCCTCGTCAAAACCTAGCCGATCCAGCAGCGTCACAAGCTGCAGATCGCGTTCCAGGGCGTAAGTGGGATCGAGATTGGTGGCATGGAACGGCCCCATGAACATGCCGAAACGCAGCGCATGGGTGGACAAGCTGTTTCCTCCGGTGGCATTCATATTTCTCGTCCTTATTCACTCGGGGATACTGACCTGTTCCGATCCATTGCCAAAGAACGCTATCGCGGACGTCGTTGTGCGTTAGGACCGTCGCCGGCTTGGCTTCCGATCTAGCGGTAGGCGTCGTCAACACTCGCACCGGAGCTCATGAAGTCACCGGCAGCCACGAATTCGTAGAGCATAGAAGGTAGAAATCGCGTGTTCGGAAAAGCGCGATTACCTGTTCCCGATGCGACGTCAACAAGCGCATCTTCCGCTCGAGGCGCACGCAGAACTGTCACGATCGCCACGCTCAGCTCTGTTTGGCGCGCTCGCTGATACCGCGTACCGATTCCGCGGCCTCGCGTACGGTCCTGGCAATGTCGACCGCGGCAAGCTTTCCACCTCGCACGAGAACGCGGCCATCGACCATAGTGGTTTCGATATTCGACGGCTGGCCGAAGAATACAATGGCGTAATACGGATCGCCGACCGGTGCCATGTTAATGTCGTTTGCGCGGATTGTGATGAGATCGGCGCGTTTGCCGGGAGTCAACGAGCCGGTCTTGTCGGCGATTCCTAGCAATCTCGCCCCCTCGATGGTGGCAAGCTCGACCAACCGCTTCGGCTTGAGCTTCTGCGGAGCGCCGCGGCGCTGCCAGTCCGACCACATCAATGCCCGCATAACATTGAAGAAATCCGCATTGGTGGCAGCAGAGGAATCGATCGACAGGCCGAGCTGCGTATTCATTGCCTCAAGCTCGTGGTATTGAATTTGGCCATTGCGGACGGCCGAGTAGGACATCTCGATTACCGGCGCGATGCTCCACGGTGTCCTTGTATCGCCGATCATCCGGAGTTCCACTGCGGTCATGCCTTGCGGGTGAACCAGCAGCATGTCGGGACCAAGCAGGTTATTCTTGCCCATGAGGTCGACGAGGCCCTTCGGCCCGCAATGAACCGTCATCGGCAGCCCGAGCTTGCGAATTGCGTCCAACTCGGTCCGAAATAGTTCCACTGGTATGGAGCCACGTTGCCCAGCCGCACCCGGCGTACGCATGCAGGCGCCAACTCCGAGCATCTCGCCGGTCCATTGCTTCTGCACACCCTCTAACCCCACAAGATCCATCGCCTTATCGGCCGCATAGCCTTGCCCCGTCCCATACGAAAACCGGGCACGGAGGCCAGTGTCCTTCAGCGCCTGGAGCTCGGCATCGGCGTGCTCAGGCGTTACCGTGTTGTGCGACCAATCGTGGACCGTGGTAATACCCGAAAGAAGTCCTTCGGCGATCGCCAAGGCGAACTGCGATGTAGGAGTCCGCCGGCTTGAAATGTCGACCGAGGCGAACCGTGGTCGGGAAATAGCCTTCCTTGGGGTCGTCGGCGCGGACAATCATCCGTAGCGCCGTGCTCCACAGATGCCAGTGCGTGTCGACAAATCCGGGCATCACGATCATGTCACGCGCGTCGATCACCTGGGCGCCGCGCGCGTCGACATTCGGCGGCGACAGAGACGATCGCTCCATCGCGGACATGCACATCGGCGGACGGAAAATCGCCAAGGGCCGGATCCATTGTCAGAACATGGCCGCCGCGCACGATGAATTCACCTCGGGCGGGAAGACCTCCCCCTGCACCGGCGGCCACGGAGGTCTGAGCCCGCGCAGACGGAGGACGCAGGCTTAGGGCGGCGGCAAATCCACCGGCCAGTGCGAAGATGTCACGGCGATTCAACTCCGAATTGCCAAACATGGCCCAGTCCCAGTCTCTGTTTGAAGATCGTGAGTACCCTATACCTTTGCCGCTTCGCCCCGTTCCGTAAACTCTTCGCGGGTCACTCCAAACGCTACGGTTGACCAACACCTTTGTATCCGCGTTGTGGACCGGAATCATGCGGTCGACGACGAACTTTGGCGACGGAGCCCGGGAAAGGGACAAGAGTGCTGGATTGGAGTTCTCCAAGCCTCCGAAGGAGGTTGCACGCGGAGCATTTCACTGGGGGCAAGCCCAATTCAACACAGCCGTTGCCGCTTCCCGCCAAAATCGTTTCCTAAGCGCCCGAACCCAGGCTAGCGGAAGGCGAGTCTCGCTCTGCCGATCCTCCAAAGTCAATCGGATGACCTATCGGTCAGAAGTCAGTTACGATGTAAAGATGGCTGAACCCTCGCCCTTCGCTGGACTAAACCTCCATCGTTTGCTCGATGCGCGGGCATGCGAGAGGCCGGACCATCCATTTCTCGTCTGGGCGCCATTCGAGGAAGAGACAAAGACTTGGACCTACCGCAAATTCGCGACTGATGCGGCGCGCCTTGCGGGAGGGCTTGCCAGGCGGGGGATCGGCCCTGGTGACAGGGTACTGGTGCACTTCGAGAACTGCCCGGAGGCACTGCTGGCGCGATTTGCGCTCGCGCGGCTCGGCGCGGTCTGCGTCGCCACCAATGCGATGGCCGCAGGCCCAGAAATCGCGCACTACGCAGAATCGTCGCGCGCCACAGCGGCGATCACGCAGGCGAGCTTTGCCGAGATGGTCGCCTCGCATGCCCCCGCCTTGCGGTTCGTCGCCGCGTCGGGAGCCGAAGGCGCGGATTCGCTTTCAACCCTGCTCGCCGATCCTGCACCCGCGTGTCCGGTGAAGGAGTCCGATATCGCTGCGATCATGTTCACCACCTGTGTGTACCGAGAACCTCATCCGGCATGCTGAACGTGTTCATGCCCGGTAATATCGGTGATGAAGGCCGCCCAGAACAGGTCGTGTTGTAATGGCACCGAGGCGCTCAATCGCTCGATGGAATGGGGCATCTTTGTTCAGTGAGCGATGAATTCGGCATTCATTATAGTAGGCCGCGAACTTGATGAGGACTCGACGCAGGTGAGCCTCCCCGAATACGACCAGGTGGTCGACGCACTCCCGCCGGATCGTGCCGATCAGTCGTTCCACAAAACCGTTCTGCCACGGCGAACCGGCCGAGATTGGCTTGTCGCGAATGCCCATGGCCCGCAGGCGGCGGGTGACAACAGCACCGTAAATCGCGTCACGATCGCGGATCAGGTAGCGTGGAGCCTCGTTCCAAGGAAAGGCTTCGGTGATCTGCTGCGCTATCCAGTCCGCCGTCGGGTGTGCCGTCACATTGATCCAGACCAGTTCTCGCCGAGCCAGCCGAACGATGACGAGCGCGTAGAGCAGGCGAAAACCAATGGTCGGCACCACGAACAAGTCGATGGCGGCGATATCCGGTAGATGATTGTGCAGGAATGTGCTCCAGCTCTGACCCGAGCGACCATCACCAGGCTTCGCCATGTACTTGGCCACCGTTGACTGCGCCACTGTGAACCCAAGCTTGAGCAACTCGCCATGAATGTGCGGAGCACCCCAGAGCGGGTTCTCAAGGCTCATGCGCCGGATCAAGGCCCGCAACTCGGCTGAGATCGGCGGTCGGCCGCCCAGGTTTCTCGACTTCCACCGCCAGTAGCGCCGAAAGCCGATCCGATGCCAGCGCACCAACGTCTCGGGCTTGATGACGGTCATCGCCTTCAGGATCGACGGGAACCAGCGATAAAGCAGAACGAAGAACAGCCGGTCGCTATTCGTGAGCCGGATACGACTGCGCACCTTGCGTTGCAGGATTGCCAGCTGCCGTTTGAGCGCGGCATTCTCCGCCGCAAGCTGGCCTTGCGGCCTGGATGGCGACACCAGCAGTCTCACCAGGAAGATGAGCAGACCGATCATTGTCGCGTCACGTTACGCAATTCCGTCGCTGGATCAAACGGACGAAGTTTTCGGCACACACAAGGCATCGAACTGCCCTTCTCTATCGCTGCCATCCGCCTGCTGACCCTGACCGGCTGCCGGCTCGGAGAGATAATGACGCTGAAATGGGAGTACGTGGACATCGCCGGCAAGGCGCTTCGCCTGCCGGATTCAAAGACCGGCGCGAAGGTCGTGCATCTCGGTCAGCCCGCAGTACAAATTCTGGAAAAGATCGAACGCGTCGAGGGAAACCCGTGGGTGATCGTAGGAACGAAGCCGGGCGCACGGCTCACCGACCTCCAGCCGTTCTGGCAACGCGTACGAGCGCGCGCTGGCCTCAAGGACGTTCGCATCCATGACCTGCGGCACACGTTCGCTTCGACGGCTGTTGCGTCAGGTCAGGGATTTCCAATGATCGGCAAACTGCTCGGGCATACGCAGGTTCAGACGACGGCACGGTATGCGCATCTTGCCGCTGATCCGATCAAGACGGCAGCGGATCAGATAGCGGGAAGCATAGCGGCAGCGTTAAATCAGGCGGCCTGAGCGCTTGACCAGTCGTGGGCCGATTTCGATCCGAAAGCGAGGTCGGCCGAAAACTCGTCCTCGCCCCCGACGGCACCAATGTCACGATTGCACCTCGCCGGCACATCGACATGCCATGGTCAAGGCGATCGCTCGAGCGTTCCGCTGGCGCGAAATGCTGGAGAACGGCACCTACGCGACCATCGCGGAAATCGCCGCCGCCGAGAAGATCAATGAGTCCTACGTGGGGCGCGTTCTGCGGCTGACGCTGCTGGCGCCGGACATCGTCGAGGCGATTCTATATGGGAGGCAGCCGGCGCAGGTGACGCTGGGTGGGCTAATGCGGCCATTTGCCGTGGACTGGACTGAGCAACGGAAGATCTTGAAATGATCGCTATTGGCCGATTACGTCTAATTAAATGCTCGTCGCTCGCGTAACTTTGTATAGGCCAACGTTTAACGCCTCTGTTTCAAACCCGACCTGACAGTAGGCGAGGTAATACTCCCACGTTCTCTTGAAACGGTCGTCAAATCCGAGCGCCTCAATCTTCGGCCAAGCTTTCCGAAAACGAAGCCGCCACTGTTCGAGAGTGCGCGCGTAGCTATCGCCAAAGAACTCGCTTGCGACAAGTTGAAGTCCCGCTTTGGAAATTTCGCGCTCGATGATTCGAGTCGTCGGGAGCATGCCGCCAGGAAAGATGTATTTCTGGATGAAGTCGGGTCTTCGCCGATAGCTCTCGAATCGAGCGTCATCGATCGTGATGACTTGCAATACGGCCGACCCGCCCGGACGCAGACTATTTCGCAGCTTCTCGAAGTATGTCGGCCAGTATGTCTCGCCGACAGCCTCCAGCATTTCGATCGAGACGATATGATCGAACGTGCCGCGCACGTGACGATAGTCTTGCAGGCGAAGATCACAGTGCCCCGACCGCGCGCGATTACGAAGCCGCTTCTGCGCGAAGGCCAGTTGCTCGGTCGAAAGGGTGACCCCAGTCACGGCGCAGTCGCACCGGTCCATCAGCCGCTCGGCCAGGCCGCCCCAGCCGCAACCGATCTCAAGCACCGTCTCGCCGCCGGCTAGGCCCAGCATATCGATCACGCGGTCGAGCTTGGCGTCTTGTGCTTCTTCCAGCGTCTGATCCGGCCGAAGAAAACAGACCGGACGAATAGGTCATCCCCGCATCGAGCCACTGCTCGTAGAAGTCGTTCCCGAGGTCGTAGTGGGCGGCGATATTCCGCCGACTGCCACGCGGGGTGTTGCGGTTGAGCGCGTGACGAAGCTTAAGCCAAAAGCGCGGCACACGCGGCGACCGTAGTTGCTCCATCGCCGCGCTGTTATGGCAGGCGAACCTCAGCAGGGTGGCAAGGTTGGGCGAAGACCACTCGCCCGCCCTGTATGCCTCGGCGAAGCCGAGATCCCAGCCCGTGGCGAGTCGCAAGAGGAAGCGCCAACTGTGGACGGTCAATCGTGCTTTTGGACCGGGCCGATCGCCATCGAACACAATGCGCTCTCCGCCCGGCGTGTCGACGACAAGCTGACCGCACTCAAGCCCGCGCAGCATCCGGCGCAAAGTCACTTCGGTGAGCGAGCGCGAAATTTGGTGGTGTTCCGAATCGAACGACCGGGTGACGGCCTGTTGGTCCTGAATAGACATGATGATTAATCCGAAACGCTTGGATTCGCGGTTATAATCGTGCTCGTTCGTTTGGGCGGGGCCGGGCGTTGGCGCAAGCGAAGTCCCTTCAGCCAGAGGCGCAAGGCCTCCCAGTGGATAGCAGCGATCACCTTCAACGTGACGAATGGAATCGCTAGAAACACATTTAAAAGATTGCGATCGGTGAGGTCTCTGCGCGCCCCGGTCAAAACGGCGTTCATGACGGGCATCGCGGACGAGCTGGTGCGAATCCCGACGCCAATGCGCTGTCCCGGACCGGTGACCCGAAAGTCATAGCGCATATTCATGTCCATGAAGGGAGAGACATAGAAGGTCTTTTGACAGTATTGGTGAAGCGCGCCGCTCTCGTTCCCAACCGGCATGACGTAGCTGTGCCGCTCTCCGAACGTGTTGTGCACCTCATAGACCAGCGCGGCCAGCGCGCCATCCTCATGGTAGCAGAAGTATACGCTGAGCGGATTGAAGCAGTAGCCGAGCGTGCGCGGCATACAAAGCAGGCGGATCGGTCCGCCAATGAGATTGATTCCTGCCTCCTCAAGCTGGCGTTCCACCTGCGCACGGAGCGGCGTCGCGGTGCCGTCGCCGTGGTCGGTGTCCTGGAGGCTAAATAGATTGCGGCGATTGTGGGAGAACAACCGTAACCGTTTCGAAATCTCAGCCAGTTCATCGAGATCGACCAGGAACCAGAAGGCGCGATAGCGAAACTTGTGCACGCGGGGCCGGACGCGCCGGTGCATGACAGACCCCACGTAGAGTGCTGATCGGATGTTCACGTGTTTTTTTTTCCCAGCAACTCTTGTTCGCTTTCGGCAACGGTCCGCGCGGTCAGCACGATGCGGCCGGATTCGTTTGGTACGCGCCAGGGCCGACGCACGCCGCCGAGCTGCTCGGCCACGGCCAGCCCCGCCTGTAGCCCGTCTTCGTGGAAGCCCGAGCCGAAATAGGCGCCGCAGAACCAGGTGTTACGCTCGCCTTGCAGTAGCCATAGCTTTCGTTGCGCGGCGATGGCCTTCCCATCGAAAATTGGATGATCGTAGACCTCGCTGTGGAGCAGTGTTCCGGCGTGCGGCGGCCGCGACGGGTTGAGAGTGACGAACAGCGACTTATCGCTTTCGATGTTTTGCAGGCGGTTCATCCAATAGGTCACGCAGACGCCTTCGCGCATTGCATTCCGTGAGCCAACGTAGTTCCAGCTCGACCACACCGCCCGCCGCTTCGGCATGAAACTGTCGTCTGTGTGTAGAACTGCAAGATTGCGGCTGTAGCGAAATGTGCTGAGAAGCTCGCCTTCCTGGCGGCTTCGATCGGCCAGCATCGCCAATGCCTGATCCGCGTGCGTCGCCATGACCACGTGGTCATAGCGGTCGGTGTGGCCGTTGGAATCCGTCAGCATCACTCCGTCCGCCGTGCGACGCACCGCATGGACGGCGGTATCGAGCCTTATCCGGTCCGCGAACGGCAGGATGAGCCGCTGGACATAGTTGCGGCTGCCACCGACGACCGTTTCCCAGACCGGGCGCCGGCGAAGTTGTAAGAGACCATGATTATCGTGGAAGCGGATGAACGCTGCTGCAGGATAGGCCATAATTTCGGAGGGAGAGGCCGACCAGATCGCGCTTGCCATTGGCAACAGGTGGTCGTCGCGGAAGGCGTCCCCGTACCCGCCAACGGCAACGTACTCGCCCAGGCTGATTTGTTCGTTGTCTAGCGTGTCGACATCGGCTGTGGCCTGCCGATAAAATCGCGTGAGATCGGCAAGCATTGACCAGAAACGCGGTTGGATCAAATTGCGCGGCTGCCCGAATAGACCGGAAAGTCCTGTCCCGGAGTATTCAAGTGCCCCATTATCCAAAGATACGCCAAGGGACATTTCGGAGGTCTGCGTCGGGACCTGGAGCAACCTGAACAGGGCAGTCAGATTGGGATAAGCCCGCGGATTGTAAACAATAAAGCCCGTATCGACCGGGATCGTGCGGCCCCCAACCGATGCCAAGACTGTGTTCGAATGGCCGCCGACGCGGTCCGAACGCTCGTATACGGTCACATCGTGGCGCTGGCTCAGAAGCCAAGCGGCGGAAAGCCCGGAAATTCCCGTGCCTATGACTGCGACTTTGAGGCGAAGATTGTCCCGCATGTTCGGCAAAAATCCCGTTGCAATTCCCCGGACCAATCGGCCCGGTATCGGCCTCTTCTGGCCAATCTCTTTGTCAAAACGATCCAATCCTTCGTTTGGATCACCCGCCGGTGATCCAAACGGGCGTACTTGGCGTTTCTTCAATCATGCATTCCGTCGCTCAATTACCCTCTCAGACCGGCGCACTCATGGGCGCTGCGATGATTTGGCAGTTGGGTCAGCCCAGTCTTGGTACACGGAGGCGTTCATCCGCCATGCCCGCTGAAAGCCAGAGGGCCATCGACTCGACAAATTGGGCCGGTCTGATCGAGGCCGTGGCGAAAAGCCAGGATCGTGCGGCCTTCTCGACGCTGTTTGAGCATTTTGCCCCACGGGTAAAGACCTTCATGCGGCGCTCGGGCGCCAGTGAGGCGAGCGCCGATGAATTGGCGCAGGAAACCCTGCTGGCAGTCTGGCGGAAGGCGGCGCTTTTCGATCCAACGAGTGCTGGCGCATCGTCCTGGATATTCACGATCGCACGCAATCTGCGCATTGATGCGCTACGGCGCGAGATGCGCGGCAGCGCACATGAGACATCCGACATTGACGCGGAGTTTCAGGTAGACGAGTTGCCGCAACCGGATTCGAGCTTGGCATCGGCGCAATCGGAAACACGGGTCCGGGCCGCGCTGGCTGAGCTTTCTGAAGAGCAAATGCGCGTGGTTGAATTATCGTTCTATGAGGAGAAGGCGCACGGAGAAATCGCGCAGATCCTCCAGATCCCGCTGGGCACAGTAAAATCACGATTGCGCCTGGCGATAAAGCGGCTCCGCAACTTGTTGGGCGAATTGTCATGACCATCCAGCACCATCCTTCCGATGAACTCCTGACGGCATTTGCGGCAGGTACCCTGGACCAGGGCCAGCACGTCGCGATCGCAACGCATCTCGTCAGGTGCTCGCATTGCCGCGGCTGGATGCATTCGATGGAGCATGTCGGCGGCAAAGTACTTGCCGATCTATCCCCGACTGCGATGTCGCACGATGCGTTTGCTCGTATCGAGGCCCGGCTTAACGAGCCGGTTCAAGCCGCCAAACCCGCCGCGAGGTCGGTGCCGGCGTCACTTGATGACGTAGCGGGACTGCCGGCTTTCGTGCGCCGTTATCCTGCCGGCCCTTGGAAGTGGATTGCGCCTCGTGTGCATCTGCGTCCTATTAGGCTGCCCCACGCGAACAACACGCGTGTTTTCCTCCTGAAATCTGGCCCCGGGACAAAGATGCTGGAGCATACTCACACAGGGATCGAAATGACCTGTGTGCTATCCGGTAACTTCTCCCATGAAGGCGGACATTTCGGACCGGGCGATTTTGATCTAGGCGATGAAACCATGGATCATCAGGTGTTGGTCGACCCGGGCGAAGATTGCATCTGCCTGGTCGCGATGCAGGGTGATCTTCGGCTGAACGGTTTGATCGGTCGCTTGGTGCAGCCATTCGTTCGGATGTGAGGATGCCATGTTTATGGTGCGCTCTGCTTCTACGCGGACCCTAACTAATGGCGCCGCTGCGGCTATTGCGGGCCTCCACGCTCTAAACGAAGAACGCGGATGAACGTTCTTCACCTCGTTATCTTCGCAGCGATGATGGGTGCCGCGCTGTCTGCTGTTGTGGCGGTCGCATGGCAAGTGCAGCTGACAACCGGTAACACGGGCTGGATCGACGTGTTCTGGACGTTCGGACTGGGCGCGGTCGCCATCATCGCTAGCCTGGTGCCGATCTCGGACGGTCCCTGGCCGCACGCACGTCAGATAATGGTTGCGATCCTGGTAGCGGTCTGGTCGCTGCGGCTTGGCTGGCACATCCTTATGCGCACCCGCACTGTTGGCGACGACCCGCGCTATCGTCAGTTGATCACACAGTGGGGCACGGACGCGGCACGCCAAATGTTCTGGCAGTTGCAGAAGCAAGCGGCCGTCAGCCTCGTCCTTGCGATTTCGATCGTGCTCGCCGCGCAAAATCCACATCCGGGCCTGCGCACCCAGGACGTGCTCGGGCTGGCTACGCTGATTGCGGCCATAGTCGGAGAGACAGTTTCGGATTATCAGCTCCGTCAGTTTAAGGCCGATCCGGCCAACCGAAATTCGGTATGCAACGTTGGTCTATGGCGGTGGTCACGACATCCAAACTACTTTTTCGAATGGCTGTGCTGGCTGGCCTATCCGCTGATCGCAATTGATCTTGCGGGTTACAATCCCTATGGCTGGCTCGCGCTGCTCGCGCCCGCTTGCATGTACTGGGTGCTCGTTTACGTCTCCGGCATCCCCCCGCTCGAAGAGCACATGCTACGTTCGCGCGGCGAGACGTTCCGCGCGTATCAGCGTCGCACGCGAGCCTTCTTCCCGCTTCCTGTGATTTCCCCAAAATAGTTGTCAATGAGCGCCAGTGTGGGCGCGCGATACAGAGCTCCCGAGCGAGCAGTGGAGGCAGCTTCAAATTTGATTCTGGAACACCGGTGATCCAGTGGAGCACCGCGGCCGTTATGAGAAAGGTAACGATACAATATCCAACCCCTCTGACGGAGATTCTCAATGAATGCGATGAAGACCTGCACGGCCGGTGCTGTCGCACTCGCGCTGTCCTTTTCGGTCGCGAAGGCGGCTGATATCGTCGAGACCGCTGTTGCCGCGGGTTCGTTCAATACGCTCGTGACCGCCGTCAAGGCGGCCGGCCTTGTCGATACCCTCAAGGGCCCTGGTCCTTTCACGGTGTTTGCGCCGACAGACGAGGCGTTCGCCAAGCTCCCCGGTGAAACCGTGGAAAATCTGCTCAAGCCCGAAAACAAGCAGCAACTCGTTGCTATCCTGACCTATCACGTCGTGCCCGGAAAGGTGATGTCGAAGGATCTCGTCGGCAAGAAGACGATGGCGAAAACTGTCGAGGGTACTCAGGTGTCGATCGATGCGACCGATGGCGTGAGAGTTGACAACGCCAAAGTGGTGAAGGCTGACATCGAGGCGTCGAATGGCGTGATCCACGTCATCGACACGGTGATCATCCCGAAGGAGTAAAGGGGAAGCGCAATTCCTCTTCAAACTTTTGAGCCCGGCCGCTGGACCGCCAATTCGGTCCGGCGGTCGGCTGAAACGTTTATATCGGCTAGATCGAGCCAGATCGTTATCAATCCGAATTCAGGGAAACGTCCCGACGCACTCCTTGAGAGGCCCTGCCACTCTTGGCCTTTGCGGTGTGATCCAATGACGGCATCCATTCGTTTGAATTAATGGCCGGCTAGAGTCCGGCGATGCAGCACCGAACCTGCTTACCAATTTTGAGGTTTGTTATGAACGCCGTTATTCGTCCGCTAAGCCATTCCGGCCGTCCTAATCCTGGCAGGCAGAGCGAAAACCCGTCTCAGGAAAACGTAGAAGCTGCGTTTAGAACTGTTCTTCACTGGATTGGCGAGGATCCGGATCGAGATGGTTTGCGCGAAACACCCGCGCGTGTGGCTCGCGCTTTCCAAGAGTACTTTTGCGGCTATGGGCAAGACCCCGAGCAGATCCTGCAGAAGACGTTCGAGGAAACCGACGGTTATGACGAGATGGTTGTGCTCAGGGGTATCCCGTTCCAGAGTCATTGCGAGCACCACGTCGCGCCAATCATCGGCCGTGCTTGGGTCGCCTATGTACCAAATGCGCGTGTCGTCGGCATCTCCAAGTTGGCGCGCGTAGTCGAGGCCTATGCCAAGCGGCTTCAGATCCAGGAGCGTCTGACCGCTCAGATCGCCAACACGATCGAGCACGTGCTGAAGCCCAAGGGCATCGGGGTGGTCATCAAGGCGACCCACCATTGCATGACCACTCGTGGCATCAACAAGCAAGGCACCGATCTAGTCACCAGTCGCATGCTGGGATGTTTCCGGGAGAATCCGATGACCCGCCAGGAATTCCTCTCGATGGTGCATTCAAGTCATGACCAGTGATCTGATCGACGCGTCGATCCCGAAGGGAAGATTCCGATGATTCTATATGGCGCTGCCTATCTCGCGACGCTTGCGGTATTCGTTCTCGCCGACATGGTGTGGTTGGGCACAATGGCGAGCCGGCTATACCGGCCGACACTCGGAGAAATTGCTTTGTCCGGCGTCAACCTTCCACCGGCATTCGCATTTTACATTCTCTATCCGGTGGGGCTTGTCGTCTTTGCCATCCTGCCCGCGCTGAAGGGCGGGAGTATCTTCATGGCGCTGTTCTACGGCGCACTTTTCGGGTTTTTCACCTACGCGACTTATGATCTGACGAACCAGGCGACGCTGCGGAACTGGACATTTCAGCTCACTCTCATTGATGTCGCATGGGGCTCAGCGCTCGCAGCTGCTGCTGCAGCGGCCGGGTATGCGGTCGCCAGCCGGATCAATTAAATGAGCAGGTTGACTTCAGGCAAGGAACCGGACCCTGCCCACGGCGAAATCATCGGTGAAGGCGCGGTCAATAGGGACAATCGCAAATCGCCCCGTTCCATCCAGTGATCCAAGGTCGATCTTGAATCGTTTTCTATTGCAACGAAGTTCGCAAGCGAAGGATAATAAAATGACCACGATTGCTCGTCTCATTGCGGCTATGCAGCAGAACTACGCGCTGATCATGGACGCTGACAAGAACCCCCTCATGATATTGCCCCCCGCGCAGCGATTCCAGATCATGGTCTATCTCTCCCTCATGTGGACAACTATTTTCTGCGCTGCCTTCGGAATTTGGATTTGGTATGGCCAAATTCTCGCATTTCATATGTTGATTCTTGGCATTGCTGTAACGGGCATGACGTTCGAAATTGCAGATCGGACACGACGGCGCGCGATGAAGATTCAGAGCGTTCGCCCAAGCTCCCCAAGCGTATTAGCGTTGCGCCCTAATCCAAGATACTAGCAGATCGATATTCGACTGCGTGCATACGGATACAGGTCATGTCTCAAGCGTCGACGATATCCGCTTGGAGCCGAGATCTCGGTTTTGCTGTCGTGGCAATAATCGCCGTAGCAACCGCGTCAGCCATCGGCCAGCTGGCCACATACCCAAATCTTGCTCCCTGGTATGCGGGACTGACCAAACCGTCATTCAATCCACCCAACTGGGTGTTCGCTCCGGTTTGGACGACGCTCTATGTGATGATGGCAATTGCTGTGTGGCGCATCCTGAGGTCGCCGGATGCGTCCGCCGCGCGTCGATTGGCGCTCACCTTGTTCTTCATTCAGCTCGTGCTCAATGCGGCGTGGTCGTGGATGTTCTTCGGCGCCAACAATCCGCTGCTAGGCGTGATCAACATCATTCCGCAATTTCTGGTCATTCTCGCAACGGTCGTCGGATTCTATCGGCTCGATAGGATGGCGGCTTGGTGTCTCGTGCCGCTCGCGGTCTGGGTTGCCTTCGCGGGCGTTCTCAACGTCGCGATCTGGCGGTTGAACGGCTGAAGCCCTGCGGGGTCGGACCGAAGAAGGAGCGTCTTCCGTTTAGGATTGTTCCGATGAAAAGAAAATACTAAGAAATCAAGTGGGGATAGAATCAAACGCGTCGTAGTCAACGATCGCATGCAGAAGGGATATTGCTATGAACTCTCGGCGCCGGTAGGCCGCAATTTTGATCCAGAGTTCAAACCTGAACTGACGCCGCAACAAATGCTCGCCCTCGGCGTGTTCTGCGGTAAGTACATGACGGACACGCAAAGGGAGTTTCCAAAGAGCTGGTTCAAGCGCGCCAAGCTTTCACCATCCGGCCGAAATTGTTCGCTCAACTATTTTGGTGTCGATGCCAGCCGACCGCTCTCAGAGTGGCGAAGCAAAGGATGGATCAACCCAGACGATCCGCGCGGCTGGTTCCAATGGTATTGCCGTTACTACATGGGGCGCCGCATGCCGGAGGAAGACAGGCGCCAGATCAAGCGCTGGAAGGCCTTCCGACGCCATATCGCACAAGTGCGAATGAATTGTGAGCCGGGCGATCCGTTTTGTCGTCCTCGCCAACGGCAAGCTCTACTGCACTGGGCTTATGATAGTCGGAAGATCTGAGGAGAAGCGGTGAGGGGCCAGTTCAGGTTGCGCAGTGCGATGGCGACGGCCTTCCTTCTGTCCGCAGGATTAGCCGCTTGCCTCCTGCGCCACCGGTGTCGACAGGGTTCGCTGCAGCTAGCGTAGCGCCACGACAAACCGGCAGCACCAGCTCAACACCCAGAGAATCAAAAACCGCCGCGCGATCAACGCTCGTGTTGGATTTCGATTGCTTCCGGTGCACCAAGAAATCGTTCGGCAAGTCGGGAGGTTCGGCGTACGAAAAATGATCTCGATATCAATAGCTTACGAGTTCCGTACCAAATCCTCGCAGTCGGGAGGTTTGGAGACAAACCGGCCGAGAGAGAGAATTGAGGGTCTCGGCGGGTGGGTCGCAGTGCGGAGTTTTCACGCAAAGCCCGTGGTTATTGGGCTTCTAGGCACGCACCCCCCATCCGCGCTGCGTTCAGGCAAATTGCTGTGCCGAACGCTGATCCGAGCTGAACCAGCAATCCAATTCGTCCTTGATACGTTTGGCGGCCCGCAGAGCTCCAGCACCGGGGAAATCGGGAGCGGGCGGCTCAGGTCTGCGGAAATCGACGAGCACTACATTATTCTCGCGTCCGATCACGTAGCGATCAGCCTTTCCAAATGTCGTCTGCATGTCACGACTCCGATGTCTCCCCTTTGGTTGGTCCGGGCCTAATGAAGCGGCGACCCCTGATCGTTACGACTCGAGCCGCGGTTCCGAGCCGTCATATGGCGTCGAACCACGAGCGAGGCTTGAGCTTGTTTGTCAAGCGTTCGAAGGGCGTCCATGATTTCGTCGAACTTAACGACGCGGCCGGTCGGGCTTTTCCGCAGAGCGGGCGCAGCCTCGATCGCGCAAGCATCAGACGCCCAAGAGGCCAGGATAGCTCTCTTCTCATTCAATGAGAGATCGGGATCGTTCACCACGTCCGCAGTGCGCTCGAACACCTGCGATGGAAGCACCAGCCCGTCGCCATCGAAAAAGAGGGCGCGTCCAGTTGGCTTCCGTTCATCGTCTCCTCCTATTACCTCACGTTGATCGTACGTGGCTTCGCTTCCTCCACTTTCGGCAGCGTCAGGGAGAGGACGCCATCCTTCATAGCCGCCTCGATCTTCCCCTGATCGATCTTGCTGGAAAGCTGGAAGCTCCTTGAATAGTGCCCGATGTTGTATTCGATATAGAGCGGCTGCAGGCCCTGATACTTCGTCAGATCAAGCCGGCCCTCGACGTGAAGGACGTCTTCCTCCACGCGGACATTGACGTTGGATTTCTCGACGCCCGGCATTTCGAGGGTGACCGCCAAAGCATCTTGCGTTTCGTAGATGTCGGCGGTCGGAAGAAACACGCGCACAGGAATTGTCGACTCCTCGCGTTTTTCCTGCTCCCGCTTCTTCTGGACCTGCAGTTGCTGTCTCTCCGCCATGGCGTGCTCCTGAATACTGAGATAAGCGTCAACTGATCTTGATTGTGCGCGGCTTCTCGCGCTCGGACCTGGGCAGGAACAACGCCAGCACACCATCGCGGTACTCGGCTCTGATCCCGTCGGGATCGAGCTGAACGGGAAGTGAGAGGGTGCGGTCGAAATCGCCGAACACGCGCTCTCGGCGATGTACGCTGCCCTCGGGGTAGTTGACGATCTTCTTGCCAGAGATTCGAATGGTGTTTTCCTTGGCCTGGATCTGCAGGTCGTTCTTGTCGATGCCCGGCAACTCAATGATTGCGAGGATCTCGTCACCCTGTTGAAAAACGTTGATGGGCGGGAACGGGCCCTGGCCGGCAGTCTGGTTCTGCAGCCACTCGCTCCTGGTGCGCTCTTCAAGCGCCCTCTGCAGATTGAATAGTCCGTCGTACGGATCGGCAAATGCTGTGATCATGTTCGCACCCGGGTTGGGGGCGACCGTGAAAACCGAAAAGAGTCGCCCGTCGCGAGCACCGATTTGGTTTGCGTTTTGGCACTGTCAAGGGAGGAGCGCCAAAAATTTTTAGCAGAAACAAATTATTGATATAATTTATATTTCCCCCCCACTCGAGCCATCGACGCTCCGGAGCCTGCACAGTAGATCCTGCAGCATACGTTGATCTCGACGACGTGCCCGTCGGGTTTCAACAGAGTGCTCTGCTAGCGCAAGACTTTCGCTTTCGTCCTCAGCGAAGCGCTCGTCGAGCGGCTCTCGTCAACGATGCACCGGCACCTGCTCCAATCGATCGACGCGACGCTCGATCGCAATCAGCCGTTCATCTTGGCGAGCGGTCAGAACAAGAACGTTTGCCAGCTGCTGCAACGTGTTCTCGATCTTGGCGACACGCTGGTCGACCCCTTGCAATTCGGCTCGCATGCCATAGTAGGCTCCCGCCCCGGCAAGCATGAAACTAACCACGGTCAGGACGTGACCGTAGTTGATTGTGGGATCAAATTTTGGCCTGGAACTTTGTGTCGAGTGGCCGTCAGCGCTCATGATTTTCCTGCCGATGTCAGATGGGTTCGAGTCTAGCGCTTAAAGATGCGCGCCACCTTCTCGATCGATCGCCCGCCGACATAGGCGGTGATGATCATCCCGGTCCAATCAGCGATCATCCCGGTGATGGGATCAGTGCGTGCCTAGGCCCAGGACCTTGTCCCAAACGATCACCTTCCAGAAATAGATGATGATCGGGAACGCCAGCAGCGGGCGGATGATGGCGGTGTACCATCGGCCCTGCTCCGCGATGACGATGGCGGACGCCTGTTTTCGTGCCTCGATCTCGACCTCGATCTCCTTGGCGGCGAGATCGGCCGCCATGCGGTCCTGCGTGTTCGCAGCATCGAGCTTGGCCTTGTAGGCATTGATCAGCCCGGTGATGACGGGCCCGCCGATGAGGCTGGCAAGCCAGGTCCACATGGCGTCAGCGCTCCTCGACAGCACGCCGGTCGGTCAGCGCGCGGAACCATTTGATGAGCGCGAAGGCGCCGAACAGGATAAGCGGCCACGCCCAATCCGGCAGCATCGTGAGGATCGGCTGCCAGTCGACGCCGGTGGCGACAGGCACCAGAAAGTCATGCAGATACACGACCGCGGATGCCGCCATGCCGACTGCGGCGGCGAGCTTGCCTTTGATACCGGCGAACCATTCACGCACCGCCTCCCAGAATGTTTCGGCCTTGGCATAGAAGTCCGCAAAGGCAGGGCGCGACCGCAGGATCGGGCGAATCCAAAAGAAATATGCCGCCACGAGGGCGGCGGCGAAGAACGCGAATTGCAGC
The DNA here is from genome assembly GCA_963840465.1 of uncultured Alphaproteobacteria bacterium. Classification (GTDB taxonomy): domain Bacteria; phylum Pseudomonadota; class Alphaproteobacteria; order Rhizobiales; family Xanthobacteraceae; genus Bradyrhizobium. Next base: position 35,673 of record CAWIZF010000067.1, on the reverse strand, counting down.
AATGCGACCATGGCTCAGTCTCCAGGCTTGGGGTTGCGGATGACGTAGATGACGACCAGCGCGGCCACGATCACTGCCGCGGCCGTGATGACCGCATGACCGCCGACTCCATGCGCGACGGCGCCGAATGCCGACACGAAGGCGGCGCCCCAGCCGATGCGGTTTGTGGTCGAGGTCGGGGGCTTGCGTACCGAGGGTGGCGCAGGTGCGAGCGCTGGCGTACAGGAGCGTCGACAAGAAGCTCGTGGTCGTGCCCGAAGAAGCCGAGGCCGTCCGTCTGATCTTTCGGCGGTACCTTGAAGTCGGTTCGATCCGAGCGCTGATGGAAGATCCGGGTGACTGACCTCGCGAAGGCACCGAGCTGGGTGCGGGCCCGCCAGGAGGAATGGGCGGCTGTGGATAAAGAAGCTCGACGCCCCGACGCACTGGCTCGGTAAGGTCGATGGGATAAAGTGTTGCAATTCAGCAAGGCAATCGACGTGGATTATCGAACCCTCGATACCCTGCGACAGAAACATCCCGCATGGCGGCTGCTGGCGGCCGACCACGCGCCGCTGATCGTCAGCTTCCTGCACGACACTTTCGTCCGGCCCAATATCCGGACATTAGCCCAACCGGATCTGGCGTCTCGGCTCGATGACTATCTCTACGCGCTGCGCCTTGAGCTTGGGCAAGATGCCTTTACGAGAGAGGCCGCGTCCTACCTTGAGAATTGGGCCTCAGACGAGCATGCCTGGCTGCGAAAGTATTATCCGACCACCAGCGACGTACCTCATTTCGACATCACGCCGGCAACCGAGAAGGCGATCGATTGGTTGGTAAGCCTGGGCCAGCGGCAGTTCGTTGGGACCGAATCGCGCTTGATGATGGTGTTCGAATTGCTCCACCAACTGGCGGAGGGCACTGAGCAAGATCCGCGGGCTCGTATCAGCGAACTCGAACGACGACGGAGCGAAATCGACTAGAGATTGATCGCATCCGCAAGGGCCATCCTTATGTGATGGATGCGACACGCATCAAGGAACGGTTCGTTCAGCTCGCGACCACCGCGCGCGGGCTGCTGTCGGACTTTCGTGAGGTCGAGCAGAACTTCCGCGACCTGGACCGAGGAGTACGGGAGCGGATCGCCACCTTTGAGGGCGGTAAAGGTGTCCTCCTGGAGGAAATCTTCGGCGACCGCGACGCGATTGTCGATTCCGATCAAGGCAAGAGCTTTCGCGCGTTTTGGGATTTCCTCATGTCGCCCGCCCGCCAGGAGGAACTGACCCTACTTCTTTCAAAAGTATTCGACCTCGATCCGGTGAAAGAACTGCAGCCCGATCGGCGTTTTTTGCGGATCCATTACGACTGGCTGCAAGCGGGTGAGGTCGCGCAGCGCACCGTTGCGAGATTATCCGAACAACTGCGGCGGTACCTGGATGACAAGGCGTGGCTCGAGAACCGCCGTATCATGCAGCTCATTCGAGAGATCGAGCAAACGGCCCTTTTGCTCCGCGACACACCGCCCGATCGACAGATCATCGAAATCGATGAAGCCGCGCCGGATATCGACCTGACAATGGACCGGCCACTGTTCGAGCCGCCGCTGAGGCCACAGATCGAAGAAATGTCGCTTTCGGGCGAGGAGGAAGTTCCGTACGACGCGCTCTTCAACAACATCTTCGTGGACAAGGCGCGCCTGGCATCGAATATCCGTCAGGCGCTGCAGACGCGATCGCAAGTTTCATTGGACGAATTGGTACAGCAGCACCCTCTGGAACAAGGCCTCGCTGAGCTCGTGACCTACTTCAGCCTCGCCGCGGAGGATGACGACGCGATCATCGACGACACGCAGCGGAAATCGCTGACGTGGACGGACCCAAATGACCATTCTCGACAAGCCACCCTTCCGCTGGTGATCTTCTGTCGTCCGTCAAACGCTGCTTCCAGCACCGGATAAGAGCCGTGGCCACATCCGCTCCAAATCCCCTGTCCCTGGTTCTGGTCGCCCTGATGAAAGGCGTAGTGGACCGCGACCATGACACTGCTCGCTGGCAGTCGCTGCTCGACCTTCAGGCCCGCATCCGCGACCATGTTGCGGTCCTGGGGCTGGAGTTGATCCTGGATGACGCCGAAGGATATGCCTATTTGCGGCAACGGCCGGTCCGCGACGGTGAAGAGGAACTGCCGCGTCTTGTTCCCCGGCGTCAGCTCGGGTACCAGGTCAGTCTCCTGCTCGCGTTATTGCGCAAGAAGCTTGCAGAGTTCGACGCAACCAGCGGGGAGGCTCGCCTTATCCTGAGCCGCGACGAGATCGTCGAGATAATGCGCCTGTTTCTGCCGGACACTACAAATCAGGCACGGTTGATGGATCGGATCGATACACATATCAACCGGGTCACCGAGATGGGATTTCTGCGTCGACTGCGCGGGACGGACAACCAATACGAAGTACGGCGTATTTTGAAGGCGTTCGTCGATGCCCAATGGCTCAGTGAGCTCGATCAGCGTCTGTCAGCCTATCGTGATCATGCGGTTGGCGGCGACTTCAATATGTTGACCGCTAATGAATAAGATCGAGCCGGTGTCAGAGTTTCAGGAGACGGATGCGCCGCCGGCTCAGCGCACCGGAATGCGCCTCCATCGTTGCGAGTTTTTCAACTGGGGCACGTTCCATGGCCGCATATGGGGCCTTGATCTCGGGGGCGAAAACACCCTGCTGACCGGCGATATCGGTTCGGGGAAATCCACGCTGGTGGATGCCATCACTACGCTGCTCGTGCCGGCCCAGAAAATTACCTACAACAAGGCTGCGGGCGCGGAGGCGAAGGAGCGCGACCTTCGATCCTACGTGCTGGGCTTCTATAAATCAGAAAAAGGAGAATCTGGCCTCTCGGCGAGACCGGTCGCGTTGCGTGAGCAGCACAGCACCTACTCCGTCGTCCTGGGCCAGTTCCGCAACGAAGGCTTTGACCAGCAGGTGACCCTGGCGCAGGTCTTTTCATTCAAGGAAGTCCACGGTCAGCCGACCCGCTTCTACGTGGTGGCCGATACCCTCCTTAACGTCACCGAGCACTTCACCGGATTTGGCCCCGACATCAACGCGCTCAGAAAGCGTTTGCGGGCGATGCCGCATGTGGAAGTGCATGATTCTTTCCCTCCCTACGGAGCGGCCTTTCGGCGCCGGTTCGGCATCGAGAATGAGCAGGCTTTGGACCTGTTCTATCAAACCGTCTCGATGAAATCGGTCGGTAATCTCACTGAATTTGTACGGCAGCACATGCTGGAAGGCTTTCCGGTAGTTCCGCGTATCCAGGCCCTGATTGCTCACTTCGACGACCTCAACCGCGCCCATGAGGCCGTGCTGAGAGCCAAGCGACAGATCGAGCGCCTCACTCCGCTGGTGGCCGATTGTGACCAACACGCCGCTCTGTTGACCGAGACCGCGGCCCTGCGCAACTGCCGGGACGCGCTGCGTGGCTTCTTCGCAAACCTGAAGGCCGGCCTCCTTGAAACACGATTGGAAGGGCTGAACGGTGAACTCGAGCGTCTCGCCACCCAGATCGAGGCTCTGAAGGCCAAAGAGAGAGACCAGCGAAGCCAGCGGGACGACATCAAGCGCGCAATAGCGGAGAATGGCGGCGACCGAATTGAGAACTCTGGCCAAGGACATCGCCGGCAAGCAGTCGTTGAAGAACGATCGCAAAGGCAAGGCCGAGCAATATGGTCGCATAGCACGCCAGGCAGGATTACCCGACGCTGACGAATCCGAGACTTTTCTGCAAAATCGCCACGCACTTGCGTCGCATAGCGATGCGGCGCGTGCTCGATCGGCCGAGCTTCAAAACGCAATCACGGACGAGACCGTGACCCTGCGGAAATCGAAGGAGTTGCATGCCGAGGTCCGTCAGGAGATCGATTTGCTGCGGAAGCGCCGCTCCAATATTCCGACGCACATGCTGGCGATCCGCGACAGTTTGTGTCAGGCGCTCCGACTTGATGAGGTCGACCTGCCCTTCGTCGGCGAATTGATCGAGGTACGCGAAGAAGAGCGAACCTGGGAAGGAGCCGCGGAGCGCGTTTTGCACAATTATGCCCTCTCGCTGCTGGTCCCGGACGATCATTACGCACGTGTCGCTGAATGGGTAGATCGGACCCATCTTCGGGGCCGTCTGGTTTATTACCGGGTGCGTGAACGCCGCCCTGCCCCTCTCCCCGCGCTGCACCCGCGATCGCTCGTCCGAAAGCTCGCAATCCGACCGGAATCTCAATTCTACACCTGGTTGGAAGCCGATGTCGCACGTCGTTTCGACTATGCTTGCTGCGAGACGCTCGAACAGTTCCGTCGGGAAGACCGCGCTCTCACGTCGGCCGGTCAGGCCAAGGCGGGCGGCGAGCGACATGAAAAGGATGATCGCTACCGCCTGGATGACAGGACACGATTTGTCCTCGGATGGTCCAACGAGGCAAAAATTGCCGCCCTGGAAACTCAAGCACGCGGGCTGGAACAGCGAATGCAGGCGAGCGGCGACAAGATTGTCGGGCTCGAACGCCAGCGAACTACGCTGGATCAGCGCATTAATCTCTTGGGGCAACTCGCGATCTTTGAAAGCTTCCGCGATCTCGACTGGAAACCCGTTGCCATCGAGATCGAAGGGCTGGAAAGGGAAAAGCGTGCGCTAGAGGACGGCTCCGATATACTGCGCACTCTGCAGGGACAGCTCTCGGCGATTGACGGTGCTCTCGGCGAAACCGAAGGGGAACTGAAAAAGATCAGCCATGAGCACAGTCGGCTCGACGAGCGTCGAGATCAAAGCGCAAGGCTTCTCACCGAATGCAAGGCGCAGATGTCCGGTGTGACTGACGAGATCAGATCGAAATTGTTCCCACAATTGGACGCGATGCGCGTCGAAGCAGAACAGCGACTGACCGTAGAGTCTTGCGACAGCCGCGAACGCGACATGCGGGAGCGGTTGCAAAGCCAGTTGGATAGCGAAGCTAAGAAGATCGACCGGCTGCGTGACAAGATCGTCACCGCAATGACAGCCTACAATCAGGACTATCCGCTGGAAACGCGCGAAGTGGACGTCTCCGTCGAGGCCGCTGCAGAATATCGCAAGATGCTGGCCGAGTTGGCATCTGACGGCCTTCCGCGGTTCGAGGCTCGGTTCAAGGAGCTACTCAACGAGAATACCATCCGGGAGATCGCAAATTTCCAGTCGCAACTAAACCAGGAGCGGCAATCGATCCGCGAGCGAATTGAAACAATCAACCAATCCATGCAGGCGATCAATTTCAATCCGGGCCGCTTTATCATCCTCGAAGCAGATCAAAACATCGACACCGAAATCCGCGATTTCCAGCAAGAGCTTCGCGCCTGCACCGAAGGCACCCTGACCGGGACGCAAGACACCGAATATTCGGAATCAAAATTCCTTCAGGTCAAGCGCATCATCGAGCGGTTTCGTGGCCGCGAGGGAACGACCGAGCTCGACAGGCGCTGGACCGCAAAGGTCACCGACGTCCGCAACTGGTTTGCATTTTCGGCATCTGAACGATGGCGGGAGGACGGCCGCGAGCATGAGCATTATACGGATTCCGGCGGAAAGTCGGGCGGCCAGAAGGAAAAGCTCGCCTACACGATCCTTGCGGCAAGCCTCGCCTATCAGTTTGGCCTGGAGTGGGGCGAAACCCGATCACGGTCATTCCGCTTCGTCCTCATCGACGAGGCCTTTGGGCGGGGATCGGATGAACTCGACGCGGTATGGACTGCAGCTTTTTCAGCAGTTGAGCTTGCAACTGTTAATCGTCACCCCGTTGCAGAAGATCCATGTCATCGAGCCATACGTGTCGGCAGTCGGGTTTGTGCATAACGATAATGGCAGCCGATCGATGTTGCGCAATCTCACCATCGAGGAATATCGCGCCGAGCGGATGCTACGGGCCGGATGAGCCTGCGATGGATTGGACGACGCCCGCCGATCTTCGCGATCAGATTTCCCGACATTGGACTCAGGGACGGATTCTTGCGGCCAAGATCGACGAGACGCCGTTGTTTCCCCTTCGGCTACGTCTACGCGGGCCGGACACGAAAACCATCGGCCAACGCTACGAAGAAGTCCGTGCGTGGATGCGGGAGCTCGAGGACGGGAGCCGAGCGAAGCGCGGATTTGGCTACGACATCGAATGGGCTGAGGTTAATCATCGTCAATTGGGTCGCAATAAAATTCCAGATAGAATCTTGGTTCCGACCGAGGTGGACGCGCTACGCCTTATTGGCAAGACCAAGGACGCTGAGCGCTTCGAGGAGTGCGTTAAATCCACTTTGACCGCTTTTCCCGCGCTCGCCGAGTGGATCAGGCGCAGGCCACTTACGATGCTGGAAAACGCCGCAGACTGGTCAAGCATCCTGGCGGTTCTTGCCTGGTTTCGGGATCACCCCCGCTCCGGGCTCTACCTTCGCCAACTCGACATTCCGGGCATCGACACCAAGTTCATCGAAAGACGAAGAGGGCTACTCACGGAATTGTTGAATGTAGCTCAGTCTCCGCGGACAGTTCAGCTGCCTGTGAGTGGGACAATATCCTTCGAACAGCGCTTTGGGCTGCGTAATAAGCCGTCCCTTGTTCGCTTCCGGTTGCTTGACGAGCGGCTTGCCATCAACGGTCTGTCAGATATTACGGTGCCAGCTGAGCAGTTTGCCCAATTATCATTGCCGGTTCAGCGCGTGTTCATTACCGAGAACGAGATCAATGGCTTGGCCTTTCCTGCATCACCCCAGGCTCTTGTCATATTTGGTCTGGGTTACGGCGTTGATCTCTTGTCGGGCGCCGAATGGTTGAAGGATCGGGGGATTCATTATTGGGGTGACATAGATACGCACGGCTTCGTGATGCTCGATTGGTTAAGGGCAATGTTCCCGACGGCTCGATCGCTCATGATGGATCGAGAAACGTTGATCGCGCATCGCTCGCTTTGGGTCCAAGAAACCGCACCGCACGATGGGCCGCTTGCCCGACTTACGGATGCCGAGCGGGCCTTATTTGAGGATCTGCAGTTTGACCGGATCGGGGAAAAAGTCCGACTTGAACAGGAGCGGATTTCATTTGGCCATCTGCGCCAAGCCTTGTTGGCGTTGGACCCTGTCCGAACCTATCAGACGGGGCAGGCTGCAAAGCTCGAAGCCCCAGGTCAAAGCTTCGGCGATGTTGCCTTCGAAAAAGGGGAATAGAAAAGTGGCCCCCGGCAAATACGCGCCAACACAATGCCGGAAAGGGTGCCAAGTCAACGCGAGGACGCCGGCCTACACCCCGCCCGCCGTGCTCTTTGCGGCGGCGACGATGCCGTCCCAAATCGCTTAGGCAACCTTCTTGATGCCTTCCCAGAGATTGGACCAGAACTGCTGAAACGACTCTCAGCCACTCTTGATCGACTGCCACGTCCGCGTGGCCCAGTCCTCGACGTCCTGCCACACCTTGACGGCGCGCTGGCCGAGTGCTTCCCAGTCGACCTTGGCCATCGCCACGACCAAGAAGCCGATCGCCGCCGCCAGTGCGATCATCGGGATGGACACCGAGCCGACCGCCGCAGCCGCGACCGCAAAGCCGAGACGGAGCACCGTCCTCGAACACGCCCGCGTAGCGGATCTTGTGATAGATGAACGCCGCCGGGCGCAGGCTGTCACCCTGCGGCGGGTAGATGTTCACGCGCAGGGCGTTCTGCCATTTGCGCGAGAACCCAGCCGCCGCGATGCTGGCGCGGCCGTTGCGCTTGGCAATGTCGCCAACCTCTCGGATCGCCGCAGTCGCGGCCTTGGCGATCGGGCGTTGCATCTCCCGCGCGATGGTGTCGACGAAGCCCTTGGCGACGTCCGAGAAGGCAAAGCGCAGGCTCATTGCGATTCACTATCCTCAGACCGTGACAGGTAATCGACTTACGGGAGCTTGAGGTGCGCGCTCTCACTAAGACGGCTGACAATCCTCAGCCTCATGGCTGGCTCGACAAGGTCTTGGTTCGAGCCGCCGATCGGATTGCTGCGGTCACAACGCCAGCTTGCCCATCAATTTGTGCGTTGCAACGAGGCAGGCGCGGCGACGATTTGAATGCAAACACGATCTCTGTCGCATTACCCACACATGCGAAGTATAAATAGTCGGTTTGGCATTTCTGCGAGGTAGGCCGCCATGAATTTGGAACTCTTCCTCAACAAGCAAAACATCGATCGTTACGTAAGGCTGCTCAGCGTCATTTCTGACGAAACGCAGCGCCGGCAAATCCAAAATTTGCTCGAGGAGGAAAGAGCGAAGACCCTGGATTTGCAGGCAGCCGCCAGTCATGACGACGAAGTTGCGGCTGCCTGAAACGAGACTCAGCCGCTCACGCTATTCGCGCTGCAAAAGCTCGGTCTGCCGCTTCACCTCTCGCGGTTCGCCGCGGGCCGCGAGAATGCCAAGGCATAACGACCGCCTCGCGTAATCGCCGAGCCGAACGGGCAGCAGCAGCAGCAGGTATCGCGGGCGGCGACATGCTGGCTTGGCGTTGCCTGAATAAAGTGAAGCCGACAGCCAGCCGAAACTCAATCCGGCAACCGGAACACCAGGAAGTTCTGGTACGGCAGGAAATCGTGCGATGCGGCGAACCTGAAGCCTGCCGCCGCCATCTCGGCTTCGATTTGGCTGGCGGGCAGGCGAAAGTGCTTCGGCGCGCCGACCGGCGATTCCGGCCGGTAGTCGACAATCGCAACGCGGGCGCCCGACTTCAAGGAGGACTGCAGACGCTTGAAGTAGACCGGCCGCTCTGAAATGTGATGATAGACGTTCAGCAGAACGACGACATCGACCTTTTCCGGGAGGTTGGCCGAAGCCTCCGTCCCGGCAACTGCGCGCAGATTGGTCACTCCGTTTGCCTTCGCCCGCTCCGCGAGATGCTGGACCATATTCGGTTCAACATCGACCGCGAAAACAGTGCCGGAATTCAGATGGCGTGCGATCCGCACGGCAAGATAGCCCGTGCCGGCGCCAATATCGGCGACCAAGTCAGTGGGCCGCAGTGCCAGCGCCGCGATGATGCGATCCGGCATCTGCCATTTGTCGCGTTTCGGATCATCGAAGGTCGCCGACCATTTGTTTGGATCGTCGAAGGAATGCGAATGGGCGTGGCCCGATTGCTGATCGTGCTGTGCATGGAGCGGCGCAGTGATAAGCAAAAGTCCCAGCGCGCATACAATGGTTCCGAACCACCGATTTCGGACTGAACTCATTAGTTCACCCAATTACTTTCAACCTTGCAGCAATGACCTTTGGTGAAGATGCCTACTTCACTTACAGTGCGCAATACCCATCTTCTACGGTGGAAGGACCCTCTGAGTATGTGTGGGGCTGGAAAGACGACTACGCATCAGTCGGTCCGATCAGGGAAACTTTAATCGCGTTGAAGATGATCAATCTGCCGCTTCACCTCGCGCGGTTCACCACGGGCCGCGAGTGCACCCAGGGCGAGCTGCTCGGCTGCCTCGCGTTGCTGACGTCGTCGCGCGAAATAGAGCGAGCCCGCGATCTGCCGCGGCGTCATCGCCCACACGTCGGCTGGCGGGTAGTTATCGCCAATCAGCGCGTCGACGGCTTCGGCGATTTCGAAGCCTGCACCGTATCGGATGGAACGGTGTCGAGACGCCGCCGAGCGCCGTCAGCTTCTCGACGAAAGGGCCGATGCCCTTCGGCAGCGTCAACCGCAGGACGGAGGCCAGAAGGTCAGCTTGCGCGTCGAGCGAAAGCTTGCCCGCCACTGTCTCGGCCTGTTCGTCGCCGGGATAGCCGCAACCGGCGGCGATAATGGCGGCGACCGCGTCGCCCCGATTGCCATCAGCTGCTCGGTTTCGACCTCCTGCCCGGTCATCAGCTTGCGGAGCTCAGGGAAGCGTCCGAGCAGGTGCGCTACGCCCTTTGCCGAGACGCCGTGCACGGCAACGGATGCACCCTGCACGTCGACGGATTCCGTGTTGGGTGCGATGTCGATCAGTCCGACCATGGGGTCCTCTTCAAGTGAAGCGTAAAGCAGTCGCGCAACTTGAACTCGCGCCGCCAGCGGGAGGAATGTTGTGAAAAGCGAAAGCGTTGCACTTCCGATAGTTCGCGCTCTCGGCCAATCGTCCCGCCGACATTGCTGATTGGCCGCCGCCGAGGCGATGGAGTGAAGGGCCTCATACGGTACGTGATGACCCCCTGCGACGCAGACGGTGTGGCAGTGCCAAGAAAACACCTAGATCTGCGCATGTCCGGCCCGGATGTTCACACAATCGAGCCCCAATTCGTCTGGATGCTGGAAAATCTAGGGATACAAATTGGGGGTTATGGGATGCGGGGATTTCGGCGGTGGAGCGCGGACGAAGCGAAGCCTGGGCACACGATTGCGCTGTTTCGTGCAACCCCGGGCGAGGTTTTAGCTGAGCGTGAAACTGCATGGGAGGCGGAGTTGACGCCCAACATGGCGGTTCTTGGCGATCCGCTGCCCGGTCGTTCGGCCCTGGACGCGAAGCACCGCGCGTCTCCGCGGTGACGCTACCATCATCGCGCGGTTAGGTAACTGCGCTCGCTATCTGTTACGGCGGCGCATTTGTCCGGAGGTGAGCCCGTCGGCGGTGCCGAAGCATGTACTGGAGAAGAACATCCTACCGCAGCCCGATCGGCCGCCGGGGCGAGTTGGAGGAGATCGCGGGCTGCGTGGTTTTCCTGGCCCCTGAAGATACGGGCCTGATCACCGGCTCGGCCCCTCTCTGCCAACGGCAAGCAAACCGCCCCCCTCAAACATGACCGATAAGTCCGACCACATCACCTGGGCCGCTGAGGCCGTCGCGGCATTTTCAAGGCACTGCCGCACGGACGATGAGGATGCCATCGCAGACCTGATCTGCGATCTCGGACACTTGGCCGAGGAGCGCGGCTTCGACTTTCTCAGCGAGGTCAGGCGGGGCGTTGGGCATTGATACGCGGAGCGTCATGTTCATGACGGCAATCGCCTCGGACCGGATGCCGCGGTCGAGATCATCATCAAGCGCAGGTAGCAGCGCCTCAGTCCTGAAAATCTTGCCTATTCGACAATCAGAATAGCGCTTGCTGCAATGCAAAAATGCCGCTTGCTTGTTTGTGCATTGCAATATATTGCCTTCTATGTGAGCGGTTAGCTGCGCACAATCTAGGCAAACTAGTAATTTCTACGCAACCCCAACAGTCTCGGTCCCGCTGCGACGGGACGGGACGAAGAAAGGTATAGAGTCGCGATGCTCGGAAATTTCGAAGATGCTCAGAAAATGGGCAAGACTACCATGGATACGACAATGACTTCCTTGGGCGCCTTGTCGAAGACTACTCAGGCGATCGCAACCGAAATGGCGGACTACTCGAAGCGATCCTTTGAGAACAGCACCAAGGCTGCGGAGAAATTGTTCGGCGTCAAGTCGCTGGATAAGGCGATCGAGGTGCAGACCGAGTACGCTAAGGCAATTTTCGAAGACTACACCGCCCAGGTGACTAAAGTCGGCCAACTCTATGCTGATTTTGCCAAAGAGGCCTTCAAGCCGTTCGAGACCCAAGTGGCGAAGATGTCACCCGCGAAGTAACATCGATCGAGTAATCGCGTCAGTGATCAAGAAGCCCGGCCGTGAGGTCGGGCTTTGTGTTGCGTTGCAATGAGACTGGCGATAGCGGCAACCGGTCGATGATGGGGCGACTGCGTCGCCGTTGATTTTCGTCTGTGTTGGGCCTAGTCCCCTTACCCGGCATCAGCTTGCCCAGTTCTAGGAAACGGCCAGGCAGAAGCGCTCGCCGCGACACCCGTGGGCAACATCCCTGCACCTCGACGGTCTCGACGCTGCGCACGATCTCTATCAAAACTAAACACTAGAGGCCATCGAAACCAACGATGGATGAAAAGCACTCCAAGGATGAAGAGCCGCTTCCCGCCGTCTCAGCCAATACCCTTGCGCGCTGTCTTGGTGTGACGCCGAAAGTTGTTTACGACCTCGCGAAGGCCGGCATCATCGAGCGCGGCTCTAGCCGACTGTTCCCGCTCGAAGATAGCGTGCGACGGTATTGCGAGCACCTGCGCCGGCAGGTGGGGAGCTCGCCCTGATCTTGTCCTGCCAAAGACTTCATCTTATCGTAGTATCGGTCCCTGGCGGGCGCCCTGGTTTGCGCGCCGTCCAAGTGCCGAATTTGCTACTCGCGCGTCTGGGCGTGCTTGGAGCGCATGCGGGTGATCTTGCGCTCCATGACGGTGGCGAGCGGGTCGGTGGCATCGGCGACGCCGAAACCGCGAACGCCCTGGATGTCCTGCGGGGTGATCACGTCGTCGTGGGGTATCCACGGCACCGTGAAGGACCGCATGGAGCGCGTATCCCGGTTGGCGACCGTCGCGGGGCCACCGAGCGGCACGGTCGGCAGGAGGTTCAGCACCCCCTCGGCCTGTTCGATGATGACGCTGCGCTGGGTGACGCCCTCGAACCGGAACAAGCCCATCTCGCCCAGCCGGGTATAGATGTTGGGCAGGATGTTGATGGCCGAGGTCATCTCGGCGAGCGTGTAGCCGCCCACGTCGAACGGATTGCCATGGAATGGGGTCCTTGAAAGCCAAGAGCCCCGACGTTTGTGCCGTCGAGGCCCGGATGAATGGTTAGGGTGTGAGGGTTGCGGAGCGTGACCGATCAGGCGGTGTCGCGCGCGACAAGACCGGCGGCGGCAAGTTCAGCTTGTTTCACTGCTTTCTTGGTCCCGTCATCGACGGATGCGTCGAACACCAGCGCGGCCTTCGACACGATGGCGGGCCCACGGAATACCACCAGGCCAGTCTTGTTGGCGGCGGTCGCGTCGACTGCCTCGATCAGCACCGCAATCGCGGTTTCCGCACCCTCGTCGCCGACGACTTCAGCCGCCGGCGAGAGGCGATATTTGCTGGAAGCCGTGATCTTGCCGAGTACCGAGCCGAGTGCGTAACTGGCGCCCGATTTCAGCGTCACGGTCTCGCGGCAGTAGCTTGCGTTGAGTTCATACTTGAGCAGATCGCCGAGCGTCGGCGACATTGTCAGGGTGGTCATATCTGGTGCTCCTCAGTGATCAGCGAGCCGCCGCGGCCGCACGTTCCTTGGCGCGCCGCACGATCGGGCTGTCGCCCGCGAAAGGCGTGGATGGGGCCGCCGCGATCACGCTGGTTGCCTCGGCGCGCGCGGCGAGCGCATCGAGCACGGAACGGCGAAGGTCATCAGCCGAGATGCCCTTACGCATGGCGTCTGCGGCATCGACCGTGACGCCGAGCCGGGCGGCTTGCGTAGCGATGGCCGCGATCTCGCCGAACTCGGCGCGCAGCTTGTCGGCGAGTGCAGTTTCAAGCGGGGGAACGGAGGGCATCTCCGGCGCTGGCGGTTCGGCTGGCGCCGGAGCGGTCTTAGGATCTTTCGTTTCCGCCTGAGCCGCGGGGACTGCGGTCGGGTCATTCAGGTCGCGCTCAATGCTCTTACTTTCGTTCGTCGTCATAGACGGCCTCCGTTTCGGGGTCGAATTGATGGTGGGGCGCGGCGTCGAGATAGCGTGATCGAGCTCAGCCGCCATCTCGGCAATCGCGAGATCGAGCGTTCCTAGTCGGTCGGCGAGGCCGGCGCGGATCGCGAGTTCGCCGCGATAGACCGTGGCGTTCGTTCCACGGACGGCCTCGGGCGTCAGCCGGCGGTTGGCCGCCACCAGGCCACACAGTTGCGCGTAGAGATTGTCGACGTCAGCTTGGATAGTCGCACGGGCGCGCGCGGAGAGCGGTTCATGGGCCCATGCCGTCGACCTTGCTTTCGCCCGCGAACACGAATGTCCACGCGAGGCCTGCCTTTGCATCGGCAGCGCTCTCGTCGACATGAACCGCAACCACGCCAACCGATCCGACCTCGCCGGTCTGGGTCACGTAGACCAGTCGGCGGTACTGGCGACCGCATAGGCTGCCGACAACGCGCTTTCGTTAGCGACCGCCCAGAGCGGCTTATCGGTACTCGTTTTGATGGCACGTATCTGATCGATGAGGTCAAACAGACCGCCGACCTCGCCGCCGGGCAAGTCGATGCCGAAAATGACGCCCGCACCGAGGGATCGTCCATGGCGGTCGCAACGGCGGCGCCGACTTCACCGTCGATAGAAGTCCGCTTGTCGCATCAAGATAACCCGAGCGAGCGACCAGCGTACCAATCACCGACACCACCGCGATCCGCTTCACGGTAATCGAGGTGCGAGCGGCGCTGGCTCCGTCGCCGGATCGACCGGCGCCACCGGGCCACCTGCAAACCGCAGGAGCCAACACCCCGAGGATCACCTCGAGCTTGGCACGCGCCGTCGTCAGGCGGCGTCCCGAATACCCGGGAGGCTAGGTGCGGTAGATCAAGCATTCCTTTGTTCCGACCCGTGGAAGATGACGACAGCGAAACGTCGGCCTCAGCCGCAATCGCCGGCAGGTCACACAAATTTCGCAACATCCGGTCAGTTCGAAAACCAGCCGGTGTGGCGTTTGGCCCGCGCCCGTCACCCACACGGAAACCGAAAAACCTGGACTGTTGCCGGAAGGAGACGAACTCCTAAACGAAGCCCGGGTGGCCCTTCGGGAAATCCACACATCAGGGGGTCGTTAATCGAAAAAGCTTTTGCTTGCCGGCGTTGCACTTTCTGCGCTCGTCGCCGGGCCCGCGATGGCAGCTGACCTGCGGGCTCGCCCCGGTTGATCGCGAGGAGACGAAGTGGTCGCAGATCGTAAGGCAGGAAGGCATCAATCTTAAGTAAAGACCATGGCTGGCACGTTTTCATGAACCGAGGATTTGAATTTGGCAAAACTGCCAATTTCGCTTGGATGTGGCGCTTATGATCGGACCAGACCCCTATTGGACGGCCGGCTTTCAATCGAGGGATGTGAAACGATAGCCGTGCCTCTCGTCCCGGAGGAGCTGTTTCACCGTTCCTTCCATTCGGGTGAGTTTATCGTCAGCGAGCTGTCGATGGGCTCGTACCTCGCCCGGTGGTCGATGGGTGATACGCGATATTTCGCAATACCGGTCTTTACCTCGCGAATGTTTCGACACTCCGCAATTTATGTTCATGCCGACTCCGACATCAACGAACCAGAAGATTTAAGAGGACAATGCGTCGGCGTTCCCGAGTACGCGATGACAGCGGCTCTCTGGGTGAGAGCGTTGCTCGACCAAGACTTCGGCATCAAACCGCAGTATTTGCATTGGCGAACGGGCGGCCTTCATCAAACAGGAAGGACAGCGAAGGCGAACATCAACTTGCCGCCGTCGATCGACGTTCAACCCATCGAACCGAACGAGACTTTGGATAATCTGCTCGCAGACGGAAGACTTCCAGCTATCATTTCAGCCAGACCACCCCAAAGCTTCAGGAATGCAAATGGCCGAATTCGGCGACTCTTTCCGGACCACGAGCCGTTGGAGCGTGATTACTACTGTCGGACGCAGATATTTCCAATCATGCACGTCGTTGCCATACGATACGATTATGTCGACAAGCACCCTTGGCTCCCAAGTTCCGTGCTCAAGGCATTTCAGGAGGCGAAAGCTCTGGCCCTCTCCGAGTTGCAGGACGGCAGCGCACCCAGTGCCACTTTGCCTTGGCTCGGTTCAGCGCTTGCCAAGACGCAAGCGATCATGGGAACGGATTTCTGGCCATATGGATTGGACGCGAACAGGACGACCATCACAGCCATGCTGAACTACGCTTATCTGCACGGGACGACGAAGCGCCTGCTAGAGCCGGAAGAAATCTTCGTTCAATCCACCCACGATGCTGCAAAGGAATGAGGCCAGCGCTAGCTCGCACCGAAATCGAACAATAGCGAAAGTGACGAGCGCTCACTTCATATCAAGATTGCCCCGCTCATCATCAACTCATGTAGCTCGACCGGAACACGCGACGGCTCGTTGGCTCGGGCTTCCGTCGGAGGAGGCCTGCGATGCAGGCGGACGGAACATCGCTCTGGTTCGCTTTTTCGTCCTGTAGAGGTGCAGGCAAGCCAACCTGCCGCTCCAGATCACGCCACATGGCTTCGGTCCACCGATCGGCCCCAGCAATCCAGGCCGCGGCACGCGCGTACACACGGCAATCGAGCGCCTCATTGCGTTCGCGCAGCTTCTGCCATTCGAGCCGTTGGAATCCGCGCTTGGTCTTGATCGTCACCAACTGCTCGGCGACGAGCTGCTTGATCCATTCGGCGTCGCTACCGCGCGGCAAGTGCACGTAGCCTGCGGAAAATTTCGCACCCGCTGCAATTTCTTCGTCCGTTGGCGCCGTTAGGCGCAGGTAGCGATAGGTCTCGCTCTTGAAGGTCGCGACCGCGATCGTCCACAGCCGCGCACCGCGGCGAAGCTTCTTGCCGCCTTCGGTCACGTCCACATGCGTCGGGCCTATCACCGGAGCGGTTCGGTTGAAGCCCTCGACGCCCTTGATTGGCGCGACCTGCGCGTGGCCGGCCCGGCGCGCCCAGGCGTACACCGCGGGCGACTCGTAACCAGTGTCGATCGCGAGCTTGGCGAGACCAAGCTGTGCGCCGCGCGCATGCGGCCACGTCTGGCTCAACAGCCGATGGAGCGCGTCCCAACTTTCCGCACGCTCGGGCCCGCCGTCGATCACGATGTGATCAACCAGCCAACTTTCGAGACCGCGGCCCCAGGCCCAGACATCGACCTCGATGCGGTCCTTCTGAACATCGGCGCCGGCGGTGAGGAACAGTCCGCCCGACGGCACGGTCCCGATCTGCCAAGCCTCACGGCGTTCGTAGAGCCGTTGCCAGTCCGGCGCCTCGCCGGTCTCGACCCACGTCAGGCCCAGCACGCCGTTCTTGAAGCTGCGCTTGGCCTCGTCGGTGGCCTGCGCGGCTTCCCACATCCGGGCGATATCCGCCCAGGAAAACCAGCCGACTGGTGAATAGAGTGCGGAAAGGTGGAACCCGATCGTGCCAGGATCAGCGCCCTCCGCAGTGGCCCGCCACTCGCCGGCCTGGAGCATCGCGGTCTTGTGGTGCTCCTCGATCCGGCCATCACAGGCCGCACACATATAATGTGTAGTTTCGGGCTTCCCCTTGTCCCAGCGCAACCGCTCGAACTGAAGCCACTGCATGTGCTCGCAATGCGGGCATGGCACGAAGTAGCGGCGTTGGTCCGATGCCTCGTATTCGCGCTCTATCCGGGAAATCCCCTGGATCGTCGGCGTCGAGGCAAGGAATGCCTTGCTCCGCCAGGAGAATGTCCGCGTGCGTGCTTCAGCGAGCGCAACCGGGTCGCCTTCCTCGTCAGCCGACGGCGGATAGGCGTCAACCTCGTCCAGAAACAAGTAGCGCGCCGGCATCGAACGCAAACCCACCGCGCTGTTGGCGCCGGTGATGATGAGCAATCCCGCGGGAAATTCCTTCGACAGAACGGTATTGCCAGCGTCGCGGGCTCGGGACGGCTTGACCCGCTCTCGCAACGATGGGCTCTCGGCGATCAGTGGTTCGATGCGCTGCCGCGAAAAACGTTTCGCAAGCTCCACCGTCGGCTGCACCGCCAGCATCGGGCCCGGTGCATGGTGGATGACGTAGCCAATCCAGTTGGATCCTGAGGTCGTCGCACCGACCTGCGCGGACTTCATGAACACGACGCGGCGCGCCGGATGGCTCGGCGACAACGCATCCATGATCGCGCGCATGTAAGGCGTGCGATCGGTTCGATAACGCCCCGGCTCGGCGGAATCACGCGGGCTCAGGTAGCGATGCGCGTCCGCCCACTCCGAAACCGTAAGCAGCGGATCGGGCCGCAGTCCGTCGCGCCAGAGCTGGCCGAGTTGCTCTGCACCCTCGAAGCTGAGTTGATCATCCAAGGGGCGTCATCGGAATTCTGGCTGCACATCGGCAAGCTCGCTGAGCTGCACGCGGACATGGGTCTCCAAGACCTATTGCATCGGATGCGCCTCGACGCCGAGCTCGGCTGCCATCAGGGCCGCGACCCGGGCAGGCCAGTTGATCCAGGCGTCGCGTTCCTCGCGCGCGAGGCGGAAAACCAGCGCGGCCGCGCTGGCGCGATCGACCAACTCGCCCTTGCGCTCTTGCAGTCTCAAGCGGGCGAGATGCGCCTTGGCGATTTCGTGCGCGGTGCGCGCCTGCACGAAGGTGACATTGCCGCTGGCTGGAAGTCCCTGCTCCTTCAGCGTCTCGCGCACCGAGCCCACGGCCGCCTCTGCGACCGGGCGGAGTTTTTCCGCGGTGGGTCTGCGGCGAGCCGGATCGCTGGATCGTTCCCAGGACGCATCCGCTTTAGCCGCATCAACGGTGCCGTCGGGCTCCAGAGCAATCCGTCCCTGCTTGACGGCCTTGAGCACGGCCACGTGGCTGACGCCCCGCTGCCGCGCATAGGCGCGGATTGATAATCCCATGACGATTCTCGCCTGAACTGAGCAATCAAATTGCTCGTAATCAACTTGGCTATCGATCCAATCGAAGCATTCATCCGACAGCGACGTAAAGCCTCGCTGGCTCAGCCCGACGAGGCTTGGGGCAGTAGCAGGGCTGCGGTGGTCGTGGCCCTCCTGCTGATGGAGCAATATCATGTCACGCTTGTCCGATTCCCAACTCGTCGTTCTCACCGCTGCCTGCCAGCGTGAGGATCGGTGCATTTTTCCAGTCACCACCAAGCTCAAGGGTAACGCCGCCGGCAATGTGCTCAAGAGCCTGCTCAAGAAGGATTTAATCAAAGAGGTGCGCGCCAAGCGCGACGACACCGTCTGGCGTCACGATGAACAACATGGCCGCATGACGCTCGTTGCCACCAAGGCCGCGTTCGCCACGCTCGGCATCGACCCGCGCGACGAGGCGGAAGATCCTGTGGCCAATACCGTAGATGAGGCGCCAGCCAACGCCGAGACCAAACCGAATACACGCCCGAAGGCACCCAAGACCAAGGAGCCGAAGGCGCCCCGCAAGGACAGCAAGCAGGCGCACCTCATCGCGCTGCTGCGGCGGGCAAAGGGCGCCACGATCGACGAGGTCGTCGAAGCCCTGGAGTGGCAGCCCCATACCGTGCGGGGTGCGATTGCAGGTGGGCTGAAGAAGAAGCTCGGCCTCACGGTCGTCTCAGAGAAATCGGGGTCCCGCGGGCGCGTCTATCGGATAACAAATTAACCACAACGCAAACGCCGTCCAGCTTTCTGGTGACTGGCGCCCGCGCATCAGGTCTGAGGCGGCCCGCAAACGAAGGCCGCTGCGCGCCGGCGGATACAAGTAGGCGCACCAATTTCGTTCCGCAGCAGGTCATATTTCCTGTCAGCGAACTGGTTTCCGATCCCGAACCTCGGCGGCGAGCGCCTTCCTGATATCGGACTGTGAAATCCCGAACTGGCGGGCTATCGCGGCAGGCTTGACGCCCGCCTTGAATGCGGCTCGCACAGCATTCAGCTGCCCCTTCGTCAGAGAACCCACCTCATGATCGGAGGGCGTCTGACGTGGATGCGGTGTCAGGTGTGCCGGTGTCGATTGCTTCATCACCGTCGACGACAACCGATCCCGTCGCTTCAGTTCGTCCAAAGTTACTTTGTGTAGCGCGTCGAGCTCGCTGTCATTTAGATGCTTGAGGGCACCAGGCAAATCCCGTGGCAACAAATGACGCTGCGATGCCGGCTCCGTCGCCGGAGCAGGCTCAGCCTTCGAAGCGACAACCTCGGCCTCCGGCTGCGCCGTCTTGGCTACGGCCGCGGTGAACAGATCCTGTGACAGTCCTTGGTGGCGTCGGGCTGGCATGACGCCAACTATGCCGAGGTTCCCACCTTGGAACAATCGGGTCCGCTACAAACTTCCTCTTTTGCTGTTCAAGTCGACGGGCCTTTGTGCCGGGAAGCCCGCTACGTTTTGCGCGAATTACCTCGCAGCCACGCAACGAAAGTATTCAAGTCATACGCCGGCGCGCATTTTCGTCGCTGCTCCTAAACAAGCGCCCTCACGTAAGCGTGACATGGTGCGCGCATTTGACCAAGTTGCCGAAGAACTAAGTCGGAGTACCCTTCGAGCTAAGCCGGACAGCCCCCCAGCCCCCCGAAAGTGTCCGGCACAAGAGTGGCCCCCGATGCGTATTTGCCGGGGGCCACTTTGTTATGCTGCCTCCCCTTTTTTGAAGGCGATGTCGCTGAAGCTTTGGCCTGAGGATTCAAGCTTCGCAGCCTGCCCCGTCTGGTCCTGCCAACGTTGAACGATGACATCGACATACTTGGGATCGAGTTCAATCAGCCGCGCCCGGCGTCCCGCGTGTTCAGCCGCGATCAAGCGTCGTTCCCGAGCCGCCGAATGGGTCGAGCACGATGTCGCGGCTCTTGGACGAGTTGCGGATGGCGCGCTCGACCAGCGCGACCGGCTTCATCGTCGGGTGCAGATCGTTCTTGTGCGGCTTGTCGAAGAACCAGACGTCGCCCTGATCGCGGGCGCCGCACCAGTAGTGATCGGTGCCGTCCTTCCAGCCGTAGAGGATCGGCTCGTACTGGCGCTGGTAGTCGGAGCGGCCGAGCGTGAAGGTGTTCTTGGCCCAGATGACGAATGTCGACCACTTGCCGCCGGCCTCGCGGAAGGCTTTCTGCAGCGTGTCGAGCTCCGACGACGACATGCAGACGTAGACCGCGCCCTTGGTGACGGTCAGGATGTTGACGCAGGCGTCGTAGAGCAACGCGCCGAAATCCTCGCCTAGCGCGTCGTTGAGGATCGGACGGTTCTTGCCGCGCAGCTTGTCCTTTGCGGTGTTGGCGTAGTTCACATTGTAGGGCGGATCGGTGAAACGTCATGTCGGCGAGCTCGCC
This sequence comes from uncultured Alphaproteobacteria bacterium, assembly GCA_963840465.1. Classification (GTDB taxonomy): domain Bacteria; phylum Pseudomonadota; class Alphaproteobacteria; order Rhizobiales; family Xanthobacteraceae; genus Bradyrhizobium. The sequence continues at coordinate 14,851 of CAWIZF010000067.1, read as the reverse complement.
GCCCAGCACCTTCTCGACATCAGCCAGCACGGTGGCGTCGCCGCACAGCACGCGATGCTCGCCGCAGATCCAGAGATCGCCCGGGCGGCTGACTGGATCGGCCGGCGGCTCGGGCGCTTCATCGAGGTCCGCCGGCTCGTCGTCGGTGCCGGCCAGCAGCCGATCGATTTCGGCGTCGTCGAAGCCGAGCAGATCGAGGTCGAATGCCTCCTCCTTCAGCGCCGCCAGCTCGGCCGCCAGCATCTCGTCATTCCAGCCTGCGTTGGTCGCGATCTGGTTATCCGCGATCATCAGCGCGCGCCGCTGCGTCGGCGTCAGGTGCGACAGCACGATCACCGGCGCCTCGGATAGTCCGAGCTTGCGGGCCGCCATGACCCGGCCGTGGCCCGCGACGATCACGCCGTCGTCGCCGACCAGCACCGGATTGACGAAGCCGAACTCGGCGATCGATCCCGCGATCTGCGCCACTTGCTCCTCGGAATGGGTGCGGGCATTGCGCGCGTGCGGGATCAATCGCTCGAGCGGCCAGCGCTCGACCTTGTCGGAAAACTGCAGGTTCATTGCTCGATTGATTAAGGCGTGGACGGTCGCTTTCGGGGTGAAGCTGACATGCTAAGATCGTGGTCATTAACCGGCAGGTGGTGAATGACCCGACTCTGCCATTCGACGATCAATTTTGCCGTGGTGCACAACAGCGTTCTCACGCACCGGCGTAGTGTGGTAAATTTCCGGCCGTCGGCTTGAGAGGTAGACCCGTGAAGCGTCGCTATTTCATCAAGCTGATTGGGAGCGCGGCGGCGGTCGCGTGGCCGCTTCAACTTGGCGCGCAGCAGCCCTCCACCCGCCGCATCGCCTTCGTCCATTCCGGCTTCCCGGCCGCGAAGCTCGCCGAATCCGGCGGCGTGTTCTGGATAAAGACGTTCTACGAGGAGTTGCGCAAGCTCGGCTACGCGGAAGGCACCAATCTCGTCGTCGAGCGCTTTTCCGCTGAGGGCAACACCAGCCGCTACGCAAGTTTCGCTGCCGAGGTCGTCGCCCGCGCGCCTGAACTGATCGTTGCCAACCAAAACGCGCTGGTGAAAGCGCTCACGACAGCGACTGCCACGATCCCTATCGTCGGCATCACGACAGACCCGGTCGCAGCCGGGCTGGTCTCGAACATCGCGCGCCCTGGTGGCAACCTCACCGGCGTCAGTGTGGACGGGGGCGCCGGCCTAAACGCAAAGCGCTTGCAAATCCTGAAAGAGATCGTGCCGGCTGCGACGAGGATCGCATTCGTGACGAGCCGGCGGCAGGAGGTCGAGGCTTTGGGCGTTCCGATCATCGAGAGGTTGCTTGCCGAGGTGACGGAGGCCGAGTTGGGCCGCGTGCTCGATGAGATGGCGCGGGAGAAGATCGATGCCGTGCTCGTGTCGCAGGGCGGCGACTTCCTCGCACACCGGACCTTCATCGTGGGGTTGACCGCGAAACACCGATTGCCCGCAATGTATCCGTACCGCGACTACGTGGATCTGGGCGGGCTCGTCGCCTATGCGCCAGACCTGGGCGAACTCGCCAAGCGAATGGCCGCCGACGTGCAGCAGATCCTCAACGGCGCCAAGGCCGGCGATATTCCCTTCTGGCAACCGGCAAAATGGGAGATGGTGATCAACCTCAAGACCGCCAAGGCACTCGGCCTTGCCATTCCGCAAGGCGCGCTCATCCAGGCCGACGAGGTGATCGAATGAGACACCGATTTTACTGCGGTGCATGAGTCCGTTGTTGCTTCGCGTCATCTCGCGGCATTGCACCGAGTTGCTTTCGGAGCGAAGCGGACATTCAGCAAGTCGCCTTTACCACGCCGGTTCGAGAAACGCGCCCCAGGGCGGGCAGAGCGGGCGAGTGGTAACCGGTCGGTGATAACGAATACGCCGTGTACCAACCTCCGGCGTTACCAGGGACTCCGCCCAGAAAGCTCCAATTAACGGGCGCTCCCAGGGCATGCGTCTCCATGCCAGGGTGGTAACTTGCGGGTGGTAACTCAGATTTCGGGGCTGTCGGTAGCGATATTCCGGGCCATTGCCCCCCGCATTCGTTTTAGCGCCAGGGAGGACCCGTTGATCAGCCGACAATCAGACCACCATCGCGAATCTCGCGATCATGCGAAAAACATACATCCAGACTCGGCGATTGTCTCGCCGCTCGATGTCTCACTGAAAAATGTCTCACCACGCGAAATCAACTTGACAGCGCATTCGCGCGACGAATGTCCACGCGCCGGTTTACGATCAAGCAAGGATCAGTACACGGCTGAATATCACCTGAACAGGTTCAATCCGAAACGATAGCTCAAACCAAGTCTTGCGGTGAATTGGTCGAGGTCGCCGGCCTGAGCTATCGGCGAATCAGCGGCAACTCCAACCAGCCGCTCATACGTAACCGCGCCAAGCAGCGACCATTGCGGCGTGAAAGCATAGCGGCTGCCAAACTCTACACCCGCACCCTTGATTCCGCCCCCCGGATCATACGCGGCGAGTCCAGAGGTCAACGATTCCGCCTGCGTGACACCCAAATAGGTCCGCATATAAGTGGCATCGGCGTAGCTGATACGCGGGCCGAAATTGATTTCCGTGACCGCATCTGCATTCAGAGTGAGGTCGAGACCCGCCTCACCGACCACGCCCTCATGTCCGCCGATACCACGCCGAAGCGAAGCGTGAGCCCGAAGGACGCCAAACGTATAAGCGACCCGGCCACCAATCTCGTAAGCGGGGTCGACGTTCTGCAGGCCAGTTAGTTCACTATAATCGCCGCTATTGCGTTCACGAACGTAACGAAATGAGGGACTGAATGAGAAGCCGTCGCGCGACCGCGTCTGGCTCTTCACCTCGCCCAGACCGGGCAACCAGAGATAGTGGAGCGTGACGACCGGAAACGGACTGACTTGATACTGACTGGCGCCTTCATAGGCCGGACGCAATGCGGCGCCAGCGCCCACTTCCAAGACAACGTCATAGTTGCGAATTGGCAGCTGGGTCGTGAACGAGCCCGTAGCCGCTGGTATGTCCGCCGCGACCGGCGTCGCAAGAAATACCGGCAACGTCAGCACGACAAGGCTAGGCGAACGCATTGAGCCTTCCAATTTTGTGAAAAAGCGTCTGCAAACGCGCGTCAGAGCCGCACGAACAACAAAGGAAACACCATCGCGATCATGATCAGCGCGAAGGCCAAGGCGATCGTGAACATCATCATGGGATCCCCCGATCCAATGACCAATTTCACTTTGAATGGAGGGAATTTAAGGCAAGGTCTAGTCGAAGTACCAAAACTTCTTCTGCTGTGACTTTCAGATCTGTGAGGTAGCATCGCAACAGTGGAAATCGAGCATCTTATTGGAAGTTGAAACCGACTTCGCTACAGCAACTCACGATATTAGCCGACGCCCGAGTCGGTCTCATTCTTGACCGATTTGCTCGATGGCACCTGTCCTGTGCTTCCAAAGCCGGAAATCGGGCACGAAAGCGTTCGATTTGACGAAGTTAATATCAGCTTAGCCGACGACCCCCTTGGTTTATTTAGCGGGCCGATGTGCTGGCCATCGAAATCTGGCATGCCCATATGAGATGGCATGCGGCAAGGACAAGTCAGTATGTCGAAGCGACGAGTGCGACTTTATTGGGGGCTGGCGGGGATCATATTTGTAATCATCGTAGCAGCCGCATCAGCAGGGCCCATCATGAGCCATGTCGAGCAACCCGAGTATCGGGTGACGGCTTCCCTTGGCTCGATCGAAGTCCGCGCCTACGGGCCGATGATCGCGGCCGAAGCTGAGATGAAAGGAGAGCGAAAAGCCGCCATCAGCGAGGGATTCCGCCTGATCGCAGCCTACATTTTCGGTTCCGACAGCCCGAACGCGAAGATCGAGATGACCGCACCGGTCCAGCAGCAGCGCCAACAGAAGATCGCCATGACCGCGCCCGTTACTCAACAAGCAGACGGCGACAGCTGGACGGTACGGTTCATCATGCCCCACAGCTGGACCTTGGAAACCTTGCCTGCACCGACCGACCCCCGTATCAAATTGGTTCCCATCCCCGCAAAACGAATGGTTGCTATTCGCTTCTCCGGTACCGCGAATGACAGTCTGATTGATGCAAAAACTGCAGAACTTCGGAGATACGCTGCGGAGCAAAAGCTCCTTACTGTCGGCGAGCCAGTGCTAGCGTTCTACAATCCGCCATGGACGCTGCCGTTCTTACGCAGAAACGAGATCATGCTCGAACTTGCCAGCACATAATCAGCCGATACCGGTCCCAAGCGGAGAAGTCCCATCTAACTTAGTGAAGATAGTTGAACGCTTGACCGACACATCAGTGTCGATCAAGCGCCGGCCAAACTCTCGCACAGAGTTCGAATTCCCTGCTTACTCCTTAGGAATGACCACCGCGTCGATGACATGAATGACGCCGTTCGTTTGACGTCTCGATGTCAGCCTTCACGACTTTGGCACTATCAACGCTGACGCCATTGGTAGCATTGATCGAGATCTGACTACCATCGACAGTCTTGACCATCATCTTCTTGCCCGCAATGTCCTTCTTCGGCACGCAACGCGCTCAGCGGATCAGTCGGCTTTCGCCTTCTCCCGCATCGCGGCCTGCAGCTTCTTAATGTCCTCGGGCGACAACTGTGGCCGGTCGACCTTGATCGTCAGCTTGTTGAGCTTGCCGGTGAAGGTGAACGGCGGCTTGTAGTCCGCGTCATTCACCCCGGTGAGCGTATCGGAGCCGATGTCGAAGCTCTCGTCCCACTGTAAAATCATCGGTAGCGTCTTCTCCATCCGCTTGGTCGCGACCGCGTTGCCGTTCACCTTGAGCGTTCCGGTGCCGGGCCGGCCGACGCCGCTGAAGTTGTTGAAGGCAAGCGTGCCGGCGCCGATCCCTTCGTACCTGAAATCGAACTCGATTGTGTGCCGGCCGGGCGGCAGCGAGTTAGGGGCCTCCCACTTCAGGCGCTCGAGATCGACCATGTTCCACAGAAACACCGGCTTGCCCTTCAGCAGGTAGAAGCCGTAGCCGGCGAAGCGCCCGCCCGACGTCAGGATGATGCCCTCGGCGCCTTCGGCCGGCACCTCGATGTCGGCGGTGATCGTGTAGGAGGTGTTAAGCAACAGCGGTAAATCGCCCTGCGGCAGTCCGGTCATCGGCCTCGTGTAGACGAACTCCGAGCGACCGGCGGTGATGTTCGGCCGTGGCGCAACGATGCGTGCCGCCACCGAAGCGTCGAGCGGAAAGACCTGGTACTTCCTAGCCTCCGCGACGAACATCTGTTTCAGCTCCTTAACCTTCTGCGGGTTTTTCGCTGCAAGGTCGGTGGTTTGATTGAAGTCGGTGTTCAGGTTGTAGAGTTGCAGGACCTGGTTGTTCAGCGGATCCGGGTTCGCCGGGCCGAAGGCCTGCCAGGGCGCGCGATCGACTTTGGTGCTGAGGAACCAGCCGTCGTGGTAGAGCGCCCACTGACCCATCATCTCGAAATACTGTGTCCGGTGCCTCGATGGTGTCTTCGCGTTCTTGGCATCAAAGGTATAGAGGAAACTCGTGCCTTCGATCGGCTTCTGCCGGATGCCGTCGACCACCTCGGGCGCACGGATGCCGGCGGCCTCGAGGATCGTGGGCATTACGTCGATTACATGCACGAACTGCTCGCGCAGGGCGCCCTTGTCCTTGATGCGTGCCGGCCATGACACCACCATGTTCTGGTTGGTGCCGCCGAGCTGCGAGGCATTCTGCTTGAACCAGGAGAACGGCGTGTCGAATGCCCACGACCAGCCGGCCGACATGTGGTTGTAAGTCAGTTCGGTGCCCCAGACCTCGTAGAACTTCATCTGCACGTCGACAGGCAGGTCGCTGATGCCGTTGAACCACGCGACCTCGTTCGGTGTGCCCATCGGCCCACCCTCGGCGCTCGTGCCGTTGTCGCCGTTGATGTAAATGATCAGCGTGTTGTCGAGCCGGCCCAAGTCTTCGAAAGCTTGAACGACGCGCCCGATCTCGTGGTCGTTGTAGGCAGCGTATGCGGCAAAGACCTCCACCTGGCGGATGAACAGCTTCTTCTCGTCGCCGCTGAGCTGATCCCACTCCTTCAGCACGTCCTTCGGCCACGGCGGCAGCGTGGCGTCCTTCGGAATCACGCCGAGACGCTTCTGGTTCTCGAAGATGCGCTCGCGCACCTTGTTCCAGCCCTCATCGAACAGCTTCATCTTGCTGATCTTCTCCACCCACTCCTTGGTTGGGTGGTGCGGCGCATGGGTCGCACCGGGGGCGTATTTGATGAAGATCGGCTTGTCCGGCTGAATCTGGTGCATCCGGTTCATGTAGTCGATGGCGTCGTCGGCCATCCCGGTGACCAGATTCCAGGTGCCAGGCGCCTTACCCTCGAAAGGAAAGATCTGCGTCGTGTTGCGGAACAGGTTCGGCTGCCACTGGTTGGCGTCGCCGCCGACGAAGCCGTAGAAATACTCGAAGCCCATTCCGGTCGGCCACTGGTCGAAGGGCCCGACCTGGCTGGCGGCGAAGGCTGGCGTGTTGTGGTTCTTGCCGAACCACGAGGTCGCATAGCCGTTCTCCAGCAAGACCCGGCCGATCGTCGCCTTGTCCCGGTCGATGATGCTGTTGTAGCCGGGGAACCCGGTCGACTGTTCCGAAACCACGCCGAAGCCAGCCGAGTGATGGTTGCGCCCGGTGATCAGCGCGGCGCGCGTCGGCGAGCACAGCGCGGTGGAGAACATGCGATTGTAGCGCAAGCCTTCGCTGGCGATGCGGTCCATCGTCGGCGTCGGGATCACACCGCCGAACGTACTGGGCACGCCGAAGCCGGCATCATCAGTGATTATGAGCAGCACGTTCGGCGCGCCTTTCGGCGGCGCCACGCGCGGGGCCCACCAGGGCTTCGACTGCAGCGCATCGTCCCGGATCACGCCGCCGAATTTCGGATCGGGCGGCGGCAGCTGCTTACCGTCGATCGTGGTGGTGGCGCCGGGCGAACCTGGAACACCCGTGACCTGCTGAGCCAACGCTGAGACGCAACTAAGGGCGAGAAGACTTGCGCCTGCAAGCATGCTTCGGCTGATTTTCATCACGTAAATCTCCTGCGGCTGTGCAAAGGAATTCGCACAGTGTGACGGACGAGTACTCTCCCATCAAACGACCGGCCGGGACAAGGTCGGGCGCTTAGCGGCTGGACGGATAGTCGGGCAGTCAGCTCAGAAGGCCCGGCCCACTATCGGGAATTCTTCCTCGACCCCTTCCTCGGCACCCTCCGCCCATTGAGCCTCCACGCGATCACGCTCAGTCCGTACTGATACCGACGATTGGCCGTCGCACGCGCAATGCCAAACTTCCAGCAGATTGCTTTCCACTGAGTACGATCCGCCCGTGCCCAGACAAGCTTGGCGTCCTCGGCATCGAGCCACCGCAGCCAACCAAGCGTTTCCTCCATCCGGCTGATTGCGGCCGGCGACGGCGGCGGCAGTCGCAGTGGCTCGGGCTGCTGACCGACGAGATCGGCGAACTCCACGAGCGCCCGCGGCCATGTGCTGAAGTAGCCCGGGACGCGCACCGGTGGCAGGCGACGCATCACGGCGGCAGCGTCGATGAGACGCTCCTCCACCATTTCGGCGGTCCAGTTATCCATGCTCGGCCTCCCGCTTCTTGCCGTAAAGTTTCTCCCCGATCTGCCGAATGAACTCGCGCTCCGGCCAGCTCAGCGCTGATCATCGACGGAGACGGCGAGCAGACCCTGCTCGCGCCATCCATCCTGCTTGACCTTCTCGGGCGGACGTCGCTCGCCGCCGTAGCCAGGCGGTGCCCACCTCATCGCGTCACCTCCGGCAGCAAGGCGGCGTAGCCGATAACGTCCGCTACGCTGTCCTTGTGGGTTGGATCGTGCGCGAGCCGCGTAAGCTTGAGATCGATCATGCACAGCACGACCTGCGCCGGAGTAACGGCGCGGCCCAGCGTGATCGACCAGCGTTCGGCCACTGCGGACATCGATGACGACGCGTCGCCGTAGGCCGCGCCCCGCTCGGCAATGACACCGGCAGCGTGCTGGAGAATTTGTTCGCCGGTCATGCGCTTCCCTCCCCAACGCCCTGATGTTGGGAGGAGGTCGAGTTGGCGACGAGATCAATGACCGCGCCGACGATTGAGGCGGGCTCAGCGCTGCCGAGGCGGCCCATGCTGGCCGCCAAGTCCCGCGGCTCGACGCCGTGCTGGATCAGACACGACACCACCACGCAGGCGTCGGCCAGAAGGGCATCGAGGCTTGAGCCGGTTCGAATGCCATGGGTGAACACTTCGCCTGGCCGGCCGTCTGGATAAAATCCAATCGTGACCATGAACCGCGTGCCGCCGTGCTCGAGCCGGACGGTCTCGGCTGCGCGGCGATCCGGGAGGCGCGTTCGTGTCATCGCACGCCTCCCTCGGTCTCGATCGCCCACAGCAGGAAGGCGAGTGCGTCGGCCTCGTTGTCATCGGCGGGGTTGAACCCACGCTCGCGGACGGCCGCGATGACCGCGGCCTTATCGGCATTCCCTTTCCCGGCGATGAACCGCTTGATGGTGCCGACGGGCACGCCCTGATACGGGATCGTGTTCAGCTCGCACCATGACGTCAGCGTTGCGAGCAAGCCGCCGTAGACATGCGCGGCGTCGGTGCTGAGATGTCTGCGTATTTCTTCGTAGTGGACGACGCCAATGCCGCCGGCATCGTTAGCCATGCTGTCGAGCCAGGCGCGGAAGCGCAGATAGCGGATGCCACCACCGTCGTACCGGCTTGGCTTGAACGACACCGAGCCGCTGACGATGGCGCCGTCGCCAGCAGCACTCGCGTAGCCCGTGGTGGTGCCGAGATCGAGTGCGAGGGAACTGCGGCGCTGCTGCGCCGTGAAGGCAGACATGATCACCTCTCGAGGTTCGAGCGGTCGGGGCGAATTCAGCATCCGGCCGAGGATGCGGCTCTCGCCCGAACCAAGAGGGGTTCGGTCTGATCGTCGACTTTCGTCATTTCGTCAAATCGCGATTTGACGAAACTTTGACGAAAGTATCCGGCTATAACTATATGATATATATAGAATATATATCATAATGATGAGTTTCGTCATTTCGTCAAGCAGGTCTAAGGCCCCCCGGGAGATTGTGATCCCTAACCTCGGGGGGTTATCCAAACGCCGATTTACAGACGGTAAGTTGTTTCATTGCAGCGTAAGTTTGCAGCATGGGCATCAACCTAGGTCTTGCCCTTCCGAAATAGACGAACCAAACCGGGAGCGTCGGCTTGCCAGCCGCACGGCGCGGTTTTCTCCATCTCTTCCGGCGTACTCGCGTCCTTCTCGACAAAATCTTGAAACTGATCAGCCTGTCGGCCTCGCACTCACTGCGGCTCAATGCCTGCCTCTCGCGCCATCTCTTGCCACTTGGTCAAGTCGCTTTTGATGAAGGCGGCAGTCTCCTGGCTCGGAGCGTAGTACGGCTCTATGCCCATGGTGCCGATCCGCGCTGCAATGTCGGAACGCACAAATATCGTGCGTAAGTTGTCCGAAAGCATCTTAACGATGCCAGACGGCATTCCGGCCGGACCAAACAGTCCGAGCCAGGGCAGGACCTCGAACCCGGGCATCACGGTCTCGTGCAATGTCGGCACCTCGGGAAGGAGCGAACTGCGCTCCCGAAAGATCGTCGCCAGCGCCACTAGCTTGCCGGCCTTGATTTGCGGCACCCCGGAAAGCAGGTCGGAGACGACCATCTGGGTTCGGCCGCCGAGAAGGTCGGTAATGGCAGCAGGCGTAGCCGTATAAGGCACGCGTGCCATGTCTATTCCCATGCGCTTCTTCATCGCCTCTCCGACGATGAACCCGGTGCTATTACCGTGGCCATAGCTGAGCTTGCCGGGGTTGGCTCCTGCGTAGGTCACAAACTCCTGAATGGTCCGGAACGGTTGCTGAGTGGTCGCAACGAGCACCGAGGAGAATCTGCCAACGCGAGCGACCGCAGTGAAATCCTTGATTGGATCATAGGGCACAGTCTTGAACAGCGCCGGCGCGGCGGACAACGAAGTGTTGCCGGCCATGAGTAGCGTGTAACCGTCGGGTGCAGACTTCGCTACGGCATTGGCGCCGAGTGTTCCGCCGGCCCCGCCGCGGTTTTCAATGACGAATGACTGGTCATAAATATCCCTCAGTAGCTCCGCGAGCAGACGAGCGCACGCATCGGTGTTCGAGCCGGCCGCGAATGGCACTACGATCGTCACCCTCCGCGACGGCCATTTGTCCTGTGCCCACGCCGCCGACACCAAATTTGACATCGCGCACGCCAGCGACAGCCCAGCCCAAATGGCAATTCGAAGGATTGTCCGGCTGACCATGAATTCGCCCTCCACAACCGCGCCATCTTTACCTGATCGAGCCATCTTTGCCTAACGACGTCGTTGGGTCAAAAGATTGAAACAGTCGGAAATCGTTCCAGTTTAGCCTGGCCTCGTCAGGCGGCGGACCGCGATCAGACGATGAAGCAGCGCATTGCGATTGCGGCCGCCTCCAACGGCCACGCGGTCGGACAGGCTCAATAAAGCCCTTTCATTTCATGAACGGTGATTTTGCGGCTCCAATTCAGGCGCCCCCAGGCAAGGCCCTGCATCAGAGCGTCGACCTGATCGTCGTGGCGCCCTGGGAAATGCGAGCAATTCCGCAGTGAATTCCTCGAGCCATTCGGCTTTCAGGGGGAACCGAACTGATCCCCCGGCGAACAGGTCGGATTGCGCAATGACCCGCGAGCGCTTGTCAGTTACGGGCTTGTAGCGCGTAACGTTGATTGATTTCTCACGCAGGCTTTGAATCAAACCGTAGCTGATCGGAGCCTCCTCAATCAGCAGGGTGGCGGAATCATAGCGCTGCTTGACCTCCATGATTTTGCGTTTAAGCGCATCAAACAGAAACTTGCCACGCACGACTTCAAGGATGTAGACGACCTCGTTCCGTATCAGCAGCACCACGCAGGCGGAATAGTCGCCGGCCTCACTCATCCCGATATCCCAGCTCATCACGATGCGGTCGCCAGCTTGCTGGCGGATATCCGCATAGGGGGTCAGCCACTTCCGCTGGATGATGGTGCCGTCGGGCGGTGTCGGGCTCTGCTGGTATTGAGTCGAAAAGGCGACCGGGCCCATTGCGCGCCTGAGCTCCTTCAGCACGTGGACGGGCTCGTGGTCGGGGTGCAGGAGCGCGCCCTTCTCCCTGGTGTATGTGCGGCAACTATCGAGTTCATAGGTTTCGGTACGTTGCGCGATCGCCGGTAGGTTCAATACCTCGAAGCCGCCTTGCTCCTGCAGGTAGCCGGCCAGATCATCCTCGTGGACCCGTTGCATGACCAAAACAATGCGGGCTGCTGGCCTTGTCGTCGGCGCGCGACAGCAAGGTTGAGCGGTACCACTCGATGACCCGAAGCCGCACCGCTTCCGACATGGCATCGCCAAGCTTCAGGGGATCATCGATGATGATCAGATTGCCGCCGAGCCCCGTCATCGTGCCGTCGATCGAGGTGGCGAAGCGCTTGCCGCGCTGCGTGGTCACGATCTCGCGGTCGGTCTCGCGTTCCACCCGCATGGCCGGAAAGGCGGCCTTATAGACCGGATGGTTCACCAGCAGACGAAAATCATTGGAATGGTTGCGCGCAAGCCAGTCCGAGTACGAAGCAACCAAGACCCGCTCGCTCGGGTTGTGCCCGAGAAACCAGGCCGGCAACGCCACCGACGCACACAGCGATTTCAGGTTACGCGGCGGCATGGTGATGATTAGACGGCGTATTTCGCCGGTCGCCACCCGCGAGAGCTTTTCGGTGACGACCTCAATATGCCAGTTTCGCTTGAATTCGACACCGGGCCGGACCACCCCAAAGGCAAATTCGGTGAACGACGTCAGGCTGCGCGCTACAACCGCTTGCAAGACAGCCTGCGGGCTATAGTTGGCCGGCGTTTCAACATCGAAGACATTGGACATGGCGGTTACTCCCCACTCTGATCGTCGGGGTCATCGTCCAACAGCTCCGGCGGCGCGAACACCGCTTCGCATTCCATGACCTTGTCGTACTCACGGAAGAGAAAAGCGTTGATGACGGCCTCTTGGTTCGCGGCAATCGCTTGCCCGACGTCCTTGGTCCGGCCCGCCGATGAGATCGACGTCAAGCTTGTCGGCAAGAACGATAAGGTCCCGCCGGGCATGACGGTCGCCTTTGGCATATTGGGCAACCAACTGCTCGATTCCCGCGACCGCCATGGTGACGGTCCGTTCCCGTTCGCCCTGCTTGAGCTTTACGGTCTTATCAAGTGCACGTTCGAGCGCCTCCTTGAGGTCCAAGCGTAATCGGCGACGGCTTGCGCTTGGCGCCCTTCGGATTGCCACTCTGGCCGGGCTTGAACTGGTGTTCCCGCGGCGGACGACCAGGACCAACCTTGTATTCCGTGTCTGGCGCAGCCCGCTCATCAGCGGGTGCGTCGTCATCTTGTCCGTTCGTTCCTGTAGACATATTTCGCCTCAATGGTTGAGTTCTGTTCCGAGGATCAGGCAGCCGCCGGCTTGGCGCCGCGCTGCTGCTCGATCGTCTCGAAGGTGTCTGTTGACCCTGCGAGGACTGCGGTCTTGCCGGTGTAGGTCTGCCAGCGCCGCACCGCGACATCGACGTAGGCTGGATCGATCTCGAGTGCCCGCGCCTTGCGACCAGTGCGCTCGGCCGCAATCAGGATGGTGCCGCTGCCGCAGAAGGGATCCAGCACGAAGCCGCCGCGGCGCGAGCAGTCCTTGATCGCATCCGCCACCAGTGCGACCGGCTTGACGGTCGGGTGCATGGCCAATTCTTCGAGCCGACCCGGCGCGCATGGTGTTGACGCCGGCATAGTCCCAGACGTTCGTGCGGTGGCGGCCATGCTGGCCGAGCTCGAAGTTGTTGATGTGGGCTGCGGTCCCGGATTTCCACACGAACACCAGCTCGTGCTTGGAGCGGTAGAACGAGCCCATGCCGGCGTTGGTCTTGTTCCAGACGCAGAGGTTCTTGAGCTCGCTGTAGACCGTGCGGCCGGCGCCGAGCATCTCCCACAGGTGGCGCCAGTCCATGCAGATCTGATGGATCGATCCGTCGATGGTATTCTCGGCGAGACGCTCAAAGACCGTTTGCAGAAAGGCCGTGAACTCGGCCTCGCTCATCTCGCCGCAGCCCATGGCGAAGTCGCGATGGCGAATCCGGCCGAGGCCACAGACATGGCCGTCGATCGGAACGTTGTATGGCGGGTCCGTGAACACGAACTCCGCCTTGGCGCCTTCGAGCAGGTGATCGTAGGCGGCTTTGTCGCGCGCATCCCCGCACAGCAGGCGATGAGCTCCCCAGCAGCCACAGGTCGCCGGTCTGGGTGACCGGTGGCGCCGATGGATGTTGGCGGCGCTTCATCTTCTGGCCCGCTCGGCGTGCCGGTCGCCTCGCGCGCGTCCTCCAGGATCAGGTCGATCTCCGCCATATCAGAACCCGGTCAGTTCGATCTCGACGTCGAGCTCGATCAGGCCCTGCAGTTCGATCGCCAGGAGGTCCCTGTCCCATCCGGCCTTCTCGGCGAGCTTATTGTCGGCCAGGACATAGGCGCGCTTGTCGGCGTCGCTCAGGTGCGACAACCGGCATGTCGGCACCGTGTCGATGCCGAGAAGCTTGGCGGCTTCAACGCGGCCATGGCCGGCGATGATCTGCTTGGCATCGTCGACCAAGACCGGGTTGCAGAAGCCGAACTTCTCGATGCTCTTGGCGATCTGCCGAATCTGCTTCCGCGAATGCGTTCGCGCGTTGTTGGTGTGCGGCCGCAACTCGCGTACTGGAGTCTGATCAATCTTCATATGAACCGCCTTTCGTCGCCGCAGTCGAGCTTCAGCGGGTGCTGAATGCGTGCGGCATCTACCCCTCATATGGCTGAGGCAGATCGCCGGGCCTACGACGAAATCCTAAGGTTTTTGGGCGGTCTTTCGTTGAGCGCGCTGTCGCTCGACCGGTAGGCGCTTTACCGCCTGTCGTATCTGGCGATCGATGCTTCCGCCGTGCTGCTCCGGGTTAACCCCAGTTACGGCGCCGTAAAAGGCGCGTGCAAAATTTGCAAATGGACCGGTAGCGGTCCCGCTTGCAATGTGATTTGAGAACCGTACGAAGAACGAAAACGCTAGATCGACGACATGCTGCTTGCCAATCGCAGGGGGTCGTCCTTCGCTGGGGTTCTTCACCATGTCAGCGGCACGCACGATGGCTGCGAGCGTGTCCAATACCACACCGACCTCAACTCGGTCATTATGGATGGGGCCAAAAGCAGGCGAGCGCCAGAACGCGCGCCAGGAAAACAGGTGTCCACGCAATCGTTCAACGTGCTTGGTCAACTTCCTTGCGCTCTTTTCGATGTTGGCGATTAGCTCGTTGTGGTCGGCGGGACGGGGTCGTCGCCTGCTGGCGCTATAATTGAATTGGGCGCCCTTGATAGCTTCACGAAGCCACGCCGCCGCCTTCTTATCCGACGAGGGCACGCCCGCAAGCCGTAGTAGATCAGACGTCTTGATTTCGCTCATTGGCCCCTGCCGCGGACGCCGACACTGTGCCTGCCGTGCGTCTGTCGATTCGCGTTTCTTCGCTGCTGGGCGATCTTAGCCTCCCTGCTCCGGGAGTAGGGAGGAGACCATCCAAACCATTGAAATTCTGTGACTTTTGGCGGGGAGGGCTTGGCCGCCTCCCTGCATTTCGTCAGAAATCTCCCTGCATTTCCCCAAATTGCAGGGAGAGACCGGTTGGCATTGGACTGCGTCC
>CAWIZF010000066.1:0-12254 GCA_963840465.1 uncultured Alphaproteobacteria bacterium | reverse complement strand
CGGTCTTCGGCCGCTTTTGCCAACGGTGCGGCTGTCGCAATTGTGGCGGCGAGACAGAGCGGGACGATCAGCCCGAGGATACCAAAAAAGGTATTGTGCATGTGCGGTGGTCGGTCGGCCCCGTCTTCTGGTTCAAGGCGAACGATTGAGATCAACCCTCTCCAGTCGCAGGACGCACGTTCAGCGCTTGCCAAGTTTCCATATTGTGCAAGGATGACCCGGCTCTGACTGTTGGCGCTCTCGGCTATTGACCTAAATCAACGATTAGCTCCCTTGACGGGGTCGAATTTGGCCTCGCGCTCTAAATGGTCCGCGGAATAATCGCGGACGTTCGAATGGAGAGCCTTTTGACTGAGTTGATTCATCCCAGCGCGCCCCATCACCTGCCGTCTTTCATCACTGCGCCAGGTGATACCGATGTCCTGATGGTCGGAGTCGGTATTTTTCTGATCGTCGCGGTTCTCGCGGTCGGTAACTTCTATTTGCACCTGCACTCGCTCCCGGAGCGGATGGCGCACAAGTCGCAGAAGTTCCAGTTTGAAATCGTGGCCATCCTGGGCCTGCTGTCGCTGTTCACGCACAATCACCTGTACTGGGTGATCGGCCTGTTCCTCGCCATGATCGACCTGCCGGACTTCGGCACGCCGCTGCGCAGGATCGCCGGATCGGTCGAAAAGATGGCCGGCGTTCCGCCTGAACAGGACCCGACCGAGCCGCCAGTCGGAGACGCGGCGCACACTGCTGCAACCGACGAAGCCAAGGCCCGCATCGAGAAGGCCGGTGGTGCCAAGAGCGAGGTGCATGGCCATGCTTGAGATCATCCTCTGCTCGCTCGTGACGATATTGCCGGATTATCTCTATCGCCGCTACCGGCAAGGAAAGCGCATCGGCTACGAAATCACGCTCTATTCGGTCTGGTTTGAACTGCGATATGGCATCGTTGCCTGCCTGATGCTCACGGTCTCGCTGATCACGATGATCTTCTACTTTCATCCATCGACCACGTCGGCGACGTTGTACTTCCGTACCGTTCCGATTATGTCCGAAATAACCGGCCGGGTCGCGGAGGTTCACGTCGATGTCAACGCGTCCGTCAAGCAAGGTGAAGTGCTTTTCAGACTGGACAGCGCCAAGCAGGAAGCGGCGCTACTGACTGCCAAGCGCAAGATCGTCGAAGTCGATGTCGCCATGCTGGCGGCGCAGGCCGATATCATGAAGGCGGAAGGCCAGCTTCAGGAGGCCAAAGGCGCGCTGCAGCAGGCGCAGGACGAACTCGATACCAAAAGCGAACTGCAGAAGCGCAACCCCGGAATCGTGCCGCAACGCGATATCGAAAAGCTCACGGTAGCCGTCGCGGGTCGCAAGGGCTCCCTCGACGCCGCGACCGCTGCCAAGCAATCCGCGACGATGCGACTGACAGATCTTCTTCCTGCGGAAAAAGCAAGCGCGGAGGCGGCGCTGGCCGAAGCGCAGGTCGATCTGGACAAGACCTTTATTCGCGCAGGTGTCGACGGACGGGTCGAGCAGTTCGGATTGAGGCCGGGTGATATCGTCAATCCAATGATACGGACGGCCGGCGTTCTGATTCCGGAGGGCGCGGGACGGAGGGCTCTCATGGCGGGGTTTGGGCAGATCGAGGGTCAGGTCATGAAGGTCGGAATGGTGGCCGAGGCCACCTGCATTTCCAAGCCGTGGGTCGTCATTCCGATGGTGGTTACCAACGTGCAGGACTTCATCGCGGCGGGCCAGTTCAGGGGCGGCGAACAACTGATAGAGGCGCAGCAGGTCGCGCGTCCGGGCACCATTCTCGTTTTCTTGGAGCCGATCTTCAAGGGCGGGCTGGAGGGTGTGACGCCCGGCAGCAGTTGTGTCGCCAATGCCTATACCAGCAATCACGAGCTGATTTCCTCCGGGAAACTCAGCACACTGAAAAGCTTCTGGTTGCATGTCGTCGATGCAACCGGACTTGTGCACGCCATCCTGTTGCGGATTCAGGCGCTGCTGCTGCCGATCAAGACGCTGGTGCTGAGCGGGCACTAGGCCGCTCGTGTAGAATGCTATCCCCGGCCGCGATAGGGCGCGACGCCCTGATCGGGCACCCACATGCCCTTGGGCAATTTGCCGGTCTGCCAGAACACGTCGATCGGGATGCCGCCGCGCGGATACCAGTAGCCGCCGATGCGAAGCCATTTCGGCTTGATCTCGGCCGCGATCCGCTTGCCGATCATGACCGTGCAATCCTCGTGAAAGGCGCCGTGATTGCGGAAGCTGGCGACATAGAGTTTTAGCGATTTGGATTCCAGCAGCCATTGGCCGGGCACGTAGTCGATCATCAGATGCGCGAAATCGGGCTGGCCCGTGACGGGGCAGATCGAGGTGAATTCCGGCGCGGTGAAGCGCACCAGATAATTGGTATCCGCTTGCGGATTGGGCACGCGGTCGAGCTGCGCCTTTTCCGGGCTGTCCGGCCATTCCACGGCGCGGCCGAGCTGCAATGATTTCTGCAATGATTTCTTGGCCATCATGATCGTCCTTTGCGAGCGCAGACATGGACGCAACAGGCCGTGGTCGTCAACCGTCAGCGCGAGGAGGGGTCTTCGAGAAACCGCACCAGCGCCTGCCGTTCGGCGGCGTCCTCGATCCCGCGCATCGACATCCACAACCCCGGAAACATCGCGGCGGGATCGGCGAGGAAGGCCTCGAGGCGCTTCGCGTCCCAGCGCAAGCCCTCGTCGCGGGCCTTGCGCAGCACCGGCGAGTAGTCGAATGCGGCGTCACCGCCGATCGTGCGTCCGACCACGCCGGAGAGATTGGGGCCGGGCAGGTTGCGCTCGGCCGGATCGAGGCTGTGGCAGGCGCGGCAGGGCGTGAACGCCTGCGCGCCGTCCTCCGCCATCGCGGACGGCGGCAGCAGGATGGGCACCAGCAGCAGGACCGCGAACAATCTCACGCAGGCGCGACCGTCTGGATCACGACGAGGCGGTCATTGCCGGATTCGCCGCCCCAGGTTTCGCCGGGCCGGCCGTCGAGCTGGCGCACATTGGCGCTCGATTTGTCGCTCGGGAATGCGTTGAACTTTTCCGTCACGGGATCGAAGCGCAGGATCGCGTTGGCGCCGAAATCGGTGACCCAGACCTTGTCCTTGTCGTCGACATAGACGGCATAGGTGCGCGGATTGCTGCCGGGCAGCTTCCAGGCCTTCCAGGAGCCGTCGGCGGGATCGTGCATCGACACATTGCCGCTGTTCCATTCGCTGACCCAGATCCGGCCCTTGGAATCCGACCACACCCGCCGTGCGCCCTGGTTCGGCGTCGGCGGCTCGACCACGGTCGCATTGCCGGTCGCGGGATCGATTCTGGCGATGTGGTTGCCGGCGAGCGAGGCGTACCAGATGTCGCCCTTCGGCGTGATGGTCATGCCGTAGGTGCCGCGCCCGCGCGGCGACTTGAACACGGTCATGTCGCCCGATTTCGGGTCGAGCCGGCCATAGATGCCGGATTGTCCGGTGAACCAGTAGATGCCGCTCTTGTCGAACACGGCGGTGTTGAGGTTGGCGTAGGCTTCCGTTTCGGGCAGGCGGAACAGCGTCACCTTGTGATCGCCGGGGTCGACGCGCGCGATCGCGTTCTGGCCGCCCTCGGTCACCCAGGGCGCGCCATCCGGGCCGATGATGACGCCATGGGGCGCGGCGCCCTTGCCGAGATCGACCAGCTTGTAGGACCCGTCGCGGGGATCCAGCCGCCCCAGCGTGCCGTTGCGCTGGCCGCAGAACCAGATCGTGCCGTCGGGGGCAGGAGTGGTGTCGCGGGAGCCCATGCCCGCGGTGACCGGATAATATTTGACGCGGAACGGGCCTTCCTGGGCGGCGGCCCCTCGCAGCAGGGCGGGCGCGGCGAGGATTCCAAAGGCGGCGGACCTGAGAAACTGGCGGCGATTCATTGCGTTACCCCGGCTTGTGAACGTGAAGGTTTGGACGCCGATGATCAACCTTGAAGCAGTCTATCCTGACCGGTCTGCTGCCGTCCGGAAAAGGCCGCCGGTCAAGCGTTCACATTTGCTTGCGCGCCGTGTAAGACGCCCCCGAAACCTGATCCGCCATTTTCCAGGAAAGTTCAAGATATGACCGCCATCGTCGACATCATTGGCCGCGAAATTCTCGATAGCCGGGGCAATCCCACCGTTGAAGTCGACGTGGTGCTGGAAGACGGCTCGATCGGCCGCGCGGCGGTGCCGTCGGGCGCTTCCACCGGCGCGCATGAGGCGGTCGAGCTGCGCGACGGCGACAAGAAGCGTTATCTCGGCAAGGGCGTGCAGAAGGCGGTCGAGGCCGTCAACGGCGAGATCTTCGACGCGCTGAGCGATCAGGCCGTCGAGGAGCAAGTCCAGATCGACCAGATCATGATCGATCTCGACGGCACCCCGAACAAGAGCCGGCTGGGCGCCAACGCCATCCTCGGCGTCTCGCTGGCCTGCGCCAAGGCGGCGGCCGAATCCTTCGACATGCCGCTCTATCGCTATGTCGGCGGCACCTCGGCGCGGACCTTGCCGGTGCCGATGATGAACATCATCAATGGCGGCGTGCATGCCGACAACCCGATCGACTTCCAGGAATTCATGATCCTGCCGGTGGGCGCGGCGAGTTTTGCCGAAGCGCTGCGCTGCGGTTCGGAAATCTTCCACACGCTGCGCGGCGAACTGAAAAAGGCCGGCCACAACACCAATGTCGGCGACGAGGGCGGCTTTGCGCCGAACCTGCCGTCGGCGGACGCAGCCCTCGAGTTCGTGGTGAGCGCCATTGGAAAGGCCGGCTACAAGGCCGGCAGCGACGTGATGCTCGGCCTCGACTGCGCGGCCACCGAGTTCTTCAAGGACGGCGCGTACGTCTATGGCGGCGAGAACAAGACCCGCTCGCGCTCCGAGCAGGCGAAATATCTCGCCGATCTGGTCTCGCGCTATCCGATCGTCACCATCGAGGACGGCATGTCGGAAGACGACATGGACGGCTGGAAGGAATTGACCGATTTGATCGGCAACAAGTGCCAGCTCGTCGGCGACGATCTGTTCGTCACCAACGTTACCCGCCTTGCCGACGGCATCAAGAACGGCCGCGCCAATTCGATCCTGATCAAGGTCAACCAGATCGGCACGCTGACGGAAACGCTCGCCGCGGTCGAGCTGGCGCACAAGTACGGCTACACCTCCGTGATGTCGCACCGTTCCGGCGAGACGGAAGACTCCACCATCGCCGACCTCGCGGTCGCCACCAATTGCGGCCAGATCAAAACCGGCTCGCTGGCGCGCTCCGACCGCACCGCCAAGTACAACCAGCTGCTGCGCATCGAGCAGCAGCTCGGCGAGCAGGCGATATATGCCGGCAAATCGGCGCTGAAGGCACTGGCGTAACGCTTCGGCGTATCCAGATATAACCAACACAAAATTGGGGGAGACGTGCGATGAGTGACGGCAAGAGCGGGCTTCAACTGCGTTCGCTGCTCAAGAAGAGCGGCGAACTCGAACTGTCGCTGGTGGATATCCCGACGCCCGAGCCGGCCGACGACGAAGTCGTGGTCCGCGTCGAGGCGACGCCGATCAACCCGTCCGATCTCGGGCTTCTGATCGGCCCGGCCGACATGTCGACCGCCAAGGTTTCCGGCAGCAAGGACGCTCCCGTGGTCACGGCCAAGATGCCGGAAGCGGCCATGCGGATGATGGCGGCGCGGCTCGACCAGTCGCTGCCGGTCGGCAACGAGGGCGCCGGCGTCGTGATCAGGACCGGATCCTCGGATGCCGCGAAAGCGCTGATGGGCAAGAACGTCTCGATGATCGGCGGCGCGATGTACACGCAGTACCGCACCATGAAGGTGCGGGACGTCATGGAGCTTCCCGCGGGCGCCACGCCCGCCGACGGCGCGTCATGGTTCGTCAATCCGCTGACCGCGCTCGGCATGACCGAGACGATGCGGCGCGAAAACCACAAGGCGCTGGTGCACACCGCGGCTGCGTCGAACCTCGGGCAGATGCTCAACAAGATCTGCATCAAGGACGGCATCGGCCTCGTCAACATCGTGCGCAGCAAGGAGCAGGCCGACATCCTGCACAAGATCGGCGCCAAATATGTCGTCGATTCCACCGCTGACAGCTTCATGGACGATCTGACCGCCGCGCTGGTGGAAACCGGCGCCACGATCGCGTTCGACGCCATCGGCGGCGGCAAGCTGGCGGGCCAGATCCTCACCTGCATGGAGGCCGCGGCCAACAAGACCGCCAAGGAATACAGCCGCTACGGCTCCAACGTGTACAAGCAGGTCTATATCTACGGCAGCCTCGACAACCGTCCGACCGAACTGAGCCGGGCGTTCGGCCTGACCTGGGGCGTCGGCGGCTGGCTGCTGACGCCGTTCCTGCAGAAGATCGGCCCCGCCGAAATCGGCCGCTTGCGCCAGCGCGTGGCGTGCGAACTCAAGACCACCTTTGCCAGCCATTACACGCAGGTGGTGTCGTTGCAGGAGACGCTGCAGCTTTCCAACATCGCAATCTACAACAAGCGCTCCACCGGCGAGAAATTCCTGATCAACCCGAACAAGGGCTGACGACAACAGCCGGCTTACTTCCCCGGCTCCCCAGCAAATCCGGCTTGTGTTCTCCCGGTAACGGGAGAACATTTGCGGCGCAAATGAATGCGGACCAACCGCAACCAGCGCAGGGGAGTATTCGCCATGACCGATCTGGATCGCCGCCAATTGCTTGGCGGTGTCGCCGCTGCGGGTGCAGCAGCCGCGCTTTCGTCATTTCCGGCATCGACCGCCGGGGCTGCGGTGCCGCCGTCAGGCACGCAGGCACCGGGCTTCTATCGCTACAAGGTCGGCAGTTTCGAATGCACCTCGATCAATGACGGGGCCCGTTCGTTCCCGATGCCGGATACGTTCGTCAGGAACGTTCCGAAGGAGGAGGCGCTGGCGGCGGCCGAAGCCGCCTATATGCCGAAGGGCATGGTGACGGTGCCGTTCAACCCGCAGCTCATCAACACCGGCAGCAAGCTGATCCTGATCGACTGCGGCAACGGGGTCGCCAACTTCGAGCCGAGCAAGGGCGCGGTCGGACGGACCTTGCAAAATCTCGCGGCTGGCGGCGTCGACCCCAAGAGCATCGACGTCGTGCTGATGTCGCATCTGCATCCCGACCATACCAACGGCATTCGCGCGCTCGACGGCTCGATGGCGTTCCCGAACGCCGAGATCATGGTCCCGGCCAAGGACTGGGAATTCTGGATGAGCGAGGAGAACGCTGCGAAGGCGGAATCCAACCAGATGATGAAGAACTATTTTGCCAACGTCCGGAAGATCTATGCGGGGATCGAATCCAAGGTGACCCGATATGACTGGGGCAAGGAAGTCGTGTCGGGCATCACCTCGATCGCGGCGCCGGGTCATACGCCCGGCCATACGGCCTTTGCGGTTGCCTCCGGCGATTCAAGGGTCCTGATCCAGTCCGACGTTACCAACATTCCGGAATTCTTCCTGCGCAACCCGGACTGGCACGTCGCCTACGACGTCGACCCTGCGGCGGCGCAGGAGACGCGCCACAATTCTACGATATGGCGGCGGCCGAGAAGGCGCTGGTGGTTGGCTTCCATTTTACCTTCCCCTCGATCGGCCATGTCGAGAAGGACGGCGCGAAATACCGCCTGGTGCCGATTGCCTGGAACCCGGTGATCTGAGGGCAGCCTCGATGGCTTGACGCGGCAGGCTGCCCTGGCAGGCGGCCTGCGTCTTTGGGTATGCGGTCACGACGCGAACGCAGCGTTTCCAGAACTGCGCTGTTCATGCACTTGCATCTTTTCGCCGATCAGGCTTAAGAAGGCGCAGGCGCTTTTGCTTCACAAGGGATATCCAATGGCCACCCATACCATCGTCACGATCGTAGGCTCGCTTCGCAAGGAGAGCTTTTCACTCAAGATCGCCAATGCGCTGGCAAAACTGGCGCCGGCTTCGCTGAAGCTCGACGTGACGACGCTGGAGGGCATTTCCTTCTTCAACCAGGATCTGGAAGCCAATCCCCCGGCCGACTGGCTGGCGTTCCGCGAAAAACTGCAGAAGTCGAACGGCGTGCTGTTCGTCACCCCCGAATATAACCGCGCGATCCCCGGCGTGTTGAAGAACGCCATCGACGTCGCCTCGCGCCCCTACGGCAAGAGCTCGTTCCTCGGCAAGCCGATCGGCATCATCAGCAACTCCCCGGGGCCGCTCGGTGGCGTCAGCGCGGCCAAGCATCTGCAGAACATTCTGCCGGGCATTTCCGGTCCGATCCTCGGCCAGCCCGAAATCTACCTGAATGGCGTCGGTGACGCCTTCGACGACAAGGGCCAACTCACCAAGGAAGCCCTGCAGAAGGTGCTGCAGCAATATATCGACGCCTTTGCGGCGTTCGTCGAGAAGCAGAACAGGTAACCTCTTTTTCAGCGTCATTGCCTGCGACAAACGCAAAGCGTTTGCGCACGGGAGCGAAAGCGACGAAGCAATCCATCTATCCGTCATGCCGCGGCATGGATTGCTTCGCTTGCGCTCGCAATGACGGGGAGAGGGCGGTGCCAACATCCGCCCACACCCGCCGTCGTTAGGATTCCATTAACCCGGCCGTCGCATCTTGGGCGCATGGTCTCCCGCACGCGCCTGAAATCCATCCTGACCGGCCTCGCCCTCTACACGATGGCGGCGCTGATGGTCGGCTATTTCGGCGTCAACGCCTATACCGGCAAATACGGGCTGAACGCGCGCCAGGAACTCGACCAGGAGATCATCGCGCTGACCTCGGAACTGGCGCGGCTGAAGCGGGAGCGGGCGCAGGGCGAGCAGCGGGTTTCGCTGTTGCGGTCCAACCGGGTCGATCCTGACATGCTGGACGAGCGCGCGCGCTACCAGCTCGACTACGCCAATCCGCGCGATCTGGTCCGGACCATCAAGCCGAACTGATTTTCAAACCGATGTCACGAACGCGCCGTCGTTGGGACGACGTCGACGTCCGCGCGCCGGTCCGCAAATTTCAAAAAACCGCCAAATCGATTTCGAAAATGTCTCGTCGCGCTGCAGTGCGGCATAGCAATATTTTCTCCAGCGCACGCAATCCTTTCACGGCGGTTTGAGTTGGGTTAGAGAGGGTTGATCGTCTCTCTCACCCGGAATTGCCATGGCTGCACCCAAGAAAAGCGTCGACGCGAAGGAAACAGGGCAGGAGAAGGCAAACGGGTCCCCACCGGAATTCACCAAGGCGCAGGAACTGGCTGCGCTGCGGGACATGCTGCTGATCCGCCGCTTCGAGGAAAAGGCCGGCCAGCTCTACGGCATGGGTGCGATCGGCGGTTTCTGCCATCTCTATATCGGCCAGGAGGCCGTCGTGGTCGGCATGCAGATGGCCCTGAAGCAGGGCGATCAGGTCATAACCGGATACCGCGACCACGGCCACATGCTGGCCTGCGGGATGGAAGCCAACGGCGTGATGGCCGAACTCACCGGACGCCGCGGCGGCTATTCCAAGGGCAAGGGCGGCTCCATGCACATGTTCAGCATGGAGAAGAATTTCTACGGCGGCCACGGCATCGTCGGCGCCCAGGTCTCGCTCGGGACGGGTCTCGCCTTCGCCAACCGCTACCGCGGCAATGATCTCGTCAGCGTCGCCTATTTCGGCGACGGCGCGTCCAACCAGGGCCAGGTCTACGAGAGCTTCAACATGGCGGAGCTGTGGAAGCTCCCGGTGATCTATGTGATCGAGAACAACCGCTACGCCATGGGCACGTCGGTGACGCGCTCCTCGGCGCAAACCGATTTTTCCAAGCGCGGCATCTCCTTCAACATTCCGGGCCAGCAGGTCGACGGCATGGACGTCCGCGCCGTCAAGGCCGCGGGCGACGAGGCGGTCGCCTGGTGCCGCGCCGGCAAGGGACCGTTCATCCTGGAAATGCAGACCTATCGCTACCGCGGCCACTCGATGTCGGACCCGGCCAAGTACCGGACCCGCGAAGAGGTCGAGAAGATCCGCACCGATCAGGACCCGATCGAGCAGGTTCGCAACCGCCTGCTGGCCGCCAAGGTCAGCGAGCAGGAATTGAAGGCCATCGACGCCGAGGTGCGCGAGATCGTCAACGCGTCGGCGGATTTCGCCCAGCGCGATCCCGAGCCCGATGCGTCCGAGCTCTGGACCGACGTCTACCGCTAATTCGACGCAATACAAACTCAAGAGCATGATCCGGAAAAGTGGAAACCGGTTTTCCGAAAAGATCATGCGCAAACCAACTAACAAGTGATTTCGGGAGCTGATATGCCCATTCAAGTGTTGATGCCTGCGCTTTCGCCCACCATGGAAAAGGGCAACCTTGCGAAGTGGCTGAAGAAGGAAGGCGAGACGATCAAGTCGGGCGATGTCATCGCCGAGATCGAGACCGACAAGGCGACGATGGAAGTCGAGGCGACCGATGAGGGCACGCTCGGCAAGATATTGATCCCCGAAGGCACCGCCGACGTCGCCGTCAACACGCCGATCGCGACCATTCTGTCGGACGGCGAAAGCGCCGCCGATCTCGGCAAGGTGCCCGCCGCGGCGCCGCCGCCCAACGTGCAAAAGGAAGTCGAGGAATCCCGCTCGCCGGTCGGCGAGGGCAAGCCGATGATCTCGGCGCCGCCGGCTCGCACCGGACCGCTGCCGTCGCCGAGCCCGATCCGGAAGTCCCTGCCGGCACCGAGATGATCACCCAGACCATCCGCGACGCGCTGCGCGATGCGATGGCCGAGGAGATGCGGCGCGACCGGACGTGTTCCTGATGGGCGAAGAGGTCGCGGAATATCAGGGCGCCTACAAGGTCAGTCAGGGGCTGCTGCAGGAATTCGGCGCGCGGCGCGTGATCGATACCCCGATCACCGAGCACGGCTTTGCCGGCATCGGCGTCGGTGCGGCGATGTCGGGCCTGAAGCCGATCGTCGAGTTCATGACCTTCAACTTCGCGATGCAGGCGATCGACCAGATCATCAACTCCGCGGCCAAGACGCTGTACATGTCCGGCGGCCAGATGGGCTGCTCGATCGTGTTCCGTGGGCCCAATGGCGCCGCGTCTCGCGTCGCCGCCCAGCACAGCCAGGATTACTCGGCCTGGTACTCGCAGGTTCCGGGCCTGAAGGTGGTCGCGCCGTTTTCGGCCGCCGATTACAAGGGCCTCTTGAAAGCCGCGATCCGCGATCCCAACCCCGTCATCTTCCTCGAAAACGAGATGCTGTACGGCCATTCCGGCGAGGTGCCGAAGCTGGACGACTATGTGATCCCGATCGGCAAGGCGCGGATCGTGCGGTCGGGCAAGGACGTGACGCTGATCTCGTGGTCGAACGGCATGACCTACGCGCTGAAGGCCGCCGATGAACTCGCCAAGGAAGGCATCGAGGCCGAGGTGATCGACCTGCGCACGCTGCGTCCGATGGACACCGAGACCATCGTTGCGTCCGTGAAGAAGACCGGCCGCGCGGTGACGGTGGAGGAGGGCTGGCAGCAGTCGGGCGTCGGCGCCGAGATCGCCGCCCGCATCATGGAGCACGCCTTCGACTATCTCGACGCGCCGGTGGCGCGGGTGTCCGGCAAGGACGTGCCGATGCCCTATGCGGCCAACCTCGAAAAGCTCGCATTGCCCAACGTGGCCGAGGTGGTCGCGGCCGCCAAAGCCGTTGCCTATCGGTAGGTCACTATGCCCGGTCCCAACGAACAGCCGCTGCCGCCCGACGTCATCGGCCGCGAGGATGCCGTCGAAGTGCTGCGCGCCTTCGTGGTCGACGGCGGGCTCTCGATCGCGTTCCAGCGCGCGTTCGAGGAGCCTGACATGTGGGGCATGCTGCTGGTCGATATCGCGCGCCACGCTGCCCGCGCCTATTCACGCGAGAGCGGCTACACCGAGGACGAGGCGCTGACGCGTATCGTCGACATGTTCGAAGCCGAAATCAACCGGCCGACCGATATCGGCTCTACCATGCCCCGGTCGCAACAAGGTCACTGACAATGCCGATCAACATTTTGATGCCCGCGCTGTCGCCCACGATGGAAAAGGGCAACCTTGCCAAGTGGCTCAAGAAAGAGGGCGACAAGGTCAAGTCCGGCGACGTGATCGCGGAGATCGAGACCGACAAGGCGACGATGGAAGTCGAAGCCGTCGACGAGGGCACGATCGCGAAGATTCTGGTGCCCGAAGGTACGCAGGATGTCCCGGTCAACGATATCATCGCGGT
>CAWIZF010000065.1:0-32922 GCA_963840465.1 uncultured Alphaproteobacteria bacterium | reverse complement strand
CCTGCCGACGTGGCCTGATGATGTCCGTTCATTGAGGTAAAGCGGGCTTGGCAACTACGCGCGTCGAAGTCACCCGTTTCGTCAATTTGAGGCTTGCCTTCGCGTCTCCCAAGCGTGATAGCCGTGGAAATCCACGGCCTGTTTTCGATCACGCCAGAATCGATTTCACCAACTCCCGTTCTGCGAGAATGAACTCAAAGAACGCAGCGATACGGGGCACCCGCCGCAGGTCGGGATGTGTCAGCAGGCGCCAGCTTCGCGACAGTTCCGGAATGGGTCCCAGCACGCGCACGAGATCCGGTTCTGCGTCGCCGAGAGACGCGGGTAGGGGCCCAATGCCTATTCCCGACTTCACCGCGTAGATGAGGCCCAGCACGCTGTTGGTGCGCGCCGACATCTTGACGTCGGGGGCGACGTTCTGGAGCCAGATCGATGCGCGGTGCATGCTGAGCGTTTCGTCGAAGCCGACAAGCTGATGGGTCGGCAGATCGTCCACCTTCTCGGGCTTGCCAAACTGGTCGATATAGCCGCGGCTGGCATAGACGGCCCAGATCGAATCCGCGACCTTGCGGCCGACAAGTTCGTCATCGGTATCGCCGGAGCGGAAGGCGACATCGGCTTCGCCTTTCGACAAATCGAGGTAACGGTCGCTGGTTACGAACTCGATCCGAAGTTTTGGATAGCGGGTCTGGAAGCGATCGATGAGCGAAGACTTCGTCATGCGGCCGATGATCGGCTCGGGGCAGGTGACCCTTATCACGCCGGTGAGGTCATGCGCCTCGTCGGTGACGCGCCGCTCGAAATCGACGACGGTCGCTTCGATGCGCTCGGCGTAGGGCATCAAGTCCTCGCCGAATTTCGTGAGGCGGTAGCCTGACGGATGACGCTTGACCAATGGTTGCCCGATCGCGCGTTCCAGTTCGGTCAGGCGCCTTTGCACCGTCGACTGACTGAGCCCGAGCGCCTTTCCGGCTGCGATCGTGCTGTGATGCCGGGCAATGGCCAGAAAATACTTCAAATCGTTCCAGTCGAACATCGGGCGATTATGCACTTCTGCGGCGGGGTACCGCAATCCTGCGGCTTACGGCTGCCGCCCCGGTCATCTAGGTTTTCCGAGCCTTGATGAAGCGACGACGATCCGTTTCATGCCTGACCATTTGAGCGACCCCTCGGCCATATCCAGGAGATCGAAATGAGAAGCCCGTTGCCGCCGCTGATGGCGGGGTTGATCGCGGTGTGCGTCGTCGTGTCGTCGGCGATCGCGCAGCCGGCCGGTACCGAATGCTCCCAGTCCGTCAAAATCATCGTATCGTACCCGCCCGGGTCGCCCGACGACGTGATCGCGAGAATCCTTGCGCAAAAACTGTCCGAGGCCGGCGGCCGATTCCATGTCGAAAACATGCCGGGGGCGGCCGGGACGATCGGCACCGCGACGGCGGCCAGAGCGGCGCCTGACGGCTGCACCATGGTCATCGTCAATCAGAACTTTGTCGTTCAGCCCGCCATCGGCGAAAAGCTGTCTTACCAAGTGCCCGAAAGCTTTACGCCCGTCGCGCTGCTGTTGGCCGCGCCGGAAACCATTTCGGTCAACCCGTCCGTGCCCGCGACCACCATGAAGGAGCTTGCGGCGCTGGTGAAGGCAAATCCCGGCAAGTACAATTATGCCTCGCCGGGCTACGGTTCGTCGCCGCACCTGGCCAGCGAGCGGCTCTTCAAACATTCGCTCGGGCTCGACGTCGTGCACGTGCCGTTCCAGGGCGGCCCGCCAGCCGTTACCTCGACCGTCGCCGGTCACACCCAGATCCTGCATCTCACCCTTCCGGTGGTCGCCCCGATGGTGCGCGACGGCAAACTTCGGCTGCTGGCGGTCGCCGGCACGACGCGGGCAGCGGAATTTCCGGACGTTCCGACGCTTGATGAGGCGGGCATACCGAACCACGAGGTCGGGTTTTGGGATGGCATCATGCTTCCCAGGGGAACGCCTGACGACATCGTTGAACGCAGGCATTGGCAAATCAGCGAGATCATCGCGTTGCCTGAAGTGCGCGAGCGGTTGGCGGCGCTTGGATACACGCTGGTCAATGGCTCGCGGACACAGTTCGCCGCGCATCTGCAGAGCGAGTTGGCCAAATGGAAAGCAATTGTCCGCGAGGGCGGGATCAAAATTGAATGATCCGATCGAACCTGATTTCGGTGCAATTGTCCGGAAGGAGCCTGCCATGGAAAGCGAATCTGCGTTGGACAATGATTTGGTCACGGCGGCGGTGCGTGCGCAGTGGAAGCAGACGGCCAAGGGCTGGAACGACGCCGGCACTGTCATTCGGCCGTGGCTGCACAAGGCGACGCAGGCCATGCTCGGCATGGCCGGGGTCGTGCCCGGCTCGCATGTACTGGATGTGGCGGCCGGCGCGGGTGACCAGACCATGGACATCGCCGAGCGGGTAGGGCCGCAGGGCTATGTGCTGGCGACGGACCTCTCGCCCGAAATTCTCGGATTTGCAGCGGAGCAGGCCGCCGCTGCGGGGCATCGCAATGTCGAGACCCGCGTTTCGGACGGACAACAACTGCAGATCGAGGACGCGCGGTTTGACGTCGTCGTCTGTCGGCTCGGCCTGATGTTTTTCGGCGATCCGCTGCAGGGCCTGCGCGAAATGGCGCGCGTGCTCAAACCCGGCGGTACGGTCTGTACGATGGTGTTCGGGACGCCGCAGGCCAATCCTTGCGTGGCAACGCTGATGTCGACAGCGCGAAGGTACGCCGGCATGCCGCCGCTCGATCCGTATCAGCCGGGCGGCCTGCTCAGTCTCGGCAAGCCCGGCCTGATCGATGAACTGTTCAGGGAAGCGGGATTTCTCGAAATCGCGACGACGAAAGTCGCGGCGCCGTTCAGCCTGCCGACCGTCAAGGACTATATGAATTTCATACGAACCTCGGCCGGACCGGTCGTTCAGATCGTGAAGAGTATGGATCCCGCGACTGCCGAAGCCGCGTGGGCTGACATGGAAAAGGCTCTCGGCCGGTATCAGCGGCCGGACGGGTGGGAGGGGCCCAATGAGCTGCTGTTGACGGCGGCACGGAGGTCCTAGCGTCCAAGTAAACGGCTGGACCCGTATGCGTTGCTGCGTCGCGGGCAACAGCGCGTAGGGCGGATTAGCCGAAGGCGTAATCCGCCGCTGCATCTGAATGAGATGGCGGATTACGCTGCGCTAATCAGCCCTACGGGCTTGCGCGCTACCAAACGCATTGCAGCACAGCGTCCGCGCCATCTGGACATGGGCCTCTCGCATTGTCCAAAATCGCCGGCAAAACAGCGGAGGCGACGATGGCGATTATCGATTCCCAGGTTCATGCCTATGAGGCGAACAGCCCGAAGCGGCCCTGGCACACCGTGCCGAACTGGCCCGATCACGTCACGGGTGACGAGATGGTGGCGGCGATGGACAAGGTCGGCGTCGACGGCGCGATCTTCATCTCTGCCTTTTCGTTGTACCGCTACGATTCCAGCTATGCCGTGGAGGTGCAGCGGGCGCATCCCGGCCGGCTCGCCATCGTCAAGCCGCTCGATCCCGACGATCCCGGTGTGGCGGACGTGGTCGCGGAGTGGAAGAAGACGCCGGGCGCGGTCGGCATCCGCGTCATGCTGCGGAAGGAAGAGAAGCGCGCGGCTGACGATCCCGGCCTCGACCGGATTGCGCGCGCGGCCGTTCGTTACGATTTTCCGCTCAACATCCTGTGCTGGGACAATCTGGACGCTGGCACAGCGCTGATCGACCGTCATCCCGACACGCGGTTCATCATCGACCATCTCGGCATCCTGCAGCCGCGCGTGCCGCCGGCGCCGCCCTGAGCCTTGGGCCAATCTTCCAAAGGTGCTCGAACTCGCCAAGCGTCCGAATTGCGTGATCAAGGTCAGCGGCGCCTGCACGCTGTCGCGCGAGCCGTATCCGTATCCCGATATATGGGACCCGCTCGCCCGCGTCTTCGATGCCTGGGGTTTCGATCGCTGCCTGTGGGGCACGGACTGGACGCGGGCGTTCGCCGTCGTCAACTACGAGCAGGCCGTCGAGCCGTTCCTCAAGACCAGCCGCCTGAGCGACAGCGAGCGGGCCATGCTGATGGGCGGGGCCTGCAGCAAGGCCTATGGCTGGTCGCCGAAGAAAGGTTAGCGGGTGGGGCAGGCCTGACAATCGACCTGCGGGTTGGCACACGTGCCCACCTCCAGCCTATAAGCCGGCCTTATTTGTTGGGAGCCTCGTCGCCCCTTTCCAACTGGGGCTTCTCGAGCAAGACGGCACTCAGCAGCGAGCGGTGCACTTCGATCTTTCCGTTGTAGCTGATCAATCCAAGTTTGCGAAACTTGTTCAGGAAATAGCTCACCCGGGGGCGGGTCGTTCCGATCATTTCCGCCAATGTCCCCTGGTTGATCGAGGCGTCGATGGGTGTGGGGGCGCCATCCTTTCCGAAATTGGCCAGCAGCAAAAGCAGGCGCGCGAGCCGCTTTTCGCTGGAGTTGAACAACTGGTCGATCAGATCTTCTTCAATGCGATTGCTTCGGGTCACCAGATAGGTCGTGAATAGCTCGGCAAACCGGGGCTCCCTGCGGAGCGCGGCCAGCATCGCCTTTCGGGTGATGGAGGTGATAAGGCACTCTTGCATCGCTCGCGCGGTCCCAACGCGAACCGTCTGACCGTGCAGACATCCCTCGCCAAAAAAATGTCCGGCTTCCAGAAGGCCGACGACGGCTTCCTTGCCTTGCTCGGACACGACGGTCACCTTGACCTTGCCCGATTGAATGTAAAAAATTCTATCGGCTTCGTCGCCCTGGGCGTAAATGATCCGGTTTTTACGATACTTCTGTACCGCTTTTCCGGTCCCGACCCTGGCTAGAAAAGCTATCGGATCGAAATGTCGTTTCGCAGGCTTCACTAGTCCCTCCATTGGACCGGCGAAGTCGGATATTAAAATATCACTCGCGCTGGTCAATATTGACCAGCGGACCGTTTTTAAAAGCGTGAAAATCACGCGGTCAGGGCCCGGTGTCCGGCAACTGTCGCGCACCCGCCTGGTTCAACGGGGGCCTCACATGCCCAACTCTCACACACAGCCAACCGACCCGCCCCTTGGTGTGCTGGAGCGCCCGCGCTGCAAGCACTGTCAAGCCAAGATGAACATGGCCGGTATTGCGCCGGGCCTGGCGGGGTACGAACTCTGCACGTTCGAATGCTTTAACTGCCATTCGGTCCAGCGAACCCTTGTGGTCACCGATCCCCTAAACGGCGAAGCGAGAAAGTGGCTCAGAGGTCAGCTCAAATCGCCGAACTAGATGCAGGCCACCTCCGGGAGGTGCGATGTTAGATCAAACAGCCCCACCGCCATCGCGGGTCCTGTCAAGCCGGCTATGCCGGCAATGCGCGGGCGCTACCGCGGTGCAGCGAATCACGCCTTCGCATCCTGCGCAGGAGCAATGGACGATCCGCCGCAATAGCTGCGGCCATGTCCATCAAATCCAGGTTGCATCGAGCCCTTCGCCGCCCGAACCGCTCGATTGGTTTGAAAAAACCTTGGGCTTACCGAAATGAAGACTGGAAACCGTAACATGAACAAGGCGGTATTTTTGACGGCCGACCAGCTGGAGAAGCTGGCAGACGCCGCCGCCAGCCAGGCGAGCCATCTGCTTGAAGGAGAGGAGAGAAGGACTGCGCTTTCTCTCGCAGCCCGGCTCAGGGTCTATGCCACCATGAAGCGCGCGCTCACGCCACCGGCAGCCGAACTGAATTAGTCCATGCCGGTCGGCGAACCGCAATGGCGGATGATGGAGCCTTGGCGCCACAGCCTACGTAATGCGGGGTTCTTGACGGCACCCGAATTCGTGTCCATATGTCGGGTAGTCGACACTTGGCCGAACAGCTGGGCGTTTTGCTTTGCCACAGAGAGGCACGCACGCTTCACGGCCTTCCCCAAAAATCGATCAACCGACGAAGGTGCCGAGCCATCGGCATCCTGATCTTACGTGCACCGTCAGAAGGGGATATCTCTTTGCAAAATACAGCTGTGCAGTCGTCCGACAGGCAATCGCCCGGCGGCGGCGATGAGACCCTCAACGCCCGGCGTTGGCAGCGCATTTTGAGTGACTACAGCACCCCCAATCGGCTGCGCAGCATTGCCGAACTGGCGATCACGGCTTTGCCGCTCATCGCGTTGTGGGCCGCGGCCTGGTTCACGTTCCACCTCGGCCATGCCTGGGCTTCATTGCTTATCGCCATACCGGCTGCCGGCTTTCTCGTGCGCCTGTTCATGATCCAGCACGACTGCGGTCACGGCACCTTTTTTGCGGGCCGGCTGGCGAACGACTGGGTTGGCCGCGTCCTTGGCGTGCTCACGCTGACGCCCTACGACTGCTGGCGCCACACGCATGCGATCCATCACGCCACCACCGGCAACCTCGATCGCCGCGGCATCGGCGATCTCGATACGCTGACCGTGCGCGAATACCGCGCGCTGTCCGTGTGGGGCCGCCTGAAATACCGGCTTTACCGTCACCCGCTGATCAT
Organism: uncultured Alphaproteobacteria bacterium; assembly: GCA_963840465.1. Lineage (GTDB taxonomy): Bacteria > Pseudomonadota > Alphaproteobacteria > Rhizobiales > Xanthobacteraceae > Bradyrhizobium. The sequence continues at coordinate 26,371 of CAWIZF010000065.1, read as the reverse complement.
GTTCGGGGTCGGGCCGGCCTATCTGTTTCTGCTGCAGCAGAGGATGCCGCCGGCCGCCCTCATGCGCAAAGGGTGGCAGCCCTGGGCCAGCACGATGACAACCAATCTCGCGATCGCCGTCATCGTCGCGACGCTCACCTGGTTCATCGGCATCAAGGCGTTTTTGCTCGTGCATCTGCCGATCACGCTGCTGGCCGGCACCGCAGGCGTATGGCTGTTCTATGTTCAGCACCAGTTCGAGCACACGATGTGGGATCGCAACGAGGGCTGGAGCCTGCAACAGGCCGCGCTGCACGGCAGCTCGCACTACGACCTGCCGGCGCTGCTGCGCTGGTTCACCGCCAATATCGGCGTTCACCACGTGCATCACCTCAGTAGCCGTATTCCCTATTACCGGCTGCCGCGCGTGCTGCGCGACCACCCCGAACTGCGCGACGTCGGCCGCATCACGCTGCTGCAGAGCTTTGGGTGTGTACGGCTCGTGCTGTGGGACGAGGCGCAGCGCCGCCTGGTGTCGTTCCGCGAAATCTGAACGCTAATCCTCATGGTGAGGAGGCGCGCAGCGCCGTCTCCGGACGATGCTTTGCATCGCCGGGAGAACCATGTTGCCCCGCTGGTGCCATTCATCCTTCGAGACGCCGCTCCGCGGCTCCTCAGGATGAGGTCTGGCCGGGTGGCAGCCATCAAGTGGAAAGCGGCGCCCCCGCCGAGCTCGATCGTCACGACAAATCAGGGTTGAGTAGCGGCCATTCGACATCGCATAATCTCCTGGTCATTCGGAGCAGCGGCGATGCAAATGCGAGTGTTCGGGCGCACGGGAATGCAGCTCTCGGTGCTGGGTTTTGGCTGCGGCGCGGTGGGCGGCTTGATGGTGCGCGGCGACGCCGCCGACCAGGAGCGCACCGTCGCACGGGCGATTGCAGCCGGCGTCAATTATTTCGACACGGCGGTGCAGTACGGCGATGGGGAATTGGAAAAGAACCTCGGCCGCGTTCTGCAAAAGCTGAAACCGGCCGACGTGGTCGTCGCCACCAAGGTCCGGGTGCCGGCCGAGCGAGTTTGGCCGTATTGACGAGGTGATCACGACATCGCTCGAAGGCAGCCTGGCGCGGCTGCGCCTTGACCGGGTCGACATCTTTCATCTGCACAATCCGATTACCGGGAACGGCGGCGGATCGTCGCTCAGCGTCCGGCAGGTGCTCGACGAGGTGGTGCCGGCGTTCGAGCGGCAGCGTCAGCAGGGCAAGATCCGTTTCCTCGGGATAACGGCGTTAGGCGACACGGCGGCCTTGCATCAGGTGATCGATGCGCGTGTCTTCGACAGCGCGCAGATCGTCTACAACATGCTCAATCCATCGGCGGCCGGCGAATTGCCGGCGCGTTATCCGGCGCAGGATTATGGACGGTTGTTCGATGCGACCACGGCCGCCGGCGTCGGCGTCGTGGGCATCCGCGTGCTGGCCGGCGGCGCGCTGTCGGGCTCGGCCGAGCGTCATCCGATTGCCGGGCCGGCGCCCGAGCCGATCGGCTCGGCGATGCGTTACGATGCCGATATCGATCGCGCGCGCCGCCTGATGCCGCTGGTGGAGGAGGGGTTCGCCGCCAGCCTGACCGAAGCCGCCACGCGGTTTGCGCTGTCGCACCCGGCGATGGGCACGATCCTGGTCGGCATGGCGACGCCGCAGCAATTCGAGGACGCACTCACTGCTGCGGAAAAAGGACCGCTGCCGCAAGCCGCGCTCGACCGGCTGTCGGCGCTGCGGCAGGCAGTTTTCCGGCGAGCCGCGATGACCAGGGCGCAGGCATTATTGCTGGCGGGATGGAACTTATCTGGCCACCGGGCGGTTGCTGCGCAGGGGGCTGCCACGCATGAAACCGACAAAATTTTCACCGAACCAATCGCTGCTCGGCGCAGCCATGGCCTTGCGGCGCGCCACCATCCGCGAGGGCAGGCCGTTTCCGCTCGGAGCGACATGGGACGGCCTCGGCGTCAACTTCGCGCTGTTCTCGGCGCATGCCACCAAGGTCGAGCTCTGCATCTTCGATGATGCCGGCGAGAAGGAAATCGAGCGCTTCGACTTGCCCGAATACACCGACGAAGTCTGGCATGGCTACCTCCCGACCGCGCGGCCCGGCACCGTCTACGGCTATCGCGTGCATGGGCCCTATGAGCCGGATGCCGGCCACCGCTTCAATCCGAACAAGCTGTTGATCGATCCCTATGCCAAGCAGCTGGTCGGAGAGTTGCAGTGGTCCTCCGAGCTGTTCGGCTACCGGCTCGACCATCCCGACAAGGACAAGTCCTACGACGAGCGCGACAGCGCGCCTTGCATGCTCGAAATGCCGGGTCATCGATCCGGCCTTTACCTGGGGCACATCCCGCAAGCCCGAGACGTCCTGGGCGCGTACCATCATCTATGAGATGCACGTCAAGGGATTTACGCAGCGTCATCCGCTGATTCCGGAATCCGACCGGGGCACGTTCGCGGCCTGTCCCATCCCGCGATCCCGGCCTATCTGCGCTCGCTCGGTGTCACCAGCGTCGAGCTGTTGCCGATCCATTCGTTCATCGACGACAGCTATCTCGTCGACAAGGGACTGCGAAACTACTGGGGCTACAATTCGATCGGGTTCTTCGCGCCCGAGACCGCGTTATCTCGCGCACCGACGGGGCCAACGAATTCAAGACCATGATCAACCAGTTTCACGCCCATGGTCTCGAGGTCATCCTCGACGTCGTCTACAACCATACCGCCGAGGGCAACGAGCTGGGCCCGACGCTGTCGTTCAAGGGGATCGACAACGCCAGCTACTACCGGCTGCTGCCGGAGCAGCGCCGCTACTACATCAACGACACCGGCACCGGAAATACCGTCAATCTCTCGCATCCGCGCGTGCTGCAGATGGTGGCGGATTCCCTGCGCTATTGGGCGACCGAAATGCGGGTCGACGGCTTTCGCTTCGATCTCGCCACCATCCTCGCGCGCGAGCCCTACGGCTTCGACGAAGGCGGCGGCTTTCTCGATGCCTGCCGGCAGGACCCGGTGCTGTCAGGCGTCAAGCTGATCGCCGAGCCCTGGGATATCGGACCGGGCGGTTACCAGGTCGGCCGGTTTCCGCCGGGATGGGCCGAATGGAACGACAAGTTTCGCGATACGGTTCGAAGCTACTGGAAGGGCGACGCCGGCCTGTTGCCCGATCTGGCCAAGCGCATTTCGGGGTCGGGCGATCTCTTCAACAAGCGCGGCCGCAGGCCATGGGCCAGCATCAATTTCGTGACCGCCCATGACGGCTTCAATCTCAACGACCTCGTATCGTACAACGACAAGCACAACGAGGCGAACGGCGAGGAAAACCGCGACGGCCATTCCAACAACCATTCCTGGAATCACGGTGTCGAGGGTCCCACCGACGACCCTGATATCCTGGAGCTGCGCGAGCGGCAAAAGCGAAACCTGCTGGCGACCGTGTTGCTCTCGCACGGCACGCCGATGCTGCTGGCGGGCGACGAGTTTGGCCATACGCAAAACGGCAACAACAATGCCTATGCGCAGGACAACGACATCAACTGGCCGAACTGGCTCGGAATATCGGCGCGGGGCCGGGCGCTGCGGGAATTCACCCGCCGCCTGATCGTCACGCGCAAGGCGTTTCCGATCCTTTACCGCAGCCGCTTTCTGGTCGGCTCGCGCAACGAGGAGCTCGACGTTACCGACGTCACCTGGCTCACGCCCGCGGCCACCGAAATGACAACCGAACAATGGCAGGACGGCAACGCCCGCTGCTTCGGCATGCTGCTCGACGGCCGCGCGCAGGAAAGCGGCATCAAGCGGCGCGGATCGGACGCGACGTTGCTGATCGTCTTCAACGCCCATCACGATGTCGTCCCGTTCACGCTGCCCGAGGTGGCCGAAGGCCGGCACTGGGTCGGCCTGATCGACACGGCCCAGCCGGAGGCGCCGCCTGCCACTCATCCGTTCGGTCACGTCTACGACGTCACCGGCCGCTCGCTTTGCGCGTTCGCGCTGGAGGGCGCGATCACGGGCGACCTGCGGCAGGGCGTCGGGTCCATTCTCGATGTGACGGAACGACCGCTGGAGTAAGCTCGGATTGCGCGCGTCTTCAACGTGCCTGGCGGCGCTACAGCGTCACCACGATCTTGCCGAGGTGCTTGTTGGCTTCCATGTGCTCGAACGCTGTTCCGATCTCGGCGAACGGATAGACCTTGTCGATCGGCAGTTGCAGCTTTCGCGATTCCACCGCGCCCCAGATGTCTTTGCGGACCTCGTCGAAGATCTCGCGGACTTCCTCGATGGTGCGGGTGCGGAAGGTGACGCCGATATAGTTGATGCGGCGGGCGGCGTGCAGGTCGAAATTGAAGTCGCCATGGGTGCCGCCGAGCCGGCCGACATTGACGATGCGGCCCTTGACCTTGGTGGCTTTCAAATTCTGGTTCGCGACCGGGCCCGAGACCTGATCGACGATCAGGTCGACGCCTTCGCCGCCGGTGGCTTGCAGCACCTGATCGACCCAGCCGGGATCCTTCGAATCGATCGCGAGATCGGCGCCGAATTCCTTCAGGCGTCCGCGGCGCATCGCGTCGGTCGACGAGCCGATCACGAGTTTGGCGCCCTTGAATTTGGCGATCTGCATCGCCATCAGGCCGACGCCGGAGCTGGCGCCCTGGATCAGCACGGTCTGGCCTTTCTGCAGCGCGCCGTTGGTAACCACCGCGTTGTGCATGGTGGCGAGCGCGACGGGGAGGGTGGCGGCCTCCTCGAAATTCATGTTCGAGGGCGCGCGGAACAGCCGGCCGTGGTCGGCCAGCGTGTACTCGGCGAACGCAGCGCCGCCCGAGCCCATGATCTTGTCGCCGACCTTGACGCCCTTGGCGTCGGGACCGAGCTCGGCAACTTCGCCCGCCCATTCCATGCCGAGCACGGTGCCGACGCCGCCGGCCGCGCCATGCACATGGCCCTTGGTCATGCCGAGATCGGCGCGGTTGAGGCCGCAGGCATGAACCTTGACCAGCACCTGCGTGCCCTTCGGTGACGGTTTTGCGACGTCGGCGATTTCAGCGCCGTTGGCGCCGTAGACATAGGCTTTCATGGGCTCATCTCTTTCTGCTCCCTCTCCCGCGCTTGCGGGGGAGGGTTGGGGTGGGGGTGGCGCCGCGAGTTCAGACTGTTCGTGTGGAGAGAGTTCCCCCACCCGGATCGCATCCTGCGATGCGATCCGACCTCCCCCGCAAGCGGGAGAGGTGAAGCGAATTGCGGCGCGGGCGGCCGTCTTACTCCGCGGCCTGGCGCTGCGCGCCCGACACCATGCCTTCGAGCCGGCTGCGAATGATCGCTTCCGCATCGCGCATGATGCGCGACACCAGTTCGGCGCAGGTCGGGATGTCGTGGATCAGGCCCTGGACCTGGCCGGCCGACCAGATGCCTTCATCGGCATCGCCGGTCGCGTAGACCATCTTGCCGCGGGCGCCGGCGACGAGTTCGCGCACGTCCTCGAACTTTGCGCCTTCCTTCTCCATCGCGACCACCTTGGTCGAGATCGTGTTCTTGGCGACGCGCGAGGTGTTGCGCATGGTGCGGAAAATCAGTTCGGTCTCGCGCTCGTCATTGGCGACGATGCGCTCCTTCACCAGCTGATGGATCGGGCTCTCCTTGGTGCACATGAAGCGCGTGCCCATGTTGATGCCCTCGGCGCCGAGCGCGAGTGCGGCGACCAGGCCGCGGCCGTCGCCGAACCCGCCGGAGGCGATCATCGGGATCTTGATCTTGTCGGCGGCGGCCGGGATCAGGATCAGGCCGGGCGTATCGTCCTCGCCGGGATGGCCGGCGCATTCAAAGCCGTCGATCGAAAGCGCGTCGACGCCCATCCGCTCCGCCGACAGTCCGTGACGGACGCTGGTGCATTTGTGGATGACCTTGATGCCGTGCTTCTTGAACTCGGTGACGTGTTCCTGCGGCTTGTTGCCGGCGGTCTCCACGATCTTGATGCCGGCCTCGATGATGGCCTGGCGATACTCGGCGTAGGGCGGCGGCTTGATGGCGGGAAGGATGGTCAGGTTGACGCCGAACGGCTTGTCGGTCATGTCGCGGCAGCGCGCGATTTCCTTGGTGAGATCTTCCGGCGTCGGCTGCGTCAGCGCGGTGATCAGCCCGAGCGCGCCGGCATTGGCGACGGCGGCGACCAGTTCGGCACGGCCGACCCATTGCATGCCGCCCTGGACGATCGGGTGTTCAACGCCAACGAGTTCGGTGAATCGCGTCTTCATGTCTGCCCTCTGGTTTCCACGAGCATTTTCCAGTTGGAAAATGCTCTTTCCTTATGATTTTCGACGCCGGGATGGCCCGCACGTCATTTTGTGAGATTTCGAGGAACAGGATGCCGTTACACCCCGCAAAAGTCTACCGGGGGCGGACGGTCGTCAGGGCAACGCCAGCATGCAAAAGCGGGGCTTGTTCCGCAGTGCGAACAATTCCGCAAATCGCCGTGGGGGCGCGTTGCCGCTGATCCGCTGCGCTTTATTCGACGTTTCCTGATATTGAACGAGGAGCGGGAGTACCGATGCGGAATTTGCGGTTAGCGCTCTTTGTCGTCCTCGTTGTCGGCGCGGGCTTTGCGACAGGTTTCCTGAACCCGGCTGGCAGCTGGTATGCCGCGCTCGCCAAGCCGTGGTTCAACCCGCCAAACCGGCTCTTTGCCCCGGTCTGGTCGATCGTCTATCTGCTGGTGGCGGTCGCGGGTTGGCGAACCTGGGAACGCGACCGCAACGCGATGGCGATGACGCTGTGGTGGGTGCAGATGGCGCTCAACTTGCTGTGGTCGCCCATCTTCTTTACCGCGCACTGGCCTGCTGTCGCGCTTGCCGTCATTTTGATGCTCTCTCATCGCCATTCTCGCGTTCATCGCAAGGCAATGGTCCGATGACAGGATTTCGGCGGGGCTCTTTATCCCGTATGCGGCCTGGATCGGGTTTGCGTCCGTCCTGAATTTTGAAATCGTCCGCCTCAATTAGGGGCAGTGCAAGGCCCGATCAGTTCGCCGCCTGAGCCTCGAACGCCGCGCAATCGGTGCGCACCGTCTCCAGCGTTCGCCGCAGCCAGGTCTTGATGGTGCCGACCGGTACGCCAAAACGCTCCGACAGCGATTGCCGGCTTTCGCCGTCGATATAGGCAAGCGACAGCAGCGCCTGGCGGTCTTCCGGGAGCTGGCGGATCGCGGTCGCGGCGATCGGCCGGGCGCGGTCGTAGTCGAATCCGTCAGCGGCATCCGGCACTGGTTCCGGTACCAGCAGGGCGAAGTCGAGATCGGTGGTCGGAAGCGTCTTGAGACGAAGCGCATCGATCGCGGTGTTGCGGACGATCACGGCCATCCAGCTGATCGGAGAGGATCGATCCGGATTGAAGTGCGGCGCGTTCCGCCAGATTTTTAAATACGCATCCTGAAGAATGTCCTCGACCTCCGCGCCGCGCGGGAATACCGCGCAGGCCGTGTTGCGCATCTTCCGGTTGGTCAGCGCATAGAGCTCGGAGAACGCGGCGTCTTCGCCTTTGGCGGCGCGTGCGATCAGGACGGAAAGATGGTCCCTGCGCTCAGCGGTCGATGCTATCCCGATTTTCATCCGATGGTCCCGAGTTCATGCTTGCTCTCGGGTAGGAACGATGCGGCCTGCGCGGACGGATCACTGGAGCGCGGTGATCGGACTTTTTGTCACAGCGATCGGTGTGTTGCCGGGATCAGAGCCGCACGAAGGGGGCGATCAGGCGACCGAAGAAGCCGTTCATGCGGAGATCGCCGGTCATGGCCACCAGACAAAGGCAGGGCTCGCCGTCGCCGACGGTCGGCTGATGGTCCAGCGTCTCGTCGCCAAAGTCGAAATCCCCTGGGCCGAACCGGCCGCCCTCGTGGCTGAAGCTGCCTCGCAGCACGCATGTCAGCTCAGTTCCGGTATGGGTATGCTCGATCATATGCGTGCCGGGGTCCGATCGGAGCAGGAACGCGCGCGTCCTTGACGGGCCCGGCAACTCGATCGGCCGCATGCTGACGCCCGGGGCTACCCACCGACGCCGTCCGATGCGGTAGTGCCTCAGGATTTCCGGCAGCTCGTCATCAGCGAAGCTACCGGCGGGCGCCGAGGGCTGAGGTGGGGATCGATCGAGCTTCGCCATGACGGCCTCGAACGCACCGGCTTTCATCGCGGTGGGTTCGATGGCCTCCAGCGTCGATCCGCCGATGGCTTCGACCGCACGCAACAGCCGCCGGCACGTTGAACAGCCCGACGCATGAACGGCGACGGCGAGATGCTCGCCCGCGTCGAGGGTTCCGGCCGCGAAACCTGCCAGCAATTCCGAAGAGGGATGATGGGTCACGCTCATTTCGTTTCGTCCAACAGGGCTCTCAGCCGGTTCATTGCCAATCTGATCCTGGATTTTACTGTCCCCAGCGGTATTCCGAGGAAGTCCGCGATCTCGGGATGCGGACGTTCCTCAATGAACGACAGCCGGATCGCCATGGATTGCTCCTCGGAGAGGCTCGACAGCGCCGTGGCGATGCGGCCAGCCTCGTCATTTCGCGCCATGACGTCATCCGCCGGTTCGGCGGGATCGACGAGGTAGTCGAGCTCGGCGTCATGGTCGACGGCGCCCGTGCGTGCCGCTCGGCGCACCTGGTCGATCCGCAGGTTTCGGGCGATCGTGAAGATCCAGGCCGCCGCGCCTGCGGAGACGGGGTCGAACTGCGCAGCCTTCCGCCATACCGCCAGCAGGGTTTCCTGCGCGATTTCTTCAGCGTCATCGCTGCCGGCGCCGGTCTTCAGCATCAGGCCCTTCACACGCGGGGCAAAATGCTCAAACAGGTGCCGGAACGCCTCGCGGTCACCTTCAGCGACGCGGCCGATCAGTGTCGCCCATTCCACCGTTAACCTGGGCCTTTCGTTGCGGAATCTCCGCAGCCGGCTCGACCGGAATGCCGCCGTCGAGCGCCGCGTTCTTGACAGTATTCGGATCGTTTGGGAACCACGGGACATTGCGCCGCTCAAGGGAACTTACCCAGGGGTAACGAGCGGGGCGGGGGTTTGGATCACTTGTCGGATCGGCGAGATCGGCGAACTCACCAACGAGTTCAGGCGGTGGGCGGCTTCACCGCGATAAAGGCGCAACTCTGACTTCGCGAACTGCCAGATAAAGGCTGATCGTGCCCACAATGACGGGAAGCAGTCCGATCAGTATCCAGGCCAAATGCGAGCCGGCGCCGATCGTGCCGGCGGCAATCCAAATTCCAAAGGCAATGATACCTATCGAGATGGAGAACGAGACCGCGTCATTCATGATGGCCTCCAAAGACCTGTGCCTGTCGGATCGATGCCAGTCTGTCCGCAAGTTTCGGCATCAACCCGGGGCCTGCCACTCGACCTGATCATCCAGCCCTCTCAGGCGGCCATGCCGGGCTTGTGATACGCCTTCTCCTGATACGGCAGCGTTAAGAACTGGCTCTTGCGGGGAACAGCCTGTCCGTGAAACGATCGAGCCGCTTGTCGGAGCCTTGCGCCCCGTTCAGGTGACCGACCAGTTCGCCGGACAGCCGATAAATATTGATCCCTTTTAGATGAAAAAGTTTTCGGCCCTTCAAATCGAAGATGGCCCCGCCGTCCATCACCCCAACATGGATGCCGTCGCTATTGAAAATATTGCCGCTCATGACCGACCTCCAAGCGAGGCTGCGGAACCAAGCTGCGCTTGTTGGACCCGGATAGCGAGACAATTCGGGCGCCACGCTGGAAATTTTGGCGGCATCCAGACGACCATCGCCAAAGCCAACTGAAGCAATTGAGCCCGGACGGCTTCATTCGCCATGAAGCGGGAAGCATTTCCGTCCGGAAGAATGCTTCTTCCTATCACTTGTGCGTGTACGGCCGCGGAATCACGCCCTATTAATCCTCTCGTGATCTGGTGCGGCTTTGGAGATGCGACCCGGCACGTCTGCCGGCCATGATTGCCCGGAGTCTCGACCATGGTACCTACGCTGGCCTCCGGGCAGCTCGACAAGGTCACGCTTTCTGAACTGCTAGGCGCACTCAGCCACGCGCTCGATCTCACCGAGGGACAGCCGGCCGGACATTGCGTGCGATGCAGCCGTATCGGTGTCGAAATCGGCAGGGAAATCGACCTCAGCGAGGCCGAGATCGCCGAACTCTATTACGTGCTGCTGCTGAAGGATCTTGGCTGCAGCAGCAACGCGGCGCGGATCTGCGAGCTGTATCTGACCGACGATCTCTCCTTCAAACAGGACTTCAAGTTCATCGACGGCAGCCTGCCGCAGGCGCTGCGCTTCGTGCTCGGCCATACCGGCCTGAAAGCCGGACTCGCCGAACGGTTCCGCGCCATCGTCAACATCTTCCAGAACGGCGGCGAGATCGCCCGCGAGCTGATCGAGACGCGCTGCCATCGCGGCGCCGACATCGCCCGCAAAATGCGTTTCGCCGAGCCGGTCGCCGACGGCATCAAGAATCTCGACGAGCATTGGGATGGCGGCGGCAAGCCGCTGGGTCTGCGCGGTGCCGCGATCCCGATTTATTCCCGCATCGCGCTGATGGCGCAGGTGATCGATGTGTTCCATGTCGCGAACGGCCCCGAGGCGGCGCTGCGCGAAGCCCGGAACCGGTCGGGGACGTGGTTCGATCCGCAGCTGGTCGCGGCCTTTGAGCGCATCGCGGCGCGGCCTGCGTTCTGGGATATGCTTCGCGTTGATGATGGGCACGAGGCGGCCTTGCCCCAACCGCCGGAGCAGGCGAGCGTACCGATAGACGAGGACTATCTCGACGACATCGCGGCCGCCTTCGCCCAGGTGGTGGATTCCAAAAGTCCTTACACCAGCGGCCACAGCGAGCGCGTCACGCTGTTTACCGACATGATCGCGGAGCAGTTGGAGTTCAGCGCCGAGCAGCGCCGCTGGCTCAAGCGTGCCGCGCTGCTGCACGACATCGGCAAGCTCGGCGTCAGCAACGCCATCCTCGACAAGCCGGGCAAGCTGGACGACGCCGAATGGGAGATCATGCGCATGCACTCCGCGCATTCCGAAGCAATCCTGTCGCGCATCGGCGCGTTCAGAGAACTCGCCCCGATTGCCGGCGCGCATCACGAGCGGCTCGACGGCAAGGGCTATCCCCGCGGCCTCTCGGGAGACCAGATCTGCCTGGAAACCCGAATCATCACCACCGCAGACATCTTCGATGCGCTCACCGCCGAGCGCCCCTATCGCGCTGCGATGCCGATCACAAAAGCGCTGGCGATCATGTCCGAAATGGTCGGCACCCAGATCGACGCGAACTGCTTTGCAGCGCTCACCCGCGCGCTTGGACGCATCGACGAGACGCTGGCCGCCTGATTGGTACGCGAGATCTTGGCTGAATGTAGCTTGAATTGTTTGGCGGATTGCAGCCGTCAAGTGGAGCGGCGCCCTAACTCAACAAGGATACGAACACCTCAATCTGATCGGCTGCCGCAACGATCAGCGCGTCGTAGCTGGTTTTTCCCTGGGCCGCCGCTTTCAAAATGCATTCGGCAAAATATGCCTTGGCGGCCGGGGTTGAATGTTGCGAGGGCACTCTGGTCATCGTGTCCTCGAGCACCCTCTTCATGATTTCAATGAGCGCGGGGTCGAATTGGGGCATGGCCGTAGCTCCTGGCCGTCAACCACTGCTGGTCCGCAATTCCCAAGTTCTCATACCCTTTCAGGGGCGGGGACAGCGGTCGAGTCAACAATTCGAGATGCTTCACTGGGGCCGATCCGATATGACGGGTTGTTGTCTTGTTGCAGCCGGGCAGGGTCATATAACCGAGGCCTTTCGTGGGAGGACCTGCTCATGACGCTGGCCACGGGTTCGCGCAACGAACGGTTCAAGCAGGGAAAGGCGCTCCGCCGCGAGACGCCGCGCGAGGCGCATGCGGACCTGAAGGGATCGTTGTCGCGCAATGCCGTTGCGATCCTCGCCGAGAGCGATCGGGACCGGGTCCCAGAGCTCGTGCCGGAACGCTACGCGCGCATGTCGCTCAACCCGTTCGCGTTTCTGCGCGGGGCCGCCGCCATCATGGCGACAGACCTTGCCGCCCAGCCGAGGGCCGGAATTCCGGTGCAAGCGGGCGGCGACAGCCATTTGATGAACTTCGGGGCCTTCGTCACGCCGGAAAACAACATCCTTTTCGACGTCAACGATTTCGACGAAACGCTGCCCGGTGTCGATTTCACCGTCGACCTGAAGCGTCTCGCAGCCAGCGTGGCCGTTGCAGCGCTGGGCTCGGGCGCTTCGAAAAGGCAGGCCCGTGCCTTGGCCGCAGCAACCGTCAGGGCCTATCGGTTGCACATGGCTGCCTTGGCCAAGTTGTCTCCGCTGGAGGTATGGCACAGCCGGATCGACCTCGAACAGGAGATCAACCGGATCGGAAACGGCGGTCTGCGGCGCAAGCTGGCCGGCGTGATCGCCAAGGCGCGCGGTGAAGGCCTGTCAAATGACGACAATTTCCCACATCTTGTCAGCGGCGACGATCCGAAGATCGTCGACAGGCCACCGACCATCTTCCATCTGGATCCGAAGGCCGACGCGCGGCACAAGCTTGGGGTCGAACGAGTCCTTGCCACGTATCGCAAAGGCCTCAATCCGGATCGGCTGCGGCTGCTTGACCGCTTTACGATGAGGGATATCGCATTCAAGGCGGTGGGCGTGGGCTCCGTTGGGACGTTCTGCTGCATCGCCCTGTTTCTGACCGGCGACAACGAACCGTTGTTCCTTCAGATCAAGCAGGCGCTGCATTCCGTGCTGGAGCGGCTCGGTGGCAACCTCGAATACAAGGGGCCACAGGGCCGCCGCGTCGTACAGGGCCAGCAGATGATGCAAGCCGCCAGCGATATTTTCCTCGGCTCTACGAGGGATGAAGATTCAGGCCGCGAGTTCTACGTCCGGACGCTGAAGAACCACAGGCTGGGCAGCATCAGCGAAATCAGCGAAGGGGAAGCACTGTCGGATTACGCCCGGCTATGCGGTCGTACCCTGGCACGCGCTCACGCGCGATCAGGCGACCCTGCCGCCATTGCCGGCTACGCCGGCAAGAGCGAGGTGCTCGACGATGCGATCGCTGCGTTCGCGATGGCCTATGCCGACCAGACCATCCTCGATCACGCCGCTCTCGTGAAGGCAAAAGCTCCGGCTAAATCGGGCAAAGCGGCAAAGGCCGCCTAGTGACGCCGCCTACAGCTGGAATTCGTCGGTGAGTTGCCCGATGCCGTCGATCGCAACTGTCACCGTTGACCGGCTTCTTATGAGGCCGACGCCGACCGATGTTCCGCAGGCGATCGATGCCCGCGTGGTGCGAACATGCCAAAATCGAAGCTTTGTTCCGAAGCGATTAGTTAGTCCGCACTGCCGACAATTACTTCACGATAAACTGAGACCCGCGAAGGCCTTTGTGCTAGTCTGGCCAAGGCAGGTTCTGCATGTGTGCGGTCCAGGCATGCCAAACGGACCAAAAGGGCGATCCATCTTCACACGAGCGTAGTCGGCTGATTGCGCTGGCCGTCGCGGTGGGGTTGGTGCTCGGCATGGCCGGACCCACCTCTGCACAGTTTTTCAATTTCGGCGGATTTCAGCAGCGGCCGCAACCCTATCGCGGTGGCGGCTGGTTCGGTAACGACGTGTATGCACCGTATCAGGAGCACGCGCCGCAGCCTCGGCGGCAAGCGCCACCGGCGGTCCGCGAGGATTTTTCAAAGGCGCCGCCGCCCGAGAGACGCAATACAGTACCTGAGCGCCACATTCTTGTGCTCGGTGACTCCATGGCGGACTGGCTCGCCTATGGGCTTGAGGGCGTCTATGCCGATCAGCCTGACATGGGTGTGATCCGCAAACACAGGACAGTTTCCGGCCTGATCAAGTATCAGCCGAAGGGCGACCCGGCCGATTGGGCTGCCGCCGCCAAAGGCATTCTCGCCGTCGAAAAAGCGGACGCCATTGTCGTCATGCTCGGGCTTGATGACCGCGTCGCAATCCGCGAGCCGGCAGCCGAGAAATCCAGCAATAAATCGGGAGACAAGAAGGACGCCGACAAGAAGGACGCCAAGGCCAAACCCGATGGCAAGCCTTCGGGCGAAAAACCCGTGGCGAAGCCGGACAGCGCGACCAAGGTAACGGATCCCGAATTGCCGCCAGACGATGCAACCGGCAACCGGGATGCACCGCCGGTCATGGGACCGGAGCAGAGCGCGCGCTCGCCGAACGGCCTCCATGAATTTCGCGAGAAGCGCTGGGTCGAACTCTACAGAGAAAAGATCGACGAGATGATCGGCGTGCTCAAGTCCAAGGGCGTGCCGGTGCTGTGGGTGGGGCTGCCGGTGGTACGCGGCCCCAAGGCGACCGCCGACACGGCGTTCCTGGATACGCTCTATCGCGATGCGGCCGGCAAGGCCGGCATCACCTATGTCGATGTCTGGGACGGATTTGTCGACCAAGCCGGCAGCTTTTTGCAGCAGGGCCCCGATTTCGAAGGGCAGATCCGCCGGCTGCGCTCCTCCGATGGCGTCTACTTCACCAGGGCCGGCGCGCTCAAGCTTGCGCATTATGCCGAGCGCGAAATCAGCCGGCTGTTGGCTGCGCGTTCCGCGCCGATCGTGCTGCCCTCCGAACCGGCAACGCCGGACGCCAAAGCGCTGCCGGATCAGCCGGCGCCGCGTCCGCTGGCCGGGCCGATCGTTCCCTTGACGGCCTTTTCTGTCGGCTCGGATCAATTGCTCGGCGGTCCGGGGGCCGGGCCGGTGGCAATCGATGCGCAAGCAGCGCAGTTCTTGATCAGAGGTGAGCCTTTGGCGGCACCAGCCGGTCGCGCCGACGATTTTGCCTGGCCGCGACGCGAAATTGGACGCGAAGGGGCCAAGGGTGAGACGCCAGTGGCATCGACATCCCTCGATGCCAACGCACGGGCGCCGGCGGCGTCGCTAAAGCCGAAAAAGCAGCGCCGCTAGTCCCTTCTGATCTATCTTACCAATAACCAGAGGCTCTACGTCACGGCGATTGGAGCGCCTCGCAGCCCGCCGGACGCATCGGCCCTCACGCTCTCGTTCAGTTTCTGATTGACGATCTGGACGGTGCGGTCGATTTCGGCATTGGGTGCGCCGAGCTGATGCGAAATCAGTTTCACCAGGAGGTCGACGCGTTCGATGGAAGGCGAGCCGCCTGCGACCGCCCGTGCCGCCGATGAAGGCTTGAGAAGGCTTTCCGCCGCTTTGGCGTATTTCTCGAAAGGTACCTGATCGGCGGGGTCGGCGCCCAGACGCTGGGCGATGGCATCGACATGGTGATAGATCGACTGCGAGAGATTGATATCGCCGTGCACCGCGTCGCGGATCGATCGCGGCTCTTGCGGCGTGATGCAGCGGTAGTTCCCGGTCAACAGCATCGACCATTTGGCCAGAGGAACGAACATCGAATCGAACACTTTGAGCTTCACCGGAACGTCCTGGCCATCCAGCTTCACCGCATCGACGTCGGCTTCCAACTCCCGAAGCAGCAAATTATGCTTCTCATCTGCAAATGACGCGGCCTTGAAGTTTGTCGGCAGGCCGACATGAAGAACATTCGCCGCCTCTTCCGGTGGACGGAAGGCCTGCGGATCCGGGGAGCAAAGCGACACAAGGCCCGGCTCGAACCGGTCCCATACCGCGGCGTTGGTGTAGGCCTCTTCCAGCTGCATTTTCGCAAGAGCCGGGATCCGCTTGAGATAGGGCAAAGGCGGCATGTTCATGATCGAAAGACAAGGCAGCTTCGCCTCGGCGATCTTGATCATCAGAATCTGGATCGCGTGGTCGGTGTATTGCGGTTCCTGCATCGCAAGACCAACCAGATCGTAACGGGAAGGATCGACGTCGGCGGGCTCGACCGCGTCCAGGACGCCAGGCAGGTCGCGCGAGAAGATCGGCCGGTGGGCCGTCTCGTCGCGCAGCTTGATGCGAACTTCGGTGCCGTCGCGATTGATGAGCTCTGCCGTCTGCTTGCGGCAAACCAGGGTCACGTTGTGACCCGCCATCAAGAGTTTTGTCGCGAGCAGCGAGCCATACGAGGCCCCAAGGATCAGAATGTTACGCGTCATGCGCCCTCGCACAGATGATGTTTTCCGGCACGCCGATGCGACGGCGCAGATTTGGGAGCGCCTGCTTTGCGACAGGAGTTAAGCCGAGTTTTGCGGTGCGCGCCGTCTTCCCCGGGAAGTGCACCCTAAGGAATGCCGGCGAAGTTCGAAGCGGCCGGTCAGGCCGACGCGGCCAGCTTGAACGGCGTTGCTTCGTCGTCGAACGCGTTGAAGATGTCGCGAATGCTGATGACGCCGATCAGGCTGTAATTGTCGATCACGGGCACGTGGCGGATGTGATGCTTGCTCATGAGGTGACGGACATGCTCGAGCGTATCCGTCGACGTGCAGGAGACGAGCTGCTGCACCGAAATGAATTGCGAAACGCGCATGTTGACGCCGGCTGCGCCGTGTTCGGCAATCGCGCGCACCACGTCGCGTTCGGTGAACATGCCGACCGCCGTGTTGCCTTCGGTGCGGACGACATCCTTGACGACCAGCGCGCTGATATTGCTGGAGCGCATCAGCTGGGCTGCAATGGCGACGGTCTCGTTCATGCGAACCGTTGCGACACGGGCGGTCTTTCTTGCGCAGGATATCTCCGACTTGCATGGCAACCTCCTTGGGGTGAATTATTGACTCAAGTCTGGTATACATAATGCCAATTGTCAACACGCTTGGTCGTGGAAATGTTGCGTCGGGACGAAGATAAACAGGCAGTATTGCTGACATTCTTGAGGTCCGGCATCCGAGCCGGAAGAGGGAGGGGTGTCGCCGAAGCGACCTAAAATGCGCTCAGGTATACCAGAGACTGTCCAGGCAAAAGAAAACGCGCCCATCCCGGAGGATGAGCGCGCTGGTTTCGAACAACCGATCCGGTTGGGATCAGGCCGCAAGCTGCGATTTGGCGACCACCGTCTTGCGCCACGGCTTGAGCACCGCGATCGCCAGCAGCGAGGCCAGGATGTTGGCGCCGGCCGCGACGATGAACACCGTGTCCCACGTCCCCGATGACTGCTGCATGTAGTTTGCGACAGGCACCAGCAGCGCCGCGGTGCCCTTTGCCGTGTAGAGCAGGCCGGCATTGGTGGTCGCGAACTTGGCGCCGAAGGTGTCGGTGCAGGTCGACGGGAAGAGGGAGTAGATCTCGCCCCAGGCAAAGAACACGAAGCCCGACAGCAGCACGAACCAGACGGGATCGTGGCCCAGCATGTAGAGGCCCCAGATGCCGATGCCTTCCATGCCGAACGCGATGAACATGGTGTTCTCGCGGCCGATCATGTCCGAGATCCAGCCGAAGAAGGGGCGCGTCAGGCCGTTGAGCACGCGGTCGATGGTGGCCGCGAACGTCACCGCCGTCATCGTCATCCGCCATCAGCGTGACCGGTACGGCTGTCGACCTTCCAGTCGACGGCGATCGGCTTGAGGTTGGCGGTAACCATCAATCCGCCGGCGCCGACGATCACGAACATGAAATACATCAGCCAGAAGATCGGCTGACGGATCACCTCGGTCGGCTGATAATTGCGCCGGCTCTGGATGATGTTGGCGTTCTGCGTCACGGCAGGCACCTGTCCGGATTTCGGCGCGAACAGGAAGAAGGAGAGGATCACGATGATGATGCCCTGGCCGAGACCGAAATAGAGGAAGGTGGTCTGGAAGCCGGAGTCCTTGATCATCGCCTGGATCGGCGCGACCGTCAGCGCCGAGCCCGCGCCGAAACCGGCGGCGGTGATGCCGGCAGCGAGGCCGCGCTTGTCGGGAAACCATTTCAGCGCGTTGCCGACGCAGGTGCCGTACACGCCGCCGGCGCCGATGCCCGCGATGATCATGCCGAGATAGAAGCCGTTGAGCGAGGTCGCCTGGGCGTTGATCGCCCATCCGACGGCGCAGAGGATGCCGCCGATCAGGACGACGAGGCGCGGGCCGTATTTATCGACGAACCAGCCTTCGACCGGCACCAGCCAGGTCTCGAACAGCACGAACAGCGTAAATGCCCACTGGATCGAGGCGCGATCCCATCCGAATTTTTTCTGGATGTCCGGGACGAAGAAAGTCCAGCCATATTGGTAGTTGGCAATCATCACCATCGCGAGGACGCCGATGGTCAATTGGGTCCAGCGATAGGCATCGCTGACTCGGGCCGCCGCGACGGGGGCCGCTCCGTGCACTGTGTCCGTCATCTTCCCTCCATAGGCTGTTCTATCGATATCGCGACAGCTCAAGGGCGCAGTTTGGTATATGTTATGCCAGTAGACAAGGAGAATCTTGACGGGCCCAACGCAATTCGCGGTCGCGCGGGAAAATGCTGCAAGCGCGAAAAAGGGGCCGTGCTTGAATAGCACGGCCCCCGATTAGGACAGAAACTCGTTTGATTTTATGGCGGTAACGGTCCCGCTTTGCGTTTATGCGGCGGACGCCGCGCAGGCGGGTATAGCCCTGCTGGATCACCGACCAGAACAGCGCAATCAATCCCAGGATCATGATCGTGCGACCAGCGTGTTGGAGAAGAATATGCCGAGCGAGCCTTGGGATCCCAGCAACGACTGCCGGAATGCCTCTTCCGCCTTGTCGCCGAGCACGATGGCCAGCACCAGCGGGGCGAGGGGATAATTGCACTTCTTCAGGAGGTAACCGATCACGCCGAACACCAGCATCAGCATCACGTCGAACGTAGAGCTGTGGACCGAATAGGCGCCGATCGCGCACAGCACCAGGATCAGCGGCGCGATGATGCTGAAGGGGACGCGCAGGATCGCCGCGAAAACCGGCACGCAGGTCAACACGACGATGAGGCCGACGATATTGCCGAGATACATCGAGGCAATCAGGCCCCAGACGAATTCCTTCTGTTCGACGAACAGCATCGGTCCGGGCTGCAGGCCCCAGATCAGGAGGCCGCCGAGCAACACGGCCGCCGTCGGCGAACCCGGCACGCCGAGCGAAAGCATCGGCAGCAACGCCGCGGTGCCGGCGGCGTGCGCCGCGGTCTCCGGCGCGACCACGCCTTCGATTTCGCCCTTGCCGAAATTGGCGCCGTTCTTCGACACCCGCTTGGCGATGCCGTAGCTCATGAAGGAGGCCGGCGTCGCACCCGCCGGCGTGATGCCCATCCAGCAACCGATCACGCAGGAGCGCAACGAGGTCACCCAGTAGGCCGGCAACTCCTTCCAGGTCTGCAGCACCACCCGCAGATTGATCTTGGCGTTGCCGCCGCGGAAGGCGAGGCCTTCCTCCATCGTCAGCAGGATCTCGCCGATGCCGAACAGGCCGATGACGGCGATGAGGAAGTCGAACCCGTTCAGCAATTCCGTGAAGCCGAACGTCAGCCGCAACTGTCCGGTGATGGAGTCGAGACCGACGGCGGCGAGCGCAAATCCGATCATCATGGCCGCAATGGTCTTGAAGGGCGGCTCCTTGCTCAATCCGACGAAACTGCAGAACGCCAGAAAATAGACCGCGAATTTCTCCGCCGGACCAAATTGCAGCGCAAAGCTTGCGACCAGCGGCGCGACCAGCGTGATCATGATCACGGCAAACAGCGCGCCGACGAACGAGGAGGTGAACGCCGCCGTCAATGCCTCGCCGGCCTTGCCCTTCTGCGCCATCGGATAGCCGTCGAACGTGGTTGCGACCGACCATGGTTCGCCGGGTATGTTGAACAGGATCGAGGTGATCGCTCCGCCGAACAAGCGCGCCCCAGTAGATGCAGGACAGCATGATGATGGCCGATGTCGGCGGCATGCTGAAGGTCAGCGGCAACAGGATGGCGACGCCGTTGGCGCCGCCCAGTCCCGGCAGCACGCCGATCACGACGCCGAGCACGATGCCGACGATCATCACCATGATGTTGAAGGGCTGCAGCGCGACCGCAAAGCCGTGAAACAGATTGACGAGTTCTTCCATCCCGGTGATCCCCAGCGTGCGGCGAAGTTACAGACCGAGCCACTCTTCGACCGGCCCCTTGGGAAGCGGGACCAGAAACCAGCGCTCGAAAATGAAATAGGTGACAATGGGCATGCCGAGGGCTACGGCCAGCACGGTAATCCAGCGGTATTTGCCGAGCCATCGCATGAACCATCCGATGAAGATGATCGAGGCGAGGTACAGCCCGGTGAACGGCATGGCGCCGACATAGATCGCGGTCGGAACGACGACGCTCATGACCTGGCGAAGCTGTCCCCATTCGGCGAACAACTCGTCATTGTCTTCGCGCAGTCCGTTCCACAGGTTTATCGCGCTGGACGCGACGATGAAGATTCCGATGTAGAACGGAAAGAACCCGGCGCGCGGACCTTCCGCGCCCCAGTTGATGCCGGCCTTCACGCTGCCGAAGATCACGATCACGCCGAAGAGGGTGATCAGCAGCGTGACGCCTGCCTCCACCATCTTGTGGGTGGGGCCGGTGTTGCTCGAACTGCCTGTGGTCATCAAAACTCCATGCGAGGCCGGGCCTCGCGGTCCGCGAGGCCCGGCGTCTATGTTGCGATCCGGTTACGATCTACCAGTCGATCAGTTACCCGGGGAGGCGAGGAAACCGGCGTCCTTCATCAGGCCTTCGTGACGCTTTTCCTCGGCCTCGACCCACTTGGCGTAGTCAGCCCCGGTCAGGAAGGTCGTGTTGAATGCGCCGCTCTTCATGAAGTCCTGCCATTCGGGCGTGGCGCGGACCTTCTTGAACAGCTCGATGTAATATTCGACCTGGTCCTTGGTGGCCCGTGGCGACATGAAGATGCCGCGCAGCATCAGATATTCCATGTCGAGGCCCTGCGACTTGCAGGTCGGAATGTCCTTCCAGCTCTTGCCGTCGGCGATCTGCTCGTCATAGGCCATCGGCTGCGCGTCGAACACGCAGAGCGGACGCAGCTTGCCACCGCGCCATTGCGCGACCGCCTCGATCGGATTGTTGACGGTCGAATCGACGTGGTTGCCGACCAGCTGAACGGCGACTTCGCCGCCGCCCTTGTAGGGAATGTAGGTGAACTTGGCGCCGGTGGTCTTTTCGACGCGCGACCGTAATGATCTGGTCTTCCTGCTTCGAGCCGGTGCCGCCCATCTTGATGGTGCCGGCGGGCGCGGCCTTCACCGCGTCGACGTACTCCTTCGCCGTCTTGTACGGCTTGTCGGCGTTCACCCAGAGCACGAACTCGTCGAGCGCCAGCATCGCCACCGGCGTGAGGTCCTTCCAGTTGAACGGAATGCCGGTCGCGAGCGGGGTGGTGAAGAGGTTGGAGAGCGTGATGATGATCTTGTGCGGATTGCCGCCCGATGTCTTGAGGTCGAGGAAGCCTTCGCCGCCGGCGCCGCCCGACTTGTTGATGACGACCATCGGCTGCTTCATCAGATTGTGCTTGGTGACGATGCCCTGGATCGTCCGCGCCATCTGATCGGCGCCGCCGCCGGTGCCGGCAGGAACGATGAACTCGACCGGGCGCACCGGTTCCCATGCGGCGGTTGCAGGAGCAGAAATTCCGACCGCGCATAAGGCCGCAATCGCGCCCAACGCCGTTTGTGCAGTGTGCTTCATTTGATTCACTCCCATCGATCTGTGGTTGCGCCGGTCTTTGCCGGCTTCCCTTTGTTGTATTCAATGCCGCGGCGGCTGTCTTCTCCGAACGATCATGAGCTTGGAATTGTAAGAGGGGCCCGTCTGGCGCGAGCATCCGCTCCTTTCGGCCAATTGTGGATTTGCGTACGCAGCAAAGGGAAGTCATGGGACGCACCCATGTTCCCATGGCCGATCGGGCTGCCTGTCCCCGTGACGCAAGGCCGTCCCCCAACGCGCCCTTAATTTGATTTATGTCGTACGAGCGCTGGAACGTATATTTGTATGCGATATGCCAGGACGCAAACCCATTATTGCGGCCGATTGCCGTTCGGGCTGATTTGTCGCAGATGTGTGGTAAAGCCGGCGGCGGCGGCGCACAAAAAAATGGCCCCGGAAACCGGGGCCATTGATCCAATCATCGAAGGCAGGGTCGGTTCGTCCGATCGCGCCTGTTCGCAGAAACCCCTGTATTTTAAGGGCTCAGAGACCGAAACGGGGGAGGTCGCCGTTGCGGATGGCAATGCGGCTGCTGGCGGTCAAAAGGCGGTCGATGGAAGCCATCAGGCGGCCAAACAGGGTGCTGGAGGGCAAGAGGCTGATGGGTGCAGTCTTGGACATGTGTGTCCCCTTTTCTTGGCGCGGAACCATTCCGCTTCATGATCTGGGGACAATTTATGTATACCAGATGCCAGCTACAACAGACTTGTTTGCATAGCAGCAATTGGCAGTTTGCATTGCAGCAAACTTAACGAAGTGGCATTTCCAGGATCAGCAAAAGGCCGCCAAAAACCGGCGGCCTTTGTATTCACGGTACAAACGGGCCTTATTCGGCCGCCTGCTTCCGCGGCGGGTCGAGCGCGCCGGAATCGTGGATTTCGGCGACCTGGTGGTCGGAGAAGCCGAGCACCTGGCGCAGGATCTCGTCGGTGTGCTCGCCGAGCAGCGGCGAACGCGTCACCTCGCTCGGTGAGTCCGACAGCTTGATCGGATTGCCGACCGAGATGTACTTGCCGCGGGTCGGATGATCGACCTCGACCACGGTGCCGGTGGCGCGCAGCGACTGGTCCTCGATGATCTCCTTCATCGAAAGGATCGGGCCGCAGGGGATGTCGTCCTTGTTGAGGATCTCCATCGCCTCGAACTTGGTCTTGGTCATCGTCCACTGTTCGACGCGCGCGAAGATCTCGTTCAGGCGCGACAGCCGGGCAGGCGGCTTGGCGTAGTCGGGATGGGTCTTCCAGCCGGGTTCGCCGATCACGTCGCAGATCTTCTCCCACACCGGCGCCTGGGTAATGAAATAGAGGTAGGCGTTGGGATCGGTCTCCCAGCCCTTGCACTTGACGATGCGTCCGGGCTGGCCGCCGCCTGAATCGTTGCCGGCGCGCGGCACCGCGTCGCCGAACGGAATGCCTTCGCCGATACTGGCTGTATTCCTTCAGCGGACCATGGGCGAGGCGCTGCTGGTCGCGCAGTTTTACGCGCGCGAGGTTCAAGACGCCGTCCTGCATCGCAGCCGTAACCTTCTGGCCCTGGCCGGTCATAGTGCGCTGGTAAAGCGCGGTGACGATGCCGAGCGCGAGATGCAACCCGGTGCCGCTGTCGCCGATCTGGGCGCCGGTGACGAGCGGCAGCCCGTCGCGGAAGCCGGTGGTCGAGGCCGCGCCGCCGGTGCACTGGGCGACGTTCTCATAGACCTTGCAGTCTTCGTACGGTCCGGGGCCAAAGCCCTTGATCGAGGCCACGATCATCTTCGGGTTGAGGCTGTGGATCTTCTCCCAGGGGAAGCCCATGCGGTCGAGCACGCCGGGGCCGAAATTTTCCACCAGCACGTCGCAGCTCTTGATCAGCGCGGTGAGGACTTCCTTGCCCTTCGGGTTCTTGGTGTCGAGCGTGATCGAACGCTTGTTGTGGTTGAGCATGGTGAAATACAGGCTGTCCACATTGGGAATGTCCTGCAACTGGCCACGCGTGATGTCGCCGACGCCGGGACGCTCGACCTTGATCACGTCGGCGCCGAACCAGGCCAGCAACTGCGTGCAGGTCGGGCCCGACTGAACGTGGGTGAAATCGAGAATACGAACGCCCTTGAGCGCCTTTGTCATCGTCTTTGCTCCGTACTGTGTCTGTCTGCGCCTTGCGCGTGCAGGATGGAAATGGGTTGAAGTCGGTTATTTCTTTTTCAGAACGCTTTGCGGATTGAGGTTGCCGATGCGGCCGCTCTCGGAGCCGGCCGCCGGATCGATCACGGCGTTGATCAGCGTCGGCTTGCCGGAATCCATCGCGGCGTTGACGGCGCGCTTCAATTCGTCGGGCGAGGTGGCGTTGATGCCGACGCCGCCGAAGGCTTCCATCATCTTGTCGTAGCGCGAGCCCTTGACGAACACGGTCGTCGCCGGATCCGAACTTGCGCGATTGACGTCAGTGCCGCGATAGATGCCATCATTGTTGAAGATGACGATGCAGATCGGAAGCTGGTAGCGGCAGATGGTCTCGACTTCCATGCCCGAAAAGCCGAAGGCCGAGTCGCCTTCGACCGCGAGCACCGGATTGCCGGTTTCGACGGCGGCCGCGATCGAATAGCCCATGCCGATGCCCATCACGCCCCAGGTGCCGACGTCGATGCGCTTGCGCGGCTTGTACATGTCGATGACGCCGCGGGCGAGGTCGAGCGTGTTGGCGCCTTCGTTGACGAAGATCGCGTCCGGCCGCTCCTTGACGATGGTGCGCAGCACGCCGAGCGCGCCGTGATAATCCATCGGCGAGGCGTTGTTCATCAGCTTCGGCGCCATCTTGGCGACGTTCTCGTCGCGCTTCTTGGAAACCGTGCTGAGCCACTCGGCCGGCGCGGCCGACCAGCTGCCGCCCATGCCTGCGAGCAGGGCGGAGACGCAGGAGCCGATATCGCCGACCACGGGAGCCACGATCTCGACGTTGGAATCCATTTCCTTGGGCTCGATGTCGATCTGGATGAATTTCTTGGGCGCGTCGCCCCAGGTCTTGCCCTTGCCATGCGACAGCAGCCAGTTGAGGCGCGCGCCGATCAGCATGACGACGTCGGCGTCCTTCAGCACGGTCGAGCGCGCAGCACCCGCCGACTGCGCGTGGGTGTCCGGCAGCAAGCCCTTGGCCATGCTCATCTGCAGGAACGGGGCGCCGCTCTTTTCGACAAAAGCGCGGATATCGTCATCGGCCTGCGCATAGGCCGCGCCCTTGCCGAGAATGATGAGGGGACGCTTGGCGCCCTTGAGCACGTCAAGCGCGCGCTTGACGGCGGACGGGGCGGGGATCTGGGCGGGTGCGGCGTCGATTACCTTCACCAGCGACTTCGCGCCGGCCGCAGCATCCATCACCTGACCGAAAAGCTTGGCGGGCAGGTCGAGATAGACACCGCCCGGACGGCCCGAGACGGCGGCGCGGATCGCGCGCGCCAGGCCGATGCCGATGTCGGCGGCGTGCAGCACGCGGAAGGCCGCCTTGCAGAGCGGCTTGGCGATCGCAAGCTGGTCCATTTCTTCATAGTCGCCCTGCTGCAGGTCGACGATCTCGCGTTCCGAGGAGCCCGAGATCAGGATCATCGGGAAGCAGTTGGTGGTGGCGTGGGCCAGCGCGGTGAGGCCGTTGAGGAAGCCGGGCGCCGAGACGGTGAGGCAGACGCCCGGTTTCTTGGTCAAATAGCCGGCGATCGAGGCGGCGTAGCCGGCGTTCTGCTCGTGGCGGAACGAGAGCACGCGAATGCCCTCGGCCTGCATCATGCGTCCAAGGTCCGTGATCGGGATGCCCGGCACACCATAGATGGTGTTGATGCCGTTGAGCTTGAGTGCGTCGATGACGAGATGAAAGCCATCCGTCAGCTCCTGCTCGGTGCCCGGTGCTTCGGACTTGGTCGCGGTATTCAGCATGGGCTTCATCTCCCTGATCGTTTGGTTCGGACGAGCTTTCGTCGTCTTCTGCTGCGAAGTTACAGTCTAGCTAAAGAGTTCCTGGCCGTGCGCCTCGACGTAGGCGGCAAGGCCCAGCGTGTGATCGCGTGCGCGTTTCTCGGCGAGTTCGGTGTCGCGTGCTTCCAGCGCCTCGATGATCGCCAGATGCTCGGGCAGGGAGGTCGCGGTACGATCCTTCCGTCCGATGGTCAGTTGCCGGTAGCCGCGCACGTGCAGCAGGATGTCGTTGGTCATGTCGACCAGCACCGGCGATTCCGAAAGCGAGATCAGCGCCTGATGGAACGCGATATTGGCCTTGGAGTATTCCTCGACATGATCCTGCGGCAGGCGATCCTTGCCAAAATCCTTGAAGAAGTCGCGCAGCGCCGTGATGTCCTTCTTGCGTGCGGTGGTCGTGATCAGGCGCGCGGCCATGCTCTCGAGCGCGGCCCAGGCGCGGATCATGTCGACGATCTCGGTCTTGGTGCGGCGGACCACAACGATGCCGCGACGCGGCACGGTTTTGACGAAGCCGTCCTGTTCCAGCATCGCGATGGCTTCGCGAATAGGGGTGCGGCTGACGCCGAGGCGTTCGGACAGCGCGCGCTCGTCGAGCATCACCTGCTCGGGCGTCGCATAGATGTCCATCTTGAGAATAGCTTCCTTCAAGGCCTCATAGGCCTTGTTCTTGAAGCTCGTCTCAGGCGCAATCCGGACGATTGCGATATCTGCCTCAGCCATGACAGGCGGCGCCTTGGTTTGTTTAGGTGCGGGCACGACTC
>CAWIZF010000064.1:0-18341 GCA_963840465.1 uncultured Alphaproteobacteria bacterium | reverse complement strand
GGGGATGGTTTAGGTCGCGGAAATCGTAGGGTGGGCAAAGGCGCGCAAGCGACGTGCCCACCATTGCGCGCACCGCAAGGAATGGTGGGCACGCTGCGCTTTGCCCACCCTACGCATTACACCATCTCCTCCGGCGCGAGCTTGCAGATGTCGCCGCTGATTTCGACCTGCAGCGTCGCGTGGTGAATGTTGAAACGATGCGACAGCTCGGCGCAGACATCATGCAGAAAAGCGTCGTCGCTGCCGCCGGGCCGCACCAGATGCGCGGTCAGCGCGGTCTCGTTGGTGCTCATCGCCCAGACGTGGAGGTCGTGAACTTCGGCGACGCCCTCCAGACCGCCGAGATAATCTCTGACCTCCGCAAGCTCGATGCCGCGCGGCACACCGTCGAGCGCGAGGTTGACGCTGTCGCGCGCCAGCCCCCATCCGCTCCAGAACACCACGGCCGCAATCGCGAGGCTGATCGCGGGATCCAGCCACAGCCAGCCCGTCAGCATGATGATCAGAGCCGCGACCACCACGCCGAGCGAGACACCGGCATCGGCCGCCATGTGCAGATAGGCGCCGCGGATATTGAGATCGCCGTGGCGGCCTCGCATGAACAATAGCGCGGTGCCGCCATTAATGACGACGCCGAGCGCCGCAACCAGAATGACGGTCAGCCCCGCGACCGGCGCCGGTTCAGCCAGGCGATTGACAGCCTCCACGACGATGCCGCCGACCGCGACCAGCAACAACCCGGCATTGAACAGCGCAGCCAGGATGGAAGCGCGGCGATAGCCATAGGTGTGCCGCTGCGTCGGCTGCTTCTGCGACAGCCACACCGCGCCCCACGCCAGAAGCAGCGCGATCACATCGGAGAGATTGTGGACGGCGTCCGAAATCAGGGCCAGCGAGTTGGCGGCGTAGCCGAAGATCAGTTCGGCGATGACGAACGCGGTATTGAGTCCGGCGCCGATGGCGAACGCCCAGCCGAAATTGTCCGGCGCATGGCTGTGCCCGGCGTGATCATGCGCATGGGAGTGGTCGTGATGGTGGTCGTGCGTCATGCCGCGGTTATAGCGCGCGGAATTGCGAATACTATTACAGCGAAACCGCGATCAGTTCCTCCACCAGCGGGCCGCCGCCGACCGGAAACACGATGAACTGCTTGCCGCCGGCCATGTACGTCATCGGTGCGCCCGTCGCATTGGCCGGCAGCTCCATCTCGGCTAGCATTTCGCCGCTCGTCTTGTCATAAATCCACAGATGCGGGTCGCGATTGTAGAGGTCGCGTATCGGCAGATTGAGCCCAGGCACGAAGCGCGGCGCGGTGTAATATCCCAACTGCACGACGATCATGACCGTCTTGGTCACCAGCGCCCAGCTCCGCGAGGGCAGCCCCAGATTCTCCGATATGTTGAGCTTGCTGATGGACGCCATCGCCGCGCTGCGTCCCACCGGAATGCGCCAGCGGTGCTCGCCAGAGTTCATGTCGATGGCGACGATGCTGCCGAACGGCGGCTTGAGCAGCGGTAATCCGCGCGGTCCCGGCAGATATTGCGGAAGGCCGATGAAGTCGTAGGTGCCTTGCCACGGCTCGGGCTTGCGAATGAAAAGAAGCGTGGGCAGACGTTGCGTCCCGACATAAAGGGTGGCGGTTTCCGGATCAATCGCTGCCCCCGACCAGCTCGCGCCACCGGCATTGCCGGGCACCGCAATGGTACCGCGCTGCGATGGTGGGGTGTATAATCCACCGCGGTCATACGCCTTGGCGATGTCGATGGCTTCCTCGTGGATCTCCGGCGTGAGATCGATCAGATCTTCGTCGCGCGCGCCCTGGATATCGAACGGCGCCGGCTTGCTTGGAATCGGCTGCGTCTTCGACGCACTCTCGCCGGGTACGTTAGAGGCCGGCACCGGCTGCTCCTCGATCGGCCAGACCGGCTTCCCGGTGAGGCGATCGAACACATAGACAAAAGCCTGTTTCGTGACTTGCGCGACCGCCTTGATCGGCTTTCCTGCCACCGTGATATCGATCAGGTTAGGTGCGGCCGGCGGGTCGTAGTCCCACAGGCCGTGATGGACTAGCTGGTAATGCCAGACTTTCTTGCCGGTCGTCACATCGAGACAGACGAGAGTCTCGCCATAGAGCCCGTCACCCGGCCGATGGCCGCCATAATAATCGTTGGTCGGCGTGCTCACCGGCAGATAGACGTATCCCAGTTCCTCGTCCGCGCTCATCGGCGCCCAGACATTGGCGTTGCCGGCCTCCTTCCACGAATCCTTCTGCCAGGTGTCGGCGCCGGGCTCCTCGCCTTGCGCAACGGTATGGAACGTCCACAGCAGGCGTCCACTGCCGGCGTCAAAGCCCCTGACATCGCCGGGCGGCGATGGCTTCTTCGCCCACCAGTCCATCACGGACGAGCCGACCACGATGACGCCACGCACGACGATCGGCGGCGACGTCATGGTGTAATAGTTGCGATCGACCGGCCGGCGCAGGCCCTCCGTCAGATCGATCCGTCCGTCGGTGCCGAATGACGGCACCGGCTTTCCGGTCTTGGCGTCGAGCGCGATCATCTGCGCGAATGCGGTGAGGATGACGATTCGCTCGTCGTCGCCGTTGCGCCAGTAGGCGACGCCGCGATGCAGCCAGCCGAGATTGGCGGGAAGCCCGAGGCCGTTTTCGTAGATCTTCGGGTCGAACACCCATTTGGTCGCGCCAGTGGCGGCGTCGATGGCGGCCACCTGCGACAGCGACGTCGATGTGTAAAGCACCCCGCCGATCATCAGCGGCGTCGATTCGTTGCCAAAACTCGGACCAATCTTCGGATCAGCCTCCCGGATCGACATGTCAGGCGATTTCCAGCGCCAGGCGATATGCAGATTCTTGGCGTTGGTCCGGTCGATCTGCGTCAGCGGCGAATAGCGCGAGGCGGCGTAGGTGCCGGCGTAAGCGGGCCATTCGCCTTGCGAGAGAGCCTTGATGGATTCAGGAATCGCGCCGGGGATGGACTGGGCGCGGGATATGGCTGGCGTCGCGGACAAACTAAGCGCGATGCCGAACGCCGTGAGAAGTCGTCGCCATTCCGATTCACGCAATGTCGCCTCCCTGCTTCCAGGTAAGCATCCATAGACGCACGGATGCCGACTGACGGCATCCGAAGAAATCGTAGGCCGCTATTCCACGCCCCGCAAGAACTTGTTCGACTTCGGCAGGCCGTGCGCGAGGCGGCCGGCGTCGGCGCGGTTGCCGCGCCAGTCGGACAATTCCTTGGCGCTCATGCTCTGCTCGCGGCCGGCGGAATCCTTCCAGGTCAGCCCCGCCTTGAGCTCGAACACGGCGATATCAGACAGCTTCGCGCCAGAATACTTTTGCAGCCGTACGCCGCGGCCACGCGCCATTTCCGGCACCTGGTCGAGCGGGAACAGCACCATCTTGTGGTTGGTGCCGATCACGGCGACGGTATCGCCCGCCACCGTCGTGATCGCGCAGGCCTCGTTCGGCATAGTGACGTTCAGCACCTGCTTGCCCTTGCGGGTGTTGCTGACGCAATCCTCTTCCTTGACGACAAAACCCTGGCCTTCGCTGCTCGCGATCAGGAATTTGCGTTCGCCCTTGTTGACGAACAGCGAGACGATCGCGGCGTCCTGCTCCATGTCGATGAACATGCGGATCGGCTCGCCATGGCCGCGGCCGCCCGGCAGCTTTGCGACGTCGAGCGAGTAGAATTTGCCGTTGGTGGCGAACACCAGCAGCTTTGACGTGGTCTCCGCGAAGAAGGCATGGTCGAGCTTGTCGTCGGTCTTGAACGCAAGCCCCGAGATATCCTCGACATGGCCTTTCAGCGTCCGCACCCAGCCCTTTTCGGAGATCACCACCGTACACGGCTCGCGCTCGACAAAGGCCTCCTCGATCGCGGCGAGATCGTGCTCGGGCGCATCGGCGAACATCGTGCGGCGCTTGCCGAGCGGCGTCTTCGGTCCGAAAAGATCGCGGACTTTCCGAACCTGCTCGCCGACCTTGGACCATTGCTCGGGTTCGGACGCGAGCAGCGCCTTGAGGCCCTTCAACTCGCCGCGAAGGTTCTTGTCCTCGGTGCGGATCTCGAATTCCTCGAGCTTGCGCAAGGAGCGCAGGCGCATGTTGAGGATGGCGTCGGCCTGGACTTCCGTCAGCTTGAACGCCTTGATCAGCGCCGGCTTCGGCTCATCCTCGGTGCGGATGATCTTGATCACCTTGTCGATGTTCAGGTACGCGATCAGGTACCCGCCGAGGATTTCGAGCCGGTTCTCGATCTGGTTCTTGCGGAAGTTGGAGCGGCGGACCAGCACGTCGCGCAGATGGTCGAGCCATTCGCGCAGGCACTCGGCAAGCCCCACTACCTTGGGGATCCTGCCCTTGATCAGCACGTTGAGGTTCAGCGAGATCTTGCTCTCGAGCTCGGTGAGGCGGAACAGCGATTCCATCATCAGCGCCGGATCGACCGCGCGGGATTTCGGCTCGATCACGAGGCGGACGTCTTCGGCCGACTCGTCGCGGACGTCGCCAACCAGCGGCAACTTCTTCTCGTTGAGCAGTTCGGCGATCTTCTCGACCAGCCGCGACTTCTGAACCAGCCACGGGATCTCGGTGATGACGACGACCCAGGTGCCTCGCGCCCCCTCTTCCTGGATCCACTTGGCGCGGGTGCGGAACGAGCCGCGCCCGGTCATGTAGGCTTCGGCAATGCTTTCCTTGGAGTCGACGATGATGCCGCCGGTCGGGAAATCCGGGCCCTTGACCCATTTCAAGAGCGACTTCGACTTGGCGTCGGGCTTCTCGATCAGATGCAGGGCTGCATCGCACAGTTCGGCCGCGTTGTGCGGCGGGATCGAGGTGGCCATGCCGACCGCGATGCCCTGCGAGCCGTTGGCAAGCAGATTCGGGAAGCCACCGGGCAGAACCACCGGCTCCTTGGTCTGTCCGTCGTAATTGGGGCGGAACTCGACGCCGTCTTCGTCGATGCCCTCCAGCAGCAGCCGCGCGACCTCGGTCATGCGCGCTTCGGTGTAGCGGTAGGCGGCCGGATTATCGCCGTCGATATTGCCAAAGTTGCCCTGGCCGTCGACCAGCGGGTAGCGCGAGGCGAAATCCTGCGCCAGACGCACCATGGCGTCGTAGATCGCCTGGTCGCCGTGCGGATGGAACGAGCCCATCACATCGCCGACGATTTTTGCGGATTTCTTGAACGGCGTGCCGGGGTCGAGCCGCAGCAGGCGCATGCCGTAGAGGATACGCCGGTGCACCGGCTTCAGCCCGTCGCGGGCGTCCGGCAAGGCGCGGTGCATGATGGTCGAGAGCGCGTAGGCGAGATAGCGCTCTTCCAGCGCATCGCGCAGCATCACCTCGTGGATTTCGGCCGGTTCTTCCGGCGGTAGCTGTCGTTTTCCCATGGGGAGGCGTTAAACTTTTCGGCTGAATCGGGCAAGATGCCAGTGAGGCGGCACCCCCAACTGTCGTCCCTGCGAACGCAGGGACCCATAACCACAAGAGTTTGTGGCGAAAAGTGGCTTAGGCCACGGGGCAATTTGATGGGCCGCGGAGTATGGGTCCCTGCGTTCGCAGGAACGACCCGCTGAGAGACCGCGGAAAGCTACAAAGCGGAACTGATTCGCGCCCGATTCCGCGTCACCGCGTTGATAAAACCGTCCCTCGCATCGGAATGGCCCTGTCCGCGCGGCTCCAGCACGTGGCGCAGCAGAAACAGCCCGGTCAGACGAAAACCGTCCTGCAGGTCCTGGTCCGACCAACCGTTCGCTCCACCCTCGCCCTCGCGCAGGAAAGCCGGCAGCCGCAGCAGGCGGTCCCGGTATGGCTCGCCGGCCACCCGCGACACCGCGCCGCCGGATTTGGGCGAGACGTAGATCAGGTCCGCGGTCGCGCCGGTGGCGGCGCAGTTTTCCAGATCGAGCCCGAAGCCGAGTTCGGCGAGCATCGCGAGCTCGAAGCGGATGAGGTGGGCCGCCGCGCCGCCGGCATCGTCAAAATCATCCAGCGTGCGGTCGAGCATCTCGAAAATGTCCTCGTGCGGGTCGCGCTCCGGCAACAGCCGCACCAGCGAAGCCAGATGGGTGACGCCATAGGTCGCGTGCGCCGACGCCAGTAGCGTCGCCGCGCGCAAGCGCGTGCCCTCAACGGCGTAATATCCGAGATGCTCGTCGAGCCGCGCCCGCCACACCGTGGTGACGCTGTTGCCCGGCTGCAGCAACGGCCGCATCCGCTTGCTCGCACCGCCGCGCACCAGGCCGAGGTGCCGTCCATGGCTGCGCGTCAGCAGCTCGACGATGGCCGAGGATTCGCCATGCCGCCGCACGCCCAGCACGATGCCTTCATCGGTCCATTCCATGGGAGGAGTTTACAGGATTTCGACAATCAATCGTAGGGCGGATTAGCGAAGCGTAATCCGCCGATTTTGCACGCCGGCGCTCAAGATGGCGGGTTACGGCTTCGCCTAACCCGCCCTACGGCGTCTCACGCGTCGAACCACCCCACCGCGTCGCCGGTGAAGGAGAAGTACAGCCCCATCGCGGTCAGCGCACAGGAGATCACCTCGATGCCGCTGTCGAACGCCAGGCCCTTTTCGCCGATCAGCTGCACCAGGGAAATCACCGACAGCACCAGCGCTGCGGCCAGCACCCAGCGCGGCCAGCTCTTGCGGTGCTGGGCGGCAAGCCGGACGAAGTAGACCAAAAGCAGGATCAGGCCGGCCGCCATCACGGTCCCGACATTGATCATCTGCTCCGTCATATTGGCGTTCGGCGTGCGGTCCTGAAACGCCACCGACACCGAATCGAGCGTCAGCGACAGATAGAGCAGAACTTCAAACCACAGCACGTTCCGGGGTACGTTCATCGGGCCTGTTCTTCGTTATTGCCTGATTGCGGCCTGATCATTGCTCAATCATTCCTTGGGGAATTCCAGCCCCATTTCCCGGTAGCGGTCGGGGTCGTCGCCCCAGTTCTCGCGCACCTTGACGAACAGGAACAGGTGCACGGGCACGCCCAGAATCTCGGCGATCTCCTTGCGCGAATCCGCGCCGATCGACTTGATGGTGGCGCCGCCCTTGCCGAGCACGATCTTGCGCTGGCTCTCGCGCTCGACAAAGATGGTCTGCTCGATCCGCACCGACTTGTTGTTGCGCTCGGTCCAGCTGTCGGTCTCGACCGTCGATTGATACGGCAGCTCCTGGTGCAGATGGCGGTAAATCTTTTCACGGGTGATTTCGGCCGCCAGATGCCGCAGCGGCGCGTCCGACATCTGGTCTTCCGGATAGTGGAAGGGACCCGGCGGCACCATCTTCGCAAGCGTCTTGCGCAGATCGTCGACGCCGTCGCCCGACAGCGCCGAGATCATGAAGGTGTGCTCGAACTTCATGCGCTCGTTGGCGGCCTGCGCCAGCGCCAAGAGCTTCTCGCGCGGGATCAGGTCGATCTTGTTCAGCACCAGGATTTTCGGGTGCTGGACCGTCGCGAGCTTTTTGAGGATCGCGTCGGCCTCCTCGTCGATGCCCGCTTTCGCATCGAGCAGCACGCAGACGAGGTCGGCGTCATGGGCCCCGCTCCAGGCGGTGGATACCATGGCGCGGTCGAGCCTTCGCTTGGGCGAGAAGATGCCGGGCGTATCGACCAGGATGATCTGGGCGTTGTCCTCGATCACGATGCCGCGGATCAGGGCGCGGGTCGTCTGCACCTTGCGCGAGACGATGGTGACCTTGGAGCCGACCAGCGCATTGACCAGCGTCGACTTGCCGACATTGGGGGCGCCGATCAGCGCGACGAAGCCGCAGCGGGTCTCGCTGGGCGCGGCGGGTGCGGGTTCAACTGTCATTGCTGCCGCCGCCGACGCCTTCGCGTTCGATCATCACCGAGGCCGCGACCTTCTCGGCGGCGCGCTTGGAGCCGCCGACGCCTTCGGCCGGCTCCAGTCCCGGCAGGTCGACGGCGACGCGGAACTGCGGGTCGTGATGCGGCCCGGTGCGCTCGATCTCGCGATAGACCGGCGTCGGCAACCCCTTGCTCTGGGCCCATTCCTGCAACACCGTCTTGGGATCGCGCAGCGGCCGGCGCGGCTTGCGCATCCGCTCCAGCCAATTGCGCTCGACGAATTGCGACGCCGCCGCATAGCCGCCGTCGAGATAGATCGCCCCGATCACCGCCTCGCAGATGTCGCCGAGCACGGATTTGCGCAGCCGCGCGCCCGCCCCCGCGCCGACCGCGCCGAGCTTGATGTCGTCGAGCAGCCCGAGCGATTTTGCAACGTCGGCGCAGCTTTCCTTGCGCACGAGATCGGCGAGGCGTTTCGACAATTCGCCCTCGTCGGCCCGCGGATAGGCGCGATACAGCATGTCGGAGATGATCAGCCCGAGCACGTGATCGCCGAGGAATTCCAGCCGCTGATAGCTGTCGGCGCGATGGCGGGTCGCGGGCTTCAGGGCCGAGACGTGGGTAAAGGCGGTCGTCAGCAGCGCGGGATCGGAAAACTTGTAGCCGATGCGTCCCTCGATCGCCGCAGCCGCCGCCTTGGCCCCGGCCTTGCCGCGCTTCTTTTTCGGCGCAGCGACGCCGGCGGCTTCGGCCTGCTGGCCCGGCTCGGCCGAGGTTTGCGTGTCAGGAATGGTCGCTGTCTCGTCGATCATCGCACGATTGTGAATAGGCGATTCCAGCGCACGGCGGTCGGCCAGCGCCAGAACATCCAGGCATGTTCGCCCTCGGCAATGGAGAAGAAGATCATCTGCGCCCGGCCGACGATGTTCTGGAACGGCACATAGCCCACCGCCGACAGCACGCGGCTGTCGGTCGAGTTGTCGCGGTTGTCGCCCATCATGAAGAAGTGGCCGGCGGGCACGGTGTAGACGTTGGTGTTGTCGTAGAAGCCGTTGTCGACGCAATCGAGCGATTCATAGCTGACGCCGTTCGGCAGCGTCTCCTTCCAGCGCTTGACCCGCGCGGTAGCGTCGGAGCCGCAAGGGTCCTCGCCGATGAAGTCGGAAAGCCGCTCGCGCTTGACCGGCTTTTCGTTGATGTAGAGCAGGCCTTCCCGCATCTGGATCCGGTCGCCCGGCAGGCCGATCACGCGCTTGATGTAATCGGTGGAGTCGTCCTTCGGCAGGCGGAACACCACGATGTCGCCCCGGTCCGGCTCCGAGCCGAAGATGCGGCCCGAGAACAGCGGCGGCGACAATGGAATGGAATAGTGGCTGTAGCCGTAGGAATATTTCGAGACGAACAGGTAATCGCCCACCAGAAGCGTCGCCTTCATCGATCCCGAGGGGATGTTGAACGGCTGGAACAGGAAGGTGCGGATCACGAGCGCGATCAGGAGAGCGTGGATGACGACGCGGATGGTTTCACCCAAGCCGCTTTCGGATTTTGTGCTGGAGGTCACGCTCATCGCTTTCCCAATTCCCGCAGGCCTTTGCCCGCACGGTGGCAGAACGTTTTCCGCACGCGAATCGCTATCCGGTCGCGTCAGGAAAATGGTCTCAATACTGATGTTGAGAGCCAATTCCGGCGCTAACCTGAATCGGTCCTGGCTCGAACTTGTCGCTGCGGCGTTTTAGACGGTTGTTTGTGGGCGCGCAATCAAGCGCCTCGTAAAAACTTTCCAATCCATTGATAAATCAATGATTTTTTAGTTTTGTCACACTTCCCCGGCGCGAACGCCTGCACGGCTCATGATTTGCCGGGCACGACCGCCGAAATTATGACGAAGGCCTGCGCCAGCGGCCAGTCATCGGTGATCGACAGATCGATCCGGGCCTCGAATCCCTCCGGCGTCAGCGCTTCCAGCCGGGCCAGCGCGCCGCCGGTCAGTTTCATGGTCGGACGGCCGCCCGGCAAATTCACCACCCCCATGTCCCGCCACCAGACGCCGCGCCGGATCCCGGTGCCGAGCGCCTTGGAACAGGCCTCCTTGGCGGCGAATCGCTTGGCGTAGGTCGCGACCACCATCTTCTCGCTTTTGGCGCGGCGCGCCGCCCTGGCGCGCTCGGCGTCGGTGAAGATGCGGTCGAGGAAGCGGTCGCCATGGCGCTCGATCACCCTGGCGACGCGGGTGATGTCGATCAGGTCGGAGCCGATGCCGATGATCATCGCCGGGCCACGATCTTCCGGCGGCCCCGGTCCATCGCGGCCCGCATTTGCCGCACGGTCTCGCCAAGGCCTATGAACAGCGCCTCCCCCATCATGAAGTAGCCGATGTTCAGTTCGGCGATCTCGGGCAGCGCCGATATCGTCTCGGCCGTGTGGTAATCGAGGCCGTGGCCGGCATGGACCTCCAGCCCGGCCGCGCGCGCCAGGGCGGCCCCCTCGACGATTCGCCGCCATTCCGCCTCGGCCTTCGCGGTGTGGCCGTCGACCACGGCATCGCACCAGCCGCCGGTATGAATCTCGATCACGGGCGCGCGCAACCTTGCCGCCATCTCGATCTGCTGCGGATCCGCCGAGATGAACAGCGACACCCGGATGCCGGCATCGCCGAGCCGCGCGATGAAGGGGGCCAGCGCATTGTGCTGGCCGACCACGTCCAGCCCGCCCTCGGTGGTGAGTTCTTCCCGCCGCTCGGGCACCAGGCACACCGCATGGGGTTTTGTCGCGAGAGAAATCCGCAGCATGTCCTCGGTCGCCGCCATCTCGAAATTCAGCGGTTTCGATATCTCGGCCTTCAGCCGAGCCATGTCGCTGTCGCGGATGTGGCGGCGGTCCTCCCGCAGATGCGCGGTGATGCCGTCGGCGCCGGCCTCGATCGCGGCCAGCGCGGCGCGCACCGGGTCCGGCCGCTCGCCGCCCCGCGCGTTGCGCAAGGTGGCGACGTGATCGACGTTGACGCCGAGGCGCAGGGGTAGAATGGGCATTTTTGGCACTCGCAAATCAGGAACAGCTTGCAGACTATACTGCGCGTTCCTCATCCTGAGGAGCGCGGAACGCGCGTCTCGAAGGATGCTGGCCCCTCTGGAGCCGCATGGTTCGAGACGGCGCGTCCTCACCATGAGGGACGACGGCGCGCGAAGAACTATCCATTGACGCGCTCGACCTTGGCGACGACGGCTTTGGCGCGCAATTGGGCGATAATTGCACTGAGATGCTTGAGGTCGTAGACCTCGAGATCGATCGTCAGTTCGGTGAAGTCGGGCGAGCGGCGCGACATGCTGATATTGTCGATATTGCCGTCGTGCTCCGCGATCACGGTGGCGACCTGGGCGAGGCTGCCAGGCTCGTTGACGTTATGGACCAGGATCCGCGCCGGGAAACGCTGCGGCATGGTCTCATCGATATCCCAGCGCACGTCGAGCCAGCGCTCCGGCTCTTCCTCAAAGTCCTTCAGCGCCGGCGACTGGATCGGATAGATCGTGATCCCCTCGCCCGGCGTGACGATGCCGACGATGCGGTCGCCCGGCACGGCACCGCCGTTCGGCGCGAACTTGACCGGCAGATCGGAATTGATGCCGCGCACCGGGATGACGGAGGCGCTGCGCGCCGGATGCGGCGGCTCCGATTTCAGCTTCAATTTCACCGCGAGGCTCCTTTTGGCCCCGTAGCGCACCATCCGCTCTTCCTTGTAGTCCGGATACATGGCGCGGGCGACGTCGGAAGCCTTGAGTTCGCCACGTCCGACAGAAGCCATCACATCGTCGATCGAGGTGCGCGCCAGCCGGGGCAGCGCGCCCTTCAGCTTGTCGTCGGCGTATTCGATCTTGGCGCGGGCAAACAGCCGATCGATGATGCGGCGGCCGAGGCCGGCATATTGGTCGCGTACCGCGGTGCGGGTCGCGCGGCGGATCGCAGCGCGAGCCTTGCCGGTGACCGCAAGCGATTCCCAGGCCGAGGGCGGCGCCGACTGCGCCGCCGAGGTCAAAACCTCGACCTCGTCGCCGTTCTGCAACTCGGACGACAACGGCGCGAACTTGCCGTTGATCTTGCACCCGACCGCCGAGTTGCCGACATCGGTATGCACGGCATAGGCGAAATCGATCACATTGGCCTGGCGCGGCAGCGCGATCAGCTTGCCCTTGGGCGTGAAGCAGAACACCTGGTCGTGGAACAGCTCGAGCTTGGTGTGCTCGAGAAACTCTTCCGGATTGGCGCTTTCGGACAGGATGCCGACGGTGTGGCGCAGCCAGGCAAAGGCGTTGGATTCGTGCTTGAGCCGCTCGGTCGGCGACCCCATGCCTTCCTTGTAGAAGGCGTGGGCGGCGATGCCGAATTCCGCGATCTGGTTCATTTCCTCGGTGCGGATCTGCAGCTCGACGCGCTGGTTGCCGGGACCGATCACGGTGGTGTGGAGCGAACGGTAGTCGTTCTGCTTCGGCGTCGAGATGTAGTCCTTGAAGCGCCCGGGCACCACCGGCCAGGTGGTGTGCACCACGCCGAGCGCGCGGTAGCACGCCTCGACGTCCGGCATCACGACGCGGAAGCCGAAGATGTCGGACAGCTGTTCGAAGCCGACCGATTTGCGCTCCATCTTGGTCCAGATCGAAAACGGCTGCTTGCGGCGGCCATAGACCCGCGCGGTGATGCCGTTCTTCTGCAAATTCTTGGAGAGCTGGCTTTCGATCTCGCCGATCAAATTGCGGTTGCGTTCCGCCAGCGCGTCCAGCCGCTGCATGACCACCGCATAGGCTTCCGGATCGAGCGTATGGAACGAGAGATCCTCGAGCTCCTCGCGCATCTCCTGCATGCCCATGCGGCCGGCGAGCGGCGCATAGATGTCCAGCGTCTCCTCGGCGATGCGGCGGCGCGAGGCGTGCGGCACGAATTCCAGCGTGCGCATGTTGTGCAGGCGATCGGCGAGCTTGATCAGCAGCACGCGAACGTCGTCGGCGATCGCCAGCAAAAGCTTGCGCAGGTTCTCGGCCTGCTTGGCTTCGCGCGAGACCAGCTCCAGCCGCTTCAGCTTGGTGAGCCCTTCGACCAGCGCGCCGATCTCGTGGCCGAAGATGTTGTCGATCTCGGCGCGCGTCGCCTCGGTGTCCTCGATGGTGTCGTGCAGCAGGGCCGCCACGATGGTGGCGTCATCGAGCTTGAGGTTGGTCAGGATCGCCGCGACTTCGAGCGGATGCGAGAAATAGGGATCGCCGGAGGCGCGCGTTTGCGTGCCGTGCGCCTTCATGGCGTAGACATAGGCGCGATTGAGCAGGTCTTCGTTGGTGTCGGGGTTATACGAGCGGACGCGCTCGACCAGATCGTATTGCCGCATCATGCGCGAGCGCGATTTCGGCTTCTCCGTCACAGGCGAGGTCGGCGCGACCGCGATCTGACCGGTTGCGGCCTCCATTTGCCGTGAGCTGCGGCGCCAATACGCCATTACATCAATGCCTTTTTCCACCAGACCCGGATGGGTCCCGCCCTTTACGTATCTAATGCGTTTTCGACCGGCGATGCACGCCGCTCGGCCACGAAACGGTTCAATTTCGCTTGGGCCGCGGCGATCCAGCGCCCACCCGGTGACCCGCCGGCCAGGCGAGTCACCTGATTTTCCGCCGCGCCGGCCAAGGACGCATGGTAACCGCAAAAATGTCAACAAAAGCAAAGGCCCGGACGAATGTCCGGGCCTTTGACAGATTTGGGAGTTTTGGGACGGCCCGGAATGCTCCGGGATTACTCGTCCTCTTCGGGCTGCTCTTCCGGCGGCGCCAGGCCTTCCAGGCCCTTGAGGAGTTCTTCCTCGGTCATGCGCTCGACCGCGACCTCGGTGTCGTCGGCATCGACGCTGGCGCCGGCCGAGCCGATCAAGGGCACGGTATCGGGCTCTGGCTCGTCGACCTCGACGAATTTCTGCAGGGAATGAACCAGCTCCTCGCGCAGGTCTTCCGGGGAAATAGTGGAATTGGCGATTTCCCGCAGCGAAACAACCGGGTTCTTGTCGTTATCCCGATCAACCGTGAGTTGCGATCCGGAAGAAATCATACGGGCGCGATGTGCAGCCAGCAAAACCAGGTCGAACCGGTTGTCGACCTTATCAATGCAATCTTCCACGGTGACGCGCGCCATAGACTGTCGCTCCGTTTTTTGGGGCCAAATATGTCGGTGTTGGGGGCTAGTTATAGCGGCAGAGCCCGTTTCGCAAGACTAAATTTGTGATTTGCCTTCCTAATGGGCTCTGCTACCCCAGCTTCGGGGCCAGAATGGCCGGAGCGTCCAGACGCGGTGA
This sequence comes from uncultured Alphaproteobacteria bacterium, assembly GCA_963840465.1. Classification (GTDB taxonomy): domain Bacteria; phylum Pseudomonadota; class Alphaproteobacteria; order Rhizobiales; family Xanthobacteraceae; genus Bradyrhizobium. Next base: position 4,168 of record CAWIZF010000064.1, on the reverse strand, counting down.
GGTTGCCGTACAGGACAAGTAAATCTCTTCATTGCACAGTCAAAAGTATAGGTTTTTCGCCCTCGCCGCACCATAATTGCAGTGGTGACTGTCGTGGGGCACGATTCACCGAACTTTAGGCAACCGAACTAGAAAGTGCGCGCGGCCGATGGCTGCTGCGCTAGAAAAGCTAACCACAACGTGAGAACCATTTGATGTCACCCGCTTCCAACAAGATTGCGCTATTCATCGACGGCGCCAACCTCTACGCAACGGCCAAGACGCTCGGCTTCGACATCGATTACAAGCGCCTTCTCAAGGAATTTCAGAGCCGAGGGACGCTGTTGCGCGCGTTCTATTACACCGCGATCATCGAGGATCAGGAATACTCCTCGATCCGTCCGCTGATCGATTGGCTCGACTACAACGGCTACACCGTCGTCACCAAGGCGACCAAGGAATTCATCGACGCCTCCGGCCGGCGCAAGGTGAAGGGCAATATGGACATCGAACTCGCGGTCGATGCCATGGAACTCGCCGAGCATGTCGACCAGATCGTGCTGTTCTCCGGCGACGGCGATTTCCGCTCGCTGGTCGAAGCGGTGCAGCGTCGCGGCGTTCGCGTCACGGTGGTTTCGACCATTTCGAGCCAGCCGCCGATGATCGCCGACGAGTTGCGCCGCCAGGCCGACGTCTTCACCGATCTCGTCGAGCTGCAATCAAAATTGGGCCGCGACCCCTCCGAGCGCCCTGCCCCGCGCGAACCGCGTCATCACTCCCCACAATTCCTGCAGCGCGCGACCACCGCGGCGCCGCGGGCCGGCGATGACGATTTCGACGATTGAGAATGCGGCAGTACGCTGCTAGAGCCTCGGTTCTGATTGAAACAGAACCGGGGCTTTTTGTTTGGCGCGCGTCGTCGACGCGACCCGGCCTCGATCCCGGATCCAGGTCCGTGGGCCGGACTTTCGCTCGAAAACGCTTTGGAAACATGGCTAGTCTCCCCGCCCGTGACCCTTTCGAACCCGGCCGCGATTGCCCGCTCTGCCCGAGGCTCGCCGAATTTCGCGCTCAGGCGCGCGCGAAACAGCCGGATTGGTACAATGCGCCGGTGGATTCGTTCGGCGATCCCAACGCGCAGCTCCTGATTGTCGGGCTCGCGCCCGGCATGCAGGGCGCCAACCGCACCGGACGCCCATTCACCGGCGACTACGCCGGCGACCTGCTGTATGCGACCCTGCTCGATTACGGCTTTGCCAAAGGCGTCTATCAGGCCCGTCCCGACGATGGACTGAAGCTGGTCGATTGCCGGATCAGCAACGCGGTGCGCTGTGTGCCGCCGCAGAACAAGCCGATGCCCGCCGAGATCAACACCTGCCGGCAGTTCCTAGTGAAGACCATTGCGACCATGCCCAAGCTTCGCGCGATCGTGGCGCTCGGGCGCATCGCCCATGACTTCGACATTGAAGGCACTCGGCCTGCGCAATGCCGCCGCTCCCTTTGGGCACGGCGCCGTGCATGGCGCGGGCGCCGTCAGGCTTTACGACAGCTATCACTGCTCGCGTTACAACACGAATACGCGGGTGCTGACGCCGGAGATGTTTCGCAACGTGTTTGCGCAGGTGCGGAAAGATCTGGATTCGTAAGGGTGGGCAAGGCCACCGGATCGCGCGAACGCGCGCCCGATGACAGGCTCCGCGTGCCCACCATAGACGCCAACGCTTTCGGAGAGGTGGTGGGCATGCTTCGCTTTGTAATCCGCCCCACCGGCTATTGCCTTTGCCCCTGATAAAATCGAACCCGATAATCCTGCGGCAACACGTGTAGACGGCGGCGGAAAGCCCGCCGCAAGTGCTCTTCACTTTGAAATCCCGCGCGCGCCGCGATTTCCTTGATGCTGGCAACGGATTCTTCCAGCGCCCTGCGGGCGGCCTCGACGCGAAGCTCTTCCACCGCTTTGCCGGGCGTTCGGCCGGTCTTTTGCCGAAATACGCGCGCGAATGTGCGGGGGCTCATTCCTGCTCTTTCGGCCAGACTCTCCACACGCAAATCACGGCCGAGATTATCCTGCATCCAGGTCGAGATATTTTCGAACGCCCTGTCTTCGGACGACTGCAGTGACAGCGGCACGCTGAATTGGGCCTGCCCCCCGGGTCGCTTCAAGAACACCACCAAACGGCGTGCGATACGCATGGCTTCGCGGTGTCCGAGATCATCTTCCAGCAAGGTGAGCGCAAGATCGATGCCTGCCGTCACTCCCGCAGACGTCCAAATTCCGCGGTCGTGAACGAAGACCGGATCGACCAACACCGAAACGTCGGGGTATTGGGCGCTGAGCAGCTCGCAGGAGCCCCAATGGGTGACGGCGCGTCGCCCGTGCAGCAGGCCGGCTGCAGCCAAAACAAACGTACCGGTACAGACGGAGCAGACACGTCTTGCGTTCGGCGCAGCCAAGCGAAACCAGTCGACAAGCCCGGCCTCCGCAGAAGCACGATGAACGCCGGGCCCGCCACCGACGACGAGCGTGTCGATATTGATGCGGTCGCAGTCGGAGAGGGAGGTTGTCATCACCTCCAGGCCGGACGAGGTTCGAACCGGCCCGCCCTTCAACGAGCAGATCTGCCAGACATAGGGCGCACGGCCGGCCTCGGCGTTTTCGCAGGCAAGCTCAAACGCCTGCAGCGGCCCGGCGAAGTCGAGCAGCAGGCAATCCTCGAAGAGAACGAAGACCAGGCGGCGGGCTTGGGAACGAGCCATGAGCGGGCCTTGTCAGAGCAAATCTTGGCAGGAAATGCGTGTACTATGACATTTCGGCAAACCCGCGGGCCTGTCAACCTGCCTTCGTTCAAAACGGAGGTGCACCATGTCCGGCAAGCCGATCGAGATCGGAATTCTGTTCTTTCCCGGGATGACCCAACTGGATGTCACCGGACCTTTCGAAGTCTTTGCCCGCCTTCCGAACGTTCGCGTGCATTTGCTTTGGAAACGCATCGAACCTGTCATCAGCGACGTCGGCCTGCCGCTGCTGCCGACCACCGTTTTCGCCGACTGCCCGGATCTGGATGTATTCTGCATCGGTGGCGGCCCAGGGCTGGTCGACTTCCTGGGCGATGACGAGGTGATTGCGTTCGTTCGCGACAAGGGCGGATCGGCTCGCTACGTCACCTCGGTTTGTGCGGGCTGCCTGATCCTCGGCGCCGCCGGCCTGCTCGACGGATACAAGTCGGCCTGCCATTGGCTGATGAGTGAGCAGCTTGCCGCCTTTGGCGCCATCGCGGTCAACGAACGCGTCGTGATCGACCGTAACCGCATTTCCGGCGGTGGTGTTACCGCCGGAATTGATTTTGGCTTTCAGGTCGCATCCGAACTGTGCGGCGAAGACGTCGCGAAGAAACTCCAGCTCATGCTGGAATACCAACCGCAGCCGCCGTTCGACATCACGGTGCAGAATGCGCCGCCCGAACTGCTTTCCCAAATGCGCCTTGAGGCCGAACCCTGGCTTCGCAAGCGCGCCGCGGCGGTGCAGAAGGCTGCTCTAAAGCTCAAATCAAATGCGATGACGGTTGCTTGACCCGTTGGTTAGAGGGCCGGAAACGTAGCGCCACACCTGGAAAGATACCCGCATGATTTGGAACGGCCGCGCGAACCCGAGAAGAGCGATACTTGAGGTTGCTGCTCTTTTGATCTTTGGGGCACCAATCGGATCCTTCCCGGTCGCCCGCGCTGCCGAACTCTCCGGTGGCGTCGTCCGGATCGGCATCATCAATGACCAGACCGGGCCATTGTCCGATTTGAGCGGACCAGGGTCGATCGCTGCCGCCAGGATGGCGGCGGAGGATTTTCAGAAATCGGTGCCGTCGATCAAGGTCGAGATCGTCGCCGCGGACCATCAGAACAAACCGGATATCGGCGTCGGAATTGTCCGGAAATGGTTCGACGTCGATGGCGTCGACATGGTCGCCGACGTGTCCAACTCGGCCGTTGGCCTCGCCATCCAGTCACTGGCGCGCGACAAGAACAAGATTGCCGTCTATTCGGCCGTCGCGACCACCGAACTTAACGGCAAGCAATGTTCCCGAAACGGCCTGGCCTGGCTCCACGATTCCTACAACCTAGTGTCGGGACCGATCCGTACGCTGGTCTCGCAAGGCTACGATACGTGGTTCTTCATTGCGGCCGATTACGCGTT
>CAWIZF010000063.1:0-13387 GCA_963840465.1 uncultured Alphaproteobacteria bacterium | reverse complement strand
GCTCTGTCGACTGACAATCTCGCGAAGGAGTATTTCGGCGAGCAGGGCATGCTGGGCTATGTGAAGAATGTTCAGCGCCAGGAGATCCGTCAGGGCATCGCCTGCGCCAAGCATCAGAACATGGCCGGCTCCGATATCGGCGACGATCACAAGGAATATTTCGCCGGAGAAGCCGCGCTGAAGGCGGGCGGCGCCCACAACACGATGAACCAGTTCGGCTAACGGTAAACAGCAGGAGACTAGTCATGACGAAGAGCAATTTCTGGGTGATTGGCGGCGAGTTCGGATCGATGAACTTCCACAAGCTCGTGGAAGGCTCGGCCCAGGTACAGGGACCCTTCAAGACCCGCAAAGAGGCCGAGGATGCCTGGCGCGCGGTCTCTGAAGAGAACCGCCACAAGGCCGGCGTACGCTTTTCGATCGTCGAAGAGCCCTCCCGCGTCTCGGCCTGATAAAACCTAAGAAACGGCCCAAGGACGAGCGGCCCCATCCGGATCTCCGGGTGGGGCCGTTTGCGTTCGCAAAGCGGCGTGGAGCGGGCCGGGGTGGGGGCGTCACCGCGAACTCGAAACCCGGTGGACCACTAACCCATTGCAAATAAACAGCCATTGCGCGCAAGGTAGTTACTGCTAGGTTAACCGGGCCAACCCTCCCAGGATAAAGGCGGCTACCGATGGCAGAAGCGCAAAACACCGGCAATGAGGCCCGCGACATGCGACCGACGCGGCTGCGCGACGCGCTCCGCCAGGCCCGCATCGAGGCCGCCGACCGCACCGGCGTCGTGGTCGAGCTGCGCGATGCCGAGGTCGCCCGGCTCGAGATCCTGAACGAGGCGCTCGATCCCTTGTTCGCCCAGGTGCCCGAGCAGGTCGACCTGTTCGATCGCGGCGTCAGCCAGGGCGAGACGCCGCGGCTGTGGATCGACGTGGTGGCGCATGTGGTGATGGGGCGCGACAAGCGCATCTACCGCCTGGTGCAGGACACGCGCTTCGGCCGCATCGTGATCGCCGAGTCGCATGACGTGCCTGTCATCGTCGACGCCGTCACCGGCTATGTCGCGCGCCGCATGATCGAGCGCGAGCATGCGATGGTGGCAACGCCGGTGGACGAGCCCGTCGTGGAGAAAAAGCCGCGCCGCCGCGGCTTCGGCATGTTCGTGCTCGGCTTCCTGCTGGGCGCGGTGGCGCTGTTCGGATTGGCGCTGTATGCGAGCCTGAAGAATTTTTGAGGCCGGCCGCGCCCGCGGATTGGAAGACGGTGTCGACCGCATCATGACCGTACCGATTGCCATCCTGCTGGTGGTCGCCCTGTTCGCCGGCGCCTGGCTGTACGGCAAGTGGCGCACGCTGCGGCGAGCCGAATTCATCCGCACCTTCCACTGGCCGCGTGGGCTGCTCGAGCGGCTGGAGAAGCATCACCCCGGCTTTGCGCGCAAGGACAGCGCGCTGGTCTCGCGCGGCCTGCGTCAATTCTTCGTCGCCTATCTGATGAGCGGCAAGCGCCACGTCTCGATGCCCTCGCAGGTCGCCGACGATCTCTGGCACGAATTCATCCTGTACACGCGTGACTACGACGCGTTCTGCCGGCGCGCCTTCGGCGGTTTCCTCCACCACACGCCGGCCGTCGTCCTCAGCGAGCACCGCAAGAGCAACGAAGGCCTGCGTCGTGTCTGGTGGTATTGCTGCAAATACGAGAACATCGATCCGGTCCGCCCGACGCGCCTGCCGCTGTTGTTTGCGCTCGACAGCAAGTTCAATATCGCAAACGGGTTCGTCTATCATCCCGACTGCGAAGCGCTGCGCAAGAATGGCAGCGGTGCGGCGTATTGCGGCGGCGATTTCGCAGATACGTCGTTCGACGGCAGTTCGGACGGGTTTGGCGATACCGGCAGCGACGCAAGCAGTGATGGCGGCGGCGACGGCGGTGGTGGTGGCGACGGGGGCGGCGGCTGCGGCGGCGGGGATTGAGGACCTCGCGGCATTGCGAGCGCGGAGGGCCGCTAGAGCAGCGTCGCCTGCTTGATCTGCTTGACGCGGAAGTCGGCGTCGATGGCGCGCACGGTCTGCACGCAACGCCATTTTTCGCCGTCGCGCGTGATCGAAAACAGATTGTACGCCGCGGCCGGATAATGCCGGTGCGCCAGCGCCGACGCCGACGGCACGCCGACCGCGGGGATCTGGCGTTCGGCGCCTTCGAGCCACATCGTCGAATGGATGTGGTCGTGGCCGTGCAGGACCAGTTCGACGCCGCGCCGCTTCAGCACGGCGCGGAGCGCCTTCGAATCGGTCAGCCGCTTCATCCGCGAGTTCGAGTGCAGGGGATGATGAACCAGCAGCACCCGGAAGGCCTCATCGGCGGACATCTGCGCCAGATGGCGATCCAGCGCATCGAGCTGCGCGCGGCCAAGCCGGCCGGTGGCCATCAGCGGCGGCGTCGGCACCGCCGAGGAGACCCCGATCAGTGCCAGCGGCCCGCGCCGGCGCACGAACGGAAACGGCATGCCATCCGCCTCGGCGACGTCGCAGCTCAGATACTTCTCAAACGTATCAGCGAAATGGTGCCGCGTGGCGCGGACGTAGGCGTCGTGATTGCCGGGAACGACCGTGACCCGTTGCGGCGTGCCGACGCTTTCGAGCCAGGCCTGGGCCGGGGTGAATTCCGCCTCCAGCGCCAGGTTGACGAGATCGCCGGTCACCGCGATGTGGTCCGGCCGCTGCGCCTGCATGTCGGCGACCAGCGCGTCCAGCACCTCGCGGCGGTGATATTTGTGGCGGTTGCGGGTCCAGTTGAGATAGCCGAGCGCACGCTTGCCCGCGAGATCGCGAAGCCGCGCCGCGGGCAGCGGCGGCAGATGCGGATCGGACAGATGCGCCAGCGTGAAGGTATCGGTCATTCGCGCTCTGCCGCATTCCCTGTGATATAGAGCCGTCGCACGATCATGCCGGCGATATAAGGATCAAACGTGATAGCTGTCCATCCGAGGTTTGCGTGACGGCGCTGCAGCACTTGCGAAAACGCCTCGAACCGCAATTGCGGCGGGCCTTCCACCTCTATTGGCGGATGGCCCGCGGCATGACGCTCGGGGTCCGCGGCGTCGTGCTCGATGGCGACGACAAGGTGTTTCTGGTCAGGCACAGCTATGTCGCCGGCTGGCACCTGCCGGGCGGCGGGGTCGAGGTCGGCGAAACCTTTCTCGAAGCCTTGCGGCGGGAGCTGATGGAGGAGGGGCGGATCGAACTGACCGGGGAGCCGGTCCTGCACGGCCTGTTCTTCAACGGCCACGTCTCCCGCCGCGACCATGTCGCGGTCTATGTCGTCAGGCAGTTCCGGCAGGACCGCCTGCCGAAGCCCAATCACGAGATCGTCGAGTGCGGATTCTATGCGGCAGGGGCGCTGCCGGCGGAGACCACCAGGGGCACGCGGCTTCGGATCGCCGAAGTGCTCGACGGCGCAGCGCCGATCGCGACCTGGCGCTGACGCGTGCCGGCGTTGCTTCGCGGCCGTTGCAGCGCCTAGAAGCGACGACAAACAGCGGTTCGACATGGGCAGGATTGAAACTTTTCAGGCTGCTCTGCGGCTTCGGCTTCCTCGCGGTGCTGGCGAGCAACGTCTGGTCGATCTCGCGCTGGAACGAGAGCCGCGGCGTCTATGACGACGTCTGCTATCTGCGGCAGGCGCATCTGTTCCAGAGGTTCGGCCTTGGCGGCATGGACACCAACCTCGCGTGCGACGACGATCGACTATCTCCCGGACAAGCTGAAGGCGATCGGCTTCGCGGACTGGAATGATCGCGAAGAGCTCCCCTGCCACCCCTGATTCCGGCGGCCGACAAGTGGGTGATGCCATTCCGCCGGGGACCGGGCTTTGCGCTCGCGCTGTTTCCCGAGCGGGATTTCAGGTGATTCCGCTCTATGTGCTGGCGAACGTCACGATCTTCGCCTTTGCGGTATTTGGATGTTTCGCGCGCGCGGACCCGCATTGCTGAGGCTGGCGGCATTCTTTGGCTATGCCGCGCATCTACCTGATGATCAATCCGACCAAGGCGAGCTATTCGATGGCGCCGACCATGATGGTCTGCGCGCTCGCGGGTTATCTGACGGCGAAGTTGTTTTCCGATGGACCGCGCCGGCATCGGCTCTTGACCATCCTGATCGGTTTTCTGATCGGACTGTCGGTCAATTTCCGGCTGCCCAATCTGCTGCTGTCGTCCGGCTATTGCCTGTATCTTCCTTGTCGCCTTCCTGATTGCGCGAAGCCGCGAAACCTTTCTGCAGGGCGCTGCGTTCGGCATCGCGTTCGTGGTCGGAATGGCGCCGACCCTGATCGCACAATGGATCAATGCGGGAAGCCCGTTCACCACGACCTACGGCGGTGTCGACGTGGTGCCGCCCGAGCTCAACGCCGATCGTGCTCCTGCAATATCTCAAGGACATGCAGTTCGTCCTGCTGGTCATCGCGGCTGCCTGGGACGGGGCTGATCTGGCGCTTCGGTCGCTGGCCGTGCGCAGGCAGGTGGCGCTCATGGTGGCCGGTAACCTCGCCGTAAACCTGATTTTCTTCATGACCCACCCGATCTTTACGCCTTATTATATTATTCCGATCGACATGCTCTCGCTCTGGACCCTGCTGTTCGCAACGCTCGATTTGCGCGGCGAACGGGCCGCGTAAGTGCGGCTTTCCCCCAACCGGCCAAAGCCTGACTGCGGTATAAACGCTCCATGGACAGACTTGATTCGGTGAGCCGGCAATGACGAGCACCGGCGTTGCGGGTTGCGGTTCTGGTGCCGTGCTTCAATGAGGAAGCCGCGGTCGCCACCGTGGTCTCCGATTTCCGCAAGGCGCTGCCGACGGCCGAGATTTTCGTCTACGACAATAATTCCAGGGACCGCACCGTCGAGGTGGCGCGCGCGGCCGGCGCCATCGTGCGCAGCGAGCGCCGCCAAGGCAAGGGACATGTGGTGCGGCGCATGTTCGCCGATGTCGATGCCGACGTCTATGTGCTGGTCGACGGCGACGCGACCTATGACGCGCCGAGCGCGCCGCGCATGATCGATGCGCTGGTCAACGATCATCTCGATATGGTGGTGGGCTTTCGCGTCGACCAGTCGGTCGCCGCCTACCGTCCCGGCCACCGCACCGGCAACTGGATGCTGACGAGCTTCCTTTCCACGGTGTTCGGCCAGGCGTTCAAGGATATCCTTTCCGGCTACCGCGTGTTCTCGCGCCGCTTCGTCAAATCCTTTCCGGTGCTGTCAGACGGTTTCGAGATCGAAACCGAGCTCAGCGTGCATGCGCTCGAACTGGCGCTGCCGGTGGTGGAAATCGAGACGCCTTATTTTGCCCGCCCCGAGGGATCGTTCAGCAAGCTGAACACCTGGCGCGACGGCTTCCGGATTCTCGGCACCATCCTGAAGCTGTACCGGTCGGAAAAGCCGCTGCGGTTCTTCACGGTCATCGGCGTGTTCCTGATGCTGGTCTCGATCGGCCTCGCGATCCCCGTGATCATCACCTATCTCGAGGAAGGCCTCGTGCCGCGGCTGCCGACCGCGGTGCTGTCGATGGGCCTGATGATCGTGGCGGTGCTGTCGGTAACCTCGGGGCTGGTGCTGGATACGGTGACGCGTGGCCGCCGCGAGATGAAGCTGTTGGCCTATCTGTCCCAGCCGGCCATCAAAAGGGATTAAGGCAATACGGGGATTGCCGTCTCCGGCGATGGACCGCGCCGCCGCCAGATGCTATCTCGCGCCCCATCATGAGCGAACTTGACGTCACCATCCTGGCCGAAACCCCAAAGGACGCGCAGGCGATCGAACGCCTGCACGAGCGCACGTTCGGTCCCGGCCGTTTCGTGCTGAGCGCCTACCGCCTGCGCGAGCATGTCGATCACCTGCTCGACCTCTCGTTCACGGCGCGGATCGGCACATTGCTGGTCGGCTCCGTGCGTCAGTTGCCGATCTGCATCGGCGACACGCCGGCCCTGATGCTCGGGCCGTTGACGGTCGAGCCGCCGTTCCGAAAGCGCGGCGTCGGCCGCATGCTGCTCGATCGCTCGCTGCAGGACGCCAAGGCCAAGGGCCATCGTTTGGTCATTCTGGTCGGCGACGAACCCTATTACAGCCGCGTCGGCTTCAAGGTCATACCGAAGGGACGGGCGATCATGCCGGGTCCCGTCGATTACAGCCGCCTCCTGGTAGCGGAGCTGGTCGAGGGCGCCTTCGAAGGCGTCTCCGGCGATATCCGGCCGGACTGGAGCAAGGCGCGGTAGCGTAGCGCATCGGCCGGGACGGTCGAGCCGCTCGGCGTCGTTCTCAGGTCAGTGAACGTTTCCTTCTGACGCCGGTCGTCTCTCCGACAGGCCGGGTACCTCCCGCGGCCTGCTGCAATTCGTGCCGGAATTCCTCGCGCTTTTCGTGGATGGACGCGACGACCAGCCCCATGGCCACGCCGAGGCCGATCAGGGCCGCTTCCGATAACAACAAGCTTGCCTCGATGGTCTCGGGTACGGCGTCGGTAACGCCGATCTGATAAAGATGCCGCGCATGCTCGGCGTCGCGGGCGCGCGACACCACCAGCATGTCTTCCCTGAGCGCGCGGACCTGGGCGACGATTTCGTCGATGCCTTTGGCTTCGCCGATGGTGACGATGACGGCCGCGGCCTCCATGAGGCCGCAACTCTTCAAAAACTCCGGATTGGTCGCGTCACCGTAATAAACGGTGCGTCGCTTGCCTTCGCTGCTCCGGAACGGCGGCTTCGTCATTATCGACGGCAATGTACTGGAATTTGTGCCGATCGAGCATCGTGCAGACGACCTGTCCGACCCGGCCATGTCCGATGACAATGGCATGGTTGCTGCCGCCGCTCGGCGCAACGGCAAGTTCGGGATCGAGCGGCTTGTCCTCGCGCACCATCGGCGCGAGCCGCCGCGCGACATGGGAAAGCGCGGGAATGAGCACCATGGTCAGCGACGTCAGTGCGACCGTGAAGCTCGACACCTTGGCATCGATCAGACCGAGCGTTGTCGCCATGCCGATGCCGACGAAGGCGAACTCGCCGCCCGGGCCGAGCAGGAGACCCGTTTCGATGGCCGCGCGCCAGGAAAGACGAAACAGCCGAGCGAGGCCGATCAGGATGATCGATTTCACGGCAACGAGCCCGATGGCACCTGCCAAGCAGCCACACCGGATCGCGGGCAAGCTCGCGGAAATCGATGTTCATTCCGACCGTGAAAAAGAACAGGCCGAGCAGGAGACCCTTGAAGGGATCGATGGCGGTCTCGATCGCCTTGCGAAATTCGGTCTCGGCAAGCAGCAAGCCGGCGACAAAGGCGCCAAGCGCCATTGAAAACCCGGCCGCGGCGCGGCGACCCCGGTTGCGACGATCACGAACAGCGTCGTGGCCACGAACAAGTCGCTCATGCCGGCTGATGCGACCAGACGGAACAGCGGACGCATCACGACGCGGCCAACGATGACGATCACGCAAGCGCGAGCGCGGCGTTCGTCAGCGCCAGGATCAGTGTCGCGACGACCGAACCAGCTTCGCCAGTGCCGAAGATCGAAATGAAAAGCAGGAGCGGAACCACTGCCAGATCCTGCGCCAGCAGGATTGCGAAGCTGGCCCGGCCCGCATGTGTGTTCAGTCGTCGCTGTCTGGAAAGCACCTCGACGACGATGGCGGTTGAGGATAGCGCAAGGCATGCACCGAGGATGAGCGCGACCGGAGGCTTGTTTCCCACAAGGGCGGCGATGCCGCCGATCACCGCGGTTGAAAGCGCGATCTGCGAGCAGCCGAGCCCAAAGACCAGGCGGCGCATCGACTTCAGGCGCTCGTACGATAGCTCCATGCCGATCAGGAACAGCAGGAACACGATGCCGAGATCTGCAAAGCCGGAGACGTTCTTGGCGTCGACGACGGTCAACCAATAGAGAAACGGAAAGCTTCCGATGAACGATCCCAGCCCGAGGGGACCGAGGATCGCGCCGGCGCCGAGATAGCCAAGGACGGGATTGAGGCCGAACCGCCGCACCAGGGGAATGACCACGCCCGCGGTGCCGAGCAAGACGAGAGCGTCGCTATAGACGTGAACATTGATCGGCGCAGGCATCTATCCCTGTTCGTCCGTTGGGCGAGAGGTAACGGAGGATCGACCCGGGTAGCCACCGTCATACAGACGTTAGCCGGTACGACCGGCTAACGCCACCCAATGAACGCAGGCCCTAGAACTTCAGATTGGCAAACGCGCGCACGCCGATGCCCGGCAACAGGACCTCGTCCTTGTTGTAGGACACCGAGTTGCGGATGTTCTCGTTCAGCAGATTATTGCCGACGAGCCCGACCGTCATTTCCCGCGCGCCGAACCAGGATGGATCGAGCTTCGTCCTGTAGCTGACCTCCGCCTTCAACAGGTTGTAGCCCGGCGTCGGCGTCTCGCCGATCGGGGCGATATCGTTCTGCGCGAAGGCGTGCAGCAGGTTGATCCGTGCCAGCCAGTTGGCATCGCGCCAGAACAGGCCGCCGCCGACACGCACCGGCGGAATTCGCGGCACGTTGGTGCCATCGCTGAAAGTCGCGCGCACGACATCGAACTGGCTCTCGACGCCCCAGATGCCGCCGTTGAGCGGCCCGACGTCCAACTGGCTCTGGAATTCGCCGCCACGGAAAGTGGCGTCGCGCTGCGAATAGATCGCCTGCTTCAGTTCAAGTGGAAACGCCGGGTCGGCAGGACCGACACAAGCGACATCCTCGCAGGTGTTGCCGGTCAGCCGACGGAAAATGAAGCCATTGAACTTGGTGTAGTAGGCGGTCGCTTCGAACCTGCAAGGGTCCGGTCGCGCGTCGTAATCCGATCTCGATCGATTTGGCGGTTTCGATGCCGAGATTGGGATTGCCGATATCGAACGTGGCGGTCGCATCGTGCGCGCCGCGCGAAAACAGCTCGGCCGGTTTGGGTGCGCGTTCGACGTATTGCGCGGTGATGCTGGCGACAAGACCCCATGGCAGATCCTGGATCAGACCGACGCTCGCGCTCTTCGGCGTGAAATGTAGGTTGCGCGGCGTGGCGGGACCGATGGCGGCCGGGTCGACGTTGAGGTCGAACACATCGGGAATGAACTCCGGCGTCGTTCCGGTGAGATTGACGCGCTCGATGCGCCCGGCAATCTGCGCCTTGGTGGTTTCGCTGAATTTCAGTTCGTTGAAGACGTAGCCGGCGACCCTGTTGTTCTTGTTGGGATCCCACAATCCGTTGAGCGGACTGCCTGGATCGTCCGGGCTTGGCGCCGTCAGTTCCTGATGCCCGGCCTGCAGGCCGAAGGCCGTCGTCACCGCCGCAAAGCGCGCGTTGAACGGCATCATCTGCACTTCGAGGCGGCCTTCCTGTTCCTTGTTGGTGAAGGTCTGCCGGACGCCGACGGTCGAGGGATCGGCGGGATCGGCAAGTCCGATCTCGTTGTGCTTGTAGTCGGTGGCGCCGGCCCAGAAGCGGATCGCGTCGATCGCCGCGGCATCCGGCCGGTATTCGCCCTTGGCGGTGAATTTGGTCTGATGCGCCGTCGATCCGCGTCTGGTGATCGGCGCCGTCGATGCCGGGGATGCGATAGAGCGTGTCGTTCTGCGTGATCGCAGCGCCGATGAAGCCGCCGTGGAAGATGTAAGAGCCGCCGATCGACGCGCCATCCGCCTGCATCGCCGAATTCGGCTGCCGGCCGTTGACCGGCCGGGTCTGGTCGAACAGATACGGATAGCTCGGGATGCTGTAGTCGCTGGCCTTGCGGCCATAGGCGTCGGCATGGAACGCGAAATTGCCGCCGCCGGCATCGAGCAGGATGCCGCCATCGACACCGCGGTCGACCGAACTGACCGCCGTTCGCGTCTCGACGGTCACGCAGGACGGTGTTTGCGCGTTCGCGAGCGGCGCCTTCGCCGGCAGCCCGTAGCTCTGGAACGGCGCGGCCGCGCAGGTGGGCAGGGCATCCGGGATGCGATTGTTGGTCGCGCTGACGACGCCGCCGATCGATGTCGATCCGTAGCGCATCGCCGCCGGACCGCGGATGACTTCGACCTGGTTTGTCGCCAGCGGATCGATCGGCACGAAATGGTCTTCGCCGAGATCGGAAGCGCCGCCGGCGTTGGTGCCGTTTTCGAAGATGCCGACGCGATTGACGTCGAGACCCCGGATGATCGGCCGGCTCGAGGCGCCGGGCGCGAAGGTGGAGCCGGTAATGCCGGGTTTGGAGAACAGGAGATCGCCGAGCTGGGCGGTGCCCTCGCGGCGGATTTCCTCGTTCGGCACCACCGTGACGGTCGCAAATTGATCGGTCACGATCGGGCAGCACGCCCTGTTGGGGCGCGGCCGCGGCCGGTGCCGGCTGCGGCTCCGGCGCGCGCTCACGATTGCGGCCGGGCGCGGTGCGGGCGACGCGCACCGGCGTGCGCGAAGGCACGACGGCTTTCGCCGCACGATCGGGCTTGGCGCCGTCACGGTGATTTCAGGCAGTTGCGTCGAGGCGGCGGCGCCGCCGCGTCCTGGGCCATCGCGCGGTTGCCCATCGCGCATAGCAATAGCCAGCTTGCGCCACCGAAATGGAACGCTCGTTTCTTCTTGAATGTCATTGTCCCGATCCTGATTCCGTCGATGGCGACGGATCGATTCCGATTTTCCCCCGGCGGATCGCCGCGCTGGCGCGGCGATCCCCTCAGGGGTGCATCAATCAATCGATGTCAGGAGGCGGGAGGCGCGCGGGACTGGAATGCGGATGCAGCGAGTTGAGATGGACGAACTCGGCGTCGGTGGTCAGGTAAAGAAGCTCGATCGCCTGCGGCAGCTGCAGCACCGGCGGCGTCGCGAACAGCACATTGTTCGCAAGCGCGATGACGGCGCAGATCGCGCAGCGTCGGCCGGTGGCTGGTCCTTGTCGGGACTGGAAGGCTGTTGCTGCCGTGCCGCTTCGCCGGCTGCAACAAGCGCGGCCTGTTCCGTGGCGTAGGTCAAGGCCGGCGTCCGAGAGTCCGATTTGGACGTTCTGCGCGGCGGCCCGGTGGAAGTGCCCGAACGACAGCCCAAACTGGATCGCAAGCGCAAACAGCGCCAGCCGGGAGCCGTGCTTGAGGTGTTTCCGGAACCAGTTCAACGACGACTTGCGCCTTCCCCGAACGGCCAAGGTGGGTTGGCCGTCCAATGTTATATTATAACATCGGAAGGTCATGACGATGTCAATGCAGCGCCGGCGGGCATCAGTGAAACTGACGGAGGGTTGTGTGATTGCTGCAACGGCCGGAGTGACCGGTAGCCCGGATGGAGCGAAGCGCAATCCGGGACTGTTTCGCGGATCGATGAGCTAACCCGTCTTCGCGGATTGGGGGTGTTTTCGATGCGGCGCCCGTTGTCGATCAGCGGGTTAGCCGGAAAGGTCTGCACTACAGTGGGTGGCTGGGAACTGTGAGGGTTGCGATCCGCGGTGGTGGCTGTGGCGGCAACTGGAGCTTGAGCTGCTCGATCAGGAGCCTGAGTTCCGGTTCCGGTTGGGTGTAACGGGTCACCAACATCTCTCGCCCGTCGGTTGTCGGCAGATGAACATCGATCATCTGGACGGCGGCAAACTTCTCGAGAGTGCTCCGTGCGGTCAGTCCTGGTGCCAGGGCATGCAGGCGACGCTGCAGCGTGATCTGCAGACAATAGGCCAGGAACGCAATGAAAATATGGGCTTCGATCCTGTGCTCCTCCTGATGGAAGATTGGCCGGATCGCCAGATCGCCTTTCAGGTTCTTGAACGCCTCCTCCACGGCAACAAGCTGCGTGTAGTACTGCCAGAGCAGCGCGGGATCGTTCTCGGTCAGGTTGGTCCGCAGCAGATAGCGTCCCTCCCGTCGCCGGATCCGGCGTAGCTTCTGGCGGTTGAGGATGTAGATGAACATGGCGCTTTCCTTGTCCATCTCGATGTCGACCAGGCGCCAAGCAGTGGGCGCGCGAGCCCGTGCCGCGCCCAGCTTCATCAGCATTTCCTCGCGCGGGATTTCCATGGCGGCCAACTCTCGTAGCCGTTTCCATAGCCACTTGAGCTGCCGCTTGCGCATCGCGCGTTCCTTGCTGACGCGCTCGACACTCTCGGCGAACACGTAGAGTTCGTTGTCCTCGGCCAACAGCTTGACCGCGACACCCGGGCGGGCCTCCTGCCAAGGCTTGGCCAGCAGCCGCTTCTCCAGCCGCGAGAGGCGCCCTTTCGGCGTTCCCACCAGATACTGCACCGGCGGGTCGCTGCTGCGCATCTCCGCCAGCACCGCTTCGGTGGGGATGCCGCGATCCATCACCCAAACGCGCCGCGCGCGGCCGTATTGCTGCTCGATCCTGGCGAGGAATATCCGCAGCGTCGTGCAGTCCGCCGTGTTGCCGGGCAGCACCTCGTAGGCCAAGGGCAAACCCTCCGGGGTGACCACCAGCGCGATCACCACCTGCGGGCAGTCCGGCCGCTTGTCGCGACTGTAGCCGTGGCGACGCTTGTCGCCCTCCGCCACGTGCGAGGCGTTGATCTCGAAGTAGGTGCTGGTCAGATCGTAGAGCAGGACATCGAACTCCGCGTTGAACAGGTCGCGCCAACGCGCTGTGAGATGCGAGAACAATGCGTCTTTGTGTTGCACCAGAAAGTCATGGCAGGCGTAGAGCTTGTGCGGCTCGGCCAGCCCGAAGTCCGCCCCCAGCAGATCGGCCATGGCGCTCTTGCCAAACCACTCGCGGTGCAGCTTCCACTCGCTGCCCGGCGCGATCAGCCGATATGAGACCAGCACCTGCAAGACTTGGTCCCATCGCGTGCCCTTGCGGCTCGGCGGCAGCTGATCGGCCCAGAAGCGGTCTAGCTGCAACGCCTGCCACAACTGCCCCGCCAGCCAACAGGCGCCCCATTGCCGCGGCCGACATAGCCGCATCTCCGACAGGCGAAGCTGGACGATTGACGCATCGGATGCGACGGCGGCACAGCGGTCCTCGGGAAACAGCGCCATCGTCCGCGGATGTCCTGCGTCGTCGTCGAGCACTTCGATGGCCTTGCGCCACACCGCAGCCTGCGAGGAATTGATCTCACCCAAGATACAGAACGTGACGCTGCACGACACGGCCGCCTGCAACGCGCTTGTTCTCGACGACGCTCCAATAGTCGTGCGTCTTGCCATCTTTCCTGCGCGGGGTCTTTCGCAGAAACATGATCAGACGAATCTAGCTGTGAGAATCCGCGTCTGGGAACAGGGTAGGTCTTCACTACAGCTGTTTTTGGCCGAAACTGAAGACCCCGCCCTTTGCATAATCAGACTACTTAGCCGTCTAAAAAATCTCAAAATCCGCGTTTTCGAGACGCGAATCCGCGAACTCGGGCATCCCGGATTGCGCTTCGCTCCATC
>CAWIZF010000062.1:0-376535 GCA_963840465.1 uncultured Alphaproteobacteria bacterium | reverse complement strand
GAACCTGCAACCCACGGAGTAGAAATCCGTTACTTAGGGCGGCGCTTGCAGCGGCATAGGCGAGTTGTCGAAGGGTGAGGGCTCCTCGCTCAAAATACCCTTTACAGTCTCAATGCACCTTTTTTCCCGCACCTTCGACGTAAGACTTTGTAAAATTTCGCGGAACCGACTTCCTCCGAGCGCACCACTTGCGACCGGGGTGTCCGATGGCGCTTTGGTGATCCGGCGGACGGGACAGCCAGGTACGCCGTCTCCTACCGGGCGGCCGGACCGAATGGTTGTCCCGCCATCGCTTCCCGGACGTCACCAGGTCGATGCAGGCGCATTGGTATTGGGCGATTTCCCGGCGCGGAGGTGCGCTGATGGGAGATCGCTGGACCGCACAGAAACTCTCGTGCTCGATCAGATCGTGGTCGACCGACGCTGCACGCATCTCGATTTCCGGATCGCCTACTACATCGCGCACCGGATGGACCGAGCTACCCGCGAAGCCCGCATTCGCCAGTCCGACACGCTGAGGCGGTTCAGGTGACCCGTCGAGCCGTTCAGATCGACAGAACGACTTCGATCGTTGGGGCATCCGGGTCAATGTGGCTACGAGGAAGGCATCGTGAGCCTGATCTCCGCCCCTTCGGCAGCCGAGGCAACGATTCGCGAGCCATCAATTCGATCGTTGGCCAGTTCTGTTGGAAGACGCCCCTTGCATCGTGGAAATTGGGCGCCTGCACTTGAACGCTGCAGGCCTTTCTGCCGGCGCCGGTCGCTATCTGAAAATGGAAATTGAACCCGACCGCGTCTTGTTGGATCGGCTGATCATCGCTGCGCATTTGGTGTCCCCCCCGGTTTGCGTAGCGCATTTTAGATTTGCGATTTGGATTTTCGCGCGGCGCGATTATGGCGCGCTTGGTGCCTAAAAGCGGCGGCCCTCCAAACGGCGGAGAACCGCCGCGTAACCGTAGTTGAGCGCTCTGGCTGGGACGTCGTCCGAAGGATGCCGGCATCAGCGGGTGGGACACCCGCCGCAAGTCCCCGTCCTGCTGCCGCCTCAGGCAGAGGGCGCATCGGTGGTTACGACACGAGCGGCTTGATCGTCCTGATCATTGCTGTTGCCGTGATTTTCATCGCCGGCAAGGTGCAAGAGCACTATCAAAAAAACCCGCCAGCGAGACCGATCGCCTTCTACCAGGCCGGCGTGTATGACGGGACCAAGCGGCGGAGGGGATGGGATGAACTACGAGAATTTCACGGATAAAGGCCTTCAGATGATGCATGACGCGATTCACAAGGCGATCGCGGCAGATTCCGAAGTGATGAAGCGCGGCGAGCCACCGCCTTGCAGAACCAGCGATACGAAGGATTGGCGTGATCACGCCGAGGGACTGGACGAGATGGCCCGTCGCAACGTGTCGTTTATTCCGGTTCGCTTTCTCGATAGGTCAGGGCGATGAGGCGCGGGACCGAAGCCGCCTCTCGCAAGATGGCGCTTTCCGAGTGACCGGCCTCTGTGTCGCCCTGGCAACAGACCGCGCTG
This sequence comes from uncultured Alphaproteobacteria bacterium, assembly GCA_963840465.1. Lineage (GTDB taxonomy): Bacteria > Pseudomonadota > Alphaproteobacteria > Rhizobiales > Xanthobacteraceae > Bradyrhizobium. The sequence continues at coordinate 375,004 of CAWIZF010000062.1, read as the reverse complement.
GAGAGATTCCGGCCGCGGGCTCCAGAATGCGGGCCGGCCGTTGAAAGCGAATTCGGGCCGCCCGGCATGGAGCGGGCCGACCCTCGGGTTAAATTCGGACCGCTACTAGCACCCGGTGAACCGAGGATCTTGCCCCTCGTGCAGTTCTGTCAAATACGCCAAGCCGTATATCGTGAGTTGCTCGGCACCAAAAGCAGGAGACGAACATGGACCGGTTTGAGTGGGACCCATTACATGACCGACGTTGAAAACAAGTTTTGGCAGGCTGTCGAGTGCCGGTCGGTCGCGGCAATCGCACCGCTCGCCTCTTGGTCGGTGCGGGCTTCATTCCTCGCCTAGAAACGCTGTACCGGTACGCCGGCCGCTTCGGCTCTCCGCACCATATCGGCTGTGCCGTCGCCGCCGGGGAACGCAACAACAAGGTCAGGCTTCCAAGTCAACATCTTCTCGTTTCTGATCGGTCCTGCCGCGCGTCCGTGAGTTTCCCAATCAGCATGGCAGACGTACCGCTTAATCTCCGGCTTGGTCGCTGCCCATTCCATTGCGAATTGATCGGCTCCCGTCGCTCCACCCTGCATCAATTCCGTTATGGGCTTCTCTTGGTGCAGCCGGTCGAGCGCACGAAAGACTTGCGCCGGGCTTCTGAAATTCCTTCCTCCGCAAACCAAGACCTTCACGGCTACCGTCACGCAAATGAGCAGATCGTTTGGATGCTCAGGGGCAAGATGGAGTTCCGCCTCGGCAGGAACAGCGGGTCAGCGGCCCCAGCGACGTCATGGTCAATCCGGGAGGTTCGGAGGAGCACGACGCTTGGTTTCACAAAGACCTCGAGGTGATCGCGAAGCTATCTCAGGTTCGAGCATTCTTCTTTGACGACTGCAGTTTCCTCTTTATTGACTGCTTTGACCGGATCGTCTCCCAATTCTTGCAGTTGTGCCAGGACTATACGAGCCCGGCGTTCGACAGCCTCTCGTGTCTGGTCAAGAACCTCGTGCGCGCCGGCGGGCATGGCGGCTACCTCAGACGCGGCCGCCTCTGCCTCTGCCAAGGCGGATTTTGCCAATGTGCCGACGCGATCAAGGACTTGCCTGGGGTTGAGGCCGCATTCACGCGCGAATTGCTGCCAGTCCCTTCCATTGAGGTGATCGCCCCGGCTCTTGCCGGCGATTTTCTGTGCGAGGTTTTTTGTCACGTTCTCCCAAACCTCGCCGCACATGAGGTCGTACATCGGTGCAATTGACGCGCCGTTGCCGCGGATGATGATCGCGTAGTTCTTGGCATGGGCGTCGGTATTGCACGCAAGTACATTGACCACAACCATATCCAGCAAGTGCACAATATCGATTGAGGGCATGTGCCGACGCGTCAGCTCAAACATGTCCTCCAATGCTGGTCCACGAATCCCGGTCTGGTTAGCTTCGTACTTTGCGGATGGCGGCTTCCCACTCGCCTGACAATAATCTTCCTGATGCAAACGGCGCCAACGGCCGCTGACCTCGGTTCGGTCGAAGCGCTTGACGAGCAAATAAGTTCGCTTGCCGGCCTGGCCGGTCGTGACACTCGGCGTCGGGATTTTCATGCGTCGAGCTAAGGTTAAACAGAAAGCCTCGTTCTGAACGCTGCCCCAAAGGCGTGGCGCGTCGGGTTTGAGAATGTGCGTGGAAGGAGAGCCGTTCATCGGAATGCATACGCAGCCTGTCTGATCGACGGCTACAGCTAACTTAGTCTGCACTCCGGCAAGGGACATTGAGACCCCCTCATCGCCGACCAGGAACGGCTTGTTGGGCAGCTCCTCTATGAGCCTCTCAAGGTCTTCCGGCTTGTCAATCGGGCGCCAGTGAAGCGAAGCGGTTCTCCCAGGCTGGCCAATGGAAAGCGCCCCCGCGGTGTCGCCGCCAATTGCGGACAGAAGACCGATTACATCGCCCCGCGCCATCCCGAGAAGTTGTCCGAGCGTTCTCAGTTGCTCGCTCTCTGGAAGGAGGTTTGCTGCCCACGGCAGGAAAGTGTCGGAAGCAATTCGCTCCGATCTCAACGGCATCGTTATCGAGATTGGAAATGCACCTTTCAATCCCACCCAGCCGGGATCATACGTGAAGCCCGGGCCATTCTTATCGATATCAATCGTCCCAACGCGCCGCTGCTCAAAGTATACGGATAGAGTAGCCATCCGGCTCCTCCTCTTCGGCAACATCAGGCAGTTCCGGGGCGGTCGCGGGACAGGCGTCAGATGCAAGGATGGCCAGATCAAGCCCAAGCGCCTTAGCCACCAATAGGCTTCGTCCTAGCTGGCAGGAAGGTTTGCCAGCCTCTAGGTCGATCACAAACCTGCGCCCGACACCAGTCGCCAGCGCAAGCTGATCCTGTCGCATCCCCATAGCTTTCCGACGGCTGCGGACCAGCGAACCGAAGGCGTGTGCCACCCCCCACGATTCCACGGTTAATAGTGCTCTCGTCGTCCATGAATAGGCGTCCTATGTTCCCGAGCAGGAATATTGGACGTTAAGACCTTAAAATTCGGTGAAATGTACCCTCTCGGGAACCCCGATACCGCTCGGCTTGCGCCGGTGCCGCGAGAGCGCCCTGGGCTCGCGGTGAACCCGCGGCGCTGAGTGATCGCGGAAAAACAGATGGGGCAGATGCTAGGGCATTATCAACTGATGACGATTGGTAAAGTGGCGGAAAGGGCGGAAGCCTTCTCCAGTAGTGCTCGAAATCGGCTCAGTACGCTGCACCCGTCGCTCGCGGGCGGTCACCTACTGGCATGCATTGCTACTGAAATTGCTACTGAACGGTCCGGGACAGGGTGGATTAGAAACAAATAGAGAACGATACAATCAAACGAAATTCTAATCCAATCAGTACGTTATGGGACGAACAGACGAGCCTTGGTACAGCCAAGTTAGAATTTCAAGACCGGTGCCTTAAACCACTCGGCCACCCTTCCAACGCTGGGTTATCAATCAGTTAGAGGATCGAAAAGCAAGGGCGGATGGGAACAAAGGTGGTCTTGGGGTGGTCTTGGGGCAATGTCATCAAGAGTTACCGCGGAAACCGGCCGCGAATGTTCCGATTGCGTTCGCGAGGTTGTCGTCAGCCGCCTTTGACCGCCGACGTTTGGTGTAGTGGCGTAGCAGGATCGCCGGGTCGTCGCCGATGCGCTCCGCGACGAGCATGGCGACTGTTGCGTGGTCGAGATCAATGGTCCGTCGGCCGCGGCAGCCGGCGCGATGATGGGATAGAGGACCGATCCCTTGAAGCTGTTTACCCGAGCCGCGAGTTGGGCCTCGTCCAGACCTTCGCCGATGTCGTCGGCATCGATCTCGGACTCATCCGAATCTGCGCGAAGCGGACATTCCGACGAACGGCATCAAAACGTAGCCGCCCAGCCCGGCGGTGTCGACGAGTTCGCCGAACGTGGTGTTGCCGAAGAGCTAGCCAACGACTTGGCTTCGATCGTCGTCCTTTAATCACGCTCTGTCGGGCGTCGCTGGTGCCGGTCCAGACGAAGTCTTTGCGCTCTCAACCGCTTTATCTCGTCATCGAGTGCGTCCATTTCCTCAGTGCGTCGCGCGGTCCTTGGATTTCGTCGCATCGGCGGCGCGCAGTTTTTCCAGCGCTTTCTCGACAGAGAGTTTCGGTGTTTCGGCCATGGCAAACCTCATATCCAAGCGAGATGCGTTCGGCCCTATCGTAACCTCGTATGGGCGCCGGCTACCGTCAGAACTGACGCGACGGCCTGAAACCATTCTGGGCGATCGCGAAGCTTGCTCCCAGTGCTTCAGATGCTGCGCGGCGTCCGTTGATCTAGATCAACAAGAATGCGCCTGCGTCGCGATTTGTCTTACGCCCGATGCCTGCCGGGATCACCCTGCGGAGAGGATCCGGACGGCATATTCGGACGGCCCTATTCCGAGGTTAGCAGCCGGGATCGCACGGACCGGCGTGATAAGGACTGCTCGATTCCGGAAGAATGAGCGCTGCAGTGTACCGGTTTGGGCAACGAAATGGGCGCGGCATGCGACTAGGCTTCTACAGTTGTTCCGCTGCGTTTCTGGCGATTATTTCTTGCGTGTCTCATAGCGCGATAGCACAGAGCCTTACGCCATTTCGCTATGAAGCCCAGGCGCAACGCCATTGCCCCGGGGACACGATCGTCTGGCTCGATTTCGGAAGAGGGCGCTATTACCTGAAAGGCCAGAGGCGCTACGCGTCGGGATATACCGGCAGCTTCGTATGCAGGAATGAGGCCCGGGATAGCGGCTATCGGCGCTCGCCGCTGGGCTTGAGGTAGGCCTCGGGACAGGGTGGTCGAAAATGCGCGCGATACGCATTTCTAACTCGAGCTTCAGCACCAGATGGAGTGTCTGCGGGTCCCGCCGCGCGGCGGGCTTGAAGCCGAACTTTCCGAATACTTTTATCATCGCTGCGTTTTCGGGCAGAACTTCTGCCGTCAATTCCTGCAGTCCGGCATCGCTCGCGAACTTGACGAGATGACGCATCAGGATCGAGCCGAGGCCTCGTCCCTGCCAGGTATCGATGACGACAAAGGCCATCTCGGCTCGCCCCGGCTCGAAAACAATGTACCGGCCGCCCCCGACGATGACCTTGCGGCCGGCTTCCTCTGCGAGCGCGACAATCGCGACATGATTTTTGAAATCGATGTCCATGAAGAAAGCGCGCTCCTTGTCGGAGAAGTGGCGCTTCATGACGAAGAAGCGACGCTGCAGCGATTGGGCGCTGGTCTTGCCGATCGCAGCGAGCATGTCAGCCTCATCCTCCCGCCGAAGTGCGCGGATGTCGATCTGGCTGCCGTCGCTGAGAAGCTCGCGTGCGGTGTAGTTGATGGCCTCGGACATTGGGCCTCATGTGCCGGAAAACAAGGCAGCGGTCTCGATCGACGTCCGCCGATGAAGCGCGGGCCCGGATCGCGGTCGTTTGATCTGGATCAAGACTTCAGCGCGAAAAGCGGCCGGTAGCTTGACGACCGCATGCCCACTCTCAGATGAAGGCGCGTCCTTGAAAACCTCTCGCCAGCTCCGGTCCGGAGAGGACCTCATCCAGCTTGCGATCCGGCTCGGATTGCTTGCTTTCCTGATCTACTGGACGTTCGTTCTGATCCGTCCCTTTGTGCCGATCCTGGTCTGGAGCATCGTACTCGCCGTCGCGCTCTATCCGGTCTTCAATCTCCTTTCCAGGCTTCTTGGCGGTCGCCCGAGGCTCGCAGCAGCAATTCTCACCGTCATCAATCTCGGCATCGTCATCGGGCCGGCGACCTGGCTTGGCTTGAGTGCCGTGGAAGGGGTGAAGGATCTCGCCGCCAATCTGAGTGCTGGTGACCTGGCGGTTCCATCTCCGCCAGACGGCGTCAAGAATTGGCCGCTCATCGGTCCGCAGCTTTTCGAGCTCTGGAACCAGGCGTCCAACAATATTCGAGCGGCCTTGCGCGAGGTGGCTCCCCATCTGAAACCGTTGGCGGGCACCATGCTCGGCCTCGCGGGCGATGCCGGCGTGGGAACGCTCAAGTTTCTCCTGTCTGTGGCGCTGGCTGGCTTTCTCTTTCCCTACGGCTCGCAGCTGGTGGCGGCGGGCAGGGGCTTTCTCTATCGCATCGTGCCCGAACAGAGCGAACATTTTCTGGAACTGGCGGGTACGACCATACGCGCGGTATCCCAGGGCGTCATCGGCGTCGCAATCATCCAATCCCTGCTGGCCGGCATCGGCTTCAAGCTGGCGGGCATTCCCGGCGCCGGCCTGTTGGCCTTCGTGGTCATGCTCCTGGCAATCGTGCAGATCGGCGCGGCAATCGTCCTGTTTCCCGTGATCATCTGGATCTGGATAGACAAGGATTTCACCACCGCGCTCCTGCTGACGCTGTTCCTGGTCGTCGTCGGCATACTCGACAACGTCCTGAAACCGCTCGTGATGGGGCGCGGCCTGACGACGCCGACACTCGTCATCCTCATCGGGGTGATCGGAGGAACGCTCGCGCATGGAATTGTCGGTCTCTTTATCGGCCCGATCATTCTCTCCCTGGCCTGGGAATTGACGGTGGCCTGGATACGCACCGATCGCACCGAAGCGCGGCATTGCCGAACCAACGTTCGAACGTTGACCTAGATCAACGTTCCGATGCCGCGAGGCTCCTTGAGTGAACTTCGCGACAAGTGAGGTCGAAACATGCCGATGGAAAACGCAAAGCTGCCGGGCGGCCCGATGTCAGGGCTCGTCGCTTCGGCCGTAGAATACATGATGGATGCGAGCCAGCGCAGCGTCCTGTTCCTGGACGTCCTGCGTCGACGCGGCGATCAGTATCGGGAACACATCGCGCAAACGGCGCCGCATGTCCTGCAATATGCCGCCGAATTGATCATCGACGGCCGCAAGCTGGATGAACCGGTCAATTATGCGCTGGTGCGCATCATTCCGCCCAAAGACGTCGAAATTGATCTCAACCGGCGACCGTTCATCGTGGTCGATCCGCGCGCCGGCCATGGTCCGGGGATCGGCGGGTTCAAGGCGGACAGCGAAATCGGCGTCGCAATGAAGGCGGGTCATCCCTGCTATTTCATCGGCTTCCTGCCGGAGCCGATGCCGGGACAAACGATCGAGCGCATCGCGCGCGCCGAAGCGGTGTTCATCGAGAAAGTCATCAGCCGCCATCCGGAAGCCGACGGCAAGCCTTGCGTGATCGGAAACTGCCAGGCCGGCTGGGCCGTCATGATCCTGGCGTCGCTGCGGCCGGAACTGTTCGGGCCGATCATCGTCGCCGGCGCGCCGCTGGCCTATTGGGCGGGCGTGCATGGCAAAAACCCGATGCGCTATTCGGGTGGCCTGCTGGGAGGAAGCTGGCTAACCGCGCTGACGAGCGATCTCGGAGGCGGCAAATTCGACGGCGCCTGGCTCGTGCAAAACTTCGAGAGTCAGAATCCGTCGAACACGCTGTGGACCAAGCAGTACAACGTCTATTCAAAGGTCGATAGCGAGGCCGACCGATACCTTGAATTCGAACGCTGGTGGGGCGGGCACGTCAATCTGAATGCCGAGGAAATCCAGTTCATCGTCGATGAACTGTTCGTCGGCAACAATCTCGCCGCCGGTCGGATCACGATGTCCGACGGTCAGCCGGTCGATTTGCGCAATATCAGGTCGCCGATCGTGGTGTTCTGCTCCAAGGGGGACAATATTACCCCGCCGCAACAGGCATTGGACTGGATCCTCGATCTCTATGCCGACGTCGACGAAATCAGGGCCTACGGTCAGACCATCGTCTACACGGTTCACGAGAGCGTCGGTCATCTCGGCATTTTCGTTTCCGGCGGCATTGCCAAGAAGGAACACGCGGAATTTTCCAGCAATATCGATCTGATCGATGTCCTGCCGCCCGGTCTCTACGAAGCAACGTTCGAGGCCAAGGGCACCGATACGACGAATGCCGATCTCGCCGTCGGCCAATGGGTGATGCGCTGCGAGGCGCGAACGCTCGACGACATCCGAGCCATGGGCGGCAATTCGCCCGAGGATGAGCGGCGGTTTGCCGCCGCCAAGCGCGTATCGGAAATCAATCTCGCGGCCTACCAGAAGTACCTGCAGCCCTGGATCAAGGGCATGGTGAAGCCTCAGATGGCGGAGACGATGCGCAATCTGCATCCGCTACGGCTTCAGTATGAAGCGTTCAGCAGCAAGAATCCGTTCATGGCCGTGGTGAAGTCGCTGGCGGAGCGGGCGAGCGAGGAACGCAAGCAGGTCTCGACAGACAATCCTTTCGTTGCCTTTCAGGAACAGTTCTCCAAGCAGATCGTGAATGCGCTGGATAGTTGGCGGGATGCGCAGGAGGCGCTCAGCGAGGCGACCTTCCTGGCGGTCTACGGTTCGCCGGCGCTGCAGGCGGCTGTCGGAATCGATCCGCAATCGGCTCCGTCGCGCCGGCAGGAGATGTCTGCCACGCATCGTCAGATGCTCGACAGGCGGATCGCGGAGCTGAAATCCAAAATCAGCGAAGGCGGTCTTCGCGAAGCGGCCATTCGCGGCCTGCTGTATGTCGGGTCGGCGAGGGGGATGGTGGACGAGCGGAGCCTTGAAGCATTGCGCAACGTTCGCCGTAGCGACGCCGGTGCGCGGCTGACGCTGACAGAGTTCAAGATGCTGGTTCGCGAGCAGTTCTTCATGCTTCTGCTGGATCAGGAGGGAGCACTGGCCGCGATACCGAAGCTGTTGCCCGACAATGCAAAAGCACGCCAGGCGGCGTTCGCGGCAATTCGCGAAGTGCTGTCCGCCAGCGCCGCAATATCGGGTGAGGTCGCCAAGCGTCTGAAGCGTGTTGCCGAACTGTTCGGCGTCGATGCCGGCGAATTTTCGGATAAGGCATCGAACGTCGCCCCCTTCGATCCGAAGGCGAAGGCATCGTAGCGTTAATTGGAGAGATCCGGAGCGACACCATGAAAGCCATGCCAGCCGATTCAGGAAAAGCGCGCTCTCCCAGCAAGTATGACCGTCTGATCGCGGCGGCCAAGGCGGTGCCGCCGGTGCCGACCATTGTCGTGCATCCCTGCGATGAAACCTCGCTGCGCGGCGTCGTCGACAGCGCGGCGGCGGGCATTATCCGGCCGGTGTTGGTCGGGCCCGAAAGAAAAATCAGGGACACGGCCAGCAAGCACGGCCTCGATATCTCCGGCTTCGAGATCGTCGATGCCCCGCACAGCGAGGACGCGGCCGCCAAGGGCGTCGAGCTCATCCATGCCGCCAAGGGCGAGATGCTGATGAAGGGCAGCCTGCACACCGACGAGCTGATGCGCAGCGTCACGGCGAAGGTCGGCGGCCTGCGGACCGACCGGCGGGTCAGCCATGTGTTCGTGATGGACGTGCCGGCCTATGCCGAGACCCTCTTTGTAACGGACGCGGCGATCAACATCTTTCCCGATCTCGATGCCAAGCGGGACATCATCCAGAACGCCATCGATCTCTATACGCAAGCCGGCTTCGGCAAATCGCCGCGTGTGGCGATCCTGTCGGCGGTCGAAACCGTTACCTCCAAGATTCCATCCACGATCGAGGCGGCGGCGCTCTGCAAGATGGCGGATCGCGGGCAGATCACCGGGGGCGTGCTCGACGGACCGCTTGCCTTCGACAATGCGATCGATGTGGAAGCGGCGCGGATCAAGGGAATCAAATCCGAGGTTGCCGGCCGGGCGCAGATCCTGATCGTTCCCGACCTCGAAGCCGGCAACATGCTGGCGAAGAATCTCGCCTACTTCGCCAAGGCGGATAGTGCCGGCATCGTGCTCGGCGCCCGGGTGCCCGTCGTTCTGACGTCGCGTGCGGATTCGGCGCGCGCGCGGATGGCTTCCTGCGCGGTGGCGGCGCTCTATGCAAATGCAAGGCGCCAGCATGCTCCAAATGTTGCCGCGTGATCGCCATGGATACGATCCTCGTCGTCAATGCCGGCTCCTCAAGCGTCAAGTTCCAGATCTTTTCGGTCGAGGGAGAAGGGAAGCTGCGGCGGCATGATCAAGGGCCAGATGGATGGCATTGGCAGTCGTCCTCGCCTGCGGGCGAGCGGTGCGGACAGCGATCCACTGGCCGACCGCGCCTATCCGATCGAAGCGGTCCCGGATGTTCCGGCCGCGATGGGAATAGCAGGCGGATGGCTGCGCGACGAACTTCGCATCAGCCCGATGGCTGTCGGTCATCGTGTCGTTCATGGCGGTCCGGACTATGACCGGCCGGTGCTGATCGACCACGGCGTCGTCGCCCGGCTGGAGCGGTTCGTCGCGCTGGCCCCGCTGCATCAGCCGCATAACCTGGCCCCGATCCGCTCGCTTCTGGCCAATTTTCCAGCGCTTCCGCAGGTGGCCTGCTTCGACACCGCATTTCACCGCACGCATGACGCGGTCGCTGACTATTATGCAATTCCGTATCAGCTTCATGCCGAGGGCGTGCGGCGTTACGGATTCCACGGTCTCTCATACGAATATGTCGCGAAGACCTTGCCGCAGGTCGCGCCCGAAATCGCAAAGGGGCGCGTAATTGTCGCGCATCTCGGCAGCGGCGCCTCCATGTGCGCGCTGAAGGGGGGACGCAGCATCGAGAGCACCATGGGCTTCACCGCGCTCGACGGGCTGCCGATGGGAACGCGCCCGGGACAAATCGACCCTGGCGTCGTGCTCTATCTGCTCTCCGAAAAGGGAATGTCGGCCTCCAACGTACAGAACTTCCTCTACCGCGATTGCGGATTGAAGGGACTCTCGGGCATCAGCAACGATATGCGTGAACTGGAGGCAAGCGAGGATCCGAAGGCGAAACTGGCGGTCGACTACTTCGTCTATCGGGTCGGCCTCAACGCCGGCATGCTTGCGGCCGCGTTGCAGGGGCTCGACGCTTTTGTCTTTACTGCCGGTATCGGCGAAAACTCGGTGCCTATCCGGGCGCGGATCGCCGAACAACTGCGGTGGCTCGGCGTGACGCTCGACGAAGCCGAGAATTCCCGCCACGCGCGCCTGATATCGCGTTCCGACAGCCGTATTCCCGTCTACGTTATCCCTACCGACGAGGAATTGATGATTGCCCAGCATACATTGTCGCTGCTGGTGAACACGCCATCGGCCAGCGCCAGACATGAGAGGGTGTCATGATTCCCGTATTCCCGGATACCAAGGTCGCGCTGAAGGGCAAGAAAGGCCTGATCGTCGGCATCGCCAATGACCAGTCGATCGCCTGGGGATGCGCCAAGGCGTTTCGTGCGCTTGGGGCCGATCTCGCCGTGACCTATCTGAACGAGCGTGCCAAAAAGCACGTCGAGCCGCTCGCACAGGCATTGGAGGCGCCGATCTTCATGCCAATGGATGTCATGGTCGAGGGCCAGACGGAGCAGGTGTTCGAACGGATCGAGAAGGAATGGGGACAGCTCGATTTCCTGCTGCACTCGATCGCCTTCTCTCCGAAGGAGGCGCTTCATGGACGCGTGGTGGACGTCGGCCGCGACGGCTTCCTCAAGACGATGGACGTCTCGTGCTGGTCGTTCATGCGAATGGCGCATCTGGCCGAACCGTTGATGAAGAACGGTGGAACCATGTTCACCATGACCTATTACGGCAGCCAGATGGTGGTGGAGAACTACAATGTGATGGGCGTGGCGAAAGCGGCCCTCGAATCAGCCGTTCGCTACATGGCCGCGGAATTGGGTCCGAAGGGCATCCGCGTTCACGCGATCTCGCCCGGCCCGCTCGCCACGCGCGCAGCGTCGGGAATCCCCGAATTCGACGAACTGATGGACAAGGCGCAGTCGAAGGCCCCGTCGCGCAGCCTCGTCAGCATTGACGATGTCGGCAACGCCACTGCATTTCTGGCGCTCGACGGCGCCAAGCTCATTACGGGTGGCGTCCTTTATGTCGACGGCGGCTATCACATCATCGATTGAGCGCGATCGACGCGCCGTCTAGCGATAGTGCAGGGCGATCAACTCGGCGACGCAGGCGGGGCGCTTGCCGCCCTCGATCTCGATCACGAGATGATAGTTCACGCGCAAGCCGTCCGGCGGCACGTCCTCCGCTTCCGCAACCGTAAGGCGGCCGCGCAGCCTTGAACCCGCCGGAACCGGCGCGAGATACCGTATCTTGTCCGCCCCGTAGTTCAGGGTATTGCGCAAGCCTTTCAGTCCCATCACCGATCGGATGAAAAGCGGCGCGAGTGCGAGCGACAACAGCCCGTGGGCGATGGTGGTGCCGCCGGGCAATTCCTTCTTCGCGCGCTCCTGATCGACATGGATCCACTGCTCGTCGCAGGTCGCTTCCGCGAAGAGGTTGATCCGCTCCTGCGATACCTCGACCCAGTCGCTCGCGCCGATCTCGGTGCCGAGGGCGGCTTTGATCTCGTTGAAGTCGCTGAATATCCGCATGCGCGTCACCTGGTCAGATTTTCATCTCGGGGACGGTGTCGGGAATGACGAGTTCGGCTTCTGTGACGGCCACGACCTCGGCGATACTGACACCCGGCGCCGTTTCCAGCAGGGTCGCTCTACCCTCGGCGAAACCGATCACCGCCATATCGGTCACGACCAAACTCACCGGTCTTGTCGACGTCAGCGGCAGCGTGCATTTGGCGACGATCTTCGATTTTCCCTTCGCGGTGTGCTGCATGGCGACGATAACCCGCTTGGCGCCGCTGACGAGATCCATCGCGCCGCCCATTCCCGGCACCATCTTGCCGGGGATCATCCAGTTGGCCAGATTGGCCGTGCGAGTCGACCTGCAGCCCGCCAAGGACCGTCACATCGACATGGCCGCCGCGGATCAATCCAAACGACATCGCGCTGTCGAAAGTACTGGCACCAGGCAGGGCGCTGATCGGACGGCCGCCCGCATCCGTCAAAAGCGGATGAGCCATCCCTTGCTCCGGCATTGGTCCGGTACCGATCAATCCGTTTTCCGACTGAAAGAACACCTTGAGCTCCGGTGGAACGTAGTTGGCGACCAGCGTCGGAATGCCGATCCCCAGATTCACGAGGTCGCCGGTATGGAGCTCTCGCGCGACGCGCCGGGCGATGATTATCTGAGCGTCCATGATTCACCCGTTCGTAATCAGGTAGTCGACGAGCGGTGCCGGGGTCACGACGTGATCGGGCGCGATAACGCCTACGGGCACGATGTGCTCCGCCGTTACGATCACCGTATCTGCCGCCATCGCCATGACCGGGTTGAAATTGCGGGCGGTCAGCGCGTAGGTGAGGTTGCCGAGGTAATCTGCCAGAAAGGCATGGACCAGGGCGAATTGCGCCCGCAGCGCGGTCTCGAGCAGAAACGTCGTTCCGTTTATCTCGATCTGGCGCTTTCCTTCGGCCACCGAAGTGCCGACGCCGGTTGGCGTGAGCACGCCTCCGAGACCGCAACCGCCCGCGCGAATGCGTTCGACGAAGGTCCCCTGAGGGATGAGATCGACGGCGATCTGATTGGCCAGCATCTGCTGTTGGGCCTTCGGATTGAGGCCGATGTGGCTCGCGGTCAGGTGCGAGACGAGCGTCGCATCGAACAGCTTGCCAACGCCTTTGCCAGGTACCGCAGCGTCGTTGCTGATCAGCGAGAGACGGCTCTTCTGCTGCCTGACGACCTCGTCAAGCAGACGCTCCGGCGTTCCGACACCCATGAAGCCGCCGACCATGACGCTCGCGCCGGCCGGAATCATCGCAACGGCTTCTTCGACGGAAACGGCCCTCATGATTGAAACTCCGGTCGACAAATCGATCAATGAAAGGGCGGAAGTGAACGCGATGTTGGCGAGCGCCGTCGGCACACCTTTGATCTGTGTCAAGGCTTTTCGCTATTCCGTGTGGGGAATGGTAATGTCGACCATGCCGCCTCTCAGGATGTCGCCATACAGGCTTTTCACACAATTCCAGCTTCTCGGATGCCTTTCTCAGTAGATTCCGGTCAGGTAGAAAAACGCGATGGCAACGAACACCGCCGCAGTTTTTGTCAACGTGATCACGAACACATCCTTATAGGCTTGCCTGTGGGTTAGGCCCGTAACGGCTAGCAGCGTGATGACGGCGCCATTGTGAGGCAATGTATCCATGCCGCCGCTCGCCATGGCCGCGATACGATGAAAGACTTCAAGCGGGATGTTTGCCGCCTTTGCGGCTGCAATGAATTCTTCGGACATCGCGGCAAGGGCAATGCTCATGCCGCCGGAAGCCGAGCCGGTGATGCCGGCGAGCACCGTCACGGTGACGGCTTCATTGACAAGCGGATTGGGGATCGCCCTGAGCGCGGCGGAAACCGCCGCGAAGCCCGGCAACAGCGCAATCACCCCACCGAATCCATACTCGGACGCGGTATTGAGCGACGCAAGCAAAGCCCCGGCAACGGCTGCCTTGCTGCCATCCGCGAATTTTGCGAGCACCGGACGCCAGGCAAAGACGAACACCGTCGCTATACCAAGGAGCAGCGCGCCCTCGACTGCCCATATGGCTGCCACCGGACCAATCTGCGTAACGATCGAATGGCCGCCGAGCGTGATTTCATGCTTCGCGCCGTAAGCCCGCGGCACCAGTTGCGTCAACATGAAGTTCGCAACGCCGACCACGACCAGCGGCGCGACGGCGATCCACGGGTTGGGCAACTCCTCATCCTCGAACGGCTCCGGCTCGTTGAGAAGCTCCGTGCCGTAGCCTTCGCCGCGCTTCTGCGCCGCCCCTCGGCGGTTCTCGATATAGGCAAGACCGACGCCAAAAACGAAAATGCTGCCGACGAGTCCCAACACCGGGGCGGCCCACGTCGTCGTATTGAAGAACGTCGTCGGAATGATGTTCTGAATTTGCGGCGTTCCCGGCAAGGCATCCATCGTGAAGCTGAACGCACCGAGCGCGATCGTGCAGGGAATGAGCCGTTTTGGAATATCGCCCTGGCGAAACATCTCCGCCGCGAACGGATAGACCGCGAAGACCACGACGAACAGCGACACGCCACCGTAAGTCAGGATCGCGCAGACGACGACGATAGATAGTACGGCGCGCTCCCGTCCCAGTACGCCTATGACGGCGGATACGATCGACTTGGAGAAGCCCGATAGCTCAATGACTTTGCCGAAGACGGCGCCCAGCATGAAGACTGGAAAATAATTCTTCACGAAGCCCACCGTCTTCTCCATGAAGACGCTGGAAAACATCGGTGGGACCAGCGTGGGATCGGTCAGCAACACAGCGCCAAGTGCAGCGACCGGAGCGAACAGGATCACACTGTAGCCGCGGTAGGCAACAAACATCAGAAAGATAAGAGCGCCCAACACGATCAAGAGATCCATAGCCACATTCCCTTTGAAATGGCGAGCCAGTGGATGCAGGCACTTCAAGCAGTTGATGTGAGCATCATCATCCGTTCGCGCTCAAGTTCGCCGATGACCTTGGCGTGATGTGTCACCGCCTCGCTCAGTAAGTCACGAATCGAGATAACGTCGATCGCGGTACCATTATTGACGATCGGCAGGTGACGGATGCGGTGCGTGTGCATCAGCCTCAGGCAGTCGGCAAACGTATGGGCGAGATCAGCTTTGATAACGTCTCGGACCATGATGTCCGCTACGGGAGTGGCCTCGGGGGATTTCCCCGCCAGCACCAGTCGCCGCACGCAATCGCGTTCGGAAAGAACGCCGACGATCGTTCCGCGCTCTATGACGACGAGAAATCCGATGTTCTTTTCAGCCATGAGGCGCACTGCCGTGAGCACGTTATCCCCGGGACCGACTGTCCACAGAGCTTGCGACTTGGCGGCAAGAATCTGCTTCAACGATCGATAGGCGAGAATTTCGTCCGGACGTCTGAGTGGATGATCCATGGCGCCCCTCTTCCCGGGTGCAAAATGGGTGGAGTGAGCTGACATTCCTTGTCTTGGTGGATAAACGACGCGCCACATTGCTAAGCTTGGAGCGCTGCCACCACCTCTTGGAATTGGGCTTTATGCTGGGCAATGTGTTAGAAGCGGTACGTCGGTCTTTATTGATCCATGTCAAGCCGTCTGCATTGCCGGCTCGTCGTTATGCGAAGTATCGGGCATCCATGAACCTCGAACTGCCAACCTCTACGCAGGCCAGTTCGGTGCCTGGTTCGGGGCTTACAAAGTACTCGAAATCGGTTCATTCTTCAGAAAGAGGAGTTAGTCATGTCAGACGCCAATCTTCCCGCCGACAAGATCCGTTCAATGCTCGCCGAAACCAACGAGCGCCTTCGAACGGCCAGCGCTCAGTATTTCGATCTGCTCGAGAAGGGCCTGAGCTCCTCGCCGCTGCCGGCCGCCGACCAGGCCAAACAGTTCTGCGGCCTCATGCAGCGCAATGTCACCGCGACATTCGATCTCGGTGATAAGCTGATTCAAGCCAAGGACATGCAGGAAGCCACCAGGATTCAGTCCGAATTCTTCCAGGACCAGATGCGCTCACTGACCGACCATGCAAGGAGCATGGGCGAGTCTGCCATGAAGGCTGCGACAGGCGCCTTTACCCCAAAGAGCTGAAGGCAGCCGTAAGGACGAGGGCCTCGGTCGAACCCCTCTGCAGTCCCAATCAGCATGGGAAGGCAATGGCGCTTCAATTTCTGGTCGGCGGCTTTGTCGGCGTGATCAACATCATGATCCACGCGCTGGTCACCGTTGGCGCGGTCGGCATTGCCCGCTCCGCGGGCTTGCAGCACACCGAGTGGCCGCGATTGCACCTGATGGCCGTGATGGTCGGCACCGCGGCAGCGCTGATGGTGGCGCACACGCTGGAGGTTTTCGTTTGGGCGCTAGCCTATCGCGATCGTCGGCGCGGCGCCTGCCGACAGCGATCTGCTCTATTTCGCCTTCGTCAATTACACCACGCTCGGTTACGGCGATATCACGCCTGTGCAGGCGTGGCGGCTGACCGGGCCGATGACCGCAATGAACGGCATCCTCATGTTCGGCTGGTCGACTGCCGTTCTGTTCGAGGTGCTGCGCAAGACGCTGGAGCATCTCGCGTCGATCGGCGCTCCCGGGTTCAGTTCTGCAGATCGAGGATAGCGAGCTGCCGCCGGTCCAGAAGGATGATCTGGCGCTGGTTGCTGCCGATGAATCCGATGATGTCGAGTTCATGCAGCCGCGATAGTGCGCGGGACACCGTTTCCAGTGTCAGCCCGAGATAGTCGGCGATGTCGCGCCGCGACATCGGCAGCGGCATGACGCCGGCCGCCGTAAGTCGTCGGTCCATCTCGATCAGGAAGGCGGCGACCCGCTCCAGCGAAGTCTTGCGACCGAGCAGAAGCATGTGGTCTTCCGCATGCTGCAGGTTGCTCGTGGTCATGCTGAGCAGGTTTCGCGAGACCATCGCATCGCTCTCAGCCACCATCTCGAGGCTGCGGCGCTTGATCAGGCGAACCGTAGTGTTCACGATCGCCTCCGCCGTAAACCGATGTTCGCTTCCATTTTCCAGTCCGAAGATGTCGCCGGCGAGGTGAAACGCGCCGATCTGGCGACGGCCGTCCGAAAGCAGTTTGTAGCTGCGCACGGCGCCGATCTTGACCTGGTAGACGTACTCCGCCGGCTCCTTCTCGCCGTAGATCTCGGTCCCCTTCTTGTAGTTGAACTCGCTTAAATTGACGATTGGATTTGAACTGCTCTCCATCCCGAGTACGCCAAGCGTGTTGGGACGGGCTGCCGGATCGGCCGTGACGCGGACAAACATGGGCCTACTCCTGTAACAGGTCGTTGAGTTGGTTAGGTAAGTCTCCAGAATTCACTGCGGGGAATTCCGATCCGCCTTTCAACTCCCCGCAGCAATAATCATCGGCCACAGCTGCATCTTTTACTATTGTCCCAACGTTCATTGTCCCAAAGGTCAACCTGCCGTATAATGCTAACCTTATGCACGATAGACGACATATGGCCTGAGCCTTGATTTTGACCTGCCTCAACCGGACGTTCCAGCCGGGTTGATAATCTGAAAAGCCCAGCGCGCTTGGAGAAGCGATGCTGCTTCACAATGATCGAGTGAGTTGGTGACGAGAGTTTTGGCGGTTCCGGGAGACGGCTAGGAGGGGGAAATGCCTGGCGTTGTTCACGTGGTGGACGACGACGCTTCGTTTCGAACCGCGATCGAGCGGCGCCTGAAGCATGCGGGCTATGAAGTCGAAACCTATTCATCGGCGCAACACCTGCTGGATCGCCAGCCGGGCGCCGAAAAGCCGGGATGCATCCTGCTCGACGTGCAAATGTCGGGAATGAACGGCCTCGAACTGCAGTACCGCCTCAACGAACTCGGATCCATTCTTCCGATCGTGTTCGTCACCGGACATTCCGATATCCCGACGACCGTACGGGCCATCAAGGCGGGAGCCGAGGATTTCCTGACCAAGCCGATACCGTCAGAACAACTGATCGCCGCGATCGAGCGCGCCATGGCTCATTACGAATTGGCCCGCAACCAACGAACCGAGCTCAATTCATTTCGCGCGCTTGTTGCAAGGCTGACGCCGCGTGAGCGACAGGTGTTCTATTTGATGGTGCGTGGCATGATTAACAAGAAAATTGCCGGGGAGCTGGGAACGACGGAGCGGACGGTGAAAGCGCATCGCCACGAGGTGATGGAGAAGATGCAGGTTGCATCCCTCGCAGAATTGGTTTCGAGCGCAGTCCGGCTTGGCGTGATCGTTCCCGACGCTGGCCGCTGGGATACGTCGCCTACCTGACCAAGTCGTTCTCGGCAAGTTCACTCATCGAGCCGATGGCGAGAGCGCGCAGCCATATGCGCCGTTCGTACTCATTCATCGATGTCCTGTTCGAAGGTTTGTGCCGGCGCGCCCTTGTGAATCGACGCGAACTGCCCAAGCGGCAGCGACGTCGTGAGCGTCAGGAGGCTCGAATCCACGAATTCCAGTCTCAGCGTCTGCCCGGATGCCATTTCCTCGACCATCTTCGGGTCTGCCACGGCGCCCGCGATGCAGGCGTTGGTGAGGCACCAGGTATAAGGCACGAGATGGGGCTCGCCTTGGTCGATCGTAAGCTTGGCCGGCTTCGGCAGATACATGCCGACCGGGGAGAACACCTGCAGCCGTGCATTGCCGTCGCCTTCACGCTCGACGATATCGACGCGGACAGCCATCTGGCCGGTCGCGAACGTGCCGGTGATCGAAGTCCGGCAGATCATTTTTGCAGCGCCCGGCTTGAAGCACAGCTTTTTCCATTCTCCATAAGCGATGTCCTTTACCTCTCGCTTCCCGCGGGGCGCAATCTCTGTGCCAGCTGGTTTCGGTGCGGCGGTCGCGTTCTGTTGGGATGCAGCTGGCTGATTGGGTGCAACGCTCGCGAGCGTTGCCAATAGAAGGGACGCGTAGGAAAGGTTCGCAAAATTTCGTCCAGACCGCATCTCAGTGCGATGTAAGCTAATCATGGTTACACCTCCGAGCGTGCGCGTTGCTATCCTTGCTCGTCGAGAAACTTCGTCACGAGTGGCGACCAGATCGGGATGGCGTCGGCAGAGCCGATGAAGAAATGTCCGTCGTTACCGAACGGTGGCATCAGATGGTATTCGGCCTTGCCGCCGGCTGCGGTAAAGGCCTCGTGCATGCGCTTGGACAGCGCGGGGCCGAAGAAGGTATCGTTCTCGATAGAGATCCACAGCATCGGCACCCGCGACGTGCGACCGAACTCACCCGCTGCTTCCACCAGCTTGTCCGGCGCGCAATTGTTGTTCGGCTTGCCATCGACGCGGCCGCCACGGCCGGCCGCGAAGGCGATGATCGCTTTGACCTGGGGTGGGTTCAGGCTTGAAAGCGCGATCGCGGCCCATCCGCCGGCGGATTGCCCGACGACGATGACATCCTTCGGCACGACGCGCCTTTCGGCGGTCATGTAGTCGATGATCCAGAGATCGATTTGCGCAACCGCCAGGCCGGGGGCGCGGAAATTGGGGTTGCTGCACTTTCCAACTTTGGAGAAGAACGGACCGTAGAGACCATGCTCGGGTATGTCGATGGCCGCTGCGCCATATCCGGTGCCGACGGGAGCCACCACGAGGTAGCCGCGTTTGGCAAACCATTTGGCTGCGTCGCGAAATTCCACGAGTGGAAAGAAGCTGCGGTCGGCCGGGTTCAGCGAAACGCCATGGTTCATGATCACGAGCGGGAAGGGCCCGTCGCCGACCGGCCGCACGAGGTAGGCGAACATCGGAAGTGGCAGCGGCAACGCCCAGATCTCTTCCTGGATGGAGCGGGATGCAGCCTGATCGTCGGCACGCAACGGAGTGATCGGGTTCGCGAACAGCAGCAGTAGCGCAGCAGCCAGGCCCCGCAAGTGCTGGTGCGACATGTCAGGACTCCCTCGGTATTCCCAGCAAGTGCTCCGCCAACAAGAGTACGGGTAGCGGTGATCGGGCCGAGCACGGTCTGGACATCGCTGCCGATCGCGTAGACACGGCCGTGTAATGCTGATGGCTACCGCAAACAGCAGAAGGATTTGCCCGAGCGGTGATGATGTCTGTAGACACATACTCCGGTGCGCGGCATGAGCGTGCAGCTATTTGATTCCCCGAACCCATCAAAAGCTTGATCCAGATCAATCCGCGTTGGGCTTGTGGCGTTGTCTATAGCCGTCCGGGACATGTGACAGCTTGGTTGCACTGCCGATCGTCTTGTTTCGTTGCGAGATGTGGCCCCATGAGGAACGCCTATGAAGTTCCGCTCGATCCAGCAAGCGGGCTGGACACGGATCTTTCCGCCGCTGACATGGCTGGCCGAATATAAGCCGTCCTGGTTGCGCCATGATGCGATCGCCGGCGTGACGCTCGCCGCCTATGCGATCCCGGTGTCACTGGCCTATGCGGGTCTTGCCGGGCTGCCGCCCCAGGTCGGCATTTACGGCTATATGCTTGGCGGCTTGGGCTACGCGCTGCTTGGTTCGTCCCGCCAGCTTGCGGTCGGTCCGACCTCCGCAATCTCGCTCATGATCGCCGGCAGCGTCGGGGCGCTGGCCGGAGGGGACGCGATACGCTTCGCACAGATCGCGAGCCTCTCGGCATTTGCAGTGGCGATACTTTGCCTGATCGCCTGGCTTTTCAAACTCAGCATTCTCATCCGTCTGGTCAGCGACAGCATTCTCGTCGGCTTCAAGGCCGGGGCCGGGCTCACCATCATCATGAGCCAGTTACCGAGCCTGTTCGGCGTAGCCGGCGGCGGCCACAACTTCTTCGACCGGGCGATCCGGCTTGCAGGTCAGGTCGGCGACGTCAATCTGCTCGTATTGGCCATTGGAGTCGCGGCGATCGTGCTCTTGCTCCTGGGCGAGCGATTTCTGACAGGCAGGCCGGTCGGGCTTGCCGTGGTGGCGTTAGCAATCCTCATGGCGACCCTGTTCGGCCTTCCGGCACTGGGCGTACCTGTCACCGGAAACATCCCGGAGGGATTACCGGCTTTCGGCGTGCCCACTTTTGGAATGCTGGAATTCCAGGAGCTATTTCCAGTAGCGGCCGGATGTCTGCTGCTGGCCTACATAGAAGGTGTTTCGGCGGCCCGGAGTTTTGCCGCGAAGCATGGATACAGCCTTGATGTCCGGCAGGAATTTCTGGGGCTGGGGGCCGCCAACCTCGCTGTCGCGTTCGGCCATGGTTATCCCGTGGCCGGCGGGTTATCGCAATCCGCCGTCAATGAC
The DNA here is from genome assembly GCA_963840465.1 of uncultured Alphaproteobacteria bacterium. Lineage (GTDB taxonomy): Bacteria > Pseudomonadota > Alphaproteobacteria > Rhizobiales > Xanthobacteraceae > Bradyrhizobium. The sequence goes on along the minus strand of CAWIZF010000062.1, from coordinate 353,861 downwards.
GCGGCGGGCGCGCGCACGTCCCTGGCATTGGTGGTTTGCTCGTTTGCCCTCGCGCTCTGCCTGCTTTTCTTTACGGGATTGTTGACCAACCTTCCCAAGGCCGTGCTGGCTGGCATCGTCTTTGTTGCCGTTTACCGGCTGGTCGACATCGGCGCGCTGCTTCGCATGTGGCGAGTAAGCCGTATCGACTTCTATGCCGCGCTTATCGCGCTGGTGTCGGTACTGCTGCTTGGAATCCTCCAGGGTGTGCTGCTTGCCGCCCTTGCATCGATCTTCCTGCTGCTTGGCCGGGCGTCGCGGCCCAACATCGCGTTTCTCGGGCGGCTTCCTGGAACGGGCCGCTATTCCGACAGCGCCAGGCACGAGGGCGTGGAGCCGCTGGTCGGTGTCATCGCGTTCCGCCCTGAAGCCTCGCTGCTCTACATCAATGCCGAAACGATTTTGGATGCGGTTTTGAGCATGCTGCAGAAAACGCCTGACGTCGGGATGGTGGCCTGCGATCTTTCGGCATCCCCTTACATCGATCTGGCCGGGGCACGGATGTTGCTCGATCTTCATGATGAACTGGCGTCGCGTCATGTGGCGTTCTGCATCGTCGGCGCCCATGCGCAGCTGCGTGACTTGCTGCGGGCGGAAGGGCTGGCGGAGAAGACCGACAGCAGCGAGTGGCTACACACGCTCGATAGTGTGCTGGGTGAGGGCAATGCGAGGGACCGACCCGGTCTACAACGGCAACAGTCGCCTGCACCGTGAAACCGGTTGGCGATCGGCGACCGCCAGATCTCCTTCTTGTTGAGGGGTCAGGCGCAGCATTCGCCGGAGCCTGGGCGAGGTCGCACGGCGAGGGTGAGACCCTTGACTTGGATCAAAGGAGTGGGCGGGCAGGGAGACACCATCCGACCAGCCATAACCTATGCCGTGGCTGCGCCAAGCTCTTGGCCCAACAGGTCGTCGTCGCATATCTGCAGAGGAAAAAGCGTCATGAAAAGATTTATCAGAAGCGTTGCCCTGGTGGCCTTGCTCGTGGGCGCGGCCGGCGTCAGCACGCCATCCCGAGCCGAAACTGGCCAGGTCGCGGTCGTCTTTACCAAGGGCGGGTTCATCGTCGGAGTCGGAGGCGGCGAGGGTGTGCTCGTGCTCCGAGGCAAGCGCTATCCATTCACCGTATCGGGCATGAGCGTCGGCTTCACGATCGGCGCCTCCACCACCAAGTTCGTCGGTCGTGCACTCAATCTGAAGGGACCGGCTTCAATTGAAGGCTCCTATGCCGTGGGCGGAGCGGGAGGTGCCGTCGTCGCCGGAGCGGGAGGCGTGCAACTGCAAAACGCCAATGGTGTAATCTTGCAGCTCAGCGGTCCCAGAGTCGGCGCCGAAGTGTCTGCCGCCGTCGGTGGGGTCACGATACGGTTGAAGGGTTGAAGTAAGCGGGAGGCGACGGGGCCGCGGAGTTGCGCGGCCCGGTTTGCTTCAGTACCGCTCTTCGACGAACTTCATCCGGCGCAGGCTGGCCTGATCGTCGTAGCGGCCTTTGCTGGATCGCTTCGGCAGCTTGACCTTTTCTCGCGCGATCTTCTTGTACGGGATCGTTTCGAGGATATGCGAGATGGCGTTGAGCCGTGCCCGTCGCTTGTTGTCGGAGCGGATCAGCCGCCACGGCGCATGCTTCGTATCGGTTGCCTCGAACATCACGTCGCGTGCTCGCGAGTAGTCGTACCAGCGCCCGAACAACTCGGTGTCCATCGGGCTTAGCTTCCACTGCCGCAGCGGATCCTCGATGCGTGCCTTGAAACGGGCTTCCTGCTCCTCCATCCCGACCTCGAGCCACAGCTTTATGATGGTGATACCGGCATCGACGGCGAATTTCTCGACCAACGGGCACAACTCGAGGAAACGCTTGTGTTCGGCAGGCGAGCAGAAGCCCATGACATATTCAACGCCGGCGCGGTTGTACCAGCTGCGGTCGAAGATCACGATTTCGCCGCCGGCCGGGAATTGCTCGATATAGCGCTGCAGGAACAACTGGGATTTTTGCCGGTCGGACGGCGCGGGCAGAGCGCAGACACGGAATATCCGGGGGTTCACCTTCTCGGTCAAGGCCTTGATGGTGCCGCCCTTGCCGGCAGCGTCGCGGCCTTCGAAGATGATGATCACCTTCAGCTTCTCAGCCTTCACCCATTCCTGAAGATGACAAAGCTCGACCTGGAGCTTTTCCAGCTTTTTCTCGTAGTCCTTGCGTTTCATTGCTTCCGCGGTCTTGTCGGCTGACATGCTCACCGTTCCGGTGTTCAATCCAAATCCGGCCGAAGTGCCCTCAGTCTCCCCAGGAAATGGTAATGGCGATGTCGCCCGGCACCCCTCCCGGATATTCGATCACCTGGTAGCTGATGCGATACTCCCGCGGTTTCAGGTAATCGGTCCAGAGTTGAAATATTTCCTTTGGAATCCCCGTCAGCGTTTTCTCCCAGCCGGGTTCCTGCTGAATGATGGCACGGCCCTTGTCGGTACACAGCGAGTTGGGGAACCGATACACCTGCACTTCCGTCAGCCCGTTTCGCACCGCGCGCTGGATAATTGTCGAGGCGAGCTGGATCTTTTCTTCCTCGGATTTGCCTGACGGACGGTTGAGCCGATCGACCAGCGCCTGCTTCTCGGCTTCAGCGGCCGCGGCAAGGCGCGCGTATTGCTCGGCCTTTTCGGCCTCCTTGAGGGCGGCCTCCGTCCGGATCTGCTTCGCACTGGGAATGAGTTGATCGATGTCGGGCATGACTGGCTCCTGCGGGGTTCTGCGTCAGAGTTGCCAAAAGGTTAGGCGGGGTCGCCATCGCTCTTTTGATCCAAATCAAGCAATTCGCATCGGAAGGTAAGCACCGTGTCCTAACTGGAGCCGCTGCATCAGGCCGCAAAATCGTCCTGCGGGCAGTCGACGCGGTGGGTCTGGCGCATGGGCTGCTGCTGCGGACCCGGGTGCTACTTTTGCCGATCAAAGATCTAACGGATAAGCGCCCGGTCGATCGAGCTTGAACTGGATCCATGGGACCGTGTCACTGGCGCTGGAAATGTGCTGGAATGCAGCCGTTCGAACTGCCGAGGTCGGAGGATGAGCGTCCGCATCCCGATTGGAGCGATCAACCGGGGCTGGTCAGTCCTGGCCGCTCGTCTCTGCGTCTGTCTTGTAGTTTGGGCCGGACTGCCCGGACCGGCAAGCAGCGCTCCGAGCGATGAACACAAACGCGTGCTGATCCTTCACTCTTTTGGTCGCGATTTCAGGCCTTGGGGGCTCTACGCAAGGACGATTCGCGACGAGCTGGATCGTCTGTCGTCGTGGCACCTCGATATCCAGGATCACTCGCTGATTACAGCACGCTCCGGTGATGAAAATCCTGAGGCGGCATTTGTCACCTATCTGAATGCGCTCTATTCCGAGCACTCGCCTGATATCGTCATTTCCATCGGTGCGCCGGCAGCGAACTTTGTTCAGCGACATCGCGCGCGCTTGTTCGCTGCAACCCCGATGGTGCTGACGGCCGTCGAACAGCGCCGCATCCAGTTTTCCAGTCTGTCCGACAACGACACTGTTGTCGCTGTTGCTCATGACTTTCCGCGTTCCTTTGAAACGATCCTTCGCGTTCTGCCCGGCACAAAGCAAATTGTCGTTATCAATGGTGCATCGCCAAATGAGAGGTTCTGGCTCGATGAGCTCCGCAAGGAGGCACAGCTTGTCGAGGATAAGGTTCAGTTCATCTGGTATGACCATATCTCATTCTCGGACATTCTGAAAAAGTCCGCTGCACTGCCGCCCGGCACGGCCATCTTCTGGCACCTCATGAACGTCGATGCGACCGGAGTCGTCTACGAAGGCGATGCCGCCCTTCGGCAGCTATACGCGATATCCAGTGCTCCCATTTTCTCCTATGACGACGGGTTTTTTGGTCAAGAGATCGTGGGCGGTCCGATGCATTCGGTTCTTGATCTTAGCCGCCTTACCGCCGCTGTAGCCATTCGTATCCTTGGCGGAGAGAAGCCCAGCGATGTCAAGCCTCGGGCGCTCGGATACGCTCATCCCAAATTCGATTGGCGCGAAATGAGGCGCTGGGGGATTAGCCAGAGCAACCTGCCTCCGGGAAGCCAAGTTCTGTTTCGTGAGCCAAGCATCTGGGAAAAATACAGCTGGCAGCTGTCGCTGGTCGCGTGCGTAATCCTGATCCAGGGAGTGTTGATCAGCGGACTGCTCCACGAACGGCGCCGCCGCCATCTCGCCGAAGTCGAATCGCGCCAACGCCTGACGGAGCTTGCACACCTCAACCGCTATTCGGCTGTCGGCGAACTGACGACTTCGGTCGCGCACGAACTAAACCAGCCATTGGGCTCGATTCTCACTAACGCAGAAACGGCCGAGCTCATGCTGAAGAGTTCTTCACCGAATCTCGATGAGTTAAGGGAAATTCTCGCTGACATCAGGCGTGACGATCAGCGCGCCAGCGAAGTGATACGCAGGCTGCGCAGCGTGCTGAAGAAAACACCTTTTGAAATGAAGTATATCGACTTGAACGAGACGGTACGGCAAGCGATCGGATTTGTCGCAGCCATGGCCCACAAGCGCAATATAGCACTGAAGTGCAACACCACCTCCGCCGATCTGAACGTCAAGGGCGATGCCGTTCAGCTGCAACAGGTTTTCCTGAATCTGATTATCAACGCGATGGACGCGATATCCGAAGCGACGGCAATTGAGCGCGAAATCAGCGTAACCACGAGCCTTTCGAGCACCAGCGCGGAAATCAGGATTGCCGACACCGGCCCCGGCATCGCGGCCGGCGATCTCAAGAACGTCTTCGATCCGTTTTTCACGACAAAGCCGCAGGGTATGGGCATGGGACTTGCGATCGTCCGCACCATCGTCGAAGCGCATCACGGACAGATTGCCGCGGCGAATCAGCCGTCCGGCGGCGCGCTTTTCACGATCAGGCTTCCGATCGCCCGCGGTCGATCAACTTCGGCCTGATACGCGCGGCCACGCTGCTCCTGCGCCGCAGCAAGGCTGCTACCGCCGGTTTCCTTGATCTTTATCAAAGAACGACCTCGCCTCGGACCGATGCTTGCCGCGATGGGCCCAAGGAGTGTGTGATGTTCCGTTGCGGCAAGACCCTTATCGCGCTCGCGTTGCTGATGGCTACTCCTGTCGCCGTCGCCGCCCAAACGACCGACAATCCGCCTGCTCCAAGTAGTTCGGCCGCAACCGGCCAGCCAGCCGCCGCCGGGTGCAGAGCTGTTGAAGCCCGAGCAGCTCGAGGCGCTGGTTGCGCCGATTGCGCTCTATCCCGACGAATTGCTGGCAAATGTACTGGCCGCATCGACCTATCCGCTCGAAGTGGTGCAGGCCGATCGCTGGCTCAAGGAGCGCAAGACCTTGAAGGGCGATGCGTTGAAGGCGGAGGTCGAGAAGCAGTCGTGGGACAACAGCGTCAAGGCGCTCACCAGCACCGCAGACGTCATTTCGATGATGAGCGACAAGGTCGACTGGACCAAGAACCTGGGCGATGCCGTGCTCGCGCAGCAGCCGGACGTGATGGACGCGATCCAGCGCCTTCGCTCCAAGGCCTATGACAGCAAGAAGCTGGTCACCACCAAGCAGCAGAAAGTCAGCGTTCAGACCCAGGAAAACAAGCAGGCGATCGTCATCGAGCAGGCCGATCCCAATACGATGTACGTGCCGTACTACGATCCGGCGACGGTGTATGGAGCCTGGCCTTACGCGGAATATCCACCCTATTACTTCGGCTACCCGTCCTATATCGGCGCCGGCGTGATCGCGGCGGGTCTCGCCTTCGGTACGGCCTGGGCGATCGGACGCTGGGGCAATTACTGGGGCGGTGGATTCAACTGGGGCAACCGCAACGTCTACGTCAACCATTTCAACAGGACGACCAACATCGGGAATAGCTGGCAGCACAATCCCGCGCATCGTCAGGGCGTTCGATACAACAACGTCAATGTTCAGCAACGCTTCGGCAACAACAACCTGAAGGCGGGCGCCGCAAACCGGATGGATTTCCGCGGCCGTGACGGGCAGCAGGTGCTTCGTCCGGGACAGGATCGACCCGGCGGTGCCGATCGCGCTGGCGATCGTGCCGGTGATCGCGTCGGCGATCGGGCAGGGGATCGCGGTGGCGATCGTGTCGGGGATCGTGGCGGCAATCGGCCGAGCACGGCGGATCGTGCCAAAGGCGGTGGCGATCGCGCGAAGGCCGGCGGCGGAGATCGCGCCAAAGCCGGAGGCGGAGATCGCGCCAAGTCTGCCAAGGCTGCCGATCGCGGCAGCAGCGCCGCCGCGGAGATCGCGGTGGCGGTAGTCGCGGCTCGGCCATGAACGTGTCGTCGGGCAGGGCTGCCGCTGCGCAATCCGCCCGCGGCCGGGCAAGCATGGCGAGCATGGGCCCGCGCGGCGGCGGTGGTGCGGCATTGGCCGGTGGAGGCGGTGGCTTCCGCGGCGGTGGTGGAGGCGGCGGCTTCCGAGGCGGTGGTGGCGGGGGCGGCGGCGGACGGCGCTCCGACATCGAACTGAAGCATGATGTTGTCCTGCTGGGCCATCTCGCCAACGGTCTCGGCTACTACCGCTTCAGCTATCTCGGCAGCAGCAAGCCCTATGTCGGCGTCATTGCGCAGGAAGTGCAGAACCTGGTGCCGGAAGCCGTGACCCGCGGCCGGGACGGGTATCTCCGCGTCTATTACGAACAGTTGGGATTGAAGCTCCGCACCTACAGCGACTGGCTCGCCGGCGGCGCAAAGATACCCGTGCCAGCGGAGGTCATGCCATGATCACGCTCAGTTCCTTCCGTCGCGCGGCTTTGATGGGCTTCGGTACGATCGTAACCGTGGCGTTGCTGACGACAGCATCCCAGGCGCAGCAGGCCTTTCCATCGCCGGAGGATGCTGCGGCGGCGCTGGCTGCCGCGGTCAAGACCGGGACGAGGAGCACGATCCTGAAGGTCCTCGGCAAGGATGCGGAGGACATTATCGAGTCCGGCGATGACGTTGCCGATGCCGAAATGCGCCAGCGCTTCCTGTCCGCCTATGATACCAAACATTCCATCAAGGCCGAGGAAAACAAGAAGGCTACGCTCATCCTCGGCGCGGACGATTTTCCGTTCCCGATTCCCTTGGTGAACAACAGGACTGGCTGGGAGTTCGACCCGGCTGCCGGACGTCTCGAGATTTTGTATCGTCGCATCGGACGCAATGAACTGGATGCTGTGCAAACGTCGCTGGCTTACGTCGATGCCCAGAACGAATACGCCGAAAAGGATCGCACTGGCGAGGGTGTAGGGGTCTACGCACAACGCATCGCCAGTAGCCCGGGCAAGAAGGATGGGCTGTTCTGGCGCGACGATCGCGAGCCGAGCCCGCTGGGCGAATTGGCAGCGCAAGCATCCGCCGAGGGATACAAGGTCACGGAGCAGGCGGCACCCTATCACGGCTATTATTATCGGATTTTGAAGGGCCAGGGATCCAATGCGCCGGGAGGAGCTCTCAACTACGTCGTCAACGGGAAGATGATCGGCGGCTTCGGGCTGATCGCATACCCTGCCGAGTACGGAAATTCCGGCGTCATGACCTTCCTGGTCAATCATGCCGGTACCGTCTACCAGAAGGATCTCGGACCGCGTACCGACAGCGTCGCCAAGCGTATCTACTTGTTCGATCCGGATCAGACCTGGAAGAAGGTGGATGCGGCGGCTCCTTAAGCGCAGGAAAGCTGAAGCGATGTCATGGTGGTTTCGGATTGCTGCGGTCGCCGTTTTCGCCGCTGTTGCTTCCGGCGACATCATCGCTCGCGCAGGCGCCCGGCTATGTCCGCGTCAAGCTTCTCAAGGCGGGCTTGATGGTGGGCGCCGGTGGCGGCAACGGCGTCCTGACGTATCGCGGTCGCGACTATCCGTTCAGAGTATCGGGCCTCAGCCTGGGTGTGACGGCTGGAGCATCGGTCAGCCGGCTGGAGGGATGGGCGTCAGGCATCAGGCAAGTCAGCGACTTTGCCGGCACCTACAGTACCGTCGGTGGCGGCGGCGCCTTCGTTGGCGGCTTCGGGAGCGTTCAGTTGGGGAATGAAAAAGGCGTAAAGATCGCTCTGCGAGGACCCCGGGCGGGACTGGAGTTCGCCACGAACCTCAGCGAGATCAGGATTTCACTGAAGTGAGCCTGCTCGGCTGTCATTGAGAGTCCGGATCTTCCTTCGAGTCTCTTTCAGTTGCTTGACATAAATCAAGAGTTGCGCTGCCCGCACTCAGATGGTCAGGCCACGCGCCGAATTCCGACTGTGAACGTCGCGGGCGTCGAAGCAACCAGTCTCAAGCCGGTGGGAGAAGCACCATGAAGGCAAGCGCAGCCCTGAGGAAGGAAGCTGATACCGGACATTGCTGGGACGGTTTTCGGCCCGGAGATTGGAGCACTTCCATCAACGTTCGGGATTTCATCGTCCGCAACGTCAAGCCTTACCCGGGGAATGAGGACTTTCTCGCAGGTCCATCGCAGCGCACAAAAGCCGTTTGGGCAAAACTGCAGCCGTACTTCGCCGACGAGCGAAAGAAGGGCGTGCTCGCGGTTGATGTTAAAACCCCGTCGACGCTGCTCGCCCACAAGGCCGGCTATATCGATCGCGAAAATGAAGTCATCGTGGGCCTTCAGACCGACCAGCCGTTCAAACGGGCGATTTTCCCCTATGGTGGATTGCGGATGGTCGAGGCAGGCATCAAGGCCGCGGGATTCGAACCCGATCCGCTGGTGCACGAAGCTTTCACGAAATACCGAAAATCGCACAATGACGGCGTGTTCGATGCGTATACGCCCGAGATCATGAATTGCCGTAGGTCCGGGATCATCACCGGGCTTCCGGATGCCTACGGGCGCGGTCGTATCATCGGCGATTACCGGCGCGTGGCGCTTTACGGCGTGGATCGGCTGCTTGAGGTCAAGCGCGAGGAACGCGAACAGATTGACGACATGTGGCCGACCGACGAAATCATCCGTCAGCGCGAGGAATTGTCGGAGCAGATGCGTGCTCTCAAGGACCTCGCCGCGATGGCGAAACTCTACGGTCTCGACATATCGAAACCCGCTTCGAATGCGCAGGAAGCGTTCCAATGGACCTACTTGGCCTATCTCGGCGCCATCAAGGAAGCCAACGGCGCGGCGATGTCGATCGGGCGCATCTCTACCTTCCTGGACATTTACATCGAGCGCGACCTGAAGGCCGGCATTCTGGACGAGGCGCAGGCGCAAGAACTTTGGGACCAGTTGGTGCAGAAGCTCCGCATCGTTCGGTTCCTCCGCACGCCTGACTACGATGCGCTGTTCAGCGGCGACCCTTACTGGGCCACCGAATGCGTCGGTGGAATGGATCTGGATGGCCGCACGTTGGTAACCAAGAGCAGCTATCGGATGCTGCACACGCTTTCCAATCTCGGCCCCGCCCCCGAGCCGAACATCACGGTTCTCTGGTCGAACCATATGCCGAACGCCTTCAAGCGCTATTGCGTCAAGGTCAGCAAAGAGACGTCTTCGCTGCAATACGAGAACGACGATCTGATGCGGCCGTTCTGGGGTGATGATTACGGTATCGCCTGCTGCGTCTCGGCGATGCGTCTCGGCAAGCAGATGCAGTTCTTCGGCGCCCGCGTCAATCTGGCAAAGGCGCTGCTCTATGCGATCAACGGCGGCCGTGACGAGGTAACGGGCGATCAGGTTGCGCCCCCGACGTTGCCGGTATCCGGCGATTTCCTCGACTACGACGACGTCATGGCCAAGTTCGATGCTACCATGGAATGGCTGGCAAAGACCTACGTGCATGCCATGAACTGCATCCACTACATGCACGACAAGTACTTCTACGAACGCCTGGAAATGGCGCTTCACGATCGCGACATCTTGCGAACGATGGCCTTCGGGATCGCCGGGCTTTCGGTGGTCGCCGACAGTCTGAGCGCGATCAAGTACGGAAAAATGCGTGTCACGCGCGACGCGACCGGATTGATCGTCGACTATCAAAACGAAGGTAACAAATCCACGCCCCAGTTCGGCAACAACGACGATCGCGTCGACCAGATCGCATCCAGCCTCGTCACCAGCTTCATGGAGAAGATCCGCAAGCACCCGACCTATCGAAACGCGACACACACGCAGAGCGTCCTCACCATCACCTCGAACGTCGTGTACGGCAAGGCCACGGGAAATACCCCCGACGGCCGCCGCAAAGGCGAGCCGTTCGGGCCGGGCGCAAACCCGATGCACGGCCGGGACAGCCATGGCTGGCTCGCATCCTGCCTGTCGGTCGCAAAGCTTCCCTACAAGGACGCGCAGGACGGCATCAGCTACACCGTCTCCATCGCTCCGCAGAAGGCGCATCTGTCCGAAGGCCAGCTCGTCGACGAGGCGGTCAAGGCCTTTGACGCCTATTTCGAGCGAGGCGGCTTTCACATGAACCTGAACGTGATCGACCGGGAGACGCTCGAGGACGCGATAAAAAATCCAGACAAGTATCCGCAACTCACGATCCGCGTGTCGGGCTATGCCGTGAACTTCATTCGCCTGACGCCGGAGCAGCAGAGAGACGTGATCAGCCGCACGTTCCACGGCCAAATCTGATGAGGTGCTGCCATGTCCACGGTGCAGCCGCTTGAACCCGGAAGTCGTTATGACATCCGGGTGGGGATTTCGCCCGACGCCCCTGACGAAGACAACTTCAAGGACGAGGCGGGTTCATTCGGATATTGCCATTCCTATGAGACCTCGTCGCGCTATGACGGGCCGGGCCTTCGGATCGTCATCTTCACCTCCGGATGCCTGCTACGGTGTTCGTACTGTCACAATCCGGACACCTGGCATCTCAAGGACGGCACCTACGTGTCGGTCGATCATGTGCTGCAACGACTAGGCAGCTTCGCGCCGACAATCCGCAGCCTGGGTGGAGGCCTGACGATATCGGGCGGTGAGCCCATGGTGCAGCTCGCATTCACCCGAAGAATATTCGCCGGCGCCAAGGACATGGGTCTGCACACGGCGATCGAGACATCGGGATTTATGGGAGATCGCGCCGACGATTCCTATTTGTCGGTGATCGACCACGTCCTCCTGGACATCAAGAGCTCTGATCCCGCGACCTATCGCCGGGTGACCGGCCGGGACCTCGCGCCCACACTTCGTTTTGCAGAACGTCTGGCTTCGATATCGAAGCCGGTCTGGGTCCGGTTCACGCTCGTTCCCGGCGCTACCGACGATCCGGCGAATGTCGAGGGCATTGCCCGCTTTGTCGCGCCCATGAAGAACGTGGAGTGGGTCGAGGTGCAGCCGTTCCACAAGATGGGTGAATTCAAGTGGAAGGCGATGGGTCTCGACTACAAGCACGAAGATACTCCGATACCAAGCCCGGAACTGGTCAAGCGGGTTATCGGACAGTTCCAGGCCGCTGGCTGTAACGCACGCTGACTGACACGCATTCGATCCGGGGAGATCTGACATGCTGGACCTTGCTCGCGACATCATCGGAAGCCAGCCCATCCTGACTGCCTTCCTGGCGATAGGCGTGGGTTACCTGGTTGGACAGATCAACATCTTCGGCTTCTCGCTTGGCGTCGGCGCCGTTCTTTTTGTCGGTCTGGCTCTCGGCGCGTTCGCACCCAAAGCCCAGATCATCGGGCCGATCGGCCTGACGGGCCTGATCATGTTCCTCTACGGGATCGGCATTCTCTACGGACGCCAATTCTTCGAGGGAATGGTCGGCGCAGGCCAGAAGTACAACCTTCTCGCGCTTGTCGGCTGTCTGGCGGGCCTGGCTGTCGCACTGCTCCTGGGGCACATCTTCGGCATCAAGATCGGGCATACGCTGGGCCTGTACGCCGGGTCGATGACAAGTACCGCAACCCTCCAGGCCGCCCTCGACGTGATGAAGAACAAGGATCCCTCGATCGGTTATTCCATTGCCTACCCGTTCGGGGTCATCGGCCCCATCCTGTGCATCTACTTCATGACCCGAATCGTGAAGCCAAAATTCCCTGCAAAGACCCAGCGCTTCCATATGGGCGAGATTTCGGTTGGCGAACGCTTCGCCGGTCGACGCCTGGGCGATCTGATCGCGAAAGCGCCCGCCGGCTTGCAGGTGACGATGGTTCGCAAGGGCGGGCGCAATATCGTCCCGACCGAGGATACGATTTTGGAGAACGGCGACGCCGTCATGGTCGTCGCCGAAGACAACGAGGCGATTGCAACCGCCGCGGCCAAGCTCGGAAAACTCTCACCGGGCCAGTTGGCCAGCGACCGCGCGGACCTCGATTACATCAGGGTCTTCGTCGGCAAGGCCAGCGCGGTCGGCATCCCGCTTGCCCAGCTTCCGATGCCCGCCGGCTATCCGACCCATCTGCTGCACGTTCGTCGCTATGACGCCGACCTCGTCCCTGCGCCCGACCTGATGCTGGAATTTGGCGATCGGGTCGGCGTGCTGGCGCCTCCGGAGCGGAAGGAGGAGATCCGCCGTCACTTCGGCGACACGGTCAAGGCCACCGCGGAATTCAGCTACGTCTCGCTTGGGCTCGGCATGGTGATGGGCGTCCTTCTCGGCCTCATCCCGATCCCGATTCCCGGTGTCGGCATCGTGACGCTCGGCATCGGCGGCGGACCGCTGATCGTCGCGCTCATCCTCGGCAAGCTGCGCCGCACCGGTCCAATGCTCTGGACCATGCCGCTGCCGGCCAACATCGTGTTGCGAAATTTCGGCCTCGCCATGTTCCTCGCCACCGTCGGCGTCAACGCCGGACAGCCTTTCGTCAAGACCGTCGCGGAGTCCGGGTTCACGATGCTGTTCATCGGCGTCGCAGTTCTGTTGACGACCGTGTTCATCGTCCTGCTGGTCGGCCACTATCTGATGAAGATTCCATACGACGACCTCGTCGGCATCGCCTCCGGCGCGACTGGAAATCCCGCCATCCTCGTCTACTCCACCAAGATGGCCCCGACCGAGCGGCCCGACATCGGGTACGCCATGATCTTTCCTTCGATGACGCTGGTGAAGGTCATTGCCGCGCAGATCGTCGGTCTTCTGGCGGTCGGCAACGCCGGTTAGCTGGCGGCTGCGACTTTTCCGCTGTTGTGGCGCGGCGGTCGCAGAAGCCTGCGCAGGTACGGAGGAGATGCAGGATGGACGACCGAGCACCCGCGCCGCAGCCGCCCGTCTTCAATTCGAATGCCTACAGCCCCGCCGAGATCAAGGAAGCCGTCGAGAAAGTCGGGGTCAAGAAGGCGAGACTGCCGCCCCTCGCGTCGTTCATGCTTGCGGTCATGGCCGGCGGCAGCATCGGACTCGGCGCACTCTACTATACCATCGTCGCAAGCGACGCGGAGTTGAGCTTCGCCACGGTCCGCGTGCTCGGCGGCCTGGTGTTCTCGCTCGGCCTGGCGCTGGTGATCGTCGGAGGCGCCGAGCTGTTTACGGGCAACAATTTGATCGTGATGGCGTGGGCCAGCCGGAAAGTCACGACCGGCGAGATGCTGCGCAACTGGCTCATCGTCTACCTCGGCAATCTGGTAGGCGCGCTTGGAGTTGCCGTCCTGGTCTTCCTTTCGCATCATCTCGACATGAATGGCGGCCGCGTCGGCCTGTCGATATTGAATACGGCCGTCGCCAAGATCCAGCCCGACGCTGTCACGCTATTCTTCAAGGGAGTTTTGTGTAACCTGCTGGTTTGCCTGGCGGTATGGCTTGCGTATGCCGGCCGGTCGGTTACCGACAAGATTGTCGCACTCCTATTTCCGGTCTCCGCCTTCATAGCCGCCGGCTTTGAGCACTGCGTCGCCAACATGTATTTCCTGCCTTTGGCCTGGTTGATGGCGCGGACAGGCAATGCCCCGGCTGATTTTGACGCGTCGGTCATCACAATGACGGGCATCATTCACAATCTTGTACCGGTCACGCTCGGAAATATCGTAGGCGGTGCCGGCCTCGTCGGCGCAATGTATTGGATGATCTATCGAACCGCCTTCGGCGAGAGCGGCAAGAGCAATGCTACTCAGGGCAGGAAAGGATCATGAAGTAGCTGCCAAACCTGCAAAGACCTCGCAGCATGTATCCAGCGAAAACACCCATGGTTTGCTCAGGCAATATTTCCGACCGGGACCGATTTGTCGGTGTATTCTAGTAGAGCCTGGTCCGGTAGGCTTCCTCCATGGTCTTCTCGGCTACGTCCACTGACACGGCCGCCGTCTGCTCGGCGATGATGCGGCCGAGGGTGGGGAAACTATGGCGCTCGACCTGCGCTTCGGGTTTCCACAGCTTCGAGCGCATCAGCGCCTTGCCGCAATGGAAATAGCATTCGTCGACATGCACCTTGAGACCGATCGTCGGCACGACGTTCTGCACCGCCAGCGGCGTCAGCAGCGCCGGGTCCTGGGTGATTTCCGCCTTGCCGTTGATGCGCAGCGTCTCGTTGATACCCGGCACCATGAAGATGAGGCCGACGCCGGGTGAGGCCAGGATGTTGCCGAACGTATCGACCCGGTTGTTGCCGCGCCGGTCCGGGATCAGCAGCGACTGTGTCGTCGAGCACGGCGACGAAGCCCGGCCCGTCGCCGCGCGGGCTGGCATCGGCGTTGCCCTTTCCGTCGCTCGACGCGAGCACGAGGAACGGAGAAAGCGCGATGAAGTCGCGACAGAACTTGTCGAGGTGGTGCAGCACCTTCTTCTCGGCAAGCGGGCTGACCTGCCCGAAATGCCCACGCAAGTCGTCCGGCGTCTGGACCAGGGGCTTTCCGCCCGCACCGCTGCCTTCCATGGCAAACCTCCTCCCGTGTCGTTCTTGTGTTTACGTTTCCTCGACGCCGCACCAGCCAGCGATGAACAGGGCCAGCGTCTTGGTGACCTTCTTCACGGATTCGAGTTCCACCCGCTCATCGAAGCCGTGAGCATTTTCCATCGTGGCGCCGAAGCAGAAGGCGGGAACGTCGTAATCGAGCCCGTAGAAGCGTGTGTCGGTGAGGCCGGTGAAACTGGCGTCCTCGAGCGGACCGCCGAATACATCCTGATACGCCGCCGCGAGCACCGCCTCGCTTTCCTGTGCACGGGTCACTTCGTAGCCCGGCGACAGAAAGCCCGACCACACGACCTCGGGCGCGTTGTCGGAAAGGAACGGATGGGTCCTGGCGGCCTTCTCGACGCAGGCGACGATCTCGGCCTGGCAGTCGGCGATCGTCCAGCCCGGCAGGATGCCGATGCGGCAATCGACGTCGCACCAGGCCGGAACGCTCGAGGCCCAGTCGCCGCCCTTGATAATACCCGGATTGAAGTTGAGCGGATGGTTGAGTTTTCCGAAGAAGCGATGGCTTTTGGCGCGCTCGTTCCATTCGGCCTCAAGCCCTTCGATGGCCTGGATCAGGTGAAAGGCGGCCTTGATCGCATTCGATCCTGTGCCGGCGCGCGAGACGTGGACCGGCAAGCCCTTCACCTTCAGGCGGAACCAGATCACGCCGACCTGGGCGCGCATCAGCTTTCCGTCGGTAGGCTCGGGGATCAGGCAGGCATCGGCGCGATAGCCGCGCTGCAGCGTGGAGAGCGCGCCGAGCCCGGTGCTTTCCTCCTCGATCACCGACTGCAGATGGATGCGCCCCTTCGGCGCCAACCTTGCCGCCTTCAGCGCGTCGAGCGCGTAAAGTGCTGCGATCGTGCCGGACTTCATGTCGCCGGCACCGCGGCCATAGAGCCAGCCGTCCTCGACGACGGGCTTGAACGGCGGGTGTTTCCACATGTCGAGCGGGCCGGCGGGCACGACGTCGCAATGGCCCTGCAGGATGAGCGATCGCCCGGTTTCCTCTGCTGGCCGATAGGTTCCGACGACAGTGCGGGCGCGCGAGAAATCGGTTTCGACCGGACCATAGCCGGGCAGGTCCTTGAGATCGTCCTGATTGATGATCCAGTCGTCGACCTCGTAGCCGCGCTCGCGCAGCAGTCGCGCCATCATGTCCTGGCACGGGGCTTCCTGGCTGCGCGTGCTCGGAATCGCCGAAAAGGCGATCGTCGTCGATATCTGCGCAGCGAAGGCGGCTTCGACCGCGGCTTCGATGCGCTCGCGGGCGCCGGCGGGAAGGGGGATGATGTTGCTTTGCGACACGGATCAGTCCTTGCAGAATTCTGGAGCGGGAATGCGATCGGCAGTGCGTCCCGAGCTTATGCGGTGCGTTCGCGTCATGCCAGCACCTCGCGTTGCCGCGCAAAACTCGGCTGTTCGAAGAATCGACGCCCCGGGATCGCGTCAAGCAGGTCGCGCGTATAGGCCTCGCGCGGATTGGTGAACACGGCGGCGGTCGGGCCTTCCTCGACAATGCGGCCGTGCTGCAGCACGATCACGCGGTCGGCGATCTCGGCCGCGATGCGCAGGTCGTGCGTGATGAAGATCATCGCAAGCCGCATCTCGCGCCGCAGCTCGGCAAGCAGCGCAAGCACCTGTGCCTGGACCGAGACGTCGAGCGCGGATACGGCTTCGTCGGCGATCAGCACCTTCGGCCGCAACGCGAGCGCGCGCGCAATGCAGATGCGCTGGCGCTGGCCGCCCGAGAATTCGTGCGGATAGCGATCCGCGGCCGAGGCCGTCAGCCCGACTCGCGCGAGCAATTGCCGCGCCTGCGCCATCGCCTCGGCACGCGCGGTGCCATAGGCCATGGGACCGCGCGCCACGGCGTCGCCGACTTTCTGGCGCGGATCGAGGCTGGAGAAGGGATCCTGGAATATGATCTGCAGCCCCCGGCGCGCCTGCCGCAGCGCCTCGCCGTGCAGCTGCCGCAGGTCGTCGCCGCCGAGTCGGATCGCGCCGGAATCCGGCTCCGTCAGCCGCATGATCATGCGGCCAAGGGTCGACTTGCCGGAGCCGGACTCGCCGACCACCGCCAGCGTTTCGCCCTCATGCAGCGTCAGCGAGATGCCGTCGGCCGCGACCACTTCGCGGGGCGGCTGGAACCAGCCGCGCTTGACTCTGAAAGTCTTGCGCAGGCCCACGACGTCGAGCAGCGGCGCAGTCTGCGCTGCCGTTTCGCGGTGCTTCACGCGCGCCTTCGGAACGGCGTCGATCAGCTCGCGCGTGTAGGGCTCGCGCGGGTGACGCAACACTTCCTCGACGGTGCCGTGCTCGATCACCTTGCCGTGGCGCAGCACGACGACGCGATCGGCGACGTCGGCCACGACGCCGAAATCATGCGTGATCAGCAGCACGCCCATGCCGCGCTCGCGCCTGAGATCGTCGATCAGGCGGAGGATCTGGCGCTGGGTGGTGACATCCAGCGCCGTCGTCGGCTCGTCCGCGATCAGCAGCGCGGGCTGGTTCGACATCGCCATTGCGATCATGACACGCTGGCGCTGGCCGCCCGAAAGTTCGAACGGATAGCTGTTGGCAAGCAACGACGGGTTCGGCAGGCCGACCTGGGTCAGGAGTTCCTGCACCCTGGCCTTGATATCGGCGGCTGACGGTGCCGGACGCTGGTGGGTGAGGATCGTCTCCTCGATCTGTTCGCCGACGCGCTTCAGCGGATTCAGCGACGACAACGGCTCCTGGAAGATCATGGCGGCCCGGCCGCCGCGCAGACGGCGGAGCGCGCGTCTGTCGAGTGCCGCGGTATCCTGGCCTGCGACTTTCACGGCGCCCGACACGATGTCGACGCCCTTCGGCAGCAGCGAGAGGATCGCGTGCGCGATCATCGATTTGCCGGAGCCGGATTCGCCGACCAGGCAGACCACCTCGTTGCGCTTGATCGCAAACGAAACCTGCTCGACCGCGAACGGCCGGTCGCCGCCTTCGGGCAGCGCGATCGAGAGGTTCTCGACCGAGAGCACGGATACAAGGTCCTGCGCGCCTGCGACTGTCATGCCCGCCGCCTCGAGACGCGTGGATTGAGCACGTCGGACAGGCCCTCGCCAAATAGATTGATGGCAAGCACCGTGATCAGGATCGCAAGGCCCGGAAAGACGCTCATCCACCAGGCCTGCCGGATGACCGTGCGCCCGGCGCCGATCATGAAGCCCCAGGACATCAGGTTCGGATCGCCGAGCCCCATGAAGGAGAGGGCGCTCTCCAGCAGGATGGCGGTCGCGACCGTCAGCGACACGACGACAAGGATCGGCGAGATCGCGTTCGGCAGGATGTGGCCGAGCACGATGCGGGCGGTGCTCTCGCCCTGGCACAAGGCGGCCTCGACGAACTCGCGCCCGCGCAGCCGCAGGAATTCGGCGCGTGTCAGCCGCGCCAGCGGCGGCCAGCTCACCGCGCCGATGGTGAGGATGATGGTGAGCAGCGAGGGGCTGAAGGTTGCAACCAGCAAGATTGCGAGGATGAAAGCGGGGACCGTCTGGAACATCTCGGTCACCCGCATCAGCACCAGATCGAACTTGCCGCCGAAGTAGCCGGAAATGGCGCCGATCACGACGCCGATCATCATGGCGGCAAATGCGGATGCAATGCCGATCAGCAGCGAGACCCGCGCGCCGTGAGCAACGCCCGCAGCGACATCGCGGCCGAGCGTATCGCCGCCAAGCCACATCCCGTCCTCGCCGGGCGGCGCGAACGGCGTGCCGTTCATCTCCCACGGCGATACCGGGAAGACCACGGGCGCTGTGATCGCGACACACAGGACGATGGTGAGCAGGACCAGCCCCGCCATTCCGCTCGGGTGCCGCAGGAAGGCTCTGACCGCGTCCATCAGGCGGCTTCCGTCGTCATGCGCGGATCGATCAGGCGGTAGATCAGGTCGGTCATGACGTTAAGCGCAATCACGATAATGGACAGGATCAGGAAGATGCCGAGCAGCACCGGATAGTCGCGCTGCAGCACGGCTTCGAAGGTGAGCCGGCCGAGGCCGGGCCAGGCGAACACCGTCTCGATCACGACCGCACCGCCGACGAGCGCGCCCGCCTGCATGCCGGCGACCGTGACGACCGGCACCAGCGCGTTGCGCAGCATGTGGCCGACAACAATGCGCGACGGGGCGAGGCCCTTGGCGCGCGCCGTCTTGATGAAATCCTGGTGCGATACCTCGATGATCGAGGAGCGCATCAGGCGGGCGTAGATCGCCAGATAGATCGCGGCCAGCGACATGACAGGCATGATCATGTGCTTGGCGATGTCGAAGACGCGTTCGATCGCCGTCATCTTCGCGTTGATGGTCTCGTAGCCGAACGGCGGCAGCCAGCCGAGCGTCACGGAGAACACGAGGACGAGCATCAGCCCCAGCCAGAACACCGGCGTGGCGTAAAGCAGCAGCGAGAGCACCGTGAACAGCGTATCGACGATGCTTCCGGCCGCTAACCCTGCGAGCGCGCCGAGCGTTGTGCCGATCAGCAGCGCAAGGCAGAACGCCGTGAGCGTGAGCAGCAGCGTCGCGGGTAGCCGCTCGAGGATGAGGTCGAGGACCGGCCGGCGCTGGCGGTAGGAATAGCCCAGGTCCAGCGTGAGCACGCGCCCGAGATGCGTGGCGAGCTGCACCAGATACGGCTTGTCGAGCCCGTATTCCTTGCGCAGATCATCGAGGATCTTGGGATCGGCCCCGCCCGATTGCCCCGCCATCACCATGGCGGGATCGCCCGGCGCTGCGCGGACCAGCACGAAGTTGAAGGTCGCGATCACCAGGATCACGGCTATGAGCCGCATCACCCAGGTGACGATCAAGAGCGCAATCCGCGCAGCGCTCCTGGTCCCCGTCACGATTTGTAGACCGTGCCGAAGGTCTCGTGGGATCCGATCCCTGATGTCACGATGTTCTTGAACGCCTTGTCGTAGATGATGGGATATTCGAGCTCCAGCGTCCAGGCGACCGGCACGTCCTCGACCAGGATCTGCTGGACCTTGGAGTAGAGTTCCTGCCGCTTGGCCTCGTCGAGCGCGAGGGCGGCCTCCTCGAACAATCTGTCTACCTCGGGGTTGGAATAACCTTGCGTGTTCGAGAACAGGATGCCCTTCTTGATGTTCGACGAGATGTAGGTGCGGGCGACGCCGAGTGCGGGATCGCCGAGCTGATAGAGCAAATTCTGGGTCATCTCGTAGTCCCAGTTACCGACCTTCTCGGCCCAGCCCGCCATGTCGGTGCCGACCAGAACGAGATCGATGCCGGCCTTGGAGAAGCTCTGGCGGAAGAACTCGCCGGCGCGCTGATAGACCTCGCCATAGGGCGGCACCAGATATTTGAGCTCGGTCCGCTTGCCGTTGGCGCCGGGCTTCAGGCCCATCTCGTCGAGCAGCGCCGTGGCCTTTTCGACCGAGAATTCGTAGCGCTTCACCTTGCCGTCGTAGAAGCGGGTCTTTGACGAGATCGGGCCGGTCGCGACCTTGGCGTTGCCGAAATAGATGCGCTTGTTCATCGCGTCGCGGTCGATCAGATGCATGATCGCCTGCCGGAAGCGCTTGTCGTTCATCGGAGCGACCCGATTGTTCATTTCGAGCCACTGATGCGGCGCGAAATACTCATAGCCCTTGGTGGTGAATTCGAGATTCTTCTGCGACTTGAAGCGCTGAACGTCGAAGAACTCGACATCGGACCATTGCACGAGCTGCACGGTGCCATTTTCGAGCGCCAGTGCGCGTGACGCGCCATCCGGGATGATGCGGTAGATGATCTCGTCGAGATAAGGCTCGTCCTTGCGGTAATAGCCGTCGTGCCTCACAAGATGGACATGCGAGCCGCGCACCCATTCCTTCAGCTTGAAGGGACCGGTGCCGATCGCCTTGTCGTTCATCGGGTTCTTGCGGAACTCGGTGCCTTCATAGATGTGCTTGGGCACGATCGGAGCCGAGGTGCAATCGAAGCAACCGAGGAACGGCGCGAAGGGCTGCTTCAGCTTGAAGACGACGGTCAGCGGATCGGGCGCCTCGGCGGATGCGACGCGCGCGAAATTCTGCCGCGCGCGGGGATGGGTCTCCGTCAGCACCTTCATGCAGCTGAACACAACGTCCTCGGACGTCATCGGCTTGCCGTCATGGAAGGTGATGCCCGGGAAAAGCTTGAAGGTGTACGTGAGCCCGTCTGGCGAAATCTCCCAGGATTGCGCCATGCCCGGCATCGGCTTCAGGTCGGCGCCGTATTTCAGCAGGCTTTCGTAGATCTTGCCGCCCAGTGTCAGCGTCGGCTGCTGCTGATTGAACGCCGTCACGAGAACGGGCGGTTCGGGCTGGATGATCGTGTTGAGCGTGCCGCCCCTGGTCTGACCGGCCGCCCTGGTGATGCCGAGCGGAATTGCCGCACCCGCGGCCAGCATCGCAGCAGTGAATTCGCGCCTGTTCATGGACCAATCCCTCAGTTCCTGATGGGCGCATCGTGACCGAGCCGCAAGTTCCGTGCTACACGGAAGGGGACAGCAACCATCGCGATCGGGCCATCTGGCCCGGAAGATGCATGAGGCTATGAGGAGAACAGGCATCTCCTTCCAAGAGTTTAGATGAATATAAATGTAAGAGTAGGTGCGGCGCCCACCGCCGACGGTCTTGACCGCCTGTGCCACAAGCGGCGCGGGCCGCAAGCCGCGGCGACCTATGCCGGCCATTTGCAGACCCAAAAGCGGCCCGTCGTCGCGATGGCGGCGACATACCCGTCCGAGAGCATGAGCGCGCGGCACGCGCACCGGCGCGGCCAGTTCATCCTGCAGACGGCCGGCGTCACCTCGATGATGACGGAGCGCGGCAACTTCGTGATACCCCCGGGCCATGGCCTGTGGATTCCCGCCGGATTTGTGCATCAATCGCGCGCCTGGGGCGACGTCGAGATCCAGACCATCTATGTCGAGCCGGATCGGGTACCGAGCTACCCGGCGACCTGTCGCCTGATCCGCGCGTCGTCGCTGCTCGACGCGCTGATGAACGAAACCGTCCGGATGCCGGTGGATTACGACGAGGACGGCCGCGACGGACAATTGGTCGATCTCCTGCTTGGCGAGATCGGCCGCATGCCTGAGATATTGCTGCACGTGCCGATCCCGCAGGATCCGCGGCTTGCACGGATTTGCGAAGCTGTGATCGCCGACACCAGTTCCGACCTCACCCTCGACGATTGGGCCGATCGCAGCGGCATCAGCCGGCGCACGTTGACGCGGATGTTCCGGCGTGAAACCGGCCAGAGCTTTTCGGCGTGGCGCCAGCGCGTCCGGTTGCTGGAAGCGCTCGCTCGCCTCGGCGCCGGCGAATCCGTCACCAACGTCGCACTCGATGTCGGCTACGACAGCCCGAGCGCCTTCACGGCGATGTTCAGGCGCGAACTCGGCGCTGCGCCGCGCCGCTACCTGCGCTGGGCCGACCAGGAAGTCGTGCTGCGTTAGGTAAAAGAAACGGCGTCAGGATTTTCGATGCTTCGCGTTCACCGCGATGGCGGCCGCGGCGGTGCGGTTCTCGACGCCGAGTTTCGAGTAGATCTGCTCGAGGTGCTTGTCGATGGTGCGCGGGCTCAAGCCCAGAATTTGCGCGATGTCCCGGTTGGTCTTGCCCTTCGCGAGCCACGACAGCACTTCGCCCTCGCGCGTCGTCAGGCCAAGCTCGCTGGAGAATTCCGCCGGCGTCTCGGTGCCGGAATCCTTTGCAAGCCGCAGCAGGAATTCGTTGGTGCCCAGTCTGCCCATAAATTGCAGCCGGAGCTGGTCGTTGCCGGGAAGCGCGGCCATGATCGTGGCTTTCGACCCGGCCTTGCCCTTGCGGGCCTGGTCCAGCCATTGCGGGATCGGATCGGGCAGCACGACATCGTCGTCGCTGCCGGAGCTAAGCGCGTCCGACAGCAGTTTCTGCGCCTGTGGCGTCGCCCACATGATCTTGCCCTCGCTGTTGACGGCGAGCAGATAGCGGCCGGAAACGTCGAGGGCGGCGCGCGCGCTCTGGGTCAGCCGCGCATTGGCGAGGTGGACGCGGATGCGCGCCAGCATCTCCTCGACTGCAATGGGTTTGGTGACATAGTCGACGCCGCCGGCTTCCAGGCCGCGCACGATGTGTTCGGTTTCGGCCAGTCCCGTCATGAAGATGATGGGCACGTGGTCGAGGCCGGCGTCGCGCTTCAGCCGCCTGCAGGTTTCAAAACCGTCCAGGCCGGGCATGACCGCGTCGAGCAGGACGATGTCGGGCGTGATCTGGTCGACGATCCGCATCGCCGCCGCGCCGTCGAGCGCGACCATGACCGTCATGCCGGCGCCGTCGAGCGCGTCGGTGAGCAGCCGCAGCGTCTCCGGCGAATCGTCGACGATGAGGGCGACGTCGCGCTTTTTGGATTCAGTGATCATAGCTGTACAGTGTTTTCAGGGTCGCCATGTACTGGTCGAGATCGAAGCGGTCGATCAAGGTACGCATTTGCGACACGAAGTCGGCATGTTCGGGGTAGTCGCTTCCGATCTCGTCGAGCTTGACCTGGATCGCGCGGATATAACCGAGTTGCCCGAGGCCGATCAGTTCCTCGACATATTTCACCGGTGGCCGCGATCCCGTCTCCGGTTTCCAGCGCGGCTGGGGTATCTGGCTCGGCTTCGTACTGCCATTCGATCCTGAGCAATTGCCGGATTGTTTCTACCAGTTTCGGGATATCGATCGGCTTCATCAGATAGCCGTCGTGAAACGGCTGCGCCAGCGGCGCGCCATGCGCCTCCAGCGCGCTCGCCGACACCATCAGGATGCGGGCCTGATGATGGCCGCTCGCGCGCAACGTTTCCGCCACCGTCCAGCCGTCCATGCCCGCCATCGAGATATCCAGCAGGAACAGATCAGGCCGGCAATGCTGCGCCAGCGCGAGGCAGCCGGCTCCGTCGGGTGCACTCAAGAGAATGAAACCGAGCGGCGCCAGCACCTCGCGCAAGAGGTCGCGGTGGGTCGGATCGTCATCGGTGATCAGGATCGTCTTGCGCGGGCCGTGATAGCCGAAGATCGGCGCCTCGATCGGCGCAATCCGTGTCGGATTGGTGACTTCCGACAGCAGGATCTTGACGCGGAAAATGCTGCCGGTGCCGACCTCGCTCGTCACCCTGATATCGCCGCCCATCACGCCGGCCAGCAGCCGGCTGATGGTGAGCCCGAGACCGGTGCCGGTCTGCGGCTGCGACACGCCGAGCGCGCCGCGCTCGAACGGCGCGAAGATGCGTTCGAGATCGCTCGCCTGGATGCCGGGGCCGGTGTCGATGATCTCGAACTCGGCGACGGGGCTGCGGTAATGCACGACGAACTGCACGCTGCCGGTCTGCGTGAATTTCAGCGCATTCGACAGCAGGTTGATCAGAACCTGGCGCAGGCGTTTTTCGTCGGCATAGACGACGACGGGCAGCACCGAAGGCCGCCTGAAAACGAAGTCGATGCCCTTGGCCGCGGCCTGAACGCGAAACATCCCGACGAGCTGGTCGAGGAATTCGCTCAGGCGCACCTCGTCGCGTGACAGATAGAGCCGGCCGGCCTCGATCTTGGAAATATCGAGGATGCCGTCGATCAGCCCGGAGAGATGGTCGGCACTGCGGCGGACCACGCGCACCTGATCGCGCGGCTTGGTATTGAGGCTGGAATCCTGTTCCAGCAGTTGCGCATAGCCGGAGATGGCATTCAGCGGCGAGCGCAGTTCATGGCTCAGCCCCACCACGTACCGGCTCTTGGCGAGGTTGGCGGACTCAGCCACTTCCTTGGCGCGCTGCAGCTCGGCATCGGTGCGTTTGTGCGCGTCGATTTCCTGGATCAACAGCGTGGTCTGCCGCCGCGTTTCCGCTTCCGCCGCGCGGCGGCTTTGCTGCGCCAGCACGAACAGCCACGCCACCACGCCGATGATGATGGTGAGCGCGAAGAACACCTTCCATAGCACGTCGGACAAAAGCAGATTGTCCACCGCAACCGTCGCCGACGTCTGCAGATAGATCAGCCCGAGCGTCAGCCCGACGAGGCCCGCGGACACCACGAACACCCCGACATAATGCCCGAACTGCGAGTTGATCCGGGCGTAGATCGGTTCCGGCAGCATCTTGCCCAGCGTCTCCGACACCTGCGCGCCGATCCGCGCATGCGGCTTGCAGAGATCGTGGCAGCGGGCGTCGAGCGAACAGCACAGCGAGCAGATCGGGCCGGCATAGGCGGGGCAGGAGGCCATGTCCTCCGGCTCGAACGAATGCTCGCAGATACAACACTGGATCGATTCGAGGTTCTGCCAGCTTCGTTTGGGTTTGCGCGCGATGTAGTATTTGCCGTCGGTGGCCCACGCAATCAGCGGCGCGGTGATGAAGGCGGCCGCCAGCGCCACGAAGGCCGAGAGCGCTTTCGCTGTCGGTCCGAACAGGCCGTAGAACGCCGAGATCGAAACGATGGTCGCGATCAGCATGGCGCCGACGCCGACCGGGTTGATGTCGTAGAGATGCGCGCGCTTGAACTCGATGTGCTGCGGGCGCAGGCCAAGCGGCTTGTTGATGACGAGATCGGCGACCAGCGCACCGACCCAGGCAATCGCAACGTTGGAATAGAGCGCCAGTGTCTGCTCCAGCGCCTTGTAGACGCCGATTTCCATCAAGCAGCAGCGCCACCATGACGTTGAACACCAGCCAGACCACGCGGCCGGGATGGCTGTGCGTCAGCCGCGAGAAAAAATTCGACCAGGCGATCGAGCCGGCATAGGCGTTGGTGACGTTGATCTTGACCTGCGAGAGAATGACGAAGGTGCCGGTCAGCGCCAGCGCCAGATCGGGCTGCGACAGCACGTAGCGAAACGCTTCGAGATACATGTGCGCCGGATCGGCCGCCTGTTCGTTGGTGACGCCATGGCTGAGCGCGAAGTAGGCGAGGAAGGAGCCGACCAGCAGTTTGAGCGCGCCGAAGATGATCCAGCCGGGGCCGGCACTCAGCAGCGCGATCCACCACGAGGTCCGCGAAGTGCGGCGGTCGCGCGGCAGGAACCGCAGGAAGTCGACCTGTTCGCCGATCTGCGCCACCAGCGAAAACACCACTGAGGCTGCGGTGCCGAACAGCAGCAGATCGAGATGGCCGCTTGGCGTCGCCGTGCTCGCCGGCGAATTTGCGCCATTCGGTGAACGAATGCGGGTTGGCCCAGGCGATCGCCACGAAGGGAAGGACGTGTAGGACGACCCAGAGCGGCTGCGTCCATAACTGGAAGCGGCTGATCAAGGTGATGCCGTAGATCACCAGGGGAATGATGACGACGGCGCTGATGAGATAGCCGAGCGGGCGCGGGATGCCGAAGCACATCTCCAGCGCGGCCGCCATGATGACCGCTTCGAGCGCGAAGAAGATGAAGGTGAAGGAGGCGTAGATCAGCGAGGTGATGGTCGAGCCGATATAGCCGAAGCCGGCGCCGCGGGTCAGCAGGTCGATATCGATGCCGCATTTGGCGGCATGGTAGGCAATCGGCAGGCCGCATAAGAAAATGATGACGCTGACGACCAGGATGGCGGCGGTGGCGTTGGCCGCGCCGTAATTCAGCGTAATCGTGCCGCCGATCGCTTCCAGCGCCAGAAAAGAGATGGCGCCGAGGGCCGTATTGGCGACGCGGGCGGCCGACCATCGCCGGGCGCTCTTGGCGGTGAAGCGCAGCGCATAGTCTTCCAGCGTCTGGTTCGCGACCCATTGATTGTATTGGCGCCTGACGCGGTCAATCCGCTGCCGCCCTGCCACTTTGTTACTCCTGCCCGGTTCGCTTGGTCTCCGTACGTAGCCAGCAAACCCCGTACCAAGCCTACGTCGCTATTTTGCGGTGCAATATACGCGATCTTGCGTATCAGTGCAGTGCACAATTCTAGGCAATCCTCGCCTGACCAATAAGCGTTCTCGAACCAAAAATGGGGTGCTCATGTCAGACGAACCAAACAAGGGCCTGCAGTCGCCGCTTCGCCGCAAACTGCTGATGGGCGCAGCGGCGCTGCCGCTCATTTCGATGCTTCCGCGGCCCTCGTTCGGGGCTGGTCCTGCAACCGCAACGGTCAATACGACCGGGCTCGCGGTAACCGATACTGAAGTGACCGTCGGCATCCTGCACTCCGCCACCGGCACGATGGCGATTTCGGAAACCGGTTCGATCCAGGCCGAAAAGCTCGCCATCGAACAGATCAACGCCGCCGGCGGTGTGCTCGGGCGCAAGATCAAGTTCATCCAGGAAGACGGCGCCAGCGACTGGCCGACCTTTGCGGAAAAGGCCAAGAAGCTGCTCGTCAACGACAAGGTCGCGGCGATCATGGGCTGCTGGACCTCGGCATCGCGCAAGGCGGTGCTGCCGGTCATGGAGCAGTACAACGGCATGCTCTACTACCCGACCTTCTACGAAGGTCTCGAGCAGTCCAAGAACGTCATCTACACCGGCCAGGAAGCCACCCAGCAGATTCTCGCCGGGCTGAACTGGATCGCCAAGGAGAAGGGCGCCAAATCGTTCTTCTTCATCGGTTCGGATTACATCTGGCCGCGCACCTCGAACAAGATCGCGCGCAAGCACGTCGAAAACGTGCTCAAGGGCAAGGTCGTCGGCGAGGAATATTACGCGCTCGGCAGCACCCAGTTCAATTCGGTGATCAACAAGATCAAGCTGACCAAACCTGACGTGATTTTCACCGACGTGGTCGGCGGTTCGAACGTCGCCTTCTACAAGCAGCTCAAGGCAGCCGGCGTCGACCTGTCGAAGCAGGCGCTGCTGACGATCTCGGTGACCGAAGACGAAATCGACGGCATCGGCGGCGAAAACATCGCAGGCGCCTATGCCTGCATGAAGTACTTCCAGTCGCTCGACAATGCGAACAACAAGGAGTTCGTGGCCGCCTTCAAGAAGATGTGGGGCGAGAAGACCGTGATCGGCGACGTGACACAGGCTGCCTATCTCGGCCCGTGGCTGTGGAAGTTAACCTGCGAGAAGGCCGGCAGCTTCGACGTCGACAAGATCGCAGCCGCTTCGCCCGGCATCGAATTCAAGGGCGCGCCCGAAGGCTACGTGCGTATCCATGAAAATCATCACCTCTGGTCGAAGACCCGCGTCGGCAAGGCCAAGCTCGACGGCCAGTTCGAGCTGATCTTCGAGACCGCCGATCTGGTCGAGCCCGATCCGTTCCCGAAGGGCTACCAGTAAGCCCGCGGAACTCCCGCAGCTTTCCCCGAGCTCCCTGGCGTGGACCGTCAATCCGCGCTTGACGACCCCGCGTCGCGAATTCTTTCGCGACGCGGGACCTTATCCCCTCGACGGAGAAACATCGATGTTCGGCGAATATTCGATTGGCGATCTGGGCTCCATCTTCGTCATGCAGGGTTTTGCAGGCCTGATCCTGTTTTCCGTCTACGTTCTGATGGCGCTCGGTCTTGCGATCATCTTCGGCCAGATGGGCGTCATCAACATGGCGCATGGCGAGTTCATGATCTTGGGGGCCTACGTCACCTGGATGACGTCGAATGTGTTCCAGAGCTATCTGCCGAGTTTGTTCAGCGGCTATTTCTTCCTCGCGATGATACTGGCTTTCCTCGCCTCCGGCGCGCTCGGCATGCTGGTGGAGTGGGTGCTGATCCGCCATCTCTACAAGCGGCCGCTCGACACGCTGCTCGCGACCTGGGGCCTCAGCCTGATGCTGCAGCAGGCCTATCGCTCGATCTTCGGCGCGCGTGAAGTCGGTGTCGAGCTGCCGCAGTGGATGCTGGGCTCGCTCAAGGTCACCGACTTTATCGAGGTGCCGATCAACGGCGTCTTCGTGATGGCGCTGACCGTGCTGATCACGATGGCGGTCGCCTACATCATGTACAAGTCGCGCTGGGGCCGCCAGGTCCGCGCCGTCGTGCAGAACCGCATCATGGCGGGCGCCGTCGGCATCAACACCGCGAAAGTCGATCGTTACACCTTCGCGCTTGGCTGCGGCATCGCCGGCGTCGCCGGCAGCGCCTTCACCATGATCGGTTCGACCGGGCCCACGTCAGGCCAGCTCTACATCGTCGACACCTTCCTGGTGGTCGTGTTCGGCGGCGCCGCGAGCCTGCTCGGCACCATCGCATCGGCCTTCTCGATCTCGCAGACGCAATCGACGCTCGAATTCTTCATGTCGGGATCGATGGCGAAGGTGCTGACGCTGCTCGCGGTTGTCGGAATTCTGATGCTACGGCCGCAGGGGTTGTTCGCCCTCAAGGTCCGCAAATAACAAGAGGGCTGAAGGCATGACCGACAATCGCTTTACCAATCGATCGGAGCTGATCGGGATCCTGGTGCTCGCCGTGTTCCTGGTGGTGATCCTGCCGCTCTGTCTCGATGTCTTCAGGCTCAACCTCGTCGCGAAATACCTGACCTATGCCTTCGTGGCGCTGGGGCTGGTGATCTGCTGGGGCTATGGCGGCATCTTGAGCCTGGGGCAGGGCGTGTTCTTCGGCCTCGGCGGCTACTGCATGGCGATGTTTCTCAAGCTCGAGGCATCGAGCGTCGAGAACACCAAGATCCAGTCGACCCCCGGCATTCCCGACTTCATGGACTGGAATCAGATCACCTCGCTGCCATTGTTCTGGCAGCCCTTTCACAGCCTCACCTTTACCATCGCCGCCGTCATCCTGGTGCCGGGCATCTTTGCCCTGATCATTGGTGCGGCGATGTTCAAGCGCCGCGTCGGCGGCACCTATTTCGCGATCATCACGCAGGCGGTCGCGGCGATCCTGACCATCCTGATCGTGGGCCAGCAGGGCTACACCGGCGGCATCAACGGCATGACCGATCTGCGCACGCTCAAGGGCTGGGACATCCGTCCCGATCACGCCAAGATCGTTCTCTACTTCTTCGAGGTCGGCTGCCTGTTCGTCTGCATCTTCATCGCCCAGTTCATCAGGCACTCGAAGCTCGGCCGCATCCTGGTCGCGATGCGCGATCAGGAGGACCGGGTCCGCTTCTCCGGCTACAGCGTCGCCAATTTCAAGATCTTCGCCTTCTGCGTCGGCGCCATTTTCGCCGCCATCGGCGGGGCCATGTTCGCGCTTCAGGTCGGGTTCATGTCGCCATCCTTTGTCGGCATCGTGCCGTCGATCGAGATGGTGATCTATACCGCGGTCGGCGGCCGGCTCTCGATCCTGGGCGCCGTTTACGGAACCATGCTCGTCAACTTCGCCAAGACCAGCCTTTCGGAATCATTCCCCGAACTCTGGCTGTTCGGCCTCGGCGGACTGTTCATCGCCGTGGTGCTCGCTTTCCCCAACGGCCTCGCCGGCATCTGGGGGGATCACGTCCAGCCGCGGATCGACCGGCTGATCTCGTCACGCAAGCCGAAGTCGCGAGGCCGGCTGGACCGACAACTCCGTCGCCGACGGCGCGCCGGCAGAGTGAGGAGGACATCATGCTGATTGGTCATCAACCCAAACCTTTCCTGCTCGCGGTCGAGGGCCTCACGGTGTCCTTTGACGGGTTCAAGGCGGTGAACGATCTCTCCTTCTACGTCGAGGAGAACGAGATCCGCGTCATCATCGGCCCCAACGGCGCCGGCAAGACCACGGTGCTCGACCTGATCTGCGGAAAGACCAAGGCCACCTCGGGCTCGATCGCGTTTCGCGGCACGGAGCTGACGAAGCTGAAGGAGAACCAGATCGTCAAGGCCGGGGTCGGCCGCAAGTTCCAGACGCCGTCGATCTACGACGATCTGACCGTGTTCGAGAATCTCGAGATCTCGTTCCCGCGCGGACGCACCGTGTTCGGCGCGCTGACCTTCACCCGCGACGCTACCGTGCGCGACCGGGTTCATGAAGTCGCCGAGATGATCTTCCTGAAGGACCGCCTTGACATGAGCGCAGCCCTGCTCAGCCACGGCCAGAAGCAATGGCTCGAGATCGGCATGCTGCTGATCCAGGACCCGGATCTGTTGATGCTCGACGAACCCGTGGCCGGCATGAGCGTCAGCGAACGCGCCAAGACCGCCGAATTGCTCAACCGCATCATCAAGGACCGCTCGGTGCTCGTCATCGAGCACGACATGAAATTCGTCGAGGACATCGCCCACAAGGTCACGGTGCTGCACCAGGGGCAGATTTTGTCGGAAGGCACGATGGACAAGGTCAAGAACGATCCGAAGGTCATCGAAGTCTACCTCGGGCACTAAGGAGCAAATCGATGCTGGCTATTTCGGATCTTCACGTCGCTTACGGCCAGAGCGAGGTGCTGCACGGCCTCAACGTGGCGGTGGCGCCCAACGAGATCGTTGCGATCATGGGCCGCAACGGCATGGGCAAGACCACGCTGATGAAGTCGCTGATGGGCATCGTGCCCACCAAAAGCGGCTCTGTGAGCATGGAAGGCGCGGAGCTTAGTGCTCTGCCGAGCTACGATCGTGTCGCAAAAGGCCTCGCCTATGTGCCGCAGGGCCGCATGATCTTCTCGACCATGACGGTGAAGGAGAACATCGAAACCGGGCTTGTGGTGTCGGGCGGCTCGGAAGTGCCTGAGGACATCTACGAGCTGTTTCCGGTGCTGCTGGAGATGAAAGACCGCCGTGGCGGCAATCTTTCCGGCGGCCAACAGCAGCAATTGGCGATCGCGCGCGCGCTCGCCACCAAGCCGAAGGTGCTGCTGCTGGACGAGCCGACCGAGGGCATCCAGCCGTCGATCATCAAGGAGATGGCGCGGACCTTGAAGCGGATTCGCGACGAGCGCGGCCTGTCGATCGTGGTTTCCGAACAGGTCTTGAGCTTCGCGCTCGATATTGCCGACCGCGTGCTTGTGATCGAGAACGGCGAGATCGTCCGCGACGACCCGCGCGACAGCGTCGATGCCGCGCAAGTCTCGAAATTCCTGTCCGTCTAAACTCGTAACTGCTGTCTAAAAAGGGGAGCTATCGATGCCAGAGACACTGATCAAGGTCGATCTTTCGAAGTCGGCCTACGACAACGACATGATCCACAATCGGTGGCATCCCGACATCCCGATGGTTTCGTGGGTCAACCCGGGCGACGATTTCATCATCGAGACCTATGACTGGACCGGCGGCTTCATCAAGAACAACGATTCCGCCGATGACGTGCGCGACATCGATCTGTCGATCGTGCATTTCCTGTCCGGCCCGATCGGCGTCAAGGGCGCCGAGCCCGGCGATTTGCTGGTGGTCGACCTGCTCGACGTCGGTCCGCTGAAGGAAAGCCTCTGGGGCTTCAACGGCTTCTTCTCCAAGCAGAATGGCGGCGGCTTCCTGACCGATCACTTTCCGCTGGCGCAGAAATCGATCTGGGACATCAAGGGGCTCTACACGTCGTCGCGCCATATTCCCGGCGTGAATTTCGCGGGCCTGATCCATCCCGGCCTGATCGGCTGTCTGCCCGATCCGAAACTGCTGGCGACCTGGAACGAGCGCGAGAACGCGCTGATCGCGACCAATCCGACCCGCGTGCCGGGCCTGGCCAATCCGCCGTTCGCCGCGACCGCGCATGCCGGCCGCGCCAAGGGCGACGCCAAGGCCAAGGTCGGCGCCGAGGGCGCCCGCACCGTGCCGCCGCGCGAGCATGGCGGCAATTGCGACATCAAGGACCTGTCGCGCGGCTCGAAGATCTTCTTCCCGGTCTATGTACCGGGCGGCGGACTCTCGATGGGCGATCTGCACTTCAGCCAGGGCGACGGCGAAATCACGTTCTGCGGCGCGATCGAAATGGCCGGCTGGCTGCACATCAAGGTCGACATCATCAAGGACGGCGTCGCCAAGTACGGCATCAAGAATCCCGTGTTCAAGCCGTCGCCGATCACGCCGAACTACAAGGACTATCTGATCTTCGAAGGCATTTCGGTCGACGAGGCCGGCAAGCAGCATTATCTCGACGTCCACATCGCCTACCGCCAGGCCTGTTTGAACGCGATCGAATATCTGAAGAAGTTCGGCTATTCCGGCGCGCAGGCCTATTCGATCCTCGGCACCGCGCCGTGCCAGGGCCACATCTCCGGTGTCGTCGACGTGCCCAACGCCTGCGCCACGCTGTGGCTGCCGACGGAAATCTTCGACTTCGACATCATGCCGTCGTCGGCAGGTCCGATCAAACACATCACGGGCGACATCCAGATGCCGATCTCGCCGGACAAGTGATTTCCGCGCGAGAAGGATGCGGGACGGCCTGCGTGCCGGCCGCCTCGCATCCGCCGTGCGGTAGCGTTTTCAAGCGAAGTGGGTACCGGTTCGCGTAAAGAAAACGCGTCAAAAAGTGACTACGAAGACAAATCGCGCGAGGAAACCAGATGCCCGTCTACGAATATCTCTGCAACGATTGCGGCCCGTTCACGGACATGCGGCCGATGGCCGAATGCGACGATCCGCAGGACTGCCCGCGCTGCGACACTGAATCGCCGCGCGTGATCCTGACCGCGCCGGCGTTCTTCTGCATGCCGTCGGACAAGCGCAAAGCCATCGCCACCAACGAGCGTAGCGCCCACGCGCCAAAGACGTCAGCCGAATACAAGGCCTCGCACGGGCCCGGCTGCGGTTGCTGCTCGACCGGAAAGAAGAAGCCGGCGCGACTGGTGACCAAGACCAGAAGCGGCGCCAAAGGCTTTCCGACCGCACGCCCATGGATGATCAGCCACTGAAGCGCGACCCTTCAAACCCGAACGAGAGGCAATCCAATGCTGCACGGTGACATTTCCTCCAGCAACGACACGGTCGGCGTCGCAGTCGTCAATTACAAGATGCCGCGCCTGCACACCAAGGCCGAGGTGCTCGACAACGCCCGCAAGATCGCCGACATGATCGTCGGCATGAAGCTCGGCTTGCCCGGCATGGATCTCGTGATCTTCCCGGAATATTCCACCCACGGCATCATGTACGACTCCAAGGAGATGTACGAGACCGCCTCGCAGATCCCGGGCGCCGAGACGGAAATCTTCGCCGAAGCCTGCCGCAAGGCAAAGGTCTGGGGCGTCTTCTCGCTGACCGGCGAGCGCCATGAGGAACACCCGCACAAGGCGCCGTACAACACCCTGATCCTGATGAACGACAAGGGCGAGATCGTCCAGAAGTACCGCAAGATCATGCCGTGGGTGCCGATCGAGGGCTGGTATCCCGGCAATTGCACCTACATGTCCGAAGGCCCGAAGGGTCTGAAGGTCAGCCTGATCATCTGCGACGACGGCAATTTTCCCGAGATCTGGCGCGACTGCGCCATGAAGGGCGCCGAGCTGATCGTGCGCTGCCAGGGCTACATGTATCCGGCCAAGGAACAGCAGATCCTGATCTCCAAGGCGATGGCCTGGGCAAACAATGTCTATGTCGCGGTCGCCAATGCCGCCGGCTTCGACGGCGTCTATTCCTACTTCGGTCACTCCGCGATCATCGGCTTCGACGGCCGCACGCTCGGCGAGACCGGCGAGGAGGAATACGGCATCCAGTACGCAGCATTATCGAAGAGCCTGATCCGCGATGCACGCCGCAACGGCCAGTCGCAGAACCACCTCTTCAAGCTGCTGCATCGCGGCTACACCGGCATGATCAATTCCGGTGACGGCGCGCAAGGTGTCGCGGCGTGCCCGTATGATTTCTACAAGAAATGGATCGACGATCCCGAAGGCACGCGCGAGATGGTCGAGGCGATGACCCGCCCGACGGTCGGCACCGACGAATGCCCGATCGACGGTATCCCGAACGAGGCGACGGCGAGCAACTACTAGACCGCTGAGCCGGCGCTCACACACCGAGGTCATCCAGGCCTTGCGTGCCGCGACAACGCGTCTGCGGCCTGCCGCCGTCCCGGCCCGAGAGCTCGCCGGTTAAGAGAGCCGCGGGCAACGCCGTTCGCGCCGCCCGCATGCCCCTTATTCGCCTGTCAGCGAGCGATGCGCTCGACGGCGATGGCGGTGGCCTCACCGCCGCCGATGCACAAAGCCGCGACGCCGCGTTTCAGGTTGCGCGCTTCCAGCGCATGCAGCAGCGTCACGATCAGTCGCGCGCCGGTGGCGCCGATCGGGTGGCCGAGTGCGCAGGCGCCGCCATTGACGTTGAGTTTCTCCCTGGGAATGCCGAGATCTTTTTGCGCCGCCATCGCCACCACCGCGAACGCTTCGTTGATCTCGAACAGGTCAACATCGCTGACACTCCAACCCACCTTGTCGAGCAGCTTGCGGATGGCAGGGATCGGCGCGGTGGTGAACCATTGCGGCTCCTGGCTGTGGGTGGCGTGGCCCTTGATCTCGGCGAGAACAGGCAGGCCGTCGCGATCGGCGAGCGAACGCTTGGCCAGGATGAGTGCCGCGGCACCGTCGGCATTGGCGGAGGAGGCGGCCGGCGTGATGGTGCCGTTGGCGCGGAACGCGGGCTTCAATCCGGGAATCTTGCCAGGGTCGACCTTGAGCGGGTGTTCATCATTGGCGACGACGCGCGGGCCGGCTTTTTCGGTCAGCGTGATTGACGCGATCTCGTTCTTGAAGGCGCCGCCCTCGACCGCCTTGCGGGCGCGGGTCAGCGTCTCTATGGCATAGGCGTCCTGGTCCTTGCGGGTAAACTGGTAGGCCTCGGCGGTGGCCTCGCCAAAGTCGCCCATCGAGCGGCCGGTCTCATAGGCGTCTTCCAGCCCGTCCATCATCATGTGATCGATGATGCGGTCATGGCCGGCGCGATAGCCGCCGCGCGCCTTGGTCAGCAAGTAGGGTGCATTGCTCATGCTCTCCATGCCGCCGGACAGCACGATTGCGGCCGAGCCCGCATTGATGATGTCGTGGGCCAGCATGGTCGCCTTCATGCCGGAACCGCAGACCTTGTTGACGGTGGTGGCGCCGGTGGCGTCGGGCAGTCCGGCGCCGCGCGCGGCCTGGCGCGCCGGGGCCTGGCCCTGTCCGGCCGGCAGCACGTTGCCCATGAAGACCTCGTCAATGCGCTCCGGCGCCAGTTTCGCCCGCTCCAGTGCAGCCCCGATCACGTGCGCACCGAGCTTGTGTGCGCTCAAGGGGGACAACTCGCCCATGAACCGGCCAAGCGGCGTGCGGGCGGCGGAAAGGATGACGACGGGATCGGGGCTTGCGGGCATCGCGGATTCTCCTGTTCGCTCGTTATGATATGACGATAATCATATATAAGGGGAATGCAATGGGCCGCCGCGCCGCAAAACGAGGGGGTCCTGGATGGACCGGCGGGGAGGATCGAGGGAAACCAGGGCGGCCCCGGCGCTTTTCTTGGAACTACGTCCCGCTGCAAATGGTGGCAGGAGCCGTGACAACGGACACGAGCGGGCCCAACTCTCCGCGGTTCCCGCTCTTTCGTGAACCGCTACGTCGGAAGGATTAATACCAATGATCCGGCGTCTACTCCGACGCGCTCATTGAGGAACCGATCGGGTGCTGATCCATTTCCGCGCGGATGGCGCCATGGTTCGGCACGCGGTGCCGAACCATCTTCGCTAGTGAGATATCGACGGTCTGATCGCCATGGGTGAATCCGCGGGACCCAGTTCGACAGCGGCGTCTGCGCAGACGTGCGACGCGGCGATGGCGACCTGGGTCCGGTTGCTTACGCCGAGCTTGCGCATGATTTCGCGGACGTGGACTTTCACGGTCGTTTCGGTCATGCCGAGCTTGCGACCGATTACCTTGTTGGGATCGCCCTGGCAGAGACAAACGAGAACAGCGTACTGCCGCTCGGTAAACTCGGGCGTGTGCCGTCCGCCGTTGAAGCCATGGTGACGCGGCACGCTAACTGCCTTGTCGTCGAACAGGGATCCTTGCTGTTCGTAAAGGCCGTCCTCCGGCCTGAGCGGCGGCGCCTGCGTCTGTTGTTCAAGCCCCGGAAGCAGTTGCTCCTGGGAAAGTTCAGGGTAGTCTGTATTCGACGCGACGGCGGAGCGCCGAAGTTCTGGCTGGCCAGAATGGCGGTTGGCGGAAAATAGGTGCCGCCGTGCAGGACGAACGAAAGGGCCTGCAATGCAAGATCGGGCGCCATTGAATTGCTGAAGTATCCCTGGGCGCCGCAACGGATCGCGGCGAGAACGAAGGCAGGATTCTCATCGTCGCAGACGATGGCAAGCGCCGCATCACGGCGAAGCGTATGCAATATCTGTATCTCGGTAAAGACTTGGTGGAGAGAGGAAGCGCCGACATTGTAGATCAGCATGTCGCAGACCGCGCGCTCGACGAGTTCTTGTGTGGGCCTCGTCGGGATCGAGCGAAATCAGCTCGACGCTTTCGTTACGGGCCCACGGGCTCAAGAAACTCTCTGCGCGAGCCCTTCGGAAGGCCATTGCATCGACAAGGAAAACCGTCTTCCTGAACGGGACCGACATAACGCGCCCCTTACATTACGTCCAATGGGTATCGATCATTACATTCTAAGACTATCGATAGATTGCTTCCGACACTTCTCGGTCGCTATGAAATAAATCACTTAGCATCTAAATTGTGCATAAAAGTTTACTCTTCTTCCTGCGGAATGCCAAGAAGCGCAACTGTGACAAGAAGTCGTCGGAACCGGGGGAACTGCAGCAGGAAAGCAGCAAGAAAGTGCCATTTTTCCTGTACTAATTGCAGAACAGGACCCGTCCAACCTCCGCTTATATATCTTTCGATATATACGCCCTTGCCGAGCAGGGCGTTACGATCAAACGGAACGCCTGCATCTGCGGACACGTTGCCATGTTTGTCAGCAAGCTGCCTCCAAAACCGGACTTTGACATGCTCACCGCCGCGGCTCCCGCTTCGGCGGATCGCCGCACCTTCGTTCTCGCCCTGATTGGGAACCTGATCTGCAGCTGGTCGAACAACGAAAGCCTTTTCATCTACGTGCTGATGATTCTCCAGCGCACCGACGAGGCTTCGGCCGCAGTGGTGTTCGCGACGCTGAACACGACCCGTGCGAGACTCGACCTGATCCAGCGACTGGCCAAGATCAAGGTCAGCGACAAGGCTCTGTCGAAAAGTCTGACAGCTCTCATCGAGCGTTTTTCGGAATCCACCAAGGTCCGCAATGAATTGAACCATTGCATGTTCATCTTCGATTCCTCGGGCGCCATCACCCACACACAGTCGATGCGATTGATGGAAACAAGGTCGAGCCTGCGTTTCGGAGAGATAAAGGCGCTGGACGAAGGCCGTCTGCAGGAGATGGTGCGGACGACCCACGAAATGACGAAGATCAACCGTGAGATCTGGGATTTGCTGCCGCGCCTCGAAGCGCATGTCTGCGGCGTGAAGCCCCAAAGCGTGCCGCGCGACGCGGCCTAGACAGTCCGGCGACGACGGATGGTCATGCCTCGTCCTGCTGCTGTTGACTCCAAAATTCGTTGGTTGTGAACGCCATCGCGTCGATGGTTGATATCGCAAGATACAACGACGCATCCAATGCGTGCATGTTGTGGGCGAAGATATGGCGGCATTCTGACCAAGTCGGGACCCGCAATAAGGTGAGGTGCCGGCAGTCGGAAGAACCGACGTCAAGAGCACCGCTCGCGCTTCGAAGACCGCAGACTTAGAAGATCAGCGATCTCGTTCCGTCCGCGATGCTCCAACCGCAGGAGCTCGTCATGAGTCAGCCGAAGAAGAAGTACGACCCCAAGAACGATCAGGATCAGGATCAGGACCAGAAGCAAGACCAGTTGCAGGCGCAGGCCAATCTCCAGGCTCAGTTGCAGGGTCAGGGCCAAGGTCAGGGCCAGGGTCAGGGCCAGGGTCAATTGCAGTTCGCCGTTCAGTCGCTGGATTCCAAGAGCGAGAACGACAACGACAATAAGAACGAGAACGACAACAAGAACTCGAACGAGAACGAAAACAAGATCGACAACAAGCTCGACAACAAGGTCGATAACTCCCTCGACAACGATGTCGACAACAAGCTCGACAACAAGGTCGATAACAGCATCGACAACAAGATTGAGAATACCGTCGATAACAAGGTAAACGTCGAGGTAAACGTGGATCTCGACCTCGACCTGAAGGCGGACGGGCTGAGCAGCCCCGTCATCGAGCTCGGCCATTTCCAGACCTACGGCTCGGTGGTCATGCCTGACGTGGTCGACCAGAAGATGGACAACGGCAACCAGTTCAATATTGATCAGGTCAACAACCTGGTCGACAACGACGTCAACTGGTCGTCTGCCAGCTACAACGGCGGCGCCGGTGGCTCGTGGTGTGAGCCGGGTGCCAGCTTCAGCATGGATGCCAAGATCGAGGGCGGCGAATCCAAGATCGACGCCGGTGATATTGGCGCGCGTGCAAGCGTTGCTTCCAGCGCCGACGCAATTCTCAACCAGTCTGCGTTCGACCAGAACATCACACAGGGTGCGAACATCCAGTTCAACAGCATAACCATTCAGGCCGCTCATGGCGACGTGAATGATGGCGACACAGGCTAGTTTTTAGGTTCGACCCGCGCGGCGCCAGCCGCGCGGGTCATTTTTTCCGGTCAATTCATTTCGGTCGCTGCAGTCGCTGGTAAGAACTGTGGGCCGTACCGCGGCTTCACAGTCTACGGTGACGGGGAGGTTCCCATGGCGTCAGCGAGCTTCGTTGAGGTAATTTCCCACTTTGCAGGATATCTGCAGATCTTCCACGATATCGCCCGCGATCGCATCCATTACGATGAGAGTCTCGGGCCCCGTCCGTCCGGCGATTACACCACGCTTCGGCCGAATTACGATTATCGCGTTGTGCCTGACGACATCGAGACCGTGGGCGGCCCGGGGCCGGCACCGATACCGGACGATCTCGAGCATTTCGCCCGAGCCCGCCCACTCAAGCTGCTTCGTTCACAGGACGACGATTCCGATTTCTTTCCGCGTTCGCCGGCGCCGAACGTGCCGCTGCCGAAACCGCCGATTGGCGGCGGTGGAGGCGGTGCCGATCATCACGTCAGGGTGAAATATGAGGATGGCGGTGCGGAGACCCAGCTGACGGTTCATCAGTACAACTTCATGCATGATGACGACGCCAATCTGTCGGCGGATGCCCTGACCGCGGTTCAGCCCCTGCTCATGCAGCTCAACAGCGATGTGTTGGCCACCGTCGAGCAACTGGCGGCCGATGCCGGCGCCCAGATTCCCGTCAACTGGCAGATGACGACGCTCACTGATGGTGGCGCGACCGATTTCGTGAAGGCTCACGACGCGGCCTGGGCCGACAGCGGCGGCACGCCGGATGCGCACTCGGTGACCCCTGGCTACTATGTCAACGGCGAACTGCAGGAACGGCCATCGGAATCGTCGCCCCCGGCGGAGCCGCCGGAATTGCCGGACACCGGACACGGGATCGGACAATGGGCGACGTTGGGCAGCAACTTCAGCATCAATGCAGCGCTGATCGTCGATATCGGCGAGGGTGCCCGCACCATGGTGGTGATGGGAGACTACTTCAAGACCGATGCCATCTTCCAGACCAACACAACCGTCGACCATGACCATATCAGGATATCGGGCGGGGACCGCGCGCCGTCGCCGACCAGCGATGAGGACGTCGCCACCAACATCGCCGATTTCGCCAAGAACCCCAGCATCTACACCGGATTCGCGGCGCACGCGGCGGGCCCGAACTGGATCGTCAACGTGGTCGACGGTGACTATTACAGCGTTCACGCGGTGGCTCAGGTCAACTTGCTCTCCGACAACGATGTCGCAACGCAGGTCAGCAGCAGTAGCCACTACAACCTCGTCAGCGGCGGCAACGAGCAAGGCAATCTGGCCCTGATCTATGACGGCAGCATTGAATACGACCTGATCATCATCAAGGGCAGCTATCACGGCCTGAACGTCATCTTTCAAAACAACATCTTGCTGGACAACGACAGGATCAAGATGGCGGCTGACGGCGCCGATCCG
Source organism: uncultured Alphaproteobacteria bacterium (assembly GCA_963840465.1). GTDB lineage: Bacteria > Pseudomonadota > Alphaproteobacteria > Rhizobiales > Xanthobacteraceae > Bradyrhizobium. Next base: position 313,155 of record CAWIZF010000062.1, on the reverse strand, counting down.
TCTCAATCAGCGAGTTCACACGACAACAGCCTGTTGAACGAAGCCGGGATTACGAACTATGGCGGCGATACTTTCGACGAGCTGCCCGGGAACCTCGCGCTGATCCAAAGCCTGCTGGATGCCGGCATGACATCGCTCGATCCCGAACTGGCCGGCGCCCTCATCGGCCATGGCGGCCCCCTGAAGATACTCTACATCACCGGAGACTACTACGACATCAATGCGGTGTGGCAGACCAACATCACCTCGGACGTCGACGTGATGTATCAGCTCCAGAACCAGCCATTGGCAGATCTGATGGCGCTTCATCCAGACGGGGACGTGACACAGTCGGTCACCGCCGGCGGCAATGAACTGCACAACGACGCAGCGATCGTCGACGTCAACCCCGATGCCACATACGTCAAGGGCGAAATCTACAGCGATTCCATCCTGGTGCAGGCCAACCTGGTGCCGACAGGGACTGATCATGCCGTCAACGGCGATACCCATACGTTGGTGACCGAGCTCATCGCTTTCGTCGATGATCACCCGCAGGACACGGCGGGCCCGCCGCCGGCAGCGATCGTCAATACGGTGCAGTCAGACCCGATGGCGAGCATGCTGCATTAGCGTCGAGGATAAGTGTTTTGCGTATTGCAGCTGCAGAAGAGGTTTCCAAATGTGGGGCTGGGATCATCGTCCAGGCAGCGCCGGGAGCTGGCGCTTGAGTCAGCATGACGAACCAACAGCGAGCACGGCCAAGATAATTCCGCTTCGTCCGTGGTTCGATCCGCCGCATTCGCGTGCCGAAGATTCGCACGTCAAATCTGCCGGCGGGAAGGATGATCCGGCTGAAGCCAGGGCCGCTGACGTCAAGACCGCCGAGCCGGCATCGGTCGAGCCATATCCGGCGGGAGACGGCCAAGGCTGAAGTCAAGGCTGAAGTCAAAACGGAAGCCAAGACCGAAGCGAAATCCGAAGCCAAGACCCCGCCGTCGGGATCCACCGTCGTGATCGAGCAGCCGGTTCCGGCTCCGCCTTTACGCACCGGAGGTGACAAGGACGGTGGCGGCGGCTCCGCAGGCGGTGGCGGAGGAGGTGGCGGCGGTGGTGGCAACTCCCCGCCGATGCACAAGCGTTTCAGCGACAATGAATTCAGAGACGTGCTCGGCAGCGGTCTGGCAAATGCCCGCCGCAACCTGGTGACCGTGGGATTTTTCTCGATTGCGGTCAACCTGCTGGTGCTCGCCATTCCGATCTATCTGTTCAACATGTCCGATCGCGTGCTGACCAGCCGCAGCACGGACACGCTCGTGATGCTGACCATCATCGTGATCATCGCGATCGGGGCGCATGTGCTGATGGACATGATGCGCCGCATCATCCTGATGCGGGTCGCGGTCGAGACCGAAGCTAAATTGGGCGGACCCGTGCTGAGCGCTGCCGCCAAGGCCGCGCAGAGTGGATCCAGCCGCGAATTCCAGACATTGGCCGACTTGCAGCATCTCCGCGCGTTCATCACCGGTCCGGTGTTGCTGACGATGTTCGATACGCCGGTTGCTCCGGTCTATTTCGCCGTCGTGTTCCTGATCCATCCGCATCTCGGATTCATCGTGCTGGGGTCGGGCGTCGCGCTGGTCGTCGTGGCGCTGTTGAATCAGCGCGTCACCGCGGTCCCGTTCAACCAGGCCAACAACTATGGCGCCAGGGCAAACATGACGGCGGAATCGATGGCCCGCAATGCCCAGGTCATCAATGCGATGGGCATGATTCCGGAAGGAGTCCAGGTATGGGGCCGCGAGACCGTGGAGTCCCTGAAGGCTCAGGTGGTCGGACAGGATCGCAACATCCTGATGACGGGGTTGTCGAAGTTCCTGCGGCTGTGCACGCAGATCGCCATCCTGGGTTGGGGCGCATGGCTGGCGCTGGAGGCTCAGATGACCAGCGGCATGGTTATTGCGGCCTCGATCGTGGCGAGCCGCGCGTTGGCGCCGCTGGAGGGCACCATCGAAGGCTGGCGCAGCTTCGTGCAGGCGCGTTCGGCCTATGCCCGCATCAGGGCGCTGCTCTTGAACTCGCCGCTCAACCTGGAGCGGCTGCGCCTGCCGCGTCCGGCCGGATATCTCAACGTCGAGCGCATCCTCTACGTGCCGCCGCCGAACAAGAAGGTGATCCTGAACGGAATCAGCTTTCAATTGAAGCCCGGGGAATCGCTTGCCATCGTGGGTGACTCGGGCACCGGGAAAACCATGCTGGCCCGCATGCTGGTGGGATCGATCATCCCGACTGCGGGCAGCGTCAGGCTCGACATGATGGACCTGCGCAACTGGGATCCGCGCCAGTTCGGCGAGAGCGTGGGCTACCTGCCGCAGGACGTGCAACTGTTCCCGGCATCGATCAAGGCCAACATCGGCCGCATGCGTGACGATGCACGCGACGAGGATGTGTTCGACGCCGCCGAGACCGCCGATGTCCATGAGATGATTTCGAGCTTTGCCCAGGGCTATGAGACCATCGTCGGCATGGACGGCAGCCCGCTGTCGGGAGGCCAGCGGCAGCGGATCGGGCTGGCGCGCGCATTCTACGGCAACCCGCGCCTGATCGTGCTCGACGAACCGAATTCGAATCTGGACGCCAATGGCGAGCGGGCGCTGGCCAAGGCGCTGCTGCGCGCCAAGGAAAAGCAGATCACGGTGGTGACGATCACCCAGCGCGCGGCGCTGCTGATGAGCGTCGACAAGATCATGATTCTGCATCAGGGCGCGGTGCAGGCTTTCGGCAGCCGCGAGGAGATCATTCCGATGATCACCGGACGTAAGCCGAACAATAACGTCCCGACCGGGCCGGGCGATCCGCCTTCGTTGAACTGATCGACGGCGCCGGCGAGGGCTTTGACAACAACGAGGTTGCGCGATGGCCAACAGGAAAATTGCGGACCGCTCCGCGGAGTCAGGCGGCACCTGGTACGATTCGCTGCCGCGATCGACCAAACTGCCGACCGTTGCCGGTGCGCTGATCATGGCGGTGGTGCTGATGGGCTTCGGCGTCTGGGGCAACATGGCGCCGATCGCCGGCGCCGTGGTCGCCTCGGGCGTGTTCGTCGTTACCGGCCAGAACAAGATCGTCCAGCATCTCGAGGGCGGAATGATCCGCGAAATCTACGTGCGCGAAGGCGACAAGGTGGAGGCAGGGCAAGTTTTGCTCGAGCTTGACGACACCGCGGCGCGCGCAGAGTTGCAGCGGCTGTTCCTGCGTCGCATCCGCCTGACGGCCATCGATGCAAGGCTGCAGGCCGAGATGAAGGAGGAAAACGATATCACGCTGGCCGCCCGACATCGTCAATTGGCTGGCCAATTCGCCCCTGGCCAGTTCGCCCGAGGTGAAGGAAATCGTCGACAGCCAGCAGATGGCGTTCACGGCGCGCCGCAACAACCTCAACAGCGACGTCAAGAGTATCCAGGAGAGCATCAGCGCCCTGGAGGAGCGAATCCGGGGGTCCCGCGTGCAGCTCGATGCCGTTCATCGCCAGATCATTCTGCTCGACGAGGAAATCGTGACCAAGGACAAGCTGGTGCAGGCCGGGCTGGTGCGCAAGCCAGAGCTGATGGTGCTGCAGCGCCAGAAGGCCAATCTGGAAGGCGAGGTCGGCCGCATCATGGGCGACATCGGCGATGCCAAGGAGCGTATCGCCCGCGCGGTCGAGCAGATCAATGGCGTTCGCAAGACCGCGATCAAGACCGCGGTCGAGCAGATGCACGAGATCCGCGGTGAACTGGCTGACGTCCGCGAGCGAATGCTGAGCGCCAAGGGCATCCTCGATCGGGTCCGCGTCGCCGCGCCGGTGAGCGGCGTGGTGGTGAAGCTTCGCTATCATACACAGGGCGGCGTGGTCGAAGCCGGCAAGAACATCATGGAGCTGCTGCCGCTGAAGGACGAACTGATCATCGAGGCGCGATTGCGGCCGCAGGACATCGACAGCGTCAAGAACGGACAGATGGCGATGGTGCGGCTGACGGCGCTGAACCAGCGCATCACGCCGATGGTGTCCGGCAACGTCATCTATTTGTCGGCCGATACGCTGGCGGATGAAAAGAAATCCCAGCAGGTGGGCCCGACCGACGTCTATGTCGTGCGCGTCAAGCTCAACAGCGAGGAGAGCAGGAATATTCCGGGCTTCAGCCCGACGCCAGGCATGCCGGCCGAGGTCTACATCAAGACGGCCGAACGGACGTTCTTCCAGTACATCGTGCGGCCGATTCACGACAGCATGATGCGCGCATTCCGGGAGCGGTAGGCAAGCAAACAATCGAACAGGAACTCATTGGGAAAGGCGGCTATCGTGCATATCGACATCATCGAAACCTCGCCGTCGCTGGCCAAGCTGGAGGACAACTGGAACGCCGTCTACGACGCGGACGACGAGGCGCAGATTTTCCTGTCATGGAAATGGCTGAGCGGCTGGTTGTCCAGCATCCCGGGACCATGGTTCATCCTGGCGGCGAAAGAGCGTGACGCCGCCGATCTGCCTTACGTCGCATTCTTTCCGTTGCGGCTGCAGACCACGATCGAGAAATCCGACATTTTCAGCAATATGCGGATGGCAGGCAATTTCGGCGCCGACTATACCGGCATCGTCTGCAAGCCAGAGGCGGAGCACAAGGTCATTCCGGCCTTTGCACGCACCATCAGGCAGATGAACTGGGCGCGCCTCCATCTCGACAATGTCAGGATGTCCGAGCGGCGCTGGCGGCTGCTGACCGCATGCTTTCCGAAGGCAAGCTTTCACTCGACCAAAGTCGACAAGGTCATCAAGATCGATGGAATCGACAACACTCTTTGCCCCTACGCCACGCTGCCGAAGGACTGGAACAGTTATCTCGAGGCGCTCAGCACCAATACGCGGCAGAAGATCCGGCGTCTCCTGAAGCAGGTCGAAGCGTCCAGCGAATATCGAATAACCGTCGCCACATCAGAGACGTTCGATCGGGACCTCAAGACCCTGCTGGGATTCTGGGAAACGAAGTGGCGTGCGCGAAAGGCGGATCGGATCGATGCTCTGATCCGCTCCAACGGCAGCATGCTGACGCGCAGTTTCCAGGCCGGTCTGGTGTACCTGCCGACCTTCTGGCATGGCGACCGGCCGGTCGCGGCGCTGGCCACGTTGATGGAGCCGCGCAAGCGGACATTCTCGTTCTACATGACCGGACGTGACGAAACGTTCGAAGGACCACCGGCAGGCGTGCTGCTGCATGCCTACAGCATTCGACACGCGATCGCGTGCGGGTTTGTCGAATACGACTTCCTGCGCGGCAACGAGCCCTACAAATATTCGTTCGGTTGCAAGGAGCGCAAGATCTACTCCATCGTTCTGGAAACCAAGAGCGGCAGGAATCTGGGCGGGCGGATTGATGCCAGGTGTATTCCTGACGTGCTGCAACAGGCCACCGAACTTCACCGCAAGGGACAGTCCGCCGATGCGGAGATCGGCTACCGCCGGATTTTGGATGTCGACCCGAGGCACGCCGACGCGTTGCACCGGCTGGGCCAGTTGCTGGCGGCGAAGGGTGACTTCGTCGCGGCCAAGCGGCTGTTCCGGATCCTGACGACGGTTCGGCCCGACGCCGCCAAGGCGTGGCAGTGCCTGGGACAGGTTTGCGAAAGCCTCGGTCAGCACGAGGAAGCCTTGCGCCAGCACCTCGAATTCATGCGGCTGCAGCCGGATCAGCCGGATGGTTTCGTCGCGGTTGCCAAGTGCATGGCCAAGCTCGGGCGGATGGCGGAAGTCAACGCCGCGCTGCTGGCCGCGATCGAACCGGCGAGCGCCCCGTCGGTCCGGAATCGGCGCGATTGGCGGCCCCCGCCGGGCCGGCAGACCGCCAGCGAGCAGTCGGTCTCGGCGTAGGGCGAGTACCGGAACTGACCTGCCGGCAAGGACAGGGCGGAGAAGGAGCTGGCATGATGGTCACGATGAACGGAAACGACAGGAACGTTCTTCAGCGCCGGCCGAATAGATGAGCTCCGCAATGGCTCTCGGTTCGTCGCGGTCGCCTGCAGAGCCGTCCGAAGGAAGGCTGTCTCCGCGGACCCGCGTCAGGATGAGCGCACTCGGCGCGGTGCGATGCCCAAATCTCGCCGGCAGGGAAGGGACCGTCATTGGCACGGGCCGCTATCGCAGCACCGTCCGCGTCATCTTCGACGGCTTCAGGTCGGCAACCTCGTTGCATAGCAGCTACGTCGAGCCCGTGGCTGACAAAGAAGGCGCCTCGGGACCGCCACTGGCTTGACGGGATCACCCGGGAATTTCCTGAGCGAAAACAGCCCCGGGCGGGGAACGGTCCTGCCTCCCAAACGTTTGTTTGGTGATGGGCCGGCTTCGCGCCCATCCTCTTGCGCTCACATGCCATGTCTTGCCGAGGTGCCGCCTGCTGCAAAGCTCATCCATCCTCATCCCGGGCGACACCGTCTGGAGAAGGTGCAAGGCAGGGCGACTGGCTATCCTCAATGACGCGGCCGCGTATTTCGCGGCATTGCGGCAGGCGCTGCTGCTCGCGACACAGCAGGTCTACATCATCGGCTGGGACATCCACAGCCTGACCCGTTTCGTCGGGCCGTCGGGGCAGGCCGACGACGGCTATCCGGAAGAGCTCGGCGCATTTCTGAAAGCGCTCCTGAAGGAGAAGCCCGAGCTGCGCATCAACATCCTGAGCTGGAATTTCCCGGCGCTCTACGCGGCGGAGCGGGAGTGGAGTTCAGCCGCCAAGTTTACCTCGGAAGCGCCGGACCGGCTTCGCTTCTGCTTCGACGCCAGCCTTCCATTGGGCTCGGCGCAGCACCAGAAGATCGTCGTCATCGACGGTGCGCTGGCCTTCTCCGGCGGCCTCGACCTGACGATAAGGCGCTGGGACACCAGCGCGCACGAAGCCGATGATCCGCTCCGCGTCGATCCCGACGGAAAACCTTATCCGCCGTTTCACGACGTGCAGTGCATGGTGGATGGCGAAGCGGCCGTCAGCCTGACGGAAGTGGCGGAGAGCAGGTGGCGCGCCGCAGGGTGCACGGTCGAAACAAGCGCCGACGTCACCGGCGAGCGCTGGCCGGCTTCGGTGCCGGTGCAATCCCGCGGAATGACGGCGGGCATCGCCCGGACCGGGATAGCAACCGCGAGCGACGTCAGCGTCAAAGAAGTCGCGCGGCTGTTCGAGGCCTCCATCAACGCGGCCGACCGCTTCATCTACATCGAAAACCAGTTCACCAGCGCCGTCGACATCGCGCAGCTGCTGGCGCAGCGGATGCTCGACGTGCCGCAGCTTCGCGTCCTGATCGTCACGCCGAAGATGCATTCGTCCTGGTTCGAATCGCAGGCCATGCAGAGCGGCCGCGGCGGATTCATCGAGCAGTTCGTGGCGGCAGGTGTGATGGACCGGGTTCGCCTTCTCTATCCATCCACGCGCAATGCGGATGGGGCTACCGCCGTCATGGTGCACAGCAAGGTGATGATCGTCGACGATCGCATCCTGCGCGTGGGTTCCGCCAACCTCAACAATCGCTCGATGGGCGCTGATACCGAGTGCGATCTCGCCTTCGAGGCGACGTCGGAGGCGCACCGGGAAAATATCGCCGGGCTTCGCCGCAGCCTGATCGGGCATTTCTGCGGCGTCGATGAGCGGGACGTCGAAAGCAACGAGGCCGATCTGTTCGGATTTCTCGACCGCCTCGCGCAGAGCGGCCGCGAAAAATCGTTGCAGCCGATTGATCCGGCCGCAACAGCCGGCGGCATGGCAGCCGTCGTGCAGCCCGTCGCCGATCCGAAAGAACCTCTTCGTCTCGACCGCGCCGCCAATCGCATGTGGACGGCGAGAACTATTTTGGCCGTCGTCGGATTGGCCGCGGCGCTCGCCGGCCTCGCGCTGGCCTGGCAGTATACATCTCTCCGCGATTTCGCTGACGTCGGCTTCGTCTCCTCCGTTATTTCGCAACCTGCACGGTCGCATTTTGCGCCGCTGCTGGCGATTGCCGCCTTCGTCGTCGGCGGGCTGGTGGTGTTTCCGGTGCTGATATTGATCGCCGCGACGGCGGCGGCGCTTGGGCCGTGGATGGGCTTCGTCAGCGCCGGCGCCGGCGTGCTGCTCAGTGCGCTCACGCTGTTTTCGATCGGCCGCGTGCTGGGCCACGCCCGGTTGCAGCGGCTGCTCGGGCGCCGCGCGGGGCGGATTCAGAGCCGCATCATTGACAAGGGCGTTGTTGCGGTTGCCATGATCCGAATGGTGCCGATCGCTCCGTTCTCGATCATCAATGTGGTGGCGGGCGCCAGCAAGCTCAGCCTACGCGATTTCATGATCGGCACGGCGCTCGGCATGGCGCCGGGGATTGCGGTGATGGCTGCACTCGGCGCGCAGATCGCGGATCTCGCCAGAAACGCCTCGTGGGGGAATGTCCTGCTGCTGGTGCTGGCAGTCGCCGCCTGGATCGCGCTGTGCCTTGGCGTGCAGTTCCTGGTGACGTGGATGGCGGGACGAAGAACGTGACCGCTACGCTTCGCATCATGACGTGGAACGTTCACGGCATCTTCCACCTCAATCCGGGTTTCGATCTGGATGGCGTCTGTTCCATCATCCGCCATTGGTCGCCCGACATCGTGGCGCTGCAGGAGGTCGATTCGCGTGGAAGAACCGATGATCCCTTTGCGCTGCTGGCGAAAGCCGTCGGCCATCACAGCGTCGATGCGCGATCGATCGTCACCGAGGATGGCGACTATGGACAGGTGCTGCTGAGCCGCTGGCCGTTCGCCGAGCCCCCGAAAATTTCCGACGTTTCCTATCGGGAACGGGAGCCCCGCCGCGCCATTGCCGCGCGCATCCTGTCGGATCACGGGGAGGTCAGGGTCATTGCCACCCATCTCGGCCTGAGCATCCATGAAAGGCACGCGCAGGCGCATGCCCTGATCGATCTGGTGCAGCCGACGCGGACGCTGGTGCTGGGCGATTTCAACGACTGGTTCTGGGTGAAGTCGGTGAGGGGTGTGCTGGCGCGGATCTGCCCGGTCCGAACCCGGTTGCGGACGTTTCCCGCCCGATTGCCGATGATGCGGCTGGACAGGATTTATGCATCGCGCGATCTGACGATCCGTTCAGCCTGGACCGATCGCAAGGCCAGCGCGTATTCGGACCATCTGCCCGTGATCGCGGATATCGCGTTTCCGGAGTAGAAAATCTCTCTTTGGCGAGAGAGCGAGCCCAGCAAGGGTTCGTCATGACCGGGACAAGCCCGGCCATGACGGGGTTGTTCATTACCGGCCCCAGCGCAGCACCACGGGATCGAGCTGGCGGGCGATCTCAACAAGGCCCGCACGCGCCGCCGGGTGAACCTTTTGCAGGGGATGCCGAACCGCTTCCGAACCGATCACGCCGCCTTCCTGCATCAGGATCTTGGCGGCCTGCAAGCCGCACTGGCGGTTCTCCCAATTGATCAGCGGCAGCCAGCGCGCATAGGCCGCCATCGCTTCTTCGCGGCGGCCGGCGAGATAGGGATCGACGATTTGCCTGATGCCATCAGGGTATCCGCCACCCGTCATGGCGCCGGTCGCCCCCGCATCGAGATCGGCCATCAGCGTGATCGCTTCCTCGCCATCCCAGGGCCCTTCGATGCTGTCGCCGCCGGCTGCGATAAGGTCGCGCAGCTTCGCTGCCGCCATTGGCACCTCGATCTTGAAATAGCGGATGTTCGAAATTTCCCGCGCCATGCGCGCCAGCAGGTCGACCGAAAGCAGCGTGCCGGCAACCGGCGCATCCTGGATCATGATCGGGATGTCGATGGCGTCGGACACGGTACGATAGAAGTCGAAAATCGCCTTTTCCGGCACGCGGAACGTGGCGCCGTGATAGGGCGGCATGATCATCACCATCGCAGCGCCGGCGTCCTGGGCCTGGCGGCTGCGCTCGGCGCAGATGCGCGAGCCGAAATGCGTCGTCGTCACGATGACCGGCACCCGGCCGGCGACGTGCTCCAGCACCGCATGCATCACCTGTTCACGCTCGGCGTCGGTGAGCACGAACTGCTCGGAGAAATTGGCCAGAATGCAAAGGCCGTTGGAGCCGGCGTCGATCATGAAATCGATGCAGCGGCGCTGTCCCGCGAGATCGAGCTCGCCACGATCGTCGAAGATGGTCGGAACGACGGGAAAAACGCCGCGATAGGGCCGCTGTGCTGTCGGGGGCATTGAAGGATGTTCCATTGCAGCAGGATCAGTGATTGTATGGTCGTCCAATGCATTCAGCAACATGGTAGAAGTCTCGACACAATCGAGCAGCCTGAACAAGGGAAAGATCGATGGGGGGAGTTCTGGAGGGCGTTCGCGTCCTCGATTTCGGGCGTTATATCGCGGGGCCTTATTGCGCGACATTGCTGGCGGAGTTCGGTGCGGAAGTCATTCGCGTGGAGAAACGCGACGGCAGCGAGGATCGCTTTGTCGCGCCGGTCGGTGAAGGCGGCGAGGGCGCGCTGTTTCTGCAGGTCAACCGCAACAAGAAATGCATCACGCTCGATCCGATGAAGCCGGAAGGCCAGGAGGTGATGCGCCGGCTGGTCGCGACCGCTGACGTCGTCGTCGCCAATCTGCCGCCGCAGACGCTGCGCGCGATGAAGCTCGATTACGACTCGCTGAAGGCGATCAAGCCGGACATCATCCTGACCACGGCAACCGCATTCGGCGGCCCCGGACCGTGGTCCGACCGCGTCGGCTTCGACGGCGTTGGCCAGGTGATGTCGGGCGCGGTGTATATGACGGGCAAGGGCGATCCGCCGTACCGCGCGGCGGTGAACTGGGTCGATTTCGGCACCGCGCTGCATTGCGCGTTCGGCACGCTCGCCGCCCTGATCGAGCGCGGCAAATCCGGGCGCGGGCAGATCGTGGAGGGCGCGCTGCTGGCGACCGCGCTCTCCTTCACCAACGCGACGCTGATCGAGCAGGCGGTGATATCAGCCAATCGCGTGCCCACAGGCAATCTCGGCCAGACCGCGGCGCCTGCCGATATCTACCGCACCAAGGACGGCTGGGTGCTGTGCCAGGTCACCGGGCATCCGCTGTTCATCCGCTGGGCGAAGTTGATGGGCGAGGAGGATCACTGGCTGAAGGATCCGCGCTTCGCCGACGATCTCAAGCGCGGCGACCACGGACCGGTCATCAGTGAACGGATGGCGCGCTGGTGCGCCGAGCGGACCACGCAGGAAGCGGTCGACACGCTTGGAAAAGCGATGATCCCGGCAGGTCCCGTCCTCAGCCCGCAACAGGCGCTGGAGCATCCGCACATCCGCGCCACCGGCTTCATGCAGGACGTCGATTATCCGGGCCTGCCGAACCCTGCGCCGACCGCGCGCGTCGCGGTGCGGCTGTCGGAGACGCCGGGCGAAATCGTGACGCGCCCGCCGACGCTCGGCGAGCACACCGATCGCGTGCTGGCCGATATCGGCTACGACTCGGAGGCCATCGCCGCGCTTCGTAACAAAGGAATTATCTAGGTTGCCCACGCCATGACGCTGCTGTCGATACCGGCCAATCCCGCTCCCGAGGGCGCGATTGCCGGAACGATTGCGACTCCGGATGGCGTCACGTTGCGCTTTGCGCGTTGGGCGGCGCCGGCCGACGGCAGGGGCACCGTCTGCGTCTTCACCGGCCGCAGCGAGTACATCGAAAAGTATTTCGAAACAATTCGGGATCTGCGCAAGCGCGGTTATGCGGTCGCAATGATCGACTGGCGCGGGCAGGGACATTCCGCGCGCCGGCTGGACAATCCGTTCAAGGGCCATGTCGAGAGTTTTTCGGAGTACCAGATCGACGTGGCGGCCTTCGTCGAGCAGGTCGTGCTGCCGGATTGTTCGCCACCGTATTTTGCACTCGCGCATTCGATGGGTGGCGCCGTCATGCTGCGCGTCGCGCATGACGGCGCCGCGCCGTTCGAGCGCTTCGTGCTCTGCGCACCGATGATAGACCTGCCGCGTCCGCGCGCGTCGCTGCCGACGCGCGGCCTGATGCGACTGCTGCGCGCGGCCGGCATGGGCGAGCGGTTCATTCCGGGCGGCAACATCGACCTGATCAAGTCGTCGGGCTTCCCCGGCAATCCCCTGACCTCGGACCCGCGCCGCTATGCCCGCAACGCGGCCATACTGGAGGCCGACCCGACGCTCGGGATTGCGTCGCCGACCGTGGCCTGGCTCGACGCCGCCTATGCCGCGATGGCCGAGTTTCGTTCGCCTGAGTTTGCGGAACGGATTCGCCAGCCGGTCCTGATGCTCGCGGCGGGCGGCGATGCCGTCGTATCGGCCGCCGCCATTGCGGCGTTCGCCCGGCATCTGCCGGCGGGATCGCATCGCGTGATCGCGGGTGCGAAGCACGAAATCCTGCAGGAAGACGACCGCTACCGCGCGCAGCTCTGGGCCGCGTTCGATGCGTTCATGCCGCGCCAGGGCCTGTATTCATAGGTTCGACCATGTCCGCTTCGCTCCGACAACGGGCGCTTTTGTGCACACGCAGCAAGTGACGCGAAGGGCCAGAAGCGGGCAAGGTTTCGCTGTTTCATTCTTTGAGACGAAATGTTAGAAATCATCAATCTAAGGTATTTCATCCACGCTCGAAGCGAGGCCTGGCCTGCAACGGGCCGAGGTGCGCGAACTGGAGCGTAGGGTTGCAAATTGGCGTCAAAGTGGAGCCGGCTCGCGGCAGACAACAAAACGCGAGTGAACGTGGCGTTCTCTAAGCCCAAACCGGGGCTCTCCAAAGCTGTTCTGCAAGCTCTTTTCGTGATCGCAATATCCACATTCTCGTCGACCGCTGCCGTGAGCGGATTTGACGAAGGTGTGGCGAGCTATCGAGTGGGGAACTACGCAGACGCATTCAAGGAGTGGAGCGAGGCTGCCCGGCACGGGGATGTCGACGCCCAGTACAACCTTGGATGTCTTTATGTTCGCGGCGAAGGCGTGCCGCAGAATAGAGCGTGGGCCGCTGACTGGCTTCAACGAGCAGCCGATCAGGGGGACCTCGATGCCGCAACCTGGCTCCTCTTTTCAAATTCCGTAACGGACGATCGCCGCAAGGAGTTCTTCTCCAGAAGACTAAAGCCGACCGATAGATTTCGTCTCACATTTGTCGTGCAGCTCAGCGACGGCAAGATACACCAGCGGCCTTGTTCGACTGACGAAAAGGAAGGCGCCAAAATCGAATTCGACCTTGGACTGAAGTACGAGACTGGAACCGCGGGTTTCCCTCAGGACGATAAGCAGGCCGCTGAATGGTATCGTCGGGCATCCGAACGCAATTTCGCCGATGCGCAAACCAAGCTCGCATACCTGTACGCTGCGGGACGCGGAGTTGAGCAAAGCCAGATCGAAGCTGCACGGCTATTCCGCAGAGCCGCAGAACAAGGCAATAGCATTGCTCAGACCAATCTAGGTGTCATTTACGCAAGCGGTTCTATCGGCCACGCGAAAGATCTTGTACTCGCCTACGTGCTGGTCAGCCACGCGGCCGATATGGGCAAACCGATCGCCCTCAATGAACTGCCAAAAATAGCAGCGCTCCTGTCGCAGGACCAATTGCTTGAAGGTCGGCGACTGGCCGAGAAATGGAAGGGAAACGTCCGGTGGCCTCCGGAGATAGCTGAAAGGTTGGGACCTCCAAATTAAACCGAGGGGCAGGTCTCGCGAAACGCGACTACCCGCATTCCGTGTTAAGCACTCCGGGTTGCTACACGATCAACGGGCCGGCCGCGCCGGGACAAAGGAACAAGATGCAGAATTCCAAGGTTTGCCCAAAGTGTCAAAACGACGAGATCATTCGCATTCCCGGAGAAGCTCGCGCCTTTGGCGCCGGAAACAACATCCCCGTTGGACGGACCATTTTTAGTGCCGCCAAGGTAACACGATATCTTTGCGCCTCTTGTGGCTTCAGCGAAGAATGGGTCGAGTTGGTTGCCGACATTGCGAGTATCAAGAAAAGATATTCCGCCTGAGAGCGAGCGTTGGAGGTCAATTCCAACGCGAGGGGGCGTGGAGCCCTGATGGTCGCGAAATCAATCGTGGCCGTAGAATTTCCGATTGCAATAGCGGCGGCCCTGCTCGTGCTTCGCCGCACGCTGTGCAGGAGTGGCATTAGCGGGCATCAAGAAGTCGCCGGTGTAAAACAATTTGAGGCAATCCGTGTAGGGTTTGTTTGAGAGCCAGTTCCAATCGGTGGCTGATGCAGGCGCAGAGCCCGCCAGCGTGCCGAGGATTGCCGCGAGAGCGAGCAGGGAAATGCGAGGGATTTTCATTTTCGTTGTCTCGTTTGTTCGGCCATGCATCATGCAGCGCCAAGAGCCCGACTATGAAAAAGCTGGCTCAAATCATCTGTGATATCACTCACGCAACCAATCAGCCGCCGCATTTTGGCACCGCCCGAACGATCGGCGAGCGGCCGAGGGAGTAGCGTCTACGATCTTCTCGCTTCAATGCCTTCCAGTGCTTCACCTCGAAACGTGCGCCAGGTCACGCTCAGCACTGAGGCGTCGGCGCACAATCTCCTGGCGTCAATGATCCCGTCGGCGCCCACGAGGGAGACTCCAGTGCGCAAGATTGCAATTGTCGTGGCCATGCCTGCGGCCAGTTTGGGAAATTCGGGCATCGTGTCCGCGGAAAAGCACGGGTGCTGGGTTTGCTGATCGGCAGAGGGGCCGATCGTTTTTTTTCGGTGCCATTCCTGCTTGTCCAATCGGGGTTCTCCAGTTGGATTGCCTCGACCCCCTCGGGCCGAGGCTCGACTTCCTGCAGCGCCGAAATTTGCGCAAACACATTTGGAGTGAGTCATGATCGATTTTGGAAAGTTCGTCGTATTCAAGCCCGTCTCAGGCGGTTACGTCTACCGCGCGCCGAATTGGTGGTTGTTCGGCTTCCAAGAGCACTTTCTGGTGAGCGATGCGCAGAAGGCTGCGATTCTCGCGACCGTCACTACATCTGGCAAACCCGTCCTCTGGATCACCGGGATAACTTGGATCCTGCAATCGGCTTTGTTCGGAACGGCCCTGTCGCTCTGGGCGCACCGTTCCGGCTATTTCACCGCGGGGCTGAGTGGCGTGATCGCCGCATTTGCAATGATTATTTCATTGTGCTCGGCTCTTGTCATTTCCCGTCAGCTGCTGTTGCACCGGCTGCGCCCAATCCTCGCCGGCCTGTCACCCACGAACGATCGGATTACAAGCCTCGAAGAACGCCAGGCGGTCCAGGCAATCTCAGCGCCAATCTCGCCTACTCAACGGAGAATAGTCAGGATCGCTGGTGTCGTGACGATAGCTGCGACTCTTGGTGCAATGATCGTGCGAGCGATTGATACGTACGAGCCAAACCAGTCGAAATTGCTCGCGCTGTGGCTAGCTAATGCCAACCTGCTTGGTCTACTCAACATTGCGACGATCGTTGCCTTCGGATTCTCGGTCGTGACTTTTGGACGCAACTCGAAGCCAGAATGACGCCTAGGACCGGGTCCAAGCACCCAAGGACCGGCGCGATGTCCGCATTGCGCTCCGACAGTGGAAGTTGCCGCAAAGCCCGATGATTTCGCGTCCCGATTGTCTCATCCCAACGAGCGTTGATCTAATCAGCTCTGAACAGTCGGAAAATCTGACCGACATCCACTCCGAGAATCAGATTGCAGGACAACGAGGTCACACCAATCGCGTGTCTCAAAGAATCGCGTGCAAAGCTGACAATGCTCAACGTTCGCGCGCAGATTCGCCTTTAAAAATAAGGCTTTAAAGGTGAACGAGCTCACACCAGCAGCTCGAGCGGCAGGTCCATTTTGCTGGCTTGGAGCGATCCAGATGCACGACCGAGTCACCATACCCAAGTTCGTGGTCGGCGAGCTGCCGGAGCTGAAAGACCAAGGCCGCGACCTGCGAATAGACGCCTGCCGAGGCATCGCGCTGTGGTTCATCTTTCTTGACCATGTCCCCAACAACATCGGAACCTGGCTGACGCTGCGGAACTACGGCTTCAGCGATGCCGCGGAAGTGTTCATGTTCGTTTCGGGCGTAACCTGCGCGCTGGCTTACGGCAGGGCGAGGCGCCGCGAGGGCTGGACCGGAGTGTTCTGCCGAACGCTGCGGCGAAGCTGGGATATTTACATCGCATTTCTGCTGCTCACGCTCGCCTGCGCCATCCTGGTTCACCTCGCCGGCCGTATTGCTGACGAGAGCAATATGCGCATCTTGCTGGACGATCCCGGCGCGACGCTCGCGCGCGCGGCGGTCCTGCAATACCGTCCGGTCAATACCGACGTGTTGCCGGTCTTCGTGCTTCTTCACCTCTTGTTCGCGCCGCTGCTGTGGCTGCTGTTGCGAGCGCCGAACGCGACGCTTGGCGCCTCGCTGGCGCTCTATGTGTTGGTGCATGCCTTTGGCTGGACCGTCCCGGCGTGGCCGAACGGCCACTGGGCTTTCAATCCGCTCGCCTGGCAGCTGCTTGTCGTGCTTGGCGCGTGGTGGACGATCAACGAGGACGAGAGGGCCCGGCGGTGGGTGACGTCGCGCACGACGCTTATACTTGCCGTCTTGTATCTGCTCTTCAGCTTGGTCATCGTCTTGAGCTGGCGTATCAAGCCGCTGGAAGCACTGATTCCGCAGGCGCTGGCGACACTGTTTTACCCATTGGACAAATCGAATCTCGATCCGTTGCGACTGTTGCATTTTTTGGCCATAGCCGTTTTGGCGGCATGGCTCGTGCCTCGCAACTGGCGAGGGCTGACGACGCCTGTAATGCGCGGCGCGATCCGCTGTGGCCAGAACTCGCTGCCAATCTATTGCCTCGGCGTTCTGCTGACGTTCGCCAGCCACGTGGTGCTGCTCGACATTTCAGACGGACTTGCGATGCAGATAGTATTGAGTCTCGCTGGCATCGCAGCGATGATCGCGACCGCAACACTGCTGAACTCGATCAGCGTTGAACCCAGGCAGCGATCGCAATAGTTGGACACTGAGATCAGCGAGAACATCCACGAAAGACGAACAATACCGCTTTTTGCCGAAATCGTTGCCTGCCAGAGCCATGCCTCCGGCGGCACTAAGTTAATCCGCTCGCGGCGTCAATGAGTGCGCGTCCGAGTTCTAACGAACGTCGCCGATATCGCAGTTGCGAACATGTCGGCCGATTGCTGGAAATCGACCAGTCTCGATGCCGCTTCCGTTCGAGCGATCGTTTGCTGTTTTCTGGCATGGATTTTGCTCATGAATGTGCTGAGCCGAAAGGAACAGCGATCATGACAACAATCACTGCAACGGCAGACAGCGCGCGGAAACCGATCTATCAATCGCTATTCGTGCAGGTCCTGGCCGCCTTGCTGCTCGGGATCGTGATTGGAATGGCCGCTCCCGACTTTGCCGTCGGGCTCAAGATCTTCAGCGACGCATTCCTGAAGCTGATTTCGATGATCGTGGCGCCGATCGTGTTCTGCGTCGTTGTGCATGGCATTGCCGGTGCCGGCGACCTGAAAAAGGTCGGACGCGTCGGCGTCAAGGCACTGATCTATTTCGAAGTGATGACCACCATAGCCCTCGTGGTCGGCCTGATGCTCGCCTATCTGTTCGGCCCCGGCCACGGCATGAACATCGATCCATCGACGCTGGATGCCAAGGCGCTCAATACCTATTCCGACAACGCACACAAGCTGCAGGGCGGCGGTATCGGGAGCTTCCTGCTGAACATCATACCGTCCACCTCGTTCGACGCGCTGTCGCGCAACGACGTGTTGCAGGTATTGTTCTTTGCGATCCTGTTCGGCACCGGCCTGGCGCTGGTCGGTGGCGAAAAGGGCGAGAAAATCAACGCACTCATCGATGCGGTTTCGACCGTGCTGTTCCGCGTCATGGGCCTGATCGTGCGTGTTGCCCCACTCGGCGTGCTCGGCGCGGTGGCCTATACGGTCGGCAAATACGGCGTCGGTTCGCTCAAGCAGTTGCTGTCGCTGGTCGCCTTGTTCTACGTTTCGCTCGCCATCTTCGTGCTCGGCGTGCTCGGTGGCGTGATGGCACTGGCCGGGCTGAACATTCTCAAATTCCTCGCCTACCTGCGCGAGGAACTGACCATCGTGCTCGCCACCGCCTCGTCGGACGCGGTGCTGCCGCAGATCATGCGCAAGCTCGAAGCGCTCGGCGTCAAGAAATCGGTCGTCGGCCTCGTTATTCCCACCGGCTATTCCTTCAACCTCGACGCCTTCTCGATCTATCTGACGCTCGCGGTGGTCTTCATCGCGCAGGCGACCAATACACCGCTGTCGCTCGGCGATCTCCTGCTCGTGCTGGGCGTCTCGCTGATCACTTCCAAGGGCGCGCACGGCGTGCCGGGTTCCGCCATCGTGATCCTGGCGGCGACGCTGAATGCCGTGCCGAGCATTCCGGCCATCGGCCTCGTGCTGGTGCTCTCGGTCGATTGGTTCATCGGCATGGCCCGTGCGCTCGGCAACCTGATCGGAAACTGCATCGCGACCGTGGTCATCGCGGCCTGGGAAGGCGATCTGGACCGCGACAAGGCCCGGCGCGTGCTCGATGGGGCCGAATTGGTGGACGTCACGGCAGGCTAGGGCGCCGCCCGAAGTCGATATCGCGCTTGCGAACTGACCCCGATCGCCGGAAATCGGCCGGCCCCGATGGCCGGGCCGCTTGTCACAATGGAGTTCCCGACCGTATCGTGACGTCGCGGCGCGCGGCGTCGCGGGATCGGGGTTTTCCATGGGGTCGCAGGTAAGCTTGCCGCTCTGGGTCGTCGTCGTGATGGCGATCCTCGCGATCCTGGCGGCGCTGGATCGTATCCTCATTCCCAGTGTGCGCTGGGCGCTGCGCCGGCGCGCCAACCGCGCCATCGAGGAGCTCAACACCAAGCTCAAGCTTCGCATTCAGCCCTTCAAGCTGACCAAGCGTCAGGTGCTGACCGATCGTCTGGTGTTCGACCCGGAAGTGCTGCGGGCGGCCGAGGAATATTCGAGCGAAGCCGGCGTGCCGAACGAAGTCGCGATGGAGAAGGTGCGGCGCTACGCCCGCGAGATCGTCCCGGCGTTCAGCGCCTATGCCTATTTTCGCGTCGGCACCCGGATCGCGCGGGCGGTTTCCCATATGCTCTACCGGGTGCGGATCGGCGTCCGCAACGACGAGGCGCTGGCCGCCGTCGATCCCGCCTCGTCGGTGATCTTCGTCATCAATCATCGCTCGAACATGGATTACGTGCTGGTGACTTACGTCGCGGCGACCTCGTCGGCGCTGAGCTACGCCGTCGGCGAATGGGCCAAGGTCTGGGGCCTCAGCAATTTGATCCGTTCGATGGGCGCCTATTTCATCGCGCGCGATTCCGGCGAGGCGCTCTATCGCAAGGTGCTCTCGCGCTATGTTCACATGGCGACATCAGCGGGTGTCACGCAGGCGATTTTCCCGGAGGGCGGCCTCAGCCGCGACGGAAAACTGCGTCCGCCGAAATTCGGGCTGTTGAGTTACATGGTGGCGGGCTTCGATCCGCTGGGTCCGCGCGATGTGGTGTTCATCCCGGTCGCCGTCAATTACGACCGCGTGCTGGAAGACCGCATGCTGACCTCGGTGGCCAATGTCGAGCCGGGCAAGAAGCCGGTGTTCGGCTTCAACGCGGCGACCCTGGCGCGCCATTTTTTCCGGCACGTCTGGATGGCATTGCGCGGCGAGTGGCATCGCTTCGGATATACCTGCGTGAGTTTTGGCGTGCCGGTGTCGCTGCGAGATTATGTCGACGCCAGGAAGATCGATTTTCGCGTTCTGGGGCCGGAGCCGCGCCGTGTCGAGATCGAAAGGCTCGGCAGCGAACTGATGGAAGCCGTCGGCCGCGTGGTGCCGGCGCTGCCGGTCTCGCTGGTCGCAACCGCCGTTCTGGAGGCAGGAGACCAGCCGCTGACATTGTTCGAAATCAAGGGCCGGGTTTCAACCCTGATCGGCGACCTCGAACGCTTCGGAAGCTATGTTCACATCCCGCGCGCCGACCGCGACTACGCCATCGCCGTCGGCCTGCGGATGCTGACGCTGCGCCATCTGGTGATCGAGACCGGACGACACCTACCGCGTCAACCCGAAAGAACTCGTGCTGTTGCAGTACTACGCGAACGCGATCGTCCATTTGTTCAAGGACGGGGAACTGCGGACTGGCTCCGATGTCGTCACCCGCGAAGGCGGGTGACCCAGTATCCCAGAGACAGCAGAGATCGATCCGAGGAGCCGCGGCGTACTGGATCCCCCGCCTTCGCGGGGGACGACAGGTCATTGTGTGGCGACAGTCCGGATTGCAAAAGCTTGAAGTTTAAAATATATCCTGAACCCTCACTCTGGAGGCCTGACCGATGTCCCCATTGTCGCGTTCCTCCCATGCGCTCGTCACCGGTGGCGGGCGGGGCATTGGCCTTGCAATATCGGCCGCGCTGTCGAAAGCGGGTGCGACGGTGACGGTGCTCGGCCGCAACCGCGCAACGCTGGACGAAGCCGTGGCATCCGGTGCGGCGCAGTTCGCAGCCGTAGCCGACGTCGCCGATCAGGCGTCGGTCAAATCGGCTATTGCGGACGCCGCGGCGCGGCAGCCGATCGACATCCTCATTGCCAATGCGGGCGCGGCGGAATCGTCGCCGTTCGGGCGTTCCGATGCAGCGTTGTTCCAGCGGATGATGGACGTCAATTTCATGGGCGTGGTGCATGCCACGCAGGCGGTCTTGCCTGGAATGATCGAGCGCCGCCGCGGCCGGATTGTCGCCGTTGCTTCGACCGCCGGACTGAAAGGCTACGCCTACGTCACGGCCTACAGCGCGGCGAAACATGCCGTCATCGGCCTCGTCCGTTCGCTGGCGCTGGAAACCGCAAAGAGCGGCGTCACCGTTAACGCCGTCTGCCCCGGCTTCACCGAAACCGATCTGCTGGAAGGCTCGATCGACAACATCATCAAGAAGACCGGTCGCAGCCGCGAGCAGGCCATCGCGGAACTGTCGAAGCACAATCCGCAGGGGCGCCTCGTGGCGCCTTCGGAAGTGGCCGATGCCGTGCTCTGGCTGTGCGGCGAGGGCGCCGGCGCCATTACGGGCCAGGCCATCGCGGTGGCCGGCGGTGAAGTCTGATCGGCTGCCACATCGATAACGACTAAATTCAGGGAGATCCCATGAGCAAGCCTGCCAACCCCGTCACGCTGCCGCTGGCCGACTATTCGCCAAAACACTTTTTGCTCGCCGTCGTGGATCGCGTCGCTACCGTGACGCTCAACCGCCCCGAGCGAAAGAATCCGCTGACCTTCGAAAGCTATCGCGAGCTCACCGATTTCTTTCGCGCCTGCGCGATGGATGACGAGGTCAAGACCATCGTCGTGACCGGCGCGGGCGGCAACTTCTCGTCCGGCGGCGACGTGTTCGAGATCATCGGTCCCCTGATCCAGATGGACACCAAGGGGCTGACCGCCTTTACCCGCATGACCGGCGACCTCGTGAAGGCGATGCGGGCGTGCCCGCAGCCGATCGTCGCCGCCGTCGAAGGTATCTGCGCCGGGGCCGGTGCGATCGTCGCGATGGCCTCGGATCTGCGCCTCGCAGCTACCGGCGCCAAGGTCGCGTTCCTGTTCAACAAGGTCGGCCTCGCCGGCTGCGACATGGGCGCCTGCGCGATCCTGCCGCGCATCATCGGGCAGTCGCGGGCCTCCGAGCTGCTTTATACCGGCCGCTTCATGACCGCGGAGGAGGGCGAACGCTGGGGCTTCTTCAGCCGTATTGTCACGCCGGACTCGGTGCTGCCGCAGGCGCAGCTCATGGCCAAGCAGATTTCCGAAGGCCCGACCTTCGCCAACACCATGACCAAGCGGATGCTGGCAATGGAATGGGCGATGTCGGTGGAGGAGGCGATCGAGGCCGAGGCGGTAGCGCAGGCGCTCTGCATGACCACCGAAGATTTCGGCCGCGCCTTCGAGGCGTTTTCGAACAAGCGAACCCCGGTGTTTGAGGGCAATTGAGGAACGTAGCCCGGGTGAAGCGCAGCCCCAGCGGCGGCGCAGTCCGAAACCCGGAACTCTTGCCTACATCACAAGCATCCCGGATTGCGCTACGCTCCATCCGGGCTACGAACGGACCCCTTGCCGGAAAATTATTTTAGGCTTAAAGTAATTCCGTACTAGCCCGACAGCCTGTTTCGGAGGCGGTAGATGAAGATCGCGATTATCGGCGGCGGACCGGCCGGTCTCTACGCCGCGATCCTCCTGAAAAAGCAGCGGCCGCAGGCCGAGATCACGGTCTATGAGCGCAACCGCGCCGACGACACGTTCGGCTTCGGCGTGGTGTTCTCCGACGCCACGCTGGACAATTTCGAGAAGTACGATCCGCCGAGCTATCGCCGCATCACCCAGGAATTCGCCTATTGGGACGACATCGCCGTGCACTTCCGCGGCACCGTGCACCGCGTCGGCGGCAACGGCTTTTGCGGCTGCTCGCGCCGGACGCTGCTGTTGATCCTGCAGGAGCGCGCCCGCGAACTCGGCGTGACGATCCTGTTCGAGACCGATATCGACGATGAAGCGCAATTCGCCGATGCCGATCTGATCGTGCTCGCCGACGGCATCAACAGCCGCTTCCGCGACAAATACATCGATCATTTCAACCCGCAGATCGACCTGCGCTCCAACAAGTTTGCCTGGATGGGCTCGACCAGGCCGCTCGACGCCTTCACCTTCATCTTCCAGGAGACCGAGTGGGGCCCGTTCATCGCGCATGCCTATCAGTATGAAGCGGGCCGCTCGACCTGGATTTTCGAGACCGATGCCGAGACCTTCCAGCGCGCCGGGCTCGAAGGCCTGAGCGAACAGCAGTCCGCCGATCGGATGGCGGAGATTTTCGGCTGGTTCCTCGACGGCCATCCGCTGCTGATCAACCGCTCGATGTGGCGCAATTTCCCGATGATCCGCAGCCAGCGCTGGGTCAAGGACAACATGGTGCTGCTCGGCGACGCCAAGGCGACCGCGCATTTCTCGATCGGCTCCGGCACCAAGCTCGCGATGGAAGACGCGATTGCGCTCGCGGATGCCATGGCGCAGTCGCCTTCGGTCGATGCCGCGCTGCAGACCTACGAGCATGGCCGGCGCGAGGAGGTCGAGAAGATCCAGCACGCCGCCGACGTGTCGCTGGTCTGGTTCGAGCATGTCGACCGCTTCTGGGATTTCGATCCCGTGCAGTTCGCGTTCGGCGTCATGACCCGCGCCAAGGCGATCACTTACGATAACCTCACGCTGCGCGCGCCGGAGTTTGTCCGTGAGGTCGACGCGGCGTTTGCGAAGCAGGTACGTTCAAAAGGCTTCGAGGTCGATCTCGACAAGCCCGTGGCGCCGATGTTCCAGCCGCTGAAACTGCGCGAGATGGAAGTCAGCAATCGCGCGGTGGTGTCGCCGATGTGCATGTACTCCGCGAAGGAGGGCGTGCCCGGCGATTTCCATCTGGTGCATTACGGCTCGCGCGCGATCGGCGGCGCCGGGCTGATTTTCACGGAGATGACCTGCATCGGCCGCGACGCCCGCATTACGCCCGGCTGCGCCGGTCTGTGGAACGACGAGCAGCAAGCAGCGTGGACGCGGATCGTCGATTTCGTCCACGTCAATTCGTCGGCGAAGATCTGCCTGCAGCTTGGCCACGCCGGCCGCAAGGGCGCGACCAAATTGATGTGGGATGGCATGGACCGGCCGCTGGAGCAGGGCGGCTGGGACACGATCTCGGCGTCGCCGCTACCTTACTACCCCGACAGCCAGGTGCCGCGCGAAATGGATCGCGCCGCGATGGACCGCGTCAAGCAGGAGTTCGTCGCGGCGGCCTTGCGTGGCGAGGCCTGCGGCTTCGACATGCTGGAGCTGCATTGCGCCCACGGCTATCTGCTGGCGAGTTTCATTTCACCGCTGACCAACGCGCGCACCGACGAATATGGCGGCACGCTCGCCAACCGGCTGCGCTATCCGCTGGAAGTGTTCGAGGCGATGCGCGCGGCGTGGCCGGCGCACAAGCCGATGTCGGTTCGCATCTCCGCCACCGACTGGGCTGCGGGCGGCATCACCGGTGACGACGCGGTGGCGGTGGCACGTGCGTTCGGCGACGCCGGCGTCGATCTGGTCGATGTCTCGACCGGGCAGACCGTGCGCGATGCCCAGCCGATCTACGGCCGCATGTTCCAGACGCCGTTCTCCGATCAGGTTCGCAACGAAGCCCGGGTCGCGACCATGTGCGTCGGCAACATCACCACCGCGGACCAGGTCAACACGATTTTGGCCGCCGGCCGTGCCGATCTCGTGGCGCTGGGCCGGCCGCATCTGGTCGATCCGTCCTTTACGATGCGGGCGGCGGCCTGGTATGGCGCCGATATCGCCTGTCCGCCGCAATATCTGCCGGGCAAGGAACAGATCTTCCGCAACAGCGTGCGTGACCGGCAGGATTTCGAGGACCTCAAAATTAAGGGTAAGCCGAAAACCCGCGCCGAGCTGAAAGCCGAGGCGACAAAGCCGCTTGCAGCCGAATAGGCCGGATGGCAGGCTCTCTGCTCCCTCGCCCCGCCCTTGCGGGGAGAGGGTTGGGGTGAGGGGCTCTATCCGCGAAATCGGTGTGCGTTGATGGACCTGTACCCCCTCACCCGGATCGCAAGGGCGATCCGACCTCTCCCCGCAAGCGGGGCGAGGTTGAAGTGGAGAGTGGAGTAGCGCGCATGAAGGCAATCATCGTCGGAGGCGGCATCGGAGGCCTTACCACTGCGCTGATGTTGCGGGCGCGCGGCATCGACTGCGAACTGTTCGAACAGTCCGACACCATCCGCGAACTCGGCGTCGGCATCAACACGCTGCCGCATGCGATCCGCGAGCTGACCGGCCTCGGGCTGCTGGACCGGCTCGACGCCGCGGCCGTTCGCACCGACCAATTGTATTATCTGAACCGCCACGGCCAGGAAGTCTGGCGCGAGCCGCGCGGGCTCGACGCCGGCCACGACGTGCCGCAATTTTCGGTTCATCGCGGCCGCCTGCAAAGCGTGATCCATCGCGCCGTCGAGGAGCGGCTTGGGCCTGAGGCCATCCACACCGGTTGCCGGCTCGGCGCGTTCGCGCAGCACGAGGGCGGCGTGGTCGCGCACTTCTTCGACCGTACCGGCGCCCATGTCAAAACCGCGCGCGGCGATATCCTGATCGGCGCCGACGGCATCCATTCGCGGGTGCGCGAGATGCTGTTTCCGGACGAGGGGCCGCCGTGCTGGAACGGCCTGATGCTGTGGCGCGGCGCGCGCGACTGGCCGGCCTTCCTGACCGGCCGCTCGATGATCGTGGCCGGCGGACTGAATGCCAAGGTCGTGGTCTATCCGATTGCGGAAGGATCGAGCCCCGCGAGCCGGCTGACCAACTGGGCGGTGCTGGTGAGGATCGGCGAGGGCAATTCGCCGCCGCCGCGCCGCGAGGACTGGTCGCGGCCCGGCAAGCGCGAGGAGCTGATGCCGCATGTCGAGCGTTTCTCGGTGCCCCATGTCGACGTCCGCAGCCTGATTTCGGCGACGCCGGAATTCTACGAGTACCCCTGCTGCGACCGCGATCCGCTGCCGTACTGGACCTGGGGCCGGGTCACGCTGCTCGGCGACGCCGCGCATCCGATGTATCCGGTCGGATCAAACGGCGCGTCGCAGGCGATCCTCGATGCCCGCGCACTGGCCGATGCACTGGCGCGCGCCGAGCATCCGCGCCAGGCGCTGGTGGCCTATGAACAGAAGCGCCTGCCGATGACGGCGGAGATCGTGCGCTCGAACCGCCGCGGCGGCCCGGAGGGCGTGATCGACGCGGTCGAGCAACTCGCGCCTGACGGATTTACCGATATCGAGAAGGTGCTGAGCCACGCCCAGCGCGAAGCGATCGTCCGCGGCTATGCTTCAAAGGCGGGATTTGCGCCACCGCCGTTGGGGCTTGCGGCCGTGCGGGCGTAGTCAAACCCGTAGCCCGGATGAAGCGAAGCGCAATCCGGGATTCTCGCAAGATCAGGTAGCGGCCCCGGATTGCGCTGCGCTCCATCCGGGCTACGAAGACAAATCTCACGCCCCGGGAGGCGGCGGCAGGAAGTGGATGTTGTGCTCGGCAGCGAGCGCCACCACGGCGTCCGGCGTCTGTTCCTTCATGTTGTGGATCGCCCAGAACAGATCGTAGAGCCGCCGCGTCGGCGACACCCAGAACAGCGTCTTCGCGGTGCGGCCGGATTTGTTGAAGATGCCGTGCGGCTTGCCCATCGGCAGCCGCACCAGATCTCCCGGCGTGGCCTGCGTCTCGGCGCCGTCGAGGAAGAAGTCGAGCTGGCCCTCCAGGATGTAAAGATATTCGTCCTGGTCGGGATGAATATGCGGCGGCACGAAGGTCTCGGGCGGGAACGTCGCATGCCACGAGAAGGAATGCTCGGTGACGTTCTTCGGCACATAGGTCTGGCCGAGGATGTTCCAGGAGATTCCCTGGATGCCTTCATTGGCGCGGGTGATGCCGGCGATTTCGGTCTTCATGGCTGTTTCCTTCCCAAAAATTATTTCGCGGGCGCGCAATCCTTGGCGTAGCGATCGCCATAGTTGGAAAACACCTTCTCGACGATCTCGGTCTGGAATTTGCCGTCGGCGCGCTTTGCAACCTTGGTCAGATAGAAATTCTGGATCGGGTAGCCGTTGACGTTGAACTTGAAGTCGCCGCGCAGCGAGGTGAACTCCGCCTTTTTCAGCGCGGCCGACACCGCGTCCTTGTTCTTGAGGTCGCCCTTCACCGCCTTCACCGCGCTGTCGATCAGCATGGCCGTATCATAGCCCTGCATGGCGTAGGTGCCGGGCACGCTGTTGTAGGCAGCTTCGTAAGCGGCGACAAACTTCTTGCTCTGGGGATTGTCCATGTTCGGCGCCCAGTTGGCGCCGCCGAACATGCCGACGGCGGCGTCCTGCTGCGCGGGCAGGGTGGATTCGTCGACGGTGAAGGCCGACAGCACCGGGATCTTGTCGGCAAGGCCGGCCTGCCGGTACTGCTTGACGAGGCCGACGCCCATGCCGCCCGGCATGAAGGTGAACAGCGCATCGACCTTGGAGGAGGAGATCTTGGTCAGCTCGACCTGGAAATCCAGCGTGCCGAGCGGCGTGTAGCTTTCCTCGGCGATCTCGCCCTTGTAGTCGAGCTTGAATCCGGCCGCCGAATCCTTGCCGGCCTGATAGTTCGGCACCAGCACATACATGCGCTTGTAGCCGCGGTCCTGCGCGACCTTGCCGAGGATCTCGTGAACCTGGTCGTTCTGGTAGGAGGTGACGTAGAAGAACGGGCTGCACTCCTTGCCGGCGTAGCTCGATGGCCCGGCGTTCGGGCTGATCAGGAACGTCTTGTTCTCGGTGACCGGCCGGTGAATGGCCTGCAGGATGTTGGAGAAGATCGGTCCGACCACGAAGTCGACCTTCTCGCGTTCGAGCAGGCCCTTCGCCTTGGTCACGGCGCCGTCGGGCTTGAGTTCGTCATCGACGACGACGACCTCGACGTCCTTGCCGGCCATCTTGCCGCCGAGGTCCTTGATTCCGAGTTGCAGGCCGTCGCGCGATTGCTGGCCGAGCACGGCCGCCGGGCCGGACAAGGTCGTGATCACACCGATCTTGATTTTCTCCTGCGCTGCGGCCGGAGTGGCGGCAACACCCAGCAACACGGCAAATCCGCTCAGCTTCAACGACGGCTTCATGATTATTCCTCCATCCGGCCTCTGCAGCCGAAAAACCTAACGCCACACAAAATGCTCGGATTGCAGCTTATTCTGACGGTGACTGCGCCTGCAAGCAGAACGCGTCCATGCAAGCCATGCGCCAATTACTTGAAACCTAAAGAAATATGGGCAATGATCCCGGGAGCTGCGCTCTGTTCGGATCACCGAACGCCCAAGCCGGACAAGATTTGCATCATGACGCTCGATTCAGAGACCAAGGCCGTCGAACTCCCGGAGCATCACGGCGACGAACTCAGGCTATGGCTGCGCCTGCTGACCTGCACGACCCTGATCGAGGGCGAGGTGCGCAGCCGGTTGCGCGAACGCTTCGACGTCACGCTGCCGCGGTTCGACCTGATGGCCCAGCTCGACAAGGTGCCGGAGGGCATGACGCTATCAGATGTCTCCAAGCGGATGATGGTCTCGAACGGCAACGTCACCGGGCTGGTCGAGCGTCTCGTCGAATCGGCATCTCGTCTCCGCGCGCCCCGCGTCCGGCGTTCTCCTCATGTTGTGGATCGCCATAACAGATCGTAGAGCCGCCGCATTCGCGACTACTCCAGAACAGCGTCTTCGCGGTGCGGCCGCGACTTGTTGAAGATGCCGTGCAGCTTGCCCATCGGCAGCCGCACCAGATCGCCGGCGTGGCCTGCGTCTCGGCGCCGTCGATGGAAGAAGTCGAGCTGGCCCTCCAGGATGTAGAATATTCGTCCTGGTCGGGATGAATATGCGGCGGCACGAAGGTCTCGGGCGGGAACGTCGCATGCCACGAGAAGGAATGCTCGGTGACGTTCTTCGGCACATAGGTCTGGCCGAGGATGTTCCAGGAGATACCCTGGATGCCTTCATTGGCGCGGGTGATGCCGGCGATTTCGGTCTTCATGGCTGTTATCCTTCCCAAAAATTATTTCGCGCGCGCGCAATCCTTGGCGTAGCGATCGCCATAGTTGGAAAACACCTTCTCGACGATCTCGGTCTGGAATTTGCCGTCGGCGCGCTTTGCGACCTTGGTCAGATAGAAATTCTGGATCGGATAGCCGTTGACGTTGAACTTGAAGTCGCCGCGCAGCGAGGTGAACTCGGCCTTTTTCAGCGCGGCCGACACCGCGTCCTTGTTCTTGAGGTCGCCCTTCACCGCCTTCACCGCGCTGTCGATCAGCATGGCCGTATCGTAGCCCTGCATGGCGTAGGTGCCGGGCACGCTGTTGTAGGCAGCTTCGTAGCTGGCGACAAACTTCTTGCTCTGGGGATTGTCCATGTTCGGCGCCCAGTTGGCGCCGCCGAACATGCCGACGGCGGCGTCCTGCTGCGCGGGCAGGGTGGATTCGTCGACGGTGAAGGCCGACAGCACCGGGATCTTGTCGGCAAGGCCGGCCTGCCGGTACTGCTTGACGAGGCCGACGCCCATGCCGCCCGGCATGAAGGTGAACAGCGCATCGACCTTGGAAGAGGAGATCTTGGTCAGCTCGACCTGGAAATCCAGCGTGCCGAGCGGCGTGTAGCTTTCCTCGGCGATCTCGCCCTTGTAGTCGAGCTTGAACCCGGCCGCCGAATCCTTGCCGGCCTGATAGTTCGGCACCAGCACATACATGCGCTTGTAGCCGCGGTCCTGCGCGACCTTGCCGAGGATCTCGTGAACCTGGTCGTTCTGGTAGGAGGTGACGTAGAAGAACGGGCTGCACTCCTTGCCGGCGTAGCTCGACGGCCCCGCGTTCGGGCTGATCAGGAACGTCTTGTTCTCGGTCACCGGCCGGTGAATGGCCTGCAGGATGTTGGAGAAGATCGGTCCGACCACGAAGTCGACCTTCTCGCGTTCGAGCAGGCCCTTGGCCTTGGTCACGGCGCCATCGGGCTTGAGTTCGTCATCGACGACGACGACCTCGACGTCCTTGCCGGCCATCTTGCCGCCGAGGTCCTTGATTCCGAGTTGCAGGCCGTCGCGCGATTGCTGGCCGAGCACGGCCGCCGGGCCGGACAAGGTCGTGATCACACCGATCTTGATTTTCTCCTGCGCTGCGGCCGGAGTGGCGGCAACACCCAGCAACACGGCAAATCCGCTCAGCTTCAACGACGGCTTCATGATTATTCCTCCATTCGGCCTCTGCAGCCGAAAAACTTAACGCCACACAAAATGCTCGGATTGCAGCTTATTCTGACGGTGACTGCGCCTGCAAGCAGAACGCGTCCATGCAAGCCATGCGCCAATTACTTGAAACCTAAAGAAATATGGGCAATGATCCCGGAAGCTGCGCTCTGTTCGGATCACCGAACGCCCAAGCCGGACAAGATTTGCATCATGATCCTCGATTCAGAGACCAAGGCCGTCGAACTCCCGGAACATCACGGCGACGAACTCAGGCTGTGGCTGCGCCTGCTGACCTGCACGACCCTGATCGAGGGCGAGGTGCGCAGCCGGTTGCGCGAGCGCTTCGACGTCACGCTGCCGCGGTTCGACCTGATGGCCCAGCTCGACAAGGTGCCGGAGGGCATGACGCTATCAGATGTCTCCAAGCGGATGATGGTCTCGAACGGCAACGTCACCGGGCTGGTCGAGCGTCTCGTCGAATCCGGGCATCTCGACCGCCGCACCTCGGACGCCGACCGCCGCGTGCAGGTGATCCGGCTGACCAAGGCGGGGCGCGCCGAATTCCGCAAGATGGCGGCGGAGCACGAATTGTGGATTGCCGATGTCTTCGGCGACCTGACACCGAAGGACGTCCGCGATCTGATGCGCCTGCTGGCCAAGACCAAGGCCTCGGCGCAGAAATCCGCAAAGGCGCGGGCGGGCTGAGGTTGGTGGGGTTCACCAACTGCGACAGGAGAGGACGATATGGCAGCACTCGAGAAAGGCATCACCGCCAATGGTACGGGTTACGGTGGCAAGAGCTGGAATATTCTCGGTCAGGTCTACTTCCCCAAGGCCGTGACCGATTCCACCTTTGCCTTCGAGACCAACAGCGAGCCCGGCCAGTTCGTGCCGGTGCACATTCATCCGACCCAGGATGAGTTCATCCTGGTGCAGGAAGGGGTGCTGGATCTCAAGCTCGACGGCGTCTGGGTGCAGGCCAAGGCCGGCGATCTGGTTCGCCTGCCGCGCGGCATTCCGCACGGCTACTTCAACAAGTCAGACAAGCCGGCGCGGGCGCTGTTCTGGGTATCGCCGATGCAAAAGCTCGAAGCGCTGTTCAATCAGTTGCACAATTTGACCGACCCCGCAGAGGTGGTTCGGATCTCGGCGCAGCACGAGGTGAACTTCCTGCCGCCCGAAGCCAACGAATAGTTCGCGGACCTGGACTGACGACACCCCCGCCGCCGGCCTGAGGGGCCGGGGTTCCCCTGCCGTGCCGCCGTCAGGCGGGTCCCGGCGGCGGTAGGCGCGATTCCGCACTTGCGAAAAATTGCTTTAAGCCTAAAATGATTTGCGAGACGGCGTTGCCGGGCGTCCTCGATATTGATCTCGAGCCTTTCATTGCTGGAAGCGAGGGGAGATGAAAATGTCAGGTAGAACTCCCAGCCGACCCTTGTCTCTTGGCCCGTCGGGCCATATCGACGATTTCGCGCGGCGAAACCTGCCGCCATCCGAGCAGTGGCCGGACCTGCTGCTCGACCGGCCCGAGTTTCAATATCCGGAATATCTCAATGCCGCGGTCGAACTGACCGACCGGATCGTCGAAAAAGGCTGGGGCGACCGGATCGCGCTGATCGGCAACGGCCGCCAGCGCACCTACAAGGAACTGGCCGACTGGTCCAACCGCCTCGCGCATGCGCTGGTGGAGAATTACGGCGTCAAGCCCGGCAACCGCGTCCTGATCCGTTCCGGCAACAACCCCGCGCTGGTCGCGGCATGGCTTGCGGCCACCAAGGCGGGCGCCGTCGTCGTCAACACCATGCCGATGCTGCGTGCGGGCGAACTGGGCAAGATCGTCGACAAGGCCGAGATTGCGCTGGCGCTGACCGACAGCCGTATCGCCGATGAGCTGGTCGCCTGCGCAAAGACCAGCCGGTTCCTCAAGCAGGTGGTGAATTTCGACGGCACCTCCAACCATGATGCCGAGCTCGACCGGGTGGCGCTGAACAAGCCGGTGAAGTTCGACGCCGTGAAAACCGGACGCGACGACGTCGCTCTGCTGGGGTTCACCTCGGGCACCACGGGCGAGCCCAAGGCGACGATGCATTTCCATCGCGACCTCCTGATCGTGGCGGACGGCTATGCCAGGGAAGTGCTCAACGTGACCGAGGACGATGTTTTCGTCGGCTCGCCGCCGCTGGCCTTTACGTTCGGGCTCGGTGGCCTCGCGATCTTTCCGCTGCGGTTCGGCGCCACCGCAACGCTTCTGGAAAACGCCTCGCCGCCCGAAATGGTCAAGATCATCGAGACCTACAAGGCGACGATCTGCTTCACCTCGCCGACCGCGTATCGCGCGATGATGGCCGCGATGGACAAGGGCGCCGATCTGTCGTCGCTGCGGCTGGCCGTTTCCGCCGGCGAAACCTTGCCGGCGCCGGTGTTCGAAAACTGGACCCGCAAGACCGGCAAGACCATTCTCGACGGCATCGGCTCGACGGAACTGCTGCACATCTTCATCACCAACCGCGTCGGTGACGCCGTCGCGGGGACGACCGGGCGACCGGTTTCCGGCTATGAGGCAAAGATCGTCGACGACGACATGAACGAATTGCCTGATGGTACCGTCGGCAAGCTCGCGGTGCGCGGTCCGACCGGATGCCGCTATCTCGCCGACAAGAGGCAATCGAACTATGTGCGCGACGGCTGGAATCTGACCGGCGACTCCTTCGTTCGCGACGCGAATGGACGGCTGTCCTTTGTCGCCCGTTCGGACGACATGATCGTCTCCTCCGGCTACAACATCGCAGGCCCCGAGGTCGAGGCGGCGCTGCTGTCGCATCCTGTTGTCGCCGAATGCGGCGTGGTCGGCGCGCCCGACGAGGCGCGCGGCATGATCGTCAAGGCCTATGTGGTTCTGGCGGGTGGCGCCAAGGGCGACGCCGCGCTGACGCAAGCGTTGCAGGATCACGTCAAGCAGACCATTGCGCCGTACAAATATCCGCGTGCGATCGAATATGTCGCGCAACTGCCGAAGACCGAAACCGGCAAGCTGAGGCGCTTTGCGCTGAGGCAGATGGCCACCGGCGGCCCGGCGTCGCCAGGCATCGCCGCGGAATGACGCTTGAACCTGATGGAGAATGCCGGTGACCGCCCCCAAAGGCCCCACGCTGAGCGTGGTGCCTAATCCCAAGACCGATAGCTCGTCGTCGGGCCCGCAAGTGTTGCAGCCGAGCGGCTGGCCGATGCCGAAAGGCTATGCCAACGGCATGGCCGCCGATGGCCGGCTTGTGGTGACCGGCGGCGTGATCGGCTGGGATACGCAAGGGCATCTGGCGCCCGATTTCGTTGGGCAGGTGCGTCAGACGCTGAGCAACATTGCCGATATCCTCGCCGAGGGCGGCGCTGGACCTCGAGCATCTCGTGCGCCTGACCTGGTATGTCGTCGACATCGAGGAATATCTCGCGAGCCTGAAAGAGCTCGGCCGCGTCTATCGCGAGATTTTTGGCGCGCATTATCCGGCGATGGCGCTGGTGCAGGTGGTGCGCCTGGTCGAGAAGGCAAGCCCGCGTCGAGATCGAGGCGACCGCAGTGGTGCCGCGCTGAAACCCGCTTGTCGGGTGTCGTCTTAAAGCTCTGTTCTCAGCTTCCAGAGTTCCGGAAAAAGTTCGACCTCGAGCATCTTGCGCAAGTAGGAGACGCCCGACGTGCCGCCGGTTCCGCGCTTCAGGCCGATGATGCGCTCGACCGTCGTGACGTGATTGAAGCGCCAGCGGCGGAAATAGTCCTCGAAATCGACCAGCTTTTCCGCAAGCTCGTAGAGCATCCAGTGTTTCGCCGGCGACGCATAGACGGTCTTCCAGGCCTCCAACACCTCGTCGTTTGGCGTGCGCTTGACGCGCCAGTCGGTTCGGCGCGCGTCTTCGCCGATGTCAAAGCCATTGCGCGCCAAGCAGCAGCAGCGCCTCGTCGTAGAGGCCCGGCTCGGCGAGAATTTCCTCGAGCTTTGCCGTGATGTCGGCGCGGTGGGCGTGCGGGCCAAGCAGCGCCAGATTGCGATTGCCGGCGAGGAACTCGATCGCGCGATACTGGTACGACTGGAAACCCGAGGACTGCCCGAGTTGATCGCGAAACTCGGTGTATTCGCTGGGTGTCATCGTTCGCAGCACGTCCCAGGCGGTGTTGAGCTGCTCGAAGATCCGGGCAATGCGCGACAGCATCTTGAAGGCGGGCTGCAGCTGGTCGTGGCGGATCGCCTTGATGGCGGAACGGATTTCGTGGATGGCCAGCTTCATCCAGAGTTCGGAAGTCTGGTGCTGGATGATGAACAGCAGTTCGTCATGCGCGTCCGAGAGCGGCTCTTGCGCGTCCAGAACGCGTTCCAGATGCAGATAATCGCTGTAGGACATGCGCCCATCGAACGACATCTGGGCTCCTTCACGCGAGGCGTCGTCAGGCTTGCCGGTCATGTCACGAGCGCCTTTTTGCGGTATTCCGCGGTATCCCAGCGGCGATTGGTCAAGACGTCGGCGATGATGTCGACTGCCGCGCGAACCTCGGCTTCTCCGATGTAGAGCGGCGTAAAGCCGAAGCGCATCATGTCCGGCGCGCGGAAGTCGCCGATCACGTCGCGCGCGATCAGCGCCTGCATGATCGCGTAGCCATCCGGGTGACGAAACGAAACCTGGCTGCCGCGCTGCTTGCCGTCCCGTGGCGAAGCCAGCGTCAGCTCGGGACAACGTCGCTTCGACTTCGCGGATGAACAGGTCGGCGAGCGCGATCGATGCATGCGCGCACGTCGGTCATGCTGACGCCGTCCCAGACGTCGAGGGCGGCGTCGAGCGCGGCCATCGCAATGATCGGGGGCGTGCCGACCCGCATTCGCTCAATGCCCGGCCCGGCCCGATAGTCGAGGTCAAAGGCAAACGGCGCGTGGTGACCCATCCAGCCGGAAAGCGCCGGCCGCGCCGTATCGGCGTGCTTCGGCGCGACATAGATGAAGGCCGGCGCGCCAGGACCGGCATTGAGATATTTGTAGGTGCAGCCGACCGCGAAATCGGCCTCAGCGCCTTCCAGCTCGACCGGAAGTGCACCCGCGGAATGCGCCAGATCCCAGACCGTCAACGCGCCGGCGGCATGCGCCCTGCGCGTTAGCGCGTGCATGTCGTGCAGCCGGCCGGTGCGATAGTCGACCTCGGTCAGCATCAGCACCGCGATCGTCTCGTCGATGGCGGCTTCGACGTCTTCGGGGGCCACGACCTTCAACGCGTAGCCACGGTCGAGCGATTCAAGCAGGCCGCTGGCGATGTAGAGATCGGAAGGAAAGTTGCCGGTGTCCGACAGGATCACGCGCCGCGACGGATTGAGCGCGAGCGCCGAGGCCAGCGCCTGGTAGACCTTGATGGAGAGCGTATCGCCCACCACCACCGTCCCGTCGGCCGCGCCGATCAACCGGCCGATACGGTCGCCGACACGCCGCGGCTGCGTCATCCACCCGGCGACGTTCCAGCCCTTGATGAGGTGCTTGCCCCATTCCTCCGATATCACCCGGCCGACGCGATCGGCGGCTGCAACGGGCAGGGGACCGAGCGAATTGCCGTCCAGATAGATCAGGCCATCCGGGATGGCGAACCGGGATTTCGTTCGCGTGAAATCGGTCATGTCTTTCCCTGGTGCGCGCCCGGTGGAATTATTCGCGTTGACATCGATTATTTCAAGCTTGAAGTTTATGGGCGGGACGTGCGCTTCCCGGTATAGACTGTTGGCCTGCGGGCATCGATCGGACATCCGGCCGGCGCAAGATGAAATGGAAACCGAACCGCGTGATTTTTCATCAGATTTCCGACTGGAACGACGCCTATGCGAATGCGCCGAACATTCCGGGCGGCGACCGCTGGCCGGCCGCGTGGGTGCAGCCCGCGCAGGCCTATCGCGACGCACTTCAAGGCAGCGGCCGCGCGACGCTCGATATCAGCTATGGCGAGCGCCCACGAAACCGCTTCGATCTCTTTGCACCGGAAGGCCGGCCAAAGGGCCTGGTCGTTTTCGTCCATGGCGGGTTCTGGAAGGCGCTCGACAAGAACTTTTGGTCGCATCTGGCGCGCGGATCGGTTGAAAGCGGCTATGCGGTGGCGATGCCTTCCTACACGCTGTGCCCGGCTGTGCGCATCTCCGAGATCACGCGCGAAATCGCCGCGGCCGTCGCGCGCGCCGCCGCGATGGTCGAAGGCCCGCTTTTTCTGACCGGCCATTCCGCCGGCGGGCATCTGGTGACGCGCATGATTTCGGCGACGTCGCCGCTCCCGGACGATGTCCGGGCGCGCATCAGCCACACCGTCTCCATTTCCGGCGTTCATGACCTTCGTCCGCTGATGAAGGCTGCCATGAATGCGGAGTTGCGGATCGACGAGGCCGAGGCGCGCGTGGAAAGCCCCGCCTTGCTGGAGCCGATGCCGAATGCACGCGTGACGTGCTGGGTGGGCAGCGCCGAGCGCCCGGAATTCGTCCGCCAGAACGCGCTCCTCGCCAACATCTGGACCGGGCTCGGCGCGAAAACCTGCATCGTCGAAGAACCCGGCCGGCATCATTTCGATGTCATCGACGGGCTCGCCGATCCCGATCACCAACTCACCAGGACGTTGTTGTCTCCGTAGGTGGCCTGCCAATTATGCCGGCTGAAACGTTTGCACCGTCTGTCGTGCACCGAGGGCATAGAGTTTTGCGAGCGCCTCGGTGACGGCGGTGCGCATGCGGGGATCGCTGCCGAGGGTGCCGAAAATGGAGTGCACCTCCAGCAGCGCGGGAGCAAGGCGCTCCGCGACCGGGCCGGCGCGCTCGGTGATCTCAAACAATTCCTTGGCAAGCGGATCGCGCACGTCGATGGCGCGTCCCTGTTCGTCCCTTGCGGTGACGTAGCGCATCCAGCCCGCGACCGCGAGCGCATGGGTGTCGATCGAAAGGCCCAGCCGCAACCGGTCCTGCATGGTGGCGAGCAGCCGCTGCGGCAGTTTCTGCGAGCCGTCCATCGCGATCTGCCAGGTGCGGTGATGCAGGGCGGGATTGGAAAAGCGCTGCAGCAGCGACGCGCCGTAGGCCGCAATGTCGGTGCCTTCAGGCATCGTCAGCGTCGGCGCCGCGTCGAGCATCACCTGTCGGGCGAGCGCTGCAAAGCGAACGTCGGTCATGGTGGAAGCGATGGTCTCATGGCCGGCGAGATAGCCGAGATAGGCCAGCGCCGAATGACTGGCGTTGAGCAGCCGCAGTTTCATGTGCTCGAACGGCGTCACATCCGAGACCATCTGCACGCCCGCGGCCGCGAAATCCGGCCGTCCGGCCGGAAAGCGATCTTCGACGATCCATTGCGTGAATGGCTCGGTCACCACCGGCCACGCGTCGGTCATGCCGAGCGCGGAAGAAATCTCTGATCGGTCGAGGTCGGTGGTCTCCGGCACGATCCGGTCCACCATGGTCGAAGGGAAGGCCACCTCGGCTTCGATCCATTTGGCGAGATTGCGCGATCGAAGGCTGGCGAACTGCGTCACGATCCGCCCGACGGTATGGCCATTGGCGGAGAGATTGTCGCACGACAGAACGGTGAAGGGGGCTGCGCCTGCAATCCGCCGGCGCGCAAGTGCTGCGACGAGAAATCCGATGGCCGAGCGCGGCGTGCCCGGATTCTGCAGGTCATGAACGATGTCGGGATGATGTTCGTCCAGGTCGCCGGTTTGCGGCGTGTGACAATAGCCCTTCTCGGTGAC
This sequence comes from uncultured Alphaproteobacteria bacterium, assembly GCA_963840465.1. GTDB lineage: Bacteria > Pseudomonadota > Alphaproteobacteria > Rhizobiales > Xanthobacteraceae > Bradyrhizobium. The sequence goes on along the minus strand of CAWIZF010000062.1, from coordinate 275,593 downwards.
CGTCAGCGAGACGATGCGCGTAGCCGGGTCGGTCAGGCGCGCGATCAAAGGGGCGGGCTTCTCGTTGGCGACTTCGCATGCGAGAACCGAACCGATGATCCGGTGATCGGTGCCCGCACCGGAACGAACGGCCAGGGTGTAGAGGCAATCCTGCGGGGCGAGGGCATCGCGCGTCTCCGGACTGCGCAAGCTGGCCCCGACGATTCCCCAATCGGTGGCGCCACCCGCAAGGAGGTCGTCGATCACCACCGCCTGGTGTGCCCGGTGGAACGCGCCAATTCCGAGGTGAACGATGCCCGGCGTGACCCCCGAGCGGTCATAAGCCGGACGCCGGATCTGGCCGGGAAGCCGATCAAGGCTGGCGGTCGAGAGGCGGAAATCGCCGTCTTTCGGGCCGGAAACGTGATTTTTCGGCGTTTCGCTTGACATGGGAGGCTCGATCTATCAATCTTTGGTCAATTGGTAAGGCCAATATTGCCGATTTATTGGCCTTGGCCCGATCAAAGCAAGAAAAATCGATCTCTCAAGGGATCGTCAGGGAGAGCCGAGCGTGCCGCTCGAAGCCGTGGAAGCACGACGCCTTTATCGCCAGGTTGCCGATCAGCTTCGCGCCTTGATCGACAGCGGCGAATACCGCGTGGGCAGCCGTCTCCCGACCGAACGCGATCTTGCCGAACAGTTGAAGGTGTCGCGGCCGACGGTGCGCGAAGCGCTGATCGCGCTCGGAAGTCGAGGGCCGGGTTCGCATCCGCGTCGGCTCCGGAATTTATGTCAGCGAACCGGCGGCGCTCGCGCCGCTCTTGCCGGCGGCGGCCGAGATCGAAGGCCCGTTCGAACTGCTGCGCGCCCGCGAATTCATCGAAGGCGCCATCGCCGAACAGGCGGCGCGGGTCGCGACACCTGAGGACATCGCGCGCATCGACGCTTCGCTGGAAGCGATGGCCGATCGTGCAGCATCCCGGCGAGGCCTCGATGATCCATGACCGTGCGTTTCATGTCGCGGTCGCCGGATGTCTCGACAACGCCGTGCTGGTCCGTGTGGTCGGCGAGTTGTTCGACCAGCGGCTCAATCCCTACTTCGCCAAGCTGGCGCACTATTTCGAGAATCCGGCATCCTGGAACGCGGCGCTGGCCGAGCACCGGGCGATCCGCGATGCCATTGCCGCCCATGATCCGGACGCGGCGCGCGTGACGATGCGCGAGCACCTGGCGCGTTCGCAGGCGCGCTTTGCGCAAAATTTCGGACCCGAAGCTTCGCCTGCCTCCCGCGTTCGCGCGAGAGCGGCTGAACGACCAGGAAAACGACCAGGAATTCGAACGGTTCGGCGAAATGCCGGACCGGTTGGGTAACAAAAGAAAATTGTAGCAACGGAGGAATTCACGTGTTGAAGAAATTGACGATTGCATTTGCGGCGTCTGCTGCTGCGCTGTTGGCCGCGACCACATCGGGCATGGCGCAGACCAAGCTCAAATGGGCCCACGTCTACGAAACATCGGAGCCGTTCCATACCGCTTCCGTCTGGGCGGCTGGCGAAATCGGCAAGCGCACCAATGGGCGCTATGCGATCGACGTCTATCCGGCTTCGCAGCTCGGCAAGGAAACCGACATCAACCAGGGGCTTTCGCTCGGCTCGGTCGACATGATCATTTCCGGTTCGAGCTTTGCGGCCAAGAGCTTCCCGCCGATCGGCGTGACCTACTATCCCTACACCTTCCGCGACGCCGATCATCTGCTGGCCTACACCAAGAGCGACGTCTTCAAGGAGCTCACAAAGGGCTACGAGGACAAGACCGGCCATCGCATCGTGGCGGTGACCTACTACGGCGTGCGCCACACCTCCTCGAACAAGCCGATCAAGACCTGCGCCGACATGAAGGGCCTCAAGATTCGCGTGCCTGACGTGCCGGCCTATCTCGCGATGCCGCGCGCCTGCGGCGCCAACACCGCGCCGATCGCCTTTGCCGAGGTCTACCTCGCGCTGCAGAACGGCACAGTGGAAGCCCAGGAAAATCCGCTCACGACCATCGAGGCCAAGAAGTTCTACGAGGTGCAGAAGCACATCGTGCTGACCGGCCACATCGTCGATCATCTCAACACCGTGGTCTCCGGCGCGCTCTGGAAGAAGCTGTCCGAGGAAGACCGCAAGATCTTCACCGACGTCGCGCAGGAAGCCGCGGCCAAGGCCACCGCCGAGATCAAGACCAACGAAGCCAAGCTGGTCGATTTCTTCAAGCAGAAGGGCCTGACGGTGACCGAGGTCAACAAGGACGAGTTCCGCGACACCGTGCTCAAGACCATGAGCTTCGAGAGCTTCGACTATCGCAAGGCCGACTGGGAACGCATCCAGGCGGTGAAATAGAAATGAGCTGTCATTCCGGGGCGGCTCGAAGAGCCGAACTACGGTGCGCGATTGCGCACCTGAGCAATTGCGCATCCGGGTTCGATGCCTACGCATCGCCCCGGAATGACGGGAGTCAATCACGCCGAGCCAGGTTGGGGAGTAAGCGTATGTCGACGGTTGAAGTTCACAAGCAGATCACGGCGGACGAGATCGCCCATACCTTCGAGGACGAGGTCCCCAAGGCCGCGGATCTCAGCCAATATGCGCCCGAGGACTGGCTGGCGCTCGCGATCTTCTGGATCATGGCGCTGTCGCGTCTTCCTGCAGTTCTTCACCCGCTACGTCCTCAACGACAGCTACGCCTGGACCGAGGAGATCGCGACCTACTGCCTGATCGGCGTGGTGTTCATCGGCTCGGCGATGTGCGTGCGGCTGTCGCGGCACATCCAGGTCGACCTGATCTTCCGCTATCTGCCGCATCTGCCGGCGCGCGTGCTGTCGACCGTGATCGACCTGATCCGGATCGCGTTCTTCGGCTACGCGATCAAGCTGGTCTGGCAGTTCATCCAGATCATCGGCGACGAGCGGATGACGACGATCAAGTTTCAAAAGGGCTTCGTCTATTACGCCGTGCTGCTCGGCTTCGTGCTGATGTTCGCGCGCTCGATCCAGATCGCGGTCGAAAACTGGCGGCGCGGCTATTCGATCCTGGAGCGCCCCGGCGCATTCGACGGAACGGAAGGCTGACGCGATGCTGCTGCTGCTTGGGGGATTTCTGCTGCTGATGCTGCTCGGCCTGCCGGTCGCGCTGGCCATGGCGGCATCGTCGCTGGTCTACATTCTCGTCACCGGCATCACGCCCGACGTGACGCTGGCGCAGCGCATGATCGCCGGCGTCGAGAGCTTTCCGCTGCTGGCCGTGCCGTTCTTCATCCTGGCCGGCAATCTGATGAACATCGCCGGCGTGACGGGCCGCATCTACAAATTCGCGGTCGCGCTGGTGGGCTGGATGCGCGGCGGCCTCGGCCACGTCAATATCATCGGCTCGGTGATCTTTTCCGGCATGTCCGGCACCGCCATCGCTGACGCCGCGGGCCTCGGCACCATCGAAATCAAGGCGATGAAGGATCACGGCTACTCGACCGAGTTCGCCGTCGGCGTGACCGCAGCCTCCGCCACGCTCGGCCCGATCATCCCGCCGTCGCTGCCGTTCGTGATCTACGGCATGATGGCGAACGTCTCGATCGGCGCGCTGTTTCTCGGCGGCGTGATCCCCGGCGTCGTCATGACCTTGGCCATGATGGCGACGGTGGCCTATTTCGCCCACAAGAACGGCTGGGGCAGCGACGCGCCGTTCTCCTGGCCGCAACTCGGCTCGGCCGCCCTCGAGATCTTCATCGTGCTGGCTTTCCCGATGGTGGTCTGGCTCCTGGTCGTCGGCGGGATGTCGGTGAACATGGCGGTCGGGATCGGCCTCGTGGCGCTGCTGGCGCTCGACTGGTATTTCGATTTCTCCGCCGTGATGGCGCTGATGGCGCCGGTCATCCTGATCGGCGGCATGACGCTCGGCTGGTTCACGCCGACGGAAGCCGCGGTGGCCGCCGTGATCTGGTCGCTGTTCCTGGGGCTGGTGCGTTACCGCTCGATGACGCTGCAGACGGTGGCGAAAGCGACCTTCGACACCATCGAGACCACGGCCTCGGTGCTGTTCATCGTCACCGCGGCCTCGATCTTCGCGTGGCTGCTGACGGTGTCGCAGGCGGCGCAGACGCTGACCGATGCGATGCTCGGCATCACCCAGAACAAGTGGGTGTTCCTGCTGCTCGCCAACATCCTGATCCTGTTCGTCGGCTGCTTCATCGACACCATCGCGGCGATCACCATTCTGGTGCCGATCCTGCTGCCGATCGTTCTGAAACTGGGCATCGATCCCATCCATTTCGGCCTGATCATGACGCTGAACCTGATGATCGGCCTGTTGCACCCGCCGCTCGGCATGGTGCTGTTCGTGCTCGCGCGCGTGGCGAAACTGTCCGTCGAGCGCACGACGATGGCGATCCTGCCGTGGCTGGTGCCGCTGCTGCTGGCGCTCGTCGCCATCACCTACATCCCGGAACTGACGCTCTGGCTGCCTAAATACATGGGACTTTCAAAATGACATCGATGGCTTTGGCTGCAACGCTGTTCGGCCCGGAAGATCTGCGCATGGTCGAGCGGCCGCTCGATCCGCTTGTCGTCGGCATGGTGCGCATCCGTTTCGGCGCCGGCGGCATCTGCGGCTCCGACATGCATTACTATCGCCATGCCCGCACCGGCGATTTCGTCGTGACCTCGCCGCTGGTGCTCGGCCACGAGATCGCGGGCGAGGTCGTCGAGATCGCAGGCTCCGCGCCTGGCGTGAAGGTCGGCGACCGCGTCGCCCTCAATCCGTCGCGCTGGTGCGGCCACTGCAAGCCTTGCCGCGAGAACCGGCCCAACCTGTGCGAGAACATCTTCTTCATGGGCTCGGCCTCGAAGACCCCGCACATGCAGGGCGGCTTTGCGTCCTACTTCGACGCCATCCCGGCGCAATGCGTGAAGATTCCCGATCACGTGACGTATCAGGCGGCGGCGCTCGCCGAACCGCTGGCGGTGTGCCTGCATGCGGTCGCCCGCGCCGGCGACGTCACCGGCAAGCGCGCCGTGCTGTTCGGCGCCGGCCCGATCGGCTCGCTGACCATGCTGGCGGCGCAGCGCGCAGGGATCGCGGAGACGACCGTCGTCGATATCGCGGCGGCGCCGCTGGCGTTTGCCACGAAGGCTCGGCGCCAACCATGTCGTCGATATCTCCGGCGGCGAGGAGGCGCTGAAGGCGCAAGCTGCGGCGCGCCCGTTCGATGTCGCGTTTGAAGTCTCGGGCACGGCCGCGGGCCTTGCCAGCGCCATCGGCGTCGTCAGGCGCGGCGGCGTCGTGGTCCAGGTCGGCAATCTGCCGGGCGGGCAGATTCCGGTGCCGGCGAATGCGGTGATGGCCAAGGAGATCGACCTTCGCGGCTCGTTCCGCTTCGGGAAGGAATTCTTCACCGCGGTCGAACTGATCGCCGATGGCAGCGTCGACGTGCTTTCGCTGGTGACGGCCCAACGCCCGCTTTCGGTCGCACCCGACGCGGTGCGGCTGGCGCTCGACCGCTCGCAGAGCGTCAAGGTCGTGCTGACGGCTTGATCGTAGTTCTCATTTCAGGAGAGCTTGCATGATGCTGCAGGGATGGCGGTGGTACGGGCCAAATGATCCCGTATCGCTCGACGATATCCGCCAGGCCGGCGCAACCGACGTCGTGACGGCGCTGCATCAGATGCCGATCGGCGAGGCCTGGACGCGCGCGGCCGTCGAGGAGCGCAAGAACCTGATCGAGAACAGCCAGCCCGGCCGCTCGCCGCTGACCTGGTCGGTGGTGGAGTCGATTCCGATCCCCGATGACGTCAAGCGGCTCGGGCGGCGAGGCGACCCGCTCGATCGAGGCCTGGATCGCGAGCCTGGAGGCGGTCGCCGCGTCCGGCATCAAGATCATCTGCTACAATTTCATGCCGGTCGTGGACTGGTGCCGCACCGATCTCGAATGGGAACTGCCGAACGGCGCCAAGGCGATGCGCTTCGACCAGGAGCGGTTCGCGGCGTTCGATCTGCATATCCTGGAGCGGCCCGAGGCGCTGGCCGAATATTCCGAGGCCGCGCAGCGTCGCGCCAGGAGGTCTATTCGCGGATGACGCCGGCCGATATCGATGTCCTCGTCACCAACATTGCCAGCGCGCTGCCGGGCTCCACGACCGATCCGCTGACGATCCCGCAATTCCGCGACCGCTTGCAGCAATATCGCGGCATCGATTCCGCGGTGCTGCGCCGGCACCTCAGCGAATTCCTCGCGCGCGTGACGCCGGTCGCCGAAGCCCTCGGCGTGACGCTGACGCTGCACCCCGACGATCCGCCGCGCCCGCTGTTCGGCCTGCCGCGCATTGCATCCTCGGCGGAAGATTACCAGGCGCTGTTCGATGCCGTGCCCTCGAAGGCCAACGGCATCTGCTTCTGCACCGGCTCGCTCGGCGTGCGCGCGGAGAACGATCTGCCCGCGATGGCGAAGCGCTTCGCGCCGCGGATCGGCTTTGCCCATCTGCGCGCGACCAGGCGGGAGGCGACGGCCTGTCGTTCTTCGAGTCCGATCATCTCGACGGCGACGTCGACATGATCGCAGTGCTGAAGGCGCTGCTCGCCGAGAACCGCGCGCGTTCATCGAGCCGACAAGATCGTGTTCCGGCCCGATCACGGCCATCGCATGCTCGACGATCTCGCGGAGACCAAGCGGACCAATCCCGGCTACACCGCGATCGGCCGGCTGCGCGGCCTGGCCGAACTGCGCGGCGCTATCCGCGCTATCGAACACGCCGGCTAGCTCGACCAGCTTGCCGAGATACATCACCGCCACGCGGTCGCTGATGTGCTTCACCACCGCGAGGTCGTGGGCGATGAACAGGTAGGTGAGGCCGAAGCGGCGCTGCAGGTCCTGCAGCAGGTTGACGATCTGCGCCTGGATCGAGACGTCGAGCGCCGAGACCGGCTCGTCGCAGACGATGAGGTCGGGATTGACGCGCCAGGGCGCGGGCGATGCCGATGCGCTGGCGCTGGCCGCCGGAGAATTCGTGCGGATAGCGCCGGCATGCTCGGGCGCAGGCCGACCGCGTCCAGCAGCTCGCGCACCGCGCGCTCGCGCGCTCGGCGCTCGGTGCGCGAGCCCGTGCACCGCGCAGCGGCTCGGCGAGGATCTCGCCGACGGTCATGCGCGGGTTCAGCGAGGCGTAGGGGTCCTGGAAGATGATCTGCATGTGCCGGCGCAGGCGGCGCAGCGCGTTCTTGTCGAGGTTCGGCGATCTCCTCGCCCTTGAAGCGGATCGAGCCCTGCGGTCGGGATCCATCAGCCGCAGGATCAGGCGGCCGGTCGTGGACTTGCCGCAGCCGGATTCGCCGACCAGCGCCAGCGTCTCGCCGCGGGCGATCTCGAAGCTCACGCCGTCGACCGCGCGCACCGGCCGATCACCTTGCGGCGGATCAGCCCGCGGCTGACCGGGAAATGCTTCGCCAGGCCGTCGACCTGCAGGACGCGGGACTGCGGCGCTCATGGCGCGCGCCGGCCAGCTCGACCGGCGCCTCCAGCAGGCGACGCGATGGCCGGCGCCGAGGTCGCGCAGCGGTGGCGGCTCCTCGTCGGCAGCGCCGGTCGGCGAAGGGGCAGCGCGGCGCGAAGCGGCAGCCCTTGGGCTGGTTGCTGGGGCTGGGCACCGTGCCCTCGATGGTCGCCAGCCGCTCGCGCTCGACGTCGAGCCGCGGGATCGAGCCCAGAAGGCCGATCGTGTAGGGGTGCTGCGGATCGGCGAACAGCGTCGTCGACCGTCGGCGCTCTCGACGATCTTGCCGGCGTACATCACCAGCACGTCGTCGGCCATCTCGGCGATGACGCCGAGATCGTGGGTGATGATCAGGATCGCCATGCCGAGCCGCCGCTGCAGGTCCTGCAGCAGGTCGAGGATCTGCGCCTGGATCGTGACGTCGAGCGCCGTGGTCGGCTCGTCGGCGATCAGCAGCGCCGGCTCGCAGGACAGCGCCATGGCGATCATGACGCGCTGGCGCATGCCGCCCGACAGCTGTGCGGGATAGTCGTCGATCCGCTCGCGCCGGCGAGGGGATGCGCACCAGCTCCAGCATCTCGATCGCGCGCTTCGCTGGCCGCCTGCGGCGACACGGCGGTGTGCGCCAGGATCGCCTCGACGATCTGCTGGCCGATCGGTGTAGACCGGGTTGAGCGAGGTCATCGGCTCCTGGAAGATCATCGACATCTTGCTGCCGCGCAGCCGGCGCCGCTCGTCGGCCGAGAGGCCCAGCACGTCGCGGCCGTCGAACAGCACGGCCTCGGCCGCGACCTTGCCGGGCGGGCTCGCCACCAGGCCCATGACCGAGAGCGAGGTCACGCTCTTGCCGCAGCCCGAATTCGCCCACCAGCCCGACGGTCTTGCCGCGGCCGACGGAAAAATCGATGCCGTCGACGGCGCGGAACAGCCCGCGGTCGGTGTGGAAGTGGGTTTTGAGGCCGCGGACGTCTAGAAGCTTGTCCATCAGAAGGAGTAGTCCAGCCCCTTGTAGAAGGTGTTCTGGTAGAGCATGTGCGGCCGCACGCCCTTCAGCTTCTTGAGGCTGGTGGTGTACATGGCCACGTTCATCACCGGCATCCAGAGATGCTCCTCGGTGACCCGCTGCTGGGCGAGCGCATAGTACTTGGCGCGGTCGGCGTCGCTCAGCGACGCCTTGCCCTTGCGCAGGTACTCGTCGGTCTGCGGGTCGTTCCAGTTCATGCGGTTGGGCGCCGGCATGTTCCTGGAATCGAAGTAGAAGTTGAGCAGGTCGCCGGCCGACATGTAGGGGAAGGTCACCGTCCACAGGTCGTAGTCCTGCTTGGCCATCTCGGCCGGCGCGATCGTGGAGTCGAAGCCCACGATCTTCCAGTCGATGCCGATCTTGCGCATGTAGCCCTGGATCGCCTCGGAGACGCGCGGGAAGTAGGCGACCTGCGTGAACAGCACCCGCGGCGCCAGCTTGACGCCGTCCTTCTCGCGGATGCCGTCGGCTGCCGACCTTCCAGCCGGCCTCGTCCAGCAGCTTCTTGGCCCGCTCGGCGTCCTCCTTGATGATGCCCTTGGTCGAATCGGCGAAGTCGAGCGCCTTCGGATCGATGTAGGTGTAGGCCGGCTCGGCGTTGCCCAGCAGGATGCCCTTGACGATCTCGGCGCGGTTGATGGCGATGTTCATCGCCTCGCGCACGCGCTTGTCCGCCACCATCGGCCGCGTCGTCTTGTAGCCGTAGTACATGAGCTGGAAGTTCGGCGTGGCTTCCTGGACGTTGAGGTTCGGCGCGGCCTTGACCTGCTGGATGAACGCCAGCGGGATCTGGTGGGTGATGTCGAACTGGCCGCCCATCATGGCGGCGACCCGGCTGGAATCCTCCGGCACGATCTTGATGGAAAGCTTCTCGAACTTCACCGGCCCCTTGTTCTGGTACATCGAGGGGCCCCACTTGTAGGCGTCGTGGCGCTTGAGCACGATCTCGGTGCGCGGCTGCCACGATTCGAAGCACCACGGCCCGGTGCCGTCGATCGCCTTGACGCCGTAGTCCTTGCCCAGCGCCTCGACGCTCTCCTTGTTGTGGATCGCCGTGGTGAACATGGTGAGGTTGAGCAGCAGGTCGGAGAACGGCTCCGCCAGCTCGTACTCCACGGTGTAGGGGTCGGTGGCGCGGATGTCCTTGAGATTGCCGGCGCGCCAGGCGAGCGGCGCCTTGAGCTCGGGGCTGGTCAGCCGCTTGAAGGAGTAGACCACGTCGTCGGCGGTGAACTTCTTGCCGCTGCAGAACTGCACGTCGTCGCGCAGCTTGAAGGTGTAGAGCTTGCCGTCGGGCGCTGACGGTCCACGACTTGGCGAGATAGGGGATGGCCGTCTTGCCGTCCCAGTCCATCGCCACCAGCGTGTCCTGGAACATGTTGACGATGTCCGACGTCGGCGACCAGGTCGTGCGCTGGCCGTCGTAGTGCGGCGCATCGAGCGACTTCATCATCTTCAAGGTCTGCGCCTCGGCCATCGACGCGGCACCGACCGCACCAAGAAACGCTGCTACGCCCGCGAAAAGCTACGCATCGTCGTTTCCTCCATCCTGATTTCGAGTCGTCCCGCTTGAGCGGAGCTGCGCGCAAACGCTTACCTCGTTCGCCGCGAGCAAAATAGTCCCTCCACTGCGCCGGCTCGGCTCCGTGACGGGTTACGTCCAGCCCCTTGTAGAAGGTGTTCTGGTACAGCATGTGCGGCCGCGCGCCCTTCAGTCTTCTTGTTGGTGACCTGGTCCATGGCGATGTTGATCACCGGCATCCACAAGTGCTCGTCGGTCACCTTCTTCTGCACCAGCCCGTAGTACTTGGCGCGGTCGGCGTCGTTCAGCGCGGCGCGGCCCTCCTTCAGCCACTCGTCGGTCTCGGCGTCCTTCCAGTTCATCCGGTTCGGCGTCGGGATGTTGGCCGAAGTCGAAATAGATGTTCATCAGGTCGCCGGCCGAGAGGTAGGGCACCGTCACCGTCCAGATTTCGTAGTCCTGTTCGGCCATCTTCGCCGGCGGCGATGGTCGAGTCCCAGGGTTGCAGCTGCCAGTCGATGCCGATCTTGCGCAGGTAGCCCTGGATCGCCTCGGCGACCCTGCGCCGAGTTGGCGACCTGGCGGTGAAGTAGACCTTCGGCGCCAGCTTCACGCCGTCCTTCTCGCGGATGCCGTCGGCGCCGAGCTTCCAGCCGGCTTCGTCGAGCAGCTTCTTCGCCGCGCTCGAGATCCTCCTTGACGATCGCCCTTGGTCGCGGGATCGAAGTCCAGCGCCGCGGGATCGACGAAGGTGTAGGCCGGATCGGCGTTGCCGACAGGATTGCCCTTGGCGATCTCGGCGCGGTTGATGGCGATGCTCATCGCCTCGCGCACGCGGCGGTCGGCCACCATCGGCCGGGTGATCTTGAAGCCGTAGTAGAGCAGCTGGAAATTCGGCTTGGCCTCCTGCACCGGTCAGCATCGGCGCCGCCTTGCGCCTGCGGCGATGAACTGCGCCGGGAACTGGTGGGTGATGTCGAACTGGCCGGCCATCATCGCCGCGACGCGGCTGGAATCCTCCGGCACGATCTTGATCGACGAGCTTCTCGAACTTCACCGGCCCCTTGTTCTTGTACATCGACGGGCCCCATTTGTAGGCGTCGTGGCGCTTGAGCACGATCTCGGTGCGCGGCTGCCAGTGATCGAAACACCACGGTCCGGTGCCGTCGACGCCCTTGATGCCGTAGTCCTTGCCCAGCGTCTCGACGCTCTCCTTGTTGTGGATCACGTTGGTGAACATGGTGAGCTGCAGCAGCAGCTCGGAGAACGGCTCCTCGAGTTCGTACTCGACGGTATAGGGATCGGTCGCGCGCAACTCCTTGATGTTGCCGGCGCGCCAGGCATAGGGCCCCTTGATCGCCGGATCCTTGAGCCGCTTGAAGGTGTAGACGACGTCGTCGGCGGTGAACTTCTTGCCGCTGCAGAACGACACGTCGTCGCGCAGCTTGAAGGTATAGGTCCTGCCGTCCTCGCTGATCGTCCACGACTTGGCGAGATAGGGGATCGCCGTCTTGCCGTCCCAGTCGAGCGCCACCAGCGTATCCTGGAACATGTTGACGATGTCGGAGGTCGGCCCCCAGGTCGTGCGCTGCGCATCGTAATGCGGCGCGTCGATGCGCCTTCATCATGTTGAGCGTCTGGGCCGCTGCCGTACCGGCGATTCCGAACGCCAATGCAACACTCAGAGCCGATCTGATCATGTCTGCAGCCTCGGATCGAGGACGTCGCGGAATGCGTCGCCCAGAAGGTTGGCGGCCAGCACGATCACGAAGATGGCACAGCTCGGGATCGTCGCGATGTGCGGCGCCATGAACAGGAAGTCGCGGCCTTGCGCCGCCATCATGCCGAGTTCGGCGGTCGGCGGCTGCGCGCCCATGCCGAGGAAGCCGAGCGCCGCGCCGATCAGGATGATCTGGCCGAAGCGCAGGGTGAGAAACACGAAGATCGTCGAAATGCAGTTCAGCGTCAGATAGCGCCAGATCAGTTCGCGGTCGCAGACGCCGACGGCGCGGCCGGCCTCCATGAATTCCTGGCCCATCACGCCGATCGCGGCGCCGCGCGCGACCCGCGCCACGTCGGGCACGGTGGCGACGACGAGCGCAATCACCACGGCCGTCAGTCCGGCGCCGAAGATCGCGGCCACCGCGAGCCCGATCAGGATCGCGGGGAAGGCCAGCATCACGTCGACCAGCCGCATGATCCAGCCGTCGAGACGGCGATAGTAGGCGGCGAGGATGCCGAGAACGCCGCCGATGAAGCCGCCGACGATGACGCCGACGAGCCCCAGCATCAGCGTGTTGCGCGTGCCGTAGATGACGCGGCTGAAGATGTCGCGGCCGGTATTGTCGGTGCCGAACCAATGTTCCGCGTCGGGCGGCCGCATCACCTTGGTGAGATCCGTGAAGTAGGGATCGTAGGGCGCGATCCAGGGCGCCAACAGCGCCGCGAGCACGACCACCGTGAGCACCAGGCCGGCGAGTGCGGCCACGCGGTCGCGCGCCAGCCGGCGCAACACCCCGGCGCGGGCGAACACGCCGGTGTCGCGCGCTTCCGCAAAGCCTGTCTCGAGAGCCTCGGCGCTCATCTTCGCTGTATCCTGGGATCGAGATAGACGTAGAGGACATCGACCAGGAGATTGATCGACAGGAAGGCGATGGCGAGGATCATGATCGCGCCCTGCGCCGTCGGAAAATCGCTGGAGACGATGGCGCCGACGGCGAGCCGGCCGACGCCGGGCCACGAGAACATGGTTTCGGTGACGACGGCGCCGCCGAGCAGGAACGCCGCCTGCAGTCCGATCAGGGTAACGACGGGGATCATGGCGTTGCGCAGCGCGTGGTGGACGATCACCACCCGCTCGCGCAGTCCCTTGGCGCGCGCCGTGCGGACGAAATCGGCGCCGAGCACTTCGAGAACGGCGGTGCGCGTCAGCCGCGCGATCGGACCGATCAGCACCGCGCCGAGGGTCAGCGCGGGGAGGATCAGGCTCGGCAGTCCGCCGTCCCATACCGGTCCGGTGCGGCCGGTGAACGGCAACAGCCCCCATTTGAAGCCGACAAACTGGATCAGGATCAGGCCGATGAAGAACACCGGCATCGACACGCCCGCCACCGAGCACGCCATGATGATGCGATCGGTGATGCGGCCGCGATTGACGGCAGCCAGCGTTCCGAGCGCAAGGCCGCTCGGTACGGCGATCAGCATCGCGCCCAGCATCAGTTCGACCGTCGGGCCGATGGTCATGGCGAGTTCCTCGCTCACCATCTTGTTGGAGATGATGGAGCGGCCGAGATCGCCGCGCAGCACGCGCATGATGTATTCGAAGAACTGGACCGGGATCGATCGGTCGAGACCGAGTTCCTGGCGGATGGCGGCGATGGTCTCGGCCTTGGCGTCGGGACCGGCGATGATCATCGCCGGATCGGCCGGCACCACCTGCAACAGGCAAAAGCAAAGGAAGAGAACCCCGAGCAAGGCGGGGAACGAAATCAGCAGACGATGGACAATCTGTTGTCCCATGCGACGCCAACGGACGGGTTGGGCCAAAAGGAACTCGCGCGCCGACGCTGACGCTTTTATTTCCCCCTCGGCAGCCGCGCTTCGTCCGACGTGCGCGGCTTTTGATTATTTCTGGATAGTGACACCTGCGAGAGGCGGCGTCACGCCCAATCTGTCAATTCGTTCCGGCTGCGTCCTTTTGCGCTGGCTGCAAGGACTTCTTGCAATGCAAGAAGTCCGTGTCGCGAAATTTTGGCGAGCGGTTTTGCGTCCAGACGCTAATTGATGGTTGCGACGCCGTTCGCTGGAACTTGCGCGGATCGCGCAACAGAAACATGATGCGCGCAGCGCGGCTGGTTACCTGTCAGCGGTGGAATACGTCGCGCCGAGGTCGCGACCGCGCAATCTGCCTCGCCGGATCGACCATCGCTCAAGGCTGTTTTGCATCACCTCGGCGAGCGCCGGACGCGCGTTCAACTGCTTTTCCGGCACGCATGCAATGATCGCATTTCGATCCTGGACGCCCTGTTCGTCGATGATCCACGTTCCCAGCCGGTCGCCGGCAAGCCGCGCGGCGATGCGATCGGCTACCGGGTCGATGTCGTTCGCGACCAGCACGTTCATGACGATGCGGCCGCCGGGCGTCAGCCGCGCACGGATGGCATCGCAGGTCTCGACGTCGAATTCATCATCAAAGCGAAAATCCGGGCCTCCGACATCGATGGCGATCCCATCGTAAAGCAGATCGTCATCGAGAATGAATTTCCGGAAATCGGACACCATCAGCGGCAATCCGTCCGGCAGCCCAAAATATCTCTGAGCGATCACGAAGCTGATCGGATTATTGTCGACGATCGTCAGCTTTTTTCCGAGACGCGCCAGCCTGGTGGCGAGATTCCCGCCGCCGCATCCCAGAACCAGAATGTTCGTCGCGCGATGCAGGAGCTCGTCCATGAGCCTGACGTAGCTGAAGACGCTCTCGCCGTCGGGCGTGGCCTGACTTTGCCTGACGCCTTCCTCGAAATAGATCCGCGTTCCATCCGCGGAGCATTCGACGATCTCGATTGCGCCGTTCCTGCCCTGATAGCGCCCCAGCAACCGCACCTGACGTCACCATGCATTAAATAGGATGTCTGATACATCGTTTATCATGTCGTGAATCGAATGCCAATCGGGCAGAGACCCGCGCGGCCTCCTCGTTTGATATACTGAACATCTAAGTTGATGCTTGAGACAGTAATTTAGATGGGATAAACATATCCACTTCCGAACCGGGAGAACTGCCCCCATGATTACCGCCAATCAACTCAGGGCCGCGCGCGCGCTTCTGAGCATCGATCAGCGGCAAATGGCCGAACTGGCCGATCTTTCGGTGCCGACCATCCAGCGCATGGAAGCCAGCGACGGTGTGATCCGCGCCAACGTCGATTCCCTGATGAAACTGGTTTCCGCGCTCGAGAGCGCCGGGATCGAGCTGATCAATCCGGGCGCCGCGAGCGCGACAGGCGGGCGAGGGGTGCGCCTTCGCGAACATGTCACAAATCCCAAAACAAATCTCAAGACAAAGAGCAAGACCGTCCGCCAACCGAAGAGGGTGCTCGAGCGGGTTCGATAGCGTTCCTCACGACGTAACGGCGCCCGCGTCCGCGCGTTCGAGCAGCGCCAGCAATCCTTGCAGCATGGCTATGGGGGCAGGCGGGCAGCCGGGAATGTGCAGGTCGACCGGGACGACCTCGGAGACGCCGCCGACGACCGCGTAGCTGCCGGCAAAACATCCTCCGTTGCGCGCGCAATCTCCGACCGCGACGACCCATTTCGGGTTCGGCGTCGCGTGATAGGTGCGTTCGAGCGCCTCGCGCATGTTTTTCGTCACCGGTCCCGTCACCATCAGGACGTCGGCATGACGCGGCGAGGCGACGAACCGCAGGCCGAACCGCTCGACGTCGTAATAGGCGTTGTTGAGCGCGTGAATTTCCAGCTCGCATCCGTTGCAGGATCCGGCATCGACCTCGCGGATCGACAGGCTCCGGCCGAGCCGCCGCCGCGCGGACTGCCCGAGCGCGGTGGCAAGCTCCGCCACGGCGGCGTCATCGGGCGATGGCGCCCGCTCGGTGAGCGGCCGGCGGAACACGCTTTCGAACAGCAGCTTGCGCATCGCGTGTTTCCTTACAGATCGTGGCCCGAATAAGAACAGTTGAACGACTTGTTGCAGAGCGGAAAGTCGGCGACGATGTTGTTCTCGATCACGGCTTCCAGCAGCGGCCATTGAAACCAGGACGGATCGCGCATGTGGCATCGTTCAATCAGGCCATTGCGCAGGCGCAGCCAGACCAGAACGTCGCCGCGGAATCCCTCCACCATCGCCATGCCCTCGCGCACCTCCCCGCCAAGCGGAACTTCCTTGCGTGTCGGGCCTTCGGGAAGCCGACTCAGGATCTGGTCGATCAGCGAAATGCTTTGTTCGACTTCGCGTATCCTGATCCAGACTCGCGCGTTGACGTCGCCCTCGTTGAGAACGGGTACGTCGAAACGCAGGCTGTCGTAGGGCGGATAGGCCAGCGTCCGGCGCGCATCGAACGAGCGGCCCGAGGCGCGGCCGACATAGCCGCCGGCGGCATATTGTCGGGCGAGCGGCGGCTTGAGCGTTCCGGTATCGACGGTACGATCCTGCAGCGAAGCGGTGTTGTCATAGAGTTCGACAAGCGCGGGAAAGCGCAGGCGAATACTGTCCAGCGAGGCCTGGATCGTTTCCCCCCCGCCATGACCGATATCGCGGCTGACACCGCCGGGCACGATGATGTCGCGCATCAGGCGATGGCCGAAGGCCGTGCCGGCGGCGCGCAGCACATTCTCGCGCAGCACGCCGCAATGCGCGTGCATCAATGCGAAGGACGCATCGTTGCAGATGGCGCCGATGTCGCCGAGATGGTTGGCCAGCCGCTCGAGTTCCGCCAGCAGCGCGCGCAGGAACACGGCTCGATCAGGCACGGCGAGATCCAGGGCGACTTCGGCCGCGCGCGAAAACGCGTAAGCGTAAGCCACGGTGCTGTCGCCCGACGTGCGGCCGGCGAGTTGAACGCCGCGCGCGAGGCTGGCGCCGGTCATCAGCCCGTCGATGCCCTTATGGACGTATCCAAGCCGCTGTTCCAGCCGGACCACGGTTTCGCCGCTGGCGGTAAAGCGGAAATGTCCGGGCTCGATGATGCCCGCATGCACCGGGCCGACCGCAATCTGGTGCAGGCCGTCGCCTTCCGCGGCGAGGAAACGGTAGGGCGCGGCCTTCGGCAATGTGTCGATGCGATCCCCCAATGGAAAGCGCACGCCCCAGCGGTTGTGGTCGAGCCAGGGGCGGGCATCGGGCGAACCTTCGGCGGATAGTCCGAACAGGTCGTGGATGGTGCGTTCCAGCCGCAATGCCGGCGGATGATGCTTGCCGACGGAAGGAAACGTGCGGTTGGGGCAATCCAGGCTGACGACCGCGATGCCAGCGGTCTGTCCATCCATGATCGCCATGTGCACCGTTGCGGGTTCGCCCCACAGGCCGAGCAGGCTCCAGCGATCCATGCGCCAGTTCGCTCGCCGCAAATGTCCAGACCGAAGCATCGACCGCAACGCGCGGCCACGCGCCGTATTGCCCGACCTTGCGGCCCTCCAGCGTCAGATCGATCAGCGACGGCATGTCAATTCGTTCCTATCCAAGGAGCTGAGCCACGTGCTGGAACCAGACCACCAGCGGGGCGGGAAGATAAATCCCGGCGCCCAACACCAGTGCGAGATGCGCAAACATCGGAATATAGGAGGCGTCGGCCGGAGGCCGTACTGCCGCGCGGCTCGCCGAAGGCGACGCTGGTCAGGCGCAACATCAAGGCGCCGAACGCCAGCAGCAGCCCGAATACCAGCAAGATCGCAAGCAATGGCTGCCTTGCGAAGGTCGAGCTCACGACCAGGAACTCGCTCATGAAGATGCCGAGCGGCGGCAGTCCGGCGATTGCGACCACGCCGACCACCAGCCCCCAGCCGAGCGCTGGATGGCTCACCGTCAGGCCGCGGATCCGCGAAATCCGCTGCGTGCCCTTTATTTGCGAAATATGTCCGACGGCGTAGAAGATTGCCGACTTGGTCAGGCTGTGCATCACCATGTGCAGAAGTCCGGCAAAATTGGCGAGCGGGCCGCCCATGCCGAACGCAAACACGATGATGCCCATGTGTTCGATCGAGGAGTAGGCGAACAGACGCTTGATGTCGCGCCGCCGGTACAGCATGAAGGCCGCGAAGATCAGCGAGACCAGGCCCATCGTCACCATCAGCGGGCCGGGGGCAATCGAAGCCGGGTTGGCGGCGAGCAATATCTTGAAGCGCAGCAGCGCGTAGAGCGCGACGTTCAGCAAGAGGCCCGACAACACGGCCGATATCGGCGTCGGACCTTCGGCGTGCGCGTCCGGCAGCCAGGCATGCAGCGGCGCGAGGCCGACCTTGGTGCCGTAGCCGAGAAACAGGAATACGAAGGCAACATTGAGTAGGGCCGCGTCGAAATTCGCCGCACGCTCGACCAGCAACGTCCAGACCATGCCGTCCGGGCCTTCGCCCATGACCGGACGCGCCGCCATGTAGACCAGGATAGTGCCGAACAGAGCGAGCGCAATTCCGACGCTGCCCAGGATGAAATATTTCCAGGCCGCTTCCAGCGCGGCGTGGGTACGATAGATGCCGACCATCAGCACCGTCGTCAGCGTCGCGAGTTCGACCGCCACCCACATCAGGCCGATATTGTTCGACACGAAAGCGAGATTCATGCCGAACATCATGGTCTGATACATGGCATGGTAGAAACGCAAGTAAACCGGCGTCAGCCGCTCGCTTTCGAGCTCATGGGCGATGTAGCTCGCGCTGAAGATGCTGGTGGTGAATCCCACGAAGGTATTGAGCACGATGAAGACGATGTTCAGATCGTCGATCAGCACGTAAGGGCCGGGCGAGGGACGTTCGACCACGAACAGCGAAAGCGCAGACAGGAATGTCGCCAGGCTGGCAACGACGTTCAGGCGTGCTGCCACGCGGTAGCCGGGCAGGGCGGCCAGCAGCGCCGCCGAGCAGATCGGGATCAGCAGGACGGCTGTGACAGGATCGAAGAAAGGCAGGTTCATCGGCGTTCGCCCCGGAAATCGTCGAGCGCGGAGACATCCACCGAATCGAAGCGCTCGCGGATTCGGAACAGGAAGATGCCGATGACGATGAACGCGATCAGGATCGAGAAGGCGACGCTGATCTCGACCACCAGCGGCATGCCCTTGGCGCCGGTCGCGGCCAGCACCAGTCCGTTTTCGAGCGACATGAACCCGACAACCTGGCTGACGGCGTTGCGGCGCGTCACCATGACCAGAAGTCCGAGCAGCACCACCGACAGCGCAAAGGCGAGATCCTCACGCGCCAGCGGGTCGGCGTCGCTCGTCACCCGCAGCATGAGAACCAGCGAGAGGGCGACAAGCCCCATCCCGGCCAGCATGGTCGGGCCGATCCCGACGGCGGATTCGATGTCGCGGTGAATTCCGAGCTGCTTGACGATGCGGTGCAGCGCCACCGGGATGACGATCGCCTTGAACACCAGGGCGATGACCGCGGTGACGTAGAGATGGGGCGCATCCTGGATGAAGGCCTGCCAGGCAACCGAGAGCGACAGCACCAGGGCATGGAGAGCGAATACATTGAGCAGCGAATAGAGCCGGTCCTGATACAGCATCATCAGGCTGATCAGCACCAGTCCGCCGGCCAGCGTGTGCGAGATGTCGAAGGCGAGGCTGTGCATCTGCATCAGAAACTCCTCGAGACGAACAGCAGCAGGGTGCCGAGCAAGCCCAGCATGAGGGCTGCGCCGAGGAACTGCGGAACGCGAAACACCCGCATCTTTGCCGTGGCGGTCTCGAACAGTGCGAGCAGGAAGCCGGCCAGCGCGAGCTTGAGGACATACGCGCCGGCGCCGATCGCGTATGACAACGTACCGCTGCCGTAGAGCGCGATCTGCCAGGGGAAGAACACGCAGGCGATCAGCGAGACGTAGAGCAGCAGCTTGAGAAACGCGCCGAGCTCGATCATCGCGAGATGGCGTCCGGAATATTCCAGGATCATCGCCTCATGCACCATGGTGAGTTCGAGGTGCGTGGCCGGGTTGTCGACCGGGATGCGCGCGTTCTCCGCGATCGCCACCATGAACAGCGCGACCAGCGCCATGCCGAGCGACACCCGCAAGCCCACGTAGGACGAGGCCAGGAAGTGCGAGACGGTCGAGAGTTGCGTTGAGCCGGCGACCAGCGCCAGGCAGAATACGATCAAGAGCATCGCCGGCTCGGCAAGCGCTGCGATCATCACCTCGCGGCTGGAGCCGATGCCGCCGAAACTGGTGCCGACGTCCATCCCCGCGAGCGCGAGGAAGAACCGCGCGCTTCCCAGCAGCGCGACGATGGCGATCAGATCCGCCGTCCAGTTGAACAATAGCCCGGTCGCGAAGGTCGGCACCAGAGCGGCGGCAACCCAGATTGCGGCAAAGGTGATGTAAGGCGTGACGCGGAACAACCACGACGCGTTGTCAGCCAGCACCACTTCCTTGCGCAACAGCCGCAGCAGGTCGCGATAGGGCTGAAAGACGGAGGCGCCCTGGCGGCGCACCAGCCGGGCCTTGATCTTGCGCACGTAGCCGGTCAGGAGCGGGGCGAGCAGCAGCACGAGCAGCATCTGCACGCCTTGCACGATGATGTCCGAGATCACGACCATATCGCGAGCACCAGCAGCAGGGTAACGAGGGTGGCAAAGACCAGGCTGAGATATCGCCGGATGGTCAGGAACTGCAGGCGATTGAGCCGTGTGGACGCAAAGCCGACGGCATCCGCAATCGGCGCGTAGATTCCGCGCCAGACCAGGTCGTGCAGTTCGATCCGCAGCCTTGCCGGCCGGACGTCTCCCGGTGGCGGCATCGTGACGTGGTCGCGGGCGTGGAACAGCAGCGTGCCGAACACGCGGCGGATCGGCTGGGCAAAGCTGACGCCCGAATATTGCGCGGCGGGCGTTGCATCGGAGAAGCCACATCCCCACGCCGGCCCCCGCCGCAACGCGCGGGAGGCGAAGCGATGGATGACATAGACCGCCAGCGAGGCCGTCACCGTGATGAACACCATCACCAGCAATCCGTTATACGAACTGCGGCCTTCCGCAATCGGCACGATCGAAAGCCAGGGTTGCCCGGCCTGAGCCGGCATGCGGCTGCCGAGGATCTGGGTCGCAACCGGCGCCAGCGCGTCGATCGCCAGCCCCGGCAGGATTCCGGCCAGCAGGCAAAGTGCGGCGAGGATGAACATGGCCGCGAGCGAGAAGCGGTCGACTTCATTGGCGGCTTCCGCCTCAGTGCTGCGAGGTCGCCCGAGAAATGTCACGCCGTAGGTCTTGACGAAACAGGCCGCGGCCAGCGCAGCAGCCAGCGCGAGCATCGCGCCGACCGCGGGCACCATGATCTTCAGCGGCCATTGCGGCAGTTCCGGACTTTGCAGCACGGCCTGGAAGATCAGCCACTCCGACACGAATCCATTGAACGGCGGCAGCGCCGAGATCGCGACGCAGCCGACGAGAACGACGAAGCTCGTGAACGGCATGCGGTGAATGAGGCCGCCGAGCTTGTCCATGTCGCGCTCGCCCGTTGCGGTCAGCACGGCGCCGGCGCCGAAGAACAGCAGGCTCTTGAAGAAAGAGTGGTTGAGCGCGTGAAACAGCGCGGCCGTGAACGCGAGCGCGGCCGCCGCCTTCAATCCATTGGCCTGGAACGCCATGGCAAGGCCGAGACTGACGAAGACGATGCCGATATTTTCGATGGTGCTGTACGCCAGCAGGCGCTTCAGATCCTTCTCCATCATGGCGTAAAGGATCCCCATGACGGCGGTGATGCTGCCGAGGAACAGCACGACCACGCTCGCCGGCCAGGTTGGCGGTCCGAGCAGATCGAACATGACGCGAATGAAGCCGTAGATCGCGACCTTGGTCATGACCCCGCTCATCAGCGCGGACACGTGGCTCGGCGCGGCGGGATGGGCGAGCGGCAGCCAGACATGCAACGGCACCAGGCCGGCCTTGGAGCCGGCGCCGAGCAGCATCAGGATCAGCACCAGTGTCGCCGCGTATGGCGTGTGCTGCGCGGCGCGAATGGCGGCAAAGCCGTAATCTCCCGCAGGTCCCGCCAGCAGGCCGAACGCGAGCAGCAGCGCGAGCGTGCCGAAGCTTGCCATGACGAGATAGACGTAACCGGCCCTGGCGTTGCCCCGTTCGCGATGATGCGCCATGACAAGCGCCCACGACGCCAGCGACATGAACTCCCAGCACAGCAGATAGGAGAAGGCGTCGTCCGCCAGCACCACCAGGTTCATGCCGGCGAGAAAGGCGGGGAAGAAGGGAAGCACGCGGTGCGGCGCGGGGTCATGATGGCCGTAGCCGAGGCCATAGAGACTTGCCGATGCCCCACCCAGATTGATGACCACGAGGAAGAACGAGGCCAGTGCGTCGAGGCGGAAGTGCGCGCCAAGCCACGGCAAACCGACCGGCAGGACCAGCGTGCCGCCATCGGTCGCGCCGCCGAGCAGGAAGCGCAACGTGCCGATCAATGCAATCGCCGATACGGTCAGTGTTGCGCCATAGATGACGGGTGTGGAGATCTTCGACCGGCTCAGAACGATCGCCAGCGCGGCCAACCCGAGCAGTCCGGCGACACAGACCATTTGCAGGGCGACGGCCGACATTATTTGCGCGCCCTCGCTCCGCTCGATGTCTTGTTTTCGGCGCGATCTCCGGAGCCGGCCATGAGCCGCACGCCGCGTCCGCCGCCGTCGCTGTTCGCCCCGTCGTCGATCAATTCGATGCCGGCATCCTCGAGCGCGGTGATCAGCTTCACCAGCGAATTGACGTTGCCCCGAACCATCGTCTCACTCGCTTCCATCCGCTGAATGGTTGGCACCGAAAGCCCCGACAGCTCCGCGAGCCGCCGCTGATCGATGCCAAGAAGCACCCTGGCAGCCCGCAACTGAGCTGCTGTGATCATCAGCCTGCCTCGCCAGCGACGCTCGGACCAATATGAACGGTCATTCTTGCATCCTAAGTATTGATGCTAATATGTCAATAAGTGATATCTCAGATATCTATTTTGAGGGATGTGTCCGGGGATCATTCGTGCCCGGGACGCAAGCGGCGGAGTGCTGCTAGCCGGGCCTATTTCTACTTTGCATGGGGTTGTTTTCGCGATTTTGTGTCCGGGCCCTGCGGTGTGCCACCGAGGGGTCTTTGCACGGCGTCCGGGACACGAGATCGTTAGTGCTTCGCACTAACGGCGAATTGATTCGACTCTATCCGATCCCGAGCTAATCCTTGGCCGCCGGCTTGGTCGCGAACTGCGGGAACATCGCGGCCACGACGGGTCCGTCGGTGCGCCAGGAATGGCAGCCGCCGATGAAGAACGGCCGCTCGCCGAGTTGCTGCTGGTTCTCCAGCGAATCGCGACCATCCGGCTTCGTGCCGTGGGACATGGTCTGGTACAGCGTGGTCACGGCGGGGCCGAGCAATTCCATCAGGTGCGTGCAGGTTTCGAGCCGGCCGATCTTGCGCCGCATTGCTTCGCGCCAGCCGGGACCGACGCGCTCGCCGATCAGGCGCGCAAGGATCGGCTCGACCTCGATGCAGGTGGGGTAGGGCGTGGCGCGCATCATCGCTTCCGTCTCGCGGATGGTCATGGTCTCGTCGATCGCAAGCCGCAGGCCGATATCGTGCACGGGATCGCCCGGCTTCAATTCGTCGCGAAAACGGTCGGCGCGCTGCGTGAAGGGCTTTGTATCCCGCAGCCACGCCTCGACTTCCCAGAGCCCGTCGTCGCGCAAAAAGCCTTGGCATTCGATCGACCGCGTATGCATCGGGCGGCGCGATTTATTGCTATTTTCCAGAGGCATCAGTTCATATCCTGCATCGATCCGTCACGTCAGCCGAATTTGACGATCATCTTGCCGAGCGCCGATCGCGACTGCATGGTCTTGAACGCCTCACGGAAGTTCTCGAACGGCACGACCTTGCCGACCACGGGCTGCAATTTGCCCGTAGCCAGCCAGTCGAACAATTGCGCGATCAGGCGGGCGTGCGTCTCCGGCTCGCGCTTCTGGATCTGGGCGAGGTCGACGCCGAGCAGCGCGCCGCCCTTCAAGAGCGGCAGGTTGAAGGCCAGCGCCGGAATGGTGCCCGAGGCGAAGCCGACCACCAGATGCCGCCCGCGCCAGGCAATCGAGCGAAACGCCTGCAGCGCGACGTCGCCGCCGACGGGGTCGAAAATCACGTCCGGGCCATGCCCGCCGGTCAATTCCTTGAGCGTGTCCCGCCAGTCCGCCCTGGTGTAGTCGATGGTCTGATCGGCGCCGAACTGCACCGCGAAGGCGCGCTTCTCCGCCGTCGAGGCGGCTGCGATCACCCGCGCGCCCATCAGTTTGCCGATCTGAACGGCGGCGATGCCGACGCCGCCGGCCGCGCCCAGCACCAGCAAGATCTCGCCTTCGCGCAGCGACGCACGGGCATCCAGCGCGTAAAGCCCGGTCAGATAATTGGCCTGAAACGACGCGCCGGCCTCGAAGGGAACCTGTGGTGGCAGGTGCTTGAGCGCCGCTGACGGTACCGAGATGTACTCGGCGAGCGCGCCGGAACGGGTCATGCCGATCACGGGCATACCAGGCTTGAACGCGGTGACGTCGTCGGCTACGGCGTCGACGATGCCGGCAAACTCCGTGCCCGGCACGAACGGCAGGGGATCCTTGGTCTGGTAGAGGCCTTGCACCTTCAATCCATCGACGAAGCCGACCGCCGCGGCGCCGACCTTGACGCGGACTTCGCCCTTGGAAAGGCCGGGCGTATCGATCTCCTTGATCGAGATGCCGTCGATCTTGAATCGTAGTTCTCGACAACCACGGCCTTCATGCAATTTCTTTCATGCGTTTTCTTCTTAAGCTCCAATGCATTACGCCGGCATCCTTGAGGCGCCTGCGAATTCGACGAGTGAAGTCTACTCGGCCGCTTCGGCCTGCTGGTCGATCGCCAGCGCGCCTTGCTTGATGAGTGGAATCAAGTCGCGGCCGATTGCCATCGTGTCGTGCGGGTTCTCAAAACCGCGCAGCAGGAAGGAATGAATGCCGAGCCGGTAATACTCCAGCACCGCCGCTGCGATCTGCTCGGGCGTTCCGACCAGGCATGACGTGTTGCCCGGCGCGCCGGTGGCGCGCGCGATCCCCATCCACAGCCGCTCGTCATGCACGTCGCCGCGGGCGGCGTAGCCGAGCAGGCGTTCGGCGGAATGGTTGGTCGGCTGCGGCGCGGCGCCGGTCTTGCGCTCGACATCCGCCAGCAGGGCGTTGGCCTTGTCCCACGCCGCGCCCTCGGTTTCCGCCATGATCGGCCGCAGCGACATGTTGAAGCCGACGCGGCGCCCAAAGGCCGCGGCGCGCCGGCGGAAATCCTGGACCCGCTCCCGCGTCTCCTTCAGCGGCTCGCCGAAGACCGCGAACACGTCGCAATGTTTTGCGCCCATTTCCAGCGCGCCTTCGGATGAGCCGCCGAAGAACAGCGAGGGGTAGGGCTGCTGATACGGCTTGATGTCGGAATAGCCGCCCTCGACGCGGTAGAACTCGCCCTTGTGGTCGATCGCGCTGTCGCTGGTCCAGAGCTTCCGCATGACGTCCAGATACTCGCCGGCGCGGCGGTAGCGGTCGTTCTTGGGCAGGAAGTCGCCTTCGCTGGCCTGGTCCGCGTCACTGGTGCCGGCGATGATATGCAGCGCCATCCGCCCCTGCGTGAGCTGGTCGAAGGTCGCGACCTGCCGCGCCGCGAGCGCCGGCGCCACCGAGCCCGGCCGGTGCGCGATCAGGAACTTGATCCGCTCGGTGTGGTCGGCGGCATAAAGCGCAATCGCAAAGCCTTCGGCGGCGGACGCGTAATATCCGACGAGAACGGAATCATAGTTCCACTGCTCATGCAGGCGGGTGAAATCGATCACCCACTGGCGCGATATCTGTCCCTTGATGAGGTGAACCGCGATGCCTTCCTGCTGGGTGCCGATCATTCCGATGATTCTTGCGGGCATGGGCGTTTCCTGAGGTCATCTGATGTTTGACCGGAATGAAACGCACAACAGCAAGGGAAAGCAAGCGTTCCATGGCGTTTTCGAGCGAAGTGGATACCGGTTCGCGTGAATAAAACGCATCAAAAACAAGATCCTACGGCCGGTCCGTACGCGTCGCAGGCCTGCGCCGCGCGCGGCCTGAAGGGGTTGATGGCGTCGCGATGATCAGGCACCAACTGACGCTGCAAACCGCATTCTGGCGTGGTGACACATGAACCCGGACAGCCATACGCTGCAGAGCGAAGCAATCTCGGCCACCATCAAGGGCGTCGGCGCCGAACTATGCTCGCTCAGAAATGCCGAAGGCCTCGAACTGCTTTGGCAGGCAGGACCGGCATGGCCACGCCATTCACCCCTGCTGTTTCCGATCGTCGGCCGCCTGAAGAACGACCAACTCCGGCATCGGGGAAAGACCTACCCGATGACGCAGCACGGTTTTGCGCGCGATCTTCGATTTTCCTGGCTTCGGCGTGAGCCGAATTTGTGTCAGTTGGTTCTTTGCGATGAGCCGGATACCAGCTCGCGCTATCCATTCGCATTTCGCCTGGAAGTCACCTATGCGGTGAGCGGCGCCGAACTGGAAGTCACGCTGCGAATTGACAACCTCGGCGATGAAGTCTTGCCGGCCTCGATCGGTGCGCACCCGGCGTTCAACTGGCCGCTCTCGCCAGAACTCGCCAAGGACGAATACACACTCACATTTTCCGATGACGAGATCGCGCCGATCCGCCGCCTGAAAGAGGGGCTGATGCGGGCAGCGCCGGAACCGACCCCGATCCGCGGCAAGACGCTGGGGCTGTCCGAACGGCTGTTTGACGATGATGCGGTCATTCTGGACGTGCTGGCGAGTTCATCGGTTCGCTATGCGGGGCCGCGCGGACCGTCGATCGAAATGTCCTGGGAGGGATTCCGCGAACTCGGAATCTGGTCAAAGCCCGGTGGCGCGCCATTCCTTTGCATCGAACCGTGGCGAGGTTTCGCGAGTTCCTGCGGACTTCGATGGCGAATTCGCCGACAAGCCGGGGCTGATGCACATCCCGCCCGCGGAACAGCAGGTGCTTCGGTATCGCATCCGCGTCGGTTGAGGCGCTGAGGCCTGCAGAGGGACAGTTTCCTGTTCCCGACGCGCGGCGTCGAAGGCTCCCGCGGGCCGGAATTGTTCTTGCTTCCGCTTGTTTCGGCTGCAATGGATACGGCTGAACCACGTCCTTACCTATGTCCAGAAGAAGAGACCGATGAGCCAACTGATTGTCCGTGCCGGTGAATTCACCTTCGAGGCCCGTTTCGAGGAAGCGCTGGCGCCGAAGACCGTCGCGGCGTTTCGCAAGGCGATGCCGTTCGAGAGCCAGGCGATCCATGTGCGCTGGAGCGGGGAGGGGGTCTGGATGCCGCTCGGCGATCTCGACTTCGGCGTCTCCTACGAGAACCACACCAGCTATCCCGCGCCCGGCCAGATCATTCTCTATCCCGGTGGCATCAGCGAAACCGAAATCCTGCTGGCCTATGGCGGTGTACATTTTGCGAGCAAGATGGGCCAGCTTGCCGGCAATCATTTCATCACCCTGACCTCGGGGCTGGAGAACCTGACCGCGTTCGGCAAGACCGTGCTGTGGCAGGGTGCGCAGAAGATCCGCTTCGAGGAAATATAAACGTGGCCGCGCCGTCCTACCCGCGCGACTTCCGCGGCTACGGGCGCAACCCGCCCGATCCCAAATGGCCGGGCAACGCGCGCGTTGCCGTCCAGTTCGTGGTGAATTTCGAGGAAGGCGGCGAAAACAACATTCTTGACGGCGATCGCGCCTCGGAAGCTTTTC
This sequence comes from uncultured Alphaproteobacteria bacterium, assembly GCA_963840465.1. GTDB lineage: Bacteria > Pseudomonadota > Alphaproteobacteria > Rhizobiales > Xanthobacteraceae > Bradyrhizobium. The sequence goes on along the minus strand of CAWIZF010000062.1, from coordinate 248,064 downwards.
TGTCCGACGTATTGGGTGCGCAGCCCTGGCCCGGCCAGCGCCATGCCAATATCGAGTCGATGTTCGAATATGGCTCGCGCGCCGGCTTCTGGCGGCTGTGGCGGGCGTTCACCGAGCGCAATTTGCCGGCGACCGTGTTCGGCGTCGCGATGGCGTTGAAGCGAAACCCGGACGTGGTCGCCGCCATGCAGGAGGCCGGCTGGGACATCGCCAGCCACAGCCTGAAATGGATCGAGCACAAGGACATGACGGAGTCCGAGGAGCGCGTCGAGATCGCGGCGGCGATGCGCATCCACACCGAGGCGACCGGCGCGCCTCCGCTCGGCTGGTACACCGGACGCTCCTCGATCAATACGCTCAGGCTTTTGATGGAAGCCGGCGGACTGCTTTATCTCTGCGACTCCTACGCCGACGACCTGCCATACTGGATCAGGTCGCGCGGCTCGAAGCCGCATCTGGTCATTCCCTATACGCTCGATGCCAACGACATGCGGTTTGTGAATGCGCAGGGCTTTGGCGGCGGGGATGAATTCTTCACCTATCTCAAGGACAGTTTTGACGTCCTTTACCGGGAAGGCGAAACCGCGCCGAAGATGATGTCGGTCGGCCTGCATTGCCGGGTCGTCGGCCGCCCCGGCCGCGCGGCGGCGCTGATACGGTTTCTCGACTATATCGGGCAGCACGAGCGGGTCTGGGTGCCGACGCGGCTGCAGATCGCGCAGCACTGGCACGCCAATCTGGCGCATCTCGCCGACAACGCATTCGACATTGGATAGGTGCGGGCCACGATGAACAGGCTTTCCGACCTCAACGTTTGCAGCAAGGACGATTTCGTCGCCGCGCTGGCAAATGTCTTTGAATACTCGCCATGGATCGCCGAACAGGCAGCCGCGCTGCGGCCTTTCGCTGATATCCACGAGCTGTTCGCCGCGATGAAGTCGGTGGTCGATCGCGCGCCCGAGGAAATACGGCTGGCGCTGATCAGGGCGCATCCCGATCTCGCCAACAAAACCCAGCGCGCGGCGGGCCTCACTGCGGAGTCGAACGCCGAGCAGAACAGCGCCGGGCTGGACCGGCTTTCAGACGCCGAATTTACAGCGTTCGAGCGCGTCAACAACGCCTACCGTGCGAAATTCGGCTTTCCCTATGTCGTCTGCGTTCGGCGCCACACCCGCGATTCCATCCTGCGCGATTTCGAACGCCGGCTGCCGAACGATGCCAAGGCCGAGGTGCAAACCTCGATCGGGGAAATCTGCCGGATCGCGGCGCTGCGGCTCGACCAACTCGTCGCGTCCGAGGACAAGCTTCCGGTGCATGGCCGCCTGTCGACCCATGTGCTGGATACCCATAGCGGCCGGCCGGCGGCCGGGATATCGATCGAACTCACCGAACTGTCCGATCTCGGCCAATCCCGCGTGGTGGCGCGCGCCGTCACCAACAGCGACGGCCGCACCGATCAGCCGCTGATCGGCGGCCGGCCGGTGCCGATCGGTCGCTACGAACTGACATTTCACGTCGGCGCCTATTTTGCCGATCGCGGCGTACCGCTGTCCGATCCGCCGTTTCTTGATCGCATTCCGCTGCAGTTTGCGGTGAGCGACCCCGAAGGCCATCTCCACGTGCCGCTGCTGGTCACGCCGTGGAGTTATGCGACCTATCGCGGAAGCTGATGCGCCTACGGCGAGAACCGTAGGGTGGGCAAGCGAGCGTGCCCACCATCAAGGCGTGACGCTGATGAGGTGGGCACGGCGCAAGTGCGCCTTTGCCCACCCTACGCTTCCAACCTAATGCGTCGCCGAGGCTGCGGCCGACGCAGCGTCGGCTTCCGCCGTCTTGCCGCTGACGCCGTTGAAGAAGGCGTTCAGGCTCACCGCGACCAGCGCGCAGAGCAAAATGCCCGACTCCAGTAGCGGGTGCAGGTCGTGCGGCAAGTTCTTGAAGAAGTTGGGCGAAACCAGCGGGATCATGCCGAAGCCGACCGATATCGCGACCACGAACAGATTGTAGCGGTTGTTCTTGAAGTCGACCGCGGTGAGGATGCGCGCGCCGGTGGCCGCCACCATGCCGAACATCACGAGGCCGGCGCCGCCGAGCACCACCAGCGGCACGGCTTCGACCAGTGCCGCCATCTTTGGCACCAGCCCGAGCAGCAGCAGGATGCCGCCGCCGGCGATCGTGACCCAGCGCGAGCGCACGCCGGTGATGCCGACCAGACCGACATTCTGCGAGAACGACGTATAGGGAAAGGTGTTGAACAGCCCGCCCAGGAAGCGTGCCGACGCCGTCGGCCCGCAAACCACGGGTCAGCGCGTCGCGGCTGATCGCCTTGCCGGTGATCTCGCCCAGCGCCAGGAACATGCCGAGGGATTCGATCATGACCACGATCATCACGATGCACATGGTGATGATGGGCACGAGCTGAAATTTGGGCATCCCGAAATGCAGCGGCAGCACGATCGCGGCCCATGGCGCCGCCGCCACCTTCTCGAAATGCATGACGCCGAGGACCGCCGCAAGGACGGCGCCGGCGACGATGCCGAGCAGCACCGCGACATTGGCGACGAAGCCGGCGCCCCATTTGATCAGGCCGAGGATCACCAGCAGCACGAACAGCGCAATGCCGAGCCCCTGCAACTGGCCATAGGCTGGATTTGGGAAGGCGCCGGGCACGCCGTCGACGACCTTGGTCAAGGTCGGCAAGCCGCCGCCGGCCCAGTTGATGCCGACCCGCATCAGGGAAATGCCGATCACCAGGATGATGGTTCCGGTGACGACCGGAGGAAACAGCGGCAGCAACCGGCTGACAAAAGGCGCGGCAACAATGGCAAATAGTCCGGCCGCGATCACCGAGCCGTAGATGCCGAGCAGGCCGATGTCGGGTGCCGCCGCCATCGACAGCATGGGCCCGACCGAGGCAAACGTCACACCCATCATCACTGGCAACCGGATACCGACGCCGGGGAAGCCGATACATTGCACCAGCGTGGCGATGCCGCAGGCGAACAGGTCGGCGCTGATCAGGAAGGCCACGTCTTCCGGCGGCAATTTCAGCGCCCGGCCGATGATCAGCGGCACGGCAACCGCGCCGGCATACATCACCAAAACATGCTGCAGGCCGAGCGCCAGCAGCCGCGGCGTCGGCAATATCTCGTCGACCGGATGGATTTCGGTGGCTGTGGTCATGGATTTCCCCCAGGTAGCGGGCCTTCGGGCCCGCTCAAGCCGATACAAGGCGCGTGCCAGAAGCTTCTCACCGAACGACCCTGTCCCCCAAGATCTTGCCCCTTGGCACGAACGTTGCTCCAATATTGGATCAGAGCGGGCAGCCGAAGTCCCGAAAAATCAACGGTTGAACTGGAGGTCTGACGTGGCGCTGATCAAGAACAGATACGGGAAGGGCCGGGTCCGGGTGATGCGGATTCACCGGGACGGCGATCGCCACGAAGTCAGCCAGCTCAGCGTCAAGGCGATGATCGAGGGCGACTTTGCCCGTGCCTATACCCACGCCGACAATTCCACCTCGGTGGCGACGGATACGATCAAGAACATCGTCAATATCGTCGCCCGCGAGAACACGGGCCTCAGCACCGAAGAATTCTGCCAGGTGCTGGCCAAGCGATATCTCGACGCCTATCCGCAAATCGCCTCGGTTGCTATCACCGCGCACGAGACCAAATGGAGCCGCCTGAGTTTCGGCGGCAAGCCGCATCCCCACAGCTTTGTGCTCGACAGCAACGGCAAGCCGTTCGTCGAGGCCGCCGTCACGCGCGGGGGGCAGCCGGCATTGACGTCCGGCATCGACGGCTTTGCCTTCATGAAGTCGACGCAATCCGGCTGGGAGAATTATCCGCACGACCGCTACACCACGCTGCCCGAGACCGCCGACCGGATGTGCGCCACCAGCATGGTGGCCTCCTGGAAGTGGTCGGCGAAGCCTGCGAGCTATCCCGCGGCCAATACACGGATTCTCGACACCTTGCTCGAGGTGTTCGGCACCACCTACAGCATGAGTGTGCAGGACAGCCTGTACCGGATGGGCGAGGCGGCGCTGGCGGCGGTGCCGGAGATTTCGGAAATCAGCATGGCCTGCCCGAACATGCACTTCATTCCGATGAACCTGTCGGCATTCGGGCTGGATAACAATAATGACGTTTTCCTGCCGACCGACGAGCCCCACGGCCAGATTGAGTGCACGGTGGGAAGGGGCTAAAACGCACGCCCACCCATCGAGAAGCGCCGGTTTAAGCGCGCCTACTGGAACGGCATGAGCGAGACCAAGACGGCCAGCGGCGCGACGGCACGATCACGGCTTGGCGATGAAATCGTCAGCCGGATCAATCAGCTCGGGGCGATTTCCGAGACGCTGGAGAATCTGGCGCGGGTTTTCCTTTCACCCGAGCACCGCATCGCGGCCGACCTTCTGATGTCGTGGATGAGGGACGCCGGGATGACCGCGCATCTCGACGCCATCGGCAATGTCTGCGGCCGTTACGAAGGCGACCGTCCGGGGCTGCCGTGCCTGATGCTGGGATCGCATTACGATACCGTGCGCGACGCCGGCAAATGGGACGGCCCGCTCGGCGTGATCACGGCGATTGCCTGCGTCGCCGATCTGAACCGGCGGGGCGTGCGGTTGCCCTTTGCGATCGAGGTCGTCGGCTTCGCCGACGAGGAGGGCGTGCGGTTTGCCTCCACGCTGCTCGGCAGCCGGGCGGTCGCCGGCACCTTTGACGAGAGCGTGCTCAATGTGCGCGATGCGAACGGCCTCACCATGCGCGAGGCGATGGTGCAGTTCGGGCTCGATCCCGACCATATCGGCGCGGCGGCGCGGACCCGCCGCGAGCTGCATGCCTATATCGAGCTGCATATCGAGCAGGGGCCGGTGCTGGAGCAACAAAACCTTCCCGTCGGCGTGGTGACGGCCATATCGGGCGCCACGCGGCTGGCGGCGAACCTCTCCGGCATGGCTGGTCACGCCGGAACGGTGCCGATGGCGCTGCGGCGCGATGCGCTGGCGGGTGCCGCCGAATGCATCGTCGCGGTCGAGGAATTCTGCAAGACGGACGATGCAGGCCTGGTCGGCACCGTCGGTGCCATCACCGCGCTGCCGGGTGCGACCAACGTCATTCCGGGACGGGTCTCGTTTACGCTGGACATCCGCGCGCCGACGGACGCCCATCGCAAGCTTGCGGTGGCCGAGATCGTGCGACGGATCGAAGCGATCGCGAAGCGGCGCGACCTGTCGCTGCAGATCGACGTCACCCACGAGAACCGCACCGTGCCCTGCGCGCCATGGCTGAAAACGCAGGTCGCGGAAGCGGTTGCCGCCGAAGGCTACGGCGTGTTCGAACTGCCGAGCGGGGCGGGGCATGACGGCATGGCGATGATCGACATTGCCGATGTCGCCATGCTGTTCGTGCGCTGCCGCGGCGGCATCAGCCATCACCCGGCCGAGCATGTCGAACCCGCCGACGCCGATGCCGGCGCGCGGGTCCTGCTGCGGTTAATCGAGAATTTTAGGCCAAAGGAAGCGGGCGGCGCCGTCTGATCGTAGGATGGGTAGAAGCGCAGCGAAACCCATCACCTTACGTCCGTGGTTGAAGCATGATGGGTTTCGCTGCGCATCCTACGCCGTCCTTTTATGACATCGCGATGACATCATGATTCATCTGACAGAAAGACGAATCTATGATGTCTGGGGTAACCACTGATACCCATCACCGCCGCACATCGTTCATCCAGGCACATGAATCGTCACATTCCATTTTCACCACACCGCGAATACCGATTTTACCAGGGTCCGTTTGCCACTGGCGTCGCCAACGGTATTCAAGCCTTGAATTTTCTCGGTGACCGGTTCCTGAGGAAATCCCATTTATCGGCTGGGATCGATGAGCTGTACCGGCACTCGGTCAACAGCGCCTTTGCTCCGGAGGAAGCCTTTCTGGTCACGGGGGCACCGCACGCCTCCGCCTATTATCCCCGGGACTTTGCCTGGTTTTATCCCGATGTTCTCGATCCCGAGACCATCATGGATTCCGAGGATGCCGTCCGCCGGGTTCGGTTGCTCGAGAAAAGCGTCCGCCTGCTGTTGGAGGCCGTTCGCTCCAATGTCGTCACGACGACCATCGTTCCCGCCGGAGCCGACCGGTACATCGGCGTCAACTACTTTTCGCAGCCCTCGGACACGCTGTTGGGTATCCTCGCAGGTCTGGAACAGATCATGCGGGCGGACCAGAGGGCATCTTCGTATCTGGCGATGTCCCAGGGCGGTCACGCCGGCCGCTTGCTGCTTGCCGAGTATCGCGACGACCTGAAGCGGGCGATATCGGAACTCGCCGGTGCGTTGCAGCCGTTCGATGACAACGGCCTCACGGCCTTGCTGTGTGACGTAACCGCCCCGCGTTCTGCGGCCACCGATACCCGCGCCGAGCGCAGGCGTTTTGTCACCAATGCATGCGTCTACGCGACTTTCGTGCGCGGCATACGATTAGGGGTGATCGACCAGATCGAGCTGGAAGGGCTGCTCGGACGCGAGCTTTCGCAATACAAGCGGGAGCTTCTGCAGCTGTTCGGCAAGCATGGCTACATCAGGCATTCCCTGGATTCCGATAGCGAGCCCGCGGCGTCATCCATCGCGCTGGATTTCGTCAACGTGCATCAGGGGTTTTGGGATCTGAGCGATGAGGGCGAACGCGCGCTGTTCGCAGCGACGACGGATCTGATACTTGGCGAGCCGCGGTTTCGAATCCCGGGTACGTCTCACTTCCTGGTATCGTCGGATAATCCGCAGAACAAGATGATCCACAAGATTGCGGCGCCGGCCTACCAGGGCCGTTCCTGCTGGCCGACGTTCAACGTCGAATTCGCCGATCGCATGCTGGACTACGATGAATGTTCCGGCGCCGACAAGTACCGGTCCTGCGCCCGCGACATATTGCGGGACATTCGTACCGCAACCGAAACGCACGGCGGGTATCAGGAGCTGCTGTCGGAAAAGGGCCAGAAATATCGCACGTGGGCCTATCAGGGCGCCGTCGCGCATTCCTGGTTTCCCCGTTTCCTGACGGTCTGGAAGAGGGCGTTCGGAGCCCCGCTGCTGAGTTGGAATTCGCAATCTGTTGACGCAGTCTCTGCGTAGCGAGGCGATGCGCGCCCGCCGGGTCGCCTATGAAGCGAGTGCTGCCCTTCGCGATCATGCCCCGGAGCCGACCTCACTTCCGCTCTGAGCTGCAAGCGCGCTGCGGATTGCTCAGATAATGAGCAAGTGCTTGTCCGCAAAGCGGCGGACGAAAAGCCCCTCGCTTGAGCATCGACAATCAACAAATTGAAAGAACGATCGATTTCGTCGTCATCGAGTGCGTGACGCCATTGTACACAATGGCATGGGCTTTGCTTGACCTGTCCCAAGAGTTCTCGTTCGGGGCGCGTACGTCATGGCGAACTCAGCAAAGCTTGCAGCGGAGCCGGAGCCGATCGCGCTCGACTGGGCGGCGACCGCGCTTCTCATCATCGACATGCAGCGCGATTTCATGGAGCCGGGCGGTTTTGGCGAGACGCTCGGCAATGACGTCAGCCAGCTTGCGCGGGCGGTGAAGCCGATCGCGGCCGTGCTGGATGCGGCGCGCGCGACCGGCATGCTGGTCGTTCACACCCGCGAGGGCCATCTGCCCGATCTTTCCGACGCGCCGCCGGCCAAGGTCGAGCGCGGCGCGCCGTCGCTTGCGCATCGGCGATCCCGGGCCGATGGGGCGCATTCTCATTCGCGGCGAAGCCGGCCACGACATCATTCCCGAATTGTATCCGCTCGACAGCGAGATCGTGATCGACAAGCCGGGGAAGGGCGCGTTCTACGCCACCGAACTCGGCGACGTGCTGCAGCGCTACGGCATCGAGAATTTGCTGGTCTGCGGCGTCACCACCGAGGTCTGCGTCAACACCACCGTGCGCGAAGCCAACGACCGCGGCTATCGCTGCGTGGTGCTGGCTGATGGCTGCGCATCCTACTTTCCCGAGTTTCACGAGATGGGCCTGAAGATGATCAAGGCCCAGGGCGGCATTTTTGGCTGGGTCTCCGACTCGGCTGAGGTGCTGAAGGCGCTTTCACTGGAGATTCCAAGAACGGCAGCAGCAGGGGGATTATGATGAGCACGAGCGCGACGGGGACTGCAGGCACATCCACCTTCAAGCCGGTCTTGTGGACGCCGGGCGACTGGAACGCGCTGTTCGGGTTCGGCACCAACATCCTCGTCAACATGCTGGTGCTGACCGGGCTGTTGCGCTTCGTGCTGAAGATGCCTGATAGCCTCGTGTTCGGCCGCATCCTGCCGGCGCTCGGCCTGATGATGTGCCTCTCCACCTTCTACTACGCGTATCTCGCCTACAAGCTCGCGCAGAAGACCGGCCGCAGCGACGTCTGCGCGCTGCCGTCGGGCGTCAGCGTGCCGCACATGTTCATCGTCACCTTCGTGATCATGCTGCCGATCACGCTCAAGACCGGCGATCCGATCAAGGGCTGGTCGGCCGGCCTGGTCTGGGTATTCTTCCAGAGTTTTATCCTGATGATCGGCGGCTTCATCGCGCCGTACATCCGAAAGATCACCCCGCGCGCGGCGCTGCTCGGCACGCTCGCCGGCGTCTCCGTCACCTTCATCTCGATGCGGCCGGCGCTGGAAATGTACATGACGCCGCAGATCGGGCTGGTGTGCTTTGCCATCATCCTGGCGAGCTGGTTCGGTGGCGTGAAATATTGGAAGGGCATGCCGGCCGGCCTCGTCGCCATTGCGGTCGGCATGATCATCGCCTGGGGATCGAACCTGTTCGGGCTCGGGCTCGGCGGCCTGAGCCTCAAGGGCGTCGGCGATGCCTTTGCGAACTTCGGCTTCTCGGTGCCGTTGCCCGCCATCGGCCACGTCTTCTCCGGCTTCGAATTCCTCGGCATCATTCTGGTGACCGCCATCCCGTTCGGCATCTACGACCTCGTCGAGGCCATGGACAACGTCGAAAGCGCGGAAGCGGCCGGCGACGAATATCCGACCACGCGCGTGCTGACTGCCGACGGCGTCGTCAGCCTGATCGGTTGCCTGATGGGCAATCCCTTCATCAACGCGGTCTATATCGGCCATCCCGGCTGGAAGGCGATGGGCGGGCCGGATCGGCTATTCGGCCGCGACCGGAATCATGGTGGTGCTGCTGTCGTGGTTTGGCATCATCGCGGTGTTGCTGGCGCTGGTGCCCGTGGTCGCGATCTCGCCGATCCTGCTCTATATCGGCATGCTGATCGGCGCGCAGGCGTTCCAGACCACGCCGGTCAAGCACGCGCCCGCCGTCGTGCTGGCGCTGACGCCGCATCTCGCCGCCTGGGCCAAGCTGCAGATCGACACCATGCTTGGTGCGACGATGGCTGCGGCTCAAACTGTCGGTGGCCTCGCGGCCGACAAAGTCGACGCGGTGAAGACTGCAGCCATCGCCTCGCTGCCGCAGCAGGGCGTGATCTATCACGGGCTGGAAGTGATGGGTGGTGGCGCGATCCTGGCCGGCCTCGTGCTCGGCGCGATCGGCGTGTTCGTGATCGAGCGCGATTTTCTCAAAGCCTCGGCCTTCGCACTCGCCGGCGCCGTCATGACCTATTTCGGCTTCATGCACGGCGAAGCCGTCGGCATCGGCGGCGGCCTTGGCGTCACGCCGGGCGTGGCGCTGGCCTACGCGGCGATGGCAGCCGGCCTGTTCGCGCTGGCGAAGACCAGCGGCAGCGTAGCCTACAGCTCGCATTCGGAAGTGCCTATGGCGGCGCCGGCGGAATGATCGCCGGCGGCAAGCCCGCGACCGTCTGACTTCGATTGAAATTGCGCCGCAGAAGCGACTGCGGCGCAATTTGCATTTGCGACTTCAAGAGGGCGGGCAGGAGCTGTTGCGACCGCCGCGAAATCCGTTGCAATCCAGTCTAAATAATGTACGATTGGTACAATAAATACGGAATTGGCCCATGACGACCGACGGCGACTATCAGGTCTTCGACGCAGGAGACGTCCCGCTGCAATCAGGTGTCGTCTTCCGTTCCATGCGGCTCGCCTACAAGACCTACGGCACGCTGAACGCGCGGAAGGACAATGTGATTGTCTACCCGACATCGTTCGGCGCCCAGCACTATGACACCGAATGGCTGATCCAGCGTGGCGGCGCGCTGGATCCCGATCGCTATTTCATCGTCATCCCGAACCTGTTCGGCAATGGTCTGTCTTCCTCACCGTCCAATTCCGAAGTCACGCCGTTTCCCGATATCAGCTATCACGATGCGGTCGCGGTCCAGCGTCGCCTTCTGGTCGAGCAGTTCGGAATTTCACGCATCGCGCTGGTCTACGGCTGGTCGATGGGCGGCATGCAGGCCTATCACTGGGCGGCCTGCCATCCCGACATGGTGGAACGGGCCGCCATCGTCTGCGGCAGCGCTCGATGCTCGCCCTACAATCACGTGTTCCTCGAAGGCGTGAAGGCGGCGCTGACCGCGGACCCGATGTTCAGGGATGGCCGCTTCGTCGACAAGCCTTCCGCCGGCCTGCGCGCCATGGGGCGTGTCTATGCCGGATGGGCGATGTCGCATGCCTTCTATCGGGATGAGGTGTGGCGCGAAGGCGGCTTCCAGTCGCTGGAAGACTATCTCGCACGCGCCTGGGACGATGCCTTCTCGCGGCGTGACGCCAACAATCTGCTGGCGCAGATCGGGATCTGGCAGCGTGGCGATATCAGCCAATGTGCCGAATTCCGCGGCGACATCGGCCGCGCGCTCGCCGCCATCAAGGCGCGGGTGCTGCTGATGCCGGGGCAGACCGATCGTTACTTCGACATGCGCGACAACGAGGCGGAGATCGGCGGCCTCGTCAATGCAAAGTCGGCCGAGCTCCATCCGATTCCCTCGGTCCACGGACACCGTGCCGGAAATCCCATCACCATTCCCGCAGACCGCGCCTTCATCAACGCCGAGATCTCGGCGCTGCTGCAGCGCTGAAGTCATCCCAGGAGGCGATTGCGACCATGAGCACAGCGATTACCGCAACGGGAGAGAAGCCGCTGACCTCGGCCGCGCTCCGCGAGCTATCGGCGCGATCGAACCTTCCGGGCGCCGTTCGCGCGGTCAGCCACTACGGCGCCATCGGCATTTTCGGTACGCTGATCTGGCTGGTGTCCTCGACCTAGGGCGTGCTCTGGGCGTTGCCGCTGATCGTCGTGCAGGGTTACTTCGTCGCCTTCCTGTTCATGGTCGTGCACGAGACCGCCCACAAGACCGCGTTTCGGAGCCGCGCGCTCAATCTTGCACTCGGCCATCTGTCTTCATTCGCGATCGGACTGCCTTACGAATATTATTGCCTGTTCCACTGGGACCACCATCGCTACACGCAGGATCCGGACAGGGATCCGGAACTGCTGGTTGGCCCGATCCCCGCCTCGGATACGCAACTCGCGATCGCCTATACCGGTCTTCGGCAGGTTGCGTTCCGGGTAGGGCTGATGCTTCGCCATGCCTTCACCGGCAACGCCTCCGCTCCCTGGATCCCGGAAGGCAAGCGCCACATCGTCGTGAAGGAAGCGCGCCTCTATGTCGCCTGCTATGCCGTGCTGCTGCTCGCCTCGCTGGCGCTGCATACGGCGCTTCTGCTCTGGGTCTGGATCGTTCCCCTGATCGTCGGCCAGTTGTTCCTGCGGCCTTATCTCTATGCCGAACACACCGGCTGCGAACGGACGCGAAGCGCCTTTCAGAACACCCGCACCACCTACACCGGCATGGTCACGACGATGGTTTGCGTGGAACATGCCCTATCACGTCGAGCATCACGCTTATCCTTCGATCCCGTTTCATGCGCTGCCGAAGTTGAACGGATCGTCGATGACCAGATCGTTTTTCGGGGGCAGGGCTATCGGGCCGTGACGCGGGAGACGTGGGCCTGGTTCCGCCGCGCGCGAGGCGACGCGGCCGGCGGCGTCAGCGGCTCCTGATCATCAGCAGGGTGTCGACGAGATTGCGGGCCTGCGCCGGCGAGATCGGCTTGATTCCGAAGATGTAGCGGTAGAACAGGCTGCCATAGATCGCATCATACAGGTCCTCCGGCGTCCCGGCGGCGCCAATGCTTCCGTCCTGCTGGCCGGCGGCGATCAATTCGACCAGGGCGGTTCTTCGATAGCTGAGATAGCGCTCGTAGAAAATCTCCGCAGACCCGGTGTTCGAGATGCATTCGGAGATCACCGCGAGCTGCACCCTGCCGAACTCGCCCAGCAGCGCCTTCGCATAAGCCGCGGCGTGGCTTCTCAGGCGTTCCGCCGGCGTGCCTGATGTCGGCAGCGGCAGCATCAGCGAGGCATGGTTCAGGAACGCGTCGATCAGCAGCGCCTCGCGCGACGGCCACCATTTGTAGATGGTCATCTTCGAGACGTTGGAGTGCCGCGCAACCGCATCGATACTGGTGGCGGCGAGACCCGTCGTCGCCATCAGCGTGTAGGCGCTTTGCAGAATGGCGTTGGTGGTCTCGGCAGAACGGGGGCGACCACGGCGGGTTGCCGCCGTATCGCCGTCCGTTTCCGCCTTGCTCTTCGCCATGGTTCCGGCTTTCCCGATGCAGCGCGGCTGACGCTGCCGGCTACGCCCCGACGAAGGCGAGCATCGTGCCGTTGCCGGACGCCGGCGGCACCACGACGCCGCCTGCGCTTTTCACGCCGACAGCGCCCAGCGCCTTCTCAGCAGCCGTGACATCGGCCACGATCACGAGCCCCGCGCCGCCGCGCTCGGGCAGGCCGGCCAGCGACACGCCGGGATAGCGTTTGCCGAGTTGATCCTTGGTCAGGAACACGAAATCGGCACGGTCGCCACCGGAGGGCACCGCGACGGCGCCATCCGCCTCGTTGCGCGTCTCGCGGTCGATCATCTTGGACAGATGCGCGGCTTCCGTGGCCGGCTCGGGCGCGACCATCAGCACCTGCTTCAGCCGCTTGGCGCCGTTGGCGTGCTTCATCAATTCTGGAATCCACACCGTCTCGCGCGTCTTGTGCTGGCAGGCGAAGATGCGCACGCCGCCCGGCGCTTCAGCCGTCGGCCATTGAAAGGTCCGGAACTTGGCGGCGGACACCGTTCCGTCAGGCATCGTCACCGGCCGCTCGAAATCGGTGGGCCCGACCGGCGGATAGCCGCGCGCGCGAATTTCCTCCGCGCCATCGGCCGAATCCACCGCGGTGAAAGCGATGCGCTCGATACCTTCGCCGTTCTTTTCAAGATTCGCCCGCGCCGGAGCATTATGTTCCGTCGGCGTCAGCACGCCGAGCAATTCCATATAGTCGGGGTCGAACATGATGGTGTAGTTGCCCGATCCCATATGCGCGCTGTGGGTGCCGCGCGGCGACACCGTGAAGCCCAGCCGCTTGTAGTTCTCGGCCGCCTTGTCGAGATCCTTCACCATGACCACGGCGTGATCGATTCCGATGACGTTTTTGAGTGCCACTCTGTTATGTCCTTGAGGCTTGTTAGGGGGCTAACCTAAGCAGAACGATCAGGCACCTGCAAGAAAGGATCCCCGCGCTTCGCGGGCGAGGGGGCAGCTAGACCGCCTCCGTCGCATGCTCTCTCGCGAACGCGCCGCCGGGGATCGAGTCGAGCAGCGCGCGCGTATACGGATGCTGCGGGTTGCCGAATACGTCGCCTGCCAGTCCATGCTCCACGACTTCGCCATCCTTCATCACGGCGACGAGATCGCAGATTTGCGCGGCCACGCGCAGATCGTGCGTAATGAAGACGATGGAAAGCCCGAGCCGCGCCCGCAGTTCGGCAAGCAGCTTCAGCACCTGCGCCTGCACGGAAACGTCGAGCGCCGACACCGGCTCGTCCGCCACCAGCACGTCCGGTTTCAGCGCCAGCGCCCGCGCGAGGCCAATGCGCTGGCGCTGGCCGCCGGAGAATTCGTGCGGGTAGCGGTCGGCAGAGGAGGGATCGAGCCCGACCAGCGCGAACAGCTCCTTCGCGTCCGCAATCGCCTGCGCGCGCGGCGTGCCATGCACGATCGGGCCCTGCGCCACCAGTTCGGCCGCCTTGCGGCGCGGATTGAGGGAGCCGAACGGGTCCTGAAACACCATCTGGATATGGCGCGTCTCGCGGCGGACGTTTTCGCGCGTCATTTTCGCCCAGTCGTTGCCATCGAGCACGATCGATCCGCTGTCCGGATCGATCAGCCGCACGATGCAGCGCGCCAGCGTCGATTTGCCGGAGCCGGATTCGCCGACGATGCCGAGCGTCGCGCCGCGCGGCAGGTTGAGCGAGACATTCCTCACGGCAGGGGTCACGCGCGCGCCGCGCCCCAGGAAGCCGCCGGTGCGATAGGTTTTAGAGACCTCCGTGATCGTCAGGATGTTGTCGGCGGCAAGGGTGCGCGGCGGCGGCGCTTTCAGCGGCGGCACGGCGGCGATGAGCTGCTTGGTGTAGGCATGCTGCGGCTTGTTCAGCACGTCAGCAGCGGTGCCCTGTTCGACGATGACGCCATGCTGCATCACCACCACGCGGTCGGCGATCTCGGCGACGACGCCGAAATCATGGGTGATGAACATGACCGCGGTCTTGCGGCGCTGCTGCAGGTCACGGATCAGTTTTAGAATTTGCGCCTGCGTGGTGACGTCGAGCGCGGTGGTCGGCTCGTCGGCAATCAGCAGCTTTGGATCGAGCGCCAGCGCCATCGCGATCATGGCGCGTTGCCGCTGGCCGCCGGATAGTTCATGCGGATAGGCCTTTGCCGCCACCTTCGGATCGGGAATGCGGACGTCCGCGAGCAGGGCGAGCACCTTGCGCGCTGATCTCGGCCTTCGACAAATCAGTATGGATCGAGAACATCTCCGCGATCTGGTCGCCGATGGTGCGCAGCGGATTGAGCGCCGTCATCGGCTCCTGAAAAATCATCGCAATGCCGGCGCCGCGCACCTCGCGCATTTCGGCAACGGATGCCGCGCAGAGATCGCGGCCCTCGAACATCACCCGCCCGCCGTCGATCGTCACCTCATTGGGCAACAGCCGCATGACGGCGTTCGCCATCATCGACTTGCCGGAGCCGGATTCGCCGACCACGCAGAGGATCTCGTTGGAGGCGATCTCCAGCGACACATCCCTCAGCGCATGCGTCCGGTCTGCGCCGCGGGGCAGGCGGACGCTCAGGCGATCGAGCGAGAGGATGGTCTCTGGTCTCGCTCATCGGCCCTTCAGCCTCGGATTGAGCGCGTCGTTGAGACCCTGGCCGACCAGCGACACCGCCAGAACCGTAACGAGGATCGCGATCCCGGGGATCGCCGAGACGTACCACTGCACCCGCAGCACGTCGCGGCCCAGCCCGATCAGATTGCCCCACGATGCCACGTTGGGATCGGACAGCCGCAGGAAGGCCAGCGCGCTTTCCAGCAGGATCGCGACCGCCATCACCACGCTGGCATAGACAATCACCGGCGGCAGCGCATTGGGCAGGATTTCGCCGAGAATGAGCTGGATATCCTTCATGCCGAGCGTTCGTCCGGCCTGGACGAATTCGCGGTTGCGCAGCGACAGGAATTCCGCGCGGGTCAGCCGCGCCGGCGCCGGCCACGACACCACGCCGACCGCGATGGTGACGGTGGTCAAGGTCGAGCCGAACACGGCGACCAGCACCAGCAGCAGCACGAAATTCGGCAGCGTCTGGAACGCCTCGGTGATCCGCATCAGCACATTATCGACCCAGCCGCCGTAATAGCCGGCGAAGGCGCCGACCAGGATGCCGATCAGGACCGCGATCGCCGTGGCGACGCCGCCGATCAACAGCGATATCCGCGCGCCGTAGAAAATCTGCGCGGCGATATCGCGCCCCGAATTGTCGGTGCCGAGCAGGAAGCGCGGATTGGAGAACGGCCAGATCAGCGGGCGGCCGGCCAGTGCCAGCGGATCGCGCGGATAGAGAAAGCCGGCCGAGATCGCCATCGCGATCACGATCAACAGCAGGATCAGACCTGCGACTGCGGCGGGACTTCGAAAGTAGCGTTTGACTGCGTCCATCCCGCTAGCCCTCGGCCGCGATGCGCGGGTCGAGCCGCGCATAGATCAGGTCGACGGCGAAGTTGACGGTGATGACGAGCAACGCGGAGACGAACACGATGCCCAGCAGGGTATTGAGGTCGCGCTGCACCACCGATTCATAGGCGAGCCGGCCGAGGCCCGGCAGCGAGAACACGCTTTCGACCACCACCGATCCGCCCAGCATGGTGCCGGCCTGCAGCCCGATCAGCGTCACCATCGGCAAGAGCGCGTTGCGCAGCACGTGCCGCGTCACCACGCGCGTTTCGTCGAGGCCTTTGGCCCGCGCGGTGCGGACATAGTCGAGATTAAGCACCTCCAGCATCGAGGCGCGCATGATGCGCAGGTAGATCGCGAGGAATATCAGCCCGAGGGTCAGCGTCGGCAGCACCAGATGGCTCGCGATATCGAATACGCGCCAGATCCCGGTTCGGACCGTGCCGATGTCCTCAAAACCGCCGGGCGGCAGCCATTGCAGATAGACCGAGAACAGGACAATGGCCATCAGTCCGAACCAGAACGAGGGCGTTGCGTAGAAGATCAGCCCCAGCGTCGAGATCAGCGTGTCCGGCCAGCGGTTGACGCCGCGGGCGGCGATCACGCCGAACACCAGGCCGAAGAAGAACGCAAAGGACAACGACGCGGTCATCAAGAGGATGGTCGGCGGCAGCCGCTCCAGGATGACCGACGCCACCGGCTTGCCGTAGATCGAGGAGAAGCCGAGATCGAGCCGCACCAGCCGCCATAGATAATTGCCGAGTTGCGCCGGGATCGAGAGGTCAAGCCCGTAAAACTTGCGCAGTTCTTTTGCGGTCGCGGCATCGCCGCCACCCATCTGCGCCATCATGGCGTCGACGGTGTCGCCCGGCGCGAACTGCAGCAGCAGGAACACGCCGATCAGGATCAGGATAAGGGTCGGGATCGAGGCGGCGAGCCGCCGCCCCGCGAGGGCCAGGATACGCATACGCCTATTGTGGCGGATATAGCATCATGCCGAAAGCCAAAGATCGTGCCAGCTCGTCGAGCCCCAGCGCGGCGTATTGGAGTGATTGCGTGCCTTCGCTGTAATCACCGTGACGAAGATCTGCTCGATCGGCATCCAGACCGGCAGCTCCGTATTCACCTCCTTGACGAACTGGGCATAGAGCGCCTTGCGCTTGGCCGGATCGACCTCGGTTGCGGCATCGTCGATGGTCTTGTCGACGTTCTTGTCCTCCCAGCCCCACTGGTTGGTCCAGGGCGCGCCCTTGGGCTGGCCCGAGCGATACCAGACCGTGGTCGAGACGGCGGGATCGTTGCGATACTGGTGCCAGCCGGTGGCGATATCGAACGCGTGCTCGTCATAGACCTGCTTGAGGAAGCCGCCGCCGTCGTTGCGCACGATCTCGACGGGGATGCCGATCTCGCCGAGCGACTGCTGGATGAAGGTCGACCACAGCGAGATGTCCTCGCCCCAGGGCGCGGGCAGCAGCCTGAGCGAGAAGCGCGTGCCGCCGCGGCCGGCCTTGAAGC
Source organism: uncultured Alphaproteobacteria bacterium (assembly GCA_963840465.1). Classification (GTDB taxonomy): domain Bacteria; phylum Pseudomonadota; class Alphaproteobacteria; order Rhizobiales; family Xanthobacteraceae; genus Bradyrhizobium. The sequence goes on along the minus strand of CAWIZF010000062.1, from coordinate 230,492 downwards.
CGGCTTCATCCAGCAGCGCGGCTGCCTTGGCCTTGTCGTACGGATATTGCGGCGTGTTCGGACCCGGATAGAAATCGGCAGAGGTCGAGGGGATCGGCCCGGTGCCCAGCTTGGCGAAATCGCCGAGAAAATTGTCGATGAAGAACGGCACGTTGATCGCGTGCGCGATGGCGCGGCGAACCTTGATGTCGGACAGTTCCTTGCGGCGGAAGTTGAACTCGAGCGTATTGGTGCGCGCGTTGCCTTCATTGCCCTTGGTCGAGACGATGAAGCGCTTGTCCTTGCCAAGCCGCGCCATATCGGAAATCGTGAGCCCGGAGAACGGCGAGTAGTGCAGTTCGCCGGCTTCCATCTGCGCCGCGGCGGCGGCGCGGTCGGTGATCACGCGCCAGACGATGCGGTCGAGATAGGGCGCGTTGGGGCGCCAGTAGTTCTCATTGCGGTCGGCGATGACATATTGCCCGCGCTCGTATTTCACGAACTTGAACGGGCCGGTGCCGACGGGCGCAAGATTGGTCGGGTTTTGGCGGATGTCGCCGCTTTCGTAGAGATGCTTGGCCGAGATGTAGCCGAGGTCGGGCAGGGCGCGCAGCAGCAGGTTCAGCGGCATCGGCCGCTCGTATTTGAAGATCGCGGTCTCTGCGTCCGGCGTCTCGACCGCGGTCAGGAACAGCTGCAGCGTCGATCCGTAATTGAGGATCTTCTTCCACATGTTCATGGCGGTGAACTCGACGTCGGCCGAGGTGAACGGCTTGCCGTCGTGCCAGGTGACGCCTTTGCGCAGCTTGAAGGTCACGGTCTTGCCGTCGGGCGAGGCTTCCCAGCTCTCGGCGAGCACGCCGACCGGCTGGCCGTTGGCGTCGAGATCGACCAGGTTTTCCTGGATCTTGCCGCCGATGATGTAGACGCCGGTGGAAGCCTGGATGCTCGGATTGAGCTGGCGCTGCTCGGCGCCGTAATGGACGTTGAACACGCCGCCCTTGCGCGGCGTTTCCTGCGCAAAGGCCCGCATCGGATTGATCACGTTGGCCGCTATCGCCGCCGACGTCAGCAGTGCGGTGCGGCGATTGATCTCAAGGCGCGTCAAATCCATGCGAAGTCTCCAGACAAACTATGGGTATTGGTGGCGGACCTTCAGGCGTCCGCCTTGAGGGCGATGTTACGATGGAACGGGAACGCGAGTCATTTTCTAATCGCCGCGCGATCCGGAAAATCCTTCCTGAAAACAACGTGCTCAGTGCGTCATCGGCCTGCTCGTTTTTGCGCTGGTGGCGTAGTCAAGGCGCCGTCTGAATAGAGGCGCGGGACGGTCGGCAGTCCGGGATTGTCCGGAAATGGGGCAGCTGGAGCCGCGGATTCCCCCTAAAAATAGGCTTCGCACAGCTTCGGAGGCCTAAAAACCAGCCAAAATTGGACGAATCAGTTCAACTCGACTAGCGAGATAGCTGTGCAGAATGTCGGAAACCCTGTTTTTTAGGCGGTTTCCGCCATATCGTCGCCTGTGCCAGAATCAATGGAGCAACCATGGCTACCCAAATGTCTAAGTCGCAGCTGATCGAAAAGATCGCGACCACCACCGAAGTTTCGAAGAAAGAGGTCAAGGGCGTGATGGAAGCGCTCGTTGACGTCGGCCACAAGGAGCTCAAGAAGAACGGGGTATTCCTCGTCCCCGGCTTCGCCAAGTTCGTCGTGGTCAAGAAGCCCGCGACCAAGGCTCGCAAGGGCACCAACCCCTTCACGGGCGAGGAAATGATGTTCAAGGCCAAGCCGGCCCGCAAGATCGTTCGGGCCCGCCCGGTCAAGGCCGCCAAGGACGCGGTCTAAGAGAATGGCCGCCAAGGCGGCTTGAGAAAACGGAAAGGCCCCCGGCGACGGGGGCCTTTTTGTTTTGTCAGCTTCGCCCGGCTTGCAGCGCGAGGTCGCCGCGCGCTTGCGCGGTCATGGTTCGAGACGCGCGGCTTTGCCGCGCTCCTCACCGATGAGGCCCCTAGCCAGACCTCATCCTGAGGAGCCTGCGTAGCAGGCGTCTCGAAGGATGCAAGCCACGCGCAGTCTCCGCCTACACCACCGGCGAACGGCCGCCATCGACATTGATGGCGGTGCCGGTGATGAACGATCCCTGGTCGGAGGCGAGGAAGCAGGCCAGGTTGGCGAATTCCTCCGCCGTGCCGATGCGCCCCAGCGGCGTGCCCTTGGCGAGGTTCTTGGCAAACACCTCGAAATCCGTATCCGGCGCCTGCGCCGCGTGCCGCTTCACCCATTGATCGCTCATGATCAGGCCGACCAGCATGGCATTGACCAGGATGTTGTGCTCGCCGCCTTCGCCAGCCATCACCTTGGTCAGCGCCATGCCGGCCGCGCGCGAAACCGAGGTGGGAGCCGAGGATGCCGCCGGCGCCTTGGCGTAGGTGTTGAGCACGTTGATGATGCGGCCCCATTTGCGCGCCTTCATGCCCGGCCAGACCAGCCTGGAGAAGCGGATCGCGGCAAACAGTTTGAGGTCGAGGTCTTCCTGCCAGGCCTCGTCAGAGATGTTCTCGAACGCCATCGTCCGCGCCGTGCCGGCGTTGTTGACGAGGATGTCGACCGGGCCGAGATCGGCAACGATCTTCTCATGCGCCTTCGCAATGTCTGCATGCCTTCGAGACGTCGCAGACATAGTCGCGAACCTTGAGGCCCTCCTTGGCCGAGCACCTCCCGCGCGGCCTTCAGGTCGGCCGCGCCGCGCGCGAGGATCGCCACCTTGGCGCCCGGAGGCGGCGAATTGCCTTGCGACCGCGAGCCCGATGCCCTTGCTGCCGCCGGTGACGACGGCGACGCGATCTTTCATCGTGACTTGCATGTGTTCTGCCTATGAGTTGAGCCGATTTGGGTCGCACGAAAATCGTTCGACCGTCTGATAGAGGGAACAGGGAGATAATCTCTCCGTCCGTTTCAACATTCAAAATTCCATTTTATTGACGATCCCATTGTTGCCGCGCATCATCGCAGCGTCAACTCAGCGGAACGAGAGCCAAGAATTCTCGTCGGGACTGAATCAATTCAACATTTCACGGTGCCAGGCGGCAGCGCGGTTCCCGCGTTGCGGCGAGCGTGGTCGCGTGCGTGCAAAGGAGAACAACAATGTCGGAAAACGGGCAGCGCGGCAGGCGGTTACTGGATCGACGCATGCTGTTGCGCTCCGGCGCGGCCGCGGCGGTGGCGGCGCCGCTCGGCGTCATCGGCGCGCAGGCATTTCCGTTTCGCGCCGTAGCGCCGGCCATCGATTACTCTGAATTTCCGATCTGCAGGACGGCGTCGGACACGCCCGCGCTGACAGGCGCGCCGCGCAAGCTGAAGCTGTCGTGGAACGCGGGAGCGGTCTGCCTCGCGCCCGTGGCGGTCGCGATCGACTACGGCTTTTTCCAGAAGCAGAATCTCGACGTCGAACTCGTCAACTACAGCGGCTCAACGGACCAGCTCCTTGAAGCCATCGCGACCGGCAAGAGCGACGCGGGCCTCGGTATGGCGCTACGCTGGCTCAAGCCACTTGAACAGGGCTTTGACGTCAAGATCGTAGCGGGCACGCATGGCGGCTGCATGCGGATGCTGACGCGGACCAATTCCGGCGTCGAAAAGCTCGCCGATCTTAGGGGCAAAATCGTCGCCGTCGGCGATCTCGCCGGACCCGACAAGAATTTCTTCTCGATCCAACTCGCCAAGCTCGGCATCGATCCTAACAAGGACGTCGACTGGCGGCCTTACCCCGGCAACCTGCTCAACCTCGCAGTCGAGAAGGGCGAGGTCCAGGCATTCCTGGCGTCCGATCCGCTGGCGCATCTCTGGCTGAAGGACACCCAGTACAAGGAAGTCGCCTCCAATCTGGATGGCGAGTACCGCGACAAGAGCTGCTGCATTGTCGGCATTCGCGGCAGCCTGGTCCGCGGGGAACCGCAGGTCGCCCGCGCGCTCACGCAGGCGCTGCTGGATGCCGCGATGTTCACCTCGCAGAATCCGGACAAGGCCGCCAAATCGTTCCAGCCCTATGCGCCGAAGACCGCGACGCTGGCCGATCTCGAGGCGATGGCGCGCTACCACACCCACCATCATCATCCCGTCGGCGACGTGCTCAAGCGCGAACTGAAAGCCTACGCCGACGACCTGAAGACCGTTTCCGTCTTCAAGCCGAGCACCGATACGGCAAAATTCGCGGAGAAGATCTATGTCGACGTATTCGGCGTTTGACGGCGTCGCCGTCGAAGGCTCGCGCGGGGCGTCGATCAGTGACTGGCTGAAAAGCTCGGGCACCGGCGTTGCCGCTGCCATCGCCTGGGTCGCGTTCGGCCTGTCCTGCCTGTGGTGGCCGGACATCGGCGACTGGTCGCGGACCTATGCGCTCGGCATCGCCGCATTCGTGGTCGCGGCGTTCGCGCTGTTCGGTACGCTCAGCGCCGATTTCCTGGGGTCCGCGGGATCGGCGCTGCGCCGCCGCACCCCATGGCTGGTCGCGCTTGGCCTGTTCCTGACCGTGTGGGAACTCGCGACCGCCAAGTTCGGCTGGCTGCCGCTGCCATTCTTCCCGCCGCCGCAATCGATCCTCGAGGTCTACACCGACGATCTGCCAAAGCTGCTCGACAGCGTGTTTGCCTCGGTAAAGCTGCAACTCGGCGGTTATGTCATTGGCGCGACCGTCGGCTTCCTCACCGGTGTTTCGATCGGCTGGTCGCGGAGCGTCGGCTACTGGGTGCATCCGGTGCTGCGTTTCATCGGGCCGCTGCCGGCCACCGCATGGCTTCCGATCGCTTTCTTCACTTTCCCGTCGAGCTGGAGCGCCAGCACCTTCCTGATCGCGCTGGCGACCGGCTTCCCCGTAACCGTGCTCACCTGGTCGGGCGTCGCAAGCGTGAGCAGCGCCTATTACGACGTCGCGCGCACGCTCGGCGCCAAGCCGTCCTTCCTCGTGCTCAAAGTCGCGATCCCGGCGGCGCTGCCGCACGTGTTCGTCGGCCTTTTCATGGGGCTCGGCTCGTCCTTTGCCGTGCTGGTCGTGGCGGAAATGATCGGCGTCAAGGCCGGCCTCGGCTGGTACCTGCAATGGGCGCAGGGCTGGGCGGCCTACGCCAACATGTATGCGGCGCTGATCGTCATGTCGTTGCTGTGCTCCGGTGCCATCACGCTGCTGTTCAAAACTCGCGACCGCCTGCTGGTCTGGCAGAAGGGAGTCGTCAAATGGTAGCGCATTCCGTCGCTGAGGTAGTTGCATATCCTGCCGCCGGTGCCGAACTCGATATCGAGCATGTCAGCCATGAATTCGATATCGACAGTGCCGCGCTGCCGGTCCTGGAAGACGTCAGCCTCTCGATCAAGCCTGGCGAATTTGTCGCTCTGCTCGGGCCGTCCGGTTGCGGCAAGTCCACCTTGCTGCGGCTGGTGGCGGGGTTGGAAAATCCCAAGTCCGGTGTCCTCCGGGAAGATGATCTCCGCATCAAGGGACCGCATCCGTCGCGGGTAGTGGTGTTTCAGGATCCGACCTTGTTCCCGTGGCGGTCGGTCTGGGACAATGTCGCGCTCGGCCTGGAGGCGCAGGGCATCCTGAAGAGCCAGCGGCAGCGCGTCGATTCGGCGCTCGATCTCGTCGGCCTGTCGGCGTTCCGCAACGCCTATCCGCATCAGCTGTCGGGCGGCATGGCGCAGCGCGTGGCGCTGGCGCGCGCGCTGGTCAACGATCCGAAAATCCTCATCCTCGACGAGCCGCTCGGCAAGCTTGATTCGCTGACGCGCATCACCATGCAGGCGGAACTCGTCTCGCTGTGGCAACGCAAGGGTTTTACGACGCTGCTCGTCACCCACGATGCGGAGGAGGCGCTGTTCCTCGCCAACCGCGTCATCGTGCTCAGCGACCGGCCGGCGCGCGTCAAGGCCGATATTTTGGTGGACCGGCCTTATCCGCGCCATCGCGGCGACCCCTATCTCGCGGACCTGCGCAAGCAGATCCTCGGCTTGCTTGGATTGGATGCCACGTGGTGACAACCGCAAGCAAACCGGCGGCAACAGAGCCGCAACGGCAGAATGAGTTCGACCATGTCGCGCGTGCGGCGCAGCTGGCCGCGGCGTTTGCGGAACGCGCGCCTCTCCACGATCGCGACGGCAGCTTTCCGTTCCAGAATTTCGACGACCTGTCGAAGGCGGGCCTGCTGGCCCTGACCGTGCCGGCCGCGCTGGGCGGCGGCGGCGCGGGCGCTGCCGAAGCGGCGCGCGTTCTCGGCATCGTCGGCAAGGCCGATCCGTCGACCGCACTCGTGCTGTCGATGCATTATATCCAGCACCTCGTGATGGCGCGCAGTTCACGCTGGCCCGCCCGGCTGTCGCGGAAACTCGCCCGGGAGACGGTCGAGGGCGTCGCCCTGGTCAACGCGCTTCGCGTCGAGCCCGAGCTCGGCTCACCGGCGCGGGGAGGACTGCCCGCGACGATCGCCCGGCGCACCGAAACCGGGTGGCGGTTGTCGGGCCGCAAGATCTATTCGACGGGTGCGCCGATCCTGAAATGGTATGCGGTCTGGGCCCGGACCGACGAGGTCGAAACCCGCGTCGGATTGTTTCTGGTTCCGGCGGGTCTGCCCGGCACGCGCATCGTGGAGACCTGGGACCATCTCGGCCTGCGCGCCAGCGGCGGCCATGACGTCGTCTTCGAAGACGTAGTCTTTCCGCTCGACCACGAGATCGATGTTCGCCGGCCGGAGGAGTGGCGCACGCCCGACTTCACCCAGGCGACCGTCGGCGCCATCTTCATCTCCGCGATCTATGACGGCGTCGCCCGTGCGGCCCGCGACTGGTTGATCGGCTTTCTCAAAGAGCGGGTTCCGGCCAATCTCGGCGCGCCGTTGGCGAGTTTGCCGCGGGCGCAGGAAGTGCTCGGTGGCATCGAGGCACGGCTGGCGGTGAATGCGCGCCTGATCGACAGTTTCGCCGATGATTTCGACGACAATCTGCCGCTCAGCGCTATCGAATCCAGCATCGTCAAGCTGACGGTGACGAACAATGCGGTTGCCGTGATCGAGGATGCGCTGTCGCTGGCCGGCAATCATGGCCTGTCGCGAACCAATCCGCTGCAGCGGCACTATCGTGACGCCCTGTGCGGGCGCGTTCATACCCCGCAGGACGACACCACCCGAATCGCCGCCGGCCGGCTCGCGCTCGGCCTCTAAATCGTTCTTCCCGAAACTGGAGTCCCTTCATGCCCGTTGAGTTCATCGGCTTTATATCGAACAACAATTCTTCAGAAACCATCGTGCGATCCGGCCCGATTCTCGATCCGACGCACATCGAGACGGTGGCAAAGGCCCACGAGCTTGCCGGCTTCGACCGTGCGCTGCTGGCGTTTCATTCGACGACGCCAGATGCGCTTCAGATCGGCCAGCACGTTCTCGGCATCACCCGAAAACTCAAGGTCATGATCGCGCAGCGGCCGGGCTTTACCGCGCCGACGCTGCTGGCGCGCCAGCTCGCGACGCTGGACCAGCTTTCCGGCGGACGCGTCTCGCTTCACGTCATCACCGGCGGCAACGCCACCGAATTGCGCCAGGACGGCAACACGCTCGACGACAAGGACGAGCGCTACGCACGGACCAGCGAATTCCTCGATATCGTTCGCGCCGAATGGACCAGCGAAAAGCCGTTCGATTACGACGGCAAATATTACAAGGTCGAAAAGGGGTTTTCGCAGGTGAAGCCCCATCATCCCGGCGGGATCTACACCTTCGTCGGCGGTGGATCGGATGCCGCCATCGAGGTCGCCGGCAAGCACGCCGATACGTTCGCGCTGTGGGGCGAATCCTATGCACAGGTCCGCGATGTTACCGCGCGCGTGCGTGCCGCCGCTGCACGACATGGCCGGCCGACGCCGCGCTTCAGCCTGTCGGTGCGTCCGATCCTCGCCGACACGGAAGTAAAGGCCTGGGCCAAGGCCGAGGATATTCTGGCTCGCGCAACGGCGCTCCAGGACAAGACAGGGTATCGCAAGCCTGCCGATGGTCATGCGACCGCCGGCGCGCGGCGTCTGCTGTCGCTGGCGGAGCAGGGCACCCGGATCGACAAGCGGCTGTGGACCGAGATCGCCAAATTGACCGGCGCCAACAGCAACACCACGGCGCTGGTCGGTACGCCAGAGCAGGTCGCCGAAGTGTTCGGCGACTATTACGACCTCGGCATCGGCCACTTCCTTATACGCGGCTTCGATCCGCTGATCGACGCCATCGAATATGGCCGCGAGCTCATTCCGCTGACGCGAAAGCTCATTGCCGACCGCCAGGCAACGCACGGGGTGGCAGCACAATGATCCGCCTCGCCCTTGCCGTCGGGCTCTTGCTCGGCACCGCCGTTCTCGCTTCCGCTCAAACCACGCTGCGGGTGGGCGACCAGAAGGGCAATTCGCAGGCCGTGATGGAAGCGGCCGGCGTGTTGAAGGACGTTCCCTACAAGATCGAGTGGAAGGAGTTTCCGGCCGCGGCGCCGCTACTGGAGGCGCTCGGCGCCGGTGCGATCGAGACCGGACTGGTCGGAGATGCACCATTTACCTTCGCGGCCGCCGCCAACGTACCGGTCAAGGCGATCGCCGCGGTCCGGCAGTCGCGCGATGGGCTCGCGGTGCTGGTGCCGGAGCAGTCGCCGATCAAGAGTTTCGACGATCTGCGCGGCAAGAAAATCGCCACCGGCCGTGGCTCGATCGGCCATCAATTGATCCTCGCGGCGCTGGAGGCGAGGGGATGGAAGGCGGATGATGTCCAGATTGCCTTCCTCGCGCCGTCGGATGCCAAGGTCGCCTACACGCAAGGCTCGGTCGATGCGTGGTCGACCTGGGAACCCTATGTCAGCCAGGAAGAAGTGCTGTTCAAATCGCGCCGGGTCATCACCGGCGAGGGCCTCACGCCCGGCCTCGGCTTTCAGGTCGCCACTCCCACGGCCATCAAGGACAAGCGTGCCGAGCTCGAGGATTTCGTGCGCCGTCTGGCGGCGGCGCGGGCATGGTCCGCCGGGAACGTGAGCAGTTATGCCGAGACCTGGGGCAAGCTGATGAACATTCCGACGTCAGTGCCGCTCAACTGGCTGACGCGGGCGAAGATCAGGATCACGCCGATCGATGACGCTGTCATCGCGGATGAACAGACGACCATCGATCTCTACTTCCGCGCGGGTCTGATCAAGCAGAAACTCAACGCGGCCGATATCGTCGACCGGTCGTTTACCGACGCCATCGGCAAGGGGGCAGGGCTGTAACGCGCTGTCCACGCGATGACGAACGCGTGAAGGGGGAAAGACTGTCCGGTTCGGCCGGCGCTTCGGACAAGGATTTTCCCCGTTTCGCGCGAGGGGGAATGGCATCGTTGCTATTTTCACCGCGGGCTTGTGGGGCCCGACGTTCGGGCCAAAATCAAACAGAATAAACAATGGAGTCCAGCACCATGGGCCTGCAACAAGCCAAACTCGAATCGCTCCCCTTCGTTACCGCCGAGCTGAACTATCTCGCGCCGACCCCGGGAAAGCCCCGCACCTACGCCTTCGATCCGCCGCCGGGCGAACCCAAATCGACCGCGCTGCCTGAACCGCACAATGTCCCGATCTTCGACGCGCGACTGATCGCCGGCAATCTCGCTTTGGATCGCGAAGGCTTTGCGCTGGTCAACCATCCCACCTTCGTCAAGGATTTCTACGACGACAAGGAAGTGAGAAACGTCTATTACCCCGCCGTGGAGGCCTTCCTGAAGGCGACGCTGAAGGCCGACCGCGTCTTCATCTTCGACCACACGGTGCGCAAGCGCGTCGCGGGCGTTGCAGATGTCAGGGGCGCCGGTCCGCGCCAGCCGGCGACGCGTGTCCATGTCGACCAGACCGATAAATCGGGCGCCAACCGCGTTCGCGAGCATCTTCCCGATGAAGCCGAAGAACTCCTGAAAGGGCGCGTGCAGGTCATCAACGTCTGGCGGCCGATCCAGGGACCGTTGCGCGATGCGCCGCTTGCGATGGCCGACGGCCAGACCGTCGAGCCCGGCGATCTCGTCGCCTCCGACCTGATCTATCCGAACCGCAGCGGCGAAACCTATTCCGTCAAATACAACCCGAACCACCGCTGGTACTACATTCCGGAAATGCGGACCGACGAGGCGCTATTGTTGAAATGCTACGATTCCGCAACCGACGGCCGCACGCGGTTCGGCCCGCATACCGCCTTCATCGATCCGACCACGCCCGCTGACGCGCCGCCGCGCGAGAGCATCGAGCTGCGGACACTGGTGTTCCACAAGAACTGATCGGCACCGGGCCGGATTCGCGTTTCCACCATAATGGTGATACCTCGCCCCTAACAATTTTGGGGCGAGACGGTTCATGGACGGCAAGGCCGATGACGCGGATATCAACATCCGCGCGCTGATTTTTGCGCTTCTGGCGCTGGCCTGCGGTCACATGCTGTCGACGCTGCTGCGAACCATTCCTGCCATCAGCCTCGACGTGATGGCCGCCGACTTCCGCACGCCGCCGCAGACGCTGGCGAGCCTGACCTCGATCTATCATTTCGCCTTCGCCGCCTCGCAGATTCCGGTCGGCGCCGCGATGGATCGTTTCGGCGTCCGCCCGGTTTCCTTAAGTCTCCTGTGCGGAACCATTGTCGGCGCGCTGGCCTCCGGATTGGCGACGGGGCCTGAGAGTTTTCTGTTCGGCCAGTTCCTGCTCGGCGTCGCCACCTCGGGCATGCTGATGTGCCCGATGACGCTGGCCGCCAAGCAGATGTCGGCGGCGCGCTTCGGCCTGTGGTCCGGGATCATCCTGTCGATCGGCAATATCGGCATGCTGCTGTCGGCAAGCCCGCTGGCCTTTGTCGTCGAACTCTGGGGCTGGCGCGCGGGATTCTGGATCTCCGCCGGCTTCGGCGCGGTGGTGGCAATCGCCGTGTTCCTGCTGGTCCCGAAACAGCCGGCCGCGCAGGCCGACCAGTCTTCACCGCTGTCGCAAATGGCGGAGGTGCTGCGCATCGGCCTGTCGCGACCGCTGCGCGGGTTGATCGCGCTGTCCCTGGTGTCGCTCGCCGCCTCGCTGGTGCTGCGGGGATTGTGGGGCGGTCCGTGGCTGATGGAGATCAAGGCGCTCAGCCGCATCGAGGCGGGAAACATGCTCGGCCTGTTCACGCTCGCCTTGATCGCAGGGCCCGTATTGATGGGAATTCTCGATCGCAGCATCGGTCACCGCCGAGAAGTGCTGGCCGCGACGCATTCGTTTGCCGCGCTGCTGCTGGCCTTGATGGCGGCCGGTGCGCCGCATTATCCGCTGGCCGAACTGCTCGGCGTGTCGGCGGTGCCGGCCCGGATCGACGGCGCGCTGTTCGTCCTGATCGGCATCGCCATATCGACGCAGCCCTTGCTCTACGGCATGACGCGGCAACTCGTGGACGCGCAGAATGCCGGCAAGGCGCTGTCCGCCATCAACCTCGCGTTTTTCCTCGGTGCGGCGCTGATGCAATCGGCAACAGGCGTGGTGGCAACGATCTTCGGATTGCCCGCGGTGCTGCTGTTCATGGCCGCGACCTTGATCGTCGGGACCGTCGTCTTCTTGACCTTCACCCAGCCGTCGAAATCCTAGATCGCACGCGCCTGCCGGCGGACCTCGTTGGCGATCGGCTTGAGGGATTCGGCTGCGGCCTGTCCGACCAGGCTGTAGCCCATCCCGCCATCGGCCCAGGCAAAGCCCGAGACGTCGCCGCCCGAATGCGGCGCCATCGGCGCGCTCTGCTCCGAGGTCATCGGACGCGTCAACACCACCAGCCGATTGCCGCGATCGTCGTCATACATGAACATCGCGGCGGGGCCGTGCGACGTCGCGATCAAGCGCCCGCCCATCAGGCGATAGCCCGAACCCGTCAGGTCCGGCAGCGTCACCGGCTGCTTCAGACGGTTCGACACCCACTGCACCAGCTGCGCACTGTCGGATGCCCGCATCTCGACCGGCTGGACGCGATCCGGCGCGTAGACGCTGTAGGAGTAGGCAGCTTCCTGCGCAAGCGCGGCAAGCCCGCCGGGCGAACGCCTGCAGGCTGCCCCGCATCACCCAGCCGCCGAGACCGCCAATGCTCAGCATCAGCATGGCCGCGACCGCCCACCAGACCGGCGAGGGCCGTCGCCGCCGGTTCTCGATGATCCGCGACAGATTGAGCTGCGACGGCAGCGGCTCGTCCGCGATCGGCGCCAGCGCCTTGCGCAGCAGGTCGCGCTGATCGGAGAAAGCCGAAACGCGCCGGGCGACGTCGGGGTGGCCCTCCAGATAGGCGGCGACTTCCGCCTCCCGCTCGGGTTCCAGAGCGCCATCCACATAGGCGTGGAGATCGTCTTCCGTGATGGGCCGGTTGATCATTTCATGCTCCGCAATAGCACCACGTTTTTCGGCGCGCCGTCCGCGGTCCCTTCGATTTCCTGCTGCAATTTTTCGCGCGCCCGCGACAGGCGCGACATCACGGTGCCGACGGGAATATCGAGCACCCTGGCGGCGTCGGCATAGGACAGGTCCTCCACCGCGACCAGAAGCAATACGGCGCGCTGGTCTTCCGGTAGTCGCGCAAGCTTGTCGAGGACGTCCTGGTACATCAGTTTCTGCTCCTGCACGGCGTCCTGCCTGAAATCATCTTCATTGGCCTCGTCGATGGCGATGTGCTTGCCCCGGCGCGCCGAGCGGCGGAACTGGCTGAGCGCAAGGTTGTGCAGGATCGTGAACAGCCACGGGCGTGGATCGCCTTCGCGCCGTTGCCCCCAATGGCTGACGGCCCGCTCCAGGCAGTCCTGCACCAGATCGTCGGCGGTGGCGCGATTGCGGACCAGCGCCCGCGCATAGCGGCGGAGCGCTGGAATCACCGGTTCGATCAGGCGCAGCATGTCGTTCATGGGGTCTGGACCTGCACGGCATCGCCGAATTTTGCGGGCTCGCCCGGCGCGATCACCAGATATCGCCGTTCGGCCGTGGCGGAATTCTGGACGATCTGCCGGATCGGCCCGACCGCATTGACGATGGCCGAGCCCGCCGGGTTGGTCATGAAGGCGGCGAGCGGCTGCACCGATCCGGTTCCGTCGTGCTTGTCGGCCAGCGCCAGCACATAGCGCTGTTTCGGCTGCAGGCCGGTCACCGCCGCCTGCAAGACCTGGATCAGGCCCTGATCGAACAGCGAGACGCTGGTCGGCGGCTTTTCGCCCTTCGCTTCAGCCCTCGCGCCGAGGGTGAGGTGAGCGACCTGGCCGGCAACGCCGAGGCTCTGCAAATTCTGCCGGTCGTCCGGATTGGGCGCGGCGCCCGGCACATAGACGATGGCTTGCGGCGCCTGTCCGACCGGTATGTTTGCCACCACCTTGTTGGTGGCGGTGTCGATTGCGGCAAGGGCATCGGCGTTTTCGAGGCCGACATACATGCGCGTGCCATCGCCGGACGGCCAGATGCCGTGCGGCAGATTGCCGACCGGGATGGTCGTGACTTGCGAGAAATCGTCGGTGCGAAACACCTTGACCTCGTTGGTGCCGCCGATCGTGACATAGGCGAACGTTCCCTTCGCGCGTGCGCGCGAAGTTGACGTGATTGGTGATCGGGCCGGTCTCGATCGTCTTGATCGGGTTGAACGGCGGCTTGGCGTTGAACACCTGCGTCTTGCCGATGTCCTTCAGCGTAAACCACACCTGTTCGCCGTCAGGCGTGGCGGCGATGTTCGGGCAGAACGGGCTCTCCTGCTTGACGCGCGCGACAATGGCGTGGTCGGCGACTGACACCACGACCGTTTCCGGATTGAAGGACGAGCAGATGTAGCCGTATTTGCCGTCAGGCGAGAAGATCTGCATGCCGGGGCCGGCCGGCACCTCGATGCGCCTCTTCTCGGCATAACTCGCGGCGTCGATGACGCTGATGTAGTTCTCGCCGCGCACGGTGACCCAGACTTCCTTTCCGTCCGGCGTGAAGAACGCCTCGTGCGGCGAACGGCCGACATAAGTGACATGCTTGATCGCATTCGTCGCGGTGTCGATGAATGTCACCGAATTCGATCCGATAGAGACGACGGCAAGCGTCTTGTGGTCGGGCGAGAAGCCCATGCCGTGGACCAGCACCTGTCCCTTGTAGAGCGGGCTGAAATTGCCGGGCTGGGGATCGCCGAGGCGGATGACGCCGAGCAGCTTGTTGTCGACGGGATCGGTGACGGAGACCGTGTTCGAAAACTGTTCCGCCGCGTAGACGCGGTCGCGATGGCTGATCGGAATGTCCGAGGAGGACGCGGCGCCGGGTGCCTGGCCGGCCAAGGCCGCCGCAGGCAACATTATGGCCGATGTCGAGGTGGCAACGATCGTGCAAACCAGCAGGCAGCTTCTCAAGGTCGAATAGTTCATCTGTCGTTCCTATTTCTTCGTCGCTGTCGGACTTGCTCATGTGATCGTGCGCCGGCATCCGGCCGGCTTGCGTGGGTGCGGGAGCGGAAGCTGTGACCTGCTCGCCGATCGCGAGCTTCATCGCCGCGATCTCCTGCGTCTGGCTGACGATGATTTCCTGCGCGAGGCGCCGCAGCTGTTCGTTCTTGCCGTAGCGCAGTTCGAGAACGGCCATGTCGATCCCGCCTTGGTGGTGCGGCGCCATCATGGCGACGAAGTCGCGATCGATGTCGCCGGTCGGCTTTACGTCCATGGCGCTCATCATCCTGGTCATGGCGGCATCGTTTTCGGCGAGGAATGCGCTTTCATCCGGTGCCAGGGCCTGTGGCGCCGGCGGATGAGCTTCATGCGCGAACGCCGCAAACGACAGAGGCGGTGCGGCGAAAGCGACGAGGAGGCGCACGCCGAAGACCGCCGCCCCCAGACCGGGTTTGAGAAATCGCAGCATCGTCGCGGTACCTTCCGGGGTTCGAGTCCGAGCGCTTTGCAAACAGCGTGTATGGGGTGGTGACGCGTGGCGGCGCGTTCTATTCCGTCGGGGATCGAGGAATTTGCGCGCTATTCGATACACGTAAGCGTGAGCCCTCGGTCCATGTCGTTTTCGCGCTGTCGCATGACAGCCGCGACAAAGCTTGGGTTTGCGGGCAGAAATCCAGCGGCTATAAGGGCTTGCCCCACCACGCTCGGAAGCCGCATGTACCCGGATTCAAATTCCTCGTCGCAAAAAATGTACGACCGCGCGCTGGCGAGCCTGCCCGGCGGCAACACCCGCACCACCGTGTTCATGAAGCCCTATCCGATCTATGCCGCGCGCGGCGAGGGCTGCCGGGTCTGGGATCTCGACGGCAACGTCTACATCGACTGCATCAACAATTTCACCTCGCAGATTCACGGCCATGCCCATCCGGCGCTGATCAAGGCGGCGACCGACGCAACTCGCCCTCGGCTCGGCGTTCGGGCTGCCGACGGAATCCGAGGTCGATCTCGCCGAGCTGCTGGTCTCGCGGCTGCCGTCGGTCGATCAGGTACGCTTTGCCAATTCCGGCACCGAAGCCGTGATGATGGCGCTGAAGGCGGCACGGGCGCATACCGGCCGCCCCAAGATCGCCAAATGCGAGGGCGCCTATCACGGCTCCTATGATTATGCCGAAGTAAGCCTCGATCCGACCCCGGAAGCCTGGGGCCGCAATGCGCCGGTGTCGGTCGCCTATGCCAGGGGCACGCCCGACAACGTGCTGGCCGATGTCGTCACCATTCCCTTCAACGACACCGAAGCCGCCGTCAGCCTGATCCGCGAGCACGGGCCCGAGCTCGCCTGCGTGCTGGTCGATCCGATGCCCAACCGTGCCGGTCTGGCGCCGGCTGACCGGGCCTATCTGGAGGCGCTGCGCAAGGTGACGCGCGAGGTCGGCGCGCTGTTGATTTTCGACGAGGTCATCACGTTTCGTCTCGGCTATCGCGGCGCGCAGGGCATCTGGAACATCGATCCGGACCTGACGACGCTCGGAAAAATCATCGGCGGCGGCTTTCCGGTCGGCGCCATCGGCGGCCACCGGGATGTCATGGCGGTGTTCGATCCGCGCCCGGGCAAGCCGGCGCTGCCGCATGGCGGTACGTTCTCAGCCAATCCGGTGACGATGCGTGCAGGGATCGCGGCGATGGAACTGCTCGATGACGCGGCCTTTGCGCGTCTCGATGCGATAGGGCAGGCGGTTCGCTCCGGCATCGACGCCGCGTTCAAGCGCCACGGTGTGCCCGGCGGCACGGTGGGCTTGGGATCGCTGCTCAAGATTCATTTCGCCGATCGGCCGGTCCGCGACTATCGCTCGGCCTATTTGAGCGAGGAGGAAGCGCGGCGTCAGGCGGTTTTCAATCGCGCCTTTCTCAATCGTGGCGTGCTGGCCGCGGGCAACGGGTTGATGGCATTGTCGACCCCGATGACCGATGCCGATATCCATGCGATCATCGATGCGGCGTCGGGCGCGCTCGAGGAAGTCGCAGGCACGCGTTGACTGCACAAAAGAACGGGTAAGAATGTCCGCCAAGATCGATCCCATCACGCGCTCCGTCGTCCAGCATCGCCTCAGTTCGATCGTGAAAGAGATGGGCGAGGCGATGCTTCGCACCTCCTATTCGCAGATCCTCAATTCCAGCCGCGATTTTTCGCTGGCGATCTGCGACACCGGCGGCCGCCTGATTGCGCAGGCCGACCATATTCCGGTCCACGTCGGCGCGCTGCCATGGGCGACGCTCGCGGTCGAGGAGCGGTTCAAGGACGTGCAGCGGGGCGACGTCATCCTGCTCAACGATCCCTATCATGGCGGCAGCCATCTGCCGGATCTCACGGCCTTCGTGCCGGTCTTTGACGGCGAGCGGCGGCTGCTCTGGACCATCGTTCGCGCGCATCAGAGCGACATCGGCGGCGCCACCCATGGCGCCTACAATCCGGCCGCCACCGAAATCTATCAGGAGGGGCTGCGCGTCCCGCCGATCAAGCTCTACGAAGCCGGCAAGCTGCGCGATGATCTGCTCGACCTGCTGGCGCTGAACATCCGCAATCCCAGGGACTTCCGCGGCGACCTCGCCGCGATGCTGGGCGCGGCGCATCTCGGCGAGCGGCGGCTGTCGCGGCTGTTTGCCGAATTCGGTGCGCCGGTGGTGGAGGCCGCGATGGAGGCGATCCTCGACGCGACCGAGCAGCAGACCCGCGCCGTGGTTTCGACCTGGAAGGACGGCGTCTTCCACGGCGAGGCGTTTCTCGACGATGACGGCCATGGCCGCACCGATATTCGTATCGCCGCCAAGGTGACGAAGAAGGGCAGCGACATCGAAATCGATCTGTCCGACTCCGATCCGCAGTCGACCAGTTTTGTGAACTCCTCGCACGCCAATATGCAGGCGGCGGTGGCGATGGCCTTTTCCTATCTGATCGACGCCGAGATCGCCAAGAACACCGGCGCGCTGCGCCCGCTGAAGGTGATCGCCAAACAGGGCACGATCGTGTGGGCCGATCCGGGCCGGCCGGTGACGTTGTGTACCAGCCATCCCTCCAATGAAATCGTCGAAGCCATCGTGAAGGCGCTGTCGGCGTCGTGCCCGGAACGCGCGATGGCCGGCTGGGGCCGCCGCTTCCGGATCGCGATCCAGGGCGAGGATCCGCGCACCGGCAAGAATTTCATCTGGCACCTGTTTCAGGCGCGGCCCGGCGGCGGCGCGTCGTCGGGCGGCGACGGCTGGTCGTCGATCGGCGAATGGCACTCGGTCGGCGGGCTGAAGTTCGGCAGCCTGGAGGTCGCCGAGGTGCGCTTTCCCCTGCATTTCCGTAGCCATGAATTCCGCCCCGGCTCCGGCGGCGACGGCCAGTTTCGCGGCGGCCTCGGCGTGTCGCTCGATCTGGTGTTGGAAACGGAGAAGATCGCGAAAGGCAACACCGCGGGCGACGGCGTGCGCCATGGCCCCTGCGGCATGCTCGGCGGCGAGGACGGCATGCCGCATCACTATCGCCTGCTGTCCGAGGGCCGCGAGCCGCGCGTGCTGCGCACCAAGGAAGTCGGCATCGAGCTGCGTCCCGGCGACTGCCTCGAGATTCGCTCCTCCGGCGGCGGCGGCTGGGGGCCGCCTGAAAAGCGATCGGCGGAAGCGCGCCGGCACGACCGCGAGCAGGGCCTGACGGACGTTGCCGGCGGAGCAGGCGTCCTCATGATGTTCAGGATAGGCGTTGACGTCGGCGGGACCTACACCGATCTCGTGGCGATGGATGAGAGCGGGCGAACGGTATTCGCGAAATCGCCATCGACCCCGGCGGATCAGTCGCTCGGCGTGATGGCGGGGCTCGATGAACTGGCGCGGCGGCTGAATGTGTCGCGCGCGGACATGCTCGCCGCGACCGATCGCCTCGTGCACGGCACCACGGTCGCGACCAACGCGCTGCTGGAGCGCAAGGGCGCAAAGGTCGCGCTGCTGACCACCGAAGGCCATCGCGACGTCATCGAGATGCGCGAGGGCCTCAAGCCCGACCGCTACGACCTGCGCTCGCCGCCGCCGGAGCCGCTGGTGCCGCGCGAACGGCGCTTTGGCGTGCAAGAGCGGCTCAGGGCCAATGGCGAGGTCGTGATTCCGCTGGATGCGAAATCGCTCGACGACGCCATTGCCGGCATCAGGCAATCAGGCGCGACGTCGGTCGCGGTGTGCTTCCTGCACTCCTATCTCAATCCCGTTCACGAACTCGCCGCCGTCGAACGGCTGCGCGCAGGCGTTGCCCGGCATCAGCATCTCGCGCTCCAGCGACGTGCTGCCGCAGATCAAGGAATATGAGCGCGTCTCGACCACGATCGTGAACGCCTATGTCGAGCCGATCGTGCGGCGCTATCTGACCAATCTCGAAGCGCGGCTGGCCGAGGCCGGCTTCAAGGGCAGCCTGTTCGTCGTGCTGTCGCATGGCGGCATGGCGCCGGTCGAGGAAGCCTCGCGGCTCGCCGCGGGCACGGTGCTGTCCGGACCGGCCGGCGGCATGTCCGGCGGGCGGCGTTGCGCCGATCTGGTCGGCATTCCCGATCTCGTGCCGTTCGACATGGGCGGCACCTCTACCGACATCTCGCTGATCGCGGGGGGCCACGCGTCGCTGTCCGCCGACGGCATGCTGGCCGGCCAGCGCATCGCGCTGCGCAGCCTCGACATCGCGAGCATCGCCGCCGGCGGCGGTTCGATCGCCAGCGTCGATGCCAGCGGCACGCTTCGGGTCGGCCCGGAAAGCGCGGCTCGGTGCCGGGCCCGGCCTGCTACGGCAATGGCGGGCAGGCCGCGACCGTCACCGACGCCAATGTCGTGCTCGGCTATCTCGATGCCGCCGCCTTCATGGGCGGCAAGCGTCCGCTCGATCGTGCCGCTGCGGAAGCCGCCGTCGACCGCATCGCCAAGGCGATGGATCTGTCGCGCGTCGAGGCCGCGGCCGGCATCTACCGCATGATCAATCTGAACATGGCCGATGGCATCCGCCTGATGACGTTGCGCCGCGGCGTCGATCCCCGAAAATTCGCGCTGCTGAGTTTTGGCGGCGCGGCGGGGCTGCATGCGGCGGAAGTCGCGCGCGAACTCGAGATCAAGCGCATCATCGTGCCGACGGTCGCCTCGGTGCTGTCGGCCTGGGGCATGCTGACCAGCGATCTCCGCTACGAAGTCAGCCGCACGCATTACGGCAAGGCCGCCCGCATCACCGCCGACGAAGTGCGCGAACTCTTTGCCGCGCTGGAGCAACAGGCCGCCGGCCGGCTGCGCTCGTGGTTCAACGGAAAGATCGCAATCGAGCGCTCCGCCGAGATGCGCTACGGCGAGCAGATCTTCGAGATCGACGTCTCGCTCGACGGCCTCGACTGGAACGCCGCCGATCTCGTCGACCGGATCGAGGATCGCTTTCACGTCAGGCACGAGGAACTCTACACCTACGCCTCGCGCGGTCAGGAAGTGGTGTTCGTCAACGCCCGCGTCGCCGCCGTCGGCGAAGTCGCGCGGCAGGACGAGGGCGCGCGCGAGGCCGCCGCATCCGGCGCCTGTTCGCCGCGCGGCCAGCGGCAGGCCTTTTTCGGCGGCTGGCGCGAAGTTCCGGTCTATGCGCTCGACGACGCTGCGGCCCGGCCACACGCTGATCGGTCCCGCCATCATCGAGGCCGAGACCACGACCGTGCTGGTCGATACCGGCGACCGCGTCACGGTCAATCCGTTGGGCTGGCTGGATATTTCGTTGCGCTGATTGGACTCGTAGGGTGGGCAAAGCGAAGCGTGCCCACCGTCTTGCAGCGAATTCGTTGATTGATGGTGGGCTCGTCGCTGACGCTCCTCAGCCCACCCTACGGGCCAACATTTCATTTCAACGGTCTGTCCATAAGGGTTATCATCGTTCCCGCTGGGTGGCGTCACGAGCTCTTGTGAGCTTGGCGTTCGAGGCCGCGTTGATGAAAACAAGAATAAAATGGCTGCTACCAGCCTTCTTCGCCGCATTGTTGTTGGCCGCCCTGCAGCCGGCCCAGGCCGCCGGCGTGACCGACACCGAAATCCGCATCGGCAACATCATGCCCTATACCGGGCCGCTGGCCGCGTTCGCGTTCGATCGGCAGGGCGGAGGCCGCCTATTTCGACATGATCAACGAGCGCGGCGGCATCAATGGGCGCAAGGTCAGGTTCATCTCGCGCGACGACAGTTCAAATCCGAGAACGGCGGTCGAGCAGACCCGTGAACTGGTCGAGCAGGAGCGCGTGCATCTGATGTTCGGATCGTTCGGCACGCCGAGCAATCTGGCGACGCGAACCTATCTCAATGAGAGGAGTATCCCGCAGCTCTTTGTCGCCTCCGGCGACGAGGAGTGGGCGCACCCGAAGCGGTTTCCGTGGACGATGGGCTGGCAGCCGACGTTCCGGTCGGAGGGCCGGATCTACGCCAATTACATCCAGGCCTCCTATCCGAGCCGGAAGATCGCCGTGCTCTGGCAGAACGACCAGTTCGGCCGCGATCTGTTCCGGGGATTGCAGGAAGGACTTGGCTTCACCGCCAACATGATCGTGGCCGACATCGCCATCGAGGCGGACATGTCGATCGACACCCAGGTCGAAATCCTCAAGAACTCCGGCGCCGAAGTGCTCGTGCTCAATTGCGCGCCGCCGATCTCGGCGCGGGCCATCCGCAGGGCGGCCGAACTCGGTTGGCATCCACAATTGTTGCTGGTCAACGCGGCGGCTTCGATCGCGAACGCGCTGCGGCCGGCGGGACTTCAGAATTCGGTCGGCGTGATCTCCACCTCGTTCCTGAAGGACGCCAGCGATACCACCTGGAAGGAAGACCCCGCCGTCAAGGACTGGCTGGCGTTCATGGACAAATATTATCCCGACGGCGACAAGGAGGATGGCAACGCCATCTTCGGCTATGCGGCGGCGGCAACGCTGGTTCAGGTCCTGACCCAGTGCGGCGACGACCTGTCGCGCGAGAACATCATGCGCCAGGCGACATCGCTGAGGAACTACCAGAGCGCAATCGCGCTACCGGGAATTGCGATCAACACCGGACCGGCCGACTTCCACCCGATCGAGCAGATGCGGCTGGTGCAGTTCGACGGCAACGCCTGGCAGCCGATCGGCGACGTGATCGAGAGCGCGTTCGCGAGCGGCCGAACGATAATTGAGTGGAGTTCTCTCCGTCATGGCCGGGGCTTGTCCCGGCCATCCACGTCTTGTTTGCAGACGCAGAGGAAGTCGTAGATGCCTTGGTCAAGCCCGGGCATGACGATGGAGGGGCGGCAAGACCGTAGGGTGGGCAAAGCGCAGCGTGCCCACCATCTCTCCGATTGCGCAATTGAATGGTGGGCACGCTGCGCTTTGCCCACCCTACGAAGTCGCAAGCCTACTTCTTCTGTCCGTAGTTCAGCAGCCCGCCCTTGCTCTTCGGCGGATGGGCGCGCAGGCCTTCCTCGTTGGGCTCGGTGCCCCAGCCCGGGCGATCCGGCATGATGAGATGGCCGTCGACGATCTCGGGCACGTGCGTGAACAGTTCATGGTCCCATGCCAGGCGGTCGATGTCGGTTTCCATGATGCGCAAATTCGGCACGGCGGCCGAGAAATGCGCGTTCATCATGGTGCAGAGGTGGCCGTAGAAATTATGCGGCGCGACGTTGACCTCGAAATGCTCGGCGGCGGCGGCGATCTTCATCGATTGCCATACCCCGTTCCAGGGCGTGTCGATGATGGCGACGTCCATCGCCTGCTCGCTGAAATAGGGCAGGAATTCGCGCAGGCCCAGCAGCGTCTCGCAGGATGAGATCGGGTGCGGGCTCTGGCGGCGGATGTAGCCCAGCGCCTGCGGGTTGAAGGTGTCGATCTCCACCCAGAACATGTCCATGTCCTTGATGGCCCGCAGAATCTTCAGATAGCCTTCGGTCTTGGCGTTGAAGTTGAGGTCGAGCAGCAGGTCGACATCGGGGCCGGCGCCGTCGCGGATCGCTTCCAGATGCATGCAGAGGTTTCGCAGCACGGTGCGGTCGACGTTGATCTCGGGCTCGAACGGCGAGCCGAAGCCGGGCCGCCAGCCCTGCGGCTTGCCGTCGGTGTAGACGAAGATGTTGGTCTTCATCGCCGTAAAGCCTTTTTCGCGCACCTCGCGGCCGATTCGCCTTCACGCCGTCGAGATCGGTGATCGCCGGCTTGAAATAGTCGGGATGGTTGATGCGCCAGGTCGCGCAGTGCGACCAGTACACCCGGATGCGGTCGCGCATCTTGCCGCCGAGCAGTTCGTAGCAGGGCACGCCCAGCGCCTTGGCCTTGACGTCGAGCAGCGCGTTCTCGATGGCGCCAAGCGCCAGCGCCACCACGCCGCCGGCGGCCGGCCGCGTCGCGGAAAACAGCTCCGCGTAGATCCGCTCATGCTGGTAGGCGTTCTTGCCGACCACGCGCGCCGCAAGCCGCTCGATCGCCGTGGTCACGCCGGGCGCGCCAAAGCCCTCGTCATACTCGCTCCAGCCGACGATGCCGTCCTCGGTCATGATCTTGACGAAGTGGTAGTTCCGCCAGCCGGCGTCGCAGGCGAGCGTTTCGACGCTTCTGATGGTGGTGGCTTTTTTCATGATTTCCTGCCCCGGGGCTTGTTGTTGTGGTTGAGCTGATAACAACAATGGATTGGCGGGGCAGGTCAATCGCAGGGCAGCGCATAAGGCAGAGCGCACTGGCCTGCATGGTTCGAGACGCGCGGCTTTGCCGCGCTCCTCACCATGAGGGTCTAAGTCGTCCGGTCTCGGACCTCATCCTGAGGAGGCGCGATAGCGCCGTCTCGAAGGATGAAGCCACCGACGGCGCAGCACATCAAGCCTACGGACGGAAACAGCGTCGGCCTTCCGCCGCTCGAACACCTTTCGCCCGTTCTTGAATCCCATCAGCAGGTCGGGCAGTTCCGCAATCGCGTTCGTGCCGCTGTCGGTATCGAGGATGATCAGGTCGGCCGGCGTTGCCCGGCGCGATGCCGTAATCCCTCAAATTCATCAGCCGCGCCGGCAGTTCGGTGACGAGGTCGAGGCAGGCGTCGAATTCGCTGATGCCGGCATGCGCGACATTGGCGTAGAAATTCGCCATTCTCAAAAGCGAGGCGTCGCCGAACGGGGTGAAGGGATTGAGCACGTTGTTGGTGGCGACCGAACACAGGACGCCGTTCTCGACCAGCCTGTGCGCCACCGTCAGCCCGCGCGGCGCGTTATGGGTGGCGTCGCGGCCCATCAGATAGAGATCGGTCGCGGGCAGCACGGTGACGGCGACGCCAGCTTTGGCGAGGCGCGCGGACGCCGCTTTCAGCCGGTCCGGCGGCAGCGCCGACAATTTGGTGGCGTGGCCGATCGCGACCCGGCCCTGGTAGTTGCGCCGCTCGGTCTGCCGGCAGACCTCGTCGAGATGCCACCATGAGGGATCGAGATCGAAGTCGAGGTGCAGGTCGATATCGACGTCGAACTCATGCGCCAGACCGAAAATCTTCTCGAGATGCGCGTTCGGGTCGGTGTCCATATAGGGACAGCCGCCGACCGCTTCGCCGCCATCGCGCAACGCCGCGATCAGCAGTTCCTCGGCGCCGGGATCGTTGGTCAGGCCCTCCTGCGGAAACACGCAGATCGAGAGATCGAGCGCCCAGGCATAGTCGCGCTTCAGCGCCTTGACCGCCTCGAAGCCGCGCAAGCCGATGCGCGGATCGATCTCGACATGGGTGCGCATCCGCGTCGTGCCATGCACGATGGCCCGCTCGATCACCTTCGCGCCGCGCGCGTAAACGTCTTCCACCGTGAAATCGCGCTTCATGGCCGCGACCGCGGCGATGGCCTCCGCCACGCTGCCATGGTCGTGCCCGCAGCGGCCGAGCAGGCAGGCCTTGTCGAGGTGAATATGCGTGTCGACGAAACCGGGCAAGACCAGCCTGCCGCCGACCTCGATCTCGGCCGCCTCGCAGGCGAGGTGCGGTTCGATGGCGGCGATACGGCCGCCGGCGATGCCGATATCGACCGGCGTCGCTGAGGCTCGCGTCCTGGCGTTGCGGAAGATCAGGTCGAAGGCGGTTTTGGTGTTCATCGGCGGCGGGTTGGAGGAGCCCCCAACCTAGCGGAACGGCGTTTCCGGGGCAGCTCCAGATTGTGTGCAGTTTTGAGGCCGGATTGTTCAAAATATGTGCATGCAGTTTGATGGGCTGATTGTAGAGTTCGGCCGGTCAGGAGAGACCGCCATGTCCGTTGCCGCCGAAGCCCAGTCCAAGAACGACCCCAAGCAAATGTCCGACGCCGAGGTGGTCGAGGCCTATCTCACGGCGTCGATGATCCCGGATCCTGAGGCCGCCGCGGCCTACATGAAGCCCGGCACGATCATCACCTTCACCGGCGGGCGCGAATTCGATCATCCGCGCGGGCCGACCGGCTTCAACGCGCGGCGCTATCGCTGGGTCAAGAAGCAGATGGACCGGTTCGACGTCTGCCCGGGCGCGGACGAGACCGTCGTCTACAGCATCGGCACGCTCTACGGCGAATGGATCGACGGCACGCCGTTCGAAGGCAACCGCTATGTCGACCGTTTCGTGGTGAGGGGCGGCCAGATCGTGAAGATGGACGTCTGGAACGACAGCGCCGAGCGTATTCTGGTGCAGCGGGGGATCGAGGCGTAGGGCTCGCTGGCGCTCGCTTCGTCATTGCGAGGAGCGCAGCGACGAAGCAATCCATCATGCGTGCAGAGCACGGCAATGGATTGCTCTCGCTGCGCTCCTCGCAATGACGGAGTCGAGCTACCTCGCCCTGACCACCTTCGGCAGTTTCACCACCCGCCCGCCGTCGCCTTCCTCCGCATAAGGCGCCAGAATATCCAGCAAATCGCGGCCGCGTTGCGGGGCGGGGGCGACCAGCGCGCGATTGGCGACCGAATCCAGATGGCTGTGCATCAGGCCCATCACCTTGGCTTCGTCGCCCTTGACCAGTGCCGCGATGATCGCGCGATGCTCGTTGATCGCGCATTCCGACGAATGCGGGCGGCTGTAGAGCGACAGCGTCAGGCAGCAGCGATAGGCGACCTCGCTGACGTAACGCACCAGGATCGGGCTGTTCGTCATCTGGGCGAGCAGGATGTGGAATTCCGTCGCCAGCCGGATCGACACCGCGTCCGAGCCGTCGCGGGCGCGGTCCTCGGCGTCGACATGGGCGTTGAGCTCGGCGATCTGGCTTTTGGTCAGCTTGCCGGCGAGCTGACGCACCACCAGCCGTTCGAGTTCGATCCGGATATCGAAGGCATCGCGGGCTTCCTGCCAGCTCGGCGTCGCCACCACGGCGATCCGGTTGCGGCGAAGCTCGACGAGGCCTTCCGCGGCGAGTTGTCCCAGCGCATGCCGCGCGATGGTGCGGCTGACGCCGAAGCGTTCGCCAAGCGAATCCTCGGGCAGTTTCGCGCCGGGCTCCAGCGCCTGCTCGATGATGGCGCGGCGAAGCGCGCGGCAGATCACGCCGACCTTGTCGGATGATTCAGCGGTTTTGCTGGCGGCGCGAGGCGCCATCGGCGAATCCTCGAGAAGTGGCTTCGAATGGCGTTCTCATATCACGATTGTGCACCGATTGAGCGCCTCAATTGCATGCAGTTTGAGGGCCGAATTGCACAAAAGGAATCCGGCGGTTTTGGCGATCATTCGCGATGCCCTTGATTTTCAAGGCGAGTTTGGCTGGCATTCGGCTTGCATGCACTTCCAGCCATGATGCGCATGCAGCCCCATTCCGAATTCTCCGGCGTGCCGGTTCCGGCCTCCGCCGCACCCATCGCCATCGAACTGTCCGAGGCCTCGGTCACCTTCGGCCGCGGCGACCGCGCGGTGCCGGCGCTTGCCACGACGACGCTTGCGGATCGCCGATGGCGAGTTCGTCGCGCTGGTCGGGCCTTCCGGATGCGGCAAGTCCACCATCCTGCGGCTGGTGAGCGGGCTGGTGCAGCCATCCACCGGCGTCGTCATCGTCGGCGGCCGGGAAGTGGCGGCGCGCGCCTTGCGCGTCGGCATGGCGTTCCAGAACCCGACCATGCTGCCCTGGATGACGATCGAGCGGAACATCATGCTGCCGCTCAAGATCGTCGAGCCGTTCCGCTCGCAATTCCGCAAGCTGCGCAAGACCGAATTCCGCGACAAGGCCAATGCGCTGCTGGAGCAGGTCGGCCTCAAGGGTTTTGGCAACCGCTATCCCTGGCAACTGTCCGGCGGCATGCTTCAGCGCGCCAATCTGTGCCGCGCGCTGATCCACGAGCCGCGGATGCTGCTGCTCGACGAGCCGTTCGGCGCGCTCGATCAGTTCACGCGGGAAGAACTGTGGTCGATCCTGCAGGATCTCTGGATCGCCCACCAGCCGACCGTGCTGCTGGTGACGCATGACCTGCGCGAGGCGGCGTTCCTCGGCAGCCGCATCTGCGTGATGAGCGCGCGCCCCGGCCGCATCCTCGACGACAGCCAGGTCACCTTCGCCCGCCCGCGCACGGTCGCGATGACGTTCGAGCCGGATTTCGTCGCGCTGAACCAGAAGCTGCGCGCGTTCATCGTCGATGCCCGCACGGCATCGGCACAGGGAGCGGCCTGACATGCCCGATCTCGATTATCGCCAGAAGGCCTGGTCGGCGGGACTGATCGTGCTGTTCTTCGTCGCCTGGGAGCTGTTCTGCCTGATGACGGGCATGTCGGACCTGGTGCTGCCGCGCCCGTCGCAGGTGTTCGTGACGCTGTTCGAGAAATTCCCGATCCTGTGGCCGCACATCCTGCAGACGCTGGCGACGACCATGATCGGCTTCGTGCTCGGCGTCGGCCTCGGCGTCGTGCTCGGCGCGGTAATCGGCGTTTCCAAGACCGCCTACGACACGGCCTATCCGCTGCTGGTCGGCTTCTCCTCGATCCCGAAGGTGGCCGTGGTGCCGATCTTCGTGCTGTGGTTCGGCTCCGGCTCGGTGCCGGCGGTGCTGACCGCGCTCTCGATCTGCTTCTTTCCGATCGTCGTCAACATCGCGACGGGCCTGGCCACCACCGAGCCCGAACTGGAAGACGTGCTGAAGGCGCTCGGCGCCAGCAAGCTCGACATTCTCTGGAACGTCGGGCTGCCGCGCACCATGCCGTTCTTCTTTGCCTCGCTGAAGGTCGCGGTCTCCTACGCCTTTGTCGGCGCGGTGCTGTCGGAGACCGTCGCCTCGAACCGCGGCATCGGCAACGTCATGATGACCGCGTCCTCCAATTTCAACGTGCCGCTGGTATTCGCCGGCCTGTTCGTGCTCGCCGGCCTCGGTGTCGCGCTCTACGTCATCTTCTCGGTGATCGAGGGACGCGTCACCGGCTGGGCCACCCGCAAGAACGACCTGCTCGCGACATGAAGCAAGTTTCCGCCAACCGCCATCCAACCCTTATCGAGGAGACCACGATGTTAGCCAGAGTAAGCGCCGCGCTGTTGGGAGTTGCCTTGTTCGCCGGCACCGCGTGTGCCCAGGAAACCACGATCAAGTTCACGCTCGGCTGGAAGACGCAAGGCTCCGACGCCGCGTTCTTCTATGCCAAGGACAACGGTTACTTCAAAGAGGAAGGCCTCAACGTCGTGATCGACCAGGGCGAGGGCTCCGGCGCCACGGTGACGCGCATCATGTCGGGCGCCTATGATGCCGGCTTCGGCGACGTCAACGCCATCATCCAGAACGCCTCGACCAAGCCGCAGGATGCGCCGGTCATGGTCTACATGATCTGGAACCAGCCGCCGTTCGCCATCGTCACCAAGAAGAGCAGCGGCATCAACACCATCAAGGATTTCGAGGGCCGCACGCTCGGCGGCGCGCAGGGCACGCCGACGACGCGGCTGCTGCCGGTGTTCGTCCAGAAGAACAAGCTGGAGGGCGAAAAGATCAAGATCTCCAACATGGCGCCGAACCTGCAGGAGCCGATGCTGATCAAGGGCGACATCGACGCCGCGCTGGTGTTCAACATCACCAGCTACTTCAACCTCGTGCTGAACCGCCAGGATCCCGACAAGGACTACAAATGGTTCTCGTTCGGTGATTACGGCATGGATCTCTATTCCAACGGCGTGATGGTCTCGCGCAAGCTTCTGGCGTCCAACCCGAAGGCCGTCGCCGGCCTCGTCCGCGCCGTCAACAAGGGCATGATCGCGATTGCCAAGGACCAGAACGCCGGGATGAAAGCGGCTGTCAATTACGACAATCTGATCAATGCCGAGGTCGAAAAGCGCCGCCTGCAGTATTCCTTCGACAAGCTGATCGTCTCGCCCGAGATGAAGGAAATCGGCGTCGGCGACGTCAAGGACGACCGCATGGCCCGCGCCATCGGCATCATCGTCGAGGGCTACCAGCTTGCGCGGACGCCGACGCCGGCGGAAATTTTCTCGCGTGAATTCCTGCCGCCGCGCGCGGAGCGGGAACTGATTTACACGGCGAACTAAGGGACGGTGTATCAGGCCGTCATTGCCTGCGACAAACGCGAAGCGTTTGCGCAAGGGAGTGAAGCGACGAAGCAATCCATTCTTTCTTTCCGCGGCGAGATGGATTGCTTCGCTGCGCTCGCAATGACGGGGAGGGTGCGTCATGACCACGGAAGTTGCCGCACACAGCCTGTTCTCCGGCCCTGACCGCGGCCTGCTCGAAAACGTCGTGCTTCGGCACGACAACGGCATCATCACCGATATCTCCGCCGGCGCGCCTCCCACCACAAGCCCGCGCTCCCTCGTGCTGCCCGCCTTCGTCAACGCCCACGACCATGCGCGCCCGACCGCGTCCTCGTTCGGCGCGCTCGGCATGCCCCTGGAAAGCTGGATCCTCCGCTCCGCGCTCGGCACGCCGGTCGATCCCTATCTGACCGCAGCTTCCGCGCTGGCACGTTCGGCGCGCGCGGGCTGCGCGGCAATGATGATCCATTACACCCGCCCGAGCGGCACCATGCCGCTGGTGGAGGAGGCCGGCGCCATCGCGCGCGCGGCGTCCGACGTCGGCATCCGCATCGCCTTTGCGTTGGCCGTCCGCGATCAGAACCCGGTCGTGTATGGCGATGAAGAGCCGGTTCTCTCCGGCCTCTCCAAAGACGATCGCAGCACGATCGAGCAGATGTTCGTCCGCGCGCCGATGTCGCCGAAAGCCTATATCGAGCTGACGGACGCGATCGCCGCGGCCATCGCGGGGCCGAAGGTCGACGTGCAGCTTGGTCCGGCCGGCGTGCAGTGGTGCTCGAAGCCGCT
The DNA here is from genome assembly GCA_963840465.1 of uncultured Alphaproteobacteria bacterium. Lineage (GTDB taxonomy): Bacteria > Pseudomonadota > Alphaproteobacteria > Rhizobiales > Xanthobacteraceae > Bradyrhizobium. The sequence goes on along the minus strand of CAWIZF010000062.1, from coordinate 200,833 downwards.
GCTGGAGGCGGTCGCGGAGAACTCCGCGCAGACCGGGCGGCGCATCCACATGCATCTGCTTGGAGACCATCTATCAGCGCGCCTGGGCGGATCAGCATTTTCCCCAAGGTATCGTCCGCTATCTCCATGACATCGGCTTCCTGTCGGAGCGGCTGACGTTGGCGCATTGCATCCACGCCCGCCCCGACGAGATCGAGATGATCGCGGCCTCCGGCGCGCGCATCGTCACCAATTTCTCCTCCAATATGCATCTGCGCTCCGGCCTGGCGCCGATCGCCGCCGCGCACAAATGCGGCTGCGCCATCGCGGTCGGCGTCGATGGGCTGGCGCTCGACGAGGACGATGACGTGCTGCGCGAGATGCGGCTGGTGCAGATGATGCACGGTGGTCTCGGTTTCCAGCGCACCTGGACCGCTTCCGAATTTCTCGGCCTCGCCATCGCCAACGGCCGCAAGGCAACCGGCGCGCCTGGAACGGGCGCGCTGGTATCTGGAGCACCAGCCGATTTCGTCACCATCGATCTCGATCGGCTCGATCGGGATCAGATCATGCCGGTAGACGCCATCGACCTTCTATTCGCGCGCGGCAATGCGTCGCTGCTGCGCGATGTGGTTGTGGATGGGCGAACCATCGTCAGCGACGGCCATTGTACCGGCGTCGATCTTCCAGCCATCGAGCAGGAATTGCGCGGGATCTACCGCGCCAACGCCAAGGCGCTATCAGGCCTTCAACGCGCCTGGTCGCCGTTGTCGGCGTCGCTGCAGGGTTGGTTCGAGGCGCATCTCGATTGCCGCTAGGCCGTTGCGCCTCCAGGTTGTCGAACTCCACTCGTGTAAGCAAGCAGCAGCAGGACAAAGGTTGGCGTTGCGCGGCTTATCACGTATTCCGTAAAGCGGAACAAAATTCCACTTGCATCGGATTCCCATCAAGGTTTCATGTCCGCAACAAGAAACGGACCGGCGCCGCTTGCGCAGGTGATGAAGCCATGAGGGAGCGGGATGGGCGCGTTGTCGCATCTGCGGATTGTCGAGATCGGGAGCAGCGCCGCGACCAGCTATTGCGCGCGCCTGTTCGCGGATTTCGGCGCGACCGTTCGCAAGATCGAGCCGCCGCAAGGCGACCCGCTTCGCCGCGCCGCGCCATTGACTCCGGGAGGGCACAGCGCCTGGTTCGCCTTTCTCAACTTCAACAAGTCGAGCGTCGCGCTCGACCCTGACGCTCCGCAGGCGACGTCTCGCATCGCGGAATTGATCGGCGGCTGCGACATCCTGCTCGATGGCCGCGAGGTCGATGCGGCGGATTGCCCGGCGTTCGATCTCGCGGCGATCAAGCAAAGGAATCCGGGCCTCATCCATCTCGAAGCGAGCTGGTTCGGCGGCGAGGGGCCCTATGCAAAATTCGCGGCGACCGACTCGACCATTCGCGCGCTGACCGGCCTGATAAAACTCGTCGGGCCGGTCGAGGGACCGCCGATGCATGCGCCGGACTTTCAGACCGGCATCCTCGCCGGCCTCTGGGGTTTCATCGCCGCCGCCTCGTCGGTTCTGGGCTGCATGCAGGACGGGCGCGGTCGCTTTGGTCGCCTGAGTATCTTTGAATCTTCGATCGCGGTGACCGAATACATCATGTTCGAGTCGTTTACGCGCGGCGACATCATGCGGCGGATCGGTGTCAATCGTTTCTGGCCGACCTTTCCGGTCGGCATCTACGAGACAAAGCAGGGCTGGCTCGGCGTCACCACGGTAACGCCTGCGCAATGGCGCGCCTTCTGCGAGATGCTGGGGCTGACCGCGCTGCGCGACGACCCGGCCCTGTTCATGGGCGTCGACCGCCTGCAGCATGTAGAGGAGATCGAACGGCAGTTCATTCCAAAACTGAAGCAGCGCACCGCGCAGGAATGGTTTGCGGAAGGCTTGCGGCGAAAAATCCCGATCGTGCCGGTGCCTGATATTGCCGACCTGATCGCGGATGAGGAGAAAAAGGCCCGGGGCGCGATCGTTCCGATCATGATCGGCGACGAGACCGGCTTCACCGCCGGTTCCATGCAGCGCCTGACCGGAACGCCGCCGCGCCGGGGCGGGGCGGTGCCTGATATCGGCGAGCAGATGCTCGGCAGCGCCCATGCCGGCGAGCGTGCGCGCGTGCCGGCCGCTTCGAACGGGCACGACCGGCTCCCGCTCGAAGGCATTCGTGTGGTCGATTTCTCGATGGGCTGGGCCGGGCCGATCTGCACGCGGACGCTCGCCGATCTCGGCGCCGACGTGATCAAGATCGAGGCGACGCAGTATCCGGACTGGTGGCGCGGCGTCGATCGCCGCCCGGCCTATGTTCTCGAGCAGATGTATGAGAAGTCGGTGCGCTACTGCATCATGAACCGCAACAAGCGCGGTATCACGCTCGACCTGACGAGGCCGCAGGGGCTCGAACTCGCCAAGCGGCTGCTCGCCGACGCCGATCTCGTGGTCGACAATTATTCCGTCGAGGTGCTGCCGAAGCTCGGACTTGGCTACGACGTCCTGAGCAAGCTCAATCCGAAACTCGTGATGATGTCGATGTCGGCGTTCGGCGCCGGCAGCGCCAACCGCGATTGCCGTGCCTATGGCTCGACGCTGGAACAAGGTTCCGGCCTGCCGGGCGTGGTGGGCGATCGTGACGGTCCGCCCGTCATGAGCCACACCGCGTTTGGCGATGCCGTCGGCGGCCTCAACGGCTGCGCCGCCGTGCTGACGGCCCTGATCCACGCGCGATTGACCGGCAAGGGCCAGTTCATCGATCTGGCGCAGATCGAATGCATGATGCCGTTCGCAGCCCCCTGGATCATCGCGCATTCGATCGACGGCAAGGAACCGGTGAAATACGGCAACCGCCATCCGGATTTCGTGCCGCATGGCTGCTTTCCATGCGCAGGCGCCGACAACTGGATCGTCGTCGCGATTTCCTCAGATGCGATGTGGCCGAAGCTCGCCACGCTGCTTGGCCGCGCCGACTGGGCTTCCGATCCGAAGCTTGAGACCGCGTCCGGCCGGCGCGCGATCGAAAGCGAGATCGAAGCCGCGGTGGCGGCCTGGACTGCGGCACGCGATCCCGAAGCGGCGATGAACGCGTTGCAGGCGGTGGGCGTCGCCGCGGGCGTGGCGCGGCTGCCGATCGAATTGTTGAAAGATCCGCAACTGCAGGCGCGCGGTTTCATCCAGCAGGTCGATCGCGCCTTCATCGGCCCGCATCCGCAACCCTCGATGCCGTTCCGCGAGACCGAAAAGCCGTTTCCGATCCGAAGCGCGCCGCCGACGCTTGGCGAACATAACCGCGAGATCCTCGGCGGCATGCTCGGGCTCTCCGACGCCGAGATCGACCAGCTCACGCGCGACGGCATCATCGGCACCGAGATGCTGATGGAAGAACAGCTCACGAAAGAAAAGAAGTGGGCGGCGGGCTGATGGCAGGGACACAGCCGGCACAGCGTCATGGCAAGGCGGACGCGTCAAGCGCGCCGCAGGCGCTGATGTCGGTGCGCGGCCTCGGCATTCGCTTCAAGACCTCGCAAGGTGTCTGGCAGGCGACGCGCAAGATCGATTTCGACATCGCAGCCGGCGAACGCGTCGGCATCGTCGGCGAAAGCGGCTGCGGCAAGACCATTACCGGCCTTTCGATCCTGCGGCTGTTGCCGAACAATTTTGCCGGCCTCGACGGCTCGATCATGTTCGACGGCGTCGATCTCGCCCAATGCTCGGCCCGCGCCATGCGCGCCATCCGGGGCCGCCGCATTGCCATGATCTTTCAGGAGCCGATGAGCGCGCTCGATCCGGTCTTCACCGTCGGCCACCAGATCTCCGAGACGCTGCGCGTCCATACCGGCGTCGGCAAGGAGGCGGCGAGGGAGCGTACCCTCGACATGCTGCGGCGTGTCGGCATCGCCTCGCCGGAGCGGCGCATCGACGACTATCCGCATCAGCTCTCCGGCGGCATGCGCCAGCGCGTGATGATCGCGGCCAGCCTGATCTGCGGGCCGCAATTGCTGATCGCGGACGAGCCGACCACCGCGCTCGACGTCACCGTGCAGGCGCAGATCCTTGAGCTGCTGCGCGACCTTAGCGAGACCTCGAACACGGCGCTGATGCTGATCACCCACGACCTCGGCGTCGTCGCCGAGACCTGCACGCGCATGATCACGATGTATGCCGGCGAGGTGATTGAAGATTCCGCTGTCGACGACGCGCTGGTGCGGCCGTTGCATCCTTATACATCGGGCCTGTTGCGCTCGCTGCCGCATTTGAGCCCACGCCATGGCAAGCTGCCCTCGATCCCGGGCCGGGTGCCGTCGATCATGGACATGCCCAATGGCTGCCGCTTCAAGGCGCGGTGTCCCCACGCCATCGACGGCTGCGAGAAGGAGCAGGAACTGCGCGATGCGGGCTCCGGCCGCAAGGTGCGCTGCTGGCGCTTCAATGAACTGGATCTGCCCGGCGCGCTGCAGCACGCATCGGACGCGCCGATCGCGGCCATGGTCGGGCATTCATGAGCGCGCCGGCCGCCGATATGGATGCCATCGTTTCGGTGCGCGATCTCCAGGTCCAGTTCCAGACCACCGATCGCCGCGCCACCGTCAAGGCGGTCGACGGCGTCGATTTCGACGTCCGTCGCGGCGAGACCTTTGGCATCATCGGCGAATCCGGATCGGGCAAGACCACGATCGGCCGCGCGCTGGTGTTCCTGCTGAAGCCAAGCGCGGGCGCCATATTGCATAACGGCCTCGACCCGCTGGCTTTGCCGCGCCGGCAATTCCAGAGCCACCGTCGCGACTACCAGATCATCTTTCAGGACCCGAACGCCGCGCTGAACCCGCGGATGACGATCCTCTCTTCGGTGCTGGAGCCGCTGGAGCTGGCGCGCGAGGGGAACAGGGCTGATCGGCTGAAGCGCGCGCATGAGGCGATGGACCGCGTCGGCCTGCCGCAGGATGTCGGCGCACGGTATCCGCACCAGCTTTCCGGCGGCCAGAAGCAGCGCGTGGTGATCGCGCGCGCGCTGACGCTGCGTCCCAAGCTGATCGTGTGCGACGAGGTGGTGGCGGCGCTCGACATGTCGATCCGCGGCGACGTGCTGAATCTGTTTGCCGAGCTGCAGCGCGATCTCGGGCTCACTTACGTCTTCATCACCCACGATCTCGCTGTGGTGTCGCACATCAGCGAGCGCATCGCGGTGATGTATCTCGGCCGCTTCGTCGAGCTTGGCCCGACGGAGGAAGTCTCGGAGCGGCCGCTGCATCCCTATACGCAGGCGCTGCTGTCGGCCGAACCGCGGCCGTTGCCGTCGTCGATGCGCGGCGGCCAGCGTATCGTGCTGCAGGGTGAAATCCCGAGCCCGATCGATCCGCCATCGGGTTGCCGTTTCCGCACCCGCTGCCAGTATGCGCAGCCGCTTTGCGCCGAGAAGACGCCGGACTGGCGCGAGCTGGCGAGGGATCACTGGGTCGCCTGCCATTTTGCTGACCGCCCGAACTTTTCGCCCAACTGAACAAAGATCGCCCGAGGGAGAACAGGCCATGACATCAACGACCCGACGCGAGGCAATGGCGCTGATATCAGCCGCGCTGGCCGGCACGGCGCTCGGCGGCAGCGCTTTCGCGCAAGGCGCACCGAAGCGCGGCGGAACCTTGCGCATCTCGGCGCCCGCCAACCCGTCGAGCCTTGATCCCGCCACCGGTGGCGCGGGCTCGGATCACGCCTTCCTGTTCACGATGTACGACACGCTGACCGAATGGGATTTTGAAACCTTGAAGCCGAAGCCGGGCCTTGCCGAAAGCTGGAGCTTTACCGATCCCACCACCCTGGTGCTCAACATCCGCTCCGGCGTCACCTTCCACGACGGCACGCCGCTCGACGCCGAGGCCGTGAAATTCAATCTGGAGCGCAACAAGTCCGACCCGAAATCCAACATCAAGGCCGATCTCGCCTCGATGGCGTCCGCCGACGTCACCGGCCCGATGCAGGTGACGCTGAAGCTGAATACGCCGGACGCCGCGCTGCCCGGCATCCTTTCCGACCGCGCCGGCATGATGGTGTCGCCGACCGCGCTCAAGGCTTCCAGCGCCGGCAATGTCACGCGCACGCCGGTCGGCGCCGGTGCCTATGCCTTCGTCAGCTGGGCCGACGGCGAGAAGATCGTCGTCAAGCGCAACGAAAAATACTGGAAGCCGAACCGGCCGTATCCGGACGGAATCGAGTTCTCCATCATTCCGGAACTGACCACCGGCTCGCGCTCCGTCACCGCCGGTCAGAACGACCTGATGTACCAGCTGCCGCCGCGCCAGAAGGCGATCATGGATCGCGTCCCCAGCGTCAAGATCGCCAACGGCCCGACGCTCTATGTCTTCCAGATTTTTCTGAACTGGGCGAAGCCGCCGTTCGACAATGTAAGAGTCCGCCAGGCCTTCAATTTCGCGATCGACCGCGAGACCTTCGTCAAGGCAGCGCTGGCCGGCCTCGCCGAACCCGCCTACATGAACCTGCCGAAGGCGCACTGGGCCTACGACAAGTCCGTCGCCGGGCTCTATCCCCATAATCCCGACAAGGCCAAGCAGCTGCTCGCCGAGGCCGGCTTCAAGGACGGGCTTGCGATCGACCTGATCGGCTATCCCGACCAGGATTCGGTGCAGCGTCAGGAAATCCTGATCGAACAGTTCCGCAAGGCCGGCATGAACGTAAAATTCTCGAACGCGCCGATCGCGGAGGCCTCCGCCGCCTTCTTCGGCGCCGAGAAGCGCGGCTCCGGCCTGCTCGCGGCCTGGACCGGACGGCCCGACCCGAGCCTGACCTATTCGCTGATGTTCACCAAGGACGCCTATTACAATGGCGGCCGGGCGCCGGTGCCGCCGGAGCTCGAAGCCGCGATCAAGGAGTCGCGGGCGTCGGAAGACATCGAGATGCGCCGCAAGGCCTTCGCCACCGTGCAGCGGCTGGTGATGGAAAATGCCTTCGTGGCGCCGCTCGCCTTCCAGTTCGAACTGGTCGCGATGAACAAGAAGGTGCAGGGCTACAAGCCGAACCTGCTGGGCAAGCCGAAATACGACGACGTCTGGCTGGAGAGCTGAAGCCGATGGCGCGACGAAGTCCGGCACGGGTGATCGGCGGCCGCCTGTTGCAGGCGCTGCCCGTCATCCTGCTTGCGACCTTCATGGTGTTCGCGCTGCTGAAGCTGGTGCCCGGCGATATCGCGGTGACGCTCGCTGGCGACAACGCCACCGATGCGCGCATCACCGAGATCAGGAAAATCTACGGCCTCGACCGGCCGTTCCTGGTGCAATATGGCGCCTGGCTCGCCAACGTCGTGCAGGGCGACCTCTCGCAATCGCTGCTCACGGGCGAAAAGGTCGCCACCTCCATCGCCCGCGCCTTTCCCAATACGCTCTTGATCGTGGCCATCGCCCTGGTGCTGGCGCTGGTCACCGGCATCCCCATGGGGGTGATCGCGGCGATCAAGCCCGATGGCTGGGTCGACAAGGTGGTCAGCATGGTCGCCTCGCTCGGCGTTGCCATTCCCGGCTTCTGGCTGGCGATGATTTTGGTCGCCGAGATCTCGCTGAAGCTGAACTGGCTGCCGGCGACCGGCGCCAAATCCTTCAGCGCATCCCCGTGGGAGGCGATCCGTCACGCGCTGCTGCCCGGCATCGCCATTGCCGCCTACGGCATGGCGGAGGTGGCGCGGCAGTTGCGCGGCTCGCTGCTGGAAGTGCTGTCGTCGCAATATGTGCGGACGCTGCACGCCAAGGGCCTGTCGATGACGCGGATCCTCTGGCAGCACGGCCTGAAGAACGTCAGCGTCAACCTGTTCACCATCATCAGCCTCCTGGTCAACCGCATGCTGGCGGCGACCGTCGTGATCGAGGCGGTGTTCGCCATTCCCGGGATGGGCAGCCTGATCGTGCGCGGCGCGCTGCAGCGCGATTTTCCGATCGTGCAGGGCGTGGTGTTCGCCATGGTGATCGTGGTCATCGCGGTCAATCTGATCGCCGATCTCTTGTGCGCCGCGGTCGATCCGAGGATCGAGCAATGACGGACCTTACGCTTGCCACGCCGAAGTCTACCGCCGAGCCGGGCCGGCTGCGCCGCCTGTTCCGTTGGCTGGCCGGCGATTTTCGCGCGGCGCTCGCGATCCTGGTCCTGCTGGTGCTGGTGATCGTGGCCATCGGCGCGCCCTGGATCGCGCCCTATGCGCCGACCGCGCAGGACGCCAACAACATGCTGGCCGCCCCCGGACCCGGCCATCTGCTCGGCACCGACGATCTCGGCCGCGACATCTTCAGCCGGCTGGTCTACGGCGCGCCGGCCACCGTCTATGCCAGCCTGCTCGCGGTCGGCGTCGCCATCCTGATCGGACTGCCGGTCGGGCTTGCCGCCGGCTTCTTTGGCGGCTGGACCGACGACATCATCAGCCGCGTCATCGACACCTTCCTGTCGTTCCCGGCCATCGTGCTGGCGATCGCGGTCACCGGCGCGCTCGGCATCGGGCTGACCAACGGCATGATCGCGGTCGGCATCGTGATGTTCCCGGCGCTGGCCCGGATCGTCCGCGCCCGCACGCTGATCGTGCGCCAGGAACTCTATGTCGATGCCTCCAGGTGTTTTGGCGCGCCGGCCTGGCACATCCTGTGGAAGCACGTGCTGCCGAACGCGCTGCAGCCCGTCATCGTGCAGGTGACGCTGCTGCTGGCGGCGGCGCTGCTGGCGGAAGCCAGCCTCAGCTTCCTTGGGCTCGGTATCCAGCCACCCAACCCGAGCTGGGGCGCCATGCTGGCCCGCGCCTACCAGTATATGGAGATCGCGCCGGAGCAGATGTACGCGCCGGGGCTTGCCATTTTGGTTGTGTCCTTGGCCTTCAATGCGCTTGGCGAATCCCTGCGCATCGTGCTCGATCCGACCATGAAAGACCGATAGAGCATGACCCGAAAAAGTGGACACCGGTTCTCCGAAAAGGTCATGCTCAAAAGCTAACGGGTACCCCAATGTCTTTCCACAAGCTGCTGATCGCCAACCGCGGCGAGATCGCCATCCGCATTGCCCGCGCGGCCGGAGATGCCGGCCTCCCCACCGTCGCGATCTATTCCGCCGACGACGCGCAATCGCTGCATGTCCGCGCCGCCGACGCCGCCTGCGAAATCCCCGGGCGCGGCGCACGGGCCTATCTCGACATCGAGGCCGTGATATCCGCCGCCAAGGCGACCGGATGCGACGCCGTGCATCCGGGTTATGGTTTCCTCAGCGAGAACGCGACGCTGGCCCGGCGCTGCATCGAGGAAAGCATCGTCTTTGTCGGGCCGTCGCCGGACGCGCTCGAGCTGTTCGGCGACAAGGCGCAGGCCAAGGCGCTGGCAAAACGATGCGGCGTGCCCATCATCGAGGGCACCAGCGGGCCGACCAGCCTGGAAGAGGCAAGGGCTTTCCTCGAGTCGCAGGGCGAGGGCGGCGCCATCATGATCAAGGCGATCGCCGGCGGCGGCGGCCGCGGCATGCGTATCGTCGATGACGCGGCCAAGCTGGAGGAGGCCTATGCGCGCTGCCAGTCCGAGGCGATGGCGGCCTTCGGCAGCGACGGCGTCTATGTCGAGCGCCTGATCCGCAACGCGCGCCACATCGAGGTGCAGATCATCTGCGACCACTTCGGCGCGATCAGCCATCTCTGGGAGCGCGAATGCACCATCCAGCGCCGCAACCAGAAACTCATCGAGGTCGCGCCGAGCCCGTCGCTGAACGATGCCTTGCGCGGGCGCATCATCGAAGCCGCCAAGGAAATGGCCGCCGCCGCAAACTACGACAATCTCGGCACCTTCGAATTCCTCGTCGATAACGACGCCAGAACGAGCGAGCACGCGTTCGCCTTCATCGAGGCCAATCCGCGGCTTCAGGTCGAGCATACCGTCACCGAGGAGGTGCTCGGCCTCGATCTCGTGCAGTCGCAACTCGCGGTCGCGGCCGGCGCCACGCTCGGGTCGCTCGGGCTGGCGCAGGCCTATATCCCGAAGCCGCGCGGCTTTGCGATGCAGCTCCGCGTCAACATGGAGGTGATGGACGAGACCGGCGGGACCAGGCCGACCGGCGGCACGCTGTCGATGTTCGACCTGCCGTCCGGCCCGGGCGTTCGCGTCGATACGTTCGGCTATTCGGGTTACCGGACCAGCACCGCCTTCGACTCGCTGCTCGCCAAGGTCATCGTGCATTCGCCGGTCGGCGACTGGACCGACGTCGTGCTCAAGGCGACGCGGACACTGCGCGAGTTCCGGATCGGTGGCGTCGCCACCAACATACCGTTCCTGACGGCGATTTTGGCGCATCCGGATTTTGTCGAGAACCGTCTCAGCACCGGTTTCATCGAGGCCCATGTCGCCGATCTCGTCGGCGAAACCAGGAGGACGGCTGAGTCGGCCGCCGAGACGGCGCTGATCGAATCCGGCGATGCCGCCGAGGACGATACGCTCGCGCTTGCGGTCGCAGAATCGGCAACCGGGCCGGCCGGCTCGGTCGCGGTGCCGGCGCCGTTGCAGGGCACGATAGTTACCATCGATGTCGAGGAGGGAGATCTCGTACGCCCCGGCCAGCAGATCGCCGTGCTCGAATCCATGAAGATGGAGCATCTGGTGACCGCGCCGCATGGCGGCAGGGTGACGAGGGTCGCGGCGGAAGCCGGCGTGACGCTGATGCAGGACGAGGCGATCCTCTATCTGGAACCTGCCGAAATCGACGCCCATGACGTGACCGAGGAGGAGGATTTCGATCTCGATCACATCCGTCCCGATCTCGCCGAACTGATCGAGCGCCACGCCATTACGCTCGACGAAAATCGCCCGGCCTCGGTCGAGCGCCGCCGCAAGACCAACCAGCGCACCGCGCGCGAGAACGTCGCCGATCTCGTCGATGACGGCTCCTTTGTCGAATACGGCTCGCTCGCCATCGCCGCCCAGCGCCGGCGGCGCAAGGTCGACGATCTGATCCGCAACACGCCGGCCGACGGCCTGATCTCCGGCGTCGCCACCGTGAACGCCGACAAATTCGGCGCGGATGCCGCCCGCTGCATGGTGATCTCCTACGACTACACCGTGCTGGCCGGCACCCAGGGCCACATGAACCACAAGAAGATCGACCGCATGCTGGGCCTTGCCGAGCAGTGGCGGCTGCCGCTGGTGTTCTATGCCGAGGGCGGCGGCGGCCGTCCCGGCGACACCGACCGGCTCGGCATGACCGGCCTCGACGGGCCGTCCTTCGTGCAGTTCGCAAAACTCTCAGGCCTGGTGCCGGTCATCGGCATCGTCTCCGGCTATTGCTTTGCCGGCAACGCCGCGATGCTCGGCTGCTGCGATGTCATCATCGCGACGAACAACGCCTCGATCGGCATGGGCGGTCCCGCGATGATCGAAGGCGGCGGCCTCGGCGTCTATCATCCGGCCGAAGTGGGCCCGGTGTCGTTCCAGTCGCCGAACGGCGTCATCGACATCCTGGTCGAGGACGAGGCGGAGGCGACAGCCGCGGCGCAAAAATATCTGTCGTACTTCCAGGGCGCGGTCGCCGACTGGAAGGCGCCGGACCAGCGGCTGCTGCGACGGGCGATCCCGGAAAATCGCCTGCGGGTCTACGATATCCGCAATGTCATCGATCTTCTCGCCGACGAAGGCTCGGTGCTGGAAATTCGCCGCGACTTTGGCGTCGGCATGATCACCGCGTTCATCCGCATCGAGGGCAAGCCGTTCGGCCTGATCGCCAACAATCCAAAACATCTCGGCGGCGCGATCGATGCGCCGGCCGGCGACAAGGCCGCACGCTTCCTGCAGCTGTGCGACGCCTTCGACATACCCATCGTATCGCTGTGCGATACGCCGGGCTTTATGGTCGGCCCCGAAGCCGAGAAGACCGCCATCGTGCGCCATGTCGCGCGCATGTTCGTGACCGGCGCCAGCCTCACCGTGCCGCTGTTCGGCATCGTCCTGCGCAAGGGCTACGGCCTCGGCGCGCAATCCATGATCGGCGGCGGCTTCCACGCTTCGTTCTTCACGGTGGCCTGGCCGACCGGCGAGTTCGGCGGCATGGGGCTCGAAGGCTATGTCCGGCTCGGCTTCCGCAAGGAGATGGAAGCGATCGAGGACCCTGCCGAGCGCGAGGCATACTACCAGGCCAAGGTCGCCGAGCTCTACGCCAACGGCAAGGCGGTCTCGATCGCCTCGGTGCTGGAGATCGACGAAGTGATCGATCCCGCCGATACCAGGCACTGGATCATGTCCGGCCTGCGCTCGGTGCCGAAACCGGAAGCGCGGACAACGAAGAAGCGGCCCTGCATTGATGCGTGGTGATGCCGCAGGCTGGACACACTGACTGCTTCACCCGCCCCTTGAGGGGGCGGGTCGGCTCGCATGAAGCGTAGCGCAATGCGAGACGGGGTGGGGTGACGGTCTCTCCGCGTCCAACAGTGCACGCGTGGAAAGACCGTCACCCCACCTCGGTTCGCATTGCATGCGAACCGATCCTCCCTCTCCAGGGGAGGATGGGCGGAGTTTGCCGACGCTACCCCAGCCTCAACTCCTCATACCCCTTCGCCGCGACCTCGTCGCATCTCGCCCGATAGGCCGGTGCGCTGCCGCTGTAGCGGGCGACGATGCGGGTCTGCTTGCCCTCGACGTTGGAGTTGATGCCGGTCATCCAGGAATTGACCTCGTTGGACAGCATTCCCTCGCCAAGCGCCTTGACGTGATCGGTCCAGGATTTCACGCCCTCCGGCGTCGCCTCCAGCCGCGTCAATCCGTTCTTCGTCGCAAACCGGATCAGCCCGGTCACCCACTCGACGCTGTACTCGATGCTGCGCGGAATGTTGCCGAGCGCGGTGTGCGGTCCCATCAGCATCAGCATGTTCGGAAATTCATGCACCATGATGCCGAGATAGGTCTCCGGGCCGCTTCTTCCACTTGTCCTTCAGCCGCGCCCCGCCGGCGCCGCGGAAGTCGATCTTGTCGAAACTGCCGGTGATGGCGTCGAAGCCGGTGGCGTAGATGATGATGTCGAATTCGTATTCCTTCTCGCTGGTCTTGATGCCCTCAGGCGTGATGCGCTCGATCGGGGTTTCCTTGATGTCGACCAGCTCGACATTGTCCTGGTTATAGACCTCGTAATAGAATGTCTCGAGCGGCAGCCGTCGGGTACCGAAGCCGTGGTTCTTCGGGATCAGCTTCTCGGCCACGGCCTGGTTCTTCACCCGCTCGCGGATCTTGCGCGCGACGAAATCGGAGATCGTCGCATTCGCCTTGCGATCGGTCAGGATGTCGTTGAAATTGCCTACCCAGATGCCGAAGCCGCGCTCGCCATAGAGCCTTTCATAATTGGCCTCGCGTTCCTCGTCCGACACCTCGAACGCGCCGCGCGGGTCGGGCGTATGCATGAAGCAGGCAAAGGTCTCCTGGCAGCGCGCGAATATCTCGGGATAGCCGGCCTTGATCTTGGCCTGCGTCTCGGCGTCGATCTTGCCGTTGTGCAGCGGCGCGCCCAGTTGGCGGTGCGCTGGAACACCGTGAGATGGCCGACCTGGCCCGCAATGGTCTGGATCGTCTGGATGCCGGTCGCGCCGGTGCCGATCACCGCCACGCGCTTGCCGGCGAAATCGACCGGCTCCTTTGGCCATCGCGCGGTGTGAAACGACGCACCCTTGAAATCGTCGCGCCCTTCGATCCGCGGCAGGGTGGGCGTCGAGAGCGGTCCGATCGCGGTAATCAGGAAACGCGAATTGAAGCGGCTGCCATCCTCGAGTGTAATGGTCCAGCTTCGTGCGCCCTCGTCGTAGACGGCCGCCGTCACCCGGCTGCGAAACTGGATATCGCGGCGCAGGTCGAACTTGTCGGCGACATGGTTGCAGATAGCGCAGCGTCTCCGGCTGGCCGGCGAAATGCTCGGACCACTCCCATTCCTGCAGCAACTCCTTGGAGAACGAATAGCCGTAGGAATAGCTCTCGGAATCGAAGCGCGCGCCGGGATAACGGTTCCAGTACCAGGTGCCGCCGACGTCGGTGCCGGCCTCGAACACGCGCACGCGCAGGCCCTGTTCGCGCAGGCGGTGGAGCTGGTACAGGCCCGACAGGCCCGCGCCGATGATGATGGCGTCGAAGTCCGGAATCGGCGTCGCTCCCGTGTTTATGAGTTCGGCCAAGGCTATCCGCTCTCGCGCCGGTGGACAAACCCCGCACGGACGCGTGGCAGGGTTGCAGGTTTGCCGCCGGCCAATTCCGGTCGGCTTTACTCGCGACCGCATCTGCCCCTATCGTCGGGGTTCAGATCGCCCGAAAGGCGGCGACGGCACGAGGGGAGGGAAGCGATGGCCCAGGCGCTGCAGCGCAGGCTGACGTCGATCGACGTCAGCGATCCCCACCTTTATCAGGACGACACCTGGCGGCCGCTGTTCGAACAACTGCGCCGCGACGATCCCGTGCATTACTGCGAGGCCTCGCCGTTCGGGCCGTACTGGTCGGTGACGCGCTACGACGACATCTTTGCGGTCGAGCTCGATCACGAGAACTATTCGTCGAGTTCGGAGCTCGGCGGTATTCAGGTGGCGGACCAGCCGAAGGGGCAGGAGCGCACCAGCTTCATCCGCATGGACCCGCCGGGCCACACCGCCCAACGGCGCACGGTCGCACCGATCGTGGCGCCGTCCAACCTTGCCAATTTCGAGCCGCTGATCCGCAAGCGGACCTCGCGACGTGCTGGATGCCTTGCCGCGCAACGAGACCTTCGACTGGGCCGAGCGGGTCTCGACCGATCTCACCAACATGATGCTGGCGACGCTGTTCGATTTCCCCTGGGAAGATCGCATGAAGCTGAGCTGGTGGTCGGATGTGGCGATCGCCAATGTCAATTCGCCCGACGCCGTGGTGCATTCGGAGGACGAGCGTTTCGAAGAGATGGTGAAGATGGGCGAGTATTTCCGCAAATTGTGGAATGCGCGCGCCGATGCCCCGCCGACCTTCGACCTGATCTCGATGCTGGCGCATTCGCACGGCCACGCGAAACCTGCAGACCCGCGAGTTCATCGGCACGATCGGGCTGTTGATCGTCGGCGGCAACGACACCACGCGCAATTCCATGAGCGGCGGGCTGATGGCGCTGGTGGAAAATCCCGAGCAGTTCGAGCTGGTGCGGGCGCGGCGCGAACTGATCCCGAACCTCGTTTCCGAAATCATCCGCTACCAGACGCCGGTGCTGCACATGCGCCGCACCGCGCGCAACGACGTCGAGCTGGCCGGCCGCAGGATCGCCAAGGGCGACAAGGTCGTGATGTGGTACATCTCCGGCAACCGCGACGAGAGCAAGATCGATCGCGCCGATGAATTCATCATCGACCGCGCCAAGCCGCGCCAGCATCTCGCCTTCGGCGCCGGCATCCACCGCTGCGTCGGCGACCGCCTCGCCGAACAGCAAATCCGCATCCTCTGGGAGGAAGTATTGAACCGCGACCTTCGTTTTGAAATCACCGGGACCGCCGCAACGGCTCTATTCGAATTTCATCCGCGGCATCCGCACGCTGCCGGTGAGGATTGTGATCAGCTAGCTCGTCATTCCGGGGCGATGCGACAGCATCGAACCCGGAATCTCGAGGTTCCGGGTTCATCGCTGCGCGATGCCCCGGAACGACAGGAGAGAGACTCAAGGAACAAGAATGAAGCACGATCCCGTTGACGTCCTGATCATCGGCGCCGGCGCGTCCGGCGCGGCGGTGGCGTGGAGCCTGGCCGATACCAAGATGCACATCCTCTGCCTCGACCAGGGCGGCTGGATGAACCCGTCGGAATATCCGAGCACCGGGCGCGACTGGGAGGCGAAGTTTTATGGCGACTGGTCGACCAGCCCGAACATCCGCGGCCGGCCCGAGGACTATCCGATCAACGACGACAACTCGCCGATCAAGGTGGTGAACTTCAACGGCGTCGGCGGCTCGACCGTGATGTACACCGCGCACTGGCCGCGGCTGCATCCTTCCGATTTCAAGGTGAAGACGCTCGACGGCGTCGCCGACGACTGGCCGATCGATTACGACGCGCTCACCCCGTTCTTCGAAGAGAACGACCGGATGATGGGCGTATCCGGCCTGTCCGGCGATCCGCTGTCGCCGCTGACGCACCCGCCGATGCCGCCGCAGCCGCTCGGGCTCTCCGGTCCGCTGATCGGCAACGCCATGAACAAGCTCGGCTGGCACTGGTGGCCGTCGGACACGACCGTCGCGACGATGGATTACGAGGGCAGGGCGCGCTGCATCAATCTCGGCCATTGCACGCCGGCCTGCGCGCAGGGCGCCAAAGCGTCGACCGACATCACCTATTGGCCGCACGCGATCCGCGCCGGCGTCGAGCTCAAGACCCATTGCCGCGTGCGCGAGATCCTGACCAACGAGCACGGCATGGCCTCGGGCGTCGTCTACTACGACAAGGACGGCGTCGAGCAGTTCCAGCCGGCCGAGGTCGTCATCATCGCCTGCAACGGCGTCGGCACGCCGCGGCTGCTGCTGAACTCGGTCTCCGGCCGTTTCCCGAATGGGCTGGCCAATTCGTCCGGTCTGGTCGGCAAGAACCTGATGTTCCATCCCTATGCGCAGATCTACGGTTTCGTGACGGAGCCGACCGACAGCAACCGCGCGCCGCCGACCTGCCTCTGGAGCAAGGAGTTCTACGACACCGATCTTTCGCGCGGCTTCGTCCGCGGCTACGGCATCCAGTTCGGCCGCGGCGCAGGGCCGGTGTTCGAAGCGGTCGCGAGCGAGCAGAAGGGCATTTTGCCGTGGGGCGCGGACCATCACCGCGTGTTCCGCAAGCTCAACGGCCATCGTCTCGGCGGTCTCCGCGATCTGCGAGGACCTGCCCGAGGAGCACAACCGCGTCACGCTCGATCCCGTGCTGAAGGACAGCCACGGAATTCCGGCGCCGAAGATCGACTACACGATCAGCGAGAACAGCCGGAAGATGATGGATCACGGACTGGCGCGCGGCCGGGAGATCCTCGAAGCCGCTGGCGCGACCGACATCTGCATCAACGACCCGATTCCATGGGGCGGCTGGCATCTGCTCGGCACCGCGCGGATGGGCACCGATCCCGCGCGCTCCGTGGTCAACGAATGGGGCCGCTCGCACGACGTGAAGAACCTGTTCATCGTCGACGGCAGCGTGTTCGTGACGTCAGGCGGCGTGAACCCGACCTCGACCATCCAGGCGATCGCGCTCTACGTCGCCGACCAGATGAAGCAACGCCTTGCCAACCTCTTCGATTGAGACCGCCATGTCCGCAACCAATGAACTGACCTCAGCCCAACGCGACGACCTCCGCACCGTCGCGGCGATGATCGTTCCCGCCAGCGACGAGTACAAGGTGCCCGGCGCGGACGATCCCGCGATCCAGGCCGACATGCTGGCGACGCTCGGCCGCGACACCGCGCTGGTTCGGCAGGCGCTCGATCATCTCGCGCGTCTCGCCGGCAAGCCGCTGGCCGAACTCGATGCCGCCAAGCGCGAAGCGATAGCGAACGAGTTCCGCGCCACCGGCGGTGCTGCGGCGGCGACGCTCGTCCGCGTCGTCCTGCAATGCTACTACCGCGACGACCGCGTGCTGCGCTCGCTCGGGCTCGAGCTGCGCGCGCCGTTCCCGAAGGGCTACGCGCTGGAGCAGGGCGACTGGTCGCTGCTCGATCCCGTCAGGGCGCGGTCGGGGACGCTCAGGCGGGCGCAATAGCCTGCAGGGCAGCCTTGCGCGCAGGCCAAGGCCCTTGCGAGGGCGTCCCCGGCCACCATTTGGTGAGACCGAAGGAAGCTCGCCATGTTGGATTTTACCTCAGATATTTCCGGTGACGACCTGTCGCCGGCTCCCGAACCCACCCCTGCAAACGACCAGGCGCTGCTTGACGCCTATTCCAACGCCGTGATCGGCGTGACCGAACGCGTCGGGCCTGCCGTCGTGCGCGTCGAAACCGGACCGAAGGTGCGCTCCGCGCGCGAGCGCGGCGGGCTTGGCTCGGGCATCGTCATTTCGCCCGACGGCCTGGTGCTGACCAACAGCCATGTGGTCGGATCGTCGAAAGAGATCAGGCTGCGCGACACCGAGGGCTTTGTCACCGATGCCCACGTGCTCGGCGTCGATCCCGACACCGACCTTGCATTGTTGCGGGCCGACGGCGCGAGCGATCTGCCTTATGCGTCGCTCGGCAATTCCAAGAGCCTGCGCCGGGGCCAGCTCGTGGTCGCGATCGGCAACCCCTTGGCTTCGAATCGACCGTGACTGCCGGCGTGGTGTCGGCGCTCGGCCGTTCGATCCGCTCGGTGAGCGGGCGGACCATCGAGGACGTCATCCAGACCGATGCCGCGCTCAATCCCGGCAATTCCGGCGGGCCGCTGGTGTCGTCGTCGGCTGAAGTCATCGGCATCAACACCGCCATCATCAACGGCGCGCAGGGCATCTGCTTTGCGGTCGCCAGCAACACCGCGCAGTTCGTGCTGTCCGAGATCATCCGCCACGGCTACGTCCGCCGCGCCTATATCGGCGTCGCCGGCCAGACCGCGCCGATCCCGCGGCGTCATGCGGTGGTCGCCGGCGTCGACAACACGATGGGCGCGCTGCTGGCGCAGATCGAGCCGGACAGCCCGGCCGCGAAGGCGGGGTTGCTGCCGGGCGACGTCGTGATCAAACTCGACGGCGTCGAGATCAACGGCGTCGACGATCTGATCCGCGCACTGGACCGCGATCGGATTGACCGCACGCTGTCGATGGATGTGCTGCGGATGGGACGGTTGCGCGCGATCGATATCCATCCGGTGGAGCGCAAGCCGGCGGCAAGGCAGTAGATGTCAAGCCCTCATCGCCCTCCCCTTGTGAGGAGGGTCGTCGATGAGCGAGCGTCTCGAACGGTGAGGGTTTCTCCGCAGACGCGGACCTTCATCCTTCGACGATTCGCGCGTTCCGCGCTCCTCAGGATGAGGAGTGAAAGCTGAACCCGGAGCGGCTACCGCAACGCCGCCAGCAACTCGTCCGGTGCCTCGGCCATGATCATGTGGCCGGCGCCGGGAACGACGACGGTGCGCGAATTCGGCGTCGCCGCCGCCAGCGTCTTGCCGGCCTTCGCGGGCGTCATCATGTCGCGCTCGCCAAGGATGAACGTCGCAGGCACCTTCACCTGCGCGGCCGCCGCAAGCGCGTTCTGATACGAATTGCAGGCGTTGAGATCGTTGTAGAGCACGCCGGGCCGCGTCTGCTGCAGCACGCGCTGCGCGCCCTGATGCATCCACAGTCCCGGCGCGAGGCTGCCGCCGAGTTCGGCCTTGAAGCCGAGGCCCCAGATCGAAACCATGTCGATGGCGTCGGGGCTGTTGGCTTCCGCCGCCTTGAGCAGATCGGGCCCGACCGTCATCGTGGCCGCCGTTCCGATCAGGCTGAGGCCTGAGACCTTGTCGGGATGCCGCGCGGAGGTCTCCAGCGCGATCAGCGAGCCCATCGAATGCCCGACCAGCTTGGCCTTCGGCGCGCCGGCGGCATCGAGCAGCGCCGCGGTCCAGTCGGCCATGTCGGCGATGGTCGGAAGCGGCGCGCCGGACGAGCGGCCGTGCGCCGGCAAGTCCGGCGCCAGCACGGAATAGCCGTGATGCGCGAACCACCGGCTGTGCAGCGCCCAGGTCGAATGATCGAAGCCCGCGCCGTGCAGCATCACCACCGCGGGCAGCGACGGATCGAACGGACGGCCGCCGGTGGCAACGAAGACATCAGCACCATTGACGGAAAGCTGCATGGTTCAAACCTTCTGCGATGCGCGAAGCGCCTGGCCGAGATCGTCGATGATGTCGGAGACGGTCTCGATGCCGACCGACAGCCGCACCAGTTCCTCGCCGATGCCTGCGGCCTTCAACTGCGCGGCGTCCATCTGCTGATGCGTGGTGCTGGCGGGGTGAATCACCAGCGTCTTGGCGTCGCCGACATTGGCCAGATGGCTGATCATCCGCAGGGACTCGATGAATTTCTTGCCCGCCGCACGGCCGCCCTTGATGCCGAAAGAGACGATCGACCCCGCGCCGCGCGGCAGCAGCCGCTTCGCGAGTTGATGATCGGGATGACTCTCCAGTGCCGGATGCAGCACCCAGTCGACTGCCTTGTTGGCGGTCAGCGCCTCGAGCACTGCGAGCGTGTTGCTCATGTGGCGTTCCATGCGGACGCCCAGCGTCTCGACGCCCTGCAGCAACTGGAACGCGTTGGTCGGCGACAGGCAGGCGCCGAAATCGCGCAGGCCTTCGGTTCGGGCACGCATGATGAAGGCGGCCTGGCCGAATTGCTCGTCGAAGACGATGCCGTGGTAGCCGGCATAGGGTTCGGTGAGCTGGGGAAACTTGCCGGACGCGTGCCAGTCGAACCGTCCGCCATCGACGATGACGCCGCCGATCGCGATGCCATGGCCGCCGATCCATTTGGTCGCCGAGTTCATCACGAGATCGGCGCCGAGCTCGATCGGGCGGCTGAGAAACGGCGTCGCAAAGGTGTTGTCGATCAGAAGCGGAATCCTGGCGTCATGCGCGATCTGCGCAACCGCCGGGATATCGAGTACTTCAAGCCCGGGATTGCCGATGGTCTCACCGATCACCAGCCGCGTATTCGGCTTGATCGCGGCGCGGAATTCATCGAGCGCGCGCGGCTTGACGAAGGTGGTGGTGATGCCGAAGCGCGGCAGCGTGTGCGCCAGCAGGTTGATGGTGCCGCCATAGAGCGAGGCGGAAGCGACGATGTGATCGCCGGCGTTGAGGATCGTTGCGATCGCCAGATGCAGCGCGGCCATGCCGCTCGCCGTGCAGATCGCGCCGACGCCGGCTTCCAGCGCGGCGAGCCGCTCCTCGAGCACCGCCGTCGTCGGGTTGGAAATACGCGTGTAGATGTGTCCGGCGCGCTCCAGGTTGAACAGCGCCGCCGCGTGGTCGGAATCCTGAAACACGTAGGACGTGGTCTGATAGATCGGAACCGCGCGGGCGCCGGTGGCGGGGTCCGGGCGCTGGCCGGCGTGCAGGCTCAGGGTTTCGAAAGCAGGCGGCTTGGGTGCGGGCATGCGGGGCTCGTCAAATCAGTTGGTCCGGGACGGGTATCTGGAAGTTCAGACGTGCACGGCCGTGCGGACGCGGCCGGCATTTCCGAACACGCGCAAATAACGCTCGACCTCGGTCGGGGAGCCGGTGGCCTTCTCGGGATTATCAGACAACTTCACGGCCGGTCGTCCATCGACCGACGTCACCTTGCAAACCAGCGAGATCGGATCGAGATCGGCGGAACCGTCCGGTGCGCAGCCGACGAAATCGTTGGTGAGGTTGGTGCCCCAACCGAACGAGATACGCACACGTCCGGCGAAATGCCGGTAGGTCTCCTCGATCGAGCCGACATCCATGCCGTCGGAGAACACCAGCAGCTTCTCCCGGGGATCGCGGCCCTTCTGCTTCCACCACTTGATGATGTCCTCGCCGGCCGTGATCGGCGGCGCGCTGTCCGGGCGAAAACCGGTCCAGTCGGCGACCCAGTCCGGCGCATCGCGCAGGAACGGCTTGGTGCCGAAGGCGTCGGGCAGCGCGACCAGAAGGTTGCCGCCATAGGTATGACGCCACTGGTCGAGGATGCGATAGGGCGCCCAGCGCAACTCCTTATCGTCATTGGCGAGAGCTGCGGCGACCATCGGCAGTTCGTGCGCGTTGGTTCCGATCGCTTCGAGATCGTTGTCCATCGCCAGCAGCACGTTGGACGTGCCGGTGAACGAGGAACCGAGGCCTTCCTTGACGGCCTCGACGCACCAGCGCTGCCACAGAAAGCCGTGGCGGCGGCGGGTGCCGAAGTCGGAAAGCCGCAGGCCTTCGAGCTTGCGCAGCCGCTCGACCTTGGACCACAGCTTGGCCTTGGCGCGCGCATAGAGCACGTCGAGCACGAAGCGGCCCTGTCCCTTGGTCGCCTGTCGCGAGCGCAGCTCGTTCATGATCGCGAGCGCCGGGATCTCCCACATCGTGGTGTGAGTCCACGGCCCGTGGAAGTGCAACTCGTACTGGCCGTCGACCTTGCGCAGCTCATATTCGGGCAGGCGGAAGCTGGCGAGCCAGTTGATGAAGTCGGGCGAGAACATCTGGGTCTTGCCGTAGAACGTATTGCCGGCGAGCCAGATCAGCTCCTTCTTGGAAAAGCGGATGGTGCGGGCATGGTCGAGCTGGGCGCGCAGTTCGCCCTCGTCGATGATCTCGCCAAGGCGGACATGCTTGGTGCGGTTGATGACCGAAAAGGTGACGCGCTGATCCGGATAGAACTCGCGGATCATCTGCAGCATCAGCAGCTTGTAAAAATCGGTGTCGAGCAGGCTGCGCACGATCGGGTCGAGCCGCCAGCCGTGATTATAGGTTCGGGATGCAATATCGGTCACTGCCATGGCGGAACTCTACCGCGCCGGGGGCCGCCCAACCAGCGGGATTTGGCGGGGGCATGGCAGCTCAGCGCGCTATTCCTGCCGGATTCGGCCGACCGCCGCCTGGATACCGGTCCAGGCCGGCTTGTCCGGGGCGAATTGCCGGCGCAGGTAGGCGGCCAGTTCCGCCACCTGGCCGTCGGTCAAGCTGTCCTTGAAGGCCGGCATATAGCCGAGGTCGGTCGCGGCCGGCTTGGCGATGCCGTGGAGGATGAGCTGGATCAGATTGTCGGGCACGGCGCTGTGCAGATTGCTGTTCAGCGCCAGCGACGGCCGGCTGCCGAACAGCGGCGCGCCGCCGACCTCATGGCACATCGCGCAGGCGCCCTGATAGAGCCGGGCACCGACGCTGGACGCGGCCGATGCGCGCGTGCCGGTCGAGGATTCCAGTCGTGCGGCGAGCGCTTGCTGCGCCGCTCGATCCATGGAGGTCTCGTTGAACGAGCCGAGATAGACCGCCATGGCGCGGATATCGGAATCCGGCAACGCCGCCAGTTCCTTCACCACAGGGCGCCATCGGTCCGGCGGCGACGCCGTGAAGGCGCGACTCGCCGGTTCGCAGATATGCGTAGAGTTCGTCCTCGCTCCACGGGATCGGCGCCTGCGACAGCGACGTCAGCGCTGGAGCCTCCCAGCCTTCCGCGAAACCGCCGGCAAGATAGGCGTTCGCCTTCTCCGCGCCGAGCGCATTGCGCGGCGAATGGCAGGCGCTGCAATGGCCGAGGCCTTCGACCAGATAGGCGCCGCGATTCCAGATCTCGGATTTGGCCGGATCGGGCTGGAACGTAGCGGGCTTGTGGAACAGTGCATTCCAACCCGCCATCAGCGGTCGAAGGTTGAACGGAAACGTCAGTGCATTAGGCGGCGTCTCTGCGCGCACCGCCGGCTGCGCCATCAGATAGGCGTAGAGCGCCTGCATGTCGGCGTCGGTCGTCCTGGCGAAATGGGTGTACGGAAACGCCGGGTAGAGATGCCTTCCGTCGCGATGAATGCCTTCACGCATCGCGCGTTCGAAGGCGGGATAGGACCACGCGCCGATTCCGGTCTCGACATCCGGCGTGATGTTGGTCGAATAGATGATGCCGAACGGCGTCAGCAACGGCTTGCCGCCGGCATTGAGGATGCCGCTGGCCGAGGTGTGGCAGACGGCGCAATCGCCGAGCGCGGCGAGTTGCTGACCACGGGCGAGGGTCGCGGCCGAATAGACGGACACGTCGGGTCGCGCGATCGGCGCGATCGCGCGCCATGGCAACACGGCGGCGCCGATGCCGATAGCGGCGGCGCATAGCGCGGCGGCAGTCGCGACTGCGCTGCGTTGCTCGGCGAACGGCTTCCACCATCGGCTCGTGTCAGGCTGCGGCGCCGATGGCAACGGCAACGCTTCCGGCGCAAGCGGCTGCTCGCCGTGCAGCCCTCGCAGGATACGCTCCGGCGTAAACGGCAATTCGCGAAAGCGTACACCGGTCGCGTCGAAGATCGCGTTGGCGATGGCCGCCGCACTCGGGACCGAGGCGGACTCGCCGACGCCGAGCGGCGGCTGGTCCTGCCGCGGCAGCATCAGCACGTCAATGTCGGGCACCTCGGGGAATTTGATGATGGGGTAGGCGCCCCATTCGCGTGCCGTCACCGACGTGCGGTCGAACGAGACCTCCTCCATCAGCGCGCGGCTGGTCGACTGGATGACATTGCCGTGGATCTGGTGGCGCACGCCGTCTGGATTGATCATCAGGCCGGAATCCTGCCCGGCCACAACGCGCGTCACGCTGACATCGCCGGTCGCCTTGTTGACCGCGACGTCGGCGATCCAGGCCGACCACGCCGCGCCGTAGCCGGGAAACTTGCTGTGCACGTAGAGCGCGTAGGCAAAGCCGCGTCCGCGAACGATGTCGCCTTCGGCCTCCGGTTCCTGCCGCACCGGCCGTGGCTTCCAGCCGGCGCGCTCGGCGACTGCATTGACGAGATCGATCGCGCGAGAATCCTTCAGATAGCGCAAGCGATATTCGATCGGATCGACGCCGGCTTCATCGGCGCATTCGTCGATAAAGGATTCATGCGCAAACGTGTTCGGCAGCGCCGACACCCCGCGCAGCCAGGAGGCGCGCACGATCGGCGGCATGTCGTGTGCGACCACGCGCAGATTGTCGTAGTCATAGGGCGGGATCGCGGTGCGGTCGCCCATCTCAAACACAGCTGGCGTGTGCGGGACGGCGCCGGTCAGCAGCAGCGCCAGCGTCGGCGCGCCGTTCGATGGATAGCGCGTGGCAAAATCATAACCCGCGACGCTGCCGTCCGCGTTCAATCCACCATTGACGTCCATTAATTGTGCGGCGCCCTTGGGTTCCCAGGCGTGCTCCTGCTCGCGCGTCAACTGCACGCGGACCGGCCGGCCGACGGCGCGCGACAGCAAGACCGCGTCCGCAGAAACGTCATCGGCGCAGTTCCGGCCGTAGCAGCCGGCGGCCTCCATCCGGATCACCTCGATCTCGGCTTCGCGGCGATGGATCAGCCGTGCCAGCTCGGTGCGCAGATGGTGCGGGTTCTGGGTGCCGGACCAGACACGCGTCAGATCCTCCTGATAGTCGGCGACCGCGCAGGACGGGCCGATCGAGGCGTGCATCTGATACGGCCAGATGTAGGTACGCGGCATCGGCTTGGCGGCGCTGGCAATCGCCGCATCGACGTTCCCCTTGTCGATCAGCGTTCGCGGCGTAGACGGATTGGCGCGCAGCGCGGTCTCGATGTCCTTGAGGTCGGGGAGCGTCGGCACCGGCTTCCAGGTGACCTTCAATTGCGCCGCCGCCTTGATCGCATTTTCCTCGCGCTCGGCGACGACTCCGACGAAAGTCGCCGATCCTCACGACGGCGACAAGTCCAGGGATGCCGCGTACCGAGGCTTCATCAACCGCTATCAGGCTGTTGCCGATGAAATCGCCGACATCGACGCCGACATAGGGTGGACGCACGACGCGGCCATGCAGCATGCCGGGGACGCGCATATCGTGCACGTACACCAGTTCGCCGGTCGCCTTTGCCGGCAGATCGACGCGCGGCACCGATTGCCCGACGATGGTATAGGCACCAGCGGCCTTCACTTGAACATCATCAGCCAGCTCAAGCTGGATGGTCTCGCCCGCGATCAATTCGCCATAGCTGATGCTGCGATTGTCCTTGCCGCGCACCAATCCGTCTTCAACAACGATATCCTCGATCGGAAGCTCCAGCCGTTCCGCCGCGCGCGCGACCAGAAACTGCCGCGCTTGCGCCGCGGCCTTGCGCAGCGGCACGGCCGTGATCTGGATCGTCTCGCTTGCAATCGTCGCGCCCTGATTGGGGACCAGCGAGGTATCGCCCAGTACGACGACGACCCGCGCAAAGGACACGTCGAGCTCTTCGGCGACGATCTGACCGAGCGCGGTGCGGATGCCGGTGCCGAGATCGACGTGGCCGTTATAGGCGGTGACCGATCCGTCGGCGGTGATCTTGATGAAGGTCTCGAACTTGACGGCCTCGACGGGCGAGGCGGGGCGGACGACGGACAGCGTGCCTTGCGGCCGGTTGCGATCCTCGGTCGTGTCGGGAGCCGTCATCACGTCTGCGCCTCAACGGCACGGCCTGCAGCGCGCATCGCCGCACGCATGATTTCGACATGCGCGCCGCAGCGGCAGAGATGATGACGCAGCGCTTCCATCACCTCGCCGTCGGACGGGTGAGGGGAACGCAACAGCAGCGCCTTGGTCGCGATGATCATGCCGTTGAGGCAGTAGCCGCATTGCGCGGCCTGTTCGCGGATGAAGGCCTGCTGCACGGGATCGGGATGCTCGCGCGTGCCGAGACCTTCGAGCGTCACGATGTCGCGCCCGGCGCAGCCCTCGATCGGGATCACGCAGGACCGCGCGGCGACGCCATCGATCAGCACAGCGCAGGCGCCGCATTCGCCGAGCCCGCAGCCGTATTTTGGTCCGTTCAAGGCGAGGTCGTTGCGCAGCACATAAAGCAACGCGGTGTCGGGCGCGGCGTCGACATCGCTGGTCTTGCCGTTGACGGTCAGGCGCATCGTGCTCTGCGTCATGCTCCCCTAAGCCTTCGTTGCGCTGCAAACACCGCGCTGGACGCTTCCGGAAGATACCGTTTGTGTACAAACGTGCAAGCCGCGCGATCCCGCGCTGCAGCGCGCTGCTCGCTTTATGAACAGGGATGCGAGGCAAATGAGTTATTATGCGGCAAGCCAGGTTTTTGGCTTCCGGGCCCGCTTGACAGCGTTCAAGTCCGCGCGCAACATCGTTCGTATACGAACAAAGTGGCCGGGCTGCGAGGAAGCGGCTCCGGTCGGCGCCTTCTCGACCGCAGGCTTGTTCATGACCGATGCGACCGTCGCCGGTGGCGACAAGATCCGCTGCGATGCCTGCCCGGTGATGTGCTACATCAAGCCGGGCGCGGCCGGCGCGTGCGATCGCTATGCCAATCACAACGGCGAACTGGTGCGCGTCGATCCGCATATCGTGCTGGAGCGGACGGTATCGCATGGCGGCCGGCTGGTGCCGTTCCAGGCCGGCGGCGATTGGGACGGCAAGCTCGTCCATGAGCCCAGCGTGTTCGTCACCGCCATCGGCGCCGGCACCACCTATCCCGATTACAAACCGGCGCCCTTCATCGTGTCCTCGGAAGTCGATGGCATCGACATGGTCACGGTCGTGACCGAGGGGATTTTCAGCTATTGCGGCGTCAAGGTGAAGATCGACACCGACCGCTATCTCGGCCCGGAAACGGCAGCCGTCCGCGCGGAAGGCGAGACGATCGGCCATGTGACGACCAGCGAATACGGCTCGCAGATGCTCTCCCTCGGCGGCGTGCATCATCTGACCGGCGGATCCAAGAAGGAAGGCCGTGTCACCTGCGACGCGTTGATGGACCTCTCCAACTGCAAGCCGGTGGAACTGACGATCGACGGCGGCGCCACCGTCGTGGTGCAGGCCGGCTATCCCCCCATCGTCAACGGCGTTGCCGAAGAGCGCATGCGCGTGGGCTGTGGCTCGGCGACCATCGGCATGTTCGCCAAGCAATGGCACGGCAAGGTCGATGAGGTCGTGGTGGTGGATGACCACATCACCGGTGTTCTCTCGGAACATCAGGCCGGCAAGCTGCTCGATATTCCCGATACCGGGATCAAGATGAAGGGGCGGCGCTCGACGCCGGGCCGCTACTTCCAGGTCGCCGATCCCGGCACCGGCTGGGGCGGCACCAATATTTCCGATCCGTTGTCGGTGCTGGGGCCGTTCAATCCCAAGGAAGCGCGGCCTGGCCTGACCATGCTGATGGTCTCGACCACGGGCGAGCACGCGGCCTATTACGAGCTTGATGAAGCGCTGCGGCCGATCGAAAAGCAGATGCCGCCCGATCTGAAATTCTCGGTCGAGCGTATCCAGGAAAATTGCGAACCGGCGCTGTGCACCGTGTTGTTCATGGGCGGCGCCGGCGGCTCGCTGCGCGCCGGCGTCACCGATAATCCGGTGCGGCTGACGCGCTCGGTCAAGGACGCGCTGACGCGGGTCACCAGCGGCGGTGCGCCGGTTTATGTCTGGCCCGGCGGCGGCATCACCTTCATGGTCGACGTCACGCAGATGCCGGCCGGCGCCTTTGGCTATGTGCCGACGCCGGCGCTGGTGGCGCCGATCGAGTTCACGCTGCGGCTTTCCGATTATGCCGCGCTCGGCGGCCATATGGATTACGTCCGTCCGCTGGCGTCGCTGCGGGACAGCACCGAAACCCGCCCGATGCCCTACATTCCGGGACGGCGCGCATGAAGCGGTTCCCGCAAATCGCGCTTCTTCCTGACGGCAAGCGGCTGCATTTGCAGGACGGTCCGATCGATCTGGTTATCGGGGCGCAGGGGAGTGAAGGTGAGGTGCGCGCCGCCTACGAGGCCGCGGCGCGGCGCTTCGACGGTTTGCTCGATGAGCTCTGCGAAGAATTGATCGAGCTTCGAAAGGCTGCCGATCCGGCTTGCAGCGCGCTCAGTGGCGTCGTCGCGTGCCGCATGCATGCGGCGGTAGCGCCATTTGCGGCCGGGCATTTCATCACGCCGATGGCCGCGGTCGCCGGCAGCGTCGCGGAAGAGATTCTCCGAGCCATGCTTGACGCGGCGCGGCTCGATCGCGCCTACGTCAACAATGGCGGCGACATCGCTTTGCATCTGACCGGTGCCGAACAGTTCACCGTCGGGCTGATGGACCGGCCGGACCATCGCGGCGTGATGCAAACCATCAGTATCGAGGCCGGCGATCCGGCACGCGGCATCGCGACCAGCGGACGGCGTGGCCGCAGCTTTTCGCTGGGGATCGCCGACGCGGTGACGGTGCTGGCGAAAACGGCGTCGCAGGCTGATGCCGCCGCCACTGTCATCGCCAATGCCGTCGATCTGCCCGGTCATCCCGCGATTGTTCGGCTGCCGGCAAACGAATTGCAGCCTGACAGCGACCTCGGCGCGCGCCTTGTCACGCGCAACGTCGGCGCGCTCGGGGAGAGCGAGATCGACGACGCGCTGAGCGCAGGGGTCGGCCGGGCACAGCAATTGCTTGCGGCGGGATTGATTGAAGGTGCGGCCTTGCGTCTACTAGGCGAGACCGCCGTGGTGGGTGTCAACAGGGATCAGGGCAAGCGCGTTGCCGGCGTTTCGTGGTAGCGCGCCGGCTGGAGTAGCGCGTGTTTGATCGGGAGCGAGGCTGACAGATGAGCGCGATCATTCGCAAGATCGTCACGGTGGTCGAGGAAACCCATCTCGAGATGGGTCAGAAGGTCGCGCCGCCGACACGGCGGGCAGCGGCGATTGCCGTTATCGAAAATCCGTTTGCCGGCAGGTACGTCGAGGATCTCTCGCCCTTGATCGAAATCGGCGAGGAACTCGGCGATCTGCTTTCCAAAAGAGCGGTCGCAGCCCTCGGCATCGACGGCGCCAAGGCGCACAGCTACGGCAAGGCCGCAGCCGTCGGCGAAAACGGCGAACTCGAACATGCGGCCGCCATCCTGCATCCCAAGATGGGTGCGCCGGTGCGCAAGGTCCTGAGCAAGGGCGCGGCGCTGATCCCGTCGTCCAAGAAGCGCAGCGGGCCGGGAACGACGCTGGACATTCCGCTCGGCCACAAGGACGCGGCCTTCGTGCGCAGCCATTTCGACGGCATGGAAGTGCAGATCAACGACGCGCCGCGCGCCAACGAGATCATGGTGGCGGTGGCGGTCACCGACAGCGGCAGGCCATTGCCGCGCGTCGGCGGACTGACGGTTTCGGAAGTCAAAGGCGAAGATGGTTTGCGATAATTTCACCAGGGTATTGGAGGTAGGGATGCGACGTAGACACGTACTGGGAGCAGGTTTGGCGATCGCGGTTGTGGGCATGGCGGGCAACGCCATGGCGCAGCAGGGCGAGATCAAGATCGGCGAGATCAACAGCTACTCGCTGTTGCCGGCCTTCACCGAGCCCTATCGCAAGGGCTGGCAGCTCGCGGTCGAGGAAATCAATGCGGCCGGCGGCATCAACGGCAAGAAGCTGGTCGTCATCTCCAAGGACGACGGCGGCAAGCCGGCGGACGCGCAGACCGCAGCCAACGAACTGGTGTCGAGCGAGAACGTGGCGATGCTGACCGGCACGTTCCTGTCCAACATCGGTCTTGCTGTCTCTGATTTCGCCAACCAGAAGAAGGTCTTCTTCCTGGCGGCGGAACCGCTGACCGACGCCATCACCTGGTCCAAGGGCAATCGCTACACGTTCCGCCTGCGTCCATCGAACTACATGCAGGCGGCGATGCTGGTGGAAGAGGCCGCCAAGCTGCCGGCCAAACGCTGGGCGACGATTGCGCCGAACTATGAATACGGCCAGTCGGCGGTAGCGGTGTTCAAGAAGCTGATGTCGGAGAAGCGTCCCGACATCCAGTGGGTCGACGAGCAGTGGCCGCCGCAGGGCAAGATCGACGCCGGTCCGGTGGTGCAGGCGGTTGCCGCCGCCAATCCCGAGGCGATCCTCAACGTCACCTTCGGCGCCGATCTGGTAAAACTCGTGCGCGAGGGCAACACCCGCGGCCTGTTCAAGGACCGCGCGGTGGTGTCCTTCCTCACCGGCGAGCCGGAATATCTCGATCCGCTGAAGGAAGAAACGCCCGAGGGCTGGATCGTCACGGGTTACCCCTGGTACGACATCAAGACGCCGGACCATGACAAGTTCCTGAAAGCCTATCAGGCCAAGTACAACGACTATCCGCGGCTCGGCTCGATCGTCGGCTACCAGACCATCAAGGCCGCGGCGGCGATCCTCGCGAAAGCCAATTCGACCGATCCGGAGAAGCTGATCGCCGCGACGGAAGGCCTGTCGATGCCGTCGCCATTCGGTGAGATCACCTTCCGCAAGATCGACCACCAGTCGACGCTTGGCGCCTATGTCGGCAAGACCGCGCTGAAGGACGGCAAGGGCGTGATGGTGGACTCGGTCTATCGCAAGGGCGCGGATTATCTCCCGAGCGACGCGGAAGTCGGAAAGCTGCGCCCGAAGGAGTGAGCGCGCTTCTCCCTCGCCCCGCTCTTCGGGCGAGACGAGCGAAGCTCGCTCTTAGAGGTCGGGGTGAGGGGCTCTCTCCGCGGACTCACTCGTGCGTGGCTCCCCTCAGCCGAAGGCGTCGCTATCGAGGCCTCATGGTTCGAGACGCGCGGCGTTGCCGCGCTCCTCACCATGAGGGACTGACCAGACCTCATCCTGAGGAGGCGCGAAGCGCCGTCTCGAAGGATGAAGCCCCGCTCTAACGACGCGTCAACCCGGACCGCCCATGGCCTTCTACTTCGTTCAGTTCCTGACCGGTCTCGCCAGCGCGGCGTCGCTGTTTCTGGTCGCGTCGGGGCTGTCGATCATCTTCGGCGTGACGCGGATCGTGAACTTTGCCCATGGCGCGTTCTATATGCTCGGCGCCTATGTCGCGTTCACGCTGACCGAGCGCTTCTCCGGCGCGTTCGGCTTCTGGGGCGGCATCGTCGTCGCGGCGCTGGTCGTGGCCGTCGTCGGCGTGCTGGTCGAGATGGTGCTGCTGCGGCGGATCTACCACGCGCCGGAACTGTTTCAGTTGCTCGCGACCTTCGGCCTGACGCTGATGGTCCAGGATATCGTGGTGCTGATCTGGGGGCCGGACGATCTGCTCGGCCGCCGCGCGCCCGGCTTCAAGGGCGCGGTCGAATTCTTCGGCCAGAATATTCCGAGCTATGATCTGTTCCTGATCGCGCTCAGTCCGATCGTGCTCGGCGGGCTCTGGCTGTTGTTCCAGCGCACGCGCTGGGGAGTTCTGGTCCGCGCCGCGACGCAGGACCGCGACATGGTGGCGGCGCTCGGCGTCAATCAGAAATGGCTGTTCACCAGCGTGTTCGCGCTCGGCGTCTTTCTCGCGGCGCTCGGCGGCGCGCTGCAGATCCCGCGCGACGCGGTGCATCACGCGCTGGATCTTCGCATCATCGTCGACGTGTTCGTGGTGGTGGTGATCGGCGGGCTCGGCAGCATCATCGGCGCTTTCGTCGCCGCCGTGCTGGTCTCCGAACTGAACGCCTTCGGCATTCTCATTTTCCCGAAAATCTCCATCATCCTGGTATTCCTGGTCATGGCGGTGGTGCTGATCGTGCGGCCATGGGGCCTGTTCGGCAGGCCGGAAGCCGCCGCGCGCCGCACGCCGGGATTGACCGTCAATCCATGGCGGCCGCTGACCTCGGGTGAGCGGATGATGTCGCTCGGCGCGCTGGTCGTTGCCGCCATGCTGCCGCTGTTCGCCGGCAACTACGCGCTGACGGTCGGTTCGGAGATCGCGATCTTCGTCATCTTTGCCGCCAGCCTGCATTTCCTGATGTCGGTCGGCGGGCTCGCCTCGTTCGGCCACGCCGCCTATTTCGGGCTTGGCGCCTATGGCGTTGCGTTTCTCGCCAAGGCGGCGGGGCTGCCGATGATCGTCTCGCTGTTGCTCGGCCCGCTGCTGGGCCTGCTGGGCGCCGCCGTGTTCGGCTTCTTCGCCGTGCAGCTCTCCGGCGTCTATTTCGCGATGCTGACGCTGGCCTTTGCGCAGATCGTCTGGTCGATCGCGTTCCAGTGGGTCGCGGTGACCGGCGGCGACAACGGCATTTTGGGCGTCTGGCCGGACAAGTGGGCCGCGGGCCCGGCCAGTTTCTACTGGCTGTCGCTCGCGATCGCCGCGCTCGCGGTCACGGTGCTGCGGGTGATCGTGTTCTCGCCGTTCGGCTTCGCGTTGCGCGCGACGCGGGACTTGCCGCTGCGCAGCGAGGCGATCGGCATCAACGGCAAGCGCGTGCAATGGACGGCGTTCGTCATATCAGGCACGGTTGCGGGCATTGGCGGCGCGCTGTTCGCCTATCTGAAGGGAAGCGTGTTCCCCGACAGCCTCGGCATCTCGCTGTCCGTCGATGCGCTGGTCATGGTGCTGCTCGGCGGCGTCGAGACGGTTTCCGGCGCGGTCATCGGCGCCATCGTGTTCAAGGCGGCCAACATCTGGCTGGTCAGCCAGACCGATCTTTCCAAGCTGGTGCTCGGCGGCTTCATCGTGCTGATGGTGGTGGCGTTCCCGAAGGGAATCGTCGGCACGCTGGAGTCGATCTGGAATCGCCGGCGATCCTCCGAAGACAAGAAATCCGCGCTCGCCACCTCCCGGGTCGAGGTTGCCGAATGAGCATGGTCCCCACATTGCTGTCGGTCCAAAATCTCAGCAAGTCCTATGGCGGCGTCCATGCCGTGCGCAGCGTGTCGTTCGAATTGCGCGCGGGCGAAATCCTGGCGCTGATCGGTCCCAACGGCGCCGGCAAGAGCACCTGCTTCGACATGCTCAATGGCCAGAACACACCGGACAGCGGCCGCATCACGCTGCTCGGCGAGGAGACTGTGGGCCGCAAGCCACGCGCGATCTGGCGGCTCGGCGTCGGGCGCACCTTCCAGATCACCGCGACATTCCCGACCATGACGGTGCGCGAGAACGTGCAGGTCGCGCTGGTGTCGTATGGCAGGCAATTGTTCAATCTCTGGAGTTCGACCGCAAGTTACGCGCGCGAGGAGGCCGGCCGGCTGCTCGATCTCGTCGGCATGGGCGCCTATGCCGGGCGTCCGTGCGGCGAACTCGCCTATGGCGATCTCAAGCGGCTCGAGCTCGCGATCGCGCTCGCCAACCAGCCGAAGCTGTTGCTGATGGACGAGCCGACCGCCGGCATGGCGCCGCGCGAGCGGATCGAACTGATGCGGCTCACCGCGCGTATCGCCCGCGAGCAGTCGATCGGCGTGCTCTTCACCGAGCACGACATGGACGTGGTGTTCGAACATGCCGACCGCATCCTGGTGCTGAACCGCGGCAGCCTGATCGCCGAAGGCTCGCCCGAGGAAGTCCGCGGCAACCCGCGAGGTGCGCGCCATCTATCTCGGCGAAGGTCTTGTGTACGACGCACGCCACCGCGAGGGAGCCGGCGCATGAAGCTGCAGGTCGCCGATCTCAACAGTTTTTACGGCCCGGCGCATATCCTGTTCGATATCGCGCTCGAAGTCGGCGAGGGCGAGGTGGTGGCGCTGTTGGGACGCAACGGCGCCGGCAAATCGACCACGTTCCGCTCCATCGTCGGCCTGGTCGAGAATCGCTCGGGACGGATCGTCTTCGAAGGCAAGGATGTCTCGCGCGAGCCGACGCATGCGATCGTGCGCGGCGGGCTCGGCTACGTGCCGGAAGAGCGGCGCATCTTCACGGACCTGACGGTCGAGGAAAACCTCGAAGTCGGCCGCCAGCCGAAACGGCCCAACGCGCCGCAGTGGACGCGCGAAAAGCTGTTCACGCTGTTTCCCAATCTCGGCGAAATGCGCAACCGCCCGGGCGGACGCATGAGCGGCGGCGAGCAGCAAATGTTGACCATCGCGCGGACCCTGATGGGCAACCCGTCGCTGGTGCTGCTCGACGAACCCTCGGAAGGACTGTCGCCGAAGATCGTCGAACAGATGGTCGAAGCCATCCTCGCGATGAAGAGGGAAGGCGTCAGCATCGTGGTCTCCGAGCAGAACCTGCATTTCGCGCGGCTGATCTCCGACCGCGCCTACATCATCGAGCGCGGCAAGATCTGTTTCGGCGGCACGATGGCGGAACTCGATGCGCGGCCGGATATCCGGGACGCGCATCTGTCGCTGTAAGCGGCTGGCAAGGGAAAGGGCGGGGAGCGCAGATGGCAAGGAGTGTTTCGCCGAAACGAGCCGTCAAGCCGGCGCGGCCGTCCTATATTCTCGACGAGCAGATCGGCTTCATCCTGCGCCAGGTCTGGCAGCGCCATGCCACCATCTTCGCCCGCGAGATCGGCATCAATCTGACGCCGACGCAATGGGCGGCCGTCTGGCAAAGCTCGACCGAGACCGGGCCGTGCTCGCAGAACCTGCTCGGGCGGCTGACGGCGATGGACGTCGCCACCATCAAGGGCGTGATCGACCGCCTCACCGCGCGCGGCCTGACCGAGACCAGCCCGGACCCCGAGGACGGCCGCCGCCTGCTGGTGAGCCTGACGCGTGCCGGCCAGCAACTGGCCGAGAAGGCCGCGCCGAACGCGCTCGCGATCACGAGGGAGACGCTGGCGCCGCTCGATGCGAAGGAGCGCGAAACGCTGATGGCGCTGCTGGACAAGTTGCGCTGAAGGCGTCCGGGCTTCCGCGTCAGGCCAGGCTGAGCACCAGCGCAATCGCGCCGACCAGGATGAGGCTGACGGCCCAGGTCGTATCCAGATTGAACCAGCTTTGCGAAATGAACTTGAGACCGAGATAACGGTAGGCGAGCCACGCGCAACATCCGCCGGCGGCGATCATCGCGGTGGCGTGGACGATGGCGACCAGCACGGCCATGCCGAGATTGGCGTTGATCAGCGTGCCGGCGGCCTCGTGGCCGCGGTCGAGGTCGGCTTCCCGGCAGAGCCCGAGATAGATCGGCACCAGCATCAGCGCCGCGCCATGGGCGAGCGCGACGGCGAAGGACCAAAGCCCCAATTGCGCCGGCGATATCCGCGCCAGCGCCCTTGGATGGCGCCGGTTGGCAAGCCGGAACAGACCGAAGGCGATGACGAGGAGGCTGGCGCCGATCTGTATCGTGCGCTGCCATTCCACGACGGTAACCAGCAGCGCGAAGGGCAGAATCACCAGCAGCATCGCGAGCAGATGGCCGGCCGCCAACGGCCCAAGCGCGGCCACCAGCGCCCGCGGACTCCTTTCCATCAACCCAGCCGAAACGGCGAGCGGCCACCCCATGCCCGGGTTGACGCCGTGGTAGAGGCCGCTCGCGATGACAGCCAGCCAGAGCCAGGCCGGCGTCCAGTCGGCTGTGCTCAAATTCAAACCGACGGATAGCAGAACGAATCCGTCGAACAGTCACCGCCGTCGAGCCGGACCTGGTGCGCGCGGTAACCGTCGGGGAAATCGACCCAGTAGTCTTTTGCCAGTTCGAGGCCGCCGTCCGGCTTCGCGTTGGCCATCACCATGGCGCCGGGGACGCCATCGGGATAGAACTGGTTGTCCCAAGTCGAATACAGCGAGTTGGTCCAGTACACCCGCTTGCCGTCGCGGCTGATCTCGACCATTTGCGGGCCGCCCGCAAAGGCCTTGCCGTTCGGATGCGGCGTGCGCCGCGCGATGCCGCCGACATGCACCGAGCCGGCAAGTTTTGGCTTGCGCGGCTCTCTGACATCGTACTGACGCATCTCGCCGGTGGCCCAGCAGGCCACGTAGAGAAATTTGTCGTCCATCGAGAGATCGATGTCCGTTACCAGCGGCGGCACGGCGCCGAACCCCTGCAGCAGCGGCGGCAGCTGCTCTTTCGGCGCGGGCTCAGGCGGGATCGTCGCCGTCTTCTCGATGTGAAACTTGCCGCCCTCGCGCCACCAGGTCCAGATCGAACCTTCGAGGTTGGTGGTGTCGACCACGACGCCGAGGAAGCCGTATTCGCGAACCGGATCATGCGCGGGCCGCACTTCCAGCGCCATCTGATGGTTGGCGCCGAGATCGATGGTCTGGACATTGCGCCGGGCGCGCAGGTCCCAGAAGTGAATCCGATGGCCGTATTTGTTGGAGAGCAGATCCTCCGCCACGATGCCGTTCTCGAACTGCGGCGGCAAAGCCCACTCGCTCGTCACCATGTAGTCGCGCGGCAGGTTCCACCAGAAATCATAATGCAGGGTTTGCGGGCCGCGATCGAGCTCCCACCGACCGAGCACCTCGAACGTCTCGCAATCCATGATGAAGACGCCGGGCGGTCCATCGGTGCCGTTCTTGCCACCGCCGCCGAGCGTAGAGACGTAAATCCCTTCCGGCCCGCAATGAACGGTGTGGGGCCGCGAGTATCCGGTCTTTTTGAAGATTTCCTCCGGCTCGATGATCTTGTGGATGGCCGCCTTGGTAGGATCCGGCTTGGTATCGACAATGTAGATGCGGGACGACCGCATGCCGGGGATGATGAGATAGCGACGCTCGAGGAAAGCGTGTCCGGTCAGCGGCGACAGCGACGATGAGCAGGCGTTCCATCCGAAATGGTGAAACTCGTCGCCCTTGTTCGGCATCGTCACGGTATGAACGACCCGGCTGTAGGTCGGGGAATTCGGATTGACGTCGATGACGGCAAGCGCGTCCGGCTTTGAAAAATCCGGGCTCAGCAGCACGGCGTAGGCGAAGAGCTCCGGCGGAGCTTCCATGGCAAGCTTTGGCGAAGCGTGAAACGTGGGGTCGGGCCGAATGTTCATCGTACTGCCTCCCTGTTTGCCTCTATGGATAGCACCACGGCTCGGCGGCATGCAGCAGCAAGAAATCCCGGCGCGTTGAGTTCCTCTTTGAGAGTGCCGCCGGCCGGGTTTGTGCCATCGACCATACACCGCAATACCGCCGGCGAAAATAACGATGGTGCGACCGATCCGGGGGATTCAAATCGGCGGAGAGAGCCGCGCTATCTGACCGTGATGGTAATTTTCTGCGAGACCACCGGAGGGTCGAACGGATAGTGGCCGGCATCGCCCAGCACGAGCTGGAGCGTGTGCTTGCCGGGTGGCAGCTCGATACGCGCTTCGGTCTGGCCCGCGCCGAAATGAAGGTGTGATTTGTCCTGCGGAATCGGCTCATTGGGATTGAGCGGCTCATTCACGTCGACCAGCAAATGATGATGCCCGCTATTCGGGTAAGTGTCGCCGGCGTGAGTTACGCCCATGTTGCGCAGGCCAAAGCGGCACCAGAACCCGCCTTTGATGACGGTGCCGTTCTGCGGCCACACAAAATAGAGAAGCGCATCCTTCGGCGCGGGCTTTCCCTGGGCGGAAGCAGCGAATGGCAGGCAAGTGAGCGCTGCTGCGAGAACGATGCATCGCATGAATTTCATGACCGTCCTCTTCAATGCTCCCCAGAGCGTTTTCCAGCGAAGTGGGGACCGGTTCGCGTTGAGAAAAACGCGTCAAATCAAAAATCTAGAGCCCGTTCCGACGGGGCTCTAGGGCGAAAGTGCGACGCGGAATCCGTGGGTGGGATAGCGCACGTTGGTGTCGTAGCTGCCGCGATTTGATGACCGGGCATAGTTCTGGTCCTTTCGCCAGGAACCGGAACGGATGACATGCGAGGAGCATTCGTTCTCGATCCACGCCGATCCGTCCACTGGCGCGCCCTGATAATTCTTGTGCCAGCAGTCCTCGACCCATTGATCGACGCTGCCGCCCATATCGAACAGCCCAAAAGGATTTGGCTTCAGGCTGCCGACCTTCACCGGCTGATCGTTGGCCGGAATGTCGCTGCAATTCTTGCAATTGACCATGCCGGGCTGAAACTGATCGCCCCACCAGTATCTGGTCTGCGTGCCGCCGCGCGCGGCGTATTCCCATTCAGCTTCGCTCGGCAGCCGATACGGCTTGCGGGTGGTTTCGGCGAGCCACGCGGCATATTGCTTTGCGTCGCTCCAGCTTACGTTGGCAACCGGTGCATCGTCTTTTCCGGTTGCGGTAAATCCACAGGCCTTTGCGGCGGCGCAGGCGTTCCATTCCCGCACCGAGACAGGAAATTTCCCCATCGCAAACGGCTTGACCGTTACCTGACGGACCGGTTTTTCCGAAACGTCCTCATTGCTGCCCATCGCAAAGCTGCCGCCCCGGAGGGAAATCATCTCGGGTTCTCGAACCGATGCGACCGCCTGCATGGTTGGTTGACTCACGGGTGCGGCGGGTGAAGCGGACGGCAATAGCGGCGCGGCCTGTTTGGGGGCTGGAGACGGCTCAGGCTGAGGCGCCGCCTGCTGCTGCGTTGGGGCCACCGTTGGCGCAGGCTGGGCAGGCTGGACTGGCGGTGCCGGTGGTTTTGCGGCGGGCACTTTCTGCACTTCAGCCGGAGGTGAGACGGGAGCTGAGGCCAGATCTGGCAGCTTGCCGGTTTGCAAGAGCATGTACCAGAGCGCGCCGCCCGCTATGAACAGCAGCGCCAGGCTCAGCAAGAAGATCAGAACGCTTTCGCGCTGCTTCCGGTTTTGCTGAAGCGCGGCCGGGTCGGGGAGCACGCGATAGACCCGCACCGGGTCGGTGATGTTCTTGACATGGCGATCACCGAGGGACTCGTATCCGCAAACCAGCTTGTGCTTTATCTGTTCGTAGATGCCGCCGGAGATAAAGACTTCGCCGGGCTGGGCGATGCCCTCAAGCCGCGTGGCAATATTGACGCCGTCGCCGTAAACGTCGTCGGTTTCGATGATGACATCGCCAAGATTGACGCCAATGCGATACTCGATCCAATGATGCTTCGGCAGCGCCGCGTTGCGGCCCACCAGATTTTGCTGGATCACGATGCTGCAGCGGACGGCTTCGACGGGACTGTCGAAAATCGCAATGAACCCGTCGCCGGTGGTTTTAACAAGCCTGCCGTGATGTTCCACGATGCTGGGTTCGATGAGATCGCGCTCGATGCGCTTGACACGGTTGTGCGTGCCTTCTTCGTCGATCTGCATCAGGCGGCTGTAACCGGAAATATCGCCGGCCACGATGGCCGCAAGACGCCGCGGCATTGGTTCGCGCGGTGGCGCGCCAAATCGGCCTGACTTGATGTCGCGAATCTGGGCCATGGCTCGGATTGTTCCAGAAGCTGCAAATGACAGCGTGCGGCAAACAATCTTCCCAGTGCGCCCTCAGGCTACCATACTGACTGGGGGCGGCAAGCAACCGTACGTGGGTTCCACTTTCGGCATCCGCGCAAAGGCGCTCACGAGAGTAAGTCACGCAGCCCCTATCCAGGTTCAACCGAGGGGACACGAACTTCAGGCTTGGAACCCGGCAGACCAGCCGGGGCAGGCATGGCTCAATCCTGTCCCGGCCAGTTGGCGCGATAGCGAATTTCGCTGCCGTCGATATTCGGCTGCCATGGCCCAGGCTGGGAGGTATGCGGGGCCTTGGCTGACAGGGCGATGCGGTAGAGCCGATCGGGCTGGCCGTTGATCTTGACCTCCAACTGCCGATGCGCGGTGCGGAACGCCAGTTCGACGTCGCCCGCGATCACCGGCCTGCCGCCGTCGCTACGAAACTGGTTGAAGCGTGGCTCACCCGGCATGCGGTTGATGTCGGTCTGCAACTCGATCGTGATGTCACGGGCAGAATTCGGCAATGCTGTTCCGGCGGGAAGGCGAACTTCAAAGACCAGAAGCGGGGTGGCGGCATTCGGGTTGAGCCAGGGCGTGGCGGTCGTAACGGCATAGACATAGTAGGCGGTGCCGGCCGCGACGCAGAGTGCGACGACAACGGCAAGTGCCTTCAGGCTGTTGCGGAGAAGTGTTCCGCTGTTGTCTGCGCCGCGCAGCCGCGTCGCCAGTGCCGTGCCGAGCAGGAGGCCCGCGATCGCGCCAAGCGGCGCGAGCACCAGCAGCGCCAGAATACCCGACGTGATCGGGTCGGCCCGGTTGCCGAAGCCGACCACCTCCAGGATCAACAGCGTGGCGATAAAGCCCACGACCGCCCCAACCACCCCGCCGGCAACCTGCAACGAATTTTTCACGTCTTCCTCGATGACCAGAGCCAACAGACCGCCATCAAGGCAGCCCGGTTTTGTCGGGGCTGGCCGGCAATTCGTTCACCGCTTTCGAGGCTTGACGCCAATTTTTCAGATCCATCTGGCGCGATTGCGCCGGGTCTGGCGGCATCAATGTCCGCTGATGATGTCAGGCACTTTCCCCGCCGGCGGCGTGTTGCGGCTGCGCTGGGTGCGGACGATGCCGTCGATGATGGTCATGCCGATGCCGGGCAGGTCGCCGAGCTGCACGCTCTCCAGAATGTTCTTGCCGGGCGAGTGCTGCGCCTTGTCCATCAGGACGAAATCGGCGGAGCGGCCGACTTCGATGATGCCGCAATCGAGCTCGCGCATGCGGGCGGTGTTGCCGGTCGCGAGGCAGAAGGCGAGTTCGGCGGGCAGGTCGCCGAGCGAGGACAGCATCGACACCATCCGCAAGATGCCGAGCGGCTGCACGCCGGAGCCGGCCGGCGCGTCGGTGCCGAGGATGACGCGGTTGAGGTCGCCCATCTCGCGCGCGATGCGCAGCGTGAACAGCGCCGAGCGCTCGTTGCCGTTGTGAACCAGCTCCAGCCCGCGCTTGCAGCCCTCGCAGATGCAGCGGATCTGGTCGTCGGGCAGGGCGGTGTGGCCGCCATTGATATGGCCGACCACGTCGGTGTCGGCTTCCAGCACCACGTCCTTGTCGATCAGGCCGGAGCCGGGAATGGAGGGACCGCCGGTGTGGATCGTGCTCTGGATGCCGTACTTGCGCGCCCAGCCGACCATTTTGCGCGCGGTCGGGCCGTCCTTGACGCCGCCGAGGCCGACTTCGCCGAGCAGCTTGACGCCGGCCGCGGCCAATTCCTTGAAGTCGTCCTCGACCATCTCGCATTCGATCACCGGCGCGCCGGCATGCACCTTCACGCCGCCGGGGCGCAGCGTCCAGAACGCGCGCTGCGCAAAAATCGCCATCGCCTTCAGCCCGACGACGTCGCGGGGACGGCCGGGCATGTGAACCTCGCCGGCCGAGATCATGGTGGTGACCCCGCCGTGGAGATAGCTGTCGATCCAGTTGGTCTGGTTCTGCCGCGGCGTCCAGTCGCCGGCGACGGGATGGACGTGGCTGTCGATCAGGCCCGGGCGCGACGGTGGTGCCGTTGGCATCGACGATCGTGGTGGCGCCCTCGGTGTCGACGATCCTTGAAGCGGCCGATCGCGGTGATCTTGCCGTTCTCGGCCACGATCGTGTCGCCGTCCAGGATCGGCTTCTCCAGCGCCCCCGACAGCAGCAGGCCGATATTGCGGATCACCAGCTTGCTGGGACCGGTCGCCTGGGGTGCGTCGTGGGCCATGGTTTTTCCTTTTGGTTCAATGCCTTCGCCGGACATTCTGCCCGGCTTGACGATCGGATCAAGCTGGATTATTCATTTGTATACGAACAATCGTATACGAATGATGCGAGCCGGTCAATCCGGCCTGCAGGTCAGGGAACGGTGCGATGAGCAATTTCAACCAGGAAAGCGTTCTGAGCGTCCATCACTGGACCGATACGCTGTTCAGCTTCACCACCACGCGCGATCCCTCGTTCCGGTTCAGGAACGGCGAGTTCACCATGATCGGGCTCAAGGTCGGCGAGAAGCCGCTGCTCCGCGCCTACTCGGTCGCCAGCGCCAATTACGAGGACCGGCTCGAATTCTTCTCGATCAAGGTGCCGGACGGGCCGCTGACCTCGCGCCTCCAGCACCTGAAGCAGGGCGACGAGATCATCGTCAGCCGCAAGGCGACCGGCACGCTGGTCATCGACAACCTCGAGGACGGCCGCAACCTCTATCTGATCGGCACCGGCACGGGCCTGGCCCCGTTCCTTTCCGTGATCAAGGATCCCGAGACCTACGAGCGGTTCGAGAAGGTGGTGCTGCTGCACGGCTGCCGCCGCGTCAAGGAACTCGCCTATGGCGAGATGATCACCGAGAAGCTGCCGAACGACGAACTGATCGGCGAATATATCCGCAACCAGCTGGTCTATTACCCGACCGTGACCCGCGACCCCTTCCGCAACCGCGGCCGTATCACCGACCTGATCAACTCAGGAAAACTGTTCGCCGACATCGGGTTGGCCTCGCTCGATCCCGCCCATGACCGCGTCATGATCTGCGGCAGCCCGGCGCTGGTGACGGACACGCGTGCGCTGCTTAACGGCAGGGGTTTTGTCGAAGGCAATCACGGCGAGCCGGCGCAGTTCGTGGTCGAGAAGGCGTTCGCGGAGCGCTGATTGCCGGACCCTCATGGTGAGGAGCCGCGCAGCGGCGTCTCGAACCATGAGGCCACAGACGGGCCTGCATCCTTCGAGACGCGCGTTCCGCGCTCCTCAGGATGAGGAAGACAGATTGTGCCTGGCCGCGCATCGCCTAAGGCCGCACCGCCGGCGCTTCCATCGGCATGCCCCGCGCCCGCGACATCAGATACAGCTCCAGTTCGACCAGTTCCGGCGCGCCGTAATCATAGGCCTGCGCCCGGATGCCTGACATACAGGCGCGCAGGCGCCGTTGCATCGAACCCAGCGATTGCCATTCCAGCCGGTAGAGCGGGTAACCGGTCGGGTGTCCTTGCGTGATCGCGGATCCGGCGAGCCGCTTGTCCCAATTGTCGTCGTGGCAATTGGTGCAGCCGAGATTGAGCTGGCCCTGCCGCTGCAGGTAGAGCGCGCGCCCCTTTTCGATGAACGGCGCGAGTTGCGGGTCGGCGCCGGTTTCGATTCGGGCACCTTGCGACTGTCGCGCGACAAAGGCCGTAAGCGCCAGCAACTCGCGGCTCTCGAAAGGCAATGGCGTCGCCTGCTGCTGATTGGTCCGGCACGAATTGATGCGCTGCTCCAGGTCGACCGGGCGGCCGGTTGCCTTGTCGAAGGCAGGGTAACGGGCGGCCACACCCTTCATGCTGGTGCGGACATCGCCATGGCAGTCCGAGCAGGCCTTGCTGGCGGCACCTGCCTTGCGCTTCCATAATCCTTCGCCGTCGAGCACCCAGAGCATGCCGGGATTGGCGGTATCCTCGTCCTGCATCGCCTTGGTGTCCGGCTTCATGAAGTCGTAGCCGGAACGACGTTCGGCTTGCGGGATGTCGGCGGCGAAAGCTGGAGTTCGCGACCAGCAGCGCAACGGCTATGGCGCTCGCAAATCTCATTCGACCGTGATCGAAGCGGATGCGGTTTCGGAAAACCCCTGGTCGCCGATCCATTCGAACTCGAACTTTCCGCTCTCGGTCGCTGTCGTGAAGAAGGTGATGAAGGGGTTGGCGGCGATCGCCGGAAACAGGTCGGCGCGGAAAATCTCCGACCCGTTGAAGCGGCACGTAAAGCTCGTGATGATGTCGCGCGGAACGAGTTCGCCTGACGCCATATGGCGATAGCCGGTTTCCATGATGTGCGACATCAGCGTCTTGATCTCGATAATGTCGCCGCGCTTGGCTTT
This sequence comes from uncultured Alphaproteobacteria bacterium, assembly GCA_963840465.1. Taxonomy (GTDB): domain Bacteria; phylum Pseudomonadota; class Alphaproteobacteria; order Rhizobiales; family Xanthobacteraceae; genus Bradyrhizobium. The sequence continues at coordinate 156,868 of CAWIZF010000062.1, read as the reverse complement.
CGCCGGAACGTTGATCAGTGCCGAGGCCATCAGATCACATCCTCGGTGCAGGCGGCGAGCGTCACCACGACATCGACGCTGGCCGACCAGAACGACCCGTCCGAAAGCTTTGCGATCGCGACGATCTTCTGGCTGTCGGCGAGACGGATGCGGGTCGAGACCTGCGCGCGGCCGTTATGCGGGCCGAGATGGAAATTGGCGATGTTGGCTTGCGGATTCTTTTCGTTGAAGACGTGGATGCTGCGGACATGATCCTCCGGGGCCATCGGGTGGTTGACGCTGACCGTCATCGGCACGGTGTTGCCGTTCTCGACCAGCGGCGGGATGTCGAGCTTGACCTTTCCGGTCCGCACCGCCGCGCCGCCGGTGACGCCCTGGATCGCGGAGGCCAGCATCGCGGGTGTCGCCTCGGCGGGACGAACGGTGACGACGGGGATTGCGCCGAGCACGGCGGCGCCACCGGCGAGGCCGAGGAACTGGCGGCGTGATGAACTGGACGGTTGCTGCATCGTGTCTTCCTATTGGCGCAGCGTCACGAGATACGCCACGATATCCTCGATCTGTTCGGCCGACAGGATCGGCTTGCCGCGCCACAGCGTCCCGACGCGATCGAGGCCGTCCACGCGGTAATAAGACGGCATGATGGTCGCGGCATTGAGACGGGACGCGTCCACCAGCCGCAGCCGAAGCTGGCCCTCGGACCACCGGCTGCCGGAACCGGCAAGGTCAGGCGCCAGATCGCCCTGAAACTTCTGTTCGGGAAATGGGCCGCTATGGCAGAGGATGCAAGTGCTGGAACGTTCGACGACGAGCGCGCGCCCGCGTGCCTTGTCGCCGGCCATGCCCGTCAGCGACCGCGGAATGGCATCGCCGATGACGGCATAACTGCTCAGGTCTTCCGCGGCCGTGAAGCCGGGCAGGGCGAACAGGGCGCCGGCAAGGATCGGACCCGAGATGCGATGCGTGCGATTAGCCAAAGACTTCCGCCGTGACGGTCGAAAACCAGGATTGCGCATAGTCGGCCTCGCGCGCGCGGAACTCGCGTGGCGCATCCGCCGGGCTGACGCCGCCGGCGCCCTCGACGTCGGCCAGCAGCCCGTTCTTCGGCTGGTAGACGCCGGCGACCGAGATACCGTAGTCCGGGCGCTGCCAGGCTGTAGCAGGTATTGATCAGTTTTGGGGTGGCCGGCGATCCGCCTGATAGCAGCGTGGCAATCGCGCGCGCGCAGGTCTTGGCCTGCGCATTCGCCGAGAATGCCGATTTGGGCATGGCGCCGGCCAGACAGGCGTCACCGATGACATGGATGTTCGGCGCCGATCTGGATTCGAAGGTGACCGGATCGATCGCGCACCAGCCGGTATTGTCAGTCGCACCCGCGATGGTGGCGATGCGGCCGGCCCGTTGCGGCGGAATGACGTTGGCTACCTGGGCGGCGTGGTTGCCGAAATCGGTGATCAACGTGTTGGTCGCGGGATCGACGGCGTTCACCTTGCCGCCCTGCGACAGCGATACCCATTCGATCATTCCCGGATAAAGCTCCTTCCAGGCATTCTGGAACAGGCGCTGTTTGGAGAAGGTATCCTTGGCGTCGAGGATGAGCAGTTTTGAGCGCGGCTTCTTGGTCTTCAGATAATGCGCGATCAGGCTGGCGCGTTCGTAAGGCCCCGGCGGGCAACGGAAGGGATTGGCGGGCACGGCGATCACCACCAGGCCGCCATCGTCCATGGCCTCGAGTTGCTTGCGCAGCAACAGCGTCTGCTCGCCGGCTTTCCAGGCATGCGGCATCTTCGCAGCCGCGGCTTCGTCGTAGCCCTGCAGCGCGTCGAAGCGCAGATCGACGCCGGGCGACAGCACCAGCCGGTCATAGGAAAGCGACGTGCCGTCGGCGAGGCCTACGGTTCGCGCCGCCGCATCGATCGCCGTTGCCGCCTGCGCCACCACGGTCACGCCGCCGGCGGCGATCTTGTCATAGCCGAATTGCTGCGCCTCGATCGAACGCAGTCCGGCGATGACATTGTTGCTGAACGGGCAGGCGGTGAAGGTCTTGTTCGGCTCGACCAGCGTGACCTGCAATTTCGGCTCGATCGCTTTCAGCGCCCGCGCACAACTCGCGCCGCCAAAGCCGCCGCCGATCACGACGACACGCGCCGTGGCTTGCGCGAAGGCGGGCAGCGGAAATGCCAGTGCCGCTGCCGTGGCCGCGCCAGCGCTGCAGAACTCCCGGCGGCTGATACGATGGTTCATGCTGCGCCCCTCACTTCTGTGCCGCGAGCCACGCCGCAATCGCGCGCAACTCGTCGTCGGAGAAGCCCTTGGCGATGCGGTTCATCACCGTTGAAGGGAGCGAGCCGTCGCGAAATCCGGTCATCGCCGTCATGATATTGCCGGCGTCGCGGCCGTACAGCCGCGGGATGGATGAGGCCGTTGCTCCCGCGGAATGGCAGCCGGAGCAGGACGCTGCGCCGGGCGGGGGCTCGGAAGCCGCAAGCAGCGGCGGGCTCGACGCCACGGCCATGGCGACAGCGATAGCGACACGCAACGCTTTCATCAGCAATCTCTCGATGGAGAAACGGCGGCCCCGAGGTGGGGCCGCCGCCCGCTATTGTCAGGCGAAGGTGATGTTCTGGTCCCGCAGCGGGATCGAACGGATGCGTTTGCCGGTGGCCGCAAAGTAGGCGTTGAGCACCGCGGGCGCGGCGACGCCGATGGTCGGCTCGCCGACGCCGCCCCAGAAGCCGCCGCTCGGCACCATGACGCATTCCACCTTCGGCATCTCGGCGATGCGCATCGAGTTGTAGGTGTCGAAGTTGGTCTGCTCGATCTTGCCGTCCTTCACCGTGCAGCCGCCGTAGAACAGAGCGGACAGGCCATAGACGAAGGAGCCCGCGATCTGCCGCTCGACCTGCGCCGGATTGACGACGTAGCCCGGATCGGTCGAGGCGACGATGCGATGCACCTTGATCTTGCTGCCGTCGGTGACGGAGATTTCGGCGGCACCCGGCGACATAGCTGCCGTAGCCCATCACCTGCGCAATGCCGCGATAGACGCCTTGCGGCGCGCGGCTTGCCCCAGCCGATCTTCTCGGCCACGGCGTTGAGCACGGCAAGATGCTTCGGATGCTTGCTCATCAGCTTGCGGCGGAATTCCACCGGATCCTGGCCGACCGACTGCGCCAGCTCATCCATGAAGCATTCCATATAGATCGCGTTCTGATTGACGTTGACGCCGCGCCAGAAGCCCGGCGGAACGTGGGGATTGCGCATCGAATGCTCGACCAGCAGGTTCGGCACGGAGTAGCCGATCGCCGCGTCGCCGGAGGGACTGACGCCCTGGAACGCAGCCGGATCCATGCCGTTCACCAGCGCCGCCGGACGCACCGAGAACAGGATCGACTGGCCGGACAATCGCACATGCAGCGCCGTGAGATTGTTGTCGGCATCGAAGGCCCCGGTCATTTTGCATTGCGTGACCGGATGGAACTTGCCCTGCGCCATGTCCTCTTCGCGCGACCACAGCAGCTTGACCGGCGTGCCCGGCATCTGCTTGGCGATGATGACCGCCTGCCGGACATAATCGGTCATGCCGCGCCGGCCGAAGCCGCCGCCGAGCATCAGCTTGTGCACTTCGCATTTTTCGGCCGGCAGGCCTGAGGCTTCCAGCGTCGCGGCGAACGCCGCTTCGCCGTTCTGCGTGCCGCACCAGACCTCGCATTTGTCAGCGGTGTACAGCGCCGTGGCGTTCATCGGCTCCATCGCGGCGTGGTTCTGGTAGGGATAGTTGTAGACCGCTTCGACCTTCTTGGCGGCAGACGGCAATCGCGGCCTTGGCGTCGCCGTTCTGGTTGCCGATGTAGGCCGGCTGGGCGTTGTCGAGACCTTCGGCCAGCCATTTGGCGATCGACTCGCTGGAGACCTTGGCGTTCTCGCCTTCGTCCCAGACGATCGGCAGCGCATCGAGCGCGGTCTTGGCGTGCCACCAGGTATCGGCGACGACGGCGACGCTGCTGTCGCTGACGCGCACGACCTTCTTGACGCCCTTCATGGCCATGACCTTGGCTTCGTCATAGCTCTTCAGCTTGCCGCCGAACACCGGACAATCCTTGATCGCGGCGTTGAGCATGCCGGGCAGCTTGACGTCGGCGCCGTAGATCATCGCGCCCGTCGTCTTGTCGACGGTGTCGAGCCGCTTGACGCCCTTGCCGATGATCTTCCAGTCCTTGGGATCCTTCAGCTTGACGTCGGCCGGCGGCTCGAGCTTCGCCGCGGCTTCGACCACCTTGCCGTAGGTCGTGGTCTTGCCCGACGGCGTGTGGGTGATGACGCTGTTGGCGGCGGTGCATTCCGAGGCCGGCACCTTCCATTCGTTGGCGGCCGCCTGGATCAGCATCACGCGCGCGGTGGCGCCGCCCTTGCGGACATACTCCTGGCTGGTGCGAATGCCGCGGCTGCCGCCGGTCGAGAAATCGCCCCAGGCGCGCTTGCGTGCGACACTTTGTCCGGGGGTCGGATACTCGGTGACGACCTTCGACCAGTCGCATTCGAGCTCTTCGGCGACGAGCTGGGCGAGGCCGGTGAGGGTGCCCTGACCCATTTCCGAGCGGGCGATGCGAATCACGGTGGTGTCGTCGGGGCGGATCACCACCCAGACATTGACTTCGGGCGAGCCGTCGGCGGCGCGGACCACGGTCGGACCGCCGAAGGGAAGATCGAGGCCGATGGCGAGACCGGCGCCGGCCGCAGCCGTGCCGATAACGAAACCGCGGCGGGTGAGCTTGGGCATGACGTGCTTGTTCATGGCGTCCTCCTCAAGCGTTCGCTGCGGCGTGGATTGCCTCGCGGACCTGCTGGAAGGTCCCGCAGCGGCAGATATTGGTGATGGCCTCGTTGATGTCCTGGTCGGTCGGCTTCGGCTTCTCCTTGAGAAGCGCCGCGACCGCCATGATCATGCCGCTCTGGCAATAGCCGCATTGCGGCACGTCGTTGGCCACCCAGGCCTGCTGCACCTTGTGCAGCGCGCCATTGCTGGCGAGCCCCTCGATCGTGGTGATCTGCTTGCCGGCCGCTTCGCTGACCGTGACGCCGCAGGAGCGCATCGCGACCCCGTCGACATGCACGGTGCAGGCGCCGCATTGTGCAATGCCGCATCCGTATTTGGTTCCGGTCAGTCCGACGTTCTCCCGGATTGCCCAAAGAAGCGGCGTGTCGTCTTCGACGTCCACGCTGATTGATTTGCCGTTGATTGTGAGGTTTGCCATCGCGTATCCCCTGTTAGCTCAATCCACCGAGAGAGCTGCGCGCGGGAAGATGGCCTGCGATTTGGAATAGTTCAAATCAAGAAAATGCGTTTGCGCTCAGGATGAAAGCCGACGCGCCGGTGTTGCGTGGGCAGCGTGCCCGGCATGGCTGTCATGTCCGTTCTGAAACGACAGCCTGGCGCGCTATGGTTTGCCGGCTTTGAAGGCCTCGAGAATTTCGGCGCAGACGGGCCCCGACGCGGGTGCACCAGGCACGCTGCGCCGCCGCCGCTCCCGTTCGCAGCGCTGCAACGATCGACGGCTCGGGATTGGAATCGATCGCGACGCCGTTCTGGCGCATGCGTTGATAGTTCTCTTCCAGCCGGGTCGACAGCGCGAGCCACAATTCGCTCTCGGTTTGACGGCTGGCGGCATCGACCGCGGCGCGCGTGTCCGGGCTCAAACCGTCATAGGCCGCCTGATTGACGCTCGCGATCGAAAGCGGCAGCGAATAGGTGATTTCGCTGAAACAGGGCAGATACTCCCAAAGCTTGCGGCCGGCGCCGCCGTCTCCCGACGACAACACTGCGTTGATGCTGCCGTCGACCAGTTTCGGCATCGTGTCCGCGAAACTGATCGATGCGGCCTTGGCGCCGACGCTCAGGAATACTTCGCTTGAGGTCTTGTCATAGGTGCGAATGGAGAGCCCGGCGAGGTCGGGCGGCGACGTCAGCGGCGTCTTCGACCAAATGCCTGACGGCGGCCACGGCGTCAGATAAAGCAGCCGCAGGCCCTTCTTCTGCAGCGCCGCCGCAAGATGCGGCCGCGCGATGTCGGCAAGGCGTTTGGCGTCGGCGGTCGACGTCACCAGAAATGGCAGCGAAGGCAGCGCAAAGATCGGGTCTTCGGCTTCAAGCGCGCCGGCGAAGGCATCGCCGGCCGGCACCCGGCCTTCCGCAATCGCGGCGAGCATGCCGGCCGATTTGATGCCGGCCTTGGCGTCGAAGCTCGGCCTGATCTCGAGTTTGCCCGCGCTGGATTCGGCGACGTGTTTTGTGAAGGCCGTCAGGCCGACGCCCGGCATCGCATTCTCTGGATATTCCGTTGGCATGTCCCAGACGGTCTGGGCCTGAAGGGCGGCCGGAGCCAGCAACAGACACGCGCCGGCCAGCATACTGAGAAGTCGCAACTCGTCCTCCAAATCCATCGGCCCGATCGCCGCCGGGCGATGACAGTCATATGCGCGGAGCACCCACGGTCAGACGCAGGAAACTCATCACGCTGCCGAGCGCAGCAAAGCCGGCGCCGAGTGCCAATGCAAGCGTCGCGCCATCATGGCCGGCAAGGCCAAAACACAAGGCGGCAAGTGCTGCGCCGAGCGTCTGTCCGGTCAGGCGGGCGGTTGCAACGATGCTGCTCGCGCTTCCACTGCGATGCGGCGGCGCGCTCGACATCAATGCCCGCAAATTGGGCGTCTGAAAGAAGCCGAAGCCGATCCCGCAAATCACCGTGCGCCAGACGATGTTGGCCGTGCCGGGGTCCGGTGGCAGCGTTGCCAGCAGCGCCATGCCGATGCCGAGCAGCACCAGCCCGAGGCCGCCGAGGATGCCGACGGGATAGCGGTCCGACAGCCGGCCTCCGATCGGCGCCATGATCGCCACCACCAGCGGCCAGGGTGTCATGAAGAAGCCGGTCTCCACCTGCGACCGGTGCAGCACGTCCTCGAAGTAGAAGGGCAGCGAGACGAAGGCCAGTCCCTGCACCGCGAACGAACACACCGAGGTGGCCGCCGACAGCGCGAACATCGGCCGCCGGAACAGGTCGATCGGCAGCATCGGCGCCGGATGGTCCGCATCCCTGCGGGTCATGATCCAGCCGAGCAGCAATGCCGCGCCAAGCTCCAGTCCGACGAGGGCGGGAGGCGCCTGATGCGCCGCGCTGCCGATGCCGACAATGAAGAGCCCGAGGCAGCTTCCGGTCAGCGCCGCGCTGGTAAAATCGAACGCGTGCTTTGCGCGCGGCGTCTTCGGCAGGGTCTTCAGGCCGATCCAGATCGCGATCACGCCGAACGGGATATTGATCGCGAACAGCCACGGCCACGTTCCGATCGCAAGGATCGCGGAGGCAATCGTCGGCCCGAACGTGAACGCCGTTCCGACCACCAGCGCGTTATGGCCGAAGCCGCGGCCGAGCATATGGGTCGGGTAGACGAAGCGGACCAGCGCCGCGTTCACGCTCATGATGCCGCTGGCGCCCAATCCCTGCAGCGCGCGTGCCGCCGTCAGGCTGGGCAGCGACCATGCGAAGGCGCAGCCGAGCGAGGCCAGCGTGAACAGCAGCAGGCCGCCGAGATAGATCCGCTGGTGGCCGACGATTTCGCCGAGCGCGCCGAGCGGCAGCAGCGTCGCCACCAGCGCGATCTGGTAGATGTTGACCACCCAGACCACGTCGGCCGGGCTGACATGGAGGTCGGCGGCGATGGCGGGCAGCGCGATGTTGGCGATCGCCGTATCCAGCGAAGCCAGCGCCAGCGCGGTAAAGATCGCCGCGACCGCCCAGCGCCGGAGTTCCGGGGGCAAGCCGTCGATGGGCGCGGGGGCGGGCGGGTTAGCGGTTGTATCCAGTGACATCAAATGGGGGCTCTCTACGCCGGGGGGCGGTCGTGCCCACTGCGGCGTGTACTACGGACGCGGTACAAGCCACAGACACAGCGCTGCATGATGCGTATGCGAAGGAACAGCGGCACATCGGGAAAATGTGCTCTCCGCGCCATATCCGCGCGCCGACTTTCGGATAGCTTTCCGCGCGCCGCGCAATCGACTAGGCTTGCCGCGCATCGTGACCGCAATTCCATAAAAAGACGGTCACCGAGGGGAAGCGCGTTGAACGGACAGACGAGCCGGCGCAGCGAAGTCATGCGTAGCGCCAGTGAGGGGCAGCTTGCGTGGGGCGGCTTGTGGGTCACGTTCCTGCTGGCGATCCTCGGCTTTCTCGTCATCTATCCGATCCTGATGCTGCTGCTCGGCGCGCTCACCGACACCAATCCGGTGGTCGAGGGCATCTCGCTCAGCCACCTCTCGGTCAAGAACTTCCTCACCGTGCTGGCGAACCCGAATGTCGCGGAGGCGCTGGCGAACACGCTGATCGCCTGCGGCGGCGGCACTTTGATCGCGGTCGTGATCGGATTGTTGTTCTCCTGGATCGTCGTCCGCACCAATACGCCGTTCAAGGGTTTTATCGCGGCCGCCAGTATCCTGCCGCTGTTTGCGCCGCCGCTGGTTGCCGGCGTCGCCTGGGCCATTCTCGGTTCGCCAAAGACCGGCCTGATCAACACCATGTTCAAATGGATCGGGCTGGACTGGCGCGTCGATTTCTATTCGATGTGGGGCCTGGTGTTCGTGTTCGGCATCTACTACGCGCCCTATGTCTACATGTTCACCGCTTCGGCGCTGCGCAACATGGACCCGAGCCTGGAAGAGGCCGCCGAGATTTCCGGCGCCAGCGCGTTCGCGACATTGTTCACGGTGACGTTTCCGCTGATCATGCCGGCGATCGTCTCGGGCATGCTGCTGTCGTTCATCGTCATGCTCGGCATTTACGGCATTCCAGCCGTGCTGGGCGCCCCCACCAACCTTTCGGTGTTGACCACCTACATCTTCAGGCTCACGAACTGGTCGCCGCCGCTCTACAATACGGCTGCCGCGGTCGCGATCATCCTGATGATCGTCACCGGCCTTCTCGTGTTCCTGCAGCAGAAGGTGCTGAGCGGCCGCAGCTACACCACCGTCGCCGGCAAGGCGTTCCGTCCGCGCAGCCTGGATCTCGGGCGCTGGCGCTGGTTCACCTTCGGTCTCGGCATCGTCTATCTCCTGGTCGTGGTGGTGCTGCCGTCGCTGGCGCTGATCGTTGCGGCGTTTCGCAAGTTCATGTTCATCCGCGACGTCAGCAGTCTGTTCGACGCCAGGCAGTATTCCCTGATGCATTTTCACAGCATCTTCGACAATCCGCTGACCATGCGCTCGATCTATAATTCGGTCGAGGTCGGCATCACCACCGCCGTGGTCGGCGGCGCGCTCGCCTTTGCCATCGGCTACACCATTCACCGCACCCAGGTGACGGGCCGGCGCTGGATCGACGTGATTTCGACCTTGCCAATCGCGATCCCGGGCCTGGTCGTCGGCGTCGCCTATCTCTGGGCATGGATCGGCATTCCCGGCGGTCTCTACGGCACGATCTGGATCCTGGCGCTGGCGTTCATCGCGCGCTTCATGCCGGATACGGTCAAGTCGCTGTCGACCTCGTTCATGCAGATTCATCGCGAACTCGAGGAAGCTGCCTGGGTCTGCGGCAAGGGCATGCTCGGCACCATCCGGACGATCGTGCTGCCGCTGGCGCGGCCGGGCGTGATCGCCTCGATGACGCTGCTGTTCGTGCTGGCGATCCGTGAACTCGGCTCGTCGCTGTTCCTCTACACCAGCAACACCATGGTGATGTCGGTATTGCTGCTCGACTATTACGAAGGCGGGAACCTCGGAAAGACCGCCGCCTTCAGCATCGTGCAAACCGTTCTGCTCGGGGTTCTCATCGGCGGCGCCAACTGGCTGTCGCGCGGTGCGGCGCAGAGCAGTGTCGCCCGAACCGGATAACAAGACGACGGGAGGATTGGCTATGACAAGGATCATTCACCAACATTGCCGCAATTGCCGGTATCGCCGGTCTTGCGCTGACATGGAGTGCTACGGCACAGGCGCAGGAGTTCGGCTCGCCCGAATTGATTGCAGCGGCGAAGGCCGAAGGAAAACTGGTGTTCTACACCGCGAATTTCGCCGAGGTGGAACAGCAGGTCATCAAGGCCTTCAACAAGCGCTTTCCCGAAATCAAGGTCGAAATGGTGCGCGCGCCCGGCGGCCAGTTGATCACGCGCGTGAAGACCGAGGCCGCCGCCGGCAAATTGATCGCCGACGTGGTCGATCACTCGGACCGCGCGCTGATGCAGCCGATGGCGGACATGTTTCAGGATTACGCGCCGCCGAACGCGGCCGACTACAATCCCGACTCCCAGATCGCGCCGCAGCTATGGCCGCGCGCCACGCTGGTGTGGTCGATCGCCTACAACACCGAGTTGGTCAAGAACCCGCCCAAGACCTGGATGGATCTCACCAAGCCCGAATACAACAAATTGACCGGGCAGGTGATCGCGCCGTCGGGCGGCACCACATGGACGCGGGTGATGTTCGAGCGCCAGGTGCTCGGCGAGGACTATTGGGCCAAGCAGGCGGCGACCCGGCCGGTCCTGTATCCATCGGGCGCGCCGATGTCGGATTCGCTGGTGCGTGGCGAAATCGCCATGGGGCCTTTGCTCTATAACGCGATCTATCCAAAGCAGAAGGACGGCGCACCGATCCAGATCTTCTTTCCGCCGGAAGGCGCACCGGTCAATCCGTACGCCACGGGCATTCCGAAGACCGCCGCGCATCCCAATGCGGCAAAGCTGTTTCTGAATTGGTGCCTGTCGAAAGAGGGCCAGACCTTCATGATCAAGGAACTCGGCAATCTCACATCGCTGAAAGTGCCGCCGGCCTATCCGGAGGGCTTCGATCCGAAGGTGGTCAAGGTCTGGTTTCCGAAGTTCGATGAGTATGTGAAGCTCCAGGCGGCCTGGGTGGCCGATTGGAACAAGACCTACGGCTACGCGCAATGATCGCCGGATCAGGGAAACGATCGAACCGATGACGGCAACCCTGGAAGTCACCGACCTGCGCAAGCAGTTTGCGATTGGCCGGCCGGCGATCGACGGCGTCAGCTTTGACGTGCCGGCCGGCGAGATCGTGGTTCTGCTCGGCCCCTCCGGCTGCGGCAAGACCACGACGCTGCGCTGTGTCGCAGGGCTGGAGCATCCGACCTCGGGCGAGATCAGCATTGCCGGCAGGGTGGTTTCGTCTCCCGAGCGCGGGATCCTGGTGCCGCCGCGCGCGCGCAACCTCGGGATGGTGTTTCAGTCCTATGCGGTGTGGCCGCATATGACGGTGCGGCAGAACGTGGTCTATCCGCTCAAGCACCGAAAACTTTCGCGCAGCGACGCCCGCCTTAAGGTCGACGAAGCGCTCGAACTGGTCGGCCTGTCGGAATATGCGGAAAGGCCGGTGGTCGCATTGTCAGGCGGCCAGATGCAGCGCGTGGCGCTGGCGCGCAGCATCGTCTATCGGCCGCAATTGCTGCTGCTCGACGAGCCCCTGTCGAACCTCGATGCCAAGCTGCGCCTGCGGCTGCGCGACGATCTTCGCGTGATCCTCAAGCAGACCGGGATGACTGCGCTCTATGTCACCCATGACCAGGCGGAAGCCGTCGTACTCGGCGACCGCATCGGCGTGATGCGCGACGGCAAGCTGCTGCAGATGGATACGCCTGACGCGATCTATAACCGGCCGGCGGATCTGTTCGTCGCCAACTTCACCGGCGCCACCAACGAGCTTGCGGGCACGCTGGTGTCGCGCAACGGCCAATTCGGCACGGTCGATTTCGGCGAGGGACGACGCGGCGAGGTGGCCTTGCTGCATTCGCTCGGCCCGGATGAAAAGGTGCGCATCGCGCTGCGACCGGAGAATATCACCATCGGTCAGCATAACGGCGCCAACATTTTTCCGGCCCGCGTCCTCGACCGCCGCTATCAGGGCACGCAGACGGCTTACGGCATCGAACTGTTCGGCCGGCGGCTGGAGGTGGTCGAACTCGGCACCGCGGCCCGGCATCAGGTGGGGGTCGAGACCCAGGTCTCGCTGCCGAAGGAGAGTTGCTGGGCCTATCGCGACACCGGACCTGTGGCGTTTGAATAGCGGACGATAATTGTCCAAAATGTCGCGGCTGCGAGGAACGCTTGCGGCGGGCCGGACGATCGTGGACATTCTGACCCGGACAACTGGGAGAGCGGACTTGAAGAGCTTGAGATTTGCCGGGCTGCTGATCGCGCTTGTTGCGCCGATCGCACCGGTCCAGGCCGGACAGAGCGTCAGCCTCATCCTGAACTGGACCCCGGCCGCGGATCACTCGCCGTTTTATTACGCGAAATCGCAGGGCTGGTACGCCAACGCCGGGATCGATCTCAGCATTGAGGTCGGCAAGGGATCGGGCGTTTCGTCGCTCAAGGTCGGCTCGGGCGGCGCGCCGTTCGGCATTTCGGATCTTGCGACCATGCTGGTCGCCCGCAGCAAGGGCGCCGATGCGGTCGCGCTGATGAGCATCTATGCCAACACCGGCCAGACCTTCTACTGGCTCAAGAGTTCGGGCGTGAGCGGCCCGAAGGATTTTGCCGGCCGCAAGATAGGCAACCCTCCCGGCGATGCCTCGCGCGTGATGTGGCCGGCGTTTGCCAAGGCGGTGGGCCTCGCGCCCGACTCGGTCTCCTTTGTCAATGTCGGGCCGACCGCGAAATCCGCGGCTTTGAAAAGCCGGACGGTCGAAATCATCAGCGATTTCTACAATTCGCACGATATCAAGCTGAAGGAATTCGGCAGCGATCTCGGGTCGCTCAACTGGAAGGACATCGGCCTCAATTCCTACGGCAATTCGCTGATCGTCAACGGTGCCTTCTTCGAAAAGAACCCGAAGCTGTCAGAAGATTTCGTTCGTATCACGCAGAAGGCCTATGCCGCCTGCGTCGCCGAGTTCGAGCCTTGCCTGAAGGCGCTGCTCGACCAGGTGACCGGTCTCGACCGCGAGGAGCAGCTGCTGCAATGGGGCCGCATCAAATATCTGATGGCGGACGAATTTACGACGACGAAAGCGCTGGGCTGGATCGACGAGGGACGGATGCGGAAGGACTACGATCTCGTGCAGACCTATCTCGGTATCGAAAAGCCGTTCGCGGTCGAGACTTCGTTCACCAGCAGGTTGCTCGACCCCGCCGTCAAGATGGATGCCAGCAAGGTTGAGAAATGAGGTTCAGGCGCCTGGGCTCAATCCCAGGCTCGCATAAATCCGCCGCGCATAGGCGCCGAATTCATCCGTCGTCTTGATCGGCAAGTCCCGCGGGAACGGCAGCTCGATCGGGAAATACTCCGCCATCCGCGCCGGGCCGGCGGTGAGCACGGCGCAATGCGAGGCGAGGAACACCGCTTCCTGAATCGAGTGCGTCACGAACAGGATGGTCTTGCCGCTTTCGCGCCAGATCCGCAGCATTTCGAGATTCATCTGTTCGCGGGTCAGCGCGTCGAGCGCGCCGAACGGCTCGTCCATCAGGATCAGCTTTGGATCGTGGATGAAGGCGCGGGCGATGGCGGTGCGCTGCTGCATGCCGCCGGACAATTGCTGCGGGTATTTGTCTTCGTAACCGGCGAGCCCCACCAGATTGAGCAGATCGCGGGCACGGCTCCGCGCGGCCTTCATCGGCAGGCCGACGATTTCGGCCGGCAGCAGCACGTTGTCGAGGATGGTTCGCCATTTCAGCAGAAGTGCCTGCTGGAACACCATGCCGATATCGCGCGCGGGGTCGAACGGTGTTTTCGAATTGCCGATCTTGATGGTGCCGCCGTCGGCCTCATGTAGCCCGGCCAGGATCTTCAGCACCGTGGTCTTGCCGCAGCCGGAGGGGCCGACGAGCGAGACCAGCTCACCTTCCCTGACGTCCATGGTGACGTCGGAGACGGCGAGGAATTCCGCGCCCTTGGACCGGTAGACCTTGCGGACGTTCTGCAGGCTGATGAAGGGCTCTTCGGCGCTCATGCCAGCCATTTCTGCAGGTTCTCTTTCACAAAGGCGTCGTCGGAGAGATCGGCATGCTCGCGGCAGACGCGGTCGATCTGTTGCATCTGTCCGGGGCTGAGCCCCTCGGCGGGATCCAGACACCACAACCCCTGCATCAATCCCTGCCGCCGCAGGATTTCATGGCAGCCGGCGATGCAGCCGTGAAAATTGTTGGCGACATCGAAGAACGCGCTGTTGCAGTCGGTAACGCGGGCATCGAGCGCCAGCAGGTCGGCCGGCAGGCTGTCCTTGCCGCGCGCGGCCTTGCACATCTCGAACTGCTTGATCGCGCTCGCGGTCCACACCGACCAGTGGCCGAGCAGGCCGCCCTTGAACCAGGCGCGGGTGGTGACGCCCTTGTCGCGCAGGTCGAACGGCAGCATCAGATCGAGCAGGATGTGATCGTCATTGCCGGTATAAAGCGCGACGCGGTCGAGCGCGCCGGCCGCCGCCACGCCGCGCAGCACGTCGAGCGTCCGATAGCGGTTGAACGGCGCGATCTTGATGGCGATGACGTTGTCGATGGAAGCGAAGCGGCGCCAGAAATCGGCGCTGAGGATGACGCCGCCGACCGCCGGCTGAAGGTAGAAGCCGACCAGCGGGATCTCCCGCGACACCGCCTCGCAATGCGCGATGATCTCGTCCTCGGATGCCGATTTCATCGCGGCAAGGCTGAGCAGGCCGGCATGATAGCCGATGCCGCGGGCGGTTTGCGCTTCTGCAATCGCCTGCTGGGTTGGCCCGGCCAGTCCCGCGACCATTGCGACCGGTCGCTTGGTCCATGAAGCCGCGGTCTCCGCCGCCAGTTCCAGCACCGGCCGGTACAGCCCGACGTCGCGGATTGCGAATTGCGTGGTGTGGACGCCCACGGCCAGCCCGCCGGCGCCGGCATCGAGGTAATAGCGCGTCAGCGCCCGCTGATGCCTGACATCGAGCGCACGGTTGGCGTCGAGTGCGAGCGGATGCGCGGGGAGTACCGTGCCGTCGGCGATCAACTTCCGAACGTCGGCTTTGATTTCGCTATGATGCATGACGGTACTTCCTATCCAAATTCCGGGCCGGCGACGGCGAACGGCGATTGCGCGGGGGAAATGGCCGCCGGGCCAAAGCGCATGCGCTGAAACGGCCGCTCGATGGTCCAGCCCGATGCGACGAGGCCGCCGAGAAACTCTTCCTGGGAATGGACGGCGTCGATCAGCCACGGCCCCGTCTCGGTGCGAACGATGGCATCCACCAGCGCGAGCGCCTGATCGGCGCGATCGGCCAGCAGCGGGCCGATATGACGCGCGGTGCGTCCATTGCGGATGAGCGCCATGGCTCGATCGTCAGACACGATGCGCGAGCCCGGGCGCGCGGAAAATTCCGACAACAACGTGCTGCGGTCGAAGCCCATGGCGCTGGCATCGCGCGCGGCCAAGGCGTCGAGGTTGCCGTCTGATAGTGAGCGAGATGCTCCCGGTGCCTTGCGGCTTCGTTAGCCGCAGCCGTCGCAATTGCAGCGTCGGCTTGAAGCCGAGCGGTCCGTAGACGGTGGCGCCGTCGGGTGTCGCGTCCAGCCAGGTCGTGAGACCCCGTCTTGCCGCCGCGTTCAGGCAGGCATCGACCAGCTTGGTCGCAATGCCGCGGCGGCGGAAGTCCGCGGTCACCAGCACCATGCTGATCCAGGCATTTCCGGCCGAGTAGGGCAGCAGCGCGGCGGTCGCGACCAGCCGCGCGCCGTCGCGCATGCCGAACACAACGCCCTGGCTCAGGAAGAAGCGCCAGTCGGCCTCGTTCTGGTTCCAGCCCGCTTCGGTCGACAGCGTCATTCCGGCCTGCGCGTCGTCGACGTCGAGCTCGACGATGCCGATCGGCTCAGTAGCGGCCATCGCGCACCTCGTATTTGGTGGGCTTGCCGAGGCTCGGCATCGACCGCGATACCCAGTCGGCGGTCCAGCTGATGAGCTGCTCGGTGTCGACGATCGGCAGGCCGAACAGTTTCACCGCCTGCGAGGTATCGGTGAGCCAAGCCGTCGGCTCTTCCTTGCCGACAATCACGGGCGCGCGGCCGAACCGCTGGCCGAATTTTGCGGCGAGATCGCGCACGGCGAGAATCTCGTGGCCGCTGACATTGATCGGCGAAGTTGGCGTCTCGCAATGCGCCAGGCAGCGCAGCGCCTGCGCGGAGGCGTCGCCCTGCCAGATGAAATTGACATGGCCGAGGCTGACGTCGATCGGCTTGCCCTGCAGCACCTTGCTCGCGATGTCGTGCAGCACGCCGTAGCGCATGTCGATCGCGTAGTTGAGCCGGAACAGGCGCCCGGGCGTCGAATGCTTTTTCGAGAAATACTCGAACATCCGCTCGCGCCCGACGCAGGATTGCGCGTACTCGCCGGGCGGATTGGGCGCCATGTCCTCGTCCGAGCCTTTGCCATCGACCGGCACGAACGGATAGACGCAGCCGGTCGAGAACGCGACGATCCGCGACGTGGCAAAAGCCTGCGCGACCAGCGCGGGGACGTGCGAATTCATCGCCCAGGTCAGCGACAGATCGCCCTCGGCGCCGAACTTGCGCCCGGCCATGAATACGATGTTCGGTACCTTCGGCAGCGCCTTGATGGCGGCCTCGTCGAGCAGGTCGCAGTTGATGGTCTCGACGCCGCGCGCCTGCAGCCAGTCCTTGACGGCGGGATCGCTGAAGCGGGCGACGCCGATGACGCGTCGGTCCGGCACCGCGGCCTTGGCCAGGCCGGCCAGCGTCGGCCCCATCTTGCCGGCGACGCCCAGGATCATGATGTCGCCGTCGACCTTGCGGAGATCGTCGATCAGCGCCTGGCTCGGGACGGCACAGCAGCTCGTCGAGCGCTGCGATATCGGCAATCGTCTGTGGCAGGTTGTCGCGCGTCAGCAGCATTGTTTTTTCCCGTCTTCTTATTGCAAGCGGATGTCACGGACGACGAACATCCGCTCGAGGCCGAGCACGAGCCCGTACAGCGCCACGCCCAGCAGTGTCAGGAGCACGACGGCCATCACCATCGCCGGCGTATCGAGCGAGGACTGCACCTGGATCATGAGGTAGCCGAGCCCGCGCTCGGAGGCGATGAACTCGCCGACGATGGCGCCGGCCACCGCCAGGATCGCGCCGACCTTCATCCCGGAGAACACGTAAGGCAGCGCGCCGGGAAGCTGGATTTTCCGGAACAGCGTCCAGCGCGAGCCGCGCAGCGATTTCACGAGATCGAGCAGATCCGGTTCGACCTCGCTCAGCCCGCGGGCGGTCGTCAGCAGGATCGGGAAGAAGCAGATCGAAAACGCGATCAGGATGTTCGGGAAGATGCCGTAGGAGAACCAGACGATGAACAGCGGCCCGAGCGCCACCTTCGGAATCATGTTCAGCGTCACGAACAGCGGCAGCAGCAACAGGCTGATCAGCGGCGACCAGGTGAACAACACGGCCAGCATGACACCGACCAGCGCGCCGAGGCAGAACCCGCCGAGGATTTCGACCGCCGTCACCGCGAGGTTGGAAAGCCAGGCATAGTTGGGCGAGGCCAGCGTCTTGATGGTTGCGAGCGGCGAGGGCAGGATGAATTTCGGCACCTGGAAGGCGTCGACCAGCACCTGCCAGAGCACGATCACGGCCAGATGCACGATCAGGATGATCGCGAAAGACCGTGCCGATCCGCCGTCACCGCTGAACACCGTGCGCTCCCTTGGCTACGCGCCCGGCTCCCGGCCGCGTGGCGGCAATCTATCGCGGCCTTCCTCACTAATCAACCATCTGGTTGATTAAGGCCGCAGCGAATGCATCACCAGATCGACCACGTGCCTGCGGCGGGCCTGCCGGGCGGCCCGGCTCGACAGGTCCTTGCCGAAGATCGCGGACAGGGTCGGCGTATTCGAAAAGTAGAAATAGCTGAGGCCTGCAATCGAAATATAGAGATGCACCGGGTTGATACCTTTACGGAATATACCGGCCTTGACGCCCTGGCCGAGGATGGTCGAAACCAGACTGACCAGCGGCGAATGCATCGCCTCCAGCTTGCGGGAGCCGCGCACATGGCGGGCGCCGCCGCGGTTTTCGTCGTTCAGCAGCACGATGAAGTCGGGATGCGCGGCGAGATGGTCGAAGGAACTCTCGATCAGCTTCTTGATCGCCTGCTCGGGCGGCAATCCCTCGAGGTTGAGCTTGCGCTCCTGGGCGCGGATTTCTTCGTAGACCCATTCCAGTACCGCCAGATACAGCGCGTCCTTGTCGCCGAAATAATGATAGACGAGCTGCTTGTTGACGCCCGCCCGCGCGGCGATCTCGTCGACCCGGGCCCCGGCAAGGCCGCTGTCGGCGAATTCGCGTCGCGCCGCCGTCAGCAGTTTCTTGCGGGTTGCGGCCGGATCGCGCCGCTGCGGCTTGGTATCATCAGATCGTTTTTTGGGCATTTCCAACCAAATAGTTGACAAGTCGTCTGGTCCCTTGTTGCATTGGTAGCGTCACCGGCGTGCGGCGACAAGATCGGTTGCAAACGAGGAGGTTGCCATGAAGGGGTTTCGAATTGCGGGATTGGCGCTTGCGCTGGCGCTGCCGGCTGTGCCCTGCGCGGCCGCCGAGGCTGTCAACCTGATCCTGAACTGGACGCCGACGGCGGATCATTCGCCGTTCTATTACGCCAAGGCGCAAGGCTGGTACGAGAAGGCCGGCATCGACCTGACGATCGAGGTCGGCAAGGGTTCCGGCGTCTCCTCGCTGAAGGTCGGATCCGGCGGGTCGCCGTTCGGCATCGCCGATCTCGCGACCATGCTGGTGGCCAAGAGCAAGGGCGCCGACGTGGTTGCGCTGATGAGCATCTACGCCAATACCGGGCAGACCTTCTACTGGCTGAAGAGCTACGGCGTGAACGGGCCGAAGGATTTTCCGAACCACAAGATCGGCAATCCGCCGGGCGACGCCTCGCGGGTGATGTGGCCGGCCTTTGCCAAGGCCGCCGGCATCGCGCCTGACGCCGTGAGTTTCGTCAATGTCGGCCCGACCGCCAAGATCGCGGCGCTGAAGGCCCATACGGTGGATATCATCAGCGATTTCTACAATGAGCACGATCTCAAGGCGATCGAGTTCGGCGCCGACCTCGGCTACGTCAACTGGAAGGATATCGGGCTCAATCCGTACGGCAATTCGCTGATCGTCAACGGCGCCTATCTGGAGAAGAATCCGAAACTGGTCGAGGAGTTCGTCAAGATCAGCCAGAAGGCCTATGCCGCCTGCGTCGCCGACGTCGCGCCCTGCCTCAAGGCGCTGCTCGACCAGGCCTCGGGCCTCGACAAGGAAAACCAGCAGCGCCAGTGGGAGCGCATCAAGTTCCTGATGACGGACGATTTCACCACGACCAAGGCGCTGGGCTGGATCGACGCCGAGCGGATGAAAAAGGACTACGAGCTGGTGCAGACCTATCTCGGCATGGAAAAGCCGTTCGACGTGAACACGGCGTTTTCGGTCAAGATGCTGGATACGAACGTTAAGATGGATGCCGGCAAGGTGAAGAAGTAACTGCTGTCATTCCGGGATGGTCCGAAGGACCAGACCTCAGGGGTGCAATTGCACCCCCGGGGAAGCTCGAGATTCTCAGGTGCGCAATTGCGCACCGGAGTTCGATGCTTCGCATCGCCCCGGAATGACGAGCTCGCCATTACTGCTGCGCCATGCCCGAGGTCGCGATCACCTTCGTCAGCTTCTCGTGATCCGCCTTCATCAGCGCGGCGAGGTCCGCGAGGGGCATCGGCTTGCCCGGAATGTTGGCGACGGCGAGCTGGCGCTGCACCTCCGGATTCTGCAGCGCCTTGTTGATGCCGTCGTTGATCTTCTCGGCGATGGCATCAGGCGTTCCCGCCGGAACGTAGATGCCGTACCACGGTACGTAGGTGGCCTCCGGAAATCCCGCTTCCGCAATCGTTGGCACGTCGGGCAGGTCGGCAACGCGTTTGTCGGTCATGACAGCCAGCGGCTTGACGCTGCCCGCCTTGATGTGCGGCGACGCCAGTTCGAGTGAGACGATCTCGAAATGCATCAGGTTCGTCATCAGGTCGATCAGGGCCTGCGGCTGGCCTTTGTAGCCGACATTGGTGAGCTTGATGCCGGCGGCCTGAAACAGTTTTTGCGCGCTCAGGTCGAGCGAGGAGCCGGTGCCGGGGTTTCCGAAGTTCAGTTCGCCCGGCTTCTTGCGCGCGATTTCGACGAATTCCTTGATGGTGCTGGCCGGCATTGATGGATGGACCAGCGCCACGCTTTGACCCCAGGCCGCGAGGCCGACGCATCTGAGGTCTTTCAGCCCGTCCCAGCCCGCGTCCTTGTAGAGCGTCGGGTTGACCAGCGCCGCCGGGCCGGTGACCAGCCACGTGTAGCCGTCGGGTTCGCTGCGCGCCACCGCTGTCGTGCCGATATTGCTGTTGCCGCCCGGCCGCGCCTCGATGATGACGGCATGTTTCCAGTCGCGGCCGACCTGGTCGATCACGGCGCGCGCGACGATGTCGACGATGCCGCCGGCGGGGTAGGGCACGATGACGCGGATCGGGCGGTTCGGGTAATTGCTCTGCGCCTGCGCGGCATTGGCGAGCAGCATCGCCGCGCCCAAAGTAAAACCCGAGGCAAATCTCATGGCGAGGCCCAGCACGATTTTGATCCGGCTCATTCTTCCTTTCCCATATGTGGGCGCACCGGTCGGGCGACGCGCCTGTGCCCCTCTATCGGAGTATTCAGTCGTTGGCTACCAGCGAGCGGATGCTGCGCGCCAGGCCCAGCATTCGCGGCGCGCATTCGCGCTCGATCTGCTCGGCGTTGAAACGAAACGACGGGATCCCGCAATTGACGGAAAGGCAGTCGCCCGAGGCCGTGCGGTACAGCGGAGCGGCAACGCCAAAAATCTCGCGCCGCCATTCGCCGAGTGAAATCGCAAAGCCGCGCTCCTTGCAAAGCTCGACATCCGGCAGCGTCCGCGCCTGCACATAGTCGGCTTCTTCCGGACGCTCGGCCTTCACGTCAGCCACATAGGCGTCGAGCTCTTCTTTGGTGAACAGCGACAGCAGCGCGCGGCCGACGGCGGTGGGCGCCAGCGAACTCACAAAGCCGACATCCGGCAAATGCGTCACGGCATCGGTGGTGCGCAGCGTTTCGACGTAGATGAAGTCGAGCCCGAACGGCATCGCGATGGAAACCGTGCCGCCGGTATAGCCGGCGAAGTCGCGCATCAGCGGCCGCGCCAGTTGCCGGACTTTTAGCGCCGACAGCACCGGATAGGCGGCGGCCAGTATGCCGAGCCCAAGCTGGAAGCGTCCCTTGGCGTCGCGCTTGAGATAGCCGAGTTGCGCCAGCGTGTAAGTCAGCCGCGACACGGTCGGCCGCGACAGGCCGGTATGCAGTGCGAGGTCTGCGTTCGACAGCGAGCCGCTGCGATTGCGGAAAGCCGCCAGCACGTCGAGCCCATGCGCCAGCGTGGTCGCAAAGGAGGGATCGGCATGGTCTTCCGTCGTCGCCTTGGCGCTGCTGCTGCTGCTGCTGCTGAAAGATGGATCCATGGTCAAGTATTGGCCAAAATGCGGAAATGTGTCAATATATCGAAATGTATTTGAAAATCGTGTCGACATACGCTTAAGGTCAAAAAAAGAACACCACCACGCGCGGGAGGCGACATGGATTTCGATCTTTCCGTTCGATCGGAAGCATGGCTGGAGAAGCTGCAGGCCTTCTTCGCCCAAGAGGTGCTGCCGCGCCACCGCGCCTGGCTCGCTCACGCCGCCAAGGGCGAGGCCGCGCCCTTCATGGGCGACCTGCAGCGCAAGGCGCGGGCAGCGGGGCTGTGGAATCTCGGCCTTCCCGAACTGGCCGACGACGAACCTGGCACCCGGCTTTCCAATCTCGAATATGCGCCGCTGGCCGAAACCATGGGCCGGCTGTTCTGGGCGCCTGAGGCCTTCAACTGTCAGGCGCCCGACGTGCCCAACATGATCGCGCTGCAGAATTGCGCGACACCTGAGCAGAAGACGCGCTGGCTGCAGCCGCTGCTGGAAGCGAAAACCCGTTCGGCCTTCGGCATGACCGAACCGGACGTGGCGTCATCCGACGCCACCAACATCGCCACGCGCATGGTCCGCGACGGCGACGACTACGTCATCAACGGACGAAAATGGTTCATCACCGGCGCCGCGCATCCGCGATGCAGCTTCCTGATCGTGATGGGCGTCACCGATTCCGGTGCCGACCGCACCAGCCGCCATTCCTGCATCATCGTGCCCATGGAGACGCCAGGCGTCCGCCTGGTCCGGCGGCTGCGCTGGATGGGCTGCGAGGACCATGTCGCGCCCATCGGCGAACTTGCCTTCGATAACGTTCGCGTGCCCCGCGCCAATTTGCTCGGCGCCGAGGGCGAAGGCTTCAAGGTCGCGCAGATCCGGCTGGGGCCGGCCCGCATCCATCATTGCATGCGCTCGATCGGGCTGTGCGAACTCCTGATCGAACTGATGATGGTGCGCTCGTCGGAGCGCTCCGCCTTCGGCCGCACCGTGATCCAGTACGACACCGTGCAACGCTGGATCGCGGAATCCCGGGTCGAGCTCGAACAGGCGCGCCTGTTGGCCTATCGCTGCGCGTGGCGGCTCGATCAGGCCGGCCATCAGGACGCCTGGCGCGACGTCTCGCTGATCAAGGTGGCGGTGCCGGCGATGCTGCAGCGGATCGCCGACCGCGCCATGCAGGTATTCGGCGCGATGGGTGGCTCCGACGATACGCCGATCCATCAGGCGCTGGCCTGGGGACGCCTGCTGCGCATCGGCGACGGCCCCGATGAAGTCCATCTGCGGCAGATCTTTCGCATGGAGCCGATGCCGTCCTGGTCGATTGCAAACTCGCCCTATCTGTCCGCACATCCGTCCTGAGCGGTGGTAATGACAGGCACGCTCGCAATTTTCTGAAAGGCGCTCCGGATGACGATGACTGAACAAGCAAAGGCTTCGCAAAGCCCCGCGGTCGACAAGGAGCGGCTGCGCCAAAAATATCTCGAGGAGCGCAACAAGCGGCTGCGCGCTGATGGCAACGACCAGTATCTTCGCGTCGCGGGGCAACTCGCGCATTATCTCGATGATCCCTATACGCCGGTCACCCCGCGCGATCCGAAGACCGACCACGTCACCTTTGCCTTCATCGGCGGCGGCTTTGCCGGGCTCGCCACCGCCGCGCGCTTGTCGGAGGCCGGTATCAAGGATGTCCGCATCATCGAGAAGGGCGGCGACTTCGGCGGCACCTGGTACTGGAACCGGTATCCGGGCGCGCAATGCGATACGGCGTCGATGGTCTACATGCCGCTGCTCGAAGAAACCGGCCACATGCCGTCGGAAAAATATGCGCATGCGCCGGAAATCCTCGCGCACTGCCAGCGCATCGGCAAGCAATATGGCCTCTACGACAACGCGCTGTTTCACACCGAGGTCGTGAGCCTCGACTGGGACGAAGCAAAATCGCGCTGGACCATCCGCACCAATCGCGGCGATGCCTTCACCGCGCAGTTCGTCGGCATGGGCACCGGACCGCTGCACGTGCCGAAGCTGCCCGGCATCGAAGGCATCGAGTCCTTCAAGGGGCACTCGTTCCACACCAGCCGGTGGGACTACGATTACACCGGCGGCAGCCCGTCGGGCGCGCTGATGGAAAAGCTGGCCGACAAGCGCGTCGGCATCATCGGCACCGGCGCGACATCCGTGCAATGCGTGCCGCATCTCGCCCGCGCCTGCAAGGAACTCTATGTATTTCAGCGCACGCCATCCTCCGTCGATGTCAGAGCCAATGCGCCGATCGATCCGGAATGGTTTGCAGGTATCGCGACATCAGGCTGGCAGCAGCGCTGGCTGGAGAATTTTACCGCCAACCAGGCCGGCGGCTCGGCGGAAGAAGATCTGGTGCAGGACGGCTGGACTGATCTGTCGCGGCGCATTCGCGCAAAAATCATGGACCTGCCGCGCGAGCAGCGCACGCCGCCGAACATGCTGGCGGCGTTCGAGGATTCCGATTTCGAGAAGATGGAGGAAATCCGCGCGCGGGTCGATGCGATCGTCAGCGACCGCGAAACGGCGGCGAAGCTGAAAGCCTGGTATCGCCAGCTCTGCAAGCGGCCGTGCTTCCATGACGCGTATCTGCAGGCCTTCAATACGCCGGGCACGCACCTCGTCGATACCGACGGCAAGGGTGTCGAGCGGATCACCGAGAACGGTATCGTTGTCGCGGGTAAGGAATATCAACTCGACTGCATCATCTACGCCTCCGGTTTCGAGGTCGGCACCGAATACAAGCGGCGCGCCGGCTTCGACCTGACCGGTCGCGGCGGCGTCAAGCTGTCGGACCATTGGGCTTCGGGCATGCGCACCAAGCACGGCATCCACGTCCATGGCTTTCCCAACGCATTCTTCGTGCAGCCGACGCAGGGCGCCAACCTCATCTCCAACGTGCCGCATAACCTGACCGAGGCCGCGAAGACGATCGCGCTGATGGTTCGGCATGCGCAGGCGAATGGATTCAAGGAGATCGAAGTCAGCAAGGAAGCCGAGGATCGCTGGGTCGAACTGCTGCTGACCGGCGCCGGCCGCATGATCGGCTCGCCCGACTGCACGCCCGGCTATTACAACAATGAAGGGCGCGAGCCGGGTCCGGCGGCCAAGCTCAATGTCGGCCATCCGGCGGGACCCATGGCCTATTTCAAATATATCGACGGCTGGCGCAACAGCGGCCAGTTCGAGGGGCTGCAGTTCCGCTGACATCGTTTCCGTTCTTGTTTGCACAAGGGAGTACACAACAATGAGCCAACCGGCCACGACGGAAACGACGAAGGAATCCCCGAAGGAGGCTTCGGCTTCGGTCATCGCGCAGCACGCGGCGACGTTGAAGGCGCTGCCGTTCTCCGATGTCAGGGATTTCGACGACGCCGCGCGCGGCTTCCTCGGCACCGTGGAAAACGCGAAGATCATGTCCCCGCAGGGCCGGGTGGTCTGGAGCCTGGAGCCCTACGGCTTCCTCGCCGCCGAACAGGCGCCGCCGACCGTCGACCCCAGCCTGTGGCGGCAGTCGCGTCTCAACATGCATCACGGCCTGTTCGAGGTGGTGCCCGGCGTCTACCAGGTGCGCGGGCTCGACATCGCCAACATGACGCTGATCGAGGGCGAGCGCGGCGTGATCGTGGTGGATACGCTGACCTCGATCGAGGGCGCGCGGGCCGCGATGGAGCTTTACTTCCAGCACCGCGGCAAGCGGCCGGTCGCCGCCGTCATCTTCACCCATACCCACACCGACCATTGGGGCGGCGCGCGCGGCGTGCTCGACGACGAAACGCTCGCGAGCGGCAAGGTGCCGATCATCGCGCCCAATCTGTTCATGGAGCATGCGGTCTCCGAAAACATCATCGCGGGGCCGGCGATGCTGCGCCGCGCGCAATATCAGTTCGGGCCGTTCCTCGCCAAGGGCGTGCGCGGGCAGGTCGACTGCGGGCTCGGCAAAACCATGGCGGCGGGCGCAGTCGCGCTGCTGCGTCCGACCGACCTCATCATCGCAACCGGTGACATCAGAACCATCGACGGCGTGGAGTTCGAATTCCAGATGGCGCCGAACAGCGAAGCGCCGGCGGAAATGCATTTCTTCATCCCGCGCTACAAGCTTTTGAACCTCGCCGAGAACTGCACGCATAATTTCCACAATTTGCTGCCGTTCCGCGGCGCCGACGTGCGCGACGCGCTGGCGTGGTCAAAATATCTCGGCGAAGCCCTGCAGATGTGGGGCGGCAAGGCGGATGCGATGTGCGGCCAGCATCACTGGCCGGTCTGGGGGCAGGAGCGGATCGACACCATGATCCGCCAGCAGCGCGATCTCTATAAATTTGCGCATGACCAGACCATCCGCCTGATGAACCACGGGCTCACCGCGGCCGAAATCGCGGAAGCCATCCGCTTGCCGGCAAGCCTCGATGGCGCCTGGCACGGCCGCGGCTATTACGGCCACATCAGGCACAATGTGAAGGCGATCTACCAAAAGTATCTCGGCTGGTACGATGCCAATCCGGTCAACCTCGATCCGCTGCCGCCGGTGGAATCCGGCAAGAAGTATGTCGAGTATATGGGTGGCGCGGATGCGATCCTCGCGCGCGCGGCCAAGGATTTTGCCAAGGGCGAATTCCGCTTCGTCGCGCAGGCCGTGAGCCATCTGGTGTTCGCCGATCCCGACAATCAGGCCGCGCGCGCGCTGCTCGCCGATACGTTCGAGCAGCTCGGCTATGCCTCCGAAAGTTCGACCTGGCGCAACGCCTATCTGTTCGGCGCGCAGGAACTGCGGCAGGGCATGCCCAAGGCGCCGCCGCGCTCGACGATGCCGCGCGAAACGCTGGCGGCGCTGCGCACCGAACAGCTATGGGACGTGCTCGGCGTGCGCCTCAACGGTCCCAAGGCCGAAGGCAAGCGCATCGTGCTGAACTGGAGTTTTACCGACACGGGCGAGACCTTCGTCCTCAATCTGGAGAACTGCGCGCTGACCTATGCCGCCGGCGCGCAAGCCGCCGATGCCGATGCCGGCTTCACGCTGCCGCGCGGCGTGCTGGACGAAGTGATCGCCAAGCTGACGACGTTCCCGGAAGCGGTCGCTTCCGGCAAGATCAAGGTCGTCGGCGATCCGATGCGGCTCGGCGAGTTGATGACGCTGATGGATGAGTTTCCGCGCATGTTCGAGATCGTCGAACCGAAGCGGACGGCGGTGAGCTGAAAATGATCGTCATGCCCGGGCTTGTCCCGGGCATCCACGTCCTTGTTGCGGTGACAAAGACGTGGATGGCCGGGACGAGCCCGGCCATGACGGCGAAAGCGTGCTGGTCGCAGTCTACTCCGCGCTGCTGACGAGCTTGATCCGCGGCTCGGCTTTTTCCATCAGGCTGCGATAGGCGGCGAGATAATCGAGCGCCATGCGACGCGCGGTGAAGCGGGCTTCGAACCGCTTGCGGATCGCAGTCCGGTCCAGCGCGGCAAGGCGGTCGACCACCGCAACGGCGCTGGTCTCGTCTTCCACGACGAAGCCGGTGAGGCCGGGGTCGATGATCTCCGGGACCGACCCGCGGTTATAGGCGAGCACGGGCGTGCCGCAGGCCATGGCTTCGATCATCACGAGGCCGAATGGCTCCGGCCAGTCGATCGGCAGCAGAAGGCCGATCGCGCCACTGAGGAAATCGGATTTCTCGTGATCGCCGATCTCGCCGATAAATTCGACCAGCGGACTGGCCTTGATCAGCGGGGAGATCACCTCGTCGTAATAGTCCTGGTCGGCGCGGTCGACCTTGGCCGCGATCTTGAGCGGAATGCCGCATCGGACGGCGATGCGGATGGCGCGATCCACGCCCTTTTCCGGCGCAATCCGCCCCAGCACCGCAAGATAGGACGGCTGCACCGGCTTCGGCGTCAGCAAGTTCTCCGGCAATCCATGGTGAATGGTGCGCACCCAGTTGGCTTGCGGCACCGGCCGGCGCTGCGAGTTGGAGATCGAGATCACCGGAACCTTGGAGAAGGTGTTGAATACCGGCTGATGCTCCGGCAGGTCGAGCCTGCCGTGCAGGGTGGTCAGGAACGGCGTCGGCTGCCGGTAGAACAGCGAGAATGGATAGTAGTCGAGATGAAAGTGCAGAAAATCGAACTCTTCATCGTCGCATTTCCGCCGCACACGCTCCAGCATCACCATATGCAGTGCATTGGGATCACGCACCGAGCCGTCGAGACGCAGCGCTTTCGGCCAGGTTGCATCGAGTTTCGCCGAGGTATGTGAGTCGCCGCTGGCAAACAGCGTGACGTCATGGCCCAATGCTACAAGTTCCTCGGTTAGCCAGTGCACCACCCGCTCGGTGCCGCCGTACAATTTGGGGGGGACAGCCTCCGTCAGCGGGGCGACCTGCGCGATGCGCATATTTGCGTCTCCTTATTTGAACTTTGAATGATAGTTGAACGAAGCCCTCAGCCCATGGTCGACACCGGCATGTCATAGCGGGAACGTTCCCGCATCTGCGAAGTTCCTCTGGTCAGCTCATCTTGCTTCCTCCACACGGCTGTCTTGCTGATGCCATCTGACACGAACAGATTTGAGGCCGTCTCGATGCTGCAGAATTGTTGCGGGGTGATGGCCACGCACACGGAAACCCGAAGCGGCATTCTTCACGTCATCGTGTGCGATACGCGATAGGGATTCTCGTTCACTCTCAACAGGTTTGCGGAACTCATGGATAATCTTTCAGGCTATGTGCGAAGGCCGTTTTCGTTTGTGCTTCGCTATATGCGCCGACGTCGTGCGGCCCATTTGGTCATTGTGTCTGCCGTTGTGGCAGCAGTTGCCTGCTCGGTGGGCACGCAATACGGCGTGAAGAACCTGGTCGACAGCCTGACAGCCGGTTCGTCACACGCCAATGGCGTATGGCTGGCATTCGGTTTTCTCATGCTGCTGATTGCGGCAGACAATCTGTTGTGGCGGGTCGCGAGCTGGACAGCGAGCTTCACCTTCGTCGGCGTCACCGGCGATCTTCGCCGCGACATGTTCCGCCACCTGACCGGTCACGCCCCCAGCTATTTCTCCGATCGCCTGCCGGGCATGCTGACCAGCCGTATCACGGCGACATCCAACGCGGTGTTCACCGTCGAGAACATGTTCGTCTGGAACGTGCTGCCGCCGTGCATCGCGACCGTTTCGGCCATCCTGCTGATCGGAACCGTCAGCCTGGCGATGTCCGCGGGGCTGATCGTGATCGCTTGTATCATGCTGATGGCGATGTTCCGCCTCGCTGCGGCGGGCAAGCCGCTGCATGACGAATTCGCCGACAAGGCGGCTGCGGTGGACGGCGAGATGGTCGACGTCATCAGCAACCTGCCGCTGGTCCGCGCCTTCTGCGGCCTCAGCTACGAACATGACCGCTTCGACGCCACCGTCGGGCGGGAACTCGACGCCCGGGGCCGCAGCCTGCGCTATCTCGAGAAGCTGCGGCTGCTTCACGCCGTCGTGACAATCGTGCTGACGATCGCGCTGCTGGCGTGGGCCATCACGCTCTGGCAGCAGGGCGCGGCGACCACCGGCGACGTCGTGCTGGTCTGTACGCTCGGGCTTTCGATCCTGAGCGCGACGCGCGACCTTGCGGTGGCGCTGGTCGACGTGACCCAGCATGTCGCCCGCCTGACCGAAGCGGTCGCGACCCTGTTGCTGCCGCACGAGTTGAAGGACCATCCCGAGGCCGAGCCGCTGATCGGCAGCGGCGCCGCCGTGGCCTTCAACAATGTCGCGTTCCACTATCCCGGCGGCGCGCAGGTGTTCGACAAGTTCTCGTTGCGCATTCAGCCGGGACAACGGGTCGGGCTGGTCGGGCATTCCGGCGGCGGAAAATCCAGTTTGTTTGCGCTGCTGCAGCGGTTCTACGACCTCCAGCGCGGCAGCGTCACGATCGACGGCCAGGATATCTCGCGGGTGACGCAGCAAAGCCTGCGCGAGGCGATCTCCGTGGTGCCGCAGGACATCTCGCTGTTCCACCGCTCGATCATGGAAAACATTCGCTATGGACGGCCGAACGCGACCGACGACGAGGTGCTGCGCGCGGCGATCGCGGCACGCTGCGATTTCATCGAAAACCTTCCCGAGGGCATGGACACCATGGTCGGCGATCGCGGGATCAAGGTCTCCGGCGGGCAGCGGCAGCGGATCGCCATCGCGCGGGCCTTCCTCAAGGACGCGCCGATCCTGTTGCTCGATGAAGCAACCGCCGCGCTCGACAGCGATTCCGAAGAGGCGATCCGCGAGGCCTTGTCACGGCTGATGCGTGGGCGCACTGTGATTGCGATCGCCCATCGTCTCGCCACCTTGCGCAATTTCGACCGTGTGGTGGTGCTGCAGGGCGGTCGGATCATCGAGGACGGACCGCCGGATATCCTCGTGCAGGGACGGGGTCCGTACCGCGAACTGGTCGCGCGCGAAATGGGCCGCCTCGCCAGCCATGCGGCCTGATCCGCGGCAGTAGCGTTTGCGTCCCGATGCGTTCATCGCAACGCGAGAAAATCGCTTGAGGTCCAAATGACGGCAGAAGTCACTCAGCTCATCGCCATTGAGGCTGCCGAACACGTCGCGGAATCGCCGTTCTACATTCCGATGACGGGCCCGGCGACGCGGCAGCGCCGCTCGCTCAAGCACGACGATACCTTTATCGTGCTGGACAGCCACGGTGATATCGGCGCCTCGGCCGGCGGGCCCGATGGCCTGTTCAATGCCGATACGCGCTATCTGGCCCGGCTGGAGATGGTGCTCGACGAAGTCCAGCCGCTGTTGCTCGGCTCCAATCTGCGCGACGACAATTCGGCGCTGACCGTCGACCTCACCAATTCCGACGTGTACCGCAACGGCAGGCTGGCGTTGCAGAAGGATACGCTGCACATCGTGCGCTCGATTTTCCTGTGGCGCGGTACGGCCTATCAGCGCATCGCTCTGCAAAATCACGGCGACCATCAGGCGAGCTTCGACCTGACGCTGCTGTTTGACAATGACTTCGCCGATTTGTTCGAGGTGCGCGGCGAACGCCGGCCGCGCCGGGGAGTTGGCTCCAGCCGGCTGCTTGGCCCTGCCGACGTCGTGCTCGAATATAGCGGGCTCGACGGTCAGATCCGCATGACCGCCCTGCATTTCGAGCCGCGGCCGACCCGGCTGGCCACGCATTCGGCGACCTTTCATTTCGACCTGGAGCCGCAGGAAAGGACCGCATTGTTCGTGACGGTGTCCTGCAACAAGCCGGTCATGCAGAAGCCGGCGCCGTTCTTCCGCGGCCTGTTGGCACACCGTCGCGAGATGCGACGCTCGACAGCAGGCTCGGCCAGCATCGAGACGTCGAACGATATCTTCAACGAAGTGCTGTGCCAGGCGATGGCCGACCTCAACATGCTGATGACGGAAACGCCGCAGGGGCGATACCCCTATGCGGGCATTCCCTGGTATTCGACCACGTTCGGCCGCGACGGATTGATCACCGCGCTGCAGATGCTGTGGGTCGATCCGCGCATTGCCCAGGGCGTGCTGCGCCGGCTCGCCTTCTTCCAGGCCAAGACCACGGATCCGCTCGCCGACGCCGAGCCCGGCAAGATCCTGCACGAGATGCGCGGCGGCGAGATGGCCGCCCTGCGCGAGGTGCCGTTCGCGCAGTACTACGGCAGTGTCGATTCGACCGCGCTGTTCGTCCTGCTGGCCGGCCTCTATGTCGAACGCACCGGCGACGACGAAACGCTGGCCGAGTTGTGGCCGGCGATCGAAGCGGCGCTGCAGTGGATCGACGGTCCCGGCGATCCCGACAAGGACGGTTTCGTCGAATACCAGCGCGCCACCGAGCAGGGGCTTGCCAACCAGGGCTGGAAGGATTCGTTCGACGCGATCTTCCATGCCGATGGACAACTCGCCGAGGGCTATATCGCGCTGGCGGAGGTTCAGGGATACGTCTTTGCCGGCAAGCGGCTGGCGGCGCGCTGCGCCCGGCGCCTGGGATTGATCGAGCAGGCGGCGCAGCTCGAATCCGCGGCGTTACTCCTGGCCGAGCGCTTCGAGGAGGCGTTCTGGTGCGAGGAACTCGGCACCTACGCGCTGGCGCTCGACGGCGCCAAGCGGCCGTGCAAGGTGCGGACGTCGAATGCCGGCCAGCTTCTTTTCACCGGCATCGTCCGAACCGATCGGGCGCGGCGGGTCGCGGCCGATCTGATGAGCCAGAAATTCTTTTCGGGATGGGGCATCCGCACCGTTGCGCGCGGCGAAGCCCGTTACAACCCGATGTCCTATCACGATGGGTCGATCTGGCCGCACGACAATGCGCTGATCGCGCTCGGCTTCGCGCGCTACGGCCTCAAGCATTCGGTGGCGCATCTGTTCAAGGGCCTGTTCGACACCGCCAGCTACATGGACCTGCGGCGGCTGCCGGAATTGTTTTGCGGATTCCAGCGCGAAAGGCGGCGTGGACCGGTGCTCTATCCCGTCGCCTGCGCGCCGCAGGCCTGGGCCAGCGCGACGCCGTTCAGCCTGCTGGAAGCAGCCCTCGGTCTCGAATTCGATGCCGCGCGCGGCGAGATCCGTCTGCGCGATCCGCATTTGCCGGAATTCCTCAACGAGGTGCTGTTGCGCGACCTGCGGCTCGGGCCTTCCAGCGTCGATTTGAGGGTTCGCCGCCACGGCGATGAAGTGTCGCTCGAGGTGGTGCGAACGCGCGGCCAGATTCAGGTGTCGATCGTATTGACGCATTAGGAGCCATGCGCGGCTCATCCATCTAAAAGTCGGGAGGCCACATGCGCATAGGTATTCTCATCCTGTTTCTGATCGCTGGATTGGCCGGCGGCCCGGCGGCTTCAGCGGCGGGCGACACCGGCGCGACACAGGGTAGCCGAACCGCACCGACTGACGCTGCAAAGGAACCTGTACCCCCGCCATCGGTTACCGTGATTGGCGCCCGGGATGCCCATGGCATTCTGGGCCGCGAAGTTCGCAGCGCGGCGAACGAAGATATGGGACGCGTCGTCGATGTGATCGTGGACCGCGAGGGCAATGTGCGCGCTGCGGTGATCGATTTCGGCGGTTTCCTCGGCGTCGGCAGCCGGAAGATCGTCGTCGAATGGAGCGCGCTGCGTTTCGGCGGCGTCTCCAACAAGCGTGACAGCATCACGCTCGAACTGACCAAGGCGCAGGTCTCGGCGGCGCCCGAATACAAGGAGGACGCGCCGGTCATCGTGCTTGGTGCGGCCGGTCGTCTGCAGCCGTGGGATTTCGACAAATAAGCACAATCCGGAAAATCGGGTACCGGGTTTCATCGGGACGAACGCCAAGCGTTTGCCCGGAGATCACTTAAAAAAATGAGGAGCAGCAGCCTGGTCGCCCGTCCATCCCCATCGTTCAATCGGATTGACGACGGTCGCCACGGGCGATCCGCCGGGCAAGGCAATGTCGTGCCGCTGCCGCCCGCGCCTGGCGGCAAGCCAAAACCGTCGCGCGAAAGCCAGCGCGGCCTCGACTGGTTCATCTTCTTTCTCGCCGACGTCCAGACCGGCTTCGGTCCGTTCATTGCGGTCTATCTGACCACGCAAAAATGGACGCAGGTCGAGATCGGCTTCGTGCTGTCGATCGGCGGCATCATCGGCCTGCTCGGGCAGATGCCGGGCGGCGCCATCGTCGATGCCGCGCGTTCGGAGCGGCTGGTGGCGGGCCTGGCGGTCGCCGCGATCGGCTGCGCCGCGCTGGCCTATGCGTTATGGCCGATCTTTCCGGTGGTGACGGCGGCCGCCATTCTGCATGCGCTGGCGAGCTGCGTGCTGGGTCCGGCGATCGCGGCGATCAGTCTTGGCCTGGTCGGACCGCTCGCGATGGGGGAGCGGCTTGGGCGCAACGCCCGCTTCGCATCGCTCGGCAACGGCTCGGCGGCGGCGCTGATGGGCGCGACCGGTTACTTGGTGTCGAACCAGGCGGTGTTTATCGTGACCTTCATGCTCGCGATCCCGACATTGCTGGCGCTCTCCCGGATTCGCGAGAAGGAAATCGATGTGGCGCAAAGCCACGGTGCCGTCATGCGCGAGGTTCCCGACAAGGAAGCCACCAGTGTGTTTCATCTGCTGCGCCAGCGCCCGCTGCTGATCTTTGCCGGCGGCGTGCTGCTGTTTCAGCTCGCCAACGCCGCGATGCTGCCGCTGATGGCGGGCGTCGTCACCACGCGGTCGAGCCAATGGGCGCCGGTGCTGATTGCGGCCTGTATCATCGTGCCGCAGGCCATCGTTGCGCTGGCCTCGCCCTCGGTCGGCCGCAAGGCGCAAGCCTGGGGCAGGCGGCCGCTGCTGCTGCTGGCGTTCGGCGCACTGGCGATCCGCGGCCTGCTGTTTGCAGTGGTGAGCGATCCCTATCTCCTGGTCGCGGTGCAGGTGTTCGACGGCGTCACCGCGGCGGTGCTCAGCGTCATGGTGCCGCTGATCGTGGCCGATGTCGCGTTCGGCAGCGGCCATTTCAATCTGGCGCAAGGCATCGTCGGAACCGCGACCGGCATTGGGGCGTCGCTGAGCACGGTGCTGGCGGGCTATATCAGCGACACGTTTGGCAGCAGCACCGCCTTCATGGGACTGGCAGGGGTCGCGGCGCTTGGCTTGACGGTGATCTGGCTGTTCATGCCGGAGACCCGGCGGGTTGAGTGAGCGTGAGGCGCGCCGTCAACAGCGCCGCGATGGCCAGTGACGCGCCGACACCGGCGACGCAGGCAGACCATCCGAAGCGGT
This sequence comes from uncultured Alphaproteobacteria bacterium, assembly GCA_963840465.1. GTDB lineage: Bacteria > Pseudomonadota > Alphaproteobacteria > Rhizobiales > Xanthobacteraceae > Bradyrhizobium. The sequence continues at coordinate 122,614 of CAWIZF010000062.1, read as the reverse complement.
CGAACAACTGGCCCAGCACGGCGCTGCCGACGAGGCCACCGAGGAAATAGCAGGCGAGGTAGGTGCCGCTGGCAATGCCGCGGTTGTCGCTGGCGGCCTGCCCGACAAAGCCGGTGGCACAGGCCTGCGCGAAGAACGTGCCGACGCCGACCAGCACCATGCCGGTCAGGACCTCGGGCAGATGCGAGGACAGCATCAGCGGCAGGCCCAGGGCGGCGACCGCAAGCGCGGCCCAGATCGCCGGCCGGGTGCCGAAGCGCGCCACCGCCCTGCCGGCGAACAGCGTCGTGACGACGGAGGGCGCGAACACGAAATAGACCAGGCCGAGATCCATCCGGCCGAGCGACAGCGGCGCGCGCACCAGCACGAAATTGACGAAGGTGAAGGTGCCGATGAAGGCAAACAGGATGCAGAAGCCGATGGCGAAGGCCGAGCGCAGCGCCGGATTGCGCCAATGCCCGATCGTCGCAGCGAACGGCGATTGCGCCGTGGGCATCGCATGCATCGGCTTGACGCGCTGGATGGTGAAGTAGACCAGCACCGCGCCGGCAAGATTGAGCAGCGCGAAGAAGTAGAAGTTCGAGGCCAGTCCGAGCGTATCGACGACTGCGGCCGACACCAGCCGTCCGATCAGATTGCTGGCGACGTTGCCGGTGATATAGGCGGCGAACGCGCCGCCTGCATCCATCGAACTGCATTGCTCGCCGAGATAGGCCAGCGTCAGCGCAAACGCCGAGGCCATGCAGAGGCCCTGCGCGATGCGCAGGATCGTGAACACGGTCAGATCGGGGGCGCTCGCCAGCAGCGTGGTGGGGATCGCGAGCAGGACCAGGCTGACGAGAATGCCGAACCGGCGGTCGATGTGCGGGCTCAGGAAACCGACCACGAGCCCTGCGACCGCCATGCCCATGGTGCTCGCATTGACCGCAAAGCCCATCGCGGCGGGGGTCACGTTGTAATGCCGGGTCAGCGAGGGGAGGATCGCCTGCGTGGCGAACAGATCGACCACCGTCAGGAACGCCGTGAGGCCGATGACGAGGGATCGCAGCACCACGCCGGGTGAGTGACCGTGCATTTCCATCGCTTCCGATTTCATCTGCGCGGAGATGTCGGTCATGGCGCTTCTCGATGCTGCTATTGAGAAGGAAGGATGTGACGCCTGGGCGTGTGGGGCGACACGTGGGATCCCAGGCCGTCACATCCGGCAACGAGACGTCGGGGACGCTCGTTACAGCTCCTTACATGTTGTGGTCGTGCGGATCCTTGCGGACGTCGCCGACATAGAGAATGACGGTCTCCTTGCCGAGGTTCTTCCACCAGTGCGAGGTGCCGGCGACTTCCGGCCTGATCTCGCCGGCCTTGTGCACGATCGGATCGGCGCAGTTGCTGGCATATTCGACGATCTCGCCCTGCTGGACGAAGATCAGCGCGGGACGGTCGTCATGGCTGTGCCAGGGCACGATGCCGCCGGGCTCGATCGTCAGCTTGCGGAAGCGCAGCTCGCGATCCCTGATGTTGGCCGGCTGCTTCTCGAGGTTGATCGCGCCAAGCGTGACGTCGGTGACGCCGACCGGCTTGGTGTCGACCATCGGGCGGACGTTGGGCTGCATCTTGCCGGCCGGGCATTCGCCGGCGAGGGCGGTCGAGGTGGTTGCGACCGAACCTGCGATGATTCCGGCGAGTGCGAGGCCTTGCCAGATTGTGCGTGACGCGACGTTGGATTTGGACATGTCGTGTCTCCTCTGCTTTCTGTCTTTGCCGTGGCCCCGAATGATCTGGCCGGCTACGTCACCACCATCGAGGAAACCGTTCGGAAGAGGAAATGCCGGTTGGCTCTTGACTCCATAGCGCCGCGCTATGCGGCTAGCCGTGGCCGAGCATGTGCTTGATGTCGGAGGAGAACGTCGGATAGGCGTAGACATTTTCCCGGATCTGGCTGCGCGGTGATGCCGAAGCGCATCGCCAGTCCGAAGATGTTCACCAGTTCCTGTCCCGCATGGCCGACGAAATGCGCGCCGAGAATGCGGTCGGTCGATTGATCGACGATCACCTTCGACCACGCCACGGTTTCGGCATAGGTTTTCGCGGAGAACCAGTCGAGCATGTCGTTGGTGTGAACGTCGATGGCAAGGCCCTTCTGCCTGGCTGCGGCCTCCGTGAGGCCGACCGAGGCGAGCGGCGGCACGGTGTAGACGGATGTCGCCATGCTGGCGTAGTCCGGGCTGTACTTCGGGCCCTCGACGATGTTGCGGCCGACGATGTCGCCCTCATAGGTCGCGATCGGCGACAGTTGCGGCGAGGTCGGCACCGCGTCGCCGCAGACATAGACGCTGGGGTTGGAGGTCGAGCGCAGATGGCGGTCGAGCGCGACGCGGCCATTGGCGTGCTCGACCTGGCCCGCGGCGAGATCCAGCGTATCGACATTGGCCACGCGCCCCGCGCCGTTGACGACGCGGTCGGCTTCGGCCGTGTGCTCGGCGCCCTCGTGGGTGAAGTGGATGCGCAGGCGGCCATTCGCCTTCTCAATTCGCTTGACGCTGACGGCGGTCCTGACCCGGATGCCGATGCGCTCGCTCTCGGCCTGCAGGCGCGCGACCGCATCGGCGTCCATGGCCGGCAACAGCTGCGGCAGCGCTTCGAGAATCGTGACTGTCGGCGCCGGCGCGGGCATAGACGTGGCCGAATTCCAGCGCGATCACGCCGCCGCCGACGAAAATCACCGAGGCCGGGCAGTTCGCGCTCGCTCAGCATCTCGTCCGAAGTGATCATCAGCTCGGCGCCCGGAATCGGCAGCGGCCGCGGCTTCGATCCCGTCGCAATCACGATGTGTCTGGCTTCGAGTTCACGGTCTCCGACGCGGATGGTATTCGGACCAGTGAATACCGCACGGCCCTTGATGACCTCGACATTGCGCTTGGCCATCGAGCGGGCGAGGTTGGCGGGAATATCCTTGATCATGTCCTTCTCTCGGTCGATCAGCGCCGCCCAGTCGAGCTTCGGCTTGCCGACGGCGATGTGATGGATGGAGGCGCGCTCGATTTCATGCAGCGCGTGACCGGCGGCGACCAGCACCTTCTTCGGCGTGCAGCCGCGGTTCGGGCAGGTGCCGCCGAGAAGATCGGCCTCGATCATGGCGACCGACATGCCGGCGCGCCGGACCGGGCCGGTCACGCCGATGCCGGCGTTGCCGCCACCCAGAATGACCACGTCGAATTTCTCCGATGCTCATCGAACTAACCCCTCTGTTGGCGGCCCTTGATGCGATCAGGCCGCGCCGTGAAGGCGCAGCCTGATGACGTTTACGGAAGGCGGCCGGCGCTGTTACCTGGTCGTGATGGTCGAGGTGATCGAGCCGACCACCTTGGTCGCCATCTCGAACTGGGCGGCGCGATCCCTGATGTTGTGGCGCCTGGCGATCCATTCGAAATCGGTCCACACCGCCCAGACATCGCCATTGTCGTCCTGCGTCAGCAGCAGCCGGACCGGCCAGTCGAGGCCGGCGTTCGGGTTCGAGGTGATGAACTGCGTCCCGAGCGGCGGATTGCCGAACACCAGCAGCGTCGAGGGCCGCAGCTTGATGCCGGCGTCGGCCGCGAGCCTGGACTGGTCGATCTCCATGAAGAACTTGATGCCCTTGCCGGCGATGTCGGCCTTGATGCGGGTGATCGCTTCCGCCATCGGCACCGCGCTCTTGACGCGAACGATACCGTCGTCGTTGTCGGCGCGTGCGGCGGAGACGACGGAAAGGATCAGCAAGGCCAGCAGCAGCGAGGCGCAGAAATTTGCAAGGCGGTTCGTCAAATGAGCTGTCATCGGAAATCTCCTGTCGATGGGCGCATGCCTTCCGCATGCCTTCGAGGACAGGATGAAGGCCCGGCCGGCCAATATGAAATGCGCACTCGCTCTCAAGTCGATAGCGCCGGCTATAGGGTCGGTTCGATACGCGGCGGCTATCAAACCGATTGGGCAACGGCATTTCAAAGGCGGAGCAATCCCGTCTCAGATGGTCCCAGCGCCCGATTGGCGGGCGTCATTTGTCATTCATCCTGAGGACCTCCCCATGACCACACTGTCCAAGACCCTGATTGCCGCCGCGGCTTTTGCGGCGATTGCAACTTCGGCCTTCTCGCAGGCTCCCATGGAATTCAAGTCGGGCATGGCCCATGTCTATGTCGGAGGAAAAATGTCCGGCATAACCATAGCCCCCGGCGAGAAGAACCATGAGGCGATGATGAAGAACGCCACCAAGGTGCCGAACAACACCGTGTTCTTCATGAACAATGGCCAGCTCTATTCGACCTCGGGTATGCTCGACCCGACCGGTAACTTCTATATTCCCTGATCCAGGGCGATCAACACCTCCGGGCCTCCCCTTGCGGGTGGCCCGGATCGGAAAATAGTATCGAGCAGCCGAATGCCGGAGCAGAACATGTCGCTATCACCAGCCAATGCCGAGCGCCTCAGGCAGGCGTTTCAGCAATGCCGTGACATGGAAGGCACCTTGCGCGAGCAGCTGGAGGCCTACGCCGCGGCGGGACGGGAGATCTTTCCGGCCTACGGCGAGGCGGTCGATCGGCTGGTGGCGCGGCTCAATGAGAATGGCGGCGGCGAAAACGCGCCACGGCCGGGCGAGGTGATGCCGCCGTTCCTGCTGCCGGATGAGACCGGTCGGCTGGTCAGCCTGAAATCGCTGATCGAGCACGGCCCGGTTGCGGTGATGTTCTATCGCGGGCATTGGTGCCCCTATTGCCGGCTGAATGTGCGGGCGGTGATCCAGGCCCAGGACCGGATCAAGGCGTTGGGCGCGCAAACGGTTGCGATCATGCCGGAGACGCAGGCCTATACCGGGAAATTCAAGGCCGAGGCGGAAGCGCCGTTTCCGGTACTGACCGATCTCGACAATGGCTACGCGCTGTCGCTCAATCTTGCGATCTGGCTCGGCACCGAAATCCAGCGGCTGCTGTCATACCAGGACATGGCGAGTTTTCACGGCAATGACGGCTGGGTGTTGCCGATCCCGGCGACCTTCGTGGTCGGCCGCGACGGATTGGTGAAGGCCCGCTTCGTCGATCCGGATTTCCGCAAGCGCATGGAAATCGACGACCTGATCGCCGCGCTGAAGAGCGCGAGTGAAGAGCGGCTAACGCTTCTTCTCAGACGCCAGACGACTTGCTGATGAATTGCTGCCAGTCGGCGCCGCGCAGCATTCGCATCACGGCGGAAGCCACCGCCGTCCGTTCACGCCCGGCGACGCCGTAGAGGTTCACGGTCCGCCGCGCGTCCAGCCCTTCGACCGTGGCACGCTTGAGCGTCGGCGGAATCGACGCGGTATCGGGCACCACGGCGACGCCGATATCGGCTTCCAGCAGTTCGATCAAGTCGCGTTCGGAGGCGATCTCATGGCTGCGATCGACGTCGAGCCCGTGTTCGCGAAGCGAAGCTGTTCACCCGCGTCGCCATGCTCGCAGTAATTCCGCGACAGCAATTGCTCGGCGCGAAGATCGCTGAAGTCGATTTTGTCGCGCGTCCGCCAGCGGGTGGTTCTTGTTGACGACGAGCTGAAAGTTTTCCGTGAACAGCGGCCAGGTGTCGAGCCGTTCCCACTCCTCGCTGATTTCGGCGGCAATGCCGAGCTCGGCTTCGCCCTTCTTGAGAAACTCCGCGACTTCGCGGGCGTTGCCGCGCAGAAAACGAAACTCCAGCCGGTTGAACAGCCGCTTGATCTGGTCGAGATGCGGAATCAACAGCGACAGATCGACGGAATGGGTCAGCGCGACCCGGAGCGCGCCGACTTCGCCGCTCTTGAAGGACGAGGCAAGTTCGCGCGCGCCGTTCGCCGCCTCGTAGCATTGCTTGAGCAGCGGATGCATGCGCTGGCCGAGCTCGGTCAACTGCGCTGCGGGCCGCTCGCGGCGAAACAGATCGCCGCCGAGTTCGGCTTCCAGTTGCTTGATGGCCCGCGTCAGCGACGGCTGCGTGACGTTGCACTCGTCGGCGGCGCGCGTGAAGTTGAGTACGCGCGCAACGGCGAGGAAGTAGCGAACCTGATGCATCTCCATGGTCGTGCCTCGGTCTATGGTGCGCAGAACGTACCCGATCGTGGCGCCCGGCGACACCATAACCGCGATAGCGCCAGCGTATGGTTTTGGAAGCCAAACGGCATTTCCTTAAATCAAGACAGCCGGGCAGGGTGGGGTCGGAGATGGTCAGCGTAAAGCGCTGAATCCCCACCCGAAAGGACGGCCATGAATATCCAGCTCAAAACGCAAGGTGCTGCGGCTCTGCGGCCGCTGACCGGCAAGGTCTCGCTTGTCACGGGCTCGACCAGCGGCATCGGGCTCGGGATTGCCCGCGCGCTGGCGGACGCCGGCTCGGCGGTGGTGCTGAACGGCCTTGGGGTCGCGGCCGAGATCGCCAAAACCACGGGATCAGATCGCCGCCGATTTCGATGTCGAGGTCAGCTATTCCGCGGCCGACATGACGCAGCCCGGAGGCGATCGCCGAGATGATCGCGGCTACCGTCGCCAGTCACGGCCGGCTCGATATTCTGGTCAACAATGCCGGCATCCAGTATGTCGCGCCGCTCGAGCAGTTTCCGGTCGAGAAATGGGACGCGATCCTGTCGATCAACCTGTCGTCGGCGTTTCACACCACGCGGCTGGCGTTGCCGGCGATGCGTCAGAACAAGTTCGGGCGGATCATCAACATCGCGTCCGCGCATGGACTGGTCGGATCGCCCTTCAAGGCGGCCTATGTCGCGGCCAAGCACGGCATCGTCGGCCTCACCAAGGTCGCGGCGCTGGAGACCGCGGAAGACGGCATCACCTGCAACGCGATCTGTCCCGGATATGTCTACACGCCGCTGGTCGAGGCGCAGATCGACAGCCAGGCCAAGGCGCACGGCATTTCCCGCGAGAAAGTCATCCACGACGTGTTGCTGGCGCAGCAGCCCAACAAGCATTTTGCTAGGTCGAGGAATTGGGCGCGCTGACCGTCTTTCTCGCCAGCGACGCGGCGGCATCGATCACGGGCACGGCCTTGCCGGTCGATGGCGGCTGGACTGCCCACTAGCGCGGCGAATATCCAAGGGAGCGTGACATGAAAGATGTTCAGGACATCGGTTCTTCGCCGAACGAGATCGCAAGCCAAATCCGAGCCGGGGCAGGTCGTGCTGGTGCTGCAAGGCGGCGGCGCGCTCGGCTCCTATCAGGCCGGCGTCTATCAGGCGCTGCATGAGGCCGGGATCGAGCCGGACTGGATCATCGGCACCTCGATCGGCGCCATCAATGCCAGCCTGATCGCCGGCAATGCGCCGCAGAACCGGCTGTCGCGCTTGCGCGAATTCTGGAAGAGGATGGAGCAGAATCCGATCTGGAGTTTTCGCGACGTCTTTCCGGGCTTCAACGAAAAGCTCTCTTACTGGTCGACGGTGACCAACGGCATTCCCGGTTTCTTCCGGCCCAACCCGCTGGCCCATGCCGGCGACAGCTATCCGCTCGGTGCCGACAATGCCGGCTATTACTCGACCTCGCCGCTGGAGCGGACGCTGACCGAACTGGTCGATTTCAATCTGGTCAATCAATGCACGCCGCGCCTGACGGTCGGCGCCGCCCATGTCCGCACCAGCCAGATGCGCTATTTCGACAGCCGCGATGGCGAACTCGGCGTCAGGCACATCATGGCGTCGGGCGCGCTGCCGCCGGCGTTCCCGGCGGTGCGCATCGACGGCGAGCTCTATTGGGACGGCGGCATTCTATCGAACACGCCGACGGAGGCCGTGTTCGACGACAATCCGCGCAAGAACTCGCTGATCTTCGCCGTGCATCTGTGGAATCCGTCCGGCGCCGAGCCGACCACGATGGCGGAGGTGCTCAATCGCCACAAGGACGTGCAGTATTCGAGCCGCATCGCCAGCCACATCGCGCGGCAGCAGCAGGCGCATCGGCTGCGCCACGTCATCAACCAGCTCGCTGCGCGCCTGCCGGAAGCCGAGCGCAACAGCGAGGCGGTGAGGGAACTCGCCGGCTATGGTTGTCCGACCCGGATGCATGTCGTGCGGCTGCTCGCCCCGCAGCTCGACCGCGAGGACCACACCAAGGACATCGATTTCAGCCCGTCCGGCATCATGCAGCGCTGGGACGCCGGCTACCGCCACACCAAAGCGGTGCTGGAAAAGAAGCCCTGGGTCGGCGAGTTCGATCCGCTCTCCGGCGTCATCCTCCACGAGCAGATGGAAGTGATGCCGGAAGCGGCGGAGTAACCGAAAGTCACGCGATGATGGAAGGCGCGATCGTCTTGCGATACAGCGCGCCGTAACAGGCGGCCGACAGATCCCAGCTGAACGACCGCGCCATGGCGCTGCGCCGCATCGCGTCGAGGCGGTCCTTGGCGCCGAACGCATCGAACGCGCGCCTGACGCCGCCGAGGAAGGATTCCGCCGACGGTTGCGAAAACAGGAAACCGGTTTCGCCGTCCTTGATGGTTTCCGCCAGCCCGCCGGTCTGGTGACCGATCGGCAGCGATCCGAACCGCTGCGCATACATCTGGCTCAGCCCGCACGGTTCGAACCGCGACGGCATCAGCGTGAAATCGCTGCCGGCAAAAATCCGCCGCGCCTGGGCGTCGTTGAAGCCGATGACGACGCCGATCGCGTCCGGCCTGCGGCGGTGCGCATCGACCAGCGCCTGTTCGATCTGGGCCTCGCCGCTGCCGGTCACCACGATCTGTCCGCCGGCCTCGATGATTTCGTCGGCCGCCGATAGCACGAGGTCGACGCCCTTCTGGTGCACCAGACGGGCAACCAGCCCGAACAGCGGACCGCGCGACAGCGCCAGTCCGAACTGCTTGCGGACGTAATCGGCGTTCGCCTGCTTGCCCTGCCAGTCGCCGGGGCAAAGGTCTGCGCCAGTTGCGCGCAGGCGCTGGGATCCCAGCTTTCGTCGATGCCGTTCAAAATGCCGGTCAGTTGCGCGGCGTCCGAGCGGCGCTGCAGCAGGCCTTCGAGTCCGCAGCCGAGTTCGCGCGTCGTGATCTCCTTCGCATAGGTGGCGCTGACGGTGGTCAGATGCGAGGCGTAGACGAGGCCGCCCTTGAGGAACGACACGTGGTCGTAGAATTCGAGCCCGTCGATGTGGAACGAGCTTTCCGGCGCTCCGATCCGGCGCAGCGAGTTCCGGCGGGAACAGGCCCTGGTAGGCGAGGTTGTGGATGGTCAGGATCGAGGGAACCTTTGAGCCTCGCCATGCCAGATAGGCCGGCGCCAGCGCGGCCTGCCAGTCGTTGGCATGGACCAGGTCGGCTGCCCAATTCTTGTCCAGAGTGCCTGCGGCAAGTTCGGCGGCGGCGGATGCAAACCGGCCGAACCTGACGTCGTTGTCCGGCCAGTCGCGCCCCGATTCGTCGCCGTAGGGGTTGCCCGGCCGGTCGTACAGCTGCGGGCAGAGCAGGACGTAAACCGGCAGGCCATCCTTGGTCGATGCCCGCCCGAGCGAGCAGGCCGGCATCTCCGCCAGAGCAGGGCATTCGCCAACGATTTCAATGTGGGTGAACTGTTCGATGATGTCCCGGTAACCGGGCAGCATGATCCGGACGTCACTCCAGCGGCGCAGCGCCCGGGGCAGGGCGGCGGATACGGCGGCGAGACCGCCCACCCGGACAAAGTCATCCATTTCAGTGGTGACGAACAAGACCTTCAAGACAAACGTCCTCGTACCTGCCGCAACGCTTCCGATGCAAGAATGGGTCCAACTTCCTTACCCATTGCAACGCGCGTTGCGGGTCGTCGTTCCTAAGCGAACTACTTTCCTGTCGACGCTGCGCAATTTAGGGTCTCGGCCGCCAACCAAAAACCAATGGCCGCAAAGGCCGAAGGAGTTTCACGCGATGACCATAGCCGGCAATGATCAGAGGAATTTGACAGGCAGCTTTGCCGGCCTGCGGGTTCTCGATTTCTCAACCACGATTGCCGGGCCCCATTGTACACGAATGCTCGCCGATATGGGAGCGGAGGTCATCAAGATCGAGACCGAGGAAGGCGAGACGATGCGGACCCGTCCGCCGGTCCGCAATAACTGCTCGACCGTGTTCGGCCAGCTCAATGTCGGCAAGAACAGCCTGGTCCTGGATCTGAAGTCGCCCATGGGATCGGAGGCGGTCCGCCGGCTGGTCGCGACCGCGGACGTGCTGGTGGAGAATTTCCGTCCCGGCGTGATGCGGCGATTGAAGCTCGATCATGCCTCGCTGCATGAGCTCAACCCGAAGCTGATCTATTGCTCGATCTCGGGATACGGCCAGACCGGGCCGTCGGCGGAACTGCCGGCCTATGCGCCGGTGATTCACGCGGCCTCCGGCTACGAGATGGCGCATCTGGCCTACCAGCCCGGACGCAGCCGCCCGGACTATTGCGGCATCTACCACGCCGACGTGCTCACCGGCGTCTATGCGTTCGGCGCCATCTCGGCGGCGCTGTATCAGCGCAACGCGACCGGGCAGGGCCAGCATATCGACGTCTCGATGCTGGAATCCATGCTGAGCCTGACGCTCAACGAACTGCAGTGGTCGCAATTCGAGGTGAAGCCGACGCAGCGGCCGATGTTCGGCCCGATCGAGACGACGGACGGCTATGTGATGATGGCGATCGCCAGCGAGAAGACTTTCCAGAGCCTGATGCAGGTGATCGGTCACCCCGAGTGGGTGAGCGATCCGCGCTTTGCGAAATATTCCGACCGCCGGGAAAACTGGGGGAGCCTGATTGAAGGCGTCGAGGCGTGGTCGCGCACTGTGACGACGGCGCAGTGCCTCGCGGCGCTCAACGCGCACGGCGTTCCCTCATCGGCCTATCGCACCGTCGCCGAGGCGCTGCGCGATCCGCAGATTGCCCATCGCGGTGCGCTGGCCGAGGTCGAGGACGGCGGCGGCACCTTCAAGGTGCTCAACCTGCCGTTCCGCATGTCGGGCGCCAAAGTGTCGGCGGCGCGGCGCATGTCGACGCTCGGCGAGCACACGCGGGCCTATCTGAAGGAGACAGGCCTGTCGGAGGATGAAATCGCAGCCTTTGCCGGCAAGGCGCCGGTCACCGCGCGCGGCTGACGGCGCGCTCCGCACAGCGAAACATTAACCTGCGGCGTTTCATCCGCGGGTTGCGAACGGCCTTGCCCGCGACGGCGATTCCAGACAATCTTACCGCAGCGATCACGATCCGGAATACCGGACGGACGACACATCGGAGGGAATATCAATGAAGGCGGCGATCCGTTCGAGCGCGCTTGCGCGAATATTTCTTGTGGCGGGATTTGGTGTGGCCTTGTCGGCCATGCCCGCCGACGCGCAGAAGCCCGGCGGCAGCATCACGGTCGGCCTCGAGCTCGATATTCCCGGTTTCGATCCGCTGAAGGTCGGTGTTTACGACACGGCGGCGCTAACCGCGTCAGCCGCGATCTTCGATACGCTCACCGCGCTCGACGACAACGGCAAGCCGCAGCCGAAGCTGGCGCTGTCCTGGGACGCCTTCCGAGGACTTCAAGACGTGGACCTTCAAGCTGCGTCCCGGCGTCAAATTCCACGACGGCACGCCGTTCAATGCGCAAGCGGTACAAGGAGAATTTCGACCGGCAGAAGGACCCTGCCAACAAGTGCCGCTGCGCCTTCTATATCGCCTATGTCAACAACGTGCAGGCGCCCGACGAACTGACGCGTGGTCTACAACCTGAATGATCCGCAGGTGAACTTCAGCCTGCGTTGATGACCTATGCGAGTTCCAACAATGCGGTCCACTCGCCGACGGCATGGAAGACCAAGGGCGACGATTACAACCGCAATCCCGTCGGCACCGGGCCCTATATCCTGAAGTCATGGACCGCCGGCGACCGCATGGTCCTGGAAAAGAATCCGGATTACTGGAACAAGGACCATCCCTATCTCGACCGCATCGTGCTGAAGCCGCTGCCGGATGCGCAGTCGCGCTTCGCCAGCCTGCAGTCGGGCGAGGTCGACATCGTCTGGGACGACGAATATGACGCCGACAACATCCATGAAGGCGCAAAAAGACCCGAAGATGAAGGTGCACACCTACGCCGGCTCCGGCGCAGTGGTTTACGCCTTCAACACCAAGGTCGCGCCGTTCGATGACGTCCGCGTGCGCCAGGCGTTGGTGATGGCGCTCGACCGCAAGAAGATGTCGCAGGCGATCACCAATGGCCTCGCACGGCCCGCCAGCAACCCCTATGGCGACGGTTCCTGGGTCAAGTGCAAGGACGACGGTGCGCTTCCCGAAGACCTCGAGAAGGCCAAGGCGCTGATCAAGGACTACGGCAAGCCGGTCGAGTTCAAGATGCTCGTCACTGCGACGCCGCGTGGCCGCACCATCGGTCAGGTGCTGCAGCAGTTCTGGAAACGGGCCGGCGCCAACATGGAAATCGAGCAAGTCGATCAGGCCACCGTTCCGCCGCGCGCCTTCATGCGCCAGTTCCAGTTGACGCCATGGCGGATCGTCGATCTCGCCGACCCCGATCCCCAGATGTACGCCAACTTCCGCACCGGCAGCCCGGTCGCGCTCGCCAACTACTCCAATCCCGAACTCGACAAGCTGCTCGACCACGCGCGGGTCACGGCCGATCCGGAAAAGCGGATCGAAGATTATTGCGCGATCAGCCGCATCGATCAACAAGGAGGCGATCTGGTTCTGGACCTTCCAGAACACCTACTACGCGATCGCGACATCCAAGCTGAAGGGCCTGCCCAAAATCTATCACGGGGTGATCGACGTATCGGACACCTGGCTGGAATGATCTTCCATGCTGTTCTTCGTCGCGCGTAGGCTGCTGTACCTGATACCGGTCCTGATCGCCGTATCGTTGCTCACGTTCTTCATCGCGTCGCTGCTGCCGGGCGATCTCGCCTACGTGATCCTTGGCGATCAGGCGACGCCGGAGAACGTGGCGGCGCTCCGCAAGGACATGGGGCTCGATCAGCCGATCTGGATCCGTTACTTCGGCTGGCTCGGCAACATCCTGCAGGGCGACTTCGGCCGGTCGTTCCGCACCGGGCAAACCGTGCTGCAGGCGGTAACCGAACGGCTGCCGGTATCGATCGAGCTGATGCTGCTGGCCGAGATCATGGCGCCTCGTCATTGGCGTGCCGCTGGCGATCGTCTGCGCCGCGCGCAGCGGCGGCGCCGTTCGACCGCTTCATGACCGGCACCGCTTTTGCCATGCTTTCCGTGCCGGCCTTCCTGTCGGCGATCCTGCTGATCTATCTGTTCGCGGTGGAACTGCGCTGGTTGCCGGCGACGGGCTACGTGCCCTTCGCCGAAGACCCGCTCGCAAATCTGCGCTTCATGGTGCTGCCGGCGCTGACGCTGGCGCTCGCCGAATGGCCGGGGATCATGCGTGTGCTGCGATCCGACATGATCGCAACCCTGCAGGAAGACTATATCGCGCTGGCGAAAGCCAAGGGACTGAAAGCCTCGCGCATCCTGTTCGTGCATGCGCTGAAGCCGTCGTCGCTGACGCTGGTCACGATAACCGGCATCAATATCGGTCGATTGATCGGCGGCACTGTCATCGTGGAGACGATCTTTGCGCTTGCCGGGAATCGGCCGGCTGCTGGTCGGTGCGATCTACACCCGCGACCTCATCATCCTGCAGGGGGTGGTGCTGATCGTCGCCGCCGGCTTCGTGATCATGAACTTCATCGTCGATTTGCTCTACGCCGTCCTCGATCCCAGGATTCGTCATGGCCACGCTTGAACTCACCATCGACGAAGGCGTCGCGGCGCAACCGGCAAAGCGCAGACGCCGATTGGGGCTGCTGTTCTGGATGGCGATCGGCTGGATGATTTTCATGTTCGCGGTCGCGATCCTTGCGCCCGTGCTGCCGCTGCCGAGCCCGACCGACATGGACATGCTGGAACGACGCGCTCCGTTTTCCATGGAGCACTGGCTCGGAACCGACGGTCTTGGCCGCGACGAGCTCTCAAGGCTGATCTACGGCGCGCGGATTTCGCTCGTGGTCGGGCTGTGCGCGCCGATGATCGGGCTCACCATCGGTGGCGCGCTCGGCATGCTCGCGGGCTATTTCCGTGGCCGGTTCGAGTCGTCGTGGTCGGCAGCATGGACGTGCTGCTGGCGTTTCCGCCCCTGATCCTGGCGCTGGCCGTGACCGCCTTTCTCGGGCAGTCGATCCTCAACCTCACCTTCATTCTCGGTGTGCTCGGCATTCCCGCCTTCATGCGGGTGGCGCGGGCGGCGACGCTGACGCTGGCGCGGCGTGAATTCGTCATCGCGGCGCAGGCGCTGGGAGCGACGCATGCACGCATCCTGTTGCGCGAACTATTGCCGAACGTCATCCTGCCACTGTTTGCCTTCTTCCTGCTCGGCGTCGCCGTCACCATCGTGGTCGAGGGCGCCTTGTCGTTCCTCGGCCTCGGTGTGCCGCCGCCGATCTCGAGCTGGGGCAGCATGATCGGGGAGGGGCGCGAAAGCCTGGAGGTCGCGCCGAGGCTCGCCTTCCTTCCGGCGATCGCGATGTTCCTCACCGTGCTCTCCTTCAATCTCATCGGCGACACGCTGCGGGCGCTCACCGATCCACGTCAGGGCGCGCTGTGACCGAAAATACCCTGCTTTCCGTCGAGGACGTCGTCGTCGACCTGCCGACCCCGCGCGGCAATCTGCGCGCGGTGGATCGGGTCGAACCTCACCGTCGGCGCCGGCCAGACGCTCGGCGTGGTCGGCGAATCCGGCTGCGGCAAGACCATGCTGTCGCGGGCGATCCTGCAATTGCTGCCGAAGAAGGCAAAGCTCTCCGGCCGCGTGATGTTCGACGGGCAGGACCTGCTGCAGCTCGCGCCGGAGAAACTGCGCAAGCTGCGCGGCCGCTCGCTGGCGGTCGTGTTCCAGGACCCGATGACCTCGCTCAATCCGGTGCTCACGATCGGCACCCAACTGATCGAGACGCTGCAGGAACATCTGGAACTCGACGACGCCACCGCCAGGAAGCGCAGCGTCGAACTGCTCGCCGCGGTCGGCATTCCCGCGCCCGAGCAGCGGCTGGCGCAATATCCCCACCAGCTCTCCGGCGGCATGCGGCAGCGCGTGGCGATCGCGATCGCGCTGTCGTGCGAACCAAAGCTGCTGATCGCCGACGAGCCGACCACCGCGCTCGACGTGACGATCCAGGCGCAGATCCTCGATCTCCTGGCGCGCGAGCAGCGCCGCCGGCACATGGCGATGATCCTGATCACCCACGACCTCGGCGTCGTCGCCGGCCGCACCGACGAAGTCGCCGTGATGTATGCCGGCCGCGTGGTCGAGCGCGCGCCGACGCCGGCCTTGTTCAAGAAAATGCGGATGCCCTATACCGAAGCGCTGCTCGCAGCCCTTCCGCGGCTCGACGCCGCGCCGCACACGCCGCTGCCGGCGATCTCCGGGCGTCCGCCCGATCCGACCCGGCCGCTGCAGGGCTGCTCGTTCTCGCCGCGCTGCCGCTATGCGGTGGCCCGCTGCCAGGTCGAGAAGCCGCGCATTGACGGCAGCCGAGATCGCGCGAACATCAGTACGCCTGTTTCCACCCGATCGAGATCCATGCGGAGGCCGGCGCATGATGCTGCAAGCTGTGTCGGTCGCTTCAAACGAACCGCTGCTCGCCGTCGACGATCTGGTCGTGGAATATCCCGTCGGCGCCAAGATCGTTCATGCCGTGTCCGGCGTGTCGTTGCAGATCGCCCGCGGCGAAACGCTGGGTCTGGTCGGCGAATCCGGCTGCGGAAAATCGACGCTGGGCCGCGCGGTGCTGCAGTTGCGCCGGCCGACCTCGGGGCGCGTCCTGTTCGACGGTCACGATCTCACGACGATGCAGGGCGATGCCTTGCGCCAGATGCGCCGGCGCGTGCAGCTGATCTTCCAGGATCCGATCGCCTCGCTGAACCCGCGCCGCAAGATCGGCGACATCGTCGCCGAGCCGCTGGTGATTGCGGGCGTCAAGGATCCCGAGAAGCGCGAGCAACTGGTCCACGAGGTGCTGAGCGCGGTCGGGCTCGACCCGACCCTGGTCGTGGGACGGCTGCCGCACGAATTCTCCGGCGGGCAGTGCCAGCGCATCTGCATCGCGCGCGCGCTCATCCTCAATCCGGAGTTCATCGTCTGCGACGAGCCGGTCTCGGCGCTCGACGTTTCCATCCGCGCCCAGATCCTCAATCTGCTGGAGGAGATGAAGGGCCGGTTCGGCTTGACGCTGCTGTTCATCGCGCACGACCTCGCGGTGGTGAAGGCGGTGAGCGACCGCGTGGCGGTGATGTATCTCGGCCGGTTGTGCGAGGTCGGCCCCTCCGAACAGCTGTTCGCCCGGCCGGCGCATCCCTATACCGCGCTGCTGATCGAGGCCATCCCGGTGCCCGATCCGGATGTCCGCCCCACCGAGACCGTGCCGGTCGGAGAGCCGCCATCGCCGATCGCGCCGCCGTCCGGCTGCCGGTTCCGCACCCGCTGTCCCCGCGCGGATCAGCGATGCAGCGACGAGATGCCGGAACTGCGCGCCGTGGCGCCGGGTCAGTTCGTGGCTTGCCATCACCCGCTGATCTGACTAGCGGAAGGCGCCGCCCGCGTTTGTCTCGACCGGGCAGACGTGGCAATGTTCGCGCAGGAAATTGCCTGTGCCAAGAACAAGAATGACGGGAGAGAAGCGATGAAGAGTTTTCAGGTCGCCGAGTTCAACGCACCGCTGAAAGAGGTGGATCAGGAGACGCCGCAGCCGACGGGCACGCAGGTGCTGATCAAGGTGAAGGCGGCCGGCGTCTGCCACAGCGACCTTCACATCTGGGAAGGCGGCTACGATCTCGGCCATGGCCGCAAGCCGCTGTCGCTGAAGGACCGTGGCGTGTCGCTGCCGCGCACGATGGGTCATGAGACCGTCGGCGAGGTGGTGGCGTTCGGACCTGACGTCTACTGCCGCCGACAAGGGCGACCTCAAGGTGGGCGACATCGCGCTGGTCTATCCCTGGCTCGGCTGCGGCAAATGCGCGACGTGTGTCGGCGGCGACGAGAACATGTGCGTCGTCAAGCCGAACTCGCTCGGCGTCTATTGCGACGGCGGCTATGCCGATCACATGACGGTGCCGAATCCGAAATATCTGTTGAACCTGAAAGGGCTCGATCCCGTCACCGCGGCGCCCTATGCCTGTTCCGGCGTCACCACCTACAGCGCGCTGAAGAAGGTCGAGTTCGCCTTCAATTCGCCGATCGTCATCTTCGGCGCCGGCGGGCTCGGCCTGATGGCGCTGTCGCTGTTGAAGGCGATGGGCGGCAAGGGCGCCATCGTCGTCGATATCGACGCGCGCAAGCGCGAAGCCGCCGAAGCCGCCGGCGCGCTCGCCACCGTCGACGGCAAGGCGCCGGATGCGCTGGAGCAACTGGCGAAGGCGGCCGGCGGACCGATTCGCGCCGTGATCGATCTCGTCGGCAACGCGCAGACCACCCAGCTCGGCTTCGACTGCCTGACCAAGGGCGGCAAGCTCGTCATCGTCGGCCTGTTCGGCGGCGGCGCGCCCTGGGCACTGCCGCTGATCCCGATCAAGGCGATCACGATCCAGGGCAGCTATGTCGGCAATTTGCGCGAAACCGCGGAATTGCTCGACCTCGTCCGCAACAAGATGATCGCGCCGATTCCGGTCACGACGATGCCGCTCGCCAAGGCCAACGAAGCGCTGACCGATTTGCAGAAAGGCAAACTGGTCGGTCGCGCGGTGCTGACGCCGTAGGCTCCGCTGTTGCCACCGTCATTGCGAGGAGCGAAGCGACGAAGCAATCTATCCATGCCGTTCTGCCGCGCTATGGATTGCTTCGCTGCACTCGCAATGACGGCAACTGACCTTCCGAATACTTCCAAGGAACCCCATGTCCGCAAACAACGCCCTCCACATCGCCGTGCTCGGCGGCGATGGCATCGGCCCTGAAGTGATGGCGCCGGCGCTGGAAGTCCTGCGCAAGATCGAGGCGACATCGGACCTCAAATTCCGCTTCACCGACGCGCCGGCCGGCGCCAACAATTATCTGGCGACCGGCAAATCGATGCCGGACTCGACGATCCGGTTATGCGAGGAGGCGGATGCCATCCTGCTCGGCGCCTGCGGCCTGCCGTCGGTGCGCTACCCTGATAACACCGAGATCGCGCCGCAGATCGAACTGCGCTTCCATTTCGACCTCTATGCCGGCGTGCGCCCGGCGCGGCTCGTTCCGGGCGTGCCGAGCCCGATCGTCGGCGCCGACCAGCGCGGCATCGACCTCGTGCTGATCCGGGAATCCACCGAAGGCCTGTTCGCCTCGATGGGCAAGGGCGTGGTGACGGACACCGAGGCGCGCGAGACGCTGGTCATCACACGCAAGACCTCGGAGCGCTTGTTCGAGTTCTCGTTCCGCCTCGCCGAACGCCGCAAGGCGCGCGGCAAGACCAATGGCGGCCTGACCTGCGTCGACAAGGCCAACGTGTTCAGGGCGTTCGCGTTCTTTCGCGGAATGTTCGATGAAGCCGCCAAACGCCATCCCGGCGTCAAGACGGACCGGGTCTATGTCGATGCCTGCTCGCTGATGATGGTGAAGCGGCCGTGGGATTTCGACGTCATGGTGACGGAGAACATGTTCGGCGACATTCTCTCCGACCTCGCCGCCGGCCTGATCGGCGGCCTGGGCATGGCTCCCTCAGCCGACATCGGCGACCGCTACGCCGTGTTCCAGCCCTGCCACGGCACCGCGCCCGACATCATGGGGCAGGGCAAGGCCAACCCCACCGCGATGATCCTGTCGGCCGCGATGATGCTGGACTGGCTCGCCGACAAGCACGGCCTCGAAAGCGCGGCCGAAGCCGGCGAACGCATCGAGCGCGCGGTGGACAAGGCCTATGCGGGAGCAATCAAGCCGATGGAATTCGGCGGCAGCAACGGCACCGCGGATATTACGAAAGCGGTGCTGGCGGCGCTGTAGCCGGTCGAATAGCTTGTAGCCCGGATGAGCGAAGCGATATCCGGGGCCGGTCCGTCGGCTTGCAGGCAAGTTCCCGGATTGTCGCTGCGCTCCATCCGGGCTACGGGACGAGTGGCCTACTTCCCCTTGAACTGCGGCTTGCGCTTTTCCATGAAAGCCGTGCGGCCTTCGCGAAAATCTTCCGAGTCCATGCAGGCCATGCCGATCTTCTTGATCGCGTCCATGTCGCGCTTGCTTTCGTCCTTCAGCACTTCGGCAATCGTGATCTTGGCGGCCTTGATCGCCAGCGGCGCGTTGCCGGAGATGGTGCGCGCGATCTCCATGGTGGCGTCCCATAATTCCGCATCCGGCAGCACGCGGTCGACCAGTCCGATCCGCAACGCTTCCGCGGCCTCGATCCGCATGCCCGTGTACATGATGAGCCGCGCCCAGGATGGCCCGACCAGCGAGACCAGATGCTTGAGGCCGTCATAGCCATAGGCAATGCCGAGTTTTGCGGCGGGAATGCCGAACTGGCTGTTGTCGGAGGCAATGCGAATATCCGTCAGCATTGCGACCTGCATGCCGCCGCCGAGGCAGAAGCCGCGGATGCAGGCAATCGTCGGTTTCGGGTAACTCGCCAGCAGCGCACGCTGCGCCTCGCTGCGTTTCGAATATTCTTCCGAGGCCGCCGCATTGTGGCGGGTCTTTTCGAACTGGCTGATATCGGCGCCCGAGACGAAAGCCTTGTCGCCGGCGCCGACCAGGATCACGACGCGAACGTCGGGATCGTCGCGCAGTTCGACCAGCGCGTGGCCCAGGCCCTCCCACATTTCGAGCGACATCGCGTTGCGCTTGTCGGGATTGTTGAAGGTGATGACGCCGACGCCATCGCGGACGCTTTGCAGGATCTTGCCGTCGGCATGGGATGTCTCGGCGTTCTTCGGGGTATCTAGCATCGGGGCATCCAGTCCATTTCAGGAATCAACGAAGGGGCCGAAATTCGCCTCGGCGTAGGCCGGCCGCGCCTGCAGTCTAGTCCACCACGCCGCGACGTGTGGATGTTTCTTTTCGGTCATCTCATCCGGCGCAATTTCCTCATCGATGCGCTTTGCGAAGGGGGCTGCGGCGATGTCCGCGATCGAGTAGGCCTTGCCGACAAGCCATCCGGACGGCTTCAGCGCTGCCTCCATCTTGTCCAGCAGGCCGACCAGTTTGGCCCGCGCCGCGTCGCGCTCTTCCTCGGTGTAGGGTTTGCGCGCAGCCCGCAGCCAGGCCTCCTGCCGCTCCTTGCTCGGGATGTTCTTGAGTTTCTCGGCGAGTTCCTGATCCGACCATTGCGACGCGGTCTTCGCCAGATGGTGCTGCCAGTTGAAGATGATGAGATTGCCGATCAGCCCGTCGATGTGCCGGATCCAGTTGCGCATCTCGGCGCGTTCGTAAGGTGTATCCGGCCGGAGCGGGGGAGCGGGAAACGTCTCGTCGAGATACTCGCAGATCGTGCCGCTCTCGTGCAGCGGCCGGCCGTCATGGACCAGTGTCGGGATTACGCCGAGCGGATTGATCCTGAGATATTCCGGCGAATGATGCTCCATCGCAGCCATGTCGACCACGTGGCCTTGATAGGCGAGGCCCTTCTCGGCGAGGCATAACCGGACACGGCGCGAAGCGCTCGAACGCCAGCCGTGGTGAAGGATGATCATTGTCGCCTCCCAAAGCCGATGGACCGGTCTTTTTTCGGGAGTGTGGTGCCACGTTTCGCCGGCCCCGGGCAAGTTCACGGCCGGGTTGTGGAGAGGCTGCAGTTTCACCGGAATCGTCGATACCGGATAGCTTGCGGCTTACATCAACATCGAGATTGGGAGCGCCGGGCAATGATAAAAAGGCGTCACGCTAGAATAATAGAAAATCTCTTCAACGGCTCGCGCTCGCGAGACCTGATATTCAGGTTTTTGTGTGTCGAATAACCGGACTCCGCCACCGACGATGGCGATGCGCTGATCTTTTCCGGCCAGATCAATATGTAACCTAGCGCAGCAACAGGCTACCCGGCGATTTCTCGCGTCGATTGATCGGGTCCGCGGTGCTGCAATCCAGGCGCGATAATGCCTAGGCCTCGTTGGCGGCGATCGATTCCATCAAGGAGACCAACTGACGCTGTACGGTCTGGTCCTTGATCTTGCTGTAGGCACGCAACAGCCTCAGGCTGAACGCGCTGTCCAGGAAGAGCAGGCTCTCGACTTCGCGCGCCTTGCCGTCGCCGTCGTAGAAGAACGTCACCGGCACGTCGAGCGCGGTAGCGATGGCCTGAAGACGAGCAGCGCCGACACGGTTGACGCCCTTCTCGTACTTCTGGACCTGCTGGAAGCTGACGCCGAGCTTGTCGCCGAGCTCCGCTTGAGAGATTTTCTGTTCCACGCGCCGCAGCCGAATCCGCTTGCCCAATTCGATATCGGGTTTGCCGGCGCTGCGCTGTTTCATCTTCTTCGCTGCTGATCTGTTCATTCTGGTTTTACCGTCCTTCAATCGGGAAACCCTGGCAAAAGTAGGTCAGAGGTTCATCCGTATGTGCCGTGTTTAAAGTCAGCCGAACCGTGAGGTAGTAAAGAGAACCACGGGAATCCTGGGATATTCCGGGATGGTAGCCAAACGCATACACGTATTGGAAGCATCCTGATACCGGCGCCGCCAACCACTTAAAGCTGTCGGCACCCGGGGCGCAATTGGAAAAAACCCCGCGCTCTACATTTGACAAAATATTCGACAAACCACAACCACCGCGAGTTCAATGGCCACAGATTTTGGCCTTCATGCTTACTACGTCGCGATCGATCACCGGATTTTTACGGGGGTTGCCCGCCGAAAATGACGCTCACGACGCGCGTCGGCTCGACATCGGCGTGAAATGCACGCGGGCGGTGAAGCCTGACAAAATGCGGCAAAGTTCAGTCCGATTTTCGGGTGCCACGTGACGGGAAATTGCGGCAACCCGTGTGCTCGCACGTCATGCGCGCCTTTGATGGAGCGGGCCAGATCCGGCATCGCGCAACACATGCGGCTTGTCGGTTGCCTGCGGATTGAACATTGCCGCCAGCGTACTCGGAACCGATAGATGTTGCCTCGGCAACTGACAGGCCGGACAAGCCGTGACGAGCGCTTGCGGCGATTGGCGGAAGGTGGACGGCGGTCCGGCCCGCGCCTGCGGTACGGCGTTTGCCGAAATGATTGCAATCATCGGCCCGCCGTCTGCGGCCTAAAAGCTCAGGTATCGCTGAAATTGGCTTCCCCAGTCGCGCCGTTTTGCATACGCTTTGCAACAGTGGCCGCGTCGTCGGCCCGCCCAAAGTCCCGCTTACAAGGGACGGGCGTCACAGGGGAGGAACGTCATGAAGCGAAGAACCGTACTTGCGGGCCTTGGTGCGACGGCCGCTGCCGGCGCCTTGGGCATGCCATCGATCCTGCGGGCGCAGGCGCCCGTCACGCTCAACGGAGCCGTGCAGTTCAACGACGATCACGCTTTCAACAGGGCGTTGCTCCGGTTCGAAGAACTGGTGAAGAAATACTACGGCAAGCCGATCAACTTCACGCTGCACCGAAACTCTTCGCTCGGCCTCGAGAAGCAGTATTTCGAGTACATGTCCCAGGGCAAGGCGGTCGATTACGGCATTGTCTCGCCGGCCCACATGTCGACCTTCGCCAAGGCCGCACCGTTCATCGATGCGCCCTTTGTGTTCAAGGGCATCGACCACATGAACAAGGTGGTCGAGGCGAACATCCTGGCGCCGATCGCCGACGAAGTCGCGGCCAAGGCCGAGGTCGTCCTGATCGGCTATGCGGGCGGCGGCATCCGCAACATCTTCGCCAACAAGCCGCTCAAGAACATCGCCGATCTCAAGGGTCTCAAGGTCCGCGTGCAGGGCGCGCCGATCTGGTCGAAGACGTTTGCAGCCGTCGGCATGAGCCCGACCGTGATCGCCTACAATGAAGTCTACAACGCCATCCAGAACGGCGTGATCTCGGCCGGCGAAAACGAGGCGGCCGGCGTCGAGGCGATGAAGTTCTACGAAGTCGCTCCCCACCTCAACCTGACGCAGCACGCGGTATCGATCCGGCCGATCTGCTTCTCGGTGAAAACGCTGAAGACCCTGCCGAAGGACTTGCAGGACGCGATCATGAAGGCCGGCAAGGAGGCCGGCGATTACGGCCGTCAACTGGAGTCGAGCGAGGAAGTCGTCAAGCTCGACACGCTGGAGAAGGCCGGCAAGCTCAAGCGCGTTCCGTTCGAGGAGCGCGACGCCATGAAGAAGCTCGCCGATCCCGTGATGGCCACCTACGCCAAGGAAATCGGCGCCGAGGGCATCTTCGAGAAGATCAACGTCGCCTGAGAATTGGTCGTGCCGTGCGGCAGGAAGTCGGGGCAAGCCAGTTGGCTTGCCCCATTCCATGATCGCTATCCCCGGAGTCGTGATGACTGAAATATCGATGCCGCCGAACCCGTCGCTGTGGCGCCGAGCGACGGCGGCCTATGCAAGATTGCTGGAAATTCTGCTTGCCGCCTGCGTCGGCATTCTGGTCATTCCGGTCACGCTGCAGATCATCTCGCGCTACACGCCGTTCATTCCGTCCTACATCTGGACCGAGGAGATGGCGCGCTTCCTGTTCGTCTGGACCATCATGATCGGCGCCATGGTCGGCGTGCGCGAGGCGCAGCATTTCGAGGTCGACGTCTGGCCCGACCTGTCGCGCCGAAGCGAGGCCGCCGTGCGGATACTGGCTCGGCTCGGCATATTGGCGATGGCGGTGGTGTTTGTGTGGGCCGGGCTCGAATTCACGCGGTTCGCCTGGAACCGGACGTCGGAACTGGCGGATCTGCCGCTCTGGATGATCCACGTCGCATGGCCGGTGGCCGGCGTGACGTGGATCGTGTTTGCGGGTGAACAAATTCTCGACGAGGCGCGGATTCTGCTTGGGGCAAGACGATGAGCGGCAATGTTCTTTCTGCCGGACAGGCCGCCATGGTCCTGTTCGGGGTCTTCGTCGGCCTGCTCATCATCCGCGTGCCGGTCGCCTTTGCGCTCGGTCTGGCCTGTGTGCCGATCCTTTTGATCGAGCCGCGCCTGTCGATGATGACGCTCGCGCAGGAGACCTTCAACGCCTACAATTCGTTCATCCTGCTCGCCGTGCCGTTCTTCCTGCTGACCGCCAACCTGATGAGCATCGGCGGCATCACCGACCGTCTGGTCGCATTGTCGCGCTCGATGGTCGGGCATTGGCCGGGATCGCTGGCGCAGATCAATGTCGTGCTGTCGGTGTTCTTTGCCGGCATCTCCGGCTCCTCCACCGCGGACGCGGCGAGCCAGTCGAAAATCTTCATCGATGCCCAGACCAAGGAGGGCTACGACCTCTCGTTCTCCATCGCCATCACGGCGGTCTCCGCCGTGCTTGCCGTCATCATTCCGCCCTCGATCCTGATGATCGTGTGGGGCGGGCTGATCTCGACCTCGATCGCGGCGATGTACCTCGCCGGCATCGTGCCGGGATCTGCTGATCGCGGGCGCGCAGATGGCGACCGTGCATGTCTATGCCGTGCGCCGCGGCTATCCGACCTATCCAAAAGACACCTGGCGGGAGATGTGCTGCGCGATCTGGCGGTCGATACCGGCGCTGATGACGCCGTTCATCATTGTCGGCGGCATCCTGCTCGGATGGTTCACCGCGACCGAATCCGCCTGCGTCGCGGTGCTCTATTCCGTCGCGCTGTCGGCGTTCTTCTACCGCGAAACCGGGCGCGCGCGAACTCTACAAGGCGCTGCTCGACACCGGGCGGCTGGCCGGCGTCGCGCTGTTCTGCGTCGGCACCGCGAGCGCCTTCGGCTGGCTGCTGGCCTATTACAAGATTCCGCAGGAGCTGCTGGCCAACGTCTCGACCTGGGGCATGGGTCCGATCGCGGCCGGCTTCTTCATCGCCTTCTGCTTCCTGGTGGTGGGCTGTTTTCTCGACGCCATTCCGGCGATCATCATCGTCGGCACCGTGCTCGAACCGCTGGCGAAATCGGTCGACCTCCACCCCGTCCAGTTTGCGATCATCTCGATCGTCTCGCTGGCCTTCGGGCTGGTGACGCCGCCCTACGGCCTGTGCCTGATGATCGCCTGCTCGATCGCGGGCGTGCGGCTGCGCTACGCGCTCAAGGACACGGTGATCATGCTGATACCGATGCTGCTGGTGCTGGCCGCGCTGATCATCTGGCCGAGTGTGTCGCTGTTCCTGCCGCGGCTGATCGTGCCGGAGATGTTGAAATAACGCTCTCCGTATCGGTCTATTCCTCCATGTCGAGCGCGCAGCTCACCGTATAGACGACGCCGCGCGGCAGGAAATCGACGGTCGCTTCGCCGCCGAGCTGGTCGCGCGTGCTGCGCTCGATCAGCCGCGAGCCGAAGCCGCGCTGCACCGGCGCCGTGACGGGCGGGCCGCCGGCCTCGGTCCAGATCAGCCGCAGCTTGCGCCCGTCGCTTTCCTCGAGGATCTCCCAGTCCACCGCGACGGTCCCGGTGTCGTTCGACAGCGCGCCGTATTTGGCGGCATTGGTTGCGATCTCGTGCACGATCATCGACAGCACCACGGCGAGCCGCGGCGACAGCGGAACCTGCGGTCCGAACATCCGCATCCGCTCCGGAGTGTTGAGCAGATAGGGCCGCAGCACCCGCGCAATCACTTCCCGCAGCTCCGCGCCCTGCCACTTTTCCTGGCTCAGCAGATTGTGCGCCTCCGCCAGCGCGCCGAGCCTTCCCTCGAATTTCTCGCGCTCCGCCCGGCTCGCGCTGCGGAACGTCTGGGTGGCGATCGACTGCAGCACCGCGAGCGTGTTCTTGACGCGGTGGTTGAGCTCCTCGATCAACAGATTGTGAAGCATCTCGCCGCGGGCGATCTGGGTCGCCATCCGCACCGCAAAGGCGAGGCCGACCATCAGCAGCACGGCGCCCATCACGCTTGTTATCGCCAGGTTGCGCCACAGCGGGGCGACCAGCGAACTTTCGGCGACGCCGGCGGCAACCGTCCAGCCGGTGAGCGAAGAGCGGGCGAGGCTCGTAATCAGCGGCACGCCCTCGAGCGATATCGTCGGCACCGTGGCTTCGGGATTCTGGAACATCAGCGCATAGAGCGAGGGCGATGCGCGCTTGCCGACGGTGTCCTGCGGGTTCGGCACGCGCGCGAAATTGGTGCCTTCGCCGTCGAAGATCGAGATCGTCCAGTCCTTGCTCGGCTGCTGCTGCTCGATCATGGCCTGAAAAATTTCGATCGGCGGACTGAAGGAGATGTCGTAGATCACCTCGTCATCGCGAAAGACCGGTACTTCGACGCGTCACGATCAGACGTTTCTTCACCGCGCCGAAGAACAGGTTGGAATAGACCGGCTTCTTTTCCGCGAAGACCTTGTCGACGATGGCGAGGTTGTTGCGTGGCGGCAGGCTCATGCCGTATCTGTCGTGACCGAGGAAAACACCTGCCGGCCGTCGCGGTCGGCCACCAGGATGACGCCGCCTTCGCCGTATTGGTCCAGGAAGCCCTGCGCGATCCGGCGGAAACCTTCGAAATCGCCGTCGCGTACAGAATTGGTCAGTGACAGCACCTGCAGCGCGCCGGTCATCCGCTGCATCTCGGCATCGAGCACGAGCCGGATGCTGCGGACGGTTTCCAGCACCCGCTGGGTCGCGTTCTGCCGATCCTGCTTGTAATTGTTGTACACCATGCCGGCTGCAAAAATGATCAGCGGCAGCGTGGTTCCCGCGACCAGAAGGGCGAGACGCACTGGCAGTGAAGGTTTTGGCAATGAAGTTCCCGGATCGGCGCCTATTCGCCGAAGCATAGGAGAAGCCGCCGAATTGCGCCAAGCATATTAGAGAGGATGCAAGCCCGCTTCGAGGCGCCGCGCCGGTTCCGCGGCTTCGCGCCGCGGAACCACGGGCTGCCCCGCTCTCAGAGATTGCTGTCGGTGATGGCGGCATACACCATGGTGCGCAGCTCGCGCCGCAACGGATAGGCGCTCGACGGCAGCACCTGCGTCATGAAGATCGTGATCAGCTCTTCCGCCGGGTCGATGAAGAACGAGGTCGTCGCAGCACCTCCCCAGTTGAACTCGCCGGGACTGCCGGCGATCAGCGTCTGCGCCGGGTTCATGGTGACGGCGAAGCCGAGCCCGAAGCCGATGCCGTTATAGGCCGCCTCGGAGAACAGCGAGCGCGACATCGCCGGCAGGTCGACGCCGCCGGGCAAATGGTTCGACGTCATCAGCTTCAGCGTCTTCGGGCCCAGCAGGCGAACGCCGCCGAGTTCGCCGCCATTGAGCAGCGCCCGGCAGAAGGTGAGATAGTCGGCCGCGGTCGAGCACAGGCCACCGCCGCCGGAGATGAACGAGGGCGGCGACAGGAACGAACTCGTCGCCGGGTCGTCCTGCAGCGTCAACTTTGCGCCTCGCCGGCAGTCATGCCGATCTGCACGTCGGCCGAATAGCAGGCCGCCAAACGATGCGCCTTTTCCTTCGGCACGAAGAAAGTCGGTGTCGTTCATCCCGAGCGGATCGAAAATGCGCTCTTTGAGGAACTGCTCGAACGGCTTGCCGCTGATCACGCCGACGAGATAGCCGAGCACGTCGGTGGCGACGGAGTAGTTCCAGGCTTCGCCCGGCGAAAACTCCAGCGGAATTTTTGCGAGGTCGTCGATCATGGTTTGCAGCGTGCCGGCCTTGATCACTTCGCCGATCTTGGTCTCGCGATAGGCGGCATCGACGTTGCTGCGCTGCTGGAAGCCATAGGTAAGGCCCGGAGGTGTGGCGCAGCAGGTCCACGATCAGCATCGGCCGCGTCGGCGGGCGGGTCAGGAAAGCCGGATACGTGCCGGCCATGAACACGCCGAGGTTCTTCCATTCCGGAATGTATTTGTGCACGGGCTCGTCGAGCGCGACGCGGCCTTCCTCGACCAGCATCATGAAGGCGACGCTGGTGATCGGCTTGGTCATCGAATAGATGCGGAAGATCGTGTCGTCCTTGACCGGCGCCTTGCGTTCGACGTCGGCAAAGCCCTGCACGGTCGAATGCACGACCTTGCCGCGGCGATAGATCAGGAGCTGCGTCCCCGGGAAGCGGCCGGCGTCGACATAGCGCTGCTTCAGGTGATCTTCGAGGCGATCGAGCGCCGCCTTGGACATTCCGGCGGATTCGGGCGAGGCGGGGGCAGGGGCTAACATCGGCACTGATCTCCGGCTGAATTGCGCAGCCTTGATAGCCGAAAAGTGTGCGCCGTTCCAACCAGCCGCGCTTACCCGGCGCGGGGCGCTGGTATAGGGTGACGCCAGCCTTCGTTTATCCCGCAGGACAGAAAAATGCGCCAATTCAGCGAGACCGAACTGACCGCCGCCGTGATCCGCAGCTTCGACGACACGCCGGATCCGCGCGCCAAATTCCTGCTGCAGGAACTGGTGAAATCGCTGCACGACTACGTCCGCAAGACCGATCTCACCTTCGAGGAGTGGGAAGTTGCGATCGACTTCCTGACCCGCACCGGCCAGAAATGCACGCCGATCCGGCAGGAGTTCATCCTGCTCTCCGACGTGCTCGGCGTGTCGATGCTGGTCGATGCCGTCAACCACCGGGAGCGCGAGGGCGCCACCGAAACCACGGTGCTCGGCCCGTTCTATGTCGGCGAGCACAAGGTGACGCCGCATGGCACCGATATCTCGGCCAATCTGTCGGGCGAGCGGATGTTCGTGCAGAGCCGCGTCACCGACCTCGCAGGGCAAGCCGCTGGCGGGTGTGCCGGTCGACGTCTGGCACGCCGATGACGACGGCTTCTATGATTCCCAGAAGCCGGCCTATGCGACGGAGGGGCCGTCGTCGCGGGCGCGCTTCATCACCGATGCCGATGGCAGATTCTTCTTCCGAACCATCCTGCCGTGCAGCTATCCGATCCCGACCGACGGCCCGGTCGGCGAGATGATCGTGCAGACCCGCCGCCACGCGATGCGGCCGGCCCATGTGCATTTCCTGGTCGCCGCGCCCGGCCACCAGCCGCTGATCACGCACGTCTTCATGGACGGCGACAAATATCTCGATTCCGACGTGGTGTTCGGGGTCAAGGACGAGCTGGTCGCCAAGATCGAAAAGCGCACCGATCCGACGATGCCGGACGGCAAGCCGGCGGCCGCGCCGTGGCACCTCATGACCTACGAATTCCGGATGAAACCGGGCGAGGGAAACGCGCCAAAACCGATGATGGCGAAGGCCACCGAGAACGCCTAGACACCCCGATTTTTCGACCTGCCCAATTCTTGTGCGTCGCACAAGAATTGGGCGAATTGCAAATTTAGAATGCGAATAACGGTTCCGGCGGGGCGCGATAATCCGTCGCATGCAAATCCGTAATCGATTGATAAAGCTAGTATTTTTGCAATGCGGGAGGCTTGGCACGAAGCTTGAATAGTTTGTGCCGACGCCATTGATAGCCGTCCCTCGAGACCACTCATCCGAATTGTGACGCCGCCATTCCGGGGCCTCCCTGGAACGCGCCCTTCTGCGCCTAGCGCGGTGACACCAAACGGACGGCCCGTTGCACCCATCAGACGCAAAGGACAGCGATACACATGACGAAGCCCACCATTCCGACCTCACGCCGTGGTCTCAGCCGCCGCCAGCTCCTGAAGGCGACCGGCGGTACGGCGGCATTGCTCGCCGCCGCCAAGCTGAATTTCCCCGCCGGCGCGTTCGCGCAAGGCGCGGGGCCGGAAGTGACCAGGCGCGAAGCTTGGCTTCATCGCGCTGACCGACGCCGCGCCGCTGTTCGTCGCCAAGGAGAAGGGGCATCTTCGCCAAATACGGCATGCCCGACGTCGAAGTCGCAAAGCAGGCGTCCTGGGGCACCACCCGCGACAACCTCGTGCTCGGCTCGGAAGGCAACGGCATCGACGGCGCGCACATCCTGACGCCGATGCCGTACCTGATCTCGTCCGGCAAGGTGACGCAGAACAATCAGCCGACGCCGATGTACATCCTGGCGCGGCTCAATCTCGAACGGCCAGTGCATTTCCGTCGCCAAGGAATATGCCGACCTCAAGCTCGGCGTCGACACCGCGCCGTTCAAGGTCGCGCTTGGAAAAGAAGAAGGCCGCCGGCAAGTCGATCAAGGCCGCGATGACTTTCCCGGGCGGCACCCACGATCTCTGGATCCGCTATTGGCTCGCCGCCGGCGGCATCGATCCCGACAAGGACATCGAAACCATCGTGGTGCCGCCGCCGCAGATGGTCGCCAACATGAAGGTCGGCACCATGGACTGCTTCTGCGTCTGCGAGCCGTGGAACCTGCAGTTGATCCACCAGAAGATCGGCTACACCGCCGATCAACGACCGGCGAAATCTGGGACAAGCATCCCGAGAAATCCTTCGGCATGCGCGCCGCCTATGTCGACAAGTATCCGAAGGCCGCGAAGGCGATGCTGATGGCGGTGATGGAAGCGCAGCAGTGGTGCGAAAAGGCGGAAAACCGCGAAGAGAGCTGGCGGCGATCTGCGCCAAGCGGCAGTGGATCAACTGCCCGGTCGACGACGTAACGACCGCTGAAGGGCAAGTTCGACTACGGCATTCCCGGCAAGGTCGTCGAGAACACCCGCACATCATGAGATTCTGGCGCGATCACGCGTCCTATCCGTTCCAGAGCCACGACCTCTGGTTCCTCACCGAGGACATCCGCTGGGGCAAGTATCGAAGCGGGCTTCGACACCAAGGCGCTGATCGCCAAGGTCAACCGCGAGGATCTCTGGAAGGAAGCCGCCAAGGACCTCGGCGTCGCCGCTGCGGATATTCCGGCTTCCACCTCGCGCGGCAAGGAGACCTTCTTCGACGGCAAGGTATTCGATCCGGAAAATCCGTCCGCGTATCTGAAGTCCCTGTCGATCAAGCGTGTTGAGGTCTGATCCAAACGGGCCGCGCGCATCGCGTGCGGCCCGCTCATTGAAACGCGGAGATACAATTTCAATGTCGATGCACTGCGATGAAAACCGAAGCCACCGCGATGGCAATTCCGGTCACGTCGCCGACGATGGCGGCGCCGGTCGTCGACGATGACGCCGAAGCTGGCGCCGCGTACCGAGAAGTACATCAAGATGGCGAAGGAGACCGCGGTGCGCGTCGTGCCGCCGCTGATCGTGCTCGCGCTGCTGATGCTGTTCTGGGAACTGGTCTGTCGTCGCGCCGGCTCGACCCTGCCGCCGCCGTCGAGGGTCTTCACGGATACCAAGGAACTGATCTTCGATCCGTTCTTCGATCGCGGCGGCATCGACAAGGGCCTGTTCTGGCACCTGTCCGCCTCGCTGCAGCGCGTCGCGCTGGGCTATTCGATCGCCGCCATCGTCGGCATCGCGCTCGGCACGCTGGTCGGGCAGTCGGTGTGGGCGATGCGCGGGCTCGATCCGCTGTTCCAGGTGCTTCGCACCATCCCGCCGCTGGCATGGCTGCCGCTGTCGCTCGCCGCGTTCCGCGACGGCCAGCCCTCGGCGATCTTCGTCATCTTCATCACCTCGGTCTGGCCGATCATCATCAACACCGCGGTCGGCATCCGCAACATCCCGCAGGACTACCGCAACGTCGCAGCCGTGGTGCAGCTCAATCCGCTGGAGTTCTTCGCCAAGATCATGATCCCGGCGGCGGCGCCCTACATCTTCACCGGTCTTCGCATCGGCATCGGCCTGTCGTGGCTGGCGATCGTCGCAGCGGAAATGCTGATCGGCGGCGTCGGCATCGGCTTCTTCATCTGGGACGCCTGGAACTCCTCGCACATCAGCGAAATCATCCTGGCGCTGTTCTATGTCGGCATCATCGGCTTCGTGCTCGACCGCGTGATCGCGGGACTGGCGCAAGATCGTGACCCGCGGCACGTCACGTGAGCTGAAGGAAACATGTCATGCAGGCCTATCTGAAACTCGACCACATCGACAAGACCTTCACCCGCGGCAACGCCACCACCGAGGTGCTGAAGGACATCAACCTGACGATCGAGAAGGGCGAATACGTCTCGATCATCGGCCATTCCGGCTGCGGCAAGTCCACGCTGCTCAACATCGTCGCCGGCCTCACCGACTGTACGCAGGGCTGCGTGCTGCTGGAGAACCGCGAGGTCAATTCGCCGGGGCCGGACCGCGCGGTGGTGTTCCAGAACCACAGCCTGCTGCCGTGGCTGACGGTCTATGAGAACGTCCGGCTCGGCGTCGACAAGGTGTTCGCCTCGACCAAGACCCGCGCCGAGCGCGACGCCTGGGTGATGCACAATCTCAATCTGGTGCAGATGGCGCATGCCAAGGACAAGCGTCCGTCGGAAGTCTCCGGCGGCATGAAGCAGCGCGTCGGCATCGCGCGTGCGCTCGCGATGGAGCCGAAGGTGCTGCTGCTCGACGAGCCCTTTGGCGCGCTCGACGCGCTGACGCGTGCGCATCTGCAGGATTCGGTGATGGCGCTGCACCAGAAGCTCGGCAACACCATCCTGATGATCACCCACGACGTCGACGAGGCCGTGCTGCTGTCGGACCGCATCGTGATGATGACCAACGGTCCCGAGCGCGCGGATCGGCGAGGTGCTGGAAGTGCCGCTGGCGCGGCCGCGCAAGCGGCTCGAGCTTGCGACCAACGCCGGCTACCTCAAGTGCCGGCAGCGCGTGCTCGAATTCCTCTACGAGCGGCATCGCTTCGTCGAGGCGGCGTAGCCGCTTCGCTTACGGCGTGTGGCGGTGAACTATTGTTCCCGCCGCTCGACCAACGGGATCGCCCTTAACACGTGAGGAGAGTTTCGGTGAATCCAACACAAATCAATCTCGTTCAGGAGAGTTTCGCCAAAGTTGCGCCGATTTCGGAGCAGGCCGCCGTTCTGTTCTACGATCGCCTGTTCGAAGTCGCGCCATCGGTGAAGGCGATGTTTCCCGCCGACATGAAAGAGCAGCGCAAGAAGCTGATGGCGACGCTGGCCGTGGTGGTCAACGGGTTGAGCAATCTCGAATCGGTGTTGCCGGCCGCCAGCGCATTGGCAAAGCGTCACGTCAGCTATGGCGCCAGGCCGGAACACTATCCCGTCGTCGGCGGTGCGCTGCTGTGGACGCTGGAAAAAGGGCTCGGCGAGGCCTGGACGTCCGACGTCGCCGAAGCCTGGACCGCGGCCTACGGCACGCTGTCCGGTTACATGATCTCCGAAGCCTACGGCGGCGCTCAAGCCGCTGAGTGAGGATACGCTATGAGCGAGCCGTTGGTAATCGTCGGCAACGGCATGGCCGCTGCCCGTCTGGTCGACGAACTGGCCAAGGTGGCCTTGGGCCGCTACGCCATCGCCGTGATCGGCGACGAACCGCGGCTCGCCTATAACCGCGTGCTGTTGTCCTCGGTGCTGGCCGGCGAAACCACTTCGCAGGACATCGAGCTTCGGCCGGCCTCCTGGTGGCGCGACCGCGGCGTCACCCTGAAATATGGCTGCACGGCCACCGAGATCGACGTCGGCCGCCGCGAACTCAAGATCGAGAACGACGAGAGCGTTCCGTTTTCGAAACTGGTGCTGACCACGGGCTCGTCGGCGCTGCGGCTCAACGTGCCGGGTGCCGACCTCGCCGGCGTGCATACGTTCCGCGACAGCCGCGACGTCGATTTGTTGCTGACGCTGGCGGCGCAGAAGAAGCGCGTCGTGGTTGTCGGCGGCGGATTGCTCGGCCTCGAAGCGGCTTATGGCCTCGCCAAGGCCGGCGCGCCGGTGACGCTGGTGCACCTGATGGACCGCCTGATGGAGCGCCAGCTCGACGCGCCCGCGGCCGAACTTTTGAGATCCCTCGTCGAGCGCAAGGGGATCGAAATCCTGCTCAACGCCAACACCGCGCGCATCCACGGTGCAACGCGCGTCGAAGGCCTCGAACTTGTAGACGGTCGCCTGATTCCGGCCGACGCCGTGATCTTTGCGGCGGGCATCCGGCCGAATATCGCGCTGGCAAAGGAAGCCGGCATATCGGTCAATCGCGGCATCGTGGTCGACGACCACCTGCAGACCGGCGCGGCGGAAGTATTCGCGATCGGCGAATGCGCCGAGCATCGCGGCATCTGCTACGGGCTGGTCGAACCGGCCTACGAGCAGGCGCGGGTGCTGGCGCGGCATCTCGCCGGGCGGGAAGCTTCCTATGCCGGCAGTGTCGTTGCGACCAACCTCAAGGTTTCCGGCGTCAGCGTGTTCTCCGCCGGCGACTTCATGGGCGGCGAGGGCAGCGAAGCCATCGTGCTCTCCGACATCAATCACGGCACCTACAAGAAGCTTGTGATATCAGGCGGGCGATTGACCGGTGCGGTCCTGATCGGCGATGTCGGCGACGCGCTCTGGTATCTCGAACTGATCCGCACGCGGCAGCCGACGCAAAGAATTCGCGCCGACATGATGTTCGGCCGCTCGCTCGCCATTCGTTCAGAAGCTGCATGACCCGGTTGCCGCCATGACCGCCATCGATCCCGACCTGCGTGCCATCAGCACCACCTGCGCCTATTGCGGCGTCGGCTGCGGCATCCTGGCGACGCCGGACGGGCGGGGCGGGGCGGCGATATCGGGCGATCCCGAGCATCCCGCCAATTTCGGACGGCTGTGCTCGAAGGGCTCGGCGCTCGGCGAGACGCTCGGCCTGACCGATCGCTTGCTCTATCCGATGATCCGCTGCGGCAAGGGCACCATGGAGCGGGTGGCCTGGAGCGACGCGCTCGACCATGTCGCGCACCGCTTCCAGCACATCATCGCGCGCGACGGCCCGGGCGCGGTCGCGTTCTATCTCTCCGGCCAGTTGCTGACGGAAGACTATTACGTCGCCAACAAGCTGATGAAGGGCTTTATCGGCAGCGCCAACGTCGACACCAATTCGCGGCTCTGCATGGCGTCATCCGTCGCCGGCCACCGCCGCGCCTTCGGTGCCGACACAGTGCCGGGCTGCTATGAAGATCTCGACGAGGCGGACCTTCTGGTGCTGGTCGGCTCCAACGCGGCCTGGTGCCATCCGGTGCTGTACCAGCGCATGCTCGCCAACAAGCAGAAGCGCGGCGCGCGGATGATCGTGATCGATCCGCGCCGGACCGATACCGTCGGCGACGACGATTTGTTCCTGGGATTGAAGCCCGGCACCGATACGGCGCTGTTCAGCGGGTTGCTGGTACATCTTGCCGATAACGGCGTGCTCGACCGTGACTACATCGCGCTCCACACCGCCGGCTTCGACGACGCCATCGCCCGCGCGCGCAACATCGCGGGCAGCGTCGGGGCCACTGCGCTCGCGACTGGCCTGTCCGAGCAGGACGTCGCGACATTCTTCCGGATGTTTGCGAACACCGAGCGTGTCGTCACGATGTATTCGCAGGGCGTCAACCAGTCGGCGCAGGGCACCGACAAGGTCAACGCCATCGTCAACTGCCATCTCGCGACGGGGCGGATCGGCAAGTCGGGCGCGTCGCCGTTCTCGCTGACCGGGCAGCCCAACGCGATGGGCGGACGCGAGGTCGGCGGGCTCGCCAACCAGCTCGCCGCCCACATGGGATTTACGCCGCCCGACATCGATCGCGTGCGCCGGTTCTGGAAGGCGCCGCGCATCGCCACCCATGAGGGGCTGAAGGCGGTGCAGATGTTCGAGGCGATTGCGCGCGGCGAGATCAAGGCGCTGTGGGTGATGGGCACCAATCCCGCGGTGTCGCTGCCGAACGCCGACGCCGTGCGCGACGCCCTGAAGAAGCTCGAACTGTTCGTCGTTTCCGAGAATGTCATCTCCAATGACACGGTCGACGTGGGCGCGCATGTTCTGCTGCCGGCGGAGGCCTGGGGCGAGAAATCCGGCACCGTGACCAACTCCGAACGGCGCATCTCGCGGCAGCGCGCGTTCCTTTCCGCGCCGGGCGAGGCGAAGCCCGATTGGTGGATCATGGGCGAGGTCGCCAGGCGCCTCGGCTTCGGTGCTGCCTTCGGCTTCAACTCGGCGGCGGATATTTTTCGTGAGCACGCGTCGCTCTCGGCATTCGAGAACGAGGGCGCGCGCGACTTCGACATCGGCGCGCTGCAGTCGCTGTCGGACAGCGATTTCGACGCGATGGCGCCGGTGCAGTGGCCGGTCCGGCAGGGCAGCGAACCGCAAGCGCGCTTCTTCGCCGAAGGCGGTTTCTTCGCCAACGATTTCAAGGCGCGCTTCATCGCCCCGGAAATACCGACGCTGCGGACCGAGACCACGGCGGCGCGGCCGCTGCGGCTGAACACCGGTCGCATCCGCGACCAGTGGCACACCATGACGCGGACGGGGATGAGCCCGCGGCTCGGCCAGCATCTGCCGGAGCCCTTCGTCGAAGTTCATCCCGACGATGCCGCCAGGCACGGGCTCGCCGACGGCGACTTCGCGCGTGTGACCACCGATTACGGGCAGTGCACGCTTCGCGTCGTCGTCAGCGAACGCCAGCAGCGCGGCATGCTGTTCGCGCCGATCCACTGGAGCGAGGCCAACGCGACCGGCGCGCGGGTCGGTTCGCTGGTGGCCCCCATCACCGACCCGTTCTCGGGCCAGCCCGAGAACAAGGCGACGCCGGTATCGATCACGTCGTACGAGTATGTATTCCGTGGCTTCGCGCTGTCGCGCAAGCCGCTGGCGTTGCCGGCGCACGCCTGGAGCGCCCGCGTCGCCGTCAACGGCGGTTACGGCTATCTGATTGCCGACAACGCCGATCTGGCGGGCTGGCAATCCTGGCTCAAGTCAATCGCGACGCATGACCTCGCCGAATACAAGGATTTCGGCGGCGGCGTCTATCGCGCGGCGTCCTTTAGCGGCGACCGCATCGAAACCTGCCTGTTCATCGGGCCCGCGCGGGACGCCGGCGACTGGAATGTGGTGAAGGGACTGTTTGCCGCCGATACGCTCGGCACCGACCAGCGCCGCATGCTGCTGTCGGGCAAATCGGCCGATGGCCTTGCCAATGCCGGCCCGATCGTCTGCGCCTGCTTCGGCGTCGGCCGCAACACCATCTGCGATACCATCGCGGGCGGCGCACGCTCCGCCGCGGACATCGGCGCCAAGCTGAAAGCGGGCACCAATTGCGGCTCCTGCATTCCGGAACTGAAGCGGCTGATCGCGCAGACCGGCGCGAGCGATCGCGCGCAGCAGAAGCTGGCGGCGGCGAACTAGAATTGTCCGCCGTCCTGCCGGCCCGACCGCGTCAAGATTTCTCGAACGATGGCGCTTAAGCAGACGCAGCCCTTGAGGAGCGCTTAGGTCAACACCCGATGCGGCTGCGCCATTTGCAACCTCCTGCGGGTGTCAAAGGAATGGCCCCAGCTCGTTTGCGGCGGACCGAGCTGGAGCCATTCTCTGAGGGAACGGTGCAGCCCTCCTACGGCGCTCCGTTCACCATAAAACGCAGCACGTTGGGATCATGGGAGCTGTTCAATATTGATCATCACCAAAAATAATAGTGTCCAATCGGGCAGTTCGGTTGTCCTAATTTGGCTAACACCGACAAGTGCTGACGTTGTCCAAAGGCCCTGGCTTGTTGACTTCGACCAATACGCCAGCTTTCGAAAATGAGCCAAATGGCCTCCGGCAAACCCGGGGCGGTTCAGTAGCGCTTCAGACGGGATGACCCGGTATGGACGCCTCGCATGCCGCGATTGAGCGTCTTCGCGTTTTCACGCGGCGAAGACCTGTCTCGGACATCAGCGAGCATCTCAAATTTTGCAGCGACGTGGATTTCGACTGAGGCTTACCGACCTCAACCAAGTCGATTCTCTTGTCGCGCGACGATCTCACAAACGCCCTAGGGCTGCTGCGCTCCGGCCTCCCTTCCGTCAAACCAGGATCGCCTCTTGCCTCAAGAATTTGGAAGAGCCGTCGGTGGAGGTACCAATGTTATATTCGCAAAGCCCACCGCTGACGGCCGAAGACACCTCATTCGCCGGGCTTGAGCGCGATCCGGATGTCCGATCCGATCAGCGCATGGGCAGACGGCGTGGAAAGCCGTCGATCGATTCTCCCTATCCCTACCGCTTCGGGGAAGGGCAGCCGGCGATTAGGCGGCCATCGATTGGCAGGCGAATGTTCCGTACCCTTATCCGTTTCTGTATCGCAGTTCTCATCGGCATCGGTGCCACGCTTGGCTGGCAGTCCTACGGTGATGCAGCAAAAGAGATGCTGGTAGCCCAGGCCCCGACGCTGGGTCTGGTGTTATCCGTCTCGACGACGAAGCCGCCGGTCGTGGCTGCAACTTCCATTGACTCGATGCGGCAGCTTGCGCCCTTGGCATCCACGCTCGATGTCGTGCGGCGCAGCGTAGAACAACTCGCGGCCAGGCAAGAACAGATGGCCCAGAACATCGCGGCACTACGGGCTGTCGAGGAGGACGTCAGGCAGAAAATATCGTCAGCGCCTTCGGCCCCGGTCCCGGCCCCAGCCCCGCCCAGCAGGCCGCCTCGATCCCGCAGCCCAAACCTCCGCAAGCCAAAATAGAATCTCGCCTCCCGCCTGCCGCCGGACCACAACTCTCGCGCTGACGGCCGGCAGTGATCGCACACCGTAAAAACGCCGCGAATGACCCTTGGCGAAGATCAACGTCCCGTCAGTCGGAAGCAGGGGGCAGTCGCTACCGCGAAGACGTGGCTGAAGACCACAACCGATTGTCGCTCCAGGAGTCCGGGAATACAAAAAAACAGCGTCGGGTGTTCTGTTTTGACCAAGCTTGCTTTCATCCCTGCCTCAATGTGATCCGAGCCGGATCGCATCCTTGTCCCTATGTTCAACCTATCTGCGCCGGCAAGGACCTAGTTGGAGAAAGGAACTCCGCATGATGGTGTATATGGAGAAGATTGCCCCGCCCGAACGGTAACCTGGTTCTCGTGAGCCCTCACATGAACGGCAGCTCGAACGAACCATAAATCTCTCGGGCGAGAGAGCGGATGCGAGTCTGAAGAAGCTGGTGAGCAACCGCCGTGCGCACGATAGGCAAGGTTGCCTCAGTTACCGGGATTCACAAAGCCCCTCGCCACCGATCAGGTTGACGGAGACTAGCGAGATCACGTCTTACAAGAGGTGATCCGGACGAGAAACCAGAAGCAGACGCCTCGCATGTCCTACTTTGTTTCGAGGCGAGAGAAGCGAAAATTGCAGTGGCTGGCGCCGCCGGCCAGCGTCTGGGTTCGCTCCAGACGAATGCCACGGGTTGCGTAGGCCTCGAAATCAAGTCCGCAAATGTGCGGGAGGATTTCCTTATCGCCGTGACGCGCGGCGAATTTGCAGAAGCCGCAAGCCTTGTAATCGATGCCGAATTCAAAGCTGTCGCCGGGGCCCGGCTCGACGAAGTCGTAGACAAAATCCTCTGGGTATTCGTTCGTCAGGCTTCTCGCTGCCTGCTCGCGGAGCAGGGATTGGTTCTCCCGGGACATGAACTGACGTCCCGAAGCGAGCCGTTCGGCCTCCGGCACGGTCAGCAATTGAGCCTTGTAGCTTTCCCGCTCGATATCGCCAATGATCGGGAGAGCAACGCCATGCCGCCGGAGCACGCGCCCGATCGCCATAAAGCCCAACAGGCGCATGAAGAAGTCGCTCATGCGGCTGGCCGCACCGCCGACATAAGGCATCTGGCCGAGTACGATTTCGAACTCATCCATCACGTCCTGTCTGACTTTGTCCAAATCCGAAAGATGCGCGCGTTCGCGCAACATCGTCTCGGCCAGATCGAGGCGCTGGCGCATGGCGGCTTCCATTGCGCCGCGATGCGACTGGTAAAATGGATGAATTTCGTTCACGCGATATCCTCCCGCAGGATCAGCCTGCGCGTTTCATTCCGCGGCGATCGCCTCGATCTCCAGCGATCGTAGCGGGCGGCATCACCGCGGGGCAAAGCATTGTTGCTGCGGTCCAGCGCAAGAAAATCTATTGCAAGGCCAGCCCCTATCAGTGACAAACTGGACGGCGATGACCTACATCCTTCCACCGCTCAATGCGCTCCGCGCGTTCGAAGCAGCAGCCCGGCATCTCAGCTTCAAGCTTGCCGCGCATGAG
The DNA here is from genome assembly GCA_963840465.1 of uncultured Alphaproteobacteria bacterium. Lineage (GTDB taxonomy): Bacteria > Pseudomonadota > Alphaproteobacteria > Rhizobiales > Xanthobacteraceae > Bradyrhizobium. The sequence continues at coordinate 82,599 of CAWIZF010000062.1, read as the reverse complement.
CTGCATGTGACGCCTGCCGCCGTGGGGCAGCAGGTGAAGGCGCTGGAGGCGCGCCTCGGCGTTCGCCTGTTCGAGCGGCTGCACAAGCAGCTCGTCCTGACCGAGGCCGGCCAGGCCTATCTGCCCGAGATTTCCGGCGGCTTTCGCCGCATTGCCCATGCCACCGAGAAATTGAAGCCGGTCGGCGCGGTGCTGCTGCAGCTCGGCGTGCACGGCAGCTTCGATCTGCGCCGTCTGGAGCTGGCGGAGTTTCGCGCAAGCCATGCCGAAATCGGCTTGCGGGTGCTGCAGCCCGCCGGCCTGCACGAGTTGATCGAGGGCAAGGTCGACGTGCTGATCGCCCGCGGTCTCGGCCACCATCCGGGCTACCGCTGCGATCGCGTGACGGAGGGATCCGGGCTCGGTGACTGGCTGATTGCGCCTGCCGGGACGGCCGACTGTCCCGAGATAGCGAGCTTTCGCGATTGGCTGCGCGGCCTGCCGGCGGAGAACGCGATGGCGCTGCATCGCCGCCGTCTGGTCGGCATCGTCAGAAGTTGAGGTCATCGTGAAACAGAAAAAATTCGGCAACGACGGCCCGGACGTATCCGTGATCGGGCAGGGCACCTGGTATCTCGATCGCGGCGACCGCAAGGCCGCCATCGCCGCGTTGCGCCGGGGCATCGAAACCGGCATGACGCATATCGACACCGCCGAGATGTATGGCGACGCCGAACCCGTGATCGCGGACGCCATCGCGGGCCTGCCGCGCGAAAAACTCTTCCTCGTCTCGAAGGTGTTGCCGAGCAACGCCTCGCGGCGCGGCACCATCACCGCCTGCGAGCGCTCGCTGAAGCGGCTGAAGACCGATCATCTCGATTGCTATCTGCTGCACTGGCGCGGCTCGTATCCGTTCGAGGAAACGGTGGCGGCGTTCGACGAACTGGTGGCTGCCGGAAAGATCCGCTCGTGGGGCGTCAGCAATTTCGACGCTGACGATCTCGACGAACTGCTCGATGTCGCGGGCGAGGGCAAGATCGCCTGCAACCAGGTGCTCTATCATCTGCAGGAGCGCGCCATCGAGCACGCTGTCATCCCGTGGTGCGAGCAGCACGGCGTTGCCGTCGTCGCCTATTCGCCGTTCGGACATGATGATTTTCCGTCCGCGCGCAGCAAGGGCGGCGAGGTGCTGCAGGCGATCGCGCAGGCGCACAAGGCAACGCCGCGCCAGGTCGCGCTGGCGTTTCTCACGCGCGCGCCATCGGTGCTCGCGATTCCGAAAGCTTCGAGCGCGGAACACGCCGCGGACAATGCCGCGGCCGGCGATCTGACACTGAGCGCCACCGAGATCGCCGCGCTCGACAAGGCCTTTCCGCGCGGGCCCAAGCCGCGCGGCCTGCCGATGCTGTAGGGAACACGTCCTTAACAAACTGTTGCAATTGTCCCCTCAGCGCATATCCGCATCCTGTTTTCGGACCTAGTCGCACCGGGCGAATTGGTGTTTTTTCAAGCCTCGCCCGAATCGATCATTACCGCCTTCGAGATTGCCGTGACACCGCCCCCCGCCGTAGCCGCAAGGCTGGACAGCGCTCCAATACCTTTGCCCGAGAAGAAGTCTACCGTTCGCAAGGCGCCCGCGCGCGCCGATCGGCCGTTCAAGGGCATCGCGCTGATACTGGCCTCGACGATCTTTCTCGGCGCCTCCGATGTCACGGCGAAATATCTCTCGGCGACACTGCCCTCGATCGAGATCGCGTGGATCCGCTTCCTGGTGTTCGCGCTGATCATGACGCCGGCGATGATGCCGGGTTCGCCACTCTTTGCGCTGCAGACCAACCGGCTCGGGCTGCATCTGATGCGCGGTGCGGCGCTGCTGGGTTCGTCGCTGTTCTTCATCTCGGGCCTGCGGTTCCTCCCGATCGCGGAAGCTTCGGCCACCGGCTTCGTCGCGCCGTTGTTCGTCACCGCGCTGTCGATCATCTTTCTCGGCGAGAAGGTGGGCTTGCGCCGCTGGGCCGCCACGGCAGTGGGCCTGATCGGCGTGCTCATCATCTTGCGTCCGGGCACCGGCGCGTTTCACCCGGCGGCGTTCTTTCCGCTGGTCTCGGCGCTGGCCTGGGCCTGCACGCTGATCATGACGAGGATGATGAGCGGCACCGAGCGCGCCATCACCACCATGACCTATTCGTCGATCGCGGGGCTGCTCATTCTCTCGGCGCTGGTGCCGTTCGTCTGGGTGACGCCGACCTGGCACGACATCGCCTTCGGCATCTTCATCGGCGTCGCTTCCACGGCGGGCCAGTGGATCGTGGTGCTGGCGTTCCGCTATGCCGACGCCTCCGTGCTGGCGCCGTTTTCCTACACGCAGTTGCTGTGGGTCAGCGTGCTCGGCTTCCTGATCTTCGGCGAAGTCCCTGACGTCTACACCGTCACCGGCGCCGCCTTCATCGTCGCCTCGGGGCTCTACACCGCCCATCGCGAGCGTGTCAGGCGCTCGCAGCTTCTGGCCGTCTCGGCCGAGCCGTCGCCGAACGCCTGATTCTGTCCGGCCAAGGCCTTCACGTTTACCCCGCCAAAACCGTGGCGCGCGTGCCACAGGAACGCCGTAAAACGCCCGGTTGTGGTGCCGATCTGGGGGATTCATCCCCGTATCCGTAATTCTACGGCGGAACCCGTGCTAGTGATTCCCGATGGCGCCGCAGTGCGCCGGGGAATGGGGTTCGGGCGTTTGCATTTTCAGTCGCTACCGTTGGCGCAAGGCCGACGCCGCCGCGATGCGGCTGCGCGGGCCGTCGCCATGTCGGCATTTCTCGCAGGCGTGAGCCTGTCGGGCGCGCCCGCGAACGCGGCCTGCGCGCCCGATCCGGCGTCGAGCGGCCAGACCGTCACCTGCAGCGGCAACACGCCGACCGGCTTTCAGGCCGGCGGCGGCGTCGACAATCTCACCGTCAACGTGCTGCCCGGCGCGACCGTCAGCGACGGCGGCGGTGGCACCGTCATCGGCGTCAACGACTTCAACACGGTTACCAACAGCGGCACGCTCACCGCCGGGCCAAACAGCACCGGCATCTTTGCCGGCGTGAACAACACGATCGTCAACGCCGCCTCCGGCGTCATTACCCTGGGCGGCGGTAGTGTGGGAATCTTCACCGCCGGCAACAGCACCGTGACCAATGCGGGCGCCATCACGATCGGCAACGCGTTCGGGCTGTCGGGCGCCATCGTTGGAATCAATGACGACAACACCGTCAGCAACCTCGCCGGCGCTACCATTACCGTCTGGCCTCAACGCCGACGGCATCCTGCTGCAGGGCAATCGCGCCATCGTCAACAACGCCGGCACGATCAACGTAACCGGCTCCAGCGCGGCAATCGATGTATTCGGCGACGATGCATTGGTCACCAGCATCGGGCTGCTCAACATCGGCAGCACCGGCGCTGCAATCGCCACGCTGGGGGACCGCGCCCTGATCACGCATTCCGGAACGATCAATGGCGGAGTCGGAAGCGTCGGTGTTGCCTACAACGGCACGTCCGGAACCATCAACCAGAGCGGCGGCATCCTGCTCGGCGACGATGCCATCGGCATTCTCACGCTCGGCGATTCCAACACCGTCACCAACAGCGGCACCATCACCGTCGGAGCCGGCTCCGCCGTCGGCATCGACGTCACCAGTTTCGGCGGCAGCAATTCCATCGTCAACACCGGAACGATCAATGTCGGCGCGGGCGGGTTCGACGGGCATACTCGCTCAGCGGCAGCGGCACCGTTTTCAACTCGGGCACGATCAATGCCGCGGCCGGTTTTGCGGCGATCGAATTCTGCGGCTGCGGCAATAGCGTGCTGACGCTCGGCCCGGGCAGCGTCATCAATGGCCTCGTGCTCGGCAACGGCACCGACACGTTTCAGCTCGGCGGCACCGGCAAGGACAGCTTCAACCTCAGCCTGATCGGCGCCGGCCAGCAATATGACGGCTTCTCGACCTTCAACAAGGTCGGCAGCTCGAACTGGACCGTCACCGGCACCGGCGCGCAGGACTGGAACGTTCTCGGCGGCACGCTCTCCGCCAACGGCGTGATCAACGGTCTCGTCACCGTCAATGCCGGCGGCACGCTCGGCGGCACCGGCACCATCGATAACGTCTTCGTCAATGGCGGCGTGCTCGCGCCGGGCAATTCGATCGGCACCCTCAACGTGGCGGGCAGCCTGACCTTCTCGGCGGCGTCGAGCTACATGGTCGAGATTTCGGGCGCGAGCAGCGACCTGACCCGGGTTACGGGCGTGGCCACGCTTGGTGGCGCCACCGTCGTGGTCGTTCCGACCGGCACGGTGGCGAAGCAGTACACGATCCTGACCGCGACCGGCGGCATGCCCGACACGTTCAACCCGGTGGTATCTGGCGTTTCGCCCAACCTGAACCCGACGCTGAGCTACGACGCCAACAACGTCTATCTGAATTTCGCGCTGAACTACGGCGGCGGCCTCAATATCAACCAGCAGAACGTCGCCAACGTGCTGACCAATTTCTTCAATACGACCGGCGGCATTCCGGTCGGCTTCGCCTGCGCTCTCGCCGGCCGGCCTGACGCAGGTCTCTGGCGAGCTGGCGACCGGATCGCAGCAGGCGACGTTCGATGCCATGAACCTGTTCCTCTCGCTGATCTCGGATCCATTCGTGGCGGGCCGCAATGGTGGCTTCGGTGGCAATGCCGGCGCGATCCCGTTCGCCGAAGAGAGTGCCAACGCCTATGCCGCGAAGAAGCCTCGCGCGGCCCGCGACGCCTTTGCCAAATTCCCGACCAAGGCGGATGTCGCGCGCAACGATCTGTTCGATCAGCGCTGGAGCGTCTGGGGCTCCGCCTACGGCGGCGGCAGCAACACCTCGGGCAATGCCGCGCTCGGATCCAACAACGCGACCGCGCGCGCGTTCGGTTTTGCGGTCGGCGCTGACTATCGTCTCTCGCGCGACACGCTGGCGGGTTTTGCGCTCGCCGGCGGCGGCACCAATTTCAGCGTCAGCGGTTTCGGCTCCGGCCGCTCGGACCTGTTCCAGGCCGGCGCCTTCATTCGCCACAACATCGGCAACGCTTACGTCACCGCCGCCGCGGCCTATGGCTGGCAGGACGTGACGACCGAGCGCACCGTCACGGTGGCGGGCTTCGAGCGTCTGCGCGCCCAGTTCAACGCCAATGCGTATTCCGGCCGCATCGAGGGCGGCACCCGCTACGTAACGCCGTGGATGGGCATCACGCCCTATGCCGCCGGGCAATTTACCACCTACAGCCTGCCGGCCTATGCCGAGCAGGTGCTGGCGGGCGCCGGCACCTTTGCGCTGAACTATGCGGCCAAGGACGTCACAGCCGCGCGCACCGAGCTCGGCGTTCGCACCGACAAGTCGTTTGCGATGTCGAACGGCATCCTGACCCTGCGTGGCCGCGCCGCCTGGGCGCATGATTTCAACACCGACCGCAACGTCACGGCCTTGTTCCAGACGCTGCCGGGCGCGGCCTTCGTCGTCAACGGCGCGGCGCAGGCGCATGATTCGGCGCTGGTCACGGCGGCGGCCGAGATGAAATGGCTGAGCGGCTGGTCGGCGGCGGCCATCTTCGAAGGCCAGTTCTCCAACGTCACCAATTCCTACGCCGGCAAGGGTGTTGTGCGCTATGCGTGGTGACCTGCCATAGCGTTTTCGAGCTCCCGGTTCGCGTAAGAAAACGCGTCAAGAAAAATCCGCGTATCGGTTCTGATTTCAATCAGAACCGATAATGCGCTAAGGTGATGAAAAATCACCGGGAGGAACTTTGGTGCGCGCTGCCATTTTCAGAAACGGCGAGATCGTCGTCGATCAGATGCCGGAACCCAAGCCGGGCCCGGGCATGGTGCTGGTCAAGTCGCTGGCCTGCGGCATCTGCGGCTCCGACCTGCACGCGCGCAAGCACGCGCACCGCATGGTCGAACTGGCAAAGCATTTTCCCGGCCGCAAGCCGATGGACCTTTCCCGCGACGTCGTGTTCGGCCATGAATTCTGCTGCGAGGTGCTCGACTATGGTCCGGGCACGACGCAGAAGTTCAAGCCCGGCACCAAAGTCTGTTCGCTGCCGGCGCTGCTGACCGCGGAAGGCCCGCAGGGCATCGGCTACTCCAACGACAATATCGGCGCCTATGCCGAGCGCATGCTGCTCAGCGAAGCCTTGCTGCTCGAAGTCCCGAACGGCCTCGCGGCCGAGCACGCCGCGCTGACCGAGCCGCTGGCCGTCGGCGTGCATGCGGTGGCAAAAGCCAATATCAGGGGCGGCGAGGTGCCGCTGGTGATCGGCTGCGGGCCGGTTGGCCTTGCCGTCATCGCCGCGCTGAAGATCAGGGGATTGCACCCGATCGTCGCCGCCGATTATTCGCCGGCCCGCCGCGCGCTCGCCGAAAAGCTCGGCGCCGACGTGGTCGTCGACCCCGCGCGCACGCAACCCTATGCGACCTGGGCCGAGCACGCCCAGATGTCGCCGGAGGAAAAAGCCGCGCGTCCGCCGCTGCAGGCGCTGTTGCCGGCGCTGAAACCTGCGCTGATCTTCGAATGCGTCGGCATACCCGGCCTGATCCAGCAGGTGTTCGAGGGCGCGCCGCGCGACGCACGCATCGTCGTCGTCGGCGTCTGCATGGAAACCGACCGCGCCGAGCCGATGCTCGGCATCCTCAAGGAACTCAACGTTCAATACGTGCTGGGCTACACGCCGGAAGAATTCGCGTATTCGCTCCGCCTGATCGCGGAAGGGCAGGTCGATGCCGCCTCGATGGTGACCGCCAGCGTCGGCATCGACGGCGTCGCCAAGGCGTTTGCCGATCTCGCCAATCCCGAAGTGCACACCAAGATCATCGTCGAGCCGTGGCGGTGAGTGCCCAACTCCATCAACAGGCAAGTTGCCCACCCGCCCCTTGAGGGGCGGGTCGCCGCGAAGCGGCGGGGTGGGGTGACAGTCTCTCCACGCGTGCTCTGTTGGATGCGGAGAGACCGTCACCCCACCCCGTCTCGCATGGCGCTGCGCTCCATGCGAGCCGACCCGCCCCCTCAAGGGGCGGGTGAAGACGCGCTTCCATTCATTGCGTCGCCGCTAAAACGGTCATGCGACGAAGTTTCGGGCAAGACAGGCAAATCACTTCGGATTTTCCGAAATCGTGTCAAGCCCGGGAATCAAAAATATTCTGCTTTCGTTCTCGCGCCAAATCAGTCGCATAACTCCGCTTGTCTCACGGCGGATGAGGGGCGCTCGCGATCGTCACGAACGCGCGGTGAGATGCGATGGACGCTGATGGCGCGATAGACGTACGCGCCGGAAGCGTACGGCGAAGTCGTGTGGTTCGGGCGCCGCGGTGCTGGCGTTAAGTCGTGCGATAGGAAGCTTCTCGCGGGCGACGGAGGCAAAAGAGCCGTTCTCCGGGAAGAGCACGAAGTAAGCCGTAAAGCCATTGCGCAGGGAAGGCCGGAATGTTTCCCGCTGCCCTGTATGCTCGTGTGCAACTTGTTATGCGCAAATCGCACGCGAGACCGCGGGTGCAGCAAGCACCCGGTCTTCCCTGCGCCCTCTGATCGAAGAGGGCAAACGAGATGCAAACCTCGGGCGAGATCATGCCGCGAGATCGCGGCTTCATATTCGGTCGTCATCGTCCGCGAAGGCGGATGATCCAGTATTCCAGAGACAGCAGTGGTTGAACCGATAGGCCGCGGCGTACTGGATCCCCTGCATGCGCGGGGGATGACAGCCGTTGTCGCCGCGCAAAGTCTTCTACACCGGCAGTTCGTAGCCCGGATGAGCGCAGCGATATCCGGGGACTACTCTCGCACCGCCCCGGATGTCGCTGCGCTCATCCGGGCTACAAGCGTCGCCCGCAATGACTGGGAGAGAGTTGTGTCACACCGGCAACGCGATCGAATACTTCACCTGGCTCAGCGCAAAGCTCGACTCGATCGAGGCGATGCCGTCGAGCCGCGTCAGCTTGTTCTTCAGGAACGCTTCGTAGGAGGAGAGGTCGGCGGCGACGACGCGCAGCAGGTAATCGCGGTTGCCGGTCATCAGATAGCATTCCAGCACCTCGTCCCATTTCGAGATCGCCTTCGCAAACCGGTTGAGGTCCTCTTCCTTCTGCCGCGCCAGCTTGATCGAGATGAAGACGCTGACATGGAGCCCCAGCGATTTCTGGTCGACGGTCGCGATGTAGCGCGTGATGACGCCGCGCTCTTCCAGAAGTTTCACCCGCCGATGGCAGGGCGACACCGACAAGCCGACCTTGTCGGCGAGTTCCTGCATGGTCATCCGGCTGTCGGATTGCAGCAGGCCGAGAATCTTGCGGTCGATGGCGTCGAGGGAGGGCATTGGGATGAACTCATGGTTTGGAGGCTAGTTTGTGGGAAATTATCCCAATATTGGGCGGTATGTCGCGGGAAATTGAGAATTCTGGCGCCCCGCCGCCCGCTAAAATCGGTTCATACTGACCCTGTCCGGAGCATTGCCATGCCCATCGAGCCCGCACGCCTTGAACTGTTGTCCGCGCTGGCGCGCAAGGTCCTCTGGCTGTCGTCGTGGACGATCCATCACGCCAACCACATCCGGCCCAATATCGACGGGCTGAAGGTCGGCGGCCATCAGGCCTCGTCCGCCTCGCTCGCCAACATCATGTCGGCGCTGTATTTCTCGGTGCTGCGGCCGCAGGACCGCGTCGCGGTGAAGCCGCATGCGAGCCCGGTGTTTCACGCCATCCAGTATCTGTTCGGGCACCAGACCCGCGACAAGCTGGAAAATTTCCGCGGCTACAAGGGCGCGCAATCCTATCCCTCGCGCACCAAGGATGCCGACGACGTCGATTTCTCCACCGGCTCGGTCGGCCTCGGCGTCGCGCAAACCCTGTTCTCCTCGCTGGTGCAGGACTACGTCACCGCGCATGGCTGGATGAAGGACCGGCCCGAGGGGCGGATGATCGCGCTGGTCGGCGACGCCGAGATGGATGAGGGCAATATCTTCGAGGCGTTGCTGGAAGGCTGGAAGCACGGGCTGCGCAACACCTGGTGGGTGGTCGACTACAACAGACAGAGCCTCGACGCCGTCGTGCGGGAAGGGCTGTGGGCGAAGTTCGAATCCATGTTCCGCAATTTCGGCTGGGAGGTCGTGATCGTGAAATACGGCCGCCTGATGCAGGCGGCGTTCGCCGAACCCGGCGGCGAGGCGCTTGCGGCGCTGGATCGATAATTGCCCGAACCAGATGTATGCGGCGCTGTGCTTCCAGGGTGGCGCGGCCTTCCGCAAGCATTTGCAGGATGACATCGGCGATCAGGGGCAGGTGTCGCAACTGATCGACCGCCGCAGCGACGACGAACTGCTGGCGCTGATGTCCAACCTCGGCGGTCACGACATGGCCAGCATGATCGAAGCCTTCGAGGCGATCGATCACGACCGCCCCGTCTGCTTCATCGCCTACACCATCAAGGGCGTCGGCCTGCCGATGCAGGGCCACAAGGACAACCATGCGGGCCTGATGACGGTCGCGCAGATGGAGAAGTGGCGCGGCGCGCAGAACATCCGCCCCGGCCATGAATGGGAAAAGTTCGAAGGCCTGTCGCAGCCGTCGGCCGAGCTCGAAGCATTTCTGGCGGCAGCGCCGTTCAATCAGGAAGGCCGCCGCCGTCTCACCGCGCCCGTCATCGAGGTCCCGCAACAGCTCGCCTTCAAGCCGGCGGCGCAGATGTCGACCCAGCAGGGATTTGGGCTGGTGCTCAATGAACTCGCGCGCGGCGACAGCGAATTGGCCGCGCGGATCGTCACCGCGTCGCCCGACGTCACCGTGTCGACCAATCTCGGCGCCTGGGTCAACCGCCGCGGCTTGTTTGCCAAGGCCGAAAACCACGACCTGTTCCGGCAGGAGAAAATCCCGTCGACCTTCAACTGGGATTATTCGCCCAAGGGTCAGCACCTGGAACTCGGCATTGCCGAGATGAACCTGTTCATCATGCTCTCGGCGCTCGGCCTGTCGCATGCGATCAATGGCGAGCGGCTGCTGCCGGTCGGCACGCTGTACGATCCCTTCATCGAGCGCGGCCTCGATGCGATGAACTATGCCTGCTACCAGGACGCCCGCTTCATGGTGGTGGCGACGCCGTCGGGCATCACGCTGGCGCCGGAGGGCGGCGCGCACCAGTCGATCGCAACGCCCCTGATCGGCATGGCGCAGGATGGGCTGGCCTCGTTCGAACCGGCCTTTGTCGATGAACTTGCCGTGATCATGGGATGGGGCTTTCGCCACATGCAGCGCGAAGCCGGCGAGGGCGGTTCGGTCTATCTGCGGCTCTCGACCCGCACGCTGGACCAGCCGCAGCGCATCATGGCGCCGGAGCTGCAACGGGACATCACCGAGGGCGCCTACTGGCTGCGCGAGCCGGGGCCGAACTGCGACATCGTGATCGCCTATACCGGCGCGGTGGCGCCGGAGGCGATCGAGGCGGTGGGCTTCATCGGCGAAAGCCACCGCGATGTCGGTTTACTGGCGGTAACCTCGGCCGACCGGCTGCATGCCGGATGGTCCGCCGCGCGGAATTTGCGGCGCGAGCGCCGTGGCATCCAGTATCTCAGCCATGTCGAAAAACTGCTGGCGCCGTTGCCGCGCGACTGCGGCATCGTGACCGTGATCGACGGCCATCCGGCGGCGCTCGGCTGGCTCGGCAGCGTGCGCGGCCACCGCGTCGAGGCGCTCGGCGTCGAGCAGTTCGGCCAGACCGGAACCATTCGAGACCTCTACCGCCACCACGGCATCGACGCCAACGCCATCATCGATGCGGCCGAAAGCCTGACGGTCGGCGCGCCCGTGCGGCACCGCAAGATGGCGGTGTGAGGGACTGACGCGAGAGACTTCCGATGCCGCGCCACCCCCACCCCAACCCTCCCCCGCAAGCGCGGGAGAGGGGGCGCATCTCGGGGCTTGGCGGCGAGCGCGTCATCTGAATCGATCGAAGTTGCGTCTAGATGCTGCGTTGAATCCTCGCTCGCTGTTCGCGGCGAGTGTCTCCCTCTCCCGCTTGCGGGGGAGGGCCGGGGTGGGGGTCTCTCCGCACGGACAGACGACGTTGAGGAGCACCTTGCCACCGTCGCATCCCTGATCTTATATCCAGCGCCTGCCGCAACGCGGCACCCCGCATATGGCGGGTTCAACTGCTCCGGCTTTCGTGCAAGGATGCCTGCCGAACGCTACCGTTCCCCCTCCATTGCTCCGAGATAAAGAGGTTTCCGATGGTCAATCGCATGCAGTTCTACATCGACGGCGCCTGGGTCGATCCCGTCGTCAAGAAGTCCACCCCCGTCATCAACCCGGCGACCGAAGACGCGATGTATGAAGTTGCGCTCGGCTCCAAGGCCGACCTCGACAAGGCCGTGGCCGCCGCCAAGCGCGCCTTCGTGACCTATTCGCAGACCAGCCGCGAAGAGCGCATCGCGCTGCTGGAAAAGATCATCGAGATCTACAAGGGCCGCATGAAGGAAATCGGCGCCGCCGTCTCCGACGAGATGGGCGCGCCGCTGCCGATGGCCGAACGCCTGCAGGCCGGCGCCGGCCTCGGCCATATCGCTTCCACGCTGGAAGTGCTCAAGAACTATCATTTCGAGGAAAACGTCGGCACTGCCGTCGTCGTGCGCGAGCCGGTCGGCGTCATCGGCATGATCACGCCCTGGAACTGGCCGCTCAACCAGATCGCCTGCAAGGTCGCGCCCGCGCTCGCCGCCGGCTGCACCATGATCCTCAAGCCGTCGGAATTCACGCCGACCTCGGCGCTGATCTTCGCCGAAATCCTCCATGAAGCCGGCGTGCCGAAGGGCGTGTTCAACCTGATCAACGGTCTCGGCCCGGAAGTCGGCGCCGCCATGAGCGAGCATCCTGACATCGACATGATCTCGTTCACCGGCTCGACCCGCGCCGGCGTCGACGTCGCCAAGCGCGCCGCGCCGACCGTGAAGCGCGTCAGCCAGGAACTCGGCGGCAAGTCGCCGAACGTCATCCTCGAAGGCGCCGACCTCACCAAGGCCGTCACCGGCGGCGTGATGCACATGTTCAACAACTCCGGACAGTCCTGCAACGCGCCGTCGCGGATGATCGTGCCGCTGTCGAAGATGAAGGAAGTCGCCGCGATCGCCAAGGGCGTCGCCGACAAGACCAAGGCGGGCGATCCCCGCGCCGAAGGCACCACCATCGGCCCGGTCGTGTCGCGCATCCAGTGGGACAAGATCCAGGCGCTGATCAAGAAGGGCATCGACGAGGGCGCGACCCTGGTCGCCGGTGGTCCCGGGCCTGCCCGAAGGCGTCAACAAGGGCTTCTACGTCCGCCCGACCATCTTCGCCGACGTCACCAACGACATGACGATCGCCCGCGAGGAAATCTTCGGACCGGTGCTCACGATCCTCGGCGCCAAGGATGAAGCCGAGGCGGTGAAGATCGCCAACGACACGCCCTATGGTCTCGCCGGTTACGTCACCGGCGACACCGTTGAAAGCGCGCGCCGCGTCGGCAAGCAGATCCGCGCCGGCAACGTCAACCTGCAGGGCGTGCCGAACGACCGCACCGCGCCGTTCGGCGGCTACAAGCAGTCCGGCAACGGCCGCGAGTGGGGCAAATACGGCCTCGAGGAATATCTCGAGGTCAAGGCCGTCGCCGGCTACAACGCGGCGTAAGTCGTCGAGAAGTCATCAAGCGCCGGAGCGGATTTCCGCTCCGGCGTGTTGCGTTTTCATTGCCTGCGAAAACAATTTCAGTGTCGTTTCTGTGGGCGCGTGGGCCTATCCGCCCGGCGCGCCCTGCGTGTTCACGTAGAGCGCGTAGATCGACTGGCTCGCGGCCATGAACAGGCGGTTGCGCTTCACGCCGCCGAAGCAGAGGTTGGCGCAGCGTTCGGGCAGCGCGATGCGGCCGATCATGACGCCATCGGGCGCGAACACGACCACGCCGTCGAGCTCGGGATCGCCCATGCCCCAGCCGCACCACAGATTGCCGTCGATGTCGACGCGAAAACCGTCCGGCGTGCCCGGTCCGGCATCGACAAACACGCGCTTGTTGGAAAGCTTGTCGCCGGAAGGCGAGACGTCATAGGCGAGGATCTTGCGGGTGGGCACGCCGCGGGACTCGATGACATAGAGGATCTTCTCGTCGGGCGAGAAGGCGAGCCCGTTCGGTCCCAGCACGCCCTCGGCGACGATGGTGGCTTTGCCGGTCGCGCCGTCGATCCGGTAGACGTTCATGTCGAGTTCGGGCTCGGCCTTGTAGCCCTCGTAATTGCCGAGCAGGCCGAACACCGGATCGGTGAACCAGATCGAGCCGTCGGACTTCACGACGACGTCGTTCGGCGAGTTCAGCCGCTTGCCGTCGAAGGAGTCCATCAGCACCGTGATCGACCCGTCATATTCGGTGCGCGTCACCCGCCGGCCGCCATGCTCGCAGGTGACCAGCCGTCCCTGCCGGTCGCGGGTGTTGCCGTTGGCGAAGTTCGACGGCTTGCGGAAGATGCTGACCGCGCCGGTCTCCTCTTCCCATTTGAGGATGCGCTGGTTCGGAATGTCGCTGCAGAGCAGATACCGCCCGTCGCCGAACCACACCGGCCCTTCGGCCCAGCGCAGGCCGGTGGTCAGCCGCTCCACCGCCGACAGCTTCAGCCAGTATTTCTCGAAGCGCGGATCGAGGGCGTGGATGGCCGGATCGGGATAATAGGTGGCTGGGCGCCAGCCGGCTGAATGCGATGCTGCGTCGGACATTTGCTGTTCTCGTTGTTGCGTTCCCTGGGCGTTTGAGTTTGCTATCATTCCCGGCTAATGACCGCAAATCGGTCGGGAGATAAGAGGAACGAGATGCCACGCATATTGATGACCGGCGCCGCCGGCGGGATCGGCACATCCTTGCGCAAGCTGCTGCCGGCGATCTATCCGGACCTGCTGCTGAGCGACCTGAAGGCGCCGGCCGATCTGGCTAAGGACGAGAAGTTCAAGGCGGCCGATCTCGCCGACCTCGCCGCAGGTCGAGGCGATCTGCGAAGGCGTCGACGGCATCCTGCATTTCGGCGGCTATTCGGTCGAAGGCCCCTGGGACCAGATCCTGCAGTCCAACATCATCGGCGGCTACAATCTGTTCGAGGCGGCGCGCAAGAAGGGCGTCAAGCGCGTGGTGTTCGCCTCGTCCAACCACGCGGTCGGCTTCTACCCGCGGCATCACCGCATCGGCACCGACGTCACCGCGCGTCCCGACAGCCGCTACGGCGTCAGCAAGGTGTTCGGCGAAGCGGTCGGCGCGCTCTATGCCGACAAGCACGGGCTCGGCGTCACCTGTATCCGGATCGGCAATTTCGGCGAGATGCCGCTGGACCACCGCCGCCTGTCGATCTGGCTGAAACCGGAGGACCTGGTGCAGCTCTGCCGCATCGGGCTCGATCATCCCGATATTCATTTCGAGATCTTCTACGGCGCCTCCTACAACGAGCGTGCCTGGTGGGACAACCATCGCGCCTACGAGCTCGGCTATCGGCCGACCGGTCGCGGAGAAGATTTTCGCGAACACGCCATGGCCGAGCAGGCCAAGCTGAAGCCGGATCCGGTCGGCGATTTCTACCAGGGCGGCACGTTCTGCAGCATGGAGTTCGATGGGGACAAGGACAGGATCGTGAACTGGAAGCAGGATCTGTAATTCCGGGTGATACGCCCTTGCGGCACCCGCCCGGAAAACCATACTGACGATCATAGTTGTCGTTCCCCGGCTCCTCATGCGGGTGCCGGGAACGACGAAGCCTCGAAGAAGGAACAGGAAAATGGCCGACGGACTTCGCAAGGGACTGGCAAGTTATGGCGACGCTGGCTTCTCGCTGTTCCTGCGCAAGGCCTTCATCAAGGCGATGGGTTATTCCGACGACGCGCTCAATCGCCCGATCGTCGGCATCACCAATACCTACAGCGACTACAATCCATGCCATGGCAATGTGCCGCAGATCATCGAGGCGGTGAAGCGCGGCGTGATGCTGACCGGCGCGATGCCGATGGTGTTCCCCACCATCTCGATCGCCGAAAGTTTCTCGCATCCGACCTCGATGTATCTGCGCAATCTGATGGCGATGGATACCGAGGAGATGATCCGCGCCCAGCCGATGGACGCGGTGGTCGTGATCGGCGGCTGCGACAAGACCCTGCCGGCGCAGATTATGGCCGCGGTCAGTGCCGATCTGCCGACGGTCGTCATTCCCGTCGGGCCGATGGTGGTCGGGCATCACAAGGGCGAAGTGCTGGGGGCCTGCACCGATTGCCGGCGGCTGTGGGGAAAATACCGCGCTGGCGAAATTGACGACGTCGAGATCGAAGCCGTCAATGGCCGGCTCGCGCCCTCGGTCGGCACCTGCATGGTGATGGGCACGGCCTCGACCATGGCATGCATCACCGAAGCGCTCGGTCTGTCGCTGCCGATGAGCGCGACGATTCCGGCGCCGCATGCCGAGCGCTTCCGCTCGGCGGAGGCCAGCGGCAAGGTGGCCGCAGCGATGGCCAAGGCGAAAGGGCCAAAGCCGAGCGAGTTCTTGACCGCCGCTTCGTTCCGGAACGCGCAGGTGGTGCTGCAGGCGATCGGAGGTTCGACCAACGGGCTGATTCATCTGACCGCAATCGCCAACCGCACCAAACACCGCGTCGATCTCGAAGCCTTCGACAAACTCGGCCGCGAGGTACCCGTGCTGATCGACCTGAAGCCATCAGGCGAGCATTACATGGAGCACTTCCATCACGCCGGCGGCCTGCCGAAGCTGATGGCGCAGCTTGGCGATCTCATCGATCTCGATGCCAGGACGATCACCGGACAGACGTTGCGCGATGTCGTGGCCGATGCCGAGGATGTACCGGGGCAGGATGCGATCCGCAGCCGCAGCAATCCGATCAAGCCGGAGGGCGCGATGGCGGTGTTGCATGGCAACCTTGCGCCGCGCGGCGCGGTGATCAAGCATTCGGCGGCAAGCCCGAAACTGCTGCAGCATACCGGCCGTGCCGTGGTGTTCGAATTCCGTCGAGGACATGACGCTGCGGGTCGATGATCCCGATCTCGACGTCAACGCCGACGACGTGCTGGTGTTGCGCAATGCCGGTCCCAAGGGGGCGCCGGGCATGCCGGAGGCGGGCTATCTGCCGATCCCGAAGAAACTCGCGCGCGGTGGCGTCAAGGACATGGTGCGGATATCGGACGCGCGCATGAGCGGGACGGCGTTCGGCACCATCGTGCTGCACATCACGCCGGAATCCGCCGTCGGTGGTCCGCTGGCGCTGGTCAGGAACGGCGACATGATCCGCCTCGATGTCGCCAAGCGCAGCATCGATCTGCTGGTCGACGCGGCCGAACTGGAGAAGCGCCGCGCGGCGCTGGCGCCGGCCACCACGCCCGATTGGGCGAGGCGCGGCTATGCGCACCTGTTCAACGAAACGATTTTGCAGGCCGACGAGGGGTGCGACTTCGATTTCATGCGCGGGCAGGAATAAGGATCAGGCGATCAGCACCGCTGTCGTTCCTACGTTCGCAGGGGCGACAGTCACACAGTCACTATGCTGGCTCCGCGTCGGTTCACTTCCCCTTGCTGGTGAACTTCTTCACCGCGACCCGGAAATCTTCGGTGAGCATGGCGTCGATGATCCCCTTTTCCTCGGCATCGAGTTGCTGCTTCGTCGGCGGTAACCGCGGCCTGATAGACCAGCGACTTGGTGCCTGCGATCGCCGCGGGCGGGTTCTGCGCCAGCCGTTCGGCGAATTTGCGCGTCTCTGCCTTCAGCTCCGCTGCCGGAACGATGCGGGCGACCAGGCCCCATTGATAGGCCTGCTGCGCGGTAAAACTGTCCTCGGCCAAGAATATCTGCAGCGCGCGGCGGGTGCCGACGGTGCCGACCATGCCGACGGTGCTGCCTCCGTCCGGCGAGACGCCGATCTTGGCATAGGCCGGCGTGAAGCGGGCGTCTTCGGCGGCAATGCAGAGGTCGGTGACGAAGGCCAGCCCCATGCCGGCGCCGGCGGCGGAGCCGTGCACGCTGGAGAGAACGATCTTCGGCATCCGCCGCAGCGTCTCGATAAAGGCGTGGTAGTGCTTCAGCAACTCGCCGACCACGGGCGCGACGGTGTCGGAGGCGGCGGCGGCTCCAATGGTCTGCAGATCGCCGCCGGCCGAGAAGGCGCGGCCTTCGCCCTCGATGACAAGCACGCGGATATCGTCGTTGCCCTCGACCTCGGCGCCGAGTTGCTCGAGCTTTTGCGCGATCGACAGATTGATGGAATTGAAGGCCGCGGGCCGGTTCAGGGTGATGGTGGCGATCGGACCCTCGATCCGGAGCAGGGCGGGGGCGCGGCGGCGGTATCATCTGACGTCGGCATGGCGGGGCCTCGGTTCGGAACGGGGCCAGCATTTAAATCGCAGAAGCCGGGACGTGACAATCCCCGGCAAGGTCCGCAAAATGCGGCACCATCGGTCCTCCTGGGCGATAGCGCTCTTGCGTCTCTTCGCGCCATGAGGTCAGATGGGGCCTGTCATCGTTCGGAACGGACACGAGCGCCGCTTCCAGGGGACGAGACAGGCAAGCCGAAATCAGTGGAGAGGAAACGACATGGGTCATTCCTGTGCGCTCGAACGTAGGATGTCCCCATGACGGCAGGACCGGTTGTCATCATTGGCGCGGGCCACGCCGGCTTTCAGCTTGCGATGTCGCTGCGCCAGCACGGCTTTTCCGAACGCATCGCGCTGCTGAACGATGAAGGCCATCTGCCGTACCAGCGGCCGCCGCTATCCAAGGCCTATCTGAAGGGAACCGGCGGACCCGACAGCCTGATGTTCCGTCCGGAAAAATTCTATTCCGACCAGAACATCGATCTGATCTCCGATCGCGCGGTGTCGATCGACCGCGCCGCGCGCAAGGTGCTGCTCGCCTCCGGCGCTTCGCTCGACTACGGCCATCTGGTGCTGGCGACCGGCGCGCGCAATCGCCTGCTCGACATTCCCAACGCCAATCTCGACAGCGTGCGCTATTTGCGGACGCTCGACGAAAGCCAGTCCCTGCGCGACTACATTGCTGCGGGCCAGCGCGTCATCGTGATCGGCGCCGGATTCATCGGCCTGGAATTCGCTGCGACCGCGCGGGCCAAGGGCCTCGAAGTCGACGTCATCGAGCTCGCGCCGCGGGTGATGGCGCGCGCGGTGACCGCGGAAATCTCGGAATACTTTCAATCGCGGCACACCGCGGCCGGTATCCGCATTCATCTCGGCGTGCAGGTCACCAGCATCGAGAGCGACGGCAGCAAGGTCACCGGTGTGAGCCTCAGCGACGGGCGGCATATCAAGGCCGACCTGATCGTGGTCGGCGTCGGCGTCCTGCCCAATGTCGAACTCGCGGCGGAGGCAGGGCTGAAGGTCGC
Source organism: uncultured Alphaproteobacteria bacterium (assembly GCA_963840465.1). Taxonomy (GTDB): domain Bacteria; phylum Pseudomonadota; class Alphaproteobacteria; order Rhizobiales; family Xanthobacteraceae; genus Bradyrhizobium. Next base: position 64,189 of record CAWIZF010000062.1, on the reverse strand, counting down.
GGCCGGCATCGTGGTCGACGAGCATCTGCTGACCTCCGATCCGAACATCTCGGCGATCGGCGATTGCGCGCTGTATGCAAGCCCGCGGTTCGGCGGCTCGTTGCGGCTGGAGTCGGTGCAGAACGCCACCGACCACGCGCGTTGCGTCGCGGCCCGGCTGACCGGCGATGCCAAGCCCTATGACGGCCTGCCCTGGTTCTGGAGCGATCAGGGCCCCGACAAGCTGCAGATGGTGGGACTGACCACCGGCTATGACCGCGTGGTGGTGCGTGGCGATCGTGCCGCGGGCGCGTTCTCCGCGTTCTGCTACAAGGCCGGGCAGCTCGTCGGCATCGAGTTCGGTCAATCGCGCCGGCGACCACATGTTCGGACGGCGCCTGCTTGCCGCTCACGGGTCGATCACGCCCGAGCAGGCGGCTGATGCGGGCTTCGACCTGAAGAGCGCGCTGACATAACGGTCGAAGCTTGCAGCTTCGTAGGGTGGGCAAAGCGGAGCGTGCCCACCATTCGTTGCAAAGCGCGTGATGGTGGGCACGGCGCAAACGCGCCTTTGCCCACCGAAGTCAGGCACGCTTGGCCAGTATCTCATCCACCTCGGCCGCCGTCGGCATCGACGGCGCGGCGCCCATCCGCTGCACGCAGATCGATGCGGCGGCGTTGGCGTATTCGAGCGCGTCGCGGATCGCCTTTCCATTGGCAAGCTGGGCTGCGAGGGCGCCGACGAAGCAATCGCCGGCGCCGGTGGTGTCCACGGCCTTCACGGCACGCCCCGCAATCAGCGAGGGCTCGCCGCCGACAAGCGCGAGCACGCCACGCTTGCCCAGCGTGACGCAGATGATCTTGTCTGACGCGGTCGGCAGGCGTCGCGCGGCTTCGATGAAACGGGCAGGCTCGTCGGTATCGCGAAGTTCGGTCTGCGCGAGCAGCCCAAGCTCGGTCTCGTTGAGAATCAGGATATCGACGAGATCGAGCAACTCCGGCCCACAGGCGATCGCCGGCGCCGGATTGAGGATGGTGGTCGCGCCGGCCGCGCGCGCCCGTTTGAAGAAGGCGGCGATCGTAGCTTGCGGAATTTCGAACTGGCTGACGGCGACGTCGCCCTTGGCGAGCACGGGGGCGGCGACATCCTCGGCACTGACCAGCGCGTTGGCGCCGGGCACGACCACGATGGTGTTGTCGGCGTCGGCGACGGTGATCACGGCGGTCCCGGTATGGATATCCGCGGTGTCCTTGACGAGCGCGAGGTCGACGCCTTGCTGGCTGAGAAACTGCCGCAATTGCTGGCCGAATGCATCCATGCCCAGCCGGCCGATCAGCGTCGTCGGTACGCCGAGTTTCGCGGCGGCCACGGCCTGGTTGGCGCCCTTGCCGCCCGGAAAATAATGCACGGCTTGGCCGGCGACGGTCTCACCGACCTTCGGATGCCGGTCGGCGGTCGCCACCACATCCATATTGATGCTGCCGGCGACGAAGACGCGTCCCATTGCCTCAATTGCCTAATCCCAAAATTCCTTCTTGCGCCCGATCTGGAATTCCTGCTTGACGGCCTCGATATCGGCAAGCGTCGGCAATCCAGCCTCGTTGCCGAGGCGCTGGATCTTGTAGGTCGAGGCCGCGCGCGCAAACTCGAAATGGTCCTGCCAGCCTTTCGAGGGATTGTTGAGGTACGAAAACACGTAAGCGCCATGAAATACGTCACCGGCGCCGTTGGTATCGAGCACGCGCTCGGGCGCGATCGGCAGCGCCGGCAGCTTGCGGACCGCGCCGGTCTCGTCATACCAGAGCAGGCCCTGTTCGCCCATGGTGACGCCGCCGACCCGGCAGCCGCGGCTCTTGAGATAATCGAGCATCGCCTCCGGCGTCTTGTCCATCTGCTCGCACAGCCGCTCGGCAACGATGGCGACGTCGATGAATTCCAGCAGCTCGTGGGTATTGGTGCGCAGGCCGCCGCCGTCGAGCGATGTCAGGATGCCGTCCTCGCGGCAGAGTTTGGCATAGTGGATTGCAGCATCCGGCTGATGGCCGTCGACATGCAGCGCGCGGCAGCCCTTCAGGTTGAGCATCGGGAAGGGGTGGATATGCTCGTCGTCGCGGCAGCGCACGATGGCGCGTTTGCCGTCCTTCGGCATGATGAAGGACAGCGACGACGAATTGACCTTGCGCGGATGGATCGAGATTCCGTATTTCGCGCTCATGTCCTGAAACATGCGGCCGAGCCAGTCATTGGCGACGGTCGCAATCAGGTCGGGCACGATGCCGAGCTTGGCGCAGCAGAATGCCGCCGTGACGGCATTGCCGCCAAAGGAGACCGCATAGGCGGAGGCGACATGTTTTTCGTCGCCGGTCGGCATGTGGTCGGTGATGAAGGTGACGTCGATATAGGTCTGTCCGATGAAGAGAGCCTGCATTCGTTTTCCGTCATGAGCTGAGGGGTGGTCCCGGCCCGGCGCAGATACATTAGCACCGGTTATCGGATGCATTCGCTGAAATTATTCGCAACCGTGCCGTCTTTGCAGCTTGAGAAGGGAGTATGAGGAGAATACGACCGTTCTTGGGGTCTTAGAGGTCCCGGGCATACGGCCGTATAACGGCTGACGGCTGCCCGGGTTTCCCGGCAGTCCGACAAAAGTGGAGGGAACGATGACCGTTTATTCCGGTCCGGTGTTCGACATGGCGGTGAACCAGTTCGGCGTCATCGCCAACCATCTCGAAATCCCGATGGACGAGCGCGACCGGATCCTGATGCCGAAGCGGGCCATCACCGTTTCCTGCCCGATTCACCGCGACGACGGCACGGTCGCGGTATTCGAGGGCTACCGGGTGCAGCATCACCTCACGCTCGGCCCGACCAAGGGCGGCACGCGATTCGCGCCCTCCGTCGACATCGGCGAGGTCGCAGCGCTGGCGATCTGGATGAGCTGGAAATGCGCGCTGGTCGGGCTGCCCTATGGCGGCGCCAAGGGCGGCGTCAATGTCGATCTCACCACCATCTCCAGGCGCGAACTGGAGGCGCTGTCGCGGCGCTACATGCAGGAGATGATACCCTTCGTCGGCCCGCATACCGACGTCATGGCGCCCGACATGGGCACCAATGAGCAGGTGATGGCCTGGTTCATGGACACCTATTCGATGTACCAGGGCCGCACCGTGACCGAGATCGTCACCGGCAAGCCGGTATCGTCGGGCGGCACGCTCGGCCGGCGCGAAGCGACGGGGCGCGGCGTCGCCTATCTCGCCCGGCGCGTGCTGAAGGAGCTGTCGATCAATCCGGGCACCGCGACCGCCGTCATCCAGGGCTTTGGCAATGTCGGATCATACGCGGCGCTGGAGCTGCATCAATACGGGCTGAAGATCATCGCCATCAGCGATCACACCGGCGCGCTGCACGATCCGGACGGGCTCGATATTCCCGCGCTGATGCACCATGCGGGCAGGCACGGCAGCATCGCCGGCTTCTCCAACCAGCTCGCCTTCGATCCCGAGCAATTGCTCACATTGCCCTGCGACGTCCTGGTGCCGGCGGCGATGGAGCGGGTGATCGATGCCAAGGTCGCCGAGAACCTCAAATGCCGGGTGCTGGCCGAGGCCGCCAATGGCCCGACCACGCCGGACGCCGACCTCGTGCTGGAAAAGCGCCAGGGCGAAGTGTTCTTGATCCCCGACATTCTCTGCAATTCCGGCGGCGTCGTGGTCAGCTACTTCGAATGGGTGCAGGACCTGCAGCAATTGTTCTGGGAAGAAGAGGAGGTGACGCGGCGCGAGTACGCCATCCTCGATCGCGCCTTCGACCACATGCTGACGCGCGCCAAGGCGGACAACATCCCGCATCGGACCGCGGCGATGGCGATCGGCGTGGAGAAGGTACGCGCCGCCAAGAACACGCGAGGCCTGTTCCCGTGATCACCAGCCTGGACCACGTCGTCGTTCTGACCGGCGACATCAACGCGGCCTCCGCCGCTTACCAGACCTTGTTTGCGCGCGCGCCGGCCTGGCAGTATAGCGGCGATGGCGCCGATCGCGTCCTGTTCACGCTCGACAACACGACGCTGGAATTGGTGGCGCCGAACGGCGAGGGCGCCAACGCGGATCGAATCCGCGCGGTGCTTGCGGCCCAGGGCGAGGGGCTCGCAAGCATCTGCTTCCGGACCGGCGACATCGCCAAAATGCATCGCAGGCTGGACCGGCTGACGCTGAAGCCTGATGCCGTTGCCGAGGTCGAAAGCCGCGACGCGATCTCCGGCGCGACGCTGTCATGGAAGCGCACGCGCGCGGCAACGGAGGCCTCGCGCGGCGTTCGCCTGTTCTTCCTCGAGCGCGACAAGGAGCGGCCGCTTTCGGTGCGAACCACGACGGGTTCGATCACGGCGATGGATCATGTCGTGGTTTCGACGTCGGACCCCGAGCGGGCCGCGGCCCTCTATGGCGCGCGGCTCGGCCTCGACATGGCGCTCGACCGCTCGCACCCGGATTGGGGCCGGCTGATGTTTTTCCGCTGCGGCGACCTCATTGTCGAGGTCACGCATCGGCCGGGTAAGCAGAAAGATACGTCGCAGGACCGGCTGAGCGGCCTGTGCTGGCGCGTTTCCGACATCGACGCCACCCATGCGCGGCTCGTTGCGGCCGGCGTCGACGTCTCGGAAGTCCGCACCGGCCGCAAGCCGGGAACGCGGGTGATGACGGTACGCAGCGGCACATGCGGCGTACCCACGCTGCTGGTGCAGCCGTCGGCGGGGAAGGGTGCGTGAGAGACTTACCCTCCCCTGGAGGGGAGGGTCGGATCGCATCGCGCGAAGCGAGATGCGATCCGGGGTGGGGTGACGGTGTTTCCGCATCCAACAGTGCGCGAGTGGAGAGACCGTCACCCCACCTCGCCGCGCGCTTCGCGCGCGTCGATCCTCCCCCTCCAGGGGAGGATGAAGGCTACGTTCTCAAAGCTTTCCGCGCATGCTACAGCTTGCCTGATGCGATCACCGGGCGATTGATTTTGGCAAAGGCAAAACGCGTTCAGAAATGGCAGCGCGACCCCGAGGGGATGCGGATCCGCATTCTCGAGGCGGCCAAGCAGGAGTTCGCCGCCCACGGCCTGGCCGGCGCGCGCGTCGACCGCATCGCGGCCAATGCCGGCGCCAACAAGCGCATGCTGTATTACCACGTCGGCAACAAGGAAGACCTCTATCTCGCGGTGCTCGAAGGCGCCTATGAAAAAATCCGTTCCGAGGAGCGTGGGCTCGATCTCGAACATCTCGATCCGCCCGAGGCGATCGAACGGCTGATCGATTTCACCTGGAATTATTTCCTCCGCAACCCGGAATTCCTGGCGCTGCTCAACACCGAGAACCTCGCCAAGGCGCGCCATCTGAAGCGCTCGACCAAGGTCAAATCGATGCATTCGCCGTTCGTCGAGATGATCCGCACCGTGGTGAGGCGCGGCGTCGAAAGCGGCGATTTTCGCGTCGCCGTCGATCCGGTGCAGCTCTACATTTCGATCGCCGCGCTGTGCTTCTTCTACCTCTCCAACAGCGCCACACTCTCGGTGATCTTCGGTCGCGACCTCCTGAAGAAGAACGCGCGGGACGAGCGCCTCGCCCACATGGTGGCGCTGGTGCTGGCAGCGCTGACGGGAAAGTCGACGGCGGATTTCGGCAAGCCGGCATTATCAGGCGTGCGATCGCCGGCGCATCAGCCGGTGTGATCCGTCGTTCCTGCGTTCGCAGGAACGACAGCGCCCAAATTGACACACGAAACCCGCTTGCCAGTATTTATCCAACGGGTTAATTTCTCCGCTGAAAAAGCTACGTCTATCCGCTGCTGGTATTCTCGCCATCGGTGCCGAAGATCGCGATTCCCGTGGAGAAAGCAGTATGACGACCAAACGCCTCGGTCTGATCATGAACGGCGTGACCGGCCGCATGGGGCTCAACCAGCATTTGATCCGTTCCATCATCGCGATCCGCGACCAGGGCGGCGTGCTGCTCGCCAACGGCGACCGCATGCTGCCCGATCCGATCCTGATCGGCCGCGACGCAGCCAAGGTGGAACGTCTTGCCAAGCGCTTCAACGTCGAGCGCTGGTCGACCGATCTCGACAAGGCGCTGGCCGCGAAGGACGATACGATCTTCTTCGACGCCGCGACCACGCAGGCGCGTCCCTCGTTGCTGACCAAGGCGATCAACGCCGGCAAGCACGTCTATTGCGAAAAGCCGATCGCGACCAATCTCGACGAGGCGGTCGCAGTGCTGCGGCTTGCCAACGCCAAGGGCGTCAAGCACGGCACGGTGCAGGACAAGCTGTTTTTGCCGGGCCTGAAGAAGCTCGCGTTCCTGCGCGACTCCGGCTTCTTCGGCCGCATGCTCTCGGTGCGCGGCGAGTTCGGCTACTGGGTGTTCGAAGGCGGCTGGCAGGAGGCGCAGCGGCCGTCGTGGAATTACCGCAGCGAGGACGGCGGCGGCATCATCCTCGACATGGTCTGCCACTGGCGCTACGTGCTCGACAATCTCTTCGGCGAGGTCGAAAGTATTTCCTGCCTCGGCACGACGGATATTCCCGAACGTTTCGACGAGAAGGGCAAGAAATACACCGCGACCGCCGACGATTCCGCCTACGCCACCTTCCGCCTCAAGGGCGGCGTGATCGCGCATATCAACATGAGCTGGGTGACGCGGGTCTACCGCGACGATCTCGTCACCTTCCAGGTCGACGGCACGCATGGCTCCGCGGTGGCGGGCCTGACCGATTGCGTGATCCAGGCGCGGCAGGCAACGCCGCGGCCGGTATGGAATCCGGACGAGAAGCGCACCCATGATTTCTACGCCGACTGGCAGAAGGTTCCGGAGAACGTCGTCTATGACAACGGCTTCAAGGAGCAGTGGGAGATGTTCATCCGCCACGTCTGCGAGGATGCGCCCTACAAGTACACGCTGCTGGAAGGCGCCAAGGGCGTGCAGCTCGCCGAATGCGCGCTGCAGAGCTGGCGCGAGCGGCGCTGGATCGACGTTGCCCCGATCAAGGTGTGAGGAGGCCTGATCATGAACAAGCCCGTCCTGCCGATGTCATCGCTGTCCGTGAGGTTGCCGACGGCGGATCGTTCGATCGAAACCTATCGCCTGGCGGCGTCGCGGACGTTTCCGGCGAAGCTTGAAGGCACGCTCAATCGCGTGGCCTTCTCGGCCGCGCATGTGGTCGCTGATCCACTTGCCGATAACGACCCGTGGCTGTCGTCCGCGATCGACTGGGACCGGACCATTGCGTTCCGCGAGCATGTCTGGGATCTCGGCCTCGGCGTTGCCGAGGCGATGGACACCGCGCAGCGCGGCATGGGCCTGGACTGGCCGACCTCGCTGGAACTGATCCAGCGCTCGGTGAAGGCAGCCAAGGCCACGCGGCAACGCGCTGGTGTTTTCCGGCGCCGGCACCGACCACCTCGCGGTGGAAGATGCGAAGATCATCGACGACGTGATCCGCGCCTATGAGGAACAGATCGCGGCGGTGGAGAAGGCCGGCGGCCGCATCATCCTGATGGCCTCGCGCGCGCTGGCCAAGCTTGGCCGCAGCGCCGACGACTACGCCAAGGTCTATAACCGCGTGCTGGGCCAGGTCCGCGAGCCCGTGATCATCCACTGGCTCGGCGACATGTTCGACCCGGCGCTGGCGGGCTATTGGGGCACCGCAGACCTCGACAAGGCGATGGACACGGCGGTGGCCATCATCAACGCCAACGCGGCCAAGGTCGACGGCGTCAAAGTCTCGCTGCTCGACAAGCAGCGCGAGATCGACATGCGCCGGCGGCTGGACAAGAACGTCAAGATGTATACCGGCGATGATTTCAACTATGCCGAACTGATCGCCGGCGACGACCAGGGTTTTTCGCACGCGCTGCTCGGCATCTTCGACGCCATCGCACCGGCCGCGTCCTACGCGCTGTCGCGGCTGGCGGCCGGCGACGAGGCGGGCTTCCACGACGTGCTGGGGCCGACGGTGCCGCTGTCGCGCCATATCTTCCGGGCGCCGACGCGGTTCTACAAGACCGGCATCGTGTTCATGGCCTGGCTCAACGGTCATCAGGACCATTTCACCATGGTCGGCGGGCAGGAGAGCACGCGCTCGACGCTGCATCTGGCCGAACTGTTTCGGCTGGCCGACAAGGCCGGGCTGCTCTGCAACCCTGAAATGGCGACACGGCGCATGAGGACGATGCTGGCAACGCGCGGCATCGAGCCCTGATGCGCGATTTTTCCGCCGATCATCGCTGGCTGTCGCTGAACACGGCGACGGTCCGCAAGCAGGGCGATCTCATCGCCATCATCGAGGCCTGCGCGCGGCACGGCATCCGCGCCATCGATCCCTGGCGCGACCAGGTCGCTTCCGTCGGGCTCGATCGCGCCGTGCGCGCGGTGCGCGACGCCGGGCTCGAACTGTCGGGCTATTGCCGCGGCGGCATGTTCACCTCCGATGCGGCGCGCCGCGGCGAAGTGCGCGACGACAATCGTCGCGCCGTCGACGAAGCCAAGGCGCTGGGCGCGCCGTGCATCGTGCTGGTCGCCGGCGGCCTGCCGCAATATTCGCGCCCGGGAAGCGCAGCCTCAAAGGATATCGTGGCGGCGCGCACGCAGGTGCATGACGCCATCGCCGAAATGCTGGAGTACGCGAAGCAGGCCAACATGCCGCTTGCGATCGAGCCCTTGCATCCGGCCTATGCCGCGGACCGCGCCTGCGTAAATACGACGAAGCAGGCGCTGGACATCTGCGACCAGCTCGATCCGCAGCGCACCGGCGCGCTCGGCGTGGCGCTCGACGTCTATCACATCTGGTGGGATCCGGAATTGATGCCGCAGATTGCGCGCGCGGGAAAGGATCGCCTGCTCGCGTTTCACGTCTGCGACTGGCTGGTGCCCACAAAGGACATCCTCAACGACCGCGGCATGATGGGCGACGGCGTCATCGACATCACATCTGTGCGATCGGCCGTCGAGGCGCAGGGCTTTGCCGGCTATTCCGAGATCGAAATCTTCTCCAACGACTGGTGGAACAAGCCGATGGACGAGGTTCTGAAAACCTGCATCGAGCGGCATCGGACTGTGGTCTAGCGAACGCCAGGCGAAGTCGCGTGTGCGTTGTGCCAACGATGGACGATGTTGTCTCGTTGCTGAACCGGCGCGCAATGGTTTTCGATTAGTGTATCACGAAGCGGCAGAATCCGGGTTCCAGATTTAACCTTTGTCCACGCTATTTAGCTTAACAAAGGGTTACCGTTGCGCCCCCGCGAGCTCCGGCGCTAGCTACACCGCACGGAGAACGTCTCCGAAAAGCGATGAGCGTCAACATGAAAATCCTTTACGCAATTGCGACCCTGGCCCTGCTGTCGACATCGGCACAGGCCTGGCAGATCGTGGAACGCTGCAACCACAGCAAGTTCTATGGCAAGGTGTGCACGACGACTTATCTGGACGATCCGGTGCGCAACCCGGCTCAGGAGCAGGAAGACGAAAAGGCGAAGCGCGCCAGCATCGAGAAGTGGGAAGCGTTCTGCAAGCCAAGGCGCACCTATGACGACGAAGGCGTCGTCCGCCTGGTTTACGCCCGCAGAGGCTGCGAGTTCGGTCGCAGCGAATAGTGCGCTTTCGCTCCTCGCGACCCGCGAGGAGCATTCCGGGCCCGCCGGCTCGATGAAGTCCAGCGCCTTGTTGCGCCCGAAGGACCGCTAAATCTTTATCGACCAGATTGCGATCCGGTTAGTCACGCTGCTTTACGCCGCCTCAATGCTCGTCGGTCTTTCCTGACGCACGGCATTCATTTCAAGAGGCAGTGTCCATGCGCGTCTTCATCGCAATCTCGATTGTCGTCGCTTCGGTATCGTCTGCGTCCGCGCAGCTTGCGATGGATCACGGCAGCGCCGCGGATGCCAAGGCCACGGCCACCGCCTCCGGCGCGCCGCAGTCTGCCGGCCAGCAAATCAATTTCAGCGTCGGCAGTGGCGGCACGGCAAAGATCGTGCGGCGGACTGCCGAGCAGCTGAAGCCCGATGAACCCGCCCAGGCCGCCTGGAGCGTACGCTGCCGGCCGACCGTGGTCGAAGACCGCGACGGCCTGCGGCGGGTGAGATATGCCGAACGCGATTGCGATCTCTCCCGCTCCAACACCGCGGGGAATTAAACCCTCGTCTATTGGGGCGGAATCGAACGAGCTGTTGCAAGGCGGCAGGCAGGTTTCGGCTAGGCCCTCCCAGGTCGAAATGCTAGAGCTTCCCCAACACCCGTTGGGGCGGCATGACTTTCACTTCCTGGCAGTTCGGCGTTTTCGCCGCGACCGTATTTGCGGCCTATTACCTGCCGGCGCTGAGATCGCTTCAGGTCCAGCTGCTGGTCTTTGCCAGCCTGTTCTTTTACGGATATGGCCAGCCTGAGCTACTGGCATTGCTGGCCGCCGCGGTTTTCGGAACCTACTTCTTCCTGATCTTGGCATTACGAAACAGGCAGGTCTGGCTTCCGGTCGGAATCGCCTTCAACCTCGCGCTGCTCGCATTCTTCAAATACAAATTGCTGTTCATCGATCCGGCGTCTCCCAGCCTGGTGGACATTGCGCCGCTCGATTTCCTGCTGAAACTGCCGCTGCCGATCGGCATTTCATTTTTTGTCTTTCACAACATCAGCCTGCTGGTCGATCTGACCCGGCAGAAGGGGCCGCGGCCGACGCTGACCGGCGTCTTCCTCTACATCATTTTCTTTCCGCAGCTCGTTTCGGGCCCGATTACGCGTGCGGAAATGTTCATGCCGCAGATCAAGCCGAAATATTTCGCGGATGTTCCGTTTGTCGATGCTGCGAAATGGATCCTGACCGGATTTTTCTTCAAGCTCTATGTCGCCAACAACCTCAATGAAATGACGTCTTACATGAGCTTCCCGCTCTACGAGACGTTGCTGACCCAGGATCGCTGGCTGCTGGTTTTCCTCTACAGCTATCAGATCTATGCGGACTTCTTCGGCTATTCCGCGATTGCGATCGGGCTTGGTCTGCTGTTCGGCTATCGCCTGCCGATCAACTTCAATCTTCCCTACATCTCGATCTCGTTCTCCGAGTTCTGGACCCGCTGGCACATCTCGCTGTCGACCTGGCTGCGGACCTATCTTTACATCCCGCTCGGCGGCAATCGTCATGGCCTGTGGCGGACCTATTTGAACCTGATGATCGTGATGGGACTGGGCGGCCTTTGGCACGGCGCCGGCCTCGGTTATTTGATGTGGGGGCTGCTGCACGGCCTGTTGCTGGTGCTCGAACGCCCCTTATTGTCGAGACTGGCTTCGATCGACTTCGCGATGTTTCGAACTGCGCGGATGACCGTGGTCTTTGTCTGCGTCTCCATGCTCTGGATTTTCTTCAAGCTGCCGAATTTCGATCACGCGCTCGGTTACCTCACGGGCATGTTTACCCCGAGCGCGAATCCCAACCCGACCAAACTGTTCTACAGCCTGGCGCTGCTCTATTCGCTGCCGGTGATGATTCAGCACCTCGGTTTCCGCCCGGTGTTCGAGGGAAGGCTTCGCTGGGCGGAGTCATATCTCTACGGATCGATGGCCGCGCTGATGTATCTGGAGGCCGGCCCCGAAACGTCGTTCATCTACTTTCAGTTCTAGGGACGAGGAAAGCATGTCTGCCGCTTGGTGGCTGATAAAATGCGGTGTCGGCGCGGCGATCGTCCTGATCGCCTGCAGCTTCGCCACCGTGCGCTTCGGCAGCGGGCTGCAAATGCCGGCCACGACGACGCGGGACGGCACGCTGATCACGCTGAGCCGTTACCTGCGCGAGCCGGTGCCTGACATCGTGCTGCTGGGCAGTTCGGTCACGTTCCGCCTCAAGGAGGAATATTTTGCAACGCCCAGGATGCGGAATCTGGCGCTTGCCGGGGGCTCTCCGGTCACCGGACTGGAGATCGTTGCCAACCAGCCGCGGCTTCCGCGGTACATTCTGGTCGAGGCGAATGTTCTCGCCCGTCCCACCGATGCTGCGCTGGTCGAACGTTATTCGCGCGGCGAAACTGAGCCGCTTTTCTTCCGTCCCGTGCGGGCTGCGGTAGCCGCCTATGAGCAGCGGCGCCACGCGCCGCTGACGCATGAGCAGGTCGCGCCCGACCTGCGCAGGCTGGTCGGGCAGCCGCCGGGCGATTTTGACAATCGGATCTATGTGGATCGCGCGCTGCAACAGTTCAATGCGGAGGATCCGACGGATGCTGCTCGGCTCAACGCGAAGCGAATTGGGGAGTTGATCCGGCAAGTGGAACAACGCGGCGCGCGGGTGTTCTTGTTCGAGCTACCCTATTCGGAGCCGATTGAAGGCTCGCGCTTTGCTGCGACCACGCGGGAGATTATTCACGCTGCGTTTCCGGATTCGAAGCGATGGTTGTCCATCGAGATGGACCGAAGCGAGCTGCGTTGGGCCGACGGCGTTCATCTCGACGAACGTTCGGCGGTCATCGTAACGCAGGCGATGGAACGCGCCTTGGCATCGGCGCGCGCGATGAAGTGACGGAGGCGGCTAGCCGCCTTTGTCTTCGCCGGCCTCACACGGCACGCTCAGAAAACCGCGGAAGCGCACCCGGCCGCCGCGCACCGGCTCGCCGGCGAGCGCGTAGTCCGGAAAGCGCGCGAGGAAGCGCGAGATCGCGATCGCGCCCTCGAGCCGCGCCAGCGCCATGCCGGCGCATTGATGCGCGCCGGTGCCGAAGGCGAGATGCCGGTTCGGCGTACGGCCGATATCGAAACGTTCGGGATCGGCGAACTGCGCGGGATCGCGGTTGGCGGCGCCGATGCACAGCGTCACCGGCGTGCCCGGGGGCATCGCGATGCCGCCGAGTTCGAACGGCTCGGCGGTCATGCGGTTGCCGAGCTGGTTGGAGCTCTCGAACCGCAGCATTTCCTCGACCGCCGTCTTGATCAGCGCGGGGTTCTCGATCAACCGGCGTTTCTCGCCTGCATGGTTCGACAGCGCCACCAGGCCGTTGCCGATCAAATTGGTGGTGGTCTCGTGGCCGGCATTGAGCAGGAAGATGCAGTTGTGCAGCAGTTCCTTTTCGGTGAGCCGCTCGCCATTGGCTTCGCCCTGAATGAGCCGGGTCAGCACGTCGCGGTCGGGATTGCCGGGCTTGGCCCGCCGCCGCGCCACCAGCCCTTCGAGGTAGGACAGGAAGCCTTCCACCGCCTTGTTGCCGCGGGCGAAGGCGTCAGGACTAACCACCGGCTCCAGCGCACCAAGGATAGCCAGCGACCAGCCGCGCAAGGGCTCGCGCTCATCCGTGGGAACATCGAGCAGGTTGCCGATTACCTCGATCGGGATCGCGGCGGCGAAATCGTCGATCAGGTCGACCTTGCCCTTGAGCCGCGATGGCGTCGAGCAGGCGGTCGACCAGCCGGACCAGATCGGGCTCCATGCCGGCGATCGCGCGCGGCGAGAGCGCGCCCATGATCAGGTGGCGGACGCGGGTATGGGCGGGCGGATCGTTGAAGACAAGGCTCGTGGTGTGGTGCTCGTAGAGCGGGGAGGCGCCGTACTTGGGCGAAAACTCCTTCTTCTTGTCCGACGAGAAGGCCTTGGTGTTCTTGTAGGCGGCAACCAGATCGTCGTAGCGGGTCAGGAAATACGAGCCGTTCGGCAGCCGCTTGACCGGATCGGTCTCCCGCAGCGCGCGATAGGTCGGGTAGGGGTTGGCATAGAATTCCGGCGTCAGCTTTTCGAGGTCGAAGGTCGCCGCCAGTTCGCGCGCATCCAAATTCATGGCCCGCCATACTCTTTGGGAAGATTCAGCAAGCGACATCTGAATTAGTCGCATTTGCAACTATCTTAAATGCCGTGCCCGAAGCGTCAAGCCGGAGCGCAGCCCCCAGCTCCGCACGGTCATCGGCGCGTAGGGGTTGCGGCCGGTCGGGCATGAGCTGGAAAGGTGAGAGTCCAATTTCTTGGAAAAAATCGTATCAAACAAGGCGATGGAGCTGTGTCTTTGACGCCACCTCATGACGGAATCTGCGTGGTGCGCTGCAATAAATCCTTGACTTCGTCAAGGTGAGTGATTACTCACGCCCTCATGTCTAACCTGCGCATGACCAGTGACCTGCGGCGGCAATTGATCCTGAGCGCGGCGAAGCGATGCTTTGCCCGCAACGGCTTTGCCGGCACCACGACCAAGAGCGTGGCGGCGGCCGCGGCCATTTCGGAAGGGCTGTTGTTCAAGCACTTCCCCTCCAAGGCCGCGCTCTATGCCGAAATTCTCGCGGAGGAGTGTGAGGCCGATCCGGACTTCGCGCACCTGCTCGGCCAGGAACCCTCAACTGCCACACTGGTGGAACTGGTCAAGGGCATGGTTGGCCATTTCATGGAGGTATCCGACGGCTCGGATCAGGAGGAGGCGCAGCGGATGCGGCTGATGGCGACCAGCCATCTCGATGACGGCGAGTTCGCGCGGCTGCTCTACGACAAGATCGGCGGCCTGATCGGGCCGGTGTTCACCGCCTCGATCGAAAGCGCGATTGGGTCCGGTGACGCGGCGCGGGTCGGCAGCGATCCGCTCAATTTGTTCTGGTTCGCCCATCACACCGTGCTGATGGCGGCGCTGACGCGGCTTCCGGCCGTGCCCTGTCTTTCCTACGGCAACGCCGCCGATCTGGAGCGGCAGCTCTCTCAATTCATCCTGCGCGGCATCGGACTTACCGAGGCCGCAATTGCTTCTCATCTGGGCGGCGAGCTGTCACCGAATTCGGGACAATCGGTAACTGCAGAAAGTGCATGACATGAATATCGTGACTGAACCCAAGCTGTCGGGCAAGCCGATTGCGGACAAGCCGCACAAGCGGCCGGTGCGGCTGGTGCGCTGGTTCCTTATCGTCGGGCTGCTGCTTGCGGCCGTCGTAAGCGGCCTGGTGTTCTTCAAGTTCGTCTTTCTGCCCAATCTGTTCAAACAGATCTTCAGCAAGCCGCCGCCGCCGACCAGCGTCAATATCGCCACGGCCAAGTCGGAAACCATTCCGAACCTGCTGACCGCGGTCGGCGATCTCGCCGCCGTGCATCAGGTCAATGTCACGTCCGACGTCAACGGGCGCATTACCGCCATCCAGTTCACGGCGGGCGCCAGCGTGAAGCAGGGCACGCCGCTGGTTCAGCTGTTCGACGCTCCCGACCAGGGCGACCTTGCCAACTTCAAGGCTCAGCAGCGGGTGGCGCAGATATCGCTGGATCGCGCCAAGCAACTGGCCGAGCGCCAGGTCGGACCGCAGGCGACGGTGGACACCGCCCAGGCTGCGTTCGATCAGGCCAGCGCCGGCATCGCCAAGACGGAAGCCATCATCTCGCAGAAGCTGGTACGGGCGCCGTTCGACGGCGAGCTCGGCGTTCGCAAGGTCGAGGTCGGACAATACCTGACCGCGGGCACGCAGATCGTCTCGCTGACCGATCTGTCGGTGCTGTATGCCAACTTCACCGTGACCGAAAAGGATTCCGCCCAGCTCAAGGTCGGCCAGGTCGTTCGTATCGCGGTCGATGCTTATCCGGGCCGTACCTTCGAGGGCAAGATCACCACCATCGAGCCGCAGATCGCGACCGATACACGCAACATTCGCGTGCAGGCGACGTTGCAGAATCCGGACAAGATCCTCAAGCCCGGCATGTTTGCGACCACCACCGTGGTCCTGCCGGACAAGCCGCCTGTCGTCACCGTGCCCGAAACCGCGGTCGACTACACGCTCTATGGCGACTCGGTCTATCTCCTCAGCGAAAAGCAGGCGGAGGACGGCAAGACCAGCCTCACGGTGACGCGGACCTTCGTGCAGACCGGCAACCGTGTCGAGGGACGCGCCGAAATCCTGAAAGGTTTGAAGGACGGCGACCGCGTCGTGGCCGTGGGCCAGCTCAAGCTGCAATCGGGATCGGCGGTGACGATCTCGAACGATCCGATGCCGCCGATTCCGGCGAAGCCGCCGCGCTACTGACACGTGACGCGGCCCGCGGGGGCCGCCCTGACGAAAGACGGGCAGCGGTCTTCGAGACCGCGCCCGGAAAAATGCTGAACTCAGCGGGATAATTTTGCGATGGCCTTAACCGATATTTTCATCAAGCGTCCGGTCCTGTCGGTCGTCGTCAGCCTGCTGATCCTGCTGATCGGTCTGCGGGCCGCCAGCGTATTGCCGATCCGGCAATATCCGAAGCTGTCGAACACGGTGATCAACGTCACCACCGTCTATCCGGGCGCGTCGGCCAACCTGATTCAGGGCTTCATCACCACGCCGATCGAGCAGGCGGTCGCCTCCGCCGAGGGCGTCGACTACATCACCTCGTCGTCGGTGCAGGGCACCAGCACGATCCAGGTCTACATCAAGCTGAACTTCGATCCGAACCAGGCGCTGACCGAAGTTCTCGCCAAGGTGAACTCGGTCAGATACCTGATCCCGAAGGAATCGAACGACCCGATCGTGACCAAGACCACCGGCCAGACCACGGCCGTGATGTATCTCGGGTTTTCCAGCGACGAGCTCTCGGGATCTGCGATCTCGGATTATCTCACGCGCGTGGTGCAGCCGGTGCTGTCGACGGTCGACGGCGTGGCGTCGGCCGACATTCTCGGCGGGCAAACGTTTGCGATGCGGCTGTGGCTCGATCCGGTGCGGATGGCAGGCCGCGGCGTGTCGCCGAGCGACGTCTCGGCGGCGATCGCCGCCAACAACTTCCAGGCCGCCGCCGGTCAGGCCAAGGGCTACTTCATCGTCTCGAACATTCAGACCAATACCGACCTGCGAAACCTCGATCAGTTCAAGAAGATGATCGTCAAGTCCAAGGACGGCGGCTTCGTGCGGATCGAGGATATCGCGACCGTCGAACTCGCCGCCCAAAGCTCGGATGCGAGCGTCGCCTTCAGCGGCGAGCGCGCGATCTTCATCGGCGTGCAGGCGACGCCGCAAGGCAACCCGCTGACGCTGGTCAAGGGCGTCCGCGCGCTGTTTCCGGAGCTCGAACGCAACCTGCCGCCGTCGATGAAGATGAAGGTGGCCTACGATTCCACCAAGTTCATTCAGTCGTCGATCGACGAGGTGAAGAACACGCTGATCGAGGCCGTGCTGATCGTCGTGGTCGTGATCTTCCTGTTCCTGGCCTCGTTCCGCTCGGTCATCATTCCCGTGGTCACAATTCCGCTGTCGCTGATCGGCGTCTGCAGCCTGATGCTGGCGCTGGGCTTCAGCTTCAACCTGCTGACGCTGCTGGCGATGGTGCTGGCGATCGGGCTCGTGGTCGACGACGCCATCGTGGTGGTGGAGAACATCCATCGACATCTGGAGGAAGGAAAAACGCCGGTACAGGCGTCGCTGCAGGGCGCGCGCGAAATCGTCGGTCCCGTGATCTCGATGACGATCACGCTGGCGGCGGTGTACGCGCCGATCGGCTTCCTCGGCGGCCTGACCGGTTCGCTGTTCCGCGAATTCGCCTTCACGCTGGCGGGCTCGGTGATCGTATCCGGCGTGATCGCGCTGACGCTGTCGCCGATGATGTGCTCGGTGCTGCTCAAGAGCGCGGAAGAGGGGCGGTTCGCCAAGCTGGTGAACAGGGTGTTCGGCGCGATGACGCGCTGGTACGGCCGTCAGCTCGACCGCTCGCTCGACTATCGTCCGGTCACCTTCCTGTTCGCGGTGACGATGCTCGGGATGGTCGGCTTCCTCTACATGAACACGGCCAAGGAGCTGGCGCCCGAAGAGGACCAGGGCATCGTGTTCTCGGTGACCAAGGCGCCGAAATACGCCAACATCGACTATGTCGATTTCTACGGCGAGAAGCTCGACAAGGCGTTTGCCAAATTCCCGGAAACCGACCTGCGCTTCGTCCTGAACGGCATCAACGGCCCGCAGGGCGGTATTGCCGGCATGCTGCTCAAGCCGTGGGACGAGCGCGACGCGTTCATCGATCAAGCTGAAGCCGCTGGTGCAGGCTGAACTCAGCAAGATCGAAGGCGTCCAGGCGTTTGCGTTCAACCTGCCGCCGCTCCCGGGCGGGCCGGGCGGCCTGCCGGTCCAGATGGTGATCAATTCGACGTCCGGATTCCAGGCCGTCTACGATCAGATGGCCAAGCTGAAAGACGCCGCGCGCAAGAGCGGCCTGTTCATCGTGTCCGACAGCGACCTCGACTTCAACCAGCCGGTGGTGCGCGTCTCCGTCGACCGTTCCAAGGCCAGCGATCTCGGCATCAACATGGCGCAGGTCGGCGCCACGCTGCAGACGCTGCTGGGCGGCAATTACGTCAACCGCTTCAACCTCGAGGGACGGTCCTATCAGGTGATCCCGCAGGTGCCGCGCGGCATGCGGCTGTCGCCGGAATCGCTCGGCGGCTACTATGTCCCGACCAACACCGGGCAACTGGTGCCGCTGTCGACCATCGTGTCGATCGAGACCGCCACCGATCCGAACTCGCTGACGCACTACAACCAGCTCAACTCGGCGACCTTCTCGGCCGTGCCGATGCCGGGCGTGACGGTCGGGCAGGCGGTGGACTTCCTGGAGGGCGAGGCGAAGAAGCTGCCCGCCGGCTTCGGTCATGACTACCTGGCCAATTCCCGCCAGTATGTGCAGGAAGGCAACCAGCTCGCGATCACCTTCGGCTTCGCGCTGGTCATCATCTTCCTGGTGCTGGCGGCGCAGTTCGAAAGCCTGCGCGATCCGCTGGTCATCATGATCAGCGTTCCCATGGCGATCGTCGGCGCGCTGATCCCGTTGTTCTTCGGCGTGGCGACCATCAACATCTACACCCAGGTCGGGTTGCTGACGCTGGTCGGTCTCATCACCAAGCACGGCATCCTGATGGTTGAGTTCGCCAACGAATTGCAGCTCAAGGAAGGTCTCGACAAGCGTTCGGCGATCGAAATGGCGGCCCGCATCCGGTTGCGTCCGATCCTGATGACGACGGCGGCGATGGTCACCGGCCTGATTCCGCTGCTGACGGCGACCGGCGCGGGCGCGGCCAGCCGCTTCTCGATCGGTCTCGTGGTGGTCGCGGGCATGTCGATCGGCACGCTGTTCACGCTGTTCGTGCTGCCGGCGGTCTATGTCTGGATGGCCACCAACCACCAGGCGAAGGCCGGCTCGGAGCGGACCAAGGAGATCGCCGATTTCGATCTCGGGAGATCGGGGCTCAAGCCGACCTGAGCCTTTTCCACGAGGTAGAAAGTTACGGGCGACGGCAGCGGAAATCGCTGCCGTCGCTTTTTTGTCTCGATGGGTCATTCGCTGCGGCGACGCCGTCGGCGCTCCATGCTAGAAGCAGGAAAAACAGGGGGCCAACATGACGAGCGACTTTCCCGCCGGCAACTACCGCTTCATCCCGGCCGTGTTTCAGTATTCCGGCGGGGTGGCCGCCAATCCCGGCTATGAGATCGAGCGGGTGCGGTTCGACAAATGGGTGCCGCTGGCCGAGGGCTTTGCGCAGATCGCAAAATACATTCAGGCGGCGGGCAGGCCGCTGACGTCGTTCTGCGCCTGCGAGCTGCGCTCGCCGGCCGCCTTCACCGACGAGGGATTTCGCAATTTCAACCTGCACTACGTCAAGACGCTGGCGGAGTGGGGCGTCTACGACGGCAAAACCAATCCGGTGGCGCGCAGCAATGTCTGCCCGGAGATCGATCCGCCGGCCGAGCCGTCGTTCTATGCATTCTCGTTCACGCGGCCGAGCCCGAGCACGACGCCGAGTTTCGTCATCGCAGGCAGCGGCGAGTCGCAGGAAGGCAACGCCAGCTATGCCGAGCGCACGGTGCGCTACCGCGATATCAGCCCGGAGGGCATTGCGGAGAAGGTCCGTTACGTCGCCGGCGTGATGGAGCGGCGCATGGGCGAATTCGGTTTCGGCTGGAAGGATGCGACGGCGGCGCAGACCTACACCATCCACGACTTCCATCACGTCTTCGCCGATGCGCTGGTTCGCCGCGGCGCCGCGCGGTCCGGGCTGACCTGGCATTTCGCGCGGCCGCCGGTGATCGATCTGGAATACGAGATGGATTGCCGGCGGGTGATGCGGGAGGTGGTGATCTAGCTGATCCTCATCCTGAGGAGCCGCGTGAGCGGCGTCTCGAAGGATGAAAGCCGGGGTGCTGCAGCGGGGGCCACATGGTTCGAGACGGCGCTGAAGCAGCGCCTCCTCACCATGAGGACCACCTACCGCTCCCTCGGATCCAGCGCGTCGCGCAGGCCGTCGCCGACCAGGTTGAACGACAGCACCACGAGAAAGATCGCGAGCCCCGGCCAGACCGCCATCCAGGGCGCGTTGGTCAGGAAGCGCTGCGCGGCGTTGAGCATGCTGCCCCAGGATGGCGCCGGCGGCTGCTGGCCGAGGCCGAGGAACGACAGCGCGGCTTCCGCGATGATCGCGGCGGCGATCGACAGCGTCGCCTGCACCAATAGCGCCGGCATGATGTTCGGCAGGATGTGAAACAGCGCGATGCGCCAGCGCGGATTGCCCATGGCGCGCGCGGCCTCGACGTAATCCTCGACCTTGACGCTCATCACCTGGCCTCGCGTCAGCCGCACGAAGATCGGCGTCGCCGAGATGCCGATCGCGATCATGGCATTGCCGAGGCTCGGCCCCAGGAAGGCCGCCAGCGCAATCGCGAGGATCAGGAACGGGCAGGCCAGCATCGCGTCCGTCATGCGGCTGATCAGGGCGTCGATGAAGCCGCCGCGATAGCCCGACAACAGGCCGAGCGGCACGCCGATCGAAAGCGCGATGCCGACCGAGATCGCGCCGGCCAGCAGCGACGCCCGCGCGCCGTAGATCACGCGGGCGAGGATGTCGCGGCCGAGTTCGTCGGTGCCGAACCAGTGCAGCGCCGAAGGCGGCTTGCGCACCAGCGACCAGCTCGTCGCGATCGGATCATAAGGCACGATCAGCGGCGCGAGCACCGCGAGCAGGACGAACGTCGCGATCACGACGAGGCCCACCACCGCGCCCTTGCGCTTGAACAGCCGGCGCAACGCGCGCCGCGCCGGGCTCTCCAGTTCGTCGGAGACGGTCAGCTTGATGGCGCCGAGGGCCGCGTCGGTCATGGCTTAGGCCCTCAGCCGCGGATTGACGAGGACATAGGCGATATCGGCGATCAGGTTGAGCGTGATGTAGATCGTCGCCGTCGTCAGCACGACGCCCTGCACGACCGCATAATCGCGGTTGAACACCGCGTCGACGATCAGCTTGCCAAAACCCGGAATCGAAAAAATCTGCTCGGTCAGCACCGCGCCCGACAGCAGCGTGCCGAGTTCGAGCGCGCCGAGCGTAATGACGGGCGTCAGCGCGTTGCGCATGGCGTGCTTGAGAATGACCGAGCGTTCGGAAAGGCCCTTGGCGCGGGCGGTGCGGACGTAGTCGCTTTCCAGCACCTGCAGCATGGCGCTGCGGGTATGCCGCATCAGGATCGCGGCGATCGCATTGCCCAGCACGAAAGCCGGCATGATGGTGGAGGCGAGGCTGGCGCGCCAGTTCTCGGTCAGCGGCACATAGCCCGACGCCGGCAGCCAGCCGAGTTCGACCGAGAACAGGAAGATCAGCATGATGCCGAGCCAGAAGTTCGGCGTCGAGATGCCCCACAGCGCGAACAGGTTGGCGCCGTAGTCCCAGGCCGTGCCCTTCTTGACCGCCGAGACGATGCCTGCGGGAATGCCGATCAGGAAGGCGATCACGATCGCCATCGACGCGAGCTGCATCGTCACCGGCAGTTTCTGCGCGATCAGCTTCACGAACCGGCACCTTGATGCGCAGGGACTCGCCGAGATCGCCCGATAGCACGCCCTTGACCCAATAGACATATTGGATCGGGATCGGTTGATCGAGCCGGTACTGCTGGCGGATTTGCTGCGATGACGGCGGGATCGCGCTCCTCGCCGGCCATCACCAGTGCCGGATCGCCGGGCAGCAAGATGCTGCAGCGAGAAGATCAGGACCGACACGAAGAACAATGTCGGGATCAGCTGCAGGATGCGCTGGCCGAGGAAGTTCAGCATGGTTTCATCCGCGTCCCGGGCGCAGCGCAGCGTGCAACGCTGCGCTGCTGAACCGGGACCCATGTCCGCACGGTGGGTCCCGGCTTGGCATCGCACCGCTTACGCGCTGCAATGCATCCGGGACACGAGAGGGAGAGCACGTTGCTCACTTCAGCTTCAGTCCGACCACGCGCACCAGCCCGTCCGGCATCTGCCTGTAGCCCTCGAGCTTGGTGGTATGCGCGATCAGGAGCTTGCGGATGGTAAAGATAGATCAACGGCTCGTCGTCGAGTACGACCTTGGTCAGTTTCTCGTAGATCGCCATGCGCTGCGCCGGGTCGGTCACGAGACGAGCGTCTTCAAGCGCCTTGTCGGCTTCCGGATTGGAATAGCCGCCGTCATTCTGCGGCGCCTTGCTATGCAGAAAGACGAAGGAGTTGCCGTCCGGATCGATGCGCCCGCTCCAGGGGATCAGGAAGGCCTGAAACTCTCCGGCCTGGGCCTGCTTGAACGAGGTCGCGAACTCGATGGTCCGGATCTTCAGGTCGATGCCGACTTCCGACGCCATCGACTGCAGGACCTGCGCAACGGCCTCGTTCTCCGCGCCCTTCGGCACCATGAGATCGACGGTGACCGGGAGGCTTGACGCCAGCTTCCTTCAACAAGGCCTTGGCCTTGGCGACGTCGCGGCTTTGACCGGAAATGCCTTCTGATAATAGGGATGGTCGGGGCTGACCCATTGATTGCCGGGGAAGAACTCGCCGTTGAACACGACCTGATTGAGCGCCTCGCGGTCGATCGAGAGATCGAGCGCCTGCCGCACCTTGACGGACTGGCTGAGCGCGCCCTTGTTCTTGTCGTTGCCGACATTGATGGTGAGGCCCATGTAGCCGATCGCCGGCGCTGTCGACAATTTCAGCCTGCTAGTCGGCGCGAACGGCCTTGATGTCGGTCGCCAGCACCCGTTCGATCAGGTCAAGGCCGCCGGATTTCAGATTGGCGAGCCGCACCGTGGAATCGACGATCGGCAGAAACACCACGCGATCGATGAAGATGTTTTCCTTGTTCCAGTAATCGGCGAACTTTTCGAACACCATGCGATCCTGCTGCACGCGCTCGACGAACTTGTAAGGCCCGGCGCAAACCGGATGCTGGCCGAACTTGTCGCCTTGCTCTTTGGCGGCCTTCGGCGACATCATCATCCCGGCACGGTCGGTGAGTTGTGCGATCAGCGGTGCAAACGGTGATTTGAGCACGAGCTTGATCGTCAGGGGATCGACGACATCGACATGGTCGACGGTCGCCAATTCCGGTTTGCGGAACGAGGTCGGCAGCGTCAGGTGACGTTCGATCGAAAATTTGGCGGCTTCAGCATCAAGGGGCTCACCGTCATGGAATTTGACGCCGGGCCTCAGCTTGATCGTCATCTCCTTGCCGTCGGCCGAAGTCTCGTGTGACAGCGCCAGTTGCGGCACGATATTGAGCTTTTCGTCGATATCGAACAGCTTGTCGCAGAACTGCCGCGAACACGATGCGGCCGACATAGGTGCGGCTGATCGAGGGGTCCAGGACGTCCGGATCCTGGGCAATGCCTATGCGCAGCGTGCTCTGGGCGTGCACGACCGCTCCCGACGACACCAGCAACGCTGCTGCGGCCAATGCCAAACGAAAGAATTTCATCACTGACGACGCCATATCCGTTAACTCACCGTTGTTGTGGTCCCGACCATATCAACCCCGTCGTGCCCTGCACCTTCCGTGCCTTTGTTGAAGGCTGCCACCAATTTTTCCAGCGCCGGCGAAAAGCCGCTGTCCATTGCCATGATCGACTCCGGTGGCGGCAGTTCCGCCGTGCGGTGGCAGGCGGTGGCATGTCCTGCACCATCCGCGAGCAATTGCGGCACTTCAATGCGGCACCGGTCGATCATGTCGGGACAGCGCGTATGGAAACGGCAGCCCGTTGGCGGATCGAGTGCGCTCGGCATCTCCCCTTGCAGCACAATTCGGCTGCGTTTTGCCCGCGGTTTGGGCACCGGAATTGCCGACAGCAGGGCCCGGCTATAGGGATGCCGGGGTGCTGCGAACAGCGCCTCGGCGTCCGCGGTCTCGACGATCCGCCGAGATTCATCACCGCGACGCGGTCGGCGATGTGCTTCACCACCGCGAGATCGTGCGAGACGAAGATGTAGGCGAGGCCGAGCCGGTCCTGCAGGTCGCGCAGCAGATTGAGGATCTGCGAACGGATCGAGACGTCGAGCGCCGACACCGGCTCGTCGCAGATCATCGAGTTTCGGCTCCACGGCGAGCGCCCGCGCAATCGCGATGCGCTGGCGCTGGCCGCCGGAAAATTCATGCGGATAGCGGCGGGCGAAGCGCGGCTCCAGCCCGACCAGCCGCAGCAGCTCTTCGACCCGCTCGCGCCGGCGCGCAGCCGGCACCAGATCATGCAGCGCCAGCGGCTCGGTCAGGATCTGGCTGACGGTCATGCGCGGGTTGAGCGACGCATAGGGGTCCTGAAAGATGATCTGCGCGTCGCGGCGGAAGGCGCGCAATTCGTTGGCATCGAGCGCGCCGAGGTCGCGGCCTTCGAAGCGGACCGTTCCGGCATCCGGCTCGATCAGCCGCAGCACCAGCCGGCTCACGGTGGATTTGCCGCAGCCGGATTCGCCGACCAGCGCCAGCGTCTTGCCGGCCTCGACGGTGAAGCTGACGCCATCGACCGCCTTGACATGGGCGGTGGGCGTTCCGAACACCGAACGCGCGGCGACGAAATGCTTCACCAGGCCTTCGACTTCGAGCAGCGCGGTCATGATACCAGCTGCTCCAGCGGTGCACGGATGCAGCGCGAGGCGTGGCCCGCGCTCACGATGGCCAGCGGCGGCGGCGCGGCGATGCAGGTTTCAATGACGAATGGACATCGCGCCGCGAAGCGGCAGCCGGCTGGCGGGTTCGCCATGTTCGGCACCATGCCCTCGATCGTCGCCAGATGCTCGGCGCGGCGGTCCGAGCCGCGGGATCGAGCCGAGCAGGCCGACGGTGTAGGGATGCTGCGGGTTGGCGAACAGCTCGTCGACCGGGGCGCGCTCGACGATCTCGCCGGCATACATCACCGCGACCTCGTCGCAGACTTCGGCGACCACGCCGAGGTCGTGGGTGATCAGAATGATCGCGGCGCCGCTGGCAGCCTTGAGTTCGCGCATCAGATCGAGGATCTGCGCCTGCAGGGTGACGTCGAGCGCGGTGGTCGGCTCGTCCGCGATCAGGAGGCGCGGGTCGCAGGCCAGCGCCATCGCGATCATCACGCGCTGGCGCATGCCGCCCGAGAGCTTGTGCGGATATTCGTCGATCCGCTTGTCGGGCGAAGGAGATGTGGACGCGGCGCAGCAGCGCGATGGCGCGCTCGCGCGCCTGCCGCCGCGAGCCGCCGCGGTGGCGCAGGATGGTCTCGATGATCTGGTCGCCGATGGTGAAGCTCGGATTGAGCGAGGTCATCGGCTCCTGAAAGATCATCGCGAGCCGGTTGCCGCGCAGGTCGCGCAGCGTTTCGTCGGGGACATCGAGCAGATCGAATCCGTCGAAGCGGATCGAACCGGAGACCTCGGCGGAGCCCTTTGACAACAGCCCCATGATGGCGAGCGAGGTCACGCTCTTGCCGCAGCCGGATTCGCCGACCAGCCCAAGCGTCGCGCCGTTGGCGACGCTGAGATCGACGCTGTCGACGGCACGGGTGGTGCGGCCGTCGTCGCCATGGAAGACGACGCGCAGGCCCTCGATTTCGATCAGCGGGCGTGCCGTCATGCCTTGCCCGCCGTGGCGGCTTCGATGGTAGCGTCGATGATCGCGCGGTCGGTGATTCCGGCCGGATTCTTGCGCGTCGGCATGAATTGGCGGAAATGCACCCAGCGCTCGCGGCTGACCTGTTCCAGCCGCTCGAGTTCGGCAAGCGGATCGGTATGGTCGTCGACGCGCAGGTCGAGATCGGACCACTCTTCCTCGCCCTGGATCACCAGCGCGGCCGATTGCTTGCCGCGCTTGTCGCCGCCGGCGGCTTCGCCGGCCTTCATCGCCACGATCAGCCGTTGGGCAAAGGGCAGGGCGGCGTTGTCGACAAAGGCTCGCGCCGTGTCTGACGAGCACGGCCTCGCCAGCCAGCATGTTGCCGGCGAGCGAGAAGCCGTCGCCCCGGATGCTTCCGCACCAGTCGATGCACTCGCGCCCCGGTATGCGCGGCGATCCGTCCCTTGATGTCCATGACATGCAAGTTGCCGGGCTCTCGCGGCCGGCGTCGGTGGCGATCATCGTATCGATCACCTCACGCGGCGATTTGCCTTCGCGCAACAGCTTTACGCCGTCGATGCCGTAATACGGATTGACCAGCGCCTGCGTCGCGATGCCGCCGATGCCGGGGGCGATGTGCGGCACGCGCGCGCCGACCGCGAAAAACCTGGTCGCGACGGCGACGCCGATTTGGCCGGTGAGGGGATCGCGGGCGATGATCGACCAGGTCATCCTGTTCTCTTCTCTGACTATCGTCCGGCCGCGTAGCCCTGCATGCCTCTGGGATTGGCAGCAGCACGGCGGCGGCGGCCGACCTTGGAGGCGGCGGTAAGGCGGCCTTCCGACCAGTCGGGGCCGATCTCGACGACGTGGCCGCGGCTTGTCAGGGTATCGACGGTCGCCTTCGGCACGCGGTTCTCGACCACGAGCACGCCCGGGCGCGCGGTGCGCGGCCAGAACGAGATCGGGAAATGTTCGGAGTGCCAGGCCGGCGCGTCGATCGCTTCCTGCAGGTTCAGTTTGGCGTGCACATGCCGCAGGAAGAACTGCGTGGTCCATTGATCCTGCTGGTCGCCGCCCGGCGAGCCCCAGGCCATGTACGGCTCGCCGTCGCGTAGCGCCATGGTGGGCGAGAGCGTGGTGCGCGGACGCTTGCCGGGCGCGAGTGCGGCCGGGTGATCTTCCTCCAGCCAGAACATCTGCGCGCGGCTGCCGAGGCAGAAGCCGAGTTCGGGAATGACCGGCGAGGATTGCAGCCAGCCGCCGGACGGCGTCGCCGAGATCATGTTGCCGGCCTGATCGATGATGTCGAAATGCACGGTATCGCCGCGCACCTCGCCGAAGCGGCCGACGGTCGGCTCGCCCGCGCCCATGGCGCCGACCGCCTCGCGATGGCCTTCGGCGCGGCGCAGTCTTGACGACTGGAGCCGAAGCCCTCGACCGAGCCCGGGATGAAATCGAGCGAGGCCTTGTCCCTGGAAATCAGCTTGCGGCGCTCGTCATTGTAGGCGTCCGACAGCAAGGTCGCGATCGGGATGTCGGTGAATTTCGGGTCGCCATAAAACTTCTCGCGATCGGCGAAAGCAAGCTTGGCGCATTCGATCTGCAGATGGATGAATTCGGGGCCGGCGGGATCGAGCCCGTCGAGCTCAAAGCCCTTCAGCAGCGCGAGCTGCTGCAGCATGACAGGGCCCTGGCTCCAGACGCCGGGCTTGCAGACGGTGTAAGCGGCCGTAATCGTAGGTGAGCGGCGCCTCGACGGTCGGCTGCCAGCGCGCCATGTCGTCGGCCGAAAGCACGCCGCGATGCGGCGAGCCGGAGACGTCCATCACTTCCTGCGTGCGGCAGAACTTGTCGATCGCTTCCGCCACAAAACCGTGCGACCAGGATTTTCGCGCGCGCTCGATCTGCGCGACGCGGTCGGCAGCCGGCGCTTTCGGCCTCTTGCAGGATGCGGGCGTAGGTTTCCGAGAGCTGCTTGTTGGTGAACAGCGTGCCGGGCCTCGGCACCTCGTTGTTCGGCAGGTAGACCGCGGCCGATGTCTTCCAGTGATTGCGGAACAATTTCTCGACGATCTGGATGGTCGCCGCGGCGCGCTCGACCAGCGGATAGCCGTCGCGCGCATAGGCGATCGCGGGCTCCAGCACGTCGCGCAGCCGCATCGTGCCGTAATCGCGCAGCAGCAGCATCCAGGATTCGAACGTGCCGGGCACGCAGGCGGCGAGGAGGCCGGTGCCGGGCACCATTTCCAGGCCTTCGCTCTTGTAGTGCGCGATGGTTGCCTTCGCAGGCGCGGGGCCCTGGCCGCAGATCACCTCGGTGCGGCCGCGCTTGGTGTCGTGGACGATGATCGGCACGTCGCCGCCGGGACCGTTCAGATGCGGCTCCACCACCTGCAGCGTGAAGGCGGTGGCGACACCGGCGTCGAACGCGTTGCCGCCTTTTTCCAGAATGCCCATGCCGACGGCGGTGGCGATCCAGTGCGTCGAGGTGACGACGCCAAAGGTGCCTTCGATTTCCGGCCGGGTGGTGAACGGATCGGGATTGATGTTGCTCATGGGAGTCCGATGCGGTGATGGATATTGCGATGCACGCGCACTTGACCACAGGCGACGGCTGGATGCCAACCGCTGGGATGCCACGCATTGCACCCATCTCCGTGATCATACCAAGGCCGTGGTCTCAACCGGATGGTTGACGGCATGGCAGGCGACGCCGTCGATCAGTAGCGGGCGCTTCCTTGCGGCAGAGATCGAACGCCAGCGGGCAGCGCGGGTTGAAGGCGCAGCCGGGCGGCGGATCGATCGGATTGGGGATTTCGCCCTTGACCGGGATGCGCTGGCGGCCGGACATCGCGAGATCCGGAACCGCGCCCAGCAGCATCTTGGTGTAGGGCATCCGGGGATTGGCGAACAATTCGCGGCCTTCGGCAATCTCGACGATGCGGCCGAGATACATCACGCCGATGCGGGTCGCCATGTGGCGGACCACGGCGAGGTTATGGCTGATGAAGAGATAGGTCAGGCCGAACTTGTCCTGCAGGTCGCGCATCAGATTGAGGATCTGCGCCTGCACGGAAACATCCAGCGCCGAGGTCGGCTCGTCGCAGACGATGAATTCGGCTTCCGATGCCAGCGCGCGCGCGATCGCGATGCGCTGGCGCTGGCCGCCGGAAAACTCGTGCGGATATTTCAGGCCGTCGTCGGGATGCAGGCCGACGACGCTCAACAATTCACCGACGCGCGCGCGAATATCGCGCTCGCCCTGGATCAGGTCGAAGGCGCGGATCGGTTCGGAGACGATGGCATCGACCCGAAAGCGCGGATTGAGGCTCGCATAGGGGTCCTGAAAGATCATCTGGATGCGGCGGCGCAGCCGCTGCCGCGCCTGGGCCTGCCTCGCATTCGTCATCGAGACGCCGTCGATGATCACTTCGCCCGAGCTCGGCGGCAGCAATCCCACCACCATCCGCGCCACGGTGGTCTTGCCTGAGCCGGACTCGCCGACGAGCGCGAAGGTTTCGCCCTTTTTGATATCGAAGGTCACGCCGTCGACGGCCTTCAAAAATTCCAGATGGCCGCCTTCCAGCACGCGGTTGAGCCACGGCTTTGAGACGTCGAACACGCGGCGCAAGTTTCTGACGTCGACAAAGGGAGGCCGTCATGCCGCGGTCTCCGTCGCGGCTTCGTTGGCGCGATCGAAGAGATGGCAGGCGACCGCATGCGAGCCGTGCTTGATCGGTTCCGGCCGATCGACGCGGCAACGGTCGAACGCAAAGGCGCAGCGCGGATTGAACGAGCAGCCCGGCGGGATCGCCGACAGCCGCGGCATCGAGCCCGGAATTTGCACCAGCCGCTTGTCCTCGCCGGCCAGCGTCGGGATCGCGCCCATCAAGCCCTTGGCGTAGGGATGCAGCGGGTTCTGCACCACGTCCTGCACCGGGCCGATCTCGGCGATCCGTCCTGAATACATCACGGCGACGCGGTCGGAGGTCTCGGCGATCACGCCCATGTCGTGGGTCACCAGCATCACCGCGGTGCCGTGATCGCGCCCGAGGCGCTTGATCAGCGAAATGATCTGCGCCTGCACGGAGACGTCGAGCGCGGTGGTCGGCTCGTCGGCGATGATCAGCTCCGGCTCGGCGCAGATCGCCAGCGCAATCACGACGCGCTGGCGCATGCCGCCGGAGAATTCGTGCGGATAGGCGTCGATGCGTTTTTCCGGCGCGGGGATGCCGACCTCGGCCAGCAGATCGATGGCGCGCTTGCGCGCCGCGGTCTCCGAAAGATTCATGTGGGTCCGGATCGTCTCGACGATCTGGTCGCCGATCCGGTAGAGCGGATTGAGGCTGGTCAGCGGATCCTGGAAGATCATCCCGATCCGTTTGCCCCGGATGCGGCGGATTTCTTCCGGCGGCAGATGGTCGATCCGCATGCCCGACAGATAGATCTCGCCGCCGGCGATGCGGCCGGGCGGATCGATCAACCCGATGACGGCCAGGCCCGTGACCGATTTGCCGGCGCCGAACTCGCCGACCACGCCGAGCACTTCGCCCTTGGCGATGTCGAAGGAAACGCCGTTGATCGCGCGCAGCGTGCTGCGGCGGGTGAGGAATTCCACCTCGAGGTTACGCACGGAGAGGACGGGAACGGTCATCGGAGCTTTGGATTGAGCGCGTCGCGCAGCCAGTCGCCGAGCAGGTTGATGGAGAGGATCAGCCCCGCCAGCGCAATGCCGGGGAAGGCCACGATCCACCATTCGCCGGCGAACAGATAGTTGTTGCCGATCCGGATCAGGGTGCCGAGCGAGGGCATGGTGTCGGGCATGCCGGCGCCGAGGAACGACAGCGTCGCCTCGGTGATGATGGCGAGCGCGAGGTTGATGGTCGCGATCACCAGGATCGGCCCCATCGTGTTCGGCAGCACGTGCCGGAAAATGATCTTGGGCGCGGGAAGGCCGATCAACTGCGCGGCCGCGACATAGTCCTTGTTCTTCTCGACCATGACCGAGCCGCGCACGGTGCGGGCATATTGCACCCAGAAGCTCAGCCCGATCGCGACCACCAGCACCGCCAGCGTACTCATGGCGTCCAGCCGGTTGCCGAACACGGACTTGGCGACGCCATTGACCAATAGCGCGATCAGGATCGCGGGGAAGGTGAGCTGCACGTCGGCGATGCGCATGATCAGCCCGTCGACCGCGCCGCCGACATAGCCCGCGATCAGGCCGAGCGTGATGCCGAGCGTGCCGGCAAAGATGACGCCGAGCACGCCGACCACGAGCGAAATCCGCAAGCCGTAGAGAATGGCGGAAAACACGTCGCGGCCCTGTTCGTCGGTGCCGAGCAGGAACGGGCTCTGGCCGTCGGCCGTCCATAGCGGCGAAATCCGCGAATTCATCAATTGCAGCTGCGCCGGATCGAACGGGTTCTGCACCGGCGAGCTGCGAGGCGAAGAGCGCCAGCAGGAAGAACAGGAGCGTCACGGCCGCCGCCACCATGGTCATTCGGGAGCGGCGGAACGAATAGAAGATGTCGCTGTCGAGCGCGCGCTTCAACCAGCCTGTGCCGGAGCGCGCGGTCGCGGCGCGCTCGGCTCGACTCGGTGTGGGACGACGGCGTCGGACATGGGCGTCTCGCTTCAGGCCGGACGGCTGATGGTCGAGCGCAGGCGCGGATCGACGATGGTGTAGAGGATATCGACCACCAGATTGATGGTGACGAAGATCAGCGACACCATCAGCAGGTAGGCGGCCATGATCGGGATATCGACATTTTGCACGGCCTGCACGAACAACAACCCCATACCCGGCCACTGGAATACGGTTTCGGTGATGATCGCAAATGCAATTACCGAGCCAAATTGCAGGCCCGCCACGGTGATGACGGGAACCAGCGTATTCTTCAGCGCGTGGCCGAAATGGACCGCGCGCGTGGTCAGGCCGCGGGCGCGGGCGAAGCGGATGTAATCGGTGCGGAGCACTTCGAGCATTTCGGCGCGCACCAGCCGCATGATCAGGGTCATCTGGAACAGGCCGAGCGTGATCGACGGCATGATCAGCGCCTTGAGGCCGGAAAGGGTGAGCAGGCCGGTGGTCCACCAGCCGATCCGCACCACGTCGCCGCGGCCGAACGACGGCAGCCAGCCCAGCGTCACCGAGAACAGATAGATCAGGAGAATGCCGATCAGGAAGGTCGGCAGCGAAATTCCGATCAGCGACACCGCCTGGAATATCTTGGCCAGCGCGGTGTCGCGCCGCAGCGCCGAATAGACCCCCATCAGGATGCCGAACACCATCGCGAAAATGGTGGCGCAGATCGCAAGCTCCAGCGTCGCCGGCATCCGCTCCATCAGCAGGCTCGACACCGGCTGGCGGAACTGATAGGAGACGCCGAACTTGAACTGCGCCGCATTGCCGAAATAGCGCGCGAACTGCACCGGCACGGGATCGTCGAGGCCGAGCGACTTGCGCACCGCTTCGCGCTCGGCGGCCGACGTATCCAGTGAGACGATCTGGTTGACCGGATCGCCGGCGAACCGGAACATCGAAAACGAGATGATCCCGACCGCGATCATGACGCCGATGGCCTGGATCGCGCGGCGAAGAGTGAAAGCGAGCATGTGATCCTTTCACTTCTCTCTTGGTGTGGCGGACGTCGCTGTCGGCCGAAACGAAAAGTCCCGGGAGCACGAAGCCACCGGGACCGTGTGTATCGAGGCTGTCTAATCCTGTTTGGTCGCCCAGTAGAGCAGGACCGAGTTGTCGGCGCGCTGCGACCAGCTTCAGTTTTTTCGACACGCCCCAGGCCAGCGCCTGCTGATGCAGCGGGATATAGGCGTAGTCCTTGGCCGCGATTTCGAACGCTTCCTTGATCAGCAGATCGCGCTTGGCCGTATCCGGTTCAACCAGCACCTTGTCCGTGATTTCATCCAGCTTCTTGTTGCAGTAGCCGCCGAGATTGGCCTCACCGCGGCTGATTTTCGGATCGTCGCGGCAGCCCATGATGTCGTAGAGGACGTTGTGCGCGTCGGACGTGCCGGGCGTCCAGCCGAGCAGGTAGAACGAAGTCTGGTAGCCGCCGGGCTTCAGCACCTTGGCGAAATACTGCGCCTTGGGCTGCGCCAGCAGGTTGATCTTGACGCCGATGCGCGCGAGCATGCCGACCACCGCCTGGCAGATCGCGGCGTCGTTGACGTAGCGGTCGTTCGGGCAGTCCATCGTGACTTCGAACCCGTCGGGATAGCCGGCTTCCGTCAAGCAGCTTCTTGGCGCCGTCGGGATCGAATTTCGGTCGCGTAAAGTCCTTTGAAAGCGGGAACAGTTGCGGCGCGATCATCAGCGCCGACGGCGTCGAAAGTCCGCGCATCACGCGGGTCTTGATCAATTCGATATCGATCGCCTTGAAGAAGGCCTCGCGAACGCGGACGTCCTTGAACGGGTTCTTGCCCTTGACGTTCGAGTACAGCAATTCGTCGCGGGCCTGGTCCATGCCGAGGAAGATGGTGCGGATTTCCGCTCCCTTCAGCACCTGCGCGTTCGGGCTGGAATCGACGCGCGAGATATCCTGGATCGGAACCGGCTCGATGATGTCGACTTCGCCCGACAGCAGCGCGGCGACGCGCGTGGCGTCGGAGCCGATCGGTGTGAAGATGATTTCCTTGAGATTGTGCTCGGGCTTGCGCCACCAGTTCGGATTGGCCTTGAACACGGTCTTCACGCCAGGCTGATGGCTCTCGATGGTGAAGGCGCCGGTGCCGTTGGCGTTGAGCGAGGCAAAGCTCGGCGTGGTTGCCGCCGCCGGCGTCGGCTCCACCGCATTGTTCGCCTCCGCCCATTTCTTGTCCATGATGTACCAAGTATCCCATTGCGAATGCAGAATGGGATTGGGCGAGGTCAGGATGAAATCGACGGTGTAGTCGTCGACCTTGACGACCTTCGCGTCGGCGGCAATGCGGGTCTGCAGGTTCGAGCCCTTGGCGCGAACGCGGTCGGCCGAGAACACCACGTCGTCGGCGGTGAAGGGGTCGCCGTTCTGGAACTTGACGTTCTTGCGCAGATGGAAGCGCCAGCGGGTCGGCTCCGGTGTCTCCCAGCTCTCCGCCAATGCCGGGAATGATCTTCAGATCCTTGTCGCGCGCGATCAGGCCCTCATAGACATGTCCGAGATGCGCATGGGTGGTGCTCTCGTTCAGCGTGTAGGGGTCGAGCGATTTGAGGTCGCCCTGGTTGGCATAGCGCAGGGTCTGGGCCGATGCCGGCGCCATCGCGAAGGCGATGATTGAAGCCGTGGCCGCTGCAAGCAAACTCCGACGTACCGACATTTGTTCGATTTCCCCGCTTTGATCAGCCATATCCGCGACTAGCGGCGGATATTGCCGAGCCATGTTGCCAAAGTCCAGCCGCGCGGCGCAAGCATCATTTCCCCGCACAGGTTGCCGGTTTGCGCGGCGGTGCGGCAACGACTAGCCTGCCCCACGAACGCAACCATTGGACTTGACCTTAGGGCTTGGGCGCGAGCGCCTGACATTGAACTTTCGGAGTGCTGAATGGCGGAACTGAAGGCCGACGTACTCGTTTTGGGGGCGGGCATGGTCGGCGTAAGCGCCGCCTTGCACCTGCAGAAACGCGGCAGGAATGTGGTTCTGATCGACCGGCACGAGGTTGCCGGCGAGGAAACCAGTCACGGCAATGGCGGATTGATCGAATGCGCCTCGGTCTTTCCCTACATGTTTCCGCGGGATTTCGGCCAGATCCTGCGCTACGCGTTCCTTCGTGCCCCGCAGGTGCAGTACCACTTCAAGGATTTGCCGGCCTTCCTGCCATGGCTGGTACGCTATTTCCTCGCCTCGTCGCCGGAGCGTGCACTGCACAGCGCGATGGCCGAATTGCCGCTGATCCAGCGCAGCCTGATCGAGCACGAGGCGCTGATCGCGGAAGCCAACGTGCCGGAGCTGTTGCGGCGGAACGGCTGGATCAAGCTGTTTCGCTCCGAGGCGACGCTGGCGGGCGCGGTGGGGGAGCTGGAGCGTGCCAAGCAGTATGGGGTTGCGGGCGAGATCCTGGACACGGCGGCGATCATTGCACGCGAGCCGCATCTGACCGGCGATTTCAGCGGCGCAATCCATTTTCCGGCGCCGGGCTTCGTGCCGGATCCCGGCGGCCTGGCCAAAGCCTATTCGGCGCTGTTCGGCCGCAAGGGCGGGCGATACCTTGTCGGTGACGCGCGAACGCTCGAACAATCCGGCGGACGGTGGCGGGTGGCGACGCTGGAAGGCACCATCACGGCGCGCGACGTCGTGGTGGCGATGGGACCGTGGTCCGATCAGATCTTTGCGCCGCTCGGCTATTCGATCCCGCTTCAGGTCAAGCGCGGTTACCATTTGCATCTCAAGCCGCGCGGCAATGCGGTCTTGAACCATCCCGTGCTGGACACCGATCTCGGCTATCTCCTGGCGCCGATGAACCGCGGCATCCGCCTGACCACCGGCGCCGAGTTCGCCCACCGCGACGCGCCGCCGACGCCGGTCCAGGTCGAGCGGGCCCTGCCGCGGGCGCACCGGCTGTTCCCGCTGGGCGAACCGGTAGACGCCGCGCCGTGGAAGGGCGCGCGGCCCTGTCTGCCAGACATGTTGCCGGTGATCGGCAAGGCCCCCCGCCATAGCGGGCTATGGTTCGATTTCGGCCACCAGCACCACGGCCTGACGCTCGGACCGGCAACCGGCCGCCTGCTGGCCGAAATGATGACCGGCGAGACCCCGTTCGCCGATCACAGGCCCTTCGCCGTTGAACGCTTTGATTGACCATGTTCGAAATAGATGAGCGGGGTTAAGGTCTTGTCCTTGCGTGACTGGCGCCATCGTGGCGATACTGCCAAAAGCCAGCAAAAGGAGCGGTCATGAAAGTTAACGTCGAAGTAGATTGCACGCCGCTGGAGGCCAGGCAGTTTTTCGGCCTTCCGGACGTGCAGCCGATGCAGACGGCGGTGATGGACAAGATGCAGCAGCAGATGATGGCCAACATCGAAAAGGTTTCTCCGGAGTCGCTGATCCAGAGCTGGTTCACATTCGATCCCAAGATCGCCGAGCGGTTCCAGGACATGTTCGTGACCATGGCCGGCCTCGGCGGCATGGGTAAGAAGGACAAGAAGTAAGTGGCCGTCGCGGAGGACGGGACGGCGGAAGCGCAAAGGCTTCGGCCGCCGAGCCTGTTCCTGATGCTGGCCGAGGCGAGGGGCTTGTTCGAATTGAATTCGAGCCTCTTGCTGTCGCCGCTATTGTTGCGCGCGCCGAAGGGCGACGGGCATCCGGTGCTGGCGCTGCCGGGCTTTCTTGCCAGCGATCTTTCGATGGCGCCGATGCGGCGCTACCTGAAAGAACTCGGCTACGACACCCATGCCTGGAACATGGGCCGCAATCTCGGCGGCGTCGCTTCCAAGCGCGGGGCGTTGCGCGACCTCGTGCAGGGCATTCACGACCAGACCGGCCGCAAGGTCAGCCTGGTCGGCTGGAAGTCTCGGCGGCGTCTATGCGCGCGATCTCGCCTTGCAGATGCCGGACATGGTGCGCTCCGTGATCACGCTCGGCAGTCCGTTTGCCAACGACATCAGGGCGACCAACGCCACGCGGCTCTACGAGGCGCTGTCGGGGGAGGCGGTCGACGACAATCCGGAGATAAGAGAGGCGATCGCCGGTGACCTGCCGGTGCCGGCGACCTCGATCTATTCCCGCACCGACGGCATCGTGAACTGGCACACCAGCCTGCTGCGTCCCTCCGAGACCGCCGAAAACATCGAGGTGTATTTCGCCAGCCATATCGGGCTCGGCGTCAACCCCGCAGCATTATGGGCGGTGGCCGACCGTCTGGCGCAGCCCGAGGGCGAATTTAAGCATTTTGACCGATCAGGACCATTTGCCATTGCCTACGGCCCCCCTGAAAATGCACAATCCTGAGCTAACGCCCTGAGCTTAGGGCACGATCCCGAAAGATCCCGCCCTGCAATTGATGCGGGATGGTGAGAGGTTTTCGGATATGCTCCAATAACAAAGACACTCTAGACGCCAGAAGCGCCACCCAGGCGCCGCGTTTTCTACTCGGGAGGATAACATGGCGGACGCCAAGAAACTGTCTTCGATGGACGCGTCGTTTCTGTATCTGGAAACGCCGGAGATGCCGATGCATGTCGGCAGCATGGCGATCTTCCGCCTGCCGGAGAACTACAACGGCAACTTCTTCGAGGACTTCAAGGCGATGATCGCCTCGCGGCTGCACATCGCGCCGATCCTCAAAGCGCGTCTGGAAAAGGCTCCGCTCGACATCGATCATCCCTCCTGGGTCGAGGACGACCAGTTCGACATCGATCGTCATATCTTCCGCGGCAGCCTGCCGGCGCCGTATGACCGCGCCACGCTGGAGCGCATCGTCGGCTGGATGCATGCCAAGCTGCTCAACCGCGCCCGGCCGCTCTGGGAGTTCTATGTCTTCGAGGGCATGAAGGACAACGAGATCGGGCTTTATTCCAAGATGCATCACGCCTGCATCGACGGCGGCGCTGGTGCTGCGCTGACCAACATGATCTATGACGTCACCCCGGTGCCGCGCGTGGTCGAGCAGCCGATTCCGCAGGCCAAGGGCAGCAACGAGCCGCGCGACATCGCCGCCAACCTGATCGATTCCTACCAGCAGCTCTGGCGCCAGCCCTTTGACGGCTCGTCGACGCCGAAGACCCTCGATCTGCCGCGTTCCGGCAAGAGCGATCTCGGATCGATCCTGTTCGACAACGCCATGTTCCAGATCGAGAGCGCGGTGAAATTCGCCGGCAGCATTCCGGCGATGCTCAAGAGCGTCTCCGACGTGGTCGGCAAGATCTCCGATCCGAAGTCGCGCGACAGCATCGCCAGCATGGTTTCGCCGCCGACGATTTTGAACAAGGCGATTTCGTCGGAGCGCAGCTTTGCCGGCACCTCGATCTCGCTGTCGCGAGCCAAGGCGGTCGCCAAGGCATCCGGCGGCAAGCTCAACGATGTGGTGCTGGCGCTGTCCTCCGGCGTGGTACGACGCTATCTGCTGGAGCGCGGCGCGTTGCCCGCGAAGTCGATGACGGCGGCGGTGCCGATCTCGCTGCGCGAGGAGGGCAACACCGAGGCCAACAACCAGGTGTTCGGCATGATCTGCTCGATCGCCACCAATATCGAGGATCCGAAGGCGCGGCTGGAGGCGATCATCGCGCAATCCACCAAGTCCAAGGAGATGTCGCATCCGCTGCGGGCCTTCATGCCGCAGGTGTCCAACGTCTCGATGCTGGGTGCGCCGATCCTGGTGCAGATCCTGGCGCTGCTCTACAGCCGCTCGGACCTGTCGAACGTGTTGCCGCCGTCGGCGAACATCACGGTGTCCAACGTGCCGGGGCCGCGGCAGACGCTCTACGCGGCAGGCGCGGAATTGCTGCACATCTTCCCGGTGTCGATCTCGACCCACGGGATCGCGCTCAACATCACCGTGCAGAGCTACCGCGACCAGCTCGATTTCGGCTTCATCGCCGGCGCCAACATCATTCCGCATGTCCAGGTCATGTGCGACATGCTGCCTCGCGAATTCCAGGCGCTGGAGGCGGCGTTCGCGCCGCCGCCGAGCATGACCAGCGCCGCTGAATAGGGTTTTGTGATGATTGAAATGCCGCCGCTGCAGTTCGCCCAGGTGAACGGTATTCGCATGGGCTATTACGAGGCGGGCCCGAAGTCCGACAAGCCACCGCTCATTCTTTGTCACGGCTGGCCGGAACTCGCGTTTTCCTGGCGTCACCAGATCAAGGCCCTGAGCGAGGCCGGCATCCGCGTGATCGCGCCGGATCAGCGCGGCTATGGCGCGACCGACCGGCCCGAGCCGGTCGAGGCCTACGACATGGAGCATCTGACCGGCGACCTCGTCGGGCTGCTCGACCATCTCGAGATCGACAAGGCGATCTTCGTCGGCCACGACTGGGGCGGCTTCGTCGTCTGGCAGATGCCGCTGCGTCACCTCGATCGCGTCGCCGGCGTCGTCGGCGTCAACACGCCGCATTACGACCGCCTGCCGGCCGATCCGATCGAGCTGTTCCGCAAGCGGTTCGGCGACAGCATGTATATCGTGCAGTTTCAGGATCCCGCCCGCGAGCCTGACAAGATCTTCGGCAGCCGCGTCGAGCAGACGTTCGACGCCTTCATGCGCAAGCCGCTGCCGCGCAAGGACACGCCTCGGACGCGCCGTCTGTCGCGGGTGTCGGCGCATCGGCCAAGACCAACCTGGCCTTTCCGCAGATGATCGCCGCCTACGACGCCAAATTCGATCCGCGCACGCCGATCCTGTCGCCGGAGGAAAAGAAGGTGTTCGTCGATACCTTCACGAAGACCGGCTTCACCGGCGGCATCAACTGGTACCGCAACTTTTCGCGCAACTGGCAGCGCTCGGAAGGCCTCGACCATACGGTGCGCGTGCCGTCGCTGATGATCATGGCCGAGAACGACGCCGTGCTGCCGCCATCGGCCGCCGACGGCATGGAGAAGATCATCCCCGATCTGGAGAAGTATCTCGTGCGCGACAGCGGCCATTGGACGCAGCAGGAAAAGCCGGACGAGGTCAGCGCCAAGCTGATCGAATGGCGTAAGAAAAGATTTGGGTAGAGATCTGGCGCGTCGTCATCGCGACGATTGCGGTAATTCGCGCCGTCATTCCGGGATGGTCCGAAGGACCAGACCCGGAATCTCGAGATTCCGGGTTCGATGCTTCGCATCGCCCCGGAATGACGGCTTGAGACAGGGCAGGAGATAGTTCGACAATGGCGTCCCCCAACAAGCTAGATCCGATACCGCATCCGCCGAAGAAGCCTGTCGTCGGCAACATGCTGTCGCTGGATCCCAATGCGCCGGTGCAGCATCTGGTGCGGCTGACCAAGGAGCTCGGGCCGATCTTCTGGCTCGACATGATGGGCGCGCCGCTCGTCATCGTTTCCGGCCACGATCTGATCGACGAACTCTCCGACGAAAAGCGCTTCGACAAGGCGGTGCGCGGTTCGCTGCGCCGGGTCCGCGCCGTCGGCGGCGACGGGCTGTTTACCGCCGATACCAATGAGCCGAACTGGAGCAAGGCGCACAACATCCTGCTGCAGCCGTTCGGCAACCGCGCGATGCACGTCCTACCATCCGAGCATGGTCGATATCGCCGAGCAGCTCGTCAAGAAGTGGGAGCGCCTCAACGGCGACGAGGAGATCGACGTCGTCCACGACATGACCGCGCTGACGCTCGACACCATCGGGCTGTGCGGCTTCGACTATCGCTTCAATTCGTTCTATCGCCGCGACTATCACCCGTTTGTGGAGTCGCTGGTGCGCTCGCTCGAGACCATCATGATGACCCGCGGCATTCCGCTGGAAGGCCTGTGGCTGCAGAAGCGGCGCAAGACGCTCGCCGAGGACGTCGCCTTCATGAACAAGATGGTCGACGAGATCATCGCCGAGCGGCGCGGCAATGCGGAAGCCGCCGAAGGCAAGAAGGACATGCTCGGCGCCATGATGACCGGCGTCGACCGCGCCACCGGCGAACAGCTCGACGACGTCAACATCCGCTACCAGATCAACACATTCCTGATCGCGGGCCACGAGACCACCAGCGGGCTGCTGTCATGCACGATCTATGCGCTGCTCAAGCATCCGGAAGTGCTGAAGAAGGCCTATGAGGAAGTCGACCGCGTGCTCGGACCCGACATCAACGCGAGGCCGACCTATCAGCAGGTCACGCAGCTCACCTACATCACACAGATTTTGAAGGAGGCGCTGCGGCTGTGGCCGCCGGCGCCGGCCTATGGCATCGCGCCGCTCAAGGACGAAACCATCGGCGGCAAGTACAGACTGAAGAAGAATACCTTCATCACGGTGCTGGTGATGGCGCTGCATCGCGATCCCAGCGTCTGGGGGCCGAACCCGGATGCCTTCGATCCCGAGAATTTCAGCCGCGAGGCCGAGGCCAAGCGGCCGATCAACGCCTGGAAACCGTTCGGCAACGGCCAGCGCGCCTGCATCGGCCGCGGCTTTGCGATGCACGAGGCGGCGCTCGCGATCGGCATGATCCTGCAGCGCTTCAAGCTGATCGATACGCACCGCTACCAGATGCATCTGAAGGAAACGCTGACGATCAAGCCCGACGGCTTCAAGATCAAGGTGCGGCCGCGCGCCGACAAGGATCGCGGCGCCTTCGCCGGCCGTGCGGCGGTGGCCGTGGCCGCCTCGAACGCGGCGGCGCCGCAGGCGCGGGCCCGTCCGGGGCACAACACGCCGCTATTGGTGCTCTACGGCTCCAACCTCGGCACCGCGGAAGAGCTGGCGACGCGGGTGGCCGACCTCGCCGAGGTCAACGGCTTTGCGACCAGGCTCGGCGCGCTCGACGATTATGTCGGCAAGCTGCCGGAGGAGGGCGGGCTGTTGATCTTCTGCGCTTCCTACAATGGCGCAGCCCCTGACAACGCGCACGCAGTTCGTCAAATGGCTGGACAGCGGCCTGCCGAAGGATGCGCTCGCCAAGGTGCGCTAC
Organism: uncultured Alphaproteobacteria bacterium; assembly: GCA_963840465.1. Taxonomy (GTDB): domain Bacteria; phylum Pseudomonadota; class Alphaproteobacteria; order Rhizobiales; family Xanthobacteraceae; genus Bradyrhizobium. The sequence goes on along the minus strand of CAWIZF010000062.1, from coordinate 22,874 downwards.
GCCGTGTTCGGCTGCGGCAACAGCGACTGGGCGGCGACCTATCAATCCGTGCCGCGCATGATCGACGAGCAGTTGGCGGCGCATGGCGCGCGCAGCCTCTACGCCCGCGGCGAGGGCGATGCCCGCAGCGATCTCGACGGTCAGTTCGAAAAATGGTTCGCGAAGGCCGCGCCCGCGGCGATGAAGGAGTTGGGCGTCGATTCCAGCTTCGCCCGCAGCGCCGACGATGCGCCGCTGTATTCGATCGAGCCGGTGGCGCCCTCGGCCGTTCACACCATGGTCGCGCAGGGCGGCGTCGCGCCGATGAAGGTGCTCGGATCAATTCCGAGCTGCAGAACAAGAGCGGCGCCAACGCTTCCGACCGCTCGACCCGGCATATCGAGGTGCAACTGCCGCCCGGCATCACCTATCGCGTCGGCGACCATCTCAGCGTCGTGCCGCGCAACGATCCCGCGCTGGTCGATTCCGTCGCGCGCCGCTTCGGCTTTTTGCCGGCCGACCAGATCCGGCTCCACGTCGCCGAAGGCCGCCGCGCGCAATTGCCGGTCGACGATGCCGTGTCGGTCGGACGGTTGCTGACCGAGTTCGTCGAGCTGCAGCAGGTTGCGACCCGCAAGCAGATCCAGATCATGTCGGAGCACACGCGCTGTCCCGTCACCAAGCCAAAACTGCTCGCCTATGTCGGTGACGACGCGGCTTCCGCGGAGCACTATCGCTCGGACGTGCTGGCAAAACGCAAATCGGTGTTCGATCTGCTGGAAGAATATCCCGCCTGCGAACTGCCGTTCCACGCCTATCTGGAAATGCTGTCGCTGCTGGCGCCGCGCTATTACTCGATCTCGTCGTCGCCCTCGATCGACCCGGCCCGCTGCAGCATCACGGTCGGCGTCGTCGAAGCGCCCGCCAGTTCGGGACGCGGCGTCTACAAGGGCGTGTGCTCGAACTATCTCTCCGGCCGCCGCGTCGGCGATAACATTCATGCCACGGTGCGCGAGACCAAGGCCGGCTTCCGCTTGCCCGACGATCCCGCCTTGCCCGTGATCATGATCGGCCCCGGCACGGGGCTGGCGCCGTTCCGCGGCTTCCTGCAGGAGCGTGCGCACCGCAAGGCGCAGGGCGCCAAGCTCGGCCCGGCGATGCTGTTCTTCGGCTGCCGTCATCCCGAACAGGATTTTCTCTACGCCGATGAACTGAAGGCCTTTGCCGCCGACGGCATCACCGAGCTGCACACCGCATTCTCGCGCGCCGACGGACCGAAGACCTATGTGCAGCATCAGGTGGCGGCGCAGAAGGAGCGCGTCTGGAGCCTGATCGAGCAGGGCGCAATCGTCTATGTCTGCGGCGACGGCGGCAAGATGGAACCGGACGTCAAGGCCGCGCTGGTCGCGATCTATCGCGAAAAGTCCGGCGCCGATGCCGAGGCCGGCCTGCGCTGGATCGACGATCTCGGCACGAAGAACCGTTACGTGCTGGATGTGTGGGCGAGCGGGTAGGTTTGCTCCGGCTAGTCGTCGTCCGCGAAAGCGCAGCGGACCCACTATCGCCGCGAAACCGTTGGCATCCATGGTCGGGCACTGCTGCGCTTTGCCGAACCCTGATCGGCCCCGTCGCTGGCCGACGACGACCGCGTTATCATGCTACAAGCCTTTGGCATGATTCCCTGGGAAAAACTCGACACCGCCCGCATTCCCGGCACCGAGGATGAACTCCGCCTGATGCGCCGCGGCAAGGAGTTCTCCATCATGCTCGGCACCAACGAGCTGATGAACAGCCGCCTCTCGGGCTCGGAAGCCGCACTCGCGACGCTCGCGGCGAAGAAGATCGAAAAGGTCGCAAAGCCTCATATGCTCATCGGCGGCCTCGGCATGGGCTTTACGCTGCGTGCCGCGCTGGGTGCGCTCGGCAACAAGGCGCAAATCGTGGTGGTCGAACTCGTCCCGGCCGTCGTCGCCTGGGCGCGCGGCCCGATGGCGGAAATTTTTGGCGACAGCCTCGGCGATCCCCGCGTCAGCATCCGGGAAGCCGATGTTACCGAAATCATCCGCACCCAACGTTCGAAATTCGATGCCATTCTGCTCGACGTCGACAACGGTCCGGAAGGCCTGACCCGCAAGGCCAATGATGCGCTCTACAGTTCAGCGGGACTGAAGGCGGCGCACACCGCGCTGCGACCGGGCGGCGTTCTGGCCGTCTGGTCGTCCGGGCCCAACCCGGCATTCGCAAAGCGGCTTCGCGGTGCAGGCTTCGACGTCAACGAAGTCAACATCCGCGCCACCGGCAAAGGCGGCGGCGCCCGCCACGTCATCTGGATCGCGACGAAGAGTTAAGCCGCCTTTGCCGCCGCGCGATGCGCGTGCTCGTCGATCGCGCCGATGATCTGCGGCCACATCGGGATCGGCAGCGCGTGACCCATGCCTTCGATCATCAAGAGCTTTGCGCCGGGGATCGAGGCCGCGGTGTCCTTGCCGCCCTCGGGGCGCACCAGCGGATCGACGGTGCCGTGAATGACCAGCGTCGGGATTTTCAGGTGATGCAGCCGTTCCTTGCGGCTGCCGGAGGCCAGCACCGCCCGCAACTGCCGCCCGACGCCGGCCGGATTGAGGCCGCGCTCGAAGGTGCGGGCGGCGCGTGAGGGGTCGAGCGCCTCGTCTTCCGGGAACGAACCGACGCGCAGCACTTTCCAGGTTCTGGCGAACCGCGCGAAATATTCTTCCCTGGTCGTCGGCGGCGGCGCCATCAGCATGGCGGCGGCCTCGCGGGTCGGCGGCGGAACTTTCGGGTTGCCCGTGGTCGACATGATCGAGGTCAGCGAACGCACCCGCTGCGGGAACGAGAGCGCGACTTCCTGGGCGATCATGCCGCCCATCGATGCGCCGACCAGATGCGCCGACTTGATGCCGAGCACGTCCATCAGGCCGACGGTGTCCTTGGCCATGTCGATCAGTTTGTAGGTCGCCGCGACCGGGATCTTCAGGAACCGCAGTTTTATCAGTTCGAACGGTGTCAGCCGCTTGCCGCCGGAAAGGTGCGAGGATTTGCCGATGTCGCGATTGTCGAAGCGGATGACGCGAAAGCCGCGCGCGGCGAGCTGGCGGCAGAAATCGTCATCCCAATGGATCATCTGGGCGCCGAGCCCCATGATCAAGCAGCAGCGGTTCCGCGGCCGGATCGCCGAAAATTTCGTAGCAGATGTCGATGCCGTTGGCGCGAGCGATCTGTGGCGGCTGATGGGCGAGCATCGCGTGTGTCTTCCCTCAAGTGATACCGTGTCAGGTAACTATGGCATGGTTTCCCGCACCGCAGAAGGCTTCGCCGTGGTTGACCGGTCCACCGCAACGGTGTGGTATGGGCTCAACAGGCGAAGCGTGGCAAGCGCTCGTAATCGTGAGGGAGAGCGCGCAATGGCCGACAAGGGCAACGATCCTGCCGAGGTCTGGCGGACCATGATCGGGGAGATGGAGAAGGGGTTCAACTCCTTCGCCAACCAGGCGATGACGTCGCCGGAATTCTCCAAGGTGATGAACCAGGTCGGCGGCGCCTCGGCCGGCGCGCAGAAGCAGCTCGGCGAGCTGATGGAGAAATACCTGCTCGCGATGAACCTGCCGAGCCGGGCGCAGATGGTCGGCATGGCGGAGCGCATCCAGGCGATCGAAGGCCAGCTCAACGAGATCAAGGCGCTGCTGCATCAGGTGCATCATAATTCGCTGTCGCAGGACAGCGGTCTCGTTGCGCCGCGGCCGCCGCGCACCAAGCGTCCGCCATCGGAGGGAGGACAAAAATGAACGCTCCCGCCGCGGGTCTCGATCTCGCCTCCATCTCCGAGCGGGTCCAGTCCGAAGTGCAGCGCGCGATCCAGCGCAGCATCAAGGGCGTCGAATATATCGCCTCATCCGGTCCGTCGCTCGGCTCGACGCCGAAGGACATCCTGGCCGTCCGCGGCACCATGAACCTCTATCACTACCGGCCGATGGCCGACGAAATCTACCGCGTGCCGATCCTGATCGTGATGGCGACCACCAACCGCGGCTACATTCTCGACCTGGTGCCCGGCCAGAGCTTTATCGAGTTTCTGCTGAAGCGCGGCTACGACGTCTACATGCTGGACTGGACCGCGCCGAAGCCGGAAGAAAAAAGCCTTGCGGATGGAGGACTACGTCCTCGACTTCATCCCGGATTGCATCCGCCGCGTGCAGCAGGATTCCGGCGAGCACGACGTCAGCGTGATCGGCTATTGCTTCGGCGGCGTGCTGTCGCTGCTGTACGGCTCGATCTTCAACGACGGGCCGATGAAGAACCTGATCTGCTTCACCACGCCGATCGATTTCCGCGAGATGAAGCTGTTTTCGAATTTCTCCGACCGGCGCTATTTCGACGTCGATCGCCTCGTCGACAGCGTCGGCAATGTGCCGCCGGAAATGATCCTGTCGTCATTCGAGATGCTGCGGCCGGCCTCGCGCGCCGCCAGCCAGGTGCAATTGTGGGAGAACATCTGGAACGACGAATACGTCAAGGCCTACCGGATGATGGATCGCTGGGGCACCGACACCTTGCCGCTGGCCGGCGAGTATTTTCGCGCCATCACCAAGGACCTGATGTGGGACAACAAGCTGTTCAACGACACCATGTCGGTCGGCGGGCGCGCGGCTGATATCTCCGACATCAAGGTGCCGATCCTGCATGCGGTCGCCGAGCACGATCACATCGTGCCCTATGACGCGGCAAAACACCTGATCACCAAGGTCGGCTCGACCGACAAGGAAGAGGTGATGCTGAAGGGCGGCCATGTCAGCCTCGTCGCCGGCGCCAACGCGGTCAAGCGGCTGTGGCCGAAACTGGATTCCTGGCTAGGTAAGAGATCAACATGAGCGAAACACGTTCCTATCCGCGCCACGTCAAGACCGACGCCGGCGACATCGAATTCCGCCTGATGGCGCGCGCCGACGAGCCCGCGGTGCTGGCGTTCGCGCAAAAGCTTCCGACGCATGATCTGCTGTTCCTGCCGCGCAACATCAGCCAGCCAAAGGTGCTGTCGGCCTGGATCAACGAGATCGAGCGCGGCGCCATCACCAGCCTGCTGGCGGTGAAGGGCGGGACGGTGGTCGGCTGCGGCACGCTGGTGCGCGACCCGCATTCCTGGTCGCCCCATGTCGGCGAGATCCGGATGGTGGTGTCGCAGGAGGTCCGCGGGCAGGGCGTCGGCCGGGCGCTGTCGCAGGAGACCTTCGCGCTCGCCCTGGGCGCCGGCCTGGAAAAGCTGTCGGTGCAGATGACGGTCGACCAGCAGGCGGCGATCGCACTGTTCGAGAGCCTCGGCTTCAAGGCCGAGGCGCTGCTGCGGGACCACGTCCGGGACGTCGACGGCAAGAAGCACGACATCGTCGTGCTCGGGCATAATGTGGCGCAGGTGCGGGCCCAGATGGAGGCCTACGGGCTGCCGGGGGCGGTCCAGCACTGACCGGCCGGACACCGCCCGGACAAAAACTCGCAAAACAACCCCATGCAAAGTAGACGGGGCGGGCTCCGGCATTAGACTAAAGTGGAACTTTTGCCGGTTCTGCGGGCAAAGCGCTCATCCATTCACGCTGTTCACGGATTCGTGATATCGCGCTGCAACATTGATGTTGCGTCGCACCATTAACTATGGCACAACGATCTCGCCCCGGGCCAAACCGGACGGGGTGAGCCCATAGCTCAAACCTGAGGATGGAGAAACCCCAATGACCACCGAAACCAATTCCGTGCTGAACACCGTCAAGGAAGCCTTCGCGCCCGTCACCGAGGCGTTCACCAAGCTCCAGAACCTGGAAGTTCCGGAAGCTGCCCGTGAGTTCGTGAAGAAGCAGGCCGAGACCGCCAAGGTTCGCGCCGCCGACATGCATGCCGGCTCCGAGAAGGTCACCGCTGCGATCGAGACCGCCGTTGCCGGTTCGGTCACCGAGGCCGCCAAGATCAGCCGCAACATCCAGCAGGCGCTCTATCAGGACGCGGAAGCGTTCTTCGCCGGCATCGACAAGCTCGCTTCGGCCAAGTCGCTGAGCGAAGCCGCCCAGATCCAGTCGGAGATGGTCCGTGCGCGTGGCGAAGTGCTCGTCTCGCGGGCGAAGGCCACCACCGAATATCTCGGCAAGCTCGTCACCGAGGGTGCCAAGACCGCGCAGGACAACTTCTCGAAGGTCTACTCCAAGACCGCCTGATCGCGATCCGCCTGACAACTGCATTTTCGAAGGCCCGCTTAGGCGGGCCTTCTTTTTGTCTGGCGTCCGCATAGATCAGGTTGGATCCTCATGCGTGAGGAGGCGCTCTTGCGCCGTCTCGAACCATGAGAGCCCCGATGCCGCCATCCTTCCGCCGGAGCCGACGCGCGCTTGCGCGGACGCTGCGCTCCGTCCGAGTGAGCGCAAGTGCGCTCATGCGGGGATGAGGATCGTTGTCCATTCGAAAGCCGTCATGAGCCTTCCCGCCACCTTCGTCATCGACACCCCCGGCGACGCCGCCCGCGCCGCCGAGCTGCGGCGCGTGAAGTTGCTGGCGACGTCGGTGCTGGCGGCGACGTTTGCGATTTTCCTCGGCGCGAAGGCGCTGCTGCCGGTGCATCCGGCGTTCGGCTTCATCGCGGCCTTTGCCGAGGCCGCCACCATCGGCGGCCTTGCCGACTGGTACGCCGTGGTGGCGCTGTTCAAAAGGCCGCTGGGGCTGCCGATCCCGCACACCGCGATCATCCAGAGCAACCAGCACCGCATCGCCGACAAGCTCGGCGAATTCATCGAGGTGCATTTCCTCGAATCTGCTCCCGTCGAAGCCAAAGCTGCGGCAGATCGATTTCGGCTCGTTCATCGCCGACTGGCTGCGCGACCGCAAGCGCAGCGAGGATCTCGCGCGCTTTGCGCTGCGGCTGTTGCCCGAGGCGGTGGCGGCGACGGAGAATTCCGGGCTGATGACGTTCGTCAGCCGCCGCATCACCGCGCAACTGATGGCGATCGATCTGGCGCCGCTCGCCGCCGGAACGCTGCGCGCCTTCGTGAAGGAGGGACGCCATCAGGGTCTGCTCGACGATCTCCTGCGCGGCGTGCATCAGACGATGACGCAGGCCGAGACCATGGCCATGATCCGCGACAAGATCCGCGCCGAATTGCCGACGCTGTTGAAGCTCTATCGCGCCGACAAGTTTCTGGTGAACAAGATCGTGGCGTCAGCCAGCGCGTTCTTCGAGGAAGTCCGCAACGATCCCGCGCATCCGTTTCGCGGCGAGTTCGACCGCATGGTGCTGACCTTCGTCGACCGGCTCGGCACCGATCCGGCCTATGCCGAGCGCATCCAGGGCCTGAAGCGCGATCTGCTGGCGCGCCCCGAACTGACGGACCTCGCGCGCCACATCTGGGACGAATGTGCGCTCGTTCTTCGAGCGCAGCGCGTCGGGCGAGACGCAGGTGCTGGAGCAGTATCTGGTGCGCATGTTCGTGACGGCAGGCGAGGCGCTGGCCGGCGACGCCGAACTGCGCACCGAAATCAATCAGGGCCTCGTGGCCGTGCTGCGAACGGTCGTCGCCGAACAGAAGAGCGGCGTCTCGACCTTCATCTCCGATCAGGTGAAATCCTGGGACATGGGGCAGTTGATCTCGCTGATCGAAATCAACATCGGCCGCGACCTGCAATACATCCGTTTCAACGGCTCGCTGATCGGCGGGCTTGCGGGGCTGGCGCTCTACACCCTCGAATACCTGCTGCGGCTGTTGTGACTAATTAATCACGTCAACGCTTTTAGTTGTCCCAAGTCGTGATCTCGGCCCGCTTGCAAGAGCAAAATCGGTTCCCTAGCTTTTTATGGAACAATGTTGCGTTGCGGAACGATTCTGCTGCGTTTGCGTCTACTTAACTGAACCAGTGGCCGGCTGCCGCGACGTAAGGGGCCGACCCGAGAGGAGACATAATGTCCGTTGCTGCACAGACGCTTTCGCCGCCGTCCAGAACCCTGATGTTTCTGGAGGGGCGAGCCATTTCCGAGTTGGGTGCGTTTCTCGGCGCCTTGCCGCTGCTGAGCCTCGCTCCCGCGCGGCGACGGTCATCCCGGTGCTGGTACTGCCCGGGCTTGTTGCGTCCGACACATCCACGCGTCCGCTGCGCAGCTTCCTGAAGAGCCGCGGCTACGCCGTCTCGGGCTGGCGCCAGGGCCGCAATCTCGGACTGCGCCATGGCGTGCAGAACGCGATGGTCGATCTGGTGCAGGAGCTGAACGACACGCACGGCCGCAAGGTCTCGCTGGTCGGCTGGAGCCTCGGCGGCCTCTACGCCCGCCAGCTCGCCAAGATGATGCCGGAGCGCGTGCGCTCGGTGATCACGCTCGGCAGCCCGTTTGCGTCGGGCCCGAAGGCGACCAACGCCTGGCGCGTCTACGAGATGGCAAGCGGCCGTAGCGCCGAGGAAGAAGACCATCGTTTCGGCGGCGCGCTGTCGGCGACGCCGCCGGTGCCGACCACCGCGATCTTCAGCCGCACCGACGGCATCTGCGCCTGGCAGGGCTGCATGGAGCAAGACCAGTCGGCGACCTCCGAGAGCATCGAGGTCGAGAGCAGCCATTGCGGCATGGGTCATCATCCGGCCGCGGTCTATGCGGTGGCCGATCGCCTGGCGCAGGCGGAAGGCGAATGGGCGCCGTTCGATCGAAGCGGCTGGCGCGGCTTGGTTTATCCGAACCCGCATCGGTAGCTGCCGTAGATTCGCCTGGGGCCACGGTCGGGGCTTTCATCGTTCGAGACGCGCGGCGTTGCCGCGCTCCTCACCGATGAGGTCTCGGACCTAGACGCGGGGCCCGTCTGGATCCTCATGGTGAGGAGCGGCGGCAAGGCCGGCGTCTCGAAGGATGAAGCCCCCGACTCATCTCCGTTGTTTCCAATCCATAAAACGCGCTATGCCCTGACGCATGCCGCCGCCGCTTGCCCGCATCATCCAGCAGTTGAAGCGCGAACCGTCGCGCACCGGCTCGATCGTCATCACCGTATTCGGCGACGCCATCGTGCCGCGCGGCGGCTCGGTCTGGCTCGGCACGCTGCTGGAGTTCTTCGAGCAACTCGACATCGACGCCAGCGTGGTGCGCACCGCGATGTCGCGGCTGACCGCCGACGGCTGGTTCGAGCGCAATAAAATCGGTCGCAACAGCTTCTATCGTCTGGTGCAGAGCGGGCGGCAAACGTTTGATATCGCAACAAAACACATCTACGGCCCGCCGGCCTCCGACTGGACCGGACGGTTCGAGCTGCTGCTGATCGGCAACGGCGGCGATCGCGACGCCGCGCGCGAGGCGCTGAAGAACGCCGGCTTCGGCAGTCCGCTGCCGGGCGTGTGGGTCGCGCCTTCGGGCGTGCCGGTGCCGGAGGAAGCCGCGGGCGCCATCCGCCTCGAAGTCTCGGCCGAAGACGACAGCGGGCGGCGCCTGCTCAGCGAAAGCTGGCCGCTCGATCGCACCGCCGACGCCTATCAGAAGTTCATGAAAACCTTCGAGCCGCTGCATCGCTGGATCGTCAGCGGCGAGCGGCTGACGGAGGCCGACGCCTTCACCGCGCGCGTGCTCCTGATCCACCATTACCGCCGCGTCGTGCTGCGCGATCCGCTATTGCCGACGGCGCTGTTGCCTTCGGACTGGCCGGGCAGGGCAGCCCGAGCGCTGTGCGGCGAGATCTATCGCGCGCTGCTTCCCGCGTCCGAACAATGGCTTGACCGCCACGCGACCAACGAAACCGGGCCTTTGCCGAAGCCCGGCGCGGAACTTGCGAAGCGTTTTGGCGATCCGTAAACATGTTACAGAAATATATTGCATATCGTAATTTGTGTTATATATTCGCTCCCAACAAATTCAGGGAGGTCCGCCATGTATACGCAGGCGCTCAATTCGTCCGAGGGCGAAGACCGCAACATTGAGGACGCCGCGCGGGCCGCGCAGTTCCAGGCGCGCATCGATGCCGAGGAGCGCATCGAGCCGAACGACTGGATGCCGGCAGCCTATCGCAAGACCCTGACGCGGCAGATCTCCCAGCACGCGCATTCCGAAATCGTCGGCATGCTGCCCGAAGGCAACTGGATCACCCGCGCGCCGTCGCTGCGCCGCAAGGCCGCATTGCTGGCCAAGGTGCAGGACGAGTGCGGCCACGGGCTCTATCTCTACGCCGCCGCCGAAACGCTCGGCTCCTCGCGCGAGGAACTGGTCGACCTGATGCTGGCCGGCAAGGCAAAGTATTCCTCGATCTTCAACTATCCGACGCTGACCTGGGCCGACATCGGCACCATCGGCTGGCTGGTCGATGGTGCGGCGATCATGAACCAGATCCCGCTGTGCCGCTGTTCCTACGGTCCCTACGCGCGCGCGATGATCCGCGTCTGCAAGGAGGAATCCTTCCACCAGCGCCAGGGCTTTGAGATCATGCTGACGCTGTGCCGCGGCACCGCCGAGCAGAAGGCGATGGCGCAGGACGCGCTGAACCGCTGGTGGTGGCCGGTGCTTGATGATGTTCGGCCCGCCCGATCAGGCCAGCCAGCACAGCGACACCTCGACCAGATGGAAGATCAAGCGTTTCTCAAACGACGAGCTGCGCCAGAAATTCGTCGACGCCACCGTGCCGCAGGCGCAATTCCTCGGGCTCACGCATTCCCGATCCCGGCATGAAGCAGAACGAAGCGGGCAACTGGGAATACAGCGCGATCGACTGGGAAGAGTTCAAGCAGGTGCTGGCCGGCAACGGTCCCTGCAACCGCGACCGGCTCGCCGCGCGGCGCAAGGCGCATGACGACGGCGCCTGGGTGCGCGAGGCCGCGCTGGCCTATGCCGAGAAGCGCCGGCAGCGCGCCGCCCTGCAGGCGGCCGAGTAGGGAGAAACGCGATGGCAACGCCGAACATTCCGCTCTGGGAAGTTTTCATCCGCAGCCGCAACGGGCTGGCGCACAAGCATGTCGGCTCGCTGCACGCCACCGACGCCACGCTGGCGCTGCAGGCCGCGCGCGACATCTACACCCGCCGCGGCGAGGGCCTCTCGATCTGGGTGGTGCCGTCGAACGCGATCACCGCATCCGATCCGTCCGAGAAGGGCATGATGTTCGAACCGGCGGAATCCAAGATCTACCGGCACCCGACGTTTTACGACGTGCCGGATGAAGTGGGGCATATGTGAAGACCTCATCCTGAGGAGCTTGCGAAGCAAGCGTCTCGAAGGATGGCGGCAACGGGACTCGCGGCCATCCTTCGAGACGCGCCTTCGGCGCTCCTCAGGATGAGGTCGGAATGTGAAGAGGCAGGAAGCATGACCGTCGCCAACATCACCGTCTCCGAAACGCCGCTGGTGCTCTACACCCTGCGCCGCGCCGACGATGCGCTGATCCTGGGCCATCGGCTGTCGGAATGGTGCGGCCATGCGCCGATGCTGGAAGAGGACATGGCGCTCGCCAATATGGGCCTCGACCTGCTCGGCCAGGCCCGCGAGCTCTATTCCTACGCGGCCAAGGTCGAGGGCAGGGACAACGACGAGGACAAGTTCGCCTATCTGCGCGACGTCAGGCAGTACCGCAATCTGCTGCTGCTGGAACAGCCGAACGGCGATTTCGCGCGCACCATGGTGCGGCAGTTCTTCTACGCGACCTTCGCCGACCTCTATTGGCGCGCGATGATGCGCTCCAGCGATGCGACGCTGGCGGCGATTGCGGCGAAGTCGGAAAAGGAAAGCGCCTATCACGTGCGCCATTCCTCGGAATGGATCGTCCGCCTCGGCGACGGCACCGAGGAAAGCCACGCCCGCGCGCAAGCAGCGATCGACGAACTCTGGGCCTTTACCGGCGAGATGTTCGCCGTCGACGACAGCGAGCGCGGCCTGATCGATGCCGGCATCGCGATCGATCCGGCGCCGTTGCGGTCGCAATGGCTGAAGACGATTACCGGCGTCGTCGGCGAGGCGACGCTGGCCTTGCCGAACAACGACTGGATGCAGCAGGGCGGCCGCAGCGGCCGGCACAGCGAGCATCTCGGCCATCTCCTCAGCGAACTGCAGTCGATGCCGCGGACCTTTCCGGGGGCGACATGGTAGCGGCTGTTCTCAACGACAGCGATCTGCGCCGCCGCGCCTGGGACGCGGCCTCGCACGGTGGTCGATCCCGAAATCCCGGTGCTGACCATCGCCGATCTCGGCGTGCTGCGCGAGGTCGAGGTCCGTGACGGCCGTGTCGAGGTCGCGATCACGCCGACCTATTCCGGCTGTCCCGCCATGAACATGATCGCGCTGGAAATCGAACTGGCGCTGGAGCGCGCCGGCATCGCGCGGCCGACCATCCGCACCGTGTTGTCGCCGGCCTGGACCACGGACTGGATGAGCGAGGACGGCCGCAACAAGCTGCGGGAATACGGCATCGCGCCGCCGCAGGCGTCAAGTTCGCGCCGCGCGCTGTTCGGCGAACAGCAGGTGGCATGCCCGCAATGCGGCTCGCGAAATACCGAGCTGCTGTCCGAGTTCGGCTCGACCTCCTGCAAGGCGCTCTGGCGCTGCAAGGCCTGCCGCGAACCCTTCGATTATTTCAAGTGTCATTGACCATGTCCCACGCACCGCGCTTTCACCGTCTTGCCGTCAACGATTTGCGCCGCGAAGCCGCCGACGCCGTATCGATGACGTTTGCGATCCCGAAGGAGCTGGAAGACGACTACAGCTTCACGCCCGGCCAATACCTCACCCTGCGCACGACCATGGACGGCGAGGAAGTACGCCGCTCCTATTCGATCTGTTCCGGGCCCGACGACGGCGAGTTGCGCATCGCCGTGAAGAAGGTCGACGGCGGCGCGTTCTCGAACTGGGCCGCAGACGAACTGAAGTCCGGCGACGAACTCGACGTGATGACGCCGACCGGCCGCTTCGGCATCGCGCATGCGCCCGGAGAGGCGCGGGTCTACGTCGGCTTTGCCGCCGGAAGCGGCATCACGCCGATCCTGTCGATCGTCAAGGGCGTGCTGGCGCGCGAACCGAACAGCCGCTTCTTCCTGTTTTACGGCAACCGCTCGACGTCAAGCATGCTGTTCCTCGAAGAGCTGGAGGAATTGAAGGACCGCTTCATGCAGCGGCTCTCGCTGTTCCATGTCATCTCGGGCGAAGAACAGGACATTCCGATCCTGCATGGCCGGCTCGACGGCGAGAAAGTGCGCGTGCTGCTGCGCTCGCTGGTGCCGGCGGCAAGCGTCGATCATGTCTTCATTTGTGGCCCGACGGGCATGAGCGAGGATATCGAGACAACCTGTCGCGACATCGGCATTGCCGAGGAGCGCATTCACGTCGAGCGCTTCGTCTCGGAGTTCGGCGGCAAGCCGCGGCCGAAGAAAGCCATCGAAGCGTCCGCGCCGCCCAAGGCGATGGCCGCGCTGATCATCGACGGCAAGCGCCGCGAGGTGCCGGTCGCCGACGAGGAATCCATCCTCGACGCCGCCTTGCGCGCCGGCATGGATCTGCCGTTCGCCTGCAAGGGCGGCATGTGCTCGACCTGCCGCGCCAAGCTGGTCGAGGGCGACGCGCGGATGGAAGTGAATTACTCGCTGGAGCCTTGGGAACTGAAGGCGGGGTTTATCCTGACCTGCCAGGCGCGGCCATGTTCGGACAAGGTGGTGGTGGACTACGACCACGTTTAGGAATTCGCGGGATCGTTGACACATCAGGTGCTTCGTCCCAACACTGACTACGTAAAGAGGCCTGCTCAAACGGGCCCGTACGCACAGGGAGAGAACGTCGTGGAACCGTCTCGCAGAGCGGGTAACCCGCTATGAATATAGCGCTTTCGCCCGACGATATCGCCCGCGCCTGCGCGGATGCGATGTGGAAGGAAGACGACGCCAGCAAGAGCCTCGGCATGAGCATTGTCGAGATCAAGCCCGGGCAGGCGACGCTGACGATGACGGTCGAGCCGCACATGGTCAACGGCCAGCGCATCGCCCATGGCGGATTCATCTTCCTGCTGGCCGATTCCACCTTCGCCTTTGCCTGCAACTCCCGCAACGAGCGCGCGGTCGCCGCGCAATGCGACATCACCTTCATCAGGCCCGGCAAGCTCGGCGACGTTCTGGTCGCGACCGCGCGTGAAGTTTCGCGCAGCGGCCGGTCCGGGATCTATGACGTTCGCGTCACCGCCGGCGAGGTCGTGATCGCCGAGTTCCGCGGTCATTCGCGCACGATTGCCGGGACGTGGCTGCCGGTGCGGACAGCGCGGCCACACAAAAATAGCGAGGAGGGAAACGCGTCATGGCCATGGCAAGATTGAAATCCAGCGGAAGCGGCTACAGCGCTGAATTGGATGAGGCCGAGCGTGCCTCGCGCGATGAGATCATGGCGCTGCAGACCAGGCGCCTTGCCTGGTCGCTCAGGCACGCCTACGACAACGTCGCGCATTATCGGAAAGCATTCGATGCGGCCGGCGTGCATCCCTCCGATTTCAAACAACTCTCCGATCTCGCCAGATTTCCGTTCACGGTGAAGACCGATCTCCGCGACAATTACCCCTTCAACATGTTCGCGGTGCCGCGCGAAAAGCTGGTCCGCATCCATGCGTCCTCCGGCACGACGGGCAAGCCGATCGTGGTCGGCTACACGCAAGGCGATATCGATATCTGGGCGGACGTGATGGCGCGCTCGATCCGCGCTGCCGGTGGCCGCACGGGGATGATCATCCATAACGCCTATGGCTATGGCCTGTTCACCGGCGGGCTCGGCGTGCATTACGGCGCCGAAAAGCTCGGCTGCACCGTGGTGCCGGTGTCCGGCGGCATGACCGAGCGGCAGGTGCAACTGATCAACGACTTCAGGCCCGACATCATCACGGTGACGCCAAGCTACATGCTGGCCATTCTCGACGAGTTCAAGCGGCAGGGCCTCGATCCCAGAAAATCGTCGCTGCAGTTCGGTATCTTCGGCGCCGAGCCCTGGACCAACGCGATGCGCCTGGAGATCGAGCAAGCCTTCGACATGGACGCGACCGACATTTACGGTCTGTCGGAAGTGATCGGCCCCGGCGTGGCGCAGGAATGCGTGGAGACCAAGGACGGCCTGCACATCTGGGAGGATCATTTCTATCCCGAGGTGATCGATCCCGAGACCGGCGCGGTGCTGGCCGACGGCGAAAAGGGCGAACTGGTCTTCACCTCGCTGACCAAGCAGGGTTTTCCGATCGTCCGCTACCGCACCCGCGACCTGACGCGGCTGTTGCCCGGCACCGCGCGGCCCGGCATGCGGCGCATGGAGAAGGTGACCGGGCGTTCCGACGACATGATCATCCTGCGCGGCGTCAACGTATTCCCGACCCAGATCGAGGAAGCGCTGCTGGCGACCGACTGGTGCGGCGGCCATTTCATCATCGAACTGACGCGCGAAGGGCGGATGGACGAGATGACCGTGCTCGCCGAAGCCCGCCCCGAAAGCTGGGACGGCAGCGGGTTGCCCGCGCATACCGAAAAGGTCTCGATCTTCATCAAGAACACCATCGGCATCACCGCCCGCATCAAGGCCGTGGCCCCCGACACGCTGGAACGTTCGCTCGGCAAGGCAAAACGTGTTTACGACAAGCGGCCGAAAGGGTAACTCCTGCTCATGGTGAGAAGCCGAGCGGGAAGCCTGATGTCTGTTGCCGAGAAGCCCGATGTTCGACCTGCCGCCGTCCAGGCCCGCTGCGTCCGCCTGCCGGCGAAGGCCGCCGATGCCGCTTCGATCGCGCCCGTCATCGAGACACGCCCGCTGTCGCGCGGCGAAAATGATCTGCTGATCGAGGTCAAGGCCGCCGCCGTCAATCCGTCCGACGTGAAGGCCGCGACCGGGCTGATGCCCTATGCCGTATTCCCGCGCACACCGGGCCGCGACTATGCGGGCGTCGTGATCGATGGTCCGACGGGCTGGATCGGGCGCGAGGTGTTCGGCTCGTCCGGCGATCTCGGCATTCGCCGCGACGGCACCCATGCCACGCATCTCGTGGTCGAGGCCGAAGCCGTGGTCGAGAAGCCCGAAGAGCATTTCATGGGAAGAAGCCGCCGGCATCGGCGTGCCCTTTGTCACCGCGATGGAAGGCCTGCGCCGCGCCGGCATTCCGAAGGCGGGCGAGACCGTGCTGGTGATGGGCGTCAACGGCAAGGTCGGGCAGGCGGCGACGCAGATCGCGACCTGGCACGGCGCGCGCGTGATCGGCGTCGTGCGCAGGGCCGAGCCGTATGAGGGCCATGCCAATTCGCAAGTCGATGTCATCGACGCCTCCGCGACCGACGTCGCGGCGCGCGTGCGCGAACTCACGGGCGGCAAGGGCGCCGACATCGTGTTCAACACGGTCGGCGATCCCTATTTCGAGGCCGCGCACAAATCGCTGGCGTTGCGCGGGCGGCAGATCCTGATCGCCGCGGTCGACCGCATCGTGCAGTTCAACATCCTGGAATTCTATCGCGGCCAGCACACTTACGTGGGCATCGATACGCTCGGCCTGTCGTCGGTCGCGACCGGCGCGGTGCTGCGGGAACTCGGTCCCGGCTTCGCCGGCGGTCATCTCAAGCCGTTCCCGATCAAGCCGAGTGCGATCTATCCGCTGGAGCAGGCCAAGGCGGCCTTCGTCGCCGTGGCCGGTTCGTCGCGCGACCGCGTGATCCTGCGGCCCTCGCCATAGGCCTTCACGGGCCGCTGTCTCGCCATTTTGCGCGGAAACAAATCTCTCCCATTCTGATCAGGCGCAACAGTTTTGTTCCACGTTTGCAGGGATGGGCGAGAGATTAATTCTCTGCATCGGCAGACCGTGGACGGGCCCATGCTTCCAACGTAATAGCAGCACGGAAATTGCTTCCTATTTAAGAGCATGACGGCCGGATCGGCCGCGCGAGAAAACTGGGAAAAGCCGGTGCTGGACAGTGGCAATATTGTCGTCATCAGCGGATTGCTGATCGGTCTCGTCTATGGATCGGTCGGCTTGTTGAGCGGATTTTGCCTGCTCAGCAGCCTGCGCGGTTTTTGGGCGGAAGGCGATGGCCGGCTGGTCCGCACCTATGCGCTGGCGATCGGCGTGGCCGTCGCCGCCACGCAATTGCTGGCGGCGGCAGGCCTCGTCGACATCGGCAAGTCGATCTATCTGCAGCCGTCGTTTTCGGTGCCGGTGATGTTCTTCGGCGGCCTCCTGTTCGGCTACGGCATGGTGCTGTCGAACGGCTGCGGCTCACGCGCGCTGGTGCTGCTCGGGCGCGGCAATCTCCGTTCCTTCGTGGTGGTCGTCGTGCTGGCGATTTTCGCGCAGATGACGCTGAAGGGCCTGATCGCGCCGCCGCGCATTGCGATGGTCGGCGCGTCGCAGACCACGACAACGGCAAACTCGGTGCCGGCGCTGCTCGCGGCCGCGGGCCTGAGCGCAACGGCCGCGCGCATGCTGGCGGCCTCGATCATCTCGGCGGCGCTGATCATCTTCGCCTTTGCGCATCCGGCGTTCCGCCGCTCGCCGGGCCAGATCGCCGCGGGTCTCGTGATCGGCCTGCTGGTGGCGGCCGGCTGGTTCGCCACCGGCTATCTCGGCGCCGACGATTTCAATCCGACGCCGGTCACCTCGCTCACCTTCATCGCGCCGATCGCGGACGCGTTGCAATATGTCATGCTGTCGACGGGATCGACGCTGAATTTCGGCATCGTCACCGTGTTCGGCGTGTTCGCCGGCAGCCTCGTCACCGCGCTGTTGACCGGCCGTTTCCATCTCGAAGGCTATCAATCGCCGCGCCACATGCTGCGCTCCGGCGGCGGCGCGGCGCTGATGGGCGCCGGCGGCGTGATGGCGTTCGGCTGTTCGATCGGGCAGGGCCTGACGGGATTTTCCACGCTGGCGCTGGCGTCGCTGATCGCTTTCGCCGGCATCTTGGTCGGCACCGCCGCCGGCCTGCGCGGCGCGCTACGCGTCCGTCCGCTGGCGGCGGCTTAATCCGCCGCCTTCGTCACGATACGGATTTCCGAGGTGAGCGTCCGGTGCACCGGACACTTGTCGGCGATTTCCATCAATCGCTTGCGCTGATCGGCATCGAGCGCGCCCTCGATCGAAATGACGCGGTCGATCTGGTCCAGCATGCCCTCCCGGGTTTCGCATTCCTCGCAATCTTTTGCGTGAATCTTGCTGTGCTTCAGCGTCACCGTTACGCGCTCGACGGGCAGCGATTTGCGGTCGGCATACATCCGCATCGTCATCGAGGTGCAGGCGCCCAAGCCCGCCAGCACGAAATCATACGGCCCGGGTCCGCTGTCCTGGCCGCCGGCGGCGACGGGCTCATCCGCCAGCATCTGATGCGGGCCTGTAGTCACGGTCTGCTGGAACTTGCCGTTGCGGGTTTCGCGCACCACGACGTTGCGCGGCGCCTCGCTCGCGGCAGCGGCGGGCTGCGCCGCGACGGGCTCGATATAGCGTTCGGCCCAGGCGGCGATGACGTCGGCGACATAGGCCGCGTCGCGCTTGCCGGATAGCAGATGATCCGAGCCCGCCAGCGAGACAAAACTCTTGGGATGTTTGGCCGCAACGAAAATATTCGTGGCATTGTCGATCCCGACCGTGTCGTCGGTCGGCGAATGCATGATCAGCAGCGCCTTGTGCAGCTTACCGACGTGCGACATCAGGCTGTGTTCGGCAATGTCGTCGAGGAATTCGCGCTTGATGTGAAACGGCCGGCCGGCGAGTTGAACCTCCACCTTGCCGTGCTTCGCGGATGTCCTCGATGCGATCCCTGAACAGATGGGTGACATGCACGGGATCGGAGGGCGCCGCGATGGTCACGACCGCCTTCGCCTCCGGAATCTGCCCGGCGGCGGCAAGGATCGCGGCGCCGCCGAGGCTATGCCCGATCAGGAGCGCAGGCGCCCCGCGGGTTTCACGCAGATGATCGGCGGCGCGGACGAGGTCGGCGACGTTGGACGAGAAGGTCGAATTTGCAAATTCGCCTTCGCTGGCGCCGAGGCCGGTAAAGTCGAAACGCAATACCGCAATCCCCTTGGCGGCCAGCGCCGTGGCGATGCGTTTTGCCGCCAGCACATCCTTGCCGCAGGTGAAGCAATGCGCGAACAGCGCGTAGGCCTGCACCGGTCCATCCGGCGTATCCAGCGCCGCGGCAAGCTGATGGCCGCCTTCGCCGGTGAATTGGAAGCGTTCCGTCGGCACGGCGTTCTCCCCAGTCAATGTTACGGCTTTAGTCTGCGGAATATCGCTGTTCCTGCCACGGGTCGCCGCGGTTGTGATAGCCGCGCACTTCCCAATAGCCCGGCGCATCCTCGGCCAGAAATTCGATGCTCTGCAGCCACTTTGCGCTTTTCCAGAAATAGAGATGCGGCACGACCAGCCGCACCGGGCCGCCATGCTCCTGCTCGAGCGGCGCGCCCGACCAGCTATGGACGAGGAGGGCATCCTCGGCGGCGAAATCCTCCAGCGCCAGGTTGGTGGTGTAGCCGTCATGGGAATGCAGCACCACGAACCGCGCCTCCTCGCGCGGGCGGCAGGCATCGAGCAGGTCGCGGGTCGCCAGCCCCTCCCACTGATTGTCGTAGCGGGACCATGTGGTGACACAGTGAATGTCGGACACGAACTTGCTCTGCGGATGCGCAGTGAACTGGGAGAAGTCCCAGAACAGCGGATTTTCGACCGCGCCATAAACATCGAGCCGCCAGCGCTCGCGCGAAATGTTCGGCGTCAGGCCGAGGTCGAGCGTGGGCCAATCCTTCGTCAGGTGCTGTCCCGGCGGCAGCCGCGCTTCCTCGGGCCGCGAAATCCTGCCGGTGAGGAATTTTCCCTCGCGCGCCCAGCGCGCCTTGCTGCGCGTCAGCTTGCTCTCCGGTGGCGGCTCGTTCTCGTCGACCATATTCCCTCTTATTTCGGCGTGCTCTATTTCGGCGCCCTTGGATCGATCGGGGTCGTGCCGCGCACGCCCAGGATATCCTCGAGCACCCTCGACCCCGCCAGCAGCTGCGCCTCGCCGCGCGGCGGCGCCACCACCTGCAGCCCGACCGGCAGGCCCGAGGCGGTAAACCCGCACGGCAGCGACAGCGCGGGACAACACACCAGCGTGATCGCGTAGACGATGCCGAGCCATTCGACGTAATTGTCGAACTTCTTGCCGGCGCATTCGGCGACGTAGCGGTTCTCGACCGGGAAGGGCGGCACGATGGTGGCCGGGCAAAGCAGCAGATCATACTTCTCGAAGAATTCCAGCGTGCGCGCGGTCATGGCGACGCGCTGCGCTTCGGCGCGTTCGAGCTGCTCGACGGTCAGCTTCAGGCCTTCCTCGATATTCCAGATCACCTCGGGCTTGAGCAGGTCGCGCTTCGTGCGCAGCAGCGCCGCCTTGGACAGCGCAAAATCGAACGCGCGCAGCACGTGGAAGCATTCATGGGCCTCGCGCAGGTCGGGATGGGCCTCCTCGACGATCGCGCCCGCTTCCGCAAAGCGCTGCGCGGCCTTGCGGGTGATGGCCGCGACTTCAGGATCGACCGGCGTGATGCCGAGATCGGGCGAATAGGCGACGCGTTTCGGCTTGCTGCCGGAACGGGCGGCAGACAGAAACGATGTCGGCAGCGCCGGCAACGAAAGGGGATCAGCGGGATGCTCGCCGCTCATGGCATCGAGCAGCAGCGCGACGTCTTCGACATTGCGCGCCATAGGCCCTTGCTGGCCGAGATTGCGATCGATCGCTGCGGCTATCGTATGCGCGACGCGGCCGATGCTCGGCCTCAATCCGACGATGCCGCAGAAGCTTGCGGGGTTGCGAAGCGAGCCGCCCATGTCGGAGCCGTGCGCCAGCCACGCAGTGCCGGTGGCGAGCGCGACCGCTGCGCCACCCGAGGAGCCGGCGGCGGAGCGGGATGTATCCCAGGGATTGAGGGTCGGGCCGAACACTTCGTTGAAGGTATTGGCGCCGGCGCCGAATTCCGGCGTGTTCGACTTGGCGTAGATCACCGCGCCATTGTTTTCGAGGTGCTCGACCAGGATATCCGACTTCGCCGGGATGTTATCCTTGTAGATCGGCGAGCCCTGCGTGGTCAGGACGCCCGCGACGCTGGTGAGGTCCTTGATCGGGATCGGCAGCCCCGCGAGCAGGCCGCGCTCGGAGGCCGGCTTCTTCATCAGCGCGGTGGCGTGCTTGCGGGCGCGGTCGAAGCACAGCGTCGGCAGCGCGTTGACCTTGCCGTCCACCTCGGCGATGCGCTTTTCCAGCACGTCAAGCAGGTCGAGCGGGGTAACTTCGCCCGATTTCAGTTTGCCGACGATGGCACACGCCGTCTCACGCACCAATCCTTGATCAGCCACTTCGCACTCTCCGTTCGTTACCCGTTTCTTGATCTCAGGTGGTGCTGTAGAACATTTTCCGGCAAAGTGGAATGTGCGAGAAGCTGTGGCCGACCGGAGATATCTGCATGACGACGTTGTTTTCTGCGCTGGACTGGCGCGCGATGAGCCAGGAGGCGCGCGATCTCGGCCTCAACAACGGCGTTGCCGTGCCTGGCAGCGTCGAGATGGCCGCGGGCTGGGAGCAGCGCTCCGCCGAGATGCGCAAGCGTTTTCCGAGCCATCTCGACCTGCGATATGGCCCGCGCGAGCGCAACCGGATTGATTTTCTCAAGGCGAGCGAGCAGGCGCCGACGCTGCTGTTCATCCACGGCGGCTACTGGCAGGCGCGCGCCAAGGAGGTTTTCACCGTCTTTGCCGAGGGCCCGATGGCGCATGGCATCAATGTCGCGCTGATCGGCTACACGCTGGCGCCGGAGGTCACGCTGGACGAAATCGTCGCCGAAATCCACGCCGGCATCGATTCCCTCATCGCGCAGCTGCCCGCGCTTGGCGTGGCGGCCGAGGGCATCGTGGTGTCGGGCTGGTCGGCCGGCGGGCACCTGACCGCGATGGCGCTGTCGCATCCGAAAGTGAAGGCGGGGATGGCCATCAGCGGCATCTACGATCTCGAACCGATCCGCCACTCCTATCTCAACCAAAAGCTGCGGGCCGATGAAGCGACCTCCCGCCGCAACTCGCCGATGATGCAGGAGGACGGTGCATTGAAACCGCTGTCGCTGGTGGTCGGCAGCGCCGAGCTGCCGCTCTTGCGCAAGCAGACCGCCGATTTCGCCGGCCACCGCGCACGATATGGATTGCCGGTAACGTACGAGGAAATTCCCGATACGAACCATTTCACCATCATGTACGAGATGATGTCGCCGAAGGGCAGGATCACGACGCTGATCCGGCAGCTGTTCGAGCGGACGACGGGTTAGGCCGGTCGGTAAAGACCCTCATGGCGAGGGATGCATGCTTTAGACAAGACGCTTGACCGTCCAACGCTCCTGGGCAGTCGCATCCGTCCATGCGGTGGCTAGTGGGAGCAGCGTAATCCAGGTCTCGGCGAGCTTGCCGTCCTCGATTCGGTAGCTTTGCATCCCGGCCCGGCTGCGGCGCTCGCCAGTCGTGGGATCAGGCCACACGAACGAGAAGCGAAACCACGCGCGGTCATCTGTGAATGAGTGATCGTAAACGACGACACGGGTGCCCGGTCGCTCCTGATGGATAGAAGCGAGTTCTGCCGCGTAGGCTTCCCGCGTCACCGTTCGGTCGCCCTTTTCGTCATGGCGGATGTAGTGCGGTCCGACGCAACTCGAAATCAGATCGTATTGGCCTTCATGCCAAACTCGTTCCCATCGGTCGAATAGGTCGCGTACAGCCTCTGACATTGACGAAACTCTTTCCTGTTGCTCTTTGCTCAAAGCAAGATTCAGGCCGCTTATTCTTTGCTTCTGTTTTCTGCGGCAAGTTTGTTTCGTCTGCTCACGGCCGATCCTTCGAGACGCATCGCTTCGCGATGCTCCTCAGGATGAGGAAGAGTTTGCGGCGCTACCTAACCC
>CAWIZF010000061.1:0-4658 GCA_963840465.1 uncultured Alphaproteobacteria bacterium | reverse complement strand
ATCCAATCTGCAAGTTTCGAAGGCGTCCGTGCTTCTGACAGCGATGCTTCTGCTTTCAACAGGCAGTCTTGGTATGTCTGTGCGAGCAGCGAATCCGGCCGCCGGACCTCAGCAAGATGCGTCATCAGCGAACGCCCACGCCCAGAAGAGAGGCCATGTGCGCATTGCTACTGGGACCGCGACCGTTGTCCGTTGACGCGAAGGCCGAGCCGCAGAAGATCGTGGGGCAGATGATTGCCTTTTGGCGGCAGGAATTCGCGCAGGTCCTGCCGGACCGGCCCGACCTGATCGTGGTGCCGGAGGCCTGCGACCGCCCTGCCGGACTCCCGCGGGACAAGCTGCAGGAATACTACCGCGTGCGCAAGAACCAGTGCGCAACTCCTTCGCCAAAGTCGCGGCCACGGCAGAGCGCGCTCAGACATCCAGCCGTCGTCTCAAATCGTCCGACAATTCACAGCGATCGACGTGACCCGCCGCTCAATCCAGCAGTCATTCCACCCGTCGGCCAACTTGATCAAGCGGCTCGACTCCATTCACACACCTCATCCGCGGCACTCAAATCCCCATAGCGCACGCCGCACCACCCACGTATCCCCTCCCGCGGTTTCCTCCCTTGGAGGTTTGCGGACGCCGGCCCCGTGCACGCCGCGCCACCGTCATGGGGCCGGCATCCGAAAACCTTCACAAAAGCTGCCCTTAGCGGGCTCGAAGTCCAATTCCGCTTGATCCCCGAAAGCAGACTCAGCTCGCAGTTCGCCACGGCCGAACAGTGCCATAGCCGGAAATCCCGCTCTTCCTCGTCGTCTGTACTTCGGCTGCGACGGTCATTCGGGCAGCCCGGCTCGCCGCAATCCTTCTTCGTATCGCGAGAGGTCTTCGGCCCGCCGATAAGGGCCCAGCACGTCTTTGAGATTGGAAACACGTAGCGCGGGATTGAGTTGCCGCAGCCGAGCCACTGCCTTATGTGCTTGCTCCAGCCGTCCGGCCATTGCATTGCTTGCGGCGTCGATACGTAATCCGGGTTGATAGTCCGGATTGTCCTGCAATGCCATTGCCGCCCACGATGCCGCTTCGTCATAGCGGCCCAGGAAGAAATGTGCATGCGCGGTCCCGCTTCGCATTCGCGTTCACCCGCGGATCAAGTGGGTTCAGGCGCATGGCACGCGCGAAGCGCTCGATCGCCGCTTCCGGTTCGCCCGAGCCAGTTTTTCACCCAGCCGCCGCAAAACCATGCCTCGGCCAAATTGGAATTGAGCACAAGCGCGCGATCGATTAAGCCGGCGGCTCCCTCGAGATCGCGAACAACATACGCTAACGCCCACCCGCTGGCGGCGAGCGCGATCGCGTCATCCTTGCCCAGCTCAACCGCCCGCTGGGCGAGCCTCGTCACTTCGGCAATCTCGTTCGCTGTGTCTGAAATCCAGCCATTGACCTTGGCACCGGCGTAGCAAAAGGCGGCCCGACCGTAGGCGGACGCAAAATCCGGGTCGAGCTCGATCGCGCTGTTGAACAGACGCAATGCCTCGTCGTTCGCTTGCCGGTTGCCAAACTGATAAAGCTTGGCCAAACCGCGCAAATAGAGGGCATAGGCGTCGAGACTCTCGGTCGGCTTGCGCTTGGCACGCTCGATCTCGGCCTTTTCCACCGCTGGCGCGATCGCCCCGACAACGCTCTCGGTCACCTGGTCCTGCAGATCGAAGATGTCGTCGAGCCCACCGTCAAACCGGTCTGCCCAAAGATGTGCCCCAGTGGCGGTATCGACGAGCTGTCCCGTGATGCGCACTCGATTTGCCGCCTTGCGAACGCTGCCTTCCAACACGTAGCGCACCCCGAGCTCGCGTCCGACCTGCTTGACATCGACGGCGCGCCCCTTGTACGTGAAGCTCGAATTGCGAGCGATGACGAACAGCGCCTTGAAACGCGATAGCGCGGTGATGATGTCCTCGACCATCCCGTCCGCAAAATAGTCCTGCTCGGGATCACCGCTCATGTTGTTGAACGGCAGCACGGCGATGGAGGGCTTGTCGGGGAGCGGCAAGGGCTGCGGCTCTCGACAGGCGAATCTGTCGTTGCTGTCGAGTCGCTCGCGGCCATGCGCACCGCGCACAGCTCGCATCGGTCGGCGATATTCTTCAGTGTTCTCGCCCATGTCGTCGAAGACGATACTCGACCTTGCCGCGGACCTGCTCGTGCGCTCGTCAGAGATGCAAATGCCTCCCGGCTCGCGATCGCTTTCGAGCCGCGCTGCGATATTGACGCCATCGCCAAAGATATCGTCGTCGTCGATGATGATGTCACCGACGTGGATGCCGATGCGAAATTCGATCCGCTTGACCTGCGGTACGTCGGCATTTTGCTCGGCCATGCCGCGCTGGACTTCGACGGCGCATCGCACGGCATCGACGGCACTGGCGAACTCGACCAGCATGCCGTCGCCGGTGGTCTTGACGATGCGGCCGCGATGCTCAGCGATTTTGGGATCGACAAGCGTCTTTCTGAAAGCTTTCAGTTGCGCCAGCGTGCCTTCTTCGTCGATCCCCATCAAGCGGCTATAGCCGGCGACATCCGCCGCCAGAATAGCCGCCAGTCGCCGCTCTACGTGCTCGCTGCTCAAGACGCACCCCCGGCTCGGGGAGATTCGAATGTTCATATAGCAGAATTGTGGGCCGATGTCCGGCTAGGCCCAATGTCCGAGTTGGTAGAGTTGAGGATGGGCGCGGTAGCTTGGGGGCCTTAGGCCATCGCCCCGTTTCCCATCCCCGCTCATCAAACCGGACGTGCCGATTTCCGGCATCCGGCTTTCCGACCGGCTTCACCGCAATGCACGCGACGGGACCGCTTTGGGCAAGCGTTGAAGGCACAGAACGCCAAGTTCTCGATGAATGACATCGAACGTGAATTGGCGATTGCCGCGCCCTTGCACCTTGTGTCTTCGCGCGAGGAACCTGCGCAGACGTTCAAGGACATATTGGTCGACGCTACGGTATGCCTTGCTCCGCGAGCCGTAGCCAAAGTAGTTAGACCAGCCTCGCAGAGACCTGTTCAGCTTGTCGCATACCTCCGGCCATGGATCGATATTGCTCGGTACCAGAAGATCGCCGATCCTTGCCTTGAGCCGTCGCACACTCTTCTTGGACGGGCTCGCACCCAGATACCAATTCCCGTTCGCCTCAAACCGATGCGCGCCGAACGAGTAGCCGAGGAAGTCGAAGCGTTCCTGTCGGGCGTTTCTCAACGAAGTCTTCGCCTCATTGATCGTCAACCCCAGCTTAGTCATCACCGCCTTCGTCCACGCTAATGCCTCCGCCGCGCGGCCGCGGCTGAGGATAACGAAGTCGTCGGCATAGGAGACGACGTGTGCGTAGAACGCCTCGCCGCTTCCGGTCAAACGCCAATGCTTCAGGAACCGGTTCATGTAGATGTTAGCCAGCAACGGACTTGCGACGCCGCCTTGCGGCGTGCCGCGCGTGTTTCCCTTGCCGCCAATCATGCGCCGGATTCCGTCAGCGTCCCGTTCCTCGATCGGCGCCCTCAGCCACATCTTGATGAGGCGCAGGACGTTTCGATCCACGACACGCCGGGCTACTGACTTCATCAGCTCGGAATGCGGAATTGTATCGAAGTACTTGGACAGATCAGCATCAACCACGTCAGCATAGCCCCGGCATAAATGCCGGTGCACTTCCTTGACCGCGTCCACCGCCCCGCGAGCGGGCCGGTAGCCGTAGGCATTGTCCTCGAAGTCAGCCTCGAAGATGGGTTCGATCACGATCTTGGCGGCAGTCTGAATCACACGATCACGAATGGTCGGAATGCCGAGCGGACGCTCGCCACCATTCGCTTTGGGGATCATCACCCGCCGCACCGGATCAGGTCGGTACGTCTTCGAGACCAGTTCCGCGCGCAAGCCCGCCAGCCATACTTCCAGGCCCTGCTTTTCGATCTGAGCAAACGTCATCCCATCCACGCCCGGTGCACCCGCATTAACGCGGGCGAGCCGATAGGCGTGTAACAGGATGTCCTCGCGACAAATCTTGTCGTAGAGCAGATAGAAGCGGAAGGTGGGCTCCGCCTTCGCCTTGCAGTAGAGCTTTCTCTGAAGGTTCCGGATCTTATCAGGCGTTGTCAGGTTCATCACCAATCACCTTCACCTCACCATCTTCAAAAGCGCACCAGAAGTCGGGGCCCTTTGCTCCACCGGCGTTACCCGGCATCAGCGCTCCTACTGCCCCGTCCGACTCCCGCCGTGACCACCGCCTGATGCGATGCTGAGGCCGCTACCCTCGTCCGCGACGGGTCTCCCCCTGTAACTACGAACTACCCTACCGACGTGCCGTGCCCACTACCCCGGCGGATCGCGTGGGTGCGCGTGTCGATTGCTTCCCCACACGTGCGGCCTTCCCCAAATGACCGGAGGGTCAGCATCCGCATTAGAACTTTCGAGGCCTGCTCGGGCTTCACTTTGTTACGGCCCATCGGATCGCTCAGCAGCCCAAGGCCGCCTTTGTCGCAGGGCTCCGACCCAGCCAGTTACCCGACCGAGCCGCCTGCCAGCTTCCGGACCAATCGACAATTATCCGGGTGAGACCCTCCCTCACTGGTAGTTCGCGCCCTCGGGGCGCACGGTCAATCGCGTCGGTTTGACCGGACCACGGCGA
>CAWIZF010000060.1:0-27511 GCA_963840465.1 uncultured Alphaproteobacteria bacterium | reverse complement strand
ACCGCGAGCGGCTGTGGAACGATGTTGAAGCGTTCGAAGTCCGCAAGGACGCGCAGCTTGCCCGCGAGGTCGAATTCGCCATTCCGCGTGAGATGACCGCGGCCCAGGGCATCGAACTCGCCCGCGACTTCGTGCAGTCGGAGTTTGTGCATCGGGGCATGATCGCCGATCTCAACGTGCACCGGGATATCGGCGAAGACGGCATGCCAAAACCCCATGCCCATGTCATGCTTACCATGCGCGCGGTCGACGAGAACGGTTTTGGCCCAAAAGTGCGGGACTGGAACCGCACGGAGATGGTGGAACGCTGGCGCGAGCGTTGGGCCGAACTTGCCAATGAGCGTCTGGCGGAACTCGATATCGACGCGCGCATCGATCATCGCAGCCTTGAGGCGCAGGGCATCGCGCTGGAGCCGCAAAGTCAGATCGGTGCGCCCGCGCAGCGTATCGAGGGTGAAGGGATCGAGGCGGATCGCGCGGAGATTCACCGCGAGATCGCGCGCGGCAATGGCGCGCGGATCATCGCAAATCCTTCCCTTGCACTGGATGCGATCACGCAGCAGCAATCGACCTTCAGCGCGGCGCGACATGGCGAAGTTTGCGCACCGGCACAGCGACGAATCGACCAGTTCAACGAAGTGATGGGCGCGATGCGCAATGCGCCCGATCTGGTCGAACTCGGCAAGGACGGACGCGGCGAGGACCGCTTCACCACCCGGCAGATGATCGAGGCCGAACAGTGCCTGCACCGCGCGGCGGAATTGATGGCCGGGCGGGAACGCCATGAGGTGAATGACCGACACCGCCAGGCCGCTTTGGCACATGCCGAACGGCGCGGCCTTGTCCTGTCCGGCGAGCAGGCCGACGCGCTGGCGCATGTCACGGACGGGCGCGATCTTGGGATCGTGGTCGGCCATGCCGGGACGGGCAAGAGCGCCATGCTGGGCGTGGCGCGGGAGGCATGGGAAGCGGCGGGTTATGAGGTTCGCGGTGTCGCGCTGTCCGGGATCGCTGCGGAAAATCTCGAAAGCGGATCGGGCATCTCTTCGCGCACCATCGCCAGCATGGAACATGGCTGGGGACAGGGCCGCGACCTGCTGACGTCGCGCGACGTTCTGGTGATCGACGAGGCGGGCATGGTCGGTACCCGCCAGTTGGAGCGCGTGCTGTCGCATGCCGCAGAGGCCGGCGCGAAGGTCGTGCTGGTCGGCGATATCAGGCAGTTGCAATCAATCGAAGCCGGCGCGGCGTTCCGGTCGATCCATGAGCGTCATGGCGGCGCGGAAATCGGCGAGGTACGCCGTCAGCGCGAGGACTGGCAGCGCGAGGCCACGCGCGATCTGGCGACCGGCAGAACCGGCCATGCGCTGGAAGCCTATCGCTCCCATGG
This sequence comes from uncultured Alphaproteobacteria bacterium, assembly GCA_963840465.1. Lineage (GTDB taxonomy): Bacteria > Pseudomonadota > Alphaproteobacteria > Rhizobiales > Xanthobacteraceae > Bradyrhizobium. Next base: position 26,121 of record CAWIZF010000060.1, on the reverse strand, counting down.
CATGGTGCATGAGGCGCAAACACGCGAGCAGGCGCGCGGCGATCTGATCGAGCGCTGGGACCGCGACCGGCAGGCAGCGCCGGAGCGCAGCCGGATCATCCTCACCCACACCAACGACGAGGTGTGCGCCCTCAACGAGGCCGCGCGCGAGCGGATGCGGGCCGCGGGTGATCTGGGCGATGACGTGCGCCTCACGGTCGAGCGCGGCGAGCGCCGCTTCGCCAGCGGGGATCGCGTCATGTTCCTGCAAAACGAGCGCGGGCTTGGCGTGAAGAACGGCACGCTCGGCACCATCGAGCAGGTCAGCGCGCAATCCATGTCCGTGCGCACCGACGACGGGCGCAATCGTCTCGTTCGACCTGAAGGATTACAACCGGATCGACCACGGCTATGCCGCGACCATCCACAAGGCGCAGGGCATGACGGTGGACCGCGCCCATGTTCTGGCGACGCCAGGCATGGACGCCCATGGCAGCTATGTCGCCCTGTCGCGGCATCGTGACGGCGTGGACCTGCATTATGGCCGCGACGATTTTGCCAGTCAGGACCGGCTCATCCGCACCCTGTCGCGCGACCGGTCCAAGGACATGGCGTCGGATTACGAGCGCGCCGATCCGGCGCAGAACTATGCCGAGCGGCGCGGGATCACCTTCCGCGAGCGCGTGGCCGAGATCGTGCGCAAGGTCGTGCCGGAGAAGGTGCGCGACATGTTCGACGGCCTGCGGCCGTCTGCCGAAGCTGTGCCTGGCCCGGACGGCGCGCGGAGGCCGGAACGGGAAGCGCCGGAAAGGAAGGTGGCGGACGACCCGGAAGCGGCGCTGCGTAAGGCCCGCACCAAGGCGCTGATCCGTCATGCCCGAGCCGTGGATGCGATCTTCGATATGCAGGAGCGGGGCGGCAAGGCCAGCCCGGCGCAGGTGAAGGAATTGCAGGAGGCCCGCAAGGTCTTCGAGGAGGTGCGGCCCTATGGCTCGCACGACGCCGAAGCCGCCTACAAGAAGAATCCGGAACTTGTCCGCGAGGCGGCTGGCGGCCAGGTCAACCGCGCCATCCGCGCACTCCAGCTCGAAACCGAACTGCGGACCGATCCGAGCCGCCGCGCCGACCGCTTCGTGGAGCGTTGGCAGAAGCTCGACCAAGCCAGCCAGCGTCAGTATCAGGCGGGCGACATGTCCGGCTACAAGGCGACGCGCTCGGCGATGGGCGACATGGCCAAAAGCCTCGAACGCGATCCGCAGCTTGAATCCCTGCTCGCCAACCGTAAGCGCGAACTCGGCATCGGCGGCAATTTCGGCTCGGGCCGTCGGCTGGGCGACGAACTCGCCTTCACACACGGTATCGACCTGGGCAGAGGCCGCAGCATCGGACTCTGAACCCGCCGATTTGCCGCCACCTCTACGTCACCGCGCTATGCCGTGCCGAACGCTGTTGCATGCCCCTGAATGCCTGTCCTGTCTGGTCCCAGCAGCCGTCAGAAACAGTCAGCAGGAGGCAGGCCAGCCGTGCGAGAACCAGACCGTATCATCCGTTTGAAGACCGTCCTGGCCCGAACCGGGCTGTCCCGCTCCACCATCTACCGCAAGATCGCCGAGGGCACGTTCCCGCCCCAGATCAGGATCAGCGTCAACGGCGCGGGATGGAAGGAATCCGACATCAACCGATGGGTCGCTGATCCGGTTGGATGGCGTCCGAAGCGCGAGTCAGATGCGGAGTGACGAGGTCCGTGCTCGCTTGCTGCTGACAGCAGTGAACCGGACCGGCCTCAGGCCGTAAAGGCTGGCGCTATCGCGCCCCCGCTTCGCGGCTTCGGCCTTGACGGCCTGACGCCGCCCCGGTTTGGGCTCTCCAAGCAGACAAGGGCGGATTGTGAGCGGCCGCGCAGAAGGACGGAGATCATCCTTGAAAAATGAGTTATAGGGTGGTACAAATACTCTCAACCGGAGTGACGGAATGATCGTTGGCTTTCGGGATGGCTGGTTACGGGCTTTCTTCGTGGACGATACCCATTCCCGCAACATCCCGCCCGATCTTGAGGCCCGGCTGTTCCGCAAGCTGCAGATGATCGACGATGCGACGACCGATCAGGACTTGCGCGTGCCGCCTAGCAATCATTTCGAGAAGCTGCGCGGCAATCTGGCGGGGTTTCATTCGGTCCGTGTCAATCAGCAATGGCGGCTGATTTTCCGCTGGGATGGCGAGCGCGGCGAAGCGGACGGGATTTATCTGGACGATCACAGTTACCGATGAGAGCGAGGCAACCATGCTGACCACCAAGCGCAAGCCGGCGACTGTCGGCGAGATTTTGACCGAAGAGTTCATGGAGCCGATGGGCCTGACGCAGGGCGCGCTCGCCGAGGCGATGGGCGTTCAGCGCAAGCACGTCAACGAGTTGTGCGGCGACCGCAGGAACGTGACCGCCGCGACGGCCTTGATCCTGGCCCGCGTCTTCGGCAACAGCCCTGACTTCTGGCTCAACGTGCAGCGGCGCCACGATCTTTGGGAAGTGATGAACACGCCGAAGGAACGCAAGCGAGTCGAGCGCGCACGTCCGTTGAAGCGCGCAGCATGAGTGACGTGACGACCAGGGAGCGACATACGCAAATGCAGCCGTTCGCAAGCATTTGCCGTCGAAAGAGAGGAATCAGGCCTTTTTGCCGCCGCACCACAGCGTAGCACAGCGCAGACTTGGGCCGTTCAGTTGCTCCGGGACGCATGGCATATTGCGCACCATGGCTGCCCATCATCGCAAATCACATGACCGCGCTTCGACGAACAACGCGGTGTCGAGTATGGACAACGACAAGAACACCGGAGTCGATCCGATCGACCCTTGGGCCTTCGGTCTTACGAAAGTAGCGTACGCGGTCGACGAGACACTCGACTTGCTTAGTATCGGCCGCACGGCGCTGTACGCAGCGGTCAAACGAGGTGACCTCAAACGCGTCAAGTTCGGCAAGAAGACGTTGTTTTACGCCGCCGACCTTGCCGCGTTTCTGGCACGGCTCAAGCGCCTGAGCGAATTGGATGAGGGCAGGATCGATCACGAACCTCGCCAGAAATGCAAGATTTGATTTTCCAGGCTCTTGAAGTAGCATTCCGCTGATTTTGAGAGCGGTTGCGGCGCCGTTGCGAATTACGAAGCCGGTCTCGATCAAGCCGCCGTCTAGCAACCGGCTGATCCGTCCCACCGTCCAGTCGGCGAATGCAGCATCGCCAGAATTTCATTTACATGCTTGCGGATGTCGGCGGTGGATGGCTGGCTGACGCGACCTTCAAGATCAACGTAGAGGCGATCCGGACCTCTCGTCCCCAATTTTTTCACGACTAATGGCGATCGAGCTACCTTCGAAGTTCGATGTGACGCGGTGGACGATCTCAGAGGCCGCGCGTAGCGGCGGCGGCCCGATGTTTTTCTCCTGGCAAATTTGTTGGTATTTTTGTTGGTACTCAATGAATCAACATCTCAATAAGACTACGAAATCTCTCAAGAAAAGCCGTTTCATATGGCCGCTGCCGGGCCCACCAGCCTTCACTCGCTTCGCGAGCTTCGGCCAGGCAAGCCCGTGCCACAAACTCCAAGCGAAGCGAGCGAAGGCTGTCGCGCCGAAGCCCTAAAGGGCGAAGGCGGGCTGTGCGGCCCGCAAGCCACGGCTCGGCAAGCCCCGCTCCCCAGCCGCAAGGCCAACGCCGCTCCCGCTCCCAACCAAAATATCGAAAACAACCCCATGCAAAGTAGCGGCGGGGCGCCGGCATGGATGCTTTGCCCGTGAAAACATTTTGACACGTCGGGCAAATCAGCGGCACTATTCCACCATCGCGCAATTTGTATCGCGATGGCGCTCCCCCATCGGGCTCCCAGCGCGATTACAGGTCAAAAATCTCAACCGTTGAAAATTGCACCGGCTCGCCACAGCAAATGATCGCTTGCGCGTTGCCGTATCGCGCGCGCTTGCCATCCACGCACCCAAAGGAGAAATCGACGTGAAGACATTCCGCGTTGTGCCCGCTCGCGCGAACCACTCTATAGGATCGAATCACGTGTGAACGCGATCGGAACGTCCCGCCAGAAAATCAATGAAGCCTATTTCTTCCCGCCGACGACGATCTCGCTACCGGATCGCCATTGCCTGACAAGATCTGCGCCGCGCCGCCGATGCCGCGTCGAAAGGTTTCATCGAAGGTGACGCCGCGAATTTGCCAACGGTGCGTCTGGCCGCGCCAGTCCATCTGCCACTGCGTGGCCCAGCCGAGATCCCGGTCATCCCAGACCAATCGCCCGACCAGAACGACCTCGCCACCCAGCTCCGCCGCAACCGGCGCCAGCGCCGGGAAAGACGGCGCCCTGAGCTCCGCCCCGGTGATGTTCGATTTCGCCAGCGCCGCCGTGCTCGGCAGAACAATGTCCATGCCCCGCTTGTCCGCCGCGGCGAGCAGCGCGTCACGTTGCAAGTCGGACTGGGGTCCATCCGTCGTCACGACATAGTTCCTCGCGCCTTGCTCCATCTCGACAAAGACGGCAAGGCGCGGACGATGGGAAAGCCAGGGCTTGAGGCCAAGCGTCTTGAGAAGGCCGTCGATCCTGCTTTCCTCAAACTCCACGGTGAGATCGAAGGGCCGGTCGCGGGTGCCCTGCTCGTCGCGAATGGGTTTGCCAAAGAACTGATCGCGATAGCTGAATGACCTGACGTAATCCTTGGCCTTCGCCTTGTACGCGGCCAAGCGCCGGTCGCCGCTGAGTTTCTGTGCGCCGGATGCCTTGATCAGGACGTCCTCCAGAGCCGCGGCAAAGCCGGTCATGCGGTTCGCCTCGCCTTGGCCCGTCACGGTGACCTTGGTGCGATAGAGATCGGTGCCCGCCGCGGCTATGGCGACGGCACACCAGGTCAGCAATGCTGCCAGAAAAATCCCTGCGATCACGCGGTTCGCACCGCGGTCTTGCAGGATGAATCGGCGTCTCGTCCTTTGCAGATTCGACATGAAGATGCCTCAGCGATTCCGCTGGCGGAGTTTCAACCAGCATCTCAACCGGCGTTCCGGCCGCGGTTCAAGTGCCGCAACACCCGCGAGTGAAATCAGGGACTTATTGCTTCGACTGCACGTTCCAAATTCTTGAATCATCGCTCTCACATCGCGGCGAACCTCGTCGCGGCGCAACATGCAAAATGAGACTACCGGTCAAGTTGCAGCAGGTGAAGTTGCGTGCGCGGCCTCAGTCATCGGTTAGCTTCCGCCCCGGCGATCCCTGTCGCAATGCATTCCGGCTGCGCGGTGCGCAACCGGCATCGGCCGCATGGCGATTTGGGGCGACCTAAAAACTGGCGATACAAGGGAGGGGTTCGATGTTTAAAAGCTGTGCGGGACTTGTCGCGCTGAGCAGCCTGTTGCTTTCCGGCGCCGCCTTGGCTCAAGAGAAGATCAAAGTCGGCGTCACCGCGACGCTCGAAGGCACCTATACGGTGCTCGGCGAGGACGGGATACGCGGCCACCAGACGGCGATCAATACGCTCGGCAAGAAGGTCGGCGACAAGGAACTCGAATTCATCATCGCCTCGACCGACGCCACGCCCGATTCCGCCATTCGCGCCGTGCGCAAGCTGATCGAGCAGGACAAGGTCCAGATCCTGCTGTCGCCGCTGTCCGGCGACGAGGGCATCGCGGTGAAGAACTTTGCCAAGACGCGCCCCGAGCTGACCTTCATCAACGCCGCCTCCGGCGCCCAGGAAACCACCTTTGTCGATCCGGCGCCGAACTTCTTCCGCTACAACATGGACGGCGCGCAGTGGCAGGTCGGGCTCGGCAAATACGCCTATGACACCAAGAAATATCGGAAGATCGCGACCGTCGGCGAAGACTATTCGTTCATCTATACGCAGGTGTTCGGGCTGGTGCTGGAATTCTGCGGCGCCGGCGGACAGGTCACCAACCGGCAATGGGTGCCGCTCGGCACCAAGGACTTCGCCTCCGTGATTGCCGCGCTGCCCGACGACGTCGATGCGATCTATCTCGGCCTCGGCGGCGCGGACGCCGTCAACTTCCTGAACCAGTATCAGCAGGCCGGCGGCAAGGCGCATCTGATGGGCGGCTCGATCATGGTCGACCAGACCATCCTCTCCGCCAAGGGCAACGCCAAGAACGCGCTGCTCGGCACCATTGCCGCGAGCGGCCAGGCCGATACCTGGGAGGATCCGGGCTGGCAGAAGTTCGTGAAGGCCTATCAGGACGCCTTCCCGCCGGCCAAGCGGTTCCCCAGCCCCTCGCTGCTCGCCACCAACTATTACGGCTCGACGATGGCGCTCATCCTCGCCCTGCGCGAGGTCAATGGCGACCTCAGCAACAACCAGGCGAAGTACAGGGAAGCGCTGGCCAAGATCGTGCTCGACGCGCCCAACGGCAAGATCAAGCTCGACGCCAACCGCCAGGCGATCGGCACCAACTTCGTCACCGAAGTGGTGGATGACGGCAAGGGCGCGTTGTTCTCAAGGTCGTGAAGGTCATTCCCGACGTGAACCAGACCTTGGGTTACGACCCGGCGGTATTCGCCAAGATCGGGCTGCCGAGCCGGACCGTTCCGGAGTGCAAGAAGTATTGAGTTTTTCGCATTTGCGAACGGGTCCCGGTCTCGCGCCGGGATCCGCTCGGGCCCGGGCCGGGCGTGATCTTCCCTTGCAATCCCGCGGCGGATGTTGAACGCTGGTTGAAAAAGACAAGAACATCCCGCGGGAGGGAAGGCATGAGCAAGGCTCTCGCCGTCTTCCACGGCCGGTTCGGTCGCGCGACGGTCTATCAGTTGAACCGCCCCTTCAACATGCATGCGCATCGCGAAGGGCATCTGATTTTTCATGTCGGTGGAACGCCGGCGCACATCGACGTGTGCGATGAGCGGTGGCTGCTCATGGAAGACTCCATTGTTGCCATCAACCCTTGGGAACCGCACAACTTTGTCCCCACCGATGTAGAGAACGGCGCAATCTTCTTCGTCCTCTACGTCAACGCCGAATGGTTCGCTCCCGATGCGGCGCGCGCCCACAGCCTGCGGTTCGGCCGCACCTGTTTCAAACGGACGGCCACGCTCGACCGGCACATCCGGCGATCCGCCGCGCTGGTTTGCGGCGCACCATCACTCAGCAGCCTCGATTGCGAACTCAGGCAGTTGATCGACAGTTGCTATGAGGAGAGCTGGCAGCGGTCCGAGCCGGTGCCGGAGACGCGCACCGCCACCGCCGTCACCGACTTTCGCGTCCGCAAATCCATCAAGCTGATGTCCGAAAGTCCGGGCGCCGAGATCGAACTGGATTCGATCGCGCGGGCCTCCGGGCTGTCGCGTCCGCACTTCTACCGGCTGTTTCGCACCCAGACCGGCGTCACCCCGAACCTCTATCTCAACACGCTGATCATGGAACAGGCGCTGGACGCGCTGGTGGCGACCGAGGTGCCGATCGCCGATATCGGCTTCGATCTCGGCTTCTCCTCGCAAAGCGGTTTCACGCGCTTCTTCGCCGCCAATGTCGGGATGGCGCCGACCGAATACCGCCGCGCCGCCAAAGTCTTGCGGCCCTGAGCGCAGAGCTCGCGAAAAGATACTGACAATCAAGTGCAGGCTTCGCGGCGCCGTTAGGATGCCCTGAAAACGCGAGCCGAAAAGGCCGCGGCGTCTGGGAGGACGGCATGGCGACGGCCGGGCCAAAACCGTGACACGATTCATCGAACGCCATCCGGCATGGGCGCTGATCCTGCTGATCGCGGTCGCGGTGATGCTGTGGCTGATCCTTGCCGTCTGGCCACCCGGCCTCGAAGAGGCGATCGGCCGGAAGCGGGTGTTTCTCAACGCCGTCTTCAACGGCATCACGCTCGGCAGCCTCTACTTCCTGGTGGCCAGCGGCTTCACCCTGATCTTCGGCCTGATGCGCAACGTCAATCTGGCGCATGGCTCGCTCTATCTGTTCGGCGGCTATATCGGCTACGCCATCAGCACCTGGACCGGCTCCTGGGTGCTCGGCTTCATCGTCGCGTTTCTCGGCGTGGCGCTGCTCGGGGTAGTCCTGCAGATCGTCGTCTTCCGCCGCATGGAGGGGCAGGATCTGCGCCAGACCATGGTCACGATCGGGCTCTCGATCGTGTTCGCGGACCTGATGCTGTGGGTATTCGGCGGCGATTTCTATCAGATCCAGACCCCGGGCTGGCTGGTCGGCCCGATCGAACTGCCGCTGGTCACCGCGGTCAAATCGTCGGGCGAGGCGGTCTACCTGCGCTATCCGATGGTGCGTCTCGTGATCTTCGTCGCAGCCGTCGTGATCGGTATCGCGATGTGGCTGGCGCTCAACCGGACCCGGGTCGGGATGATGGTGCGCGCCGGCGTCGATGACCGCGACATGCTCGCCGCGACCGGCGTGCCGATCCAGCTCGTCTTCGTCGTCGTGTTCGCGCTCGGCGCAGGCCTTGCCGGCATCGCGGGCGTCGTCGGCGGCACCTTTCAGTCGCTCTCGCCCGGCGAGGACACCCGGTTTCTGCTCGCCTCGCTCGTCGTCGTCATTGTCGGCGGCATGGGCTCGATCCCCGGCGCGGCGCTGGGCGCCGTCATCATTGGCCTCGCCGAGCAGCTCGGCTCCGTCTACATCCCGACCTATGCGATCGTCGTGACCTTCCTCATCATGGTGCTGGTGCTGGCGCTGCGGCCGCAGGGCCTGTTGGCGAGGCGCTGACATGTCGCTGGTCCAGGGCACGCATCAAGAGACGAGCCGACCGGCGGCAGCGAGCACGAATTGGCTGGCGTGGCCGGAATTCAACCAGCCGGCCGTCTGGCTGGTGGCGGTGATCCTCCTGATCATGCCGTTCATCGCCAGCGGCTTCTTCCTGATCGAGATTTTTGCCACGACGCTGATCCTCGGGACCATCGCGCTCAGCCTGATGTTCCTGGCGGGTTACGGCGGCATGGTCAGCCTGATGCAGCTCACCATCGCCGGTTTCGCCGCCTACATGGTCGCGGTGTTCGGCATGAGCGCCAACACCAATATCAGCCTCGGCTGGCCGTGGTGGCTCGCCACGCCGATGGCGCTGGTGCTCGCGACCATCTTCGGCACGCTTGGCGGCACGCTCGCGGTGCGCACCGAGGGCATCTACACCATCATGATCACGCTCGCGATCGGGGCGGCCTTCTACTATTTCACCAACCAGAACTGGGCGATCTTTGGCGGCCACACCGGCATCAACACCATCGCCACGCCGAAATTCTGGGGCGTCGACTGGCGCGCCGACGTTCCCTATTATTACGTCACGCTGGGCGTCGCGGCGTTTTGCTATTTCGCGGTTCAATATGTCTCACGCGCGCCGTTCGGCCTCGCGCTGCAGGGCGTCCGCGACAACCCCCGCCGCATGGCGGCGCTCGGCTTCAATGTCAACGCGCACCGCGTGGCGGCCTACGCCTTCGCATCCTTTATCGCCGCCCTCGGCGGCGTGCTGCAGGTCTGGAACTACCGGCAGATCTCGCCCGGCTCGGTCAGCGTCGGCGCCTGCATCGATATTCTGATCATCGCCGTGGTCGGCGGAATCACCCGTCCCGTCGGACCCTACATCGGCGCCTTCATCTTCGTCATCCTGCGCACCTTCGCGCTCGATCTCTTGGTCAAGTTCGGGCTCGACGGCAATCGCTTCCGGTTGCTGATCGGGCTCGGCTTCCTCGCCATCGTGTTCTGGTCGTCGGATGGCGTGATCGGACTCTGGGAGCGATGGCGCCGCCACGCGACTGCTCCCGACAAACGCACGGGCGGAGGCCACGGTCATGGATAGATCAGCGCCACGCTTTTCGTCCGTCGGTGCCGGCGCCGCGCTGGAGTTGCGCGGCGTCACGCGGCTGTTTGGCGCGCTGGCGGCGCTGACCGACGTCACCATCACGGTTCGCCCGGGAGAACGCCGCGCCGTGCTCGGCTCCAACGGCGCCGGCAAGACCACGCTGTTCAACTGCGTGACCGGGGATTTTCCGCCGTCATCCGGCACCATCCGCTTCTTCGGCGAGGACATCACCCACTTCCCGCCTTACGAACGGATCAGGCGTGGCCTGCGCCGCACCTACCAGATCTCGGCGTTGTTCCCCGGCCTGACGGTGCGGGACAATGTCTACCTCGCCTGCCGCGGCGTTTCGCGCGGACGCTTTTCGATGTTGCGCCCGGGTGCGAACGACGCCCTGATGCACGCGACCGAGTCGCTGATCCAGGCGGTGCATTTGACGCCAGTCAGGGAGCAGCTGGTCGCGGAGCTGGCGCATGGCCAGCAGCGGCAGCTCGAAATCGCGCTCGCGCTCGCCGGCGCGCCGCGCTTCATCCTGTTCGACGAGCCGGCCGCGGGATTGTCCCCCACCGAGCGGCGCGAATTGATCGAGATCCTGACGTCGCTGCCCGCCCATATCGGCTACATCATCATCGAGCACGACATGGATGTAGCACTTCGCGTCGTCGAAAGCGTCACGATGATGCACAACGGCCGCATCTTCAAGGAAGGCCTGCCGCACGAGATCGAAGCCGATCCCGAGGTCCAGGAATTGTATCTGGGGGCCGGCCATGCCTGAGCTCCGCCGCGCCGCGCCTGCGCTCGAAGTCCGAGGCCTCGATGTCTATTACGGCCATTCGCATGCGTTGCAGGGCGTCGACCTGACGCTGGACTCCGGCGTCTTCTCGGTGGTCGGGCGCAACGGCATGGGCAAGACCACGCTGTGCAAGACCATCATGGGCCTGTTGCGGGCGAGCGGCGGTTCGGTTCGCGTCCGCGGCGAGGATATCACCCGCCTCAGCCCGGCACGGATCGCGAAGGCAGGCGTCGGCTATGTCCCGCAGGGGCGGCGGCTGTGGCGCTCGCTCAGCGTCGCCGAGCATCTGAGTCTCGCCGCCGGGATGCGGCGCGGCGCCTGGACCATCGATCGCATCTACGAGACGTTTCCCCGTCTTGCCGAGCGCAAGGACCATGGCGGCGGCCAGCTCTCGGGCGGCGAACAGCAGATGCTGGCGATCTCGCGCGCGCTTCTGACCAACCCGCATCTGCTCATCATGGACGAGCCGACCGAAGGGCTTGCGCCCGTCATCGTCGCCCAGGTCGAGGAAATGCTGGTGCGCCTCGGCGAAGACGGCGAGATGTCGGTGCTCGTGATCGAGCAGAACATCGGCGTCGCCACCGCGATCTCGAAGAACGTCGCGATCATGGTCAACGGCCGGATCAACCGGATCATCGACTCCGCGCGCCTCGCCGCCGACCGCGAGCTGCAGCAACGCCTGCTCGGTGTTGGCGTCGTTGGCGTCCACGCCGATCCGGAAACGGATATCGAGGCCGCCGATGCGGGCGCGGCCGAGTCGCGGCCCGCGCCGCCGCGCGCCGCGAGTTCGGCGCCGATCCGGATCTACATCTCCAATCCCACCCTGCCGACGCGCTGGTCGCAGCCGGCGCCGATTGCGCGCATCGAGGCCGCCGCGCGCACGCTATCGACGGGCGTGACGCGGATCGAAGACGCCGCCCGGCAAAAGCGCCAGGCTGGCACAGCCGTACCGGGCGCGTCAGGGCCACCCGTCGTCCTCGTCGCCGGCACGCTCGACACCAAGGGCGAGGAACTGCGCTTCATCCGCGACCTGATCGCCGGACAGGGCTTGCGGACGCGGCTGGTGGACGTATCGACCAGCGGCAAGCTCGCCACGTGCGATGTCTCGGCGCAGGAAATCGCGCTCAACCACGGGCGCGGCGGATCGAGCGTGTTCGGCGCCGACCGCGGCACATCGGTGACGGCGATGGCGGAAGCCTTCGCCAACTGGCTCCGCCGCCAGGGCAATGTCGCGGGCATCATTTCGGCCGGCGGCTCCGGCGGCGCATCGCTGGTCGCGCCCGCCATGCGCTCCCTCCCCGTCGGTGTGCCGAAGCTCATCATCTCGTCGGTCGCGTCGGGAGATGTTGGCCCTTACGTGGGACCTGCCGATATCACCATGATGTATTCGGTCACCGACGTGCAGGGCCTCAATTCGATCTCGCGCGCCGTGCTCGCCAATGGCGCCAACGCCATTGCCGGCATGGTGAAAGCGCGTCTGGACAATCAGGCCAAGCCTGAACGCAACGTGCCGGCCGATCTGCCGGCGGTCGGCATCACCATGTTCGGCGTCACGACGCCGGCCGTGCAGAAGATCGCGGCCGACCTGCGCAACGATTTCGAATGTCTCGTCTTCCACGCCACCGGCGTCGGCGGCCGATCGATGGAGAAGCTGGTCGATTCCGGCATGCTCGCCGCCGTCATCGATCTCACGACGACCGAAGTCTGCGATCTCCTGATGGGCGGCGTGTTTCCGGCGACTGAAGATCGCTTTGGCGCTGTTATCCGCAGCCGCCTGCCCTTCATCGGCTCTGCCGGCGCGCTCGACATGGTCAATTTCGGTGCGCCGGACACGATCCCCGAACGCTACCGCCAGCGCAAATTCCACGTTCACAATCCGCAGGTGACGCTTGATGCGCACCACGCCGGAGGAGAACGAACGCATCGGGCGCTGGATCGGCGACAAGCTCAACCGAATGGACGGGCCGGTGCGCTTCTTCCTGCCCGAAGGCGGCGTATCCGCGCTCGACGCGCCGGGCCAGCCGTTCTGGGATCCGGAGGCCGACGCGGCGCTGTTCACGGCGCTGGAGCGCAGCGTGCGCCAGACCAGCAATCGTCAGCTCATTCGTATCAAGCGCCACATCAACGACCCCGAATTTGCATCCGCCATCGCTGGCGCACTCCGTCCTCTGGTCGGACGCCCGGGGACCCGTCGGAAAGTTGCGAGGTGACCATGGCGAAGTTCGAACGTTCAGCCATCCTGAGGAAGTTCCGCGCCATGGCCGCCAAGGGCGAGCCCATCGTCGGCGGTGGCGCCGGCACTGGACTATCAGCAAAATGCGAGGAAGCCGGCGGCGTCGACTTAATCGTTATCTACAATTCCGGCCGCTACCGCATGGCCGGACGCGGCTCGCTTGCCGGCATGATGCCGTATGGCGACGCGAATGCGATCGTCGTCGAGATGGCCGGTGAAGTGCTTCCCGTCGTCACCAAGACGCCGGTGCTCGCCGGCGTCAACGGCACCGATCCGTTCCGCGACATGGACCTCTTCCTCGACCAGTTGAAGGCGCTGGGCTTTGCCGGCGTGCAGAACTTTCCGACCGTCGGGCTGATCGACGGAGTCTTCCGCGCCAATCTTGAAGAAACCGGAATGTCCTACGCGCTGGAGATCGACATGATCGCCAAGGCGCGTGACAAGGACATGCTGACGACGCCTTACGTGTTCAGCGAAAGCGAAGCCGCGGCGATGGCGATTGCAGGCGCCGACATCATCGTCTGCCATCTCGGCCTGACCACCGGCGGCGCGATCGGCGCGCATACCGCGCTAAAACTCGAAGACTGTCCGGAGCAGATCGACGTCTGGGCGGCGGCGGCGCTCAGCGTCAATCCGGACATCTTGGTGCTGGCCCATGGCGGACCCATCGCCGAGCCCGCCGACGCCGACTTCATCATGAAACACACGCGCAAGTGCCACGGCTTCTACGGCGCTTCCTCGATGGAGCGCCTGCCGGTGGAGCGGGCGCTGACGGAACAGGTTCGTAAATTCAAGGCGATCGGCGCGCGGTAACGCCGGGAGCAAAGGGAGGAAGAGATGTCGGGGACTCTGGTTGGCGAATTGATCCTCTGGCTGATCGTTGCGATCGTCGTGATCGCCATCGTCGTCTACATCGTGAACTGGCTCTATCACCGTTCGTCGAAGGAAGTGTCCTTTGTGCGAACCGGTCTGCTCGGCGAACGCGTCGTGATCAATGGCGGCGCCTTCGTGCTGCCGTTCATCCACGACTACACGCCGGTCAACATGAACGTGCTGCCGATGGGCATCGTGCGGGCCAAGCAGGACGCTGTGATCACCCGCGACCGCATGCGGATCGACATCGAGGCCGATTTTTACGTCCGCGTGCAGCCGACGCGCGAGGCGGTCGCCATCGCCGCCGCCACACTCGGACGGCGCACGCTGGAGCCTGAGCAGTTGCACGCCCTGCTCTCCGGCAAGTTCGTCTCCGCGATCCGGTCGGTCGCCGCCGAAATGACCATGGAGCAGATGCACGAGCAGCGCGGCGAATACGTCACGCGGCTCAAGGCCGCCGCCGCCGAGGCGCTGGCCCAGAACGGACTTGAGCTCGAATCCGTCGCCATCACCGACCTCGATCAGACCGACCTGGAATATTTCAATCCATCGAACCGGTTCGACGCCGAGGGCCTGACCCGCCTGATGGAGGACATCGAGGCCAAGCGCAAGCTGCGCAATGACATCGAACAGGATTCGATGATCAAGATCCGCACCCGCAACCTCGATGCCGAGCGCCAGGCACTGGATATCGAGCGCGAGAGCGAGACCGCCCGTCTCGAACAAGAGCGTGACATCGAGATGCGCCGGGCGCTGCAGCGCACCGAGGTGGCGCGCGAACGCGCGCTGCGCGAAACCGAGGCCGAGCAGGCGCAGATTTCAGCGCGAGAGGCGATCGAGAAGGCCCGCATCGCCAACGAACAGGCGATCGCCGAAGCCCGCATCTCCTCCGAACGCGAGACCCGTCACCGCGAGATCGAGCGCACGCGCGCGGTGGAAGAAAAGGAACTGCTGGCGCGCGAAGAAATCGAAAAGGCCAAGATCGCCAACCAGCGCGCGGTCGACACCGCGCGGATTGCATCGGAGCGCGAGGTGCGGCAGCGCGACATCGAGCGCACCCGGACGATCGAGGAAGCCGAGATCACGGCCCGCGAGGCGGTCGAGAAGGCGCGCATCCAGCAGGATCGCGCCATCACAGACGCGCGGATCGCCAACGAGGAAGAAACCCGCAGGCGCGAGATCGAACGCACCCGCGCGGTCGAGGAAGCCGAGATCGCGGCGCGCGAGGCGACCGAAAAGGCCCGCATCGCCCAGACCACCATCGTCAACGTCGAGCGCATCGCCTCCGACGAGCGCACCCGGTCGCTGGAGATTGCGCAGGTTCGCACCATTCAGGAAGCGGAGATCGAGGCGCAAAAGGCGGTGGAAGGCGCGCGCATTGCGCGGGAGCGGACGCTGGCCGCCGAACGGATCGGTTCAGAACACGCCACCCGCAAGCTGGAGATCGAGCGCAACCAGGCGCTTGAAGTCGCAGGGATCACCGCGCGCGAGGCGACCGAGGCCTCGCGGATTGCCCAGGAAGAGCGCGTTCGCTCGCTCGAAATCGCACGCAACCGCACGATCGAGGAGGCCGATATCGCCTCGCGCGAAGCCATCGAGGCCGCGCGCATTGCCCAGGAGAAGGTGATTGCCGCCCAGCGTATCCGGGCGGAAAAGGAAACAAGGGGGCTCGAAATCGACCGCACCGAAGCGATCGAGGCCGCCGAACTCAAGCGCCGCGACGCGATCGAACGGCGGCGCGTCGAGGTCGAACTGGCGTTGGAGGCCGAGCGCATCGCCTCGTCGAAAACCCGCGAGGTGCTCAATATCGATCAGAAGAAGGCGGTCGAAATCGCCGACGAGGAGCGCGTCATCGCGCTCGCCGCCAAGCGCTCCGAGCGGATCGATGCAGACCGCCAGGTCAAGCAGGCAGAAATCATCGCGCGCAAGGAAGTCGAGACCACGGATGTCTCGCGCGAACAGGCGCTCGAAACCGCCCGGCTCTCCCGCCGGCGCGCGATCGAGCAGCTCGAAGTCGCCCGCGTCCAGGCGCTGCAGGAAGCCGAGATCGCCTCCCGCGAGGAAGTCGAGCGGGCGCGCATCGCCTCCGACCGCGGCCTCGACGAAGCCCGCGTCGGCCGTGAGCGCGACCTGCGCAAGCTGGAGGTCAATCGTGAGAAGGAAGTCGAAACGGCGCTGATGGAGAAGGCCATCGCGCTCTATCAGAAGTCTCTGGAAGAATCCGCCGCCAAGGTGGCCGCCGAGGATGCGCGCGCGGGGGCGACCGAAGCGGCCGAACGCGTCGTCACCGCCCGCGACAGCGAAATTGCGAAGCGACAGAAGACCATCGAGGTGCTGCTGGCGGAGAAGCGGGCCGAGGAGACCAAGATCGCGGCCGACGCCGAGCGCGTGCGCGCCGCCGTCGAAGCCGAGGCACAACGGCTGCTGAACGAAGCCGAGAACGTTCTCACCGACCAGGCGCGCTACTCGCTGTTCCGCCGCAAGCTGCTCGACCGCATCGAAGGCATCGTGCGCGAGAGCGTCAAGCCGATGGAGAAGATCGAGGGAATTCGGATTCTCAGTGTCGACGGCCTCAATGGCGGGGGCGGCGGTGGTGGCGGCGGTCGCAGCCCGACCGACGAGGTGATCAACTCCGCGCTGCGTTACCGGGTGCAAGCGCCGCTGATCAACTCGATCCTGGCCGATATCGGCGTCGAGGGCGGCAGCCTCGCCAAGATGCCCGGCCTCATTCGCGAGGCGCGCGACATGCAGGGCATCAAGGAATCCACGCGCAAGGGCAGCCAAGCCAAGCCCGACACGCCGCCTGCCCCTGACGCCTCCGGGGAGCCTGCTCCCGAACGCGGCCCGCGCAAGAAAGGCTAAGAGCACACCATGGCCCGCGTCTACGTCTCCACCGTCGTCAACGCCCGCAACGACCGCGTCTGGGCGCGCGTGCGCGACTTCAATGGCCTGCCGAACTGGCATCCCGCCATCGCGGAGAGCCGCATCGAGGGCGGCGAGCCCGCGGACAAGATCGGCTGCGTACGCGATTTTCGCCTGCGCAACGGCGACCGCATCCGCGAAAAGCTGCTCGGGCTCTCCGACTACGACATGTTCTGCACCTACTCCATCCTGGAGTCGCCGATGGGGGTGGAGAACTACGTCGCGACCCTGCGACTCACGCCGGTCACCGACGGCGACCAGACGTTCATGGAATGGACCGCCGAGTTCGACTGTGCGCCCGAGCGCGAGAACGAACTCGTCGGCAATATCGGGACCGGCGTGTTTCAGGGCGGCTTCGACGCGCTCAAACGCGCCTTCGGAGGCTAGCGTGCCGCATATCGTCAAAAGCACGATCCTCGACGCGCCCACCGGCGCGGTCTGGAACGTGCTGCGCGATTTCAACGGCCACGACCGCTGGCACCCGGCGGTAGCCACCAGCACGATCGAGCGCGCACAGGTCTCCGACAAGATCGGCTGCATCAGACGCTTCAAGCTGCAGGACGGCTCGGAACTGCGCGAACAACTGCTGGCGCTGTCGGACCTCGAACAGACTTTTAGCTACTGCCTGCTCGATACGCCGATCCCGATGTTCAATTACGTGGCCCATGTGCGCCTGCTGCCGGTCACTGACGGCGACCGCACCTTCTGGCACTGGGAATCCAGGTTCAACACGCGGCCTGAAGATACCGCCGATCTCACGCGGATGGTCGCCGAACAGATCTATCAAGCCGGCTTCGATTCCATTCGCCGGCACCTGAAGGAGGCCGCTTGAACGCGGAGGCACAACCATGACCGTCACAGTGAAGACATTCGCGAGTTTTGGCGAGGCGGCATCGGCATTATCGTCCGACCGCAGCGCGCGCTATCTCGGCGGTGGCACGCTTGTCATGCGCGCCCTCAACGAAGGTGACGTCTCGATTTCGACGGTGGTGCGCGCGACCGACGGCGCGTTGTCCCGCATCGACGTGGCGAGTTCGCGGATTACAATCGGGGCCGGAGTCACCTTTCGCAAAAATTCTGGCCGAACGCGATCTTGCCTTTCTGCACGCGCCGGCCCGTTCGATCGGCGGACCGGCGGTGCGCAACATGGGCACGGTGGGAGGCAATCTGTTCGCGCCCAGCCCCTATGGCGATTTCACCGTCGCGCTGCTGGCGCTCGACGCCACTGTGTCCGTCCAAGGCGGCCTTGGCGCCCGCGACATGCCAATCGAGGAATTTCTGCAATCCCGCGAACGCCAGAGCGGTGCGCTGGTGCTGGCCGTCTCCTGTCAGCGACCCGCAAGCGCCGACGCCTTTCGCTATCGCAAGATTGCCCGCATCAAGCCGAAGGGCGGCGCGGTGATCACGCTGGCCGCACATCTGCCTTCAAGCGGCGGCCGCATATCGGGGGCCCGCATCGCACTCGGCTCGATGGCCGCGACGCAAATTCGCGCAAGGGCCGCCGAACGCGCGCTGGAGGGGCGTTCACTCGACGATGCCGCGATCAGCGCTGCGGCTGCGACCGCAACGGAGGGCGTTTCGCCCACCGACAATGCCCTTGGCAGCGCATGGTATCGCCGCGAGATCGTCGGCGTCCATCTGCGCCGCCTGCTGTCCGGCCTGGAGTAAGCATTCATGACCAAGACCCCGCTCCAGTTTCGTCACAACGGCCGCGACGTCGCGTTGTTCGTGGACGGCGGCATTAATCTACTGGTGGCGCTGCGCGAATTGATCGGCGACATGACGCCGAAATTCGGCTGTGGCCAGGGCGGATGCGGCGCCTGCAGCGTGCTGATCGACGGCGAACTGCATCTCTCCTGCCTGACGCTTGCGGAAACCGTGAACGGCCGCTCGATCGAAACGCTCGACGGGCTGAAGGACGGTCCCAACCTGCATCCGCTGCAGCGCGCCTTCATGGAGCAATTCGCGGCGCAGTGCGGCTACTGCACGCCGGGTATGCTGATGGCCGCAAAAGCGCTGCTCGATCGCAATCCCTCGCCGACCCGCGCCGAGGTGGTCGAAGCGATCTCGGGCAATATCTGCCGCTGCACCGGCTACGAACCGATCATCAACGCCGTCCTTGCCGCCGCCACGAGCGGACGCGCCCGCGCCTAAAGGGAACGACCATGCTGGAACTGCGCAAGGACATCTTCGCCGACGAGCGCGACGACAATTTGAAAGAGATCGGAAAAGGCACGCAGCGTCAGGACATGCTGGGGCACGTCACCGGCACCTCGACCTATTTCGACGACCACAAGCTGCAGGGCATGCTCCATCTCAAGGTATTGCGCAGCCCGCACGCCCACGCCCGCCTGCGCCGCATCGACACCACGGAAGCGGAACGCGCGCCCGGCGTTAGGCGCATCATCCGCGGCGCCGACGTGCCGGTCAATCTCAACACCCTGCTCAGCCTGATCAACTTCGGCAAGGACGACGAGCCGTCGCTCGCGGTCGACAAGGTGCGCTACAAGGGCGAGCCGATCGTCGCCATTGTCGCCGACAGCGCGCGAGAGGCGTTTGAGGCGCTCTCGAAAGTGCGGGTCGATTACGAGCCGCTGCCCGCCGTGTTCGACGTCGAGGAGGCGCTCAAACCCGGCGCGCCTGTTGTCAACGAGACCTACCCCAAAAACACCTTCATCTATCACGACGTCTACGACCACCAGAAACTGCGCTTCGGCGACGTCGAGCGCGGTTTTGCCGAGGCCGATCATGTCCTCGAACAGCGCTACCAGATGTCGCCGATCGAGCATGCGCCGACCGAAACCAACGGTTCGATCGCAGCGCCCGACACCAACGGCCGCTACGTCGTCTACACCTCGACGCAAGCCTTGTTCTTCTCGCTCGATACCTGCGCCAAAATCCTCGACGTGCCCTCCAACACCTTCCACTTCATCGGCGGCACCGTCGGCGGCGGTTTTGGCGGCAAGGTGGATACGCTCACCGAGCCGCTTGCCATTCTCGGCGCGATGCTGACCGGACGCCCGGTGCGCTATCAGCTCGGCCGCGAGGAGGAAATGCAGTTCGGCTCGCCGCGCGGCGCCGAACGCATCTACATCAAGGACGGCGTGATGCGCGATGGCCGCATCGTCGCGCGCAAGATCCGCGCTTATTTCGACAGCGGCGCCTATACGCGGCTATCCAGCTACGCCGTCGTCAAATGCGCGGCGCACCTGCCCGGCCCCTATACGATCCCGAACGTCTATGGCGATATCTATTGCGTGTTCACCAACCGGACGCCGGCAACCGCGATGCGCGGTTTCGGCGTTACGGCGATGGACTTTGCGCTCGAATGCCAGATGGACAAGCTCGCCCATCTCGTCGGCATCGATCCGATGGAGTTTCGGATTCTCAACGCCTATCGCGACGGCGACATGAAGGCGCACCGGCGCGAGGCGAAAAACACCGCGCTGATCGAATGCGTGCAGGTCGCCGCCGAAAAAGCCAAATGGCCGCTTCGCGAAGAAGTCAAACGGATGTCGTCGCGCACGGACGGCGGCGGCAACCGGGCGGCGATATCGCCGACGCCGCGCGAGCCGGCTCCGCAGCGCGTCGCGGCTTTGCAGCAGCGGACCACCTACGATCGCGCGCCCACTGTAACGACCCAGCAACCACCACCTCCCACGCCGACGCCTCCTCCTCCGCGGCCGCAGGCGCCGTCGCCGTCGCATGGCGCGACCCGTTTCTCTTCCGTCTTCGGCACCAGGAGGCGCTGACCATGGCCAGACATCGCGGACGCGGCATCGCCTCGATCAACTATCCCATCGGCATGAAATCTTGGTGGCGACCCCAGCCAGGCACTGGTTCATTCCAACCCGAGCGGCAAGTTCACGGTCTCGCTGTCGTCGATCGATCTCGGCCAGGGCATGAAATCCGTAACGCGGCAGATCTGCGCGGAGACGCTCGGCGTTCCCGTTGAAGATGTCTATGTCGACACAGCCGACTCCGACACCGGCCCACACTGCATGGGCTCGTTCGCCTCGCGCGGCACGCATCGCGTCGGCAATGCCGTGGTGGCGGCTGCGAAAGAGGCGCGCGGCGTCATGATGGAGGCAGCCGCCGAGGAACTTGAAGTCAACGCCGCCGATCTCGATACCGACGGGCGCGGTAACATCCACGTCAGGGGTGCGCCGCACCGCTCGATCTCCACCAAGGAGGTCGCCATCGCGGCGCAGTTCAAGCAGGGCAAGACGATATCGGGGCGCGGCATCTTTCTGGTGCCGCTGTCCGAAGTGAATCCCGAGACCGGCGAGATGTCGCCTGCCACCTGCTACGCGCATGCCTGTCTGGTCGCTGAGGTCGAGGTCGACGACGAGACCGGTGAGGTCGCGATGGTGCGCATGGATAGCGCCTATGAACTCGGCCGCGCGCTCAATCCGCGGCTGGTCGAGCAGCAGCTCGTCGGCGGGGCGTGGATGGGGGTCAGCCACGCGCTGTTTGAAACGCCCGAGCCTTATTATCCCGATCCGGCGCATGGCCCGCGCGATTTTGTCGAGTACCTGATGCCC
The DNA here is from genome assembly GCA_963840465.1 of uncultured Alphaproteobacteria bacterium. Lineage (GTDB taxonomy): Bacteria > Pseudomonadota > Alphaproteobacteria > Rhizobiales > Xanthobacteraceae > Bradyrhizobium. The sequence goes on along the minus strand of CAWIZF010000060.1, from coordinate 4,973 downwards.
GGTCCCGGCGACATCTGCCCGCACGATATCGCGGTGCTGGAACGCCCCGCGGCCGATGGACCGTTCGGCGCGAAAGGGCCCGGAGAGATGTGCGCCAATCCGGTACTCCCTGCGGTCGCCAACGCCATCTTCAATGCCGTCGGCGTGCGGATGGATGAGTTGCCGATCACGCCGGAAAAAGTCTTGCGGGCGATCAAGGCGCAGGGCGGCGCGCGGCCGCAGGCGCGGCGCTGAGGCACGAGATGGCAGTCCGCGGCAACATCGTCGGTATCGACAGTCCCGAGGCGCTCGAACGAGCGCTGCGGACGGCGTATTACCTTGCCGACGAGGGCCTCGCGACGGCGGCCTATCTTGGGCTGGCGCTCGGCAAGCCGCTGCTGCTGGAGGGCGCGCCCGGTGTCGGCAAAACCGAAGCGGCGAAGGCCATCGCCGCCGTGCTCGGCCGCCGCCTGATCCGGCTTCAATGTTATGAGGGCATCGACGCCTCAGCCGCGCTCTATGAGTGGAACTATCCGCGCCAGATGCTTGCGATCCGCCAGGCCGGCGAGGAAAGCATCGACATCTATGGCGAAACGTTTCTGATCGAGCGGCCGATGCTCGCGTCCTTGCGCGCGCCCGACTCCACCGTGCTGCTGATCGACGAAATCGACCGCGCCGACCAGGAGTTCGAGGCGTTCCTGCTCGAATTCCTCTCCGACTTCCAGATCTCCATTCCCGAACGCGGCACGATCCGCGCCGCGGAACGTCCGGTCGTCGTGCTGACCTCGAACCGCACCCGCGACCTGCACGAGGCGCTGCGCCGCCGCTGCGTCTATCACTGGATCGACTATCCCACCGCCGAGCGAGAGGCGCGCATCGTGATGATGCGGGCGTCGAGTGTTGCTGAGGCGACGGCACGCGCCGTCGTCGCCGCCGTCGGAAAACTGCGGCGCGAACCGCTGAGCAAGGTGCCGGGGATTGCCGAGACAGTAGATTGGGCCGAAGCGGCGACGTTGCTGCACGAGCGCGGCGCGCGTTGGCCGGATGCCTTCAAGCGCTCGATCGGCGTGGCGCTGAAGGACGAGGAAGACCTCACCTTCATCTCCGGCCGGCTCGACGCCATCATTGCGGAGGCTGCCGCGTGAGCGACGATCTGCAATTGCCGCGCGCGGCCCGCGTCTTCGTATCCTTTGCCGCCCTGCTGCGCGTCAACGGGTTTGCCGTGGCGCCGGAACAGACAACGGCATTTCTCGCCGCCATCGAGCTGCTGGGTCCGCGCAGCCTCGAAGCCATCCGCCTCGCAGGACTGGCGACACTCGCCCCGCCGCCGGAGCGGCGCGCGACCTACGACCGGCTGTTCGACATCCATTTCATCGGCAGCGAGGCGATCGACCAAGCGAGCGCCGAAGATGACGAAGTGGTTCGCCTGCAGGAAGAAGGCCGCGGCGAAGACGAAACGCTGCTGGCCGACGAAGCCAACGAGTCCGGGCTAACCGCGGCCCGCGCCGAGGCACTGGTCGAACGGCGCTTCACGGCAAGCACGACCGGCGATGCCTTGCGAAAACTGTCACGCGAGGCCCCTGCCCGCCTGCCGCGGCGGCGCAGCCATCGCCGCATGCGCGCCCGTCGCGGCCCGTGGGCCGATCTGCGCCGCACTTTGCGCGAAAGCGTTCGCAACGACGGCGAGGTGCTGCGGCTCGGACGGCTGAAGCGGCGCACCCGGCCGCGCAAGATCTTATTGCTGATCGACGTGTCCGGCTCGATGAAGGGCCGCACCGAAGACAACATGAAGCTTGCGCATGCGCTGTCGCACGCGGCCCCCAATGTCGAGGTGTTCACCTTCGGCACCAGGCTGACCCGCGTCACCCGCGCGCTCCGTGTCAAGCGCCGCGAGCAGGCGCTGTCGGCTGCCGCGCATCTGGTCAGCGATTGGGACGGCGGCACCCGCATCGGCGATGCGTTGCAGGCGTTCCTCGCAGTGCCCCGGTTCGGCGGCTATGCGCGCGGCGCCGCCGTCGTGATCGTCTCCGACGGGCTGGAGCGCGGCGATCCATCTGCCCTGCGCGATGCCGTCGCAAAATTGTCGCGGCGCGCCTGGCGGCTGAGCTGGCTGACGCCGCTTGCCGCCGGTCCCGGCTTCCAGCCGCAAACCGAGGCATTGATCGCGATCCGGCGCTTCGTGGATGATCTGGTCGACGGCGGATCGACCGCTGCGATCGTCTCGCACGTTCTCTCGCTTGGACAAAGGAAGGCCGCGTGACCGAAATCGTCGATGCCCATCATCATATCTGGCGGCAGGCCGACTTGCCCTGGCTCAGCGGCCCGATGCAGCCCCGCATCTTCGGCCCCTACGAGCCGATCCGGCGCGACTATCCTGTCCAGGAATATCTCGCCGACCTTGCCGGCTCCGGCGTCACGCGATCGGTCTATGTGCAGACCAACTGGGCCAATGATCGTTTCGAGGATGAAACCGCGTGGGTGCAGGAAACCGCAGAGGAACACGGCTGGCCGCACGCCATCGTCTCCTATGCAGACTTCAACGTCGATGACGTCCGCCCGCAACTGGATCGTCTGGCGCGCTATCCGCTGGTGCGTGGCGTGCGCATGCAATTGCACTGGCACGAAAACCCGCTCTATCGTTTTGCCGCGCGGCCGGACCTCTGTGCCGATCCAAAAATCCGGAGCAACATCGCCCGGCTCGCCGATTATGGCTTCAGCTTCGACCTGCAGGTGTTCGCGCCGCAGATGGCCGGCGCCGCCGGACTTGCGGCAGCCTGTCCCGACGTGACCTTTATCCTGCAGCACGCCGGCATGCTGGAAGACCTCTCGCCCGAGGGCCGCTCGGCCTGGCGCGGCGGCATGATGCGGCTGGCGGCCTGTCCGAATATCGTTTCGAAACTTTCCGGCCTCGGCACCTTCATCCACCGCAACGACCCGGCGCACATATCCGAGATCGTTGGCGACACGGTGGCGATCTTCGGCGCCGACCGCTGTTTGTTCGGCTCCAATTTTCCGATCGAGAAGCTCTGGACCAGCTATCGCGAACTGGTGGACGCCCATCGCGCCGCGATAACCCATTTGAGCGCCGATCAACGCGATGCCGTTCTGAGCAAAACCGCCGCCCGCATTTATCGGCTGGATACTTGAGCGATCAAAACGATTCGGGGAGAGACATATGGCGCTTGAAATCAAGATCCTGGACTATGGGGATATCGAACTCGAATTCGAGCTTTCTCGTGCTGGGGCGCGATTGCGGCCGGACCCGCCGTGTCCTGACGCTGGGCTTCCTGATCACCGGCGGTCCCTATCCCGTCGTGGTCGACACCGGCTACCGCTCCAACCAGATCATGGAAACGCTCGGCATGCGCGGCCTGCAATTCCACGAGAACATGATCGAGAACCAGCTCGCGCGCCACGGCGTGCGCATGGGCGACGTCCGCTATGTCTGCCACACCCACCTGCATATCGACCACGCCGGCAAGGACGATCTGTTTCCGATGAACACGACCGTCGTGCTCAACCGCAAGGAGCTGGAATACTCCGTCTCCGGCCTGATGCATCCGCAATATCCGGCGCCCGACATCAAGCACCTGATCGACCGCCTGCACACCAAAAGCGCGCTGCGCTTCCTCGATCTCGAAGTGACCGGGCCGGTCGAGCTGATGCCCGGCGTCTATTGCGACGCCGCCAACGCCCATACCGAGGGCTCGATGAACATCCATGTTCACACGGCCGATGGCATCGCCACCATCTGCGGCGACGTGATCTACGACTTCAACGACCAGATCGTCACGCCCTTCAACGAGATCCACGACGCCGAGCCGCGTACGACGGGCAATCACGGCACCAGCAAGCGCGCGGAGAAAGCCGCGATCAAGAAGCTCCTGAGCAGTTCGCGCTATCTGCTGCCGGTCCACGACCGGCCGGCCAAAATCGAAGGCGGCAACGTGGTCGGCCGGCTGCACGATCAGGTACCGGGACCGGTGGTTCAGAGCCTGCCCCAGCGCAACTGGTTCCCGGCGTGAGCGCCGAGGAAAGGACGGACCGATGACGCATGTAACGCTGCGCCCTGAATTCGAAACCCTGATCGACCCCTACGCGCCGGTCGGCCAGGTCGGCACCGGCTTCGACTTCACGGAGGGCCCGATCTGGCATCCGGTCAATCATTACCTCTTGTTCTCGGACATGCCGGGCGATGTGCGTCGGCGATGGGACGCCAGGCGCGGCGTCGTCGAGGTCAAGCGTCCTTCGAACAAATGCAACGGCATGACCTACGATGCCGAACTCAATCTCATTGTCTGCGAGCATGCCACCTCGTCCCTGATCCGCGAGCGCCCCGATGGAAGGCGTGAGGTAATCGCCTCGCATTTCGAGAATCAGGAGCTCAACAGCCCGAACGATGTCTGCGTGCATTCGAAGGGCGCGATCTATTTCAGCGATCCCTGGTATGGCCGCATGCCGGTCTACGGCGTCGAGCGGCCGCGGCAACTCGGCTTCCAGGGCGTCTATCGCGTTCCATCGGGCGGCGGCCCGCCAAAGCTCGTGGTCGACCGCCATCTGTTCGACCAGCCCAACGGCCTCTGCTTCTCGCCCGACGAGCGCCTGCTTTATGTCAACGACACCGTGCAGGCGCTGATCCGCGTCTTCGATGCCGAGGCCGATGGTTCACTCGCCAATGCGCGCGTCTTCGCCAGCGGCATCCGCTCCGAGCTCGAGCCCGGCCTGCCCGACGGCATGAAGTGCGACCAGCGCGGCAATATCTGGGTCACGGCGCCTGGCGGCGTCTGGGTCTATTCGCCGGCCGGCGAATTGCTCGGCAAGGTGCGCGTGCCCGAAATGGTCGCCAATCTCGCCTGGGGTGGCGCTGATTTTCGCACGCTCTATCTGACCGCGACGCACTCGGTCTATGCGATCCCGGTCAAGGCCGGGCCGCGCCACGAGCCCTATATGAGTAGCCGGGCTTCGAGCGGTCCTGATACGGCCGCCTCTACGCC
>CAWIZF010000059.1:0-168905 GCA_963840465.1 uncultured Alphaproteobacteria bacterium | reverse complement strand
TTAGGGGCAAATCAGATTCAAGACTGCATTTGGGGAGGCAGTCTTGGGTGTGATGGATCGGTTGGTTTTGAGCGACGCGGCGTGGGAGCGAATGGCGCCGCTGATCATAGGCCGGCCTGACCAGAAGGGTTCGACCGGCCGCGACAACCGGATGTTCGTGGAGGGCGTGCTTTGGATCGTGCGCACCGGCTCTCCCTGGCGTGATCTTCCAGAGGCGTTTGGAGATTGGAACAGCGTGTTCCGACGCTTCAGTCGATGGAGTATCAAAGGTGTCTGGTGGCGGATCTTCGAGGCGATGTCCGACGATCCGGACTTCGAATATCTGATCGTCGATTCCACCATCGTTCGGGCGCATCAGCACGCCGCCGGCGCCAAAAAAGGGGGTCTGAAGATCAAGCGGAAGATCAAGCGATCGGCCGCTCGCGCGGCGGCCTGAGCACCAAGATACATCTGGCCGTTCGCGGCTTGGGATGCCCCGTGCGGTTCACGCTTACCGCAGGTCAGAAGGGCGATGCACCGCAAGCCGCCGCATTGATCGAGGGGCTACCCGCCGAGGTCGTCATGGCCGATACAGCCTATGACGCCGATCACTTGCGCCAAGCCATCGCCGCCAAGGGCGCGATCGCCGTCATCCCCAATAACCCTTCACGTGCGCTCAAATATCCGCTCGACAAGCATCTCTATGCCCAGCGCCATCTCGTGGAATGCTGCTTCTCAAAGCTCAAGCAATTCCGCCGCGTCGCAACCCGCTTCGAAAAGACCGCCCGAAACTATCGGGCCGTCGTTACTCTCGCCGCCATCGTCCTATGGCTCCGATAAATGTCCACACCACCTAGTGCATCGCGGTCGTGTTGAGATCCTGCTGGATGCTCTTGTAGTGGTCGAGCCGCTCGATGCCGCGATCGAGTTCGGAGCCTTCCTTCTCGGCGAGCTTCGCTTCCAGCTCGGCAATCGACTCGGCGAACTGCGCGCGGTCGAGATCCTCCAACGAGGTAGCGACGTCGGCAAGCACGGTGAGGCCGTTCTCCGACATTTCGGCAAGGCCGCCGAGCACGATCACCTTCTGATGGGTGCCGCCAGCCCTAATGGTCAGGATGCCCGGGCGGATCGCGGCGACGACCGGCGCGTGTCCGGCGAGCACGCCGAAATCGCCTTCGACGCCGGGAACGTCAACCTGATCGACCTCGCCGGAGAAGGCGAGCTTTTCGGGGGAGACGAGATCGAAGTGGAAGGTGGCCATGGAAAACCTGCAAATAGCGAATTGCGAATGGCGAGTAGCGAATGGTGCGGGAAGTAGCGCTTATCTATTCGCTACTCCCTATTCGCCATTCGCCTCTTAAGCTGCTTCAGCGGCCAGCTTCTTACCCTTCTCGACGGCTTCTTCAATCGTGCCGACCATGTAGAAGGCCGATTCCGGCAGATGATCGTACTTGCCGTCGCAGATCGCACGGAAACCTTTGATGGTGTCGGCGAGATCGACGAACTTGCCGGGCGAGCCGGTGAAGACTTCGGCGACGTGGAACGGCTGCGACAGGAAGCGCTCGATCTTGCGGGCGCGGGCCACCGCGATCTTGTCCTCTTCCGACAACTCGTCCATGCCGAGAATGGCGATGATGTCCTGCAGCGACTTGTACTTCTGCAGCACCTGCTGGACCATGCGCGCGGTGTTGTAGTGATCCTCGCCGACGACGAGCGGGGAGAGCATGCGCGAGGTCGAGTTCGAGCGGGTCGACCGCCGGATAGATGCCCTTTTCCGAGATCGCGCGGCTCAGCACCGTGGTCGCGTCCAGATGGGCGAACGAGGTCGCAGGCGCCGGGTCGGTCAAGTCGTCGGCTGGCACGTAGATCGCCTGCACTGAAGTGATCGAGCCCTTATGCGTGGTGGTAATGCGCTCCTGCAGCGCGCCCATGTCGGTGGCGAGCGTCGGCTGATAGCCCACCGCCGAAGGAATACGGCCCAACAGCGCCGACACTTCGGAGCCGGCCTGCGTGAAGCGGAAGATGTTGTCGACGAAGAACAGCACGTCCTGGCCCTGGTCGCGGAAGTGCTCGGCAACCGTCAGACCGGTGAGGCCGACGCGGGCGCGGGCGCCCGGGGGTTCGTTCATCTGGCCGAACACCAGCGCGCATTTCGACTTCACACTCGGATCGGGATTCTTCGGGTCGGCGTTGACCTTGGATTCGATGAACTCGTGATAGAGGTCGTTGCCTTCGCGGGTACGCTCGCCGACGCCGGCGAACACCGAGTAGCCACCATGGGCCTTGGCGACGTTGTTGATCAGCTCCTGAATCAGCACGGTCTTGCCGACGCCGGCGCCGCCGAACAGGCCGATCTTGCCGCCCTTGGCGTAAGGCGCCAGCAGGTCGACGACCTTGATGCCGGTGACGAGAATTTCAGCTTCAGTGGACTGGTCGGTGTAGGTCGGTGCTTCCTGGTGGATCGCGCGCAGGCCTTCCGAAACCACCGGGCCGGCCTCGTCGATCGGCTCGCCGATGACGTTGATGATGCGACCGAGCGTCCCGGCACCGACCGGCACCATGATCGGGTTGCCGGTGTCGGTGACTTCCTGACCACGCACCAGACCCTCGGTGGTGTCCATCGCGATGGTACGCACCGTGGATTCGCCTAGATGCTGCGCCACTTCGAGCACCAGGCGATTGCCGCCGTTCTTGGTCTCGATCGCGTTCAAAATGGCGGGCAGATGTCCTTCGAACTGCACGTCGACGACGGCGCCGATGACCTGCGTGATGCGTCCGGTCTGGTTGGCGGGTGTGGCCATAAACTCTCTCCTTCGAATTCGTATCTGGAAACCGTCAGTTTGATCGTGCCTGTCGCCGTTACATCGCCTCGGCGCCGGAGATGATTTCAATCAGCTCCTTGGTGATCATGGCCTGACGGGTTCGGTTGTAAATCAGGGTCTGCTTGCGGATCATGTCGCCGGCGTTACGGGTGGCGTTGTCCATCGCGCTCATCTGCGCGCCGTAGAACGAGGCGTTGTTTTCCAGGAGCGCGCGGAAGATCTGTACCGCGAGATTGCGCGGCAGCAGGCGCGTCAGGATCTCGTCTTCTTCCGGCTCATATTCGTAGGACGTGGCCGGGCCGGCATTCGCGACCGGCGCTTCCACCACCAGCGGGATGATCTGCTGGGCGGTCGGGATCTGCGAGATCACGGATTTGAAGCGCGAATAGAACAGCGTGCAGACGTCGAATTCGCCGGCCTCGAAGCGCGCCAGAACTTTTTTGGCGATGTCCTCGGCATTGGCGAAGCCGAGCTGGCGAACCGAGCGCAGGTCGACGTGCTCGATGATGTTCTTCTCGAAGGTTCGGCGGAGCTGCTCGTAGCCCTTGCGGCCGACGCAGAAAATCTTGACCTCTTTGCCCTGGTTGAGCAGCGAATACGCGCGCTCACGCGCCAGACGCACGATCGAAGAGTTGAAGGCGCCGGATAGGCCGCGCTCGCCGGTGCAGACCAGCAGCAGATGCACCTGATCGTTGCCGGTACCGGCCAGCAGCGCCGGTGCGCCGGGCGAAGCGGCTGCGGCGGACGCGATATTGGAGATCACCGCGTCCATCTTTTCGGCGTAGGGCCGCGCCGCCTCGGCCGCGGTTTGCGCGCGGCGCAGCTTGGAAGCCGCGACCATCTGCATCGCCTTGGTGATCTTCTGCGTCGCCTTGGTCGAGGCGATGCGGACCCGCATGTCTTTAAGTGAAGCCATTCTCAGTTCACCCCGGCGATCCGGCCTCTAGGGCCTCGACCGCAAGCCACTCTTTCGTCAGGCCCGGCCAACCGCCGGGCCTCAACGGCAAATCATCAAGCAAACGCCTTGGCGTAACCTTCGACTACGCTCTTCAGCTTGCCGGCGAGATCGTCGGAGAGATCGCGGCTGTCACGAATGCCGTTGAGGATCTCGACGTTCTTACCGCGCAACAGCGACAGCAGGCCGTCTTCGAAGGCGCGCACCTTGTTGAGCGGAAGCGCGTCGAGATAGCCGTTGGTGCCGGCCCAGATCACGCAAACCTGCTCTTCCATCTTCAGCGGCGAGAACTGCGGCTGCTTCAGGAGTTCGGTCAGACGCGAGCCGCGGTTCAGCAGGCGCTGCGTCGAGGCGTCGAGGTCGGAGCCGAACTGCGCGAACGCCGCCATTTCGCGGTACTGCGCCAGCTCACCCTTGATCTTGCCGGCGACCTTCTTCATCGCCTTGGTCTGCGCCGACGATCCGACGCGCGACACCGACAGACCGACGTTGACCGCGGGACGGATGCCCTGGAAGAACAGGTCGGTTTCCAGGAAGATCTGACCGTCGGTAATCGAAATCACGTTGGTCGGGATGTAGGCCGACACGTCGTTGGCCTGGGTTTCGATGATAGGCAGCGCGGTCAGCGAACCCGACCCCTGGTCCTTGTTGAGCTTCGCCGCGCGCTCGAGCAGGCGGGAATGCAAATAGAACACGTCGCCCGGATAGGCTTCACGGCCCGGCGGACGGCGCAGCAGCAGCGACATCTGGCGGTAGGCGACGGCCTGCTTCGACAGATCGTCATAGATGATGACGGCGTGCATGCCGTTGTCGCGGAAGTACTCGCCCATGGTGCAGCCGGTGAACGGCGCGATGTACTGCATCGGCGCCGGATCGGAGGCGGTGGCTGCAACGATGATCGAGTATTCCAGCGCGCCCTGCTCTTCCAGAACCTTGACGAACTGGGCGACGGTCGAACGCTTCTGGCCGATCGCGACGTAGACGCAATACAGCTTGAGGTTTTCGTCCGGCTGCGCGTTGAGCGGCTTCTGGTTCAAAATGGTGTCAAGCGCGATCGCGGTCTTGCCGGTCTGGCGGTCGCCAATGATCAGCTCGCGCTGGCCGCGGCCCACCGGGATCAGCGCATCGATCGCCTTGAGGCCGGTCGCCATCGGCTCGTTCACCGATTTGCGCGGAATGATGCCGGGCGCCTTGACGTCGACGCGCATGCGCTTGTCGGCCTGGATCGGGCCCTTGCCGTCAATGGGATTGCCGAGCGCATCGACCACGCGGCCGAGCAGGCCCTTGCCGACCGGCGTATCCACGATGGCGCGGGTACGCTTGACGGTCTGGCCTTCCTTGATCTCGCGGTCGGCGCCGAAAATCACGATACCGACGTTGTCGGTTTCGAGGTTCAGCGCCATGCCGCGGGTGCCGTTCTCGAACTCGACCATTTCACCGGCCTGGACATTGTCCAGACCATAGACGCGGGCGATACCGTCACCGACGGACAGCACCTGTCCGACTTCGGTAACCTCAGCCTCCTGGCCGAAATTCTTGATCTGGTCCTTGAGGATCGCGGAAATTTCCGCGGCGCGGATGTCCATCAGCCTGCCTCTTTCATCGCGTGCTTGATCGAATTGAGTTTGGTGCGAAGCGAACTATCCACCATGCGGCTGCCGAGCTTGACCACAAGGCCGCCAATGATGGAGGGATCGACTTTCACGTTGAGCGCGACGTCCTTGCCCGTCACCGACTTCAGTGCGGTCTTCAGCGCGTCGAGATTCTTGTCACTAAGCTGTTCGGCGACGGTGACGTCGGCGGTCGCCTCGCCCTTGAACTTCGCCACCAGCGCGCGGAAGGCGCGGATCACGTCGGTGACGGCGAACAGCCGGCGATTGGCGGTAAGGACTTTGAGGAATTTGGCGGAGGTGCCGGAAATTTCAGCCTTGTCGAGCACGGCGTTGAGCGCCTTTGCCTGCGCATCTGCCGAGAAAACCGGGCTGCGGACGAGGCGCCTCAGATCGGCGCTTTCGTTCAGCATGGCCTCGAATTTATCGAGATCGGCCCTTACCGCGTCGACGGATTTCTCGTCGCGCGCCAACTCGAACAAGGCCGTAGCATAACGGCCGGACACTCCCGAAACGGACGGATCTTCTGCAGCCACAGACTCGCTCTTTTCAGCTGTCAAACTCGCAAGGGAAAAACCGTCGCCACGGGTAGCGGCGCCTAGCGATCCAAGCCCTTGGAATTCAAGCGGGACTTCGATTTTCGACCGGCACGCGAGGCGCCGGGATCGTTAAAATCGCGGCTTTGCTAACATAGCGGGCGCGCAGGTGCAACATGACCGCGCGTTCGGGCGATGCCTTGTCGCACGTCTATTTTCGGGTCCGGCCAAACGCTGTTTTGACGGAGATCCGCGCGCCCGAATTTCGCGACTCAAATTTTGCCCTGGCACCCGCGGAGCGATCCGGATCGCTTCCGCTGACAGGAGTGTCGTTCCTGTCGTTTTTGCATGGCGGCCATGAGGCGGCATCGCGGAACGAACCCGGCCAATTTGCTTCAGTTGTCGATTACTTGCCTTAATCTTTTGGCATCGGGCGATGACTGTATTCGTAAGTATTAATAAGTATTGAAGTGGTTAAAAGTTCGTTAATTGTCAGGTTACGGAACATCGTTCGATTAATCTATCTCAGTAACAAGATATTTCAGCCGACGACATTCCTTCTTTACTGCCCAATTCATGCCTCATTGCCTGATCAAACGGCACCCACTGAACTGGGACGGGGGTTCCATTTGCCACGCATATGGCAATACTATCTGAGGGACTAGTTTAATGCTGAATACCAATAATTTGCTGCCGGGAACTCTAACCCGGTCGCGTACGGCGCTTGCCTTGATCGCCGCAACTCTTCTGGTCGGGGGCAGCATTTCCGAAGCGTCCGCGAAATCCAGGCACCATCGCCACCATTCCCATCACGCCAGCAAGGCCCAGGCAGCCGGCGGCAGCTGGCTGGACTCCAATGCGTCGATCGGCTCCCAGAGCTCCGGGCGCGGCTTCGCGGGAAAGGCCTCTTACTACGGCAATGAATCCGGCAGCCGGACCGCCTCCGGTCAGCGCTTCAACCAGAACGCCATGACCGCCGCCCACCGCTCGCTGCCGTTCGGCACCAAGCTCCGGGTGACCCATCGTGGCCAGAGCGTCGTCGTAACGGTCAACGACCGTGGTCCCTTCATCAGGGGACGCGTGCTCGACCTGTCCAAGGGTGCGGCCCGTGCCATCGGCCTGACCGGCGCCGGCGTCGGCCACGTCACCGCCGAGGTCGTTTCCTAAGCGCGCGTCACCGCGCGGTTTTCCAACCCATTAGATCGCATAACGGTCGCGGGACTTTCCGCGGCAACAAAGGCCTGCCGTCGCAAATGACGGCAGGCCTTTTTGTTAAAGGCATTCTTGCTGCCGTGCCGCTCTGGCCACCACGGTGTCAGGAGGACCGTGCTAGGTTTTGCGGGAACACAGGGCGCACGGCCTTCCGCAAGCGTCAGGCACACCTCACCGGCGAGATCGCAACCATGAGCCAGCTCAAAACCGTGGAGCAACTGAGAAACGTTCTCCCCGCACCGCGCGAGACCACCAAGGCCAAAATCCTTCCCTTCCTCGACCAACAGGCGATCGACTTCCTGCAGACCTGCCCGTTCGGGCTGATGGCCACGGCCGGCCGCGAAGGGCCGATCGAGGTGTCTCCAAAGGGCGACGAACCCGGATTCGTCCGCGTCGAAAACGAAACAACGGTTCTGCTGCCCGAACGGGCGGGCAACAACCTCGCCTTCGGCCTGCAGAACATCATCGAGACCGGCCGGATCGGCATGATCTTCCTGCGACCCCGAACCGGCGAAACATTGCGGCTGTCCGGCCGCGCAGAGATCTTTGACGATGCCGACCTGCTGGCCGGGCTTGGCAAGCCAGGTCGCCCGGCGCTGCTTGCGATCCGGATCCACATCGAACGGTGCTATTTCCACTGCGCGCGTTCGGTGATCCGATCGCACCTCTGGGAACCGGAGCACTGGCCGGAAGCCAAGCGCATCTCGTTCGGAAAGATTTTTGCGGCCCGGACCGGTGGCGACGAAGATCAGGCGACGAAAATCGACGCTTTTGTCGAGAAGGGATACACCAGCAATTTGTGGTCCAACGGTTGACGTGCGCCTTGCCGCTTGAAGCGGTACGGCCCTCACAAGAAACTCTGTGGATCGACGTCGACCTCGAGCTTGAGATTGCCCTTGGTCTTCGGTCCGGCCGCGAGCCATTCGCGCAGATATTCCGACAGATCGACATTGCGCAGCGACTTCACCAGCAAGCGGAACCGGTAGCGGCCCTTGATAACGGCAAGCGGCGCTTCGGCAGGCCCCAGCACCTGGATGCGTTCGTCGATCGGCGCGATGGCGGCGAGCCGTCTCGCAAAACCTTCGGCGGTCGGTCGGTCGCCTGCGGAAATGATCAGGCTCGCAAGCCGGCCGAACGGCGGATAGCCGGCGCGTTCGCGGGCCTCGATCTCGCTGGCATAAAACGCCTCGCGATCGCTTGCGATCAACGCCTTCATCACGGGATGTTCGGGCTGGTGGGTCTGCAAATAGCCGACGCCGCGGCCCTGCTCGCGCCCTGCGCGGCCGATCACCTGGTTGAGCAGCTGGAACGTCCGCTCGGCTGCGCGTGGGTCGCCATTGCCGAGGCCGAGATCTGCATCGACCACGCCGACCAGATTGAGCCGCGGAAAATTATGTCCCTTCGCCACCAGTTGCGTGCCGACGATGATGTCGACGCGGCCTTCGGCGATTTCGTTCAGCTCGCTGCGCATGGTCTCGATCGAGGTGATGAGATCGCTCGACAGCACCATGGTGCGCGCATTCGGAAACAGCGCCGCCGCCTCCTCCTGCAGGCGCTCGACGCCGGGGCCGACCGCGACCAGCGTTTCCTCGGCCTGGCAATGCGGGCAGATGTTCGGCCGCGGCATCGAGAAGCCGCAATGGTGACAGACCAGCCGCTGGCGGAAACGATGATCCACCAGCCAGGCATCGCAGATGGTGCAGGCAAAGCGGTGGCCGCAGGCGCGGCATAAAGTCAGCGGCGCGTAGCCGCGGCGGTTGAGGAACAACAGCGCCTGTTCACGCTTCTCGATCGCGAACTGGATCTGTTCGGCGAGCGGCGGCGAGATGAAGCGGCCGCGCGGCGGCGGCGCGCGGCGCAGGTCGATCGCCTCGATGTGCGGCATGTGCTGGCCGCCGAACCGCGACGGCAGCGCGACGCGCTGATAGCGGCCCTTGCGTGCGTTGACCTCGGTTTCGACCGACGGCGTCGCGGACGCCAGCACGATCGGAATTTTGGCGATGTGCGCGCGCACCACCGCCATGTCGCGGGCGTGGTAATGCGCGCCTTCATCCTGCTTGTAGGCCTGGTCGTGCTCCTCATCGACGATGATCAGGCCCAGATCCGCATAGGGCAGGAACAGCGCCGAGCGCGCGCCGACCACGACCGGCGCATCGCCCGCCGATATCGCGGCCCAATTGCGCTGCCGCGTGCGCGGCGTCAGTTCGGAATGCCATTCCAAAGGACGCACGCCGAAGCGCTGGGCGAAACGGTCGAGGAATTGTCCGGTCAGCGCGATCTCCGGCATCAGGATCAGCGTCTGCTTGTTGCGCCGGATGATTTCCGCAATCGCCTCGAAATAGACTTCGGTCTTGCCCGAACCGGTGACGCCGTCGAGCAGCGCGACATGGAAACTGCCATTGGCCGCAAGCGCGCGCATCGCATCCACCGCCGTGCGTTGCTGCGGGGAAAAATCCGGCTGCGCAAAGGACGGATCGGGCGCCGGCGGCGCCAATGGCGGCGGCATCGCCTCGACGGCAAGCGTGCCCTCGTCGACCAGGCCATCGACCACGCCGCCGCTGACGCCGGCTTCGCGCGCCGCTTCGGACTTGCCGTGCAGCAGGCCATCCGACAGCACGTCAATCAGTCGCCGCCGTGCGGGCGTCAAACGCCGTGGCGGCTCGCCGACCAGCCGCACGCCAAGCCGCATCCGCTCGGGCCCGAGATTATCGCCCATCCGCAACGCCATGCGCAGCACCATGCCGCGCGCCGACAGGGTGTAATTGGCGACCCAGTCGACGAGGCTGCGCAGCTCCTCCTTCAGCGGCGGCACGTCGAGCTTTTCGCCGACGTCCTTCAGGCGGTTGTGCAGCCGCGGATCGGGATTGGCGTTTTCCGCCCAGACCACCGCGACCACCTCGCGCGGACCGAGCGGCACGCAGACGACATCGCCGGGCTTCAGCTCCATGCCGCGCGGCACCCGGTAGGAATAGTTCTGATTGAGCGCAACCGGCACCAGCACGTCGACGACGCGGGTCGACGAGGCGGATGAAGCGTGGTTTGCGTGTGGTGTGGTCCATCCGGGAATCGGGCTTGAGGTGTCCAGGGCAAGGCTAGCGCCGCGCTGCCAAGTTAGCGAACGGTAAACGAAAGAGGTGCGATATAATGGATGGAATCACCGCCTCCAAGGCATAGGCCCATGGTCAAGCCAGTTCCGGCACTTCAACCGATCGAGCTCGACTGCGCCGACGAGAGCTTCGCGCTGGAGATGACGCGCTGGCTGACGCATCTGCGCGCCGAGCGGCGGCTGTCGCCAAAGACGCTCGAAGCCTATGCCCGCGACCTCCGCCAATGCCTGACTTTCCTCTGCCAGCATTGGGGCACGAAGGTCACGCTGAAAGGGTTTGCGGCGCTGGAGGCCACCGACGTCAGGGCCTTCATGGCGATGCGCCGCGCCGACGACATTGCCGGCCGCTCGCTGATGCGGGCGCTGGCGGGCTTGCGTTCGTTCGGGCGCTATCTCGAACGCGAGGGCAAGGGCAAGGTCGGCGCGCTGTCCGCCATCCGCGCGCCCAAGGTTGCCAAGAGCCTGCCGAAGCCGATCCAGATCGACGCCGCCAAGCGTTTTGCCGATGCCGACGAGCGCGCCGGCGAGGATCGCGATCCCTGGATCTGGGCGCGCGACGCCGCCGTGATGGCGCTGCTCTACGGTTCGGGCCTGCGCATCTCCGAGGCGCTGGGACTGAAACGGCGCGACGTGCCGAAGCCCGGCGAAGGCGACGTTCTCATCGTGACCGGCAAGGGCAACAAGACCCGGATGGTGCCGGTGCTGCAAAACGTGCTGGCGCTGATCGCCGACTATGTCGCGATGTGCCCGCATTCGCTGCCCCCGGCCGGACCGATTTTCGTCGGCGCGCGCGGCGGGCCGCTTAGCCCGCGAATCATCCAGCTCACCATGGAACGGCTGCGCGGCGCGCTCGGCCTGCCCGACAGCGCCACGCCCCATGCGCTGCGGCATTCCTTCGCGACCCATCTGCTCAGCCGCGGCGGCGATCTGCGCGCGATCCAGGAGTTGCTCGGCCACGCCTCGCTCTCGACCACGCAGATCTATACCGGCATCGACAGCGAGCGGCTGCTGCAGTGTACAAGAGCGCGCACCCGCGGGGATGAGACGCCTGCGTACCCTGCCGACACACTCCCGTCACATCGATGCCCTCTTAAGCTAGCCTCTTGCGCTCGCATTGCGGTTCGGCAATCGTGCGCACGTCAATCGCAGGAGGGGACAATATGGGCGCACATGAAAGCATGGAGCACGCGGAGCATGCCGAGCACGCTTCGGGCTCGAACAAGAAGATCGCGTTGCTAATCGCCGTGATCGCCTTGTTTCTGGCGTTGTCGGAAACGCTGGGCAAGGGCGCGCAGACCGAAGCGATCAGCAAGAACGTCGAAGCCTCGAACCTGTGGGCGTTCTTCCAGGCCAAGAGCATCCGCCGCACGGTGGTGCAGGCCACCGCCGAACATGCCAAGCTCAGCATGGGGACGGTCGGCGACGATGCCGCGAAGGCGGCGCTGCAGAAGCAGATCGACGACTGGAACAAGACCGCGGCGCGCTACCGCTCGGAGCCGGAAACCGGCGAAGGTTCGGAAGAACTCGCCAAGCGCGCCAAGCAAGCCGAGCATCAGCGCGACGATGCGACGGCAAAGTATCACCACTACGAAATCGCCTCGGCCGCGTTCCAGATCGGCATCGTGCTGGCGTCCGCCACCATCATCACCGGCATGATCGTGCTGGCCTGGGTGTCGGGTATCTTGGCGGTCGCGGGCATCGCGATTACCGCGTTAGGCCTCTACGCGCCGCATCTGCTGCATTTGCATTGAGTAGATGAACTCCCTCTCCCGCTTGCGGGAGAGGGCTGGGGTTGGGGTGCCGCCGCGAGTCACACCGTTCGTGTGGAGAGAGTTCGTAGGGTGGGCTGAGCGCAGCGAGCCCACCATCTCTCAGCGAATGCTGACGACCGATGGGGGCACCGCTTCGCTCCTTTGCCCACCCTAGCCGCACCCGTGGTCGCAAGACCTACCGCGCTTCGTGCACGCTCTTGCGAAAGCGCTGGATCAGCCGCAGCGTGCGCGCGGACCAGCCTTCGCCGCTGCCGCGCAGGATTTCCCGGATGCGCTGCTTGATCGGCTGGACCAGGGCTGACGCCTTGGCGCGCATCGCCAGAATAAATTCATAGATCTTCTTGAACCAGGCCATCTGCAGGAGTTTTGTGCGCGTCACGTCGAAGATGAACGCGGTGACGCCGACGCCGACGAATTTCCCCAGCACGATGACGACGGCGGCGCTGACCCAGTATTCATGCGCCAGCAGCCAGAGGCCGACCAGCTTGAGCGGAAACAGCGGGATCACCGGCACCGCGAATACAATCAGCGTCATCGCCGGCGTCAGTGTATCGACGCGCTCGGACAGCCATTGCTTGAAGGCACGAAGCGGGATCAGCGCAACGATGCGCTCGACGATCGGCTCGAGATGATCCCACAGCCAAGCCTCGATCAGGAAGATGACCGCAAGCAGGACCCAGAACGGCTGTAACAGGCGGCGCATCATCGATCGTGATCTCTAGAGCGGAATGGCGTCCAACGATTGGTCGTTCCGCTCTTTTTCCTCGTTCAAAGCATGATCTTTTCTGGAAACGGGGTACCCGCTTCTTCAATCACACTCTACCCGGTATGTTCCGGATAAGGATCACATATGGATGGCGCGTTTGCCGACCGCAAGCGCGGCTTCCTTGATGGCTTCCGAACGGGTCGGGTGGGCGTGGCACGTGCGCGCCAGATCTTCAGCTGAACCGCCAAACTCCATCAGAACGCAGGCTTCGTGGATCATTTCGCCGGCTTCACGGCCGATGATGTGCACGCCGAGCACACGATCGGTTTTCGCATCTGCGAGAATCTTCACGAAACCGTCAGTGGTCTGGTTGACCTTGGAGCGGCCGTTGGCGGTGAACGGAAACTTGCCCGAGGTGTAGGCGATGCCCGCCTGCTTCAGCTCTTCCTCGGTCTTGCCGACCGACGAGACTTCCGGCGTGGTATACACGACGCCTGGAATAACATCGTAGTTCACGTGGCCCGCCTGGCCTGCGATGATTTCAGCGCAGGCCACGCCCTCATCCTCGGCCTTGTGCGCGAGCATCGGGCCGGCGACGACGTCGCCGATCGCATAGACGCCCTTCACGCTGGTTGCGAAATGCGCGTCGATCTGCACGCGACCGCGATTGTCGAGCGCGATGCCGGCCTCCTTGCAGCCGAGGCCATCGGTGTAGGGCACGCGGCCGATGCAAACCAGAACCACGTCGGCCTCCAGCTTCTCCGCCGTTCCGCCCGCGGCCGGCTCAACGGTCGCCTTCAGCGTATTGCCTGATGTGTCAACAGCGGTGACCTTGGCGCCGAGCTTGAACGCAAAGCCCTGCTTTTCGAGGATGCGCTGGAATTGCTTTGCGACCTCGCCATCCATGCCGGGAAGGATGCGGTCGAGGAATTCGACGACGGTGACCTTCGCTCCCAGCCGGTGCCAGACCGAGCCGAGCTCCAGCCCGATCACGCCGGCGCCGATGATCAAGAGGTTCGACGGCACCCTGTCGAGCGACAGCGCCCCGGTCGACGACACGACGCGTTTCTCGTCGATCTCGATCCCCTTCAGCCGCGCGATGTCCGAGCCCGTTGCGATGACGATGTTCCTGGTCTCGACCGTCTGCGCCTTGCCGTCGCTGCCTGACACCTCGACCTTGCCGGTGCCGAGAATTTTGCCCTTGCCGTTGATGACGTCGATCTTGTTCTTCTTCATCAGGAACTCGACGCCCTTGACGTTGCCGTCGATGCCCTGCTGCTTGAAATTCATCATCGCCGGCAGATCGAGTTTCGGCGTGGAAACGCTGACGCCCATCTTGGCAAACGAGTGCCCGGCCTCCTCGAACATTTCCGAGGCATGCAGCAGCGCCTTCGACGGCATGCAGCCGACATTGAGGCAGGTGCCGCCGAGTGTCGCGTTCTTCTCGATCACGGCGACCTTCATGCCGAGTTGCGCCGCGCGCACCGCGCAGACATATCCGCCCGGGCCGGTGCCGATGACGACGAGATCGTAGGTAGCCATGATCGAAGTCCTGTAGCTGGGAAGCGTGTCGGGTATTAGCGCCCGCCCGACACATCAAGGATGGTGCTGGTGACGTAGGAGGCATCGTCCGACATCAGCCAGACGATGGCATTGGCGACTTCATCCGCGGTGCCGACGCGCTTCATCGGCACCATGTGTGCGAGCCGGTGCGCGCGATCCGGCTCGCCGCCGGCGGCGTGGATTTCAGTATCGATCAAGCCGGGCCGGATGCCCGCGACGCGAATGCCCTCGGCCGCCACCTCATAGCCAAGACCGATGGTGAAGGAATTGATCGCGCCCTTGGAAGCCGCATAATCGACATAGGTATTGGGCGCGCCGATCCTGGCCGCGACCGAGGAGATGTTGACGATGACGCCGCCCTTGCCGCCGTGCTTCGTCGACATGCGCTTCACCGCCTCGCGCGCGCACAAGATGCTGCCGGTGACGTTGACGGCCATCATTTCCTGGATCCGCGCGGCCGACATCTCGTCAACACGCACGCCGCTCTTACCGACGATGCCGGCATTGTTGACGAGCGCCCCGAGCGTGCCGAACCCGTCGGCCGCCTTGAACAAAGCGAGTATGTCCGCCTCGCTGCTGACGTCGCATTTGACGGCGATTGCCTTGCCGTTCTTCTGTTCGATCAGGGAAACGACTTCGTTCGCTGCCCCCTGATTGGTGGCGTAGCCAACCACGACGCGGTAGCCGCGCGCGGCGGCAGCGAGGGCGGCGGCACGGCCGATGCCGCGGCTGCCGCCCGTGATCACAACAACCTTGTCCGTCATATCAGCTCCCACAAGTCAACGCACATCGATCCACGGCTCGCGACGCCGGCCTGGACGCCGGCACCGGCCAGCGTGAAATGTCAGAGATCCAGCACCAGCCGAGCCGGGTCTTCCAGGCTCTCCTTGACGCGCACCAGGAAGGTCACCGCTTCCTTGCCGTCGATGACGCGGTGATCGTAGGACAGCGCCAGATACATCATCGGGCGGACCTCGATCTTGCCGCCGACCACCATCGGCCGTTCCTGGATCTTGTGCATGCCGAGAATGCCGGACTGCGGGGCGTTGAGGATCGGCGTCGACATCAGCGAGCCGTAGATGCCACCATTGGTGATGGTGAAGGTGCCGCCCTGCATCTCGTCGATCTTGAGCTGGCCATCGCGGGCGCGGCGGCCGAAATCGGCAATGCCCTTTTCGATGTCGGAGATCGACTTGTGGTCGCAGTCGCGCACCACGGGGACGACAAGGCCCTTGTCGGTGCCGACGGCGACGCCGATGTGGTAGTAGTTCTTGTAGATCAGGTCGGTGCCGTCGATCTCGGCGTTGACCGCCGGGATGTCCTTCAGCCCCTGCACGACGGCCTTGGTGAAGAAGCCCATGAAGCCGAGCTTCGAACCATGCTTCTTCTCGAACACGTCCTTGTACTGCGCGCGCATCGCCATGATGTGGGTCATGTCGACCTCGTTGAAGGTCGTCAGCATCGCGGCCGTATTCTGCACGTCCTTCAGCCGCCGCGCGATGGTCTGGCGCAGCCGCGTCATCTTCACGCGCTCCTCGCGCGCGGCGTCGTCGGCGGGCGAGGGGCTGCGGACCTGCACCGAAGCGGCCGGCTGATTGACCGGGGTCGGCGCGGACGCCGCCTTCTCGATCGCGGCGAGCATGTCGCCCTTGGTGACGCGGCCGTCCTTGCCGGAGCCGGGAACGGTTGCAGCATCGACGCCACTTTCGGCGGAGAGCTTGCGAACCGACGGCGCCAGCGGCGCATCCGCGGCTACAGCCTTCGGCGCCGCGGCAGGCGCTGCAGCGGGGGCGGGCGCAGCCTTGGCAGGTGCGGCGGCCGGCTTCGCCGCGCTCGCGGCGCCACCTTCGTTGATCTGACCGAGCAGCGCGCCGACGGCCACCGTCTCGCCATCCTTGGCCGCGATCTCGCCGAGCACGCCGGCGGACGGTGCCGGGACTTCGATGGTGACCTTGTCGGTTTCGAGTTCGACCAGCGGCTCATCCACCGCGACGGCGTCGCCGGCCTTCTTGAACCAGCGGCCGATGGTGGCTTCCGTCACGGACTCGCCGAGCGTCGGAACACGAATTTCAGTCATGGTAGTTTTCCTCAATTGCTTCCACGGTCATCGTCCGCGGAGACGCACGATCCAGCGCTCCGAGACGTCGTGATCTAAAATGATAACTCGGGGTACTGGATGCCTCGCCCGGTGCGCGATTTCGCACCAGGCGGGGCAAGACGAATTCCTAGTTCAGCGCCTCATCCAGCATCGCCTTGAGCTGTGCCAGATGCTTCGACATCAAACCGGTGGCGGTTGCGGCCGACGCGGCGCGGCCCGCGTAACGCGGACGCCGGTTCGGCGCATGGATCTGGTTCAGCACCCATTCGAGGTAGGGCTCGATGAAGTGCCACGCGCCCATGTTGCGCGGCTCTTCCTGGCACCAGACCACTTCGGCGTTCTTGAAGCGTGCGAGTTCGTGCACCAGCGCCTTGAGCGGCACCGGATACAGCTGCTCGATGCGCATGATGTAGATGTCGTCGATGTCGCGCTTCTCGCGCTCCTCGTAGAGATCGTAATAGACCTTGCCCGAGCACAGCACGACGCGGCGGATCTTGTCGTCCGCCACCAGCTTGATCTTCTCGTCGGGCAGCATCTGGGCGTCGTCGTAGAGGATGCGGTGGAAGGTGGCGTCCGCCCCCAATTCGTCGAGCCGCGAGACCGCGCGCTTGTGCCGCAACAACGACTTCGGCGTCATCACAATCAGCGGCTTGCGGATCTCGCGATGCAACTGGCGCCGCAGCACATGGAAGTAGTTCGCAGGCGTAGTGGGGTACACCACCTGCATGTTGTCTTCGGCGCACATCTGCAGGAAGCGCTCGAGCCGCGCCGAGGAATGCTCCGGCCCCTGCCCTTCATAGCCATGCGGCAGCAGGCAGACGAGGCCGGACATGCGCAGCCATTTGCGCTCGCCCGACGAGATGAACTGGTCGAACAGCACCTGGGCGCCGTTGGCGAAGTCGCCGAACTGGGCTTCCCACATCGCCAGCGCCTTCGGCTCGGCCAGCGAATAGCCGTACTCGAAGCCGAGCACCGCCTCTTCCGACAACAGCGAGTTGATGACCTCGTAATGGCCCTGGTCGTGGCCGAGATGGTTGAACGGCGTGTAGCGGCTCTCGTCTTCCTGGTCGATCAGCACCGAGTGGCGCTGCGAGAACGTGCCGCGCTCGGAGTCCTGGCCCGACAGGCGTACGTGATGGCCTTCCTGCAGCAGCGTGCAGAACGCCAGCGCTTCGCCGGTCGCCCAGTCGATGCCGACGCCGTTGTCGATCGCTTTCGCACGGTTTTCCAGGAACCGCTGGATGGTGCGGTGGACCCGGAAACCGTCCGGCACCTTGGTGATCTTGCGGCCGATATCCTTCAGAACGTTGATGTCGACGCCGGTGACGCCGCGGCGGGCGTCCTCTTCCTGGTCGGCGGACTTGAAGCCGGCCCATTTGCCGTCGAGCCAGTCGGCCTTGTTGGGCTTGTAGCCCGAACCCGCCTCAAGCTCGGCATCCAGCCGCGCGCGCCAGTCGGCCTTGGCCTTCTCGACCTCGCCTTCGGTCATCACGCCGTCGGCGATCAGCCGCTTGGAATAGATCTCGACCGTACCGGGATGCGTTGCGATCCGCTTGTACATCACCGGCTGGGTGAACGCCGGCTCGTCGCCCTCGTTGTGGCCGTGGCGGCGGTAGCAGAACATGTCGATGACGACAGGCTTGTGGAACTTCTGCCGGAACTCGATCGCCACCTTGGCCGCGAACACCACGGCTTCCGGATCGTCGCCGTTCACGTGGAAGATCGGCGCGTCGATCATCTTCGCGACGTCGGACGGATAGGGCGAGGAGCGCGAATAGCGCGGATAGGTGGTGAAGCCGATCTGGTTGTTGACGATGAAATGCAGCGAGCCGCCGGTGCGGTAACCCTTCAGGTCGGACAGGGCGAAGCATTCGGCCACCACGCCCTGCCCCGCGAACGCCGCATCGCCATGCATCAGCATCGGCAGCACGGAAATACGCATGTCCGGCGGGTCGCCGTGCTGATCCTGCTTGGCGCGCACCTTGCCGAGCACCACGGGATCGACGATTTCGAGATGCGACGGGTTGGCGGTCAGCGACAGATGGATCCTGTTGCCGTCGAACTCGCGGTCGGACGAGGCGCCGAGATGGTACTTGACGTCGCCGGAGCCTTCGACCGCGTCCGGGTTGGCGGAGCCGCCCTTGAATTCGTGGAACAGCGCGCGATGCGGCTTGCCCATCACCTGCGTCAGCACGTTGAGGCGGCCGCGATGCGGCATGCCCAGGACGATTTCCTTCACGCCGAGATTGCCGCCGCGCTTGATGATCTGCTCGAGCGCCGGGATCAGCAATTCGGCGCCGTCGAGGCCGAAGCGCTTGGTGCCGGTGAACTTGAGGTCGCAGAATTTCTCAAAGCCTTCGGCTTCGATCAGCTTGTTGAGGATCGCGCGACGGCCCTCGCGGGTAAAACTGATTTCCTTGTCCGGACCCTCGATGCGCTCCTGAATCCAGGCTTTCTGCGCCGCGTTGGTGATGTGCATGAACTCGACGCCGAGCGTCTGGCAGTAGGTGCGCTCGCAGATCGCGACGATTTCGCGGAGGTTGCCGTATTCGAGGCCGAGCACGTGGTCGAGGAAGATCTTGCGTTCGAAATCGGCTTCGGTGAAGCCATAGGTGCGCGGATCCAGTTCTTCGCGATCGCGCTGCGCCTCGATGCCGAGCGGATCGAGCTTGGCGTGGAAATGACCGCGCATGCGGTAGGCGCGGATCAGCATCAGGGCGCGGACCGAATTGCGGGTCGCCTGGTTGACGTCGGCGGCCGACAGCTCGGCGCCCTTGGCCTGCGCCTTGGCCACAAGCTTGGCGCCGACCGCCTTCTCGACGGTGGCCCAGTTGCCGTCCAGCGCCGAGGTCAGGTCGTCGCGCGGGGTGAGCGGCCAGTTGTCGCGGCCCCAGGAGGGGCCCTCGGCGTTCTTCTGAACGTCCGCCGGACTGTCTTTCAGGCTCTTGAAGAATTCCTGCCATTCGGCATCGACCGACGTAGGGTCCTGCTCGTAGCGGGCGTAGAGGTCGTCGATGTAGGTGGCGTTGGTGCCCTGCAAAAATGAGGAGAGGGCAAATGCTGCATTCGCGTCCTGGCGAGACATGATGGCGTCCTGGTAATTTCGCTTTGCGCATGGAAAACGGCGCTTTAGCCGGTCCGGAGGCCCGAACCAGCTCGGTAAAGCATCTTTACCCTATTTAGGACGGATATTCGCGCCTAAAAGAACCAAGGACTGAATTAAGACTTCAATTTTTCGGCAAGGGTATGTCCGAGCCGCGCGGGCGACGGGGAGACCGTAATTCCGGCCGCTTCCATGGCCGCGGTCTTGGATCCGGCGTCGCCCTTGCCGCCGGAGATGATCGCGCCGGCATGGCCCATGCGGCGACCGGGAGGGGCCGTGACGCCGGCGATGAAGCCGACCATCGGCTTCTTGCGGCCCTTCCTGGCCTCGTCCTTGATGAACTGGGCGGCGTCTTCCTCGGCGGAACCGCCGATCTCGCCGATCATGATGATCGAGGTGGTCTTGGGGTCGGCGAGGAACATTTCCAGCACGTCAATGAATTCGGTGCCCTTGACCGGGTCGCCGCCGATGCCGACCGCGGTGGTCTGGCCGAAGTCCTTCCTGGGTGGTCTGGAACACCGCCTCATAGGTCAGCGTGCCCGAGCGAGACACGATGCCGACGCTGCCGGGCTTGAAGATGTTGGCCGGCATGATGCCGATCTTGCACTCGCCCGCGGTCATCACGCCCGGGCAGTTCGGCCCGATCAGCCGCGACTTCGACCCCGACAGGGAGCGCTTCACGCGCACCATGTCGAGCACCGGAATGCCCTCGGTGATGCAGACGATCAGCGGGATTTCCGCATCGATCGCTTCGCAGATCGCATCCGCCGCGCCCGGCGGCGGGACGTAGATGACGCTTGCGTCCGCTCCTGTCTTCGCGCGGGCTTCGGCAACAGTGTCGAACACCGGCAGACCGAGATGCGTCGATCCGCCTTTGCCGGGCGAAGTGCCGCCGACCATCTTGGTGCCGTAGGCTACCGCGGCCTCGGAATGGAAGGTGCCGTTCTTGCCGGTGAAACCCTGGCAGATGACTTTGGTATTCTTGTCGATCAGAACGGACATGATTGATGACGCTTTCGTGGATGATCGGGAAGGAAGGGCTTAGTGGATCCGCCGGTAGACGCCGGTGAGCACGTCGGCCCATCCTTCGGCATCAGGCGAGAACTGGATTTTCATGGTGTAGTTGTCGTTGTCGACGACTTCGTAAACGTGGCGCGCATTGCCGCGCAGCGAGCCGCGCACCAGGATCAGCGACTTGCCGCTCCAGCCGCCGGAGGCCGGCGCCGGCGAATAGTAGCCGAGCGAATCGTGCCAGAACAATTTGTAGGTCCGGTCGTCGCGGTCGTAGGTGAACACGCCGTGGGTGGCGAAGGTTTCCTTGCCGTCGCGCGTCTGGCGGGTGTCCTGGATCAGGTAGAAGCCGTTGAGATCGATCCGCGCCACCACGTGCGAGGTCGCAGGCCCGCCGGCGGTCCAGCGCGACGGGTAGACCATTTCCTCGCCGGTCCACTCGCCCGCAAAGACCGCGAGCCGGCGGTGTTCTTCCAGCGCTGTCGGTGCGGCGAGATGGTCAGCCATCGCTAGCCTCCCTTGACGGCTTTCACGATTTTCTGTGCGGCATCGTCGAGGTGATCGGCGGTTAGCACATTGAAGCCGGAATCCTCGATGATCTTCTTGCCGGCCTCGACATTGGTCCCTTCCAGCCGCACCACCAGCGGCACTTTCAGGCCGACGTCCTTGACCGCAGCAACCACGCCTTCGGCAATGATGTCACACCTCATGATGCCGCCGAAGATATTCACCAGGATGCCCTTCACGTTGGGATCGGCGGTGATGATCTTGAACGCCGCCGTGACCTTGGTCTTGTCGGCGCCGCCGCCGACATCGAGGAAGTTGGCCGGCGCCATGCCATAGAGCTTGATGATGTCCATGGTCGCCATGGCGAGACCGGCGCCGTTGACCATGCAGCCGATGGTGCCGTCGAGGGCGATGTAATTGAGATCGAATCTTGACGCCTCGATTTCCTTGGCGTCCTCCTCGGTTTCATCGCGCAGCGCGACGACGTCGGGATGGCGGTAGAGGGCGCTGTCATCAAACGACACCTTGGCGTCGAGGACGCGCAGATCGCCCTGCTTGGTGATGACCAGCGGATTGATTTCCAGCATCGCCATGTCCTTGGCGACGAAGGCGGAGTAGAGCTGCGCCACCAGTTTTTCCGCCTGCTTGGCGAGACCGCCCGTCAGGTTCAGGGCTTTCGCGACCGTGCGGCCGTGATGACCCATGACGCCGGTTGCCGGATCGACGGAAAAGGTGACGATCTTCTCCGGGGTCTTGTGCGCGACTTCCTCGATATTAACGCCACCCTCGGTCGAAACCACAAACGATATTTTGGAGGTTTCGCGGTCAACCAGAATGGAAAGATAGAACTCCTTGTCAATGTCGGAGCCTTCCTCGATGTAAAGACGGTTGACCTGCTTGCCGGCCGGTCCGGTCTGCTCGGTAACGAGGGTTGCGCCGAACATCTGCTTGACGAATGCATTCAACTCGGCGGCCGATTTGGCGATGCGAACGCCGCCCTTGTCGCCGGCGCTAGCCTCCTTGAACTTGCCCTTGCCACGGCCGCCCGCATGGATCTGGCTCTTCACCACCCATATCGGACCGCCGAGCTCTTCGGCGGCGGTGTCCGCGTCGGATAGCTTGATGATCGCGACCCCGCGCGACACCGGCACGCCGAACTCGCGCAGCAGAGCTTTGGCCTGGTATTCATGGATATTCATCTGGACGTTCCCCAAAACCCTTAGCGGCGAGTTCTACAGTTCACCGGCATTGGTAGTTGGCATACCATATACCAATAGAACTGCAACCCTGAAGACGCTTGCGCCCCCGCCAAGGGGCGAAAGCCGAGTAAAATCAACGTCCGAGCAGGTCGGGCGCGATTTTCTTGCAGGCGTCGACCAGGCCCTGAACGGCGCCGACCGATTTGTCGAAGGCCTCGCGGTCCTTGCCGGCCAGCTCGATCTCGACGATACGCTCGACGCCCTTCGAGCCGATGACGACGGGAACGCCGACATACATGTCCTTCACGCCGTATTCGCCGTTGAGATAGGCGGCGCAGGGCAGCACGCGCTTCTTGTCCTTCAGATAGCTCTCCGCCATCGCGATCGCGGAAGCGGCGGGGGCGTAGAACGCCGAACCGGTCTTCAGCAGGTTGACGATCTCGGCGCCGCCATTACGGGTGCGGTCGACGATCTCGTCGATACGGGCCTGCGAGGTCCAGCCCATCTTGACCAGGTCAGGCAGCGGGATACCGGCGACCGTGGAGTAGCGGGTCAGCGGCACCATGGTGTCGCCGTGGCCGCCGAGCACGAAGGCGGTGACGTCTTCGACCGAGACGTTGAATTCGTCGGCCAGGAAGTAACGGAAGCGCGCGGAGTTCGAGCACGCCGGCCATGCCGACCACCTTCTTGTGGGGCATGCCGGAAGCCTTCTGCAGCGCCCATACCATCGCATCCAGCGGGTTGGTGATGCAGATGACGAAGGCGTCGGGGGCGTACTTCTTGATGCCGGCGCCGACCTGCTCCATGACCTTGAGGTTGATGCTCAGGAGATCGTCGCGGCTCATGCCGGGCTTGCGCGGCACGCCGGCGGTGACGATGCAGACCTTGGCGCCATCCAGCGCGTCGTAGGAATTGGCGCCGGTGAGATGGGCGTCGAAACCGTCGACCGGGGAAGACTGCGCGATATCGAGCGCTTTACCCTGGGGAACGCCCTCCGCGATGTCGAACATCACGACATCGCCGAGCTCCTTCAGCCCGACGAGGTGAGCCAGCGTTCCGCCGATCTGACCGGAGCCAATCAAAGCAATCTTGTCGCGCGCCATGGGAAATTTGTCCTTCTGAGACGAAGAGGGGTGTGGATAAGGAAGTTGGATGGCTGGTTATCCCTTTCGAATGACCGGTTCAAGCCGGGGCGTGCCCGATTCTCGGTCCTGCCTTGATTTCGATCAGGTATGCCAGGAGGCCGCCCTCCCCGTCATTGCGAGCAAAGCGACGGGAGGTGGCGAAAGTCCTACGTCTCCACCAAACCCGTACTCGACCCGCTCGCCGCGGAATCCTTCCGGCCATGCGGCAGGGCCAGGTAGGATTCCGAGCTCATTTCGATCAGCCGTGACGAGGTCCGCTTGAACTCGTTGGCCTCGACACCCTCGGTCGCCAGATACAGCGACACCGGATCGGCTTCGGCCGAGGCCATCAGCTTCACGGCATTGTCGTAGAGCGTGTCGATCAACGAAATGAACCGCTTGGCGGCGTTGCGCTCGGGGTAATCCATGACAGGAATACGGTCGATCAGGATGGTGTGATAGTCGTGCGCCAGCCGCAGATAGTCCGACGCGGCCAGCGGCTTTTCGCAGATATCGGCAAAGGAAAACCGCGCGACGCCATGCGCCGAGCAGGGCACGCGCAGAATACGGCCCTTGATCGCAATGTCGCGCGGCTTGCAAGGCGCGTTACCCGTCATCGCGCGCCAGGCGCGGTCGAGCGCGGCGCCGGCTTCATCATCCGGCGGCACCAGCCACATCTTCACGCCGGCGAGCTTTTCCAGCCGGAAATCGGTGCGTGCGTCGAGCCGCAGCACATCCATGCGATCTGCAATCTGCTTGATGAAGGGCAGGAACAGCGCGCGGTTGAGGCCGCCCTTGTAAAGGTCTTCGGGCGCGACGTTCGAGGTCGCCACCACGACGGTGCCGAGTTCGAACAGTTTTGAGAACAGCCGGCCGAGGATCATGGCGTCGGCGATGTCGGTGACGTGGAATTCGTCGAAGCACAATAGCCAAGCCTCGTCGAAGATGGCGTTCGCCGTCAACTCGATCACGTCGCCGTCTGCGATTTCACCGCGCGCGATGTTCTGGCGGTAGGCGTAGATCTTCTCATGCGCCTCGGCCATGAATTCGTGGAAATGGGCGCGGCGCTTGTGCTGGATCGTCGAGTGCTGAAAGAACAGGTCCATCAGCATGGTCTTGCCGCGGCCAACCTCGCCGTGAACGTAAAGTCCGCACGGCGGCGGCTCGCTCTTGTCGCCGAACAGCCGTCCCAGCAGGCTGAGCTTGCGCGCCGGTTTGTAGCTCGGCGAGCCGCTCTTCGAGCGCGGCGAATGCCTCGGCGGCCTCTGCCTGCGCCGAATCGGCCTCGATTGCACCGGAGGAAACCAGCGCCTGATATTGTGCGTGGAACGAGGTGGGGTCGGTCGACAGCATGGCCCCCTTTCGGCCTCAAGCGTAGCGAAATTGCAAGCCGTGAATTGGTGCTGGGGGTATGCACGTACAACTCGTCATACCCGCGAAAGCGGGTATCCAGTACGCCGCGGCTCCCCGGTTCTATCTCAGGCGCCTCTGGAATACTGGATCATCGCGGATGATGACCGCGGTGGGCTGACGCGCACCAGGCCTCACGCACTCAGCGCGTAGGAATCCTCGACCACGTAGGGCCCGCCGCCGGTGGAAGCACGGGACGAAAACAGCACGAAGCGCGACGCCATGAACGTGCGGCTCGGAAAGTAGCCGCGCACGGAAAGATAGTCGGCGACATCCTGGCTCGACGCATCATGCAGCCGCGCCAGCGTCACGTGCGGCGTGAATTTGCGGCCCTCGGGATCGAGCCCGAGCCGCTGCATCAGCCGTTCGAGTTCGGCCTGCAACTCGATCAGCGGCCGGCACGGCTCGACGGACGCGACCACCGCGCGCGGTTTCCTGCCGCCGAAGCTCTGCAGGCCCTGCACCTTGACCTCGAACGGCTTGCGGTTGACCCGAAACAGCATCGAGGCGATTTCGTTCGCCGACATGCCGTCGATATCGCCGATGAAGCGCAAGGTGACGTGATAATTTTCGGGATCGATCCAGCGGGCGCCGGGAAGGCCGCCACGCAAATTGGAGAGGCTCTGGCCGATCTCGGCCGGGATTTCCAGTCCAGCAAACAAACGCGGCATCGCAAAATCCTCGATGCGAAGGCGTCAGCTTTGGAGGCTCACGCCTGACAGCAAACCCGGTGACGAATCACCGATCACCAATTTCTATCCGACTTATATGACCCTGCGAAGCGCGCCTCGCGAGCAGACGCGGAAAGCTACGGGGAAAACCATCGGTAAGGTTATTCGTTTGCATCCTTTTCAACTCCGCTGCCCGGAGATCGTGCCGAGGAATGCCTCCACCATAGGCAGAATGCTCTTGACGATGACATCAACGCCCTCCGCGGTCGGATGCAGCCCGTCGGCCTGGTTGAGTTTTGCTTCGGCCGCCACCCCCTCCAGGAAGAACGGATAGAGCGGGACGCCGAAAGATTTGGAAAGCTCCGGATAGATCGCGTTGAAGCGCGCGGCATAGTCGCTGCCGTAATTGGGCGGGGCGAGCATGCCGCACATCAGCACGGCGACCTTGCGCGCCTTCAGCCGCGTCAGGATATCGGTCAGCGCGGCGCGGGTGACGGCCGGGTCGATTCCGCGCAGCGCGTCGTTGGCGCCCAGTTCGAGAATCACCGCCTCGGTTCCCTCGGGGATCGACCAGTCAAGCCGGTCGCGGCCGCCAGAGGTGGTGTCGCCGGACACCCCCGCATTGGTCATGTCGACCTTTATCCCCTTGTCATCCAAGGCTTTTTGCAAGCGGGCGGGGAATGCTGCCGTGGCCTGCAGCCCAAGGCCGGCACTTAAGGAATCGCCGAGCACGACCATCTTGACCGGTTTGGCGGGGGCGACGGCCTGGACTTGGGCCTGGGCCAAAACCGGGCCGGCCGTCATCAAAACCACAATCAACACGCCTATGTGCGCAAACATCCGTTTCAAGCCCTCGACCCGAGTGGCTGAAGTGCCATATGACCGAGCCATGGACAGTCTCATCGAACCCTCTTCACTGACCGGCCTCGGGCCGGACACCATTACCATTTCCAACGTCAACCTCTCGCTCGGCTCGGGCGCCGCACGTGTACATATCCTGAAAGATATCAGCCTTCGTGTGGCATCGGGCGAGGCGATCGGTCTGATCGGGCCATCAGGTTCGGGCAAATCGACCTTGCTGATGGTGATGGCGGGACTGGAGCGTCCCGACAGCGGAGAGGTGGTGGTCAACGGCACGCCGTTCAATGCCCTCGACGAGGATGCGCTGGCCCGCTTCCGCGGCCGCCAGGTCGGCATCGTGTTCCAGTCGTTTCATCTGATCCCGACCATGACGGCGCTGGAAAACGTCGCGGTGCCGCTGGAGCTTGCCGGTAACCCGGACGCGGCAGCGCGCGCGGCGCAGGAGCTGGCGTCCGTCGGGCTCGGCGAGCGCCTGCATCACTATCCGACGCAGCTCTCCGGCGGCGAGCAGCAGCGCGTGGCGCTGGCCCGCGCGCTGGCGCCCGATCCCGCCATTCTCGTGGCCGACGAGCCGACCGGAAATCTCGACGAAACCACCGGCAAGCAGATCGTCGATCTCCTGTTCACCAAACATGCCGAGCGCGGCATGACCTTGGTGCTGGTGACGCATGACACATCTCTCGCGCAACGCTGCGACCGCGTGGTGCGGCTGCGTTCCGGCCGGATCGACGGACATTCATGACCATCGTTTCCGAACCCGCCTACCGCAGCCGCGCGTCATCCCTTGCCGTGCGCTACGCGCTTCGCGAACTGCGCGGGGGCCTGCGCGGCTTCTACGTCTTCATCGCCTGCATCGCGCTCGGCGTGATGGCGATTGCCGGCGTCGGCTCGGTGGCGGCGAGCCTCAGCGAAGGTTTGACGCGCGAGGGCCGCACGCTGCTCGGCGGCGACGTAGCGTTCTCGCTGATCCAGCGCGAAGCCAAACCGGAGGAAATCGACTTCCTGCGCGCGCGCGGCCAGGTTTCGGTCGCAGCCGCACTCCGCGTCATGGCGCGAAGCAGTGACGGCAAGCTGGCGCTGGTCGAGCTCAAGGCCGTGGACGGCAACTACCCGATGCTCGGGGAAGTAACGCTCGATCCCAAAATGCCGATGGCGGATCTGCTGGCCGAGCGCCAGGATACATCTGGCACCACATTCGGCGCGGCGGTCGATTCGACGCTGCTGGCGCGGCTCGATCTCAAGCTCGGCGACCGCATCACAATCGGCAACGCCACCTTCCAGATCCGCAGCACGGTCACGGCCGAGCCGGACAAGCTCGCCGGCAATGTCGGCCTCGGTCCGCGCGTTCTGGTCAGCGAAACGAGCCTGCGCGCCACCGGCTTGCTGCAGCCCGGCAGCCTGGTGCGCTGGATGTACCGCGTGACGCTGCCGAACAATGCGGCCGACGATCGCGCCGCGACGCAGCTGATCGACAACGCACGGAGCGCCCTGCCGGAGGCCGGCTGGTGGATCCGCAGCAGCAGCAACGCTTCCCCGCAACTGGAGCGCACCATCAACCGCTTCAGCCAGTTCCTGACCCTGGTCGGCCTTGCCGCCCTTCTGGTCGGCGGCGTTGGCGTCGCCAACGCGGTCAAGAGCCACATCGATCGCCGCCGCGACGTCATCGCCTCGTTCAAGGCGCTGGGCGCCACCGGCCGCGACGTCTTCACGATCTACCTGACGCAGGTGGTCCTGCTCGCGGGGGTCGGTTCGGTGATCGGACTGGCGATCGGCGCGGCTTTGCCGTTCATCATCGTGGGCGTGTTCGGCAAGCTGCTGCCGCTGCCGGTGATCCCCGCTTTGCACGCGGACGAACTGGCGCTGTCGTTCGTCTACGGCCTGCTCACCGCGCTCGCTTTCGGATTATGGCCGCTCGGACGGGTGCACGACGTGCCGGTCGCGGCGCTGTTTCGCGAGGAGGTGTCGCGCGAATGGCACCGGCCGCGATGGAGCTATCTGGCGCTGATGGCCGCCGTCATCGCGCTGCTGGTCGCCGTGGCCATCGGTCTTTCCTACGACAAGCGGGTGGCGGCCGTATTCGT
Organism: uncultured Alphaproteobacteria bacterium; assembly: GCA_963840465.1. Lineage (GTDB taxonomy): Bacteria > Pseudomonadota > Alphaproteobacteria > Rhizobiales > Xanthobacteraceae > Bradyrhizobium. The sequence continues at coordinate 140,579 of CAWIZF010000059.1, read as the reverse complement.
GGTCTCTTCGGTCGCGGTGTTTGCGCTGCTGCGCGTCGTGGCGGCCGGGCTGATGGCGCTGGCACGCCGCATGCCGCGAAGCCGAATCACCATGCTGCGGCTGGCGATCGCCAACATCTACCGGCCCGGCGCGCTGACACCCTCGGTCGTGATGTCGCTCGGCCTCGGGCTCGCGGTGCTGGTCACGATCACCCAGATCGACGGCAATCTGCGCCGGCAATTCCTGGCGGCGCTGCCGGAGAAAGCCCCCTCGTTCTACTTCATCGACATTCCGACCGCCGATGCCGACCGGTTCGGCGACTTCCTCAAGAAAGTGTCGCCGCAATCGACGGTGGACGATGTGCCGATGCTGCGCGGACGCATCGTCGCGGCCCGCGGCGTCAAGGCCGACGACCTCAAGGCATCGCAGGATTCCGAATGGGTGCTGCAGAGCGACCGCGGCCTGACCTACACGAACGACGTCCCAAAGGGCTCGAAGGTGGTCGAGGGAGAATGGTGGAGCACGGACTATAAGGGGCCGCCGCTGGTCTCGCTGGAAAAGAAGATCGCCGACGGCCTCAAGCTCAAAATAGGCGACGAGATCGTCGTCAACGTGCTCGGCCGCGACATCCCGGCCAAGATCAGCAATCTGCGCAACGTCGACTGGCAGGGGCTCGGCATCAATTTCGTGCTGGTGTTCTCGCCCAACGCCTTCAAGGGCGCGCCGCACAGCCATGTCGCGACCCTGTCCGAGGCACATCCGGACCCGGCCGGCGACGCCCGAATCATCAAGCAGGTGGCGGACGCCTTCCCGATGGTCACCAGCGTGCGGGTCCGCGAGGCGCTGGAAACCGTCGGCACCGTCATCACCAACCTCGTGCTCGCCATCCGCGGCGCCAGCGCGGTGACGCTGATCTCGGCGATCCTGGTGCTGGGCGGCGCGCTGGCGGCCGGCCACCGCCACCGGGTCTACGACGCCGTCATCCTGAAGACGCTGGGCGCGACCCGGGCACGGCTGCTCGGCGCCTACGCCCTGGAATATCTGATGATCGGGCTCGCCACCGCCGTATTCGGCGTGATCGCGGGTTCGGTCGCGGCCTGGCTGATCGTGACCCGGCTGATGACGCTCAGTTTCATCTGGCAGGCCGGCAGCGCCGCCGGCGTGGTCGCCGCCGCCCTGATCGTCACTGTAGGCCTCGGGCTCGCCGGGACGTTGTTGGCTCTGAACCAGAAGCCGGCCAGCGTGTTGCGGAATTTGTGACAATTTGTAGCGGCGGAAAGGCGGCATTAACGCTGCTTTTGCCCGGGAACGACGGCAGAAGCGACATTCAGCCGCGCATGGAAGCTTGCGACGAATGTGTTAGTTTCCCACATACGAACCAAGATCAGTGGCCGGGTTCATGACGTAAAATTAACGTCGGCAGATCGGGACATCTGAGATAGAAATCTAACCGGCGCCGCAAAACCTTGCGCTCCGCCGGGCAACCAACGGGAATTCGACCATGTCGGACCTAGACCGTAACTACACTTCTCCTTTCGGCCGGGCCGCCGGGCGCGTTGATGCCGCGACCGTCGATGCCGGTCTGCGCGCCTACATGCTGCGTATCTACAACTACATGAGCATCGGCCTGGCCATCACCGGCCTCGCGGCGCTCGGCGTCTATATGGCTGCCGTGACCACCGACCAGGCCGGCGCCGCCGCCAAGTTCGGCAACGCCTTCCTGACGCCGTTCGGCTACGCGATGTATGTCAGCCCCCTGAAGTGGCTGTTCATCCTCGCGCCGCTGGTCATGGTGTTTGCGATCTCGGCCGGCATCAACCGGCTGCGTCCTGCGACCGCCCAGATGCTGTTCTGGGTGTTCTCGGCGCTGATGGGCATTTCGCTGTCGTCGATCTTCCTGGTGTATACGCACACCTCGATCGTGCGGGTGTTCTTCATCACCGCGGCCACCTTCGGCGCACTGAGCCTGTACGGCTACACCACCAAGCGTGACATGAGCGGCATGGGGTCGTTCCTGTTCATGGGCCTGATCGGCATCATCATCGCCAGCGTGGTCAACCTGTTCCTGGCGAGCTCGATGCTGCAGTTCATCGTCTCGGTGGTCGGCGTCCTGGTGTTCGCGGGCCTCACCGCCTGGGATACCCAGCGGCTGAAGAACGACTACATCTACGGCTATGCCTCCCAGGGCGGTGAGATTGCGGAGAAAGCGGCGATTACCGGTGCATTGTCGCTCTACCTGAACTTCATCAACCTGTTCACGCTGCTGTTGCAGCTGCTCGGCCAGCGCGACTAGCCGCTGCCGCAGAGGTTACAAGTCGAAGCCCCGGCCCAACGGCCGGGGCTTTTGTTTGAGGAGCCACCATGCCCGGGCCTGAGCCGGCCATGACGGAAAGAGTGTTGATCGCGATATGCCTGCTGATATCTTTTCTGCCATGTCCGCCGCTGAAATCCGGCCCGCTACCGAGGCCGACCTCCCCGCCATCACCGAAATCTACGAGCATGCGGTGCGCTACGGCACCGCGACGTTCGAACTGATCCCGCCCGATCTCGCCGAGATGACCCGGCGGTTCAGAGCCCTGATCGACGGCGGCTTCCCCTATTTTGCGGCCTCGGTCGAAGGCGATGTGATCGGCTATGCCTATGCCGGTCCCTATCGGCCGCGGCCGGCCTATCGTTTCACGGTGGAGAACTCGGTCTATCTAAAACCCTCGACCCACCGCCGCGGCATCGGCCTGCAACTGATGCAGCGGCTGATCGCCGAATGCGAGGCGCGCGGCTACCGGCAGATGATCGCCGTGATCGGGGATTCCGCCAATGCCGGTTCGATCGGCGTTCACACCAAATGCGGTTTCCAGATGATCGGGACGCATGGCAATGTCGGCCTCAAGTTTGGCCGCTGGCTCGACACCGTGATGATGCAGCTCGCGCTCGGTGAAGGTGGCTCGACGGTGCCGACAGCGTAGTCTTGTAGGGTGGGCAAAGCGAAGCGTGCCCACCATCAGAATGGCGTTCCAGGGAGAGATGGGGGCACGGCGCAAGCGCGCCTTTGCCCACCCTACGGCGGCTTCGCTAAACCACCGCCAGCTTGCGATCGATCACCAGCAGCACGCGTTCGAGTTCGTGGCCGCGGCGCAGGATCAGTCCGGTCGCCGAGATCACGCTGTACATGCCCTGCTTGCGCGCCAGCCGCGGATCCTTCTCGATGCGATAGATCGGAACTTCGGAGGCGCGGCGGAATACCGAAAACACCGCACGGTCTTTCAGAAAGTCGATGGCGTAGTCGCGCCATTCGCCGTCGGCGACCATGCGGCCATACAAATTGAGGATACGGTTGAGTTCGAGACGATTGAACGTGACACGATTCGGCTGCGGCGTTGCAGCGGCGGAGCGCGCCACTGCCCGGGCCTCGCTTGGATCGGTGTCCTCCGATATCGAGCTCATGGAGCGCCTCCTGCGATCTCAGGCATGCCCTCGTTCCGAAAACCGGTCCCCACTTTTCTGAGGCGTGCCAAGGCCCACATGATCGCGCTAACCGCAGGAGGCCGCAAGGGGGTGAAAATGCAAAGGAAACCGCCCGGATGCCCCGCCATCGCCGGAAATATCGATTCACGGGATCGTTAGCGGAATCTTATTGCTGCCCCACTTCCGCCAACCGCCCGCCCCGCTGGGTTGCGACAACAAGCTACTGCGTTGGCCCGGTCCTTTCGGTTCCGGATTCCTCAGCCCCCAGCCCCCCGGGGCCGTCGGGATCGGGCCTGTTCGCAGAGGGAGTTAATCCCGATACTGGGCCAACGAAAGTTGGTCCTTTTTCGTTTGTGGGAACGGCGAAGCACCGTCGGTAGCCTTGATCAGCACGTCATCAGCGAGTAAGTCGGAACGCGAGATCGCCATCGGCGCTCTCCCCTCATCTACCGCAGAACGCGTGCAGTCTGACCGCAACTGCTGCTCGAACTGCGCACATCGAAACAGCTCGCGTGTGCTCCGGGCTTTGGCCTGAAGTCGCAAGACACGAATCACTCCGGGCGCATCCGGGAGCTTTCGGCCATCCGCTGAATTTGCAAAGGCACTGCTCAATCCCTGCTGTGCTGCGGCGCGATTCAATGCTTGTAATGCACGCAGAACTCGCCGGCGATCCATCGGCCAAGCTTCTCCAACGCGTTGCTCGATCGTGCTCTCACCTATGCCTCTGCGATCCGCCAAAAGGTCAGTCTCACACCGGTGCGCATTTTCTACTCCAAGATCTATCAGGAACCTACCTCCGCAGCAGCAAGACGATCTCGTGCCGCGCTTAGCCTCCGGATGGAGCGCAGCGCAATCCGAGAATCCCACGGCGGAGAAAGCTGTCCCGGATTTCGCGGAGCCTGTCATCGGGCGCGCATTCGCGCGACCCGTTGGCTCCATCCGGGCTACAAGCGCTCAGGTCAGCGCCAATCAGCGCAGCGGCGTATAGGCCGCGCCGAGCATAGCGCCCGGCTTGTCGCGGCTGCCGTCCTGGACATAGACGACCGCGGCATCGACGCCGTCGCTGGAAATGCTTTCCAGCGGAATGGTCCAGTTTCCTGCGCCGCCGTTCCAGTCGCCGACCTTCACGAGATTGCGCACCACGTTGTAGTAGGTGATCTGCTGGCCGCGATTCTCGCCGCGCCCGATCGAAATCGGCACCGCCCGCGAGACCGAGCACAGCCAGACTTCGCCGCGGCCCGTCGTCGCCACCTTGCTTGCCTCGACCGAGACGTTGATCAGTTTGCCCGACAACGTCATCGTCACCGGCACCGACATCACGCCCTCGGCCTTGCCGGTGTTCTTGATGGCGCCGTCGATGGCGGCGCGATCGCTGCCGATCACCTGCGCCGAGCCGTTGACGATCATCTGCGGCGTATAGAGATTGCGGTCGCCGCGCACATGCGAATAGGCTTTCTGACGCGCGCTAAACCGCGAGTCCGCCAGCGTGTCCTTCCAGCCAAGATAGTCCCAATAGTCGATCGGCATGCTCAGCGCGATCACGTTCGGATCCTTGGCGAGTTCGCCGACGATCTTGTCGGCCGGCGGACACGACGAGCAGCCCTGCGAGGTGAACAACTCGACCACGGCGCGCGGATCGGCATGGGCCGGGCGGATGACGGCGATGATCGCGCAGACGCCGAGCGCACCGGACCATCGCGATATCAAATTGCTGGCCATCATCGCTGTCATGGTGCGAACCGGTGGTAGCGTCTTCCGTCCGTATTGGTACGGGGCATGATCTGATCCCAAAAAAGCGTGCCCCAAACACGCGAAAGCGGCCTTTTCATAGGCCGCCTCCCCCCTGGTCGCCACTCACTTCGAAGTGAGGCACTGATCACAAATCCGCGTTTCAAAGCGTTTTCAAGCGAAAGCCTGGCTTACCGGTTCGCGTAAAGAAAACGCGTCAAACAGAACTCTAAGCCGCGAGTTTGCGCAGCACATAGTGCAGAATGCCGCCGTTTCGGTAGTACTCGAGCTCGTCGAGGGTATCGATGCGGCAAAGCAGCGGCACGCGCTGCAGCGCGCCATCGCCGGAGACGATCTCGGCCGTCAGCATCTGACGCGGCTTCAGGTCGCCCTGCAGGCCCCGGATCGTCACCTTCTCGTCGCCCTTGAGGCCGAGCGACGTCCATGACGTGCCGTCCTCGAAGGTGAGCGGCAACACACCCATGCCGACCAGGTTGGAGCGATGGATGCGCTCGAAGCTCTGGCAGATCACGGCGCGAACGCCGAGCAGGCGGGTGCCCTTCGCCGCCCAGTCGCGCGACGAGCCGTTGCCGTATTCGGCGCCGGCGAACACCACCAGCGGCACGCCCTCCGCCTGGTACTTCATCGCCGCGTCATAGATCGGCATCTGCTCGCCGTCGGGCCAATGCTTGGTGAGGCCGCCTTCCGGAATGTTGCCGTCGGCGCCCTTCAGCATGAAGTTCTTGATGCGGATGTTGGCGAAGGTGCCGCGCATCATGATTTCGTGATTGCCGCGCCGCGTGCCGTACTGGTTGAAGTCGGCGGGGCGGACCTGGTGCTCACTGAGGAATTTTCCAGCCGGCGAGGTCAGCTTGATCGAACCGGCCGGCGAGATGTGGTCGGTGGTGATCTTGTCGCCGAACATCGCCAGGATCCGCGCATCGATCACGTCGACGACGGGATCGGGCTCCTTCTTCATGCCCTCGAAATAGGGCGGGTTCTGCACATAGGTCGACGACATGTTCCAGCGATAGGTCTCGCTGTCGACCGTCTTGATCTTGCGCCAGTTGGTGTCGCCCTTGAACACGTCGGCATAGCGCTTCTTGAAGATCGTCGCGGTGACGAACTTCTTCATGTAGGCGTTGATCTCTTTCGTGGTCGGCCAGATGTCCTTCAGATAGACCGGCTTGCCGTCCTTGCCGGTGCCGATCGGCTCGACCGCGAGATCCTTGGTCACGGTGCCCGCGAGCGCGTAAGCCACGACCAGCGGCGGCGAGGCCAGATAGTTCGCCTGCACGTCCGGCGAGACGCGGCCCTCGAAGTTGCGGTTGCCCGACAGCACGGCGGCGGCAACGATGCCGTTGTCGTTGATCGATTTCGAAATCTCTTCCGGCAGCGGACCGGAGTTGCCGATGCAGGTGGTGCAGCCGAAGCCGACCAGGTTGAAGCCGACCTTGTCGAGCTCGGTCTGCAGTCCGGAATTGGAGAGATATTCCGCGACCACCTGGCTTCCCGGCGCCAGCGAGGTCTTCACCCACGGCTTGGCCTTCAGGCCCTTGGCGGCGGCGTTGCGCGCCAGCAGGCCCGCGCCGATCAGGACGCTGGGGTTGGAGGTGTTGGTGCAGGAGGTGATTGCCGCGATCACGACGTCGCCATGGCCGAGATCAAAATTGCGGTTCTCGACCGCATAGCGGGTGTCGCCGCCTTCCGGCTTCTTGTATTCGCCGGCGAGCGCGGTGGCGAAGCCGGTGGAAACGGCGGGCAGCGCGACGCGGCCTTCGGGGCGCTTCGGGCCGGCCATCGACGGCACGACATCCTTGAGATCGAGCGTCAGCGTTTCCGTGAACACCGGATCAGCGGATTTCGCGGTACGGAACAGGCCCTGCGCCTTGGCGTAGGCCGAAACCAGCGCGACGCGGTCCGCCTTGCGGCCCGAGGTCTTGAGGTAATCGATGGTCGCGGCATCGACCGGGAAGAAGCCGCAGGTCGCGCCATATTCCGGCGCCATGTTGCCGATGGTCGCCTTGTCCGCCACCGAGAGGAAGTCGAGGCCGGGGCCGAAGAATTCGACGAACTTGCCGACCACGCCCTGCTTGCGCAGCATCTGCGTGACCGTCAGCACGAGGTCGGTCGCGGTGACGCCTTCCTTGAGCTGGCCCTTCAATTTGAAGCCGACAACTTCCGGCAACAACATCGACAGCGGCTGGCCGAGCATGCAGGCTTCCGCCTCGATGCCGCCGACGCCCCAGCCGAGCACGGCGAGGCCGTTGACCATGGTCGTGTGCGAGTCGGTGCCGACGAGCGAATCCGGGTAGGCGACTTCGAAGGTGCCGGTCTTCTTGCCGACCGTCATCTTCTCCTTCTTGGTCCACACCGTCTGCGAGAGATATTCGAGATTGACCTGATGGCAGATGCCGGTGCCGGGCGGCACCACGGAGAAATTCGAAAACGCCTTCTGGCCCCACTTCAGGAATTCGTAGCGTTCCTGGTTCTGCTTGTATTCCTCGACCACGTTCTTGCCGAACGCCTTGTTGTCGCCGAAGAAGTTGACGATGACCGAGTGGTCGATGACGAGATCGACCGGCACCAGCGGGTTGATCTTCTCGGCGTCGCCGCCGAGCGCCTGCATCGCGTTGCGCATCGCGGCGAGATCGACCACTGCCGGCACGCCGGTGAAATCCTGCATCAGCACGCGCGCCGGGCGGAAGGCGACTTCATGCTCGAGTTTACGCTTCCTCAACCATTTCGACACCGCGACGATGTCTGCTTTCTTGACCGTGCGGTCGTCTTCATTGCGCAGCAGGTTTTCCAGGAGCACCTTCATCGAATAAGGCAGCTTGGAAATTCCCTTCAGACCGTTCTTCTCGGCGGCGGGCAGGCTGTAATAAACGTAGGTCTTGCTGCCGACCTTGAGGGTCTTGCGGCATTTGAAGCTGTCGAGCGAGGTCATGTCAGGAAATCCCAAATTCTAGTTATACCCGGCAAGGGTATTTAAACACCATCAGCGTAGGCTGGCCTCTTGGCTTGCAGCCGCCGATTGTGTGCTGCATCAAGTTCCGGGCTTATAGAATCTTTCTAGAAGCGCCGCCACACCGACAAGCGTGCTGCAGCAATGCGGTACCCACAAATTCTGACGCGGTACCCATCAATTTCAGAGGGCTGTGAAAGGCAATATGCGGCTCTCGGGACGCCACATCGACTGTATCAGGGGCGGCCGCGAGGTGTTTTCCGGCCTCGATTTCGATGCCTCCTCCGGTGAGGTGCTGGCCGTGGTCGGCCCGAACGGCTCCGGCAAGACCTCGCTGCTGCGCCTGATCGCCGGCCTGCTGATGCCCGCAGGCGGATCGGTCGGCCTGGAGGGCGGCGAGGCCGAACTGACGCTGCCGGAACAATCCCACTATCTCGGCCATCGCGATGCGCTGAAGCCCGCGCTGAGCGTGGCGGAAAACCTGTCGTTCTGGCGGGATTTTCTCGGCGGCGCGGCCGGCGACCTCGGCCAATGCCTTTCCGCCGTGGGTCTTGCCCACGCCACGCATCTGCCGGCGGCGTATCTGTCGGCCGGCCAGCGGCGGCGGCTTTCGATCGCCCGCCTGCTCGTGGTGCGGCGGCCGGTCTGGCTCCTGGACGAGCCGACCTCGGCGCTCGATACCGCCGGGCAGGACCTGTTCGTCGGCGTCATGCGCGAGCATCTGGCAGGCGGCGGCATCATCATTGCCGCGACGCATACCGCGCTCGGCATCGAGACGCGGGAATTGCGGATGGGGGGCGGGAAATGACCGCCCTCGCCGCCCTGATTCGCCGCGACATCAGAATCGCCCTTCGCGTCGGCGGCGGCGCGCTGATCGGGGTGCTGTTTTTCCTGACGGTCACGGTGCTGATGCCGTTTGCGATCGGGCCGGATCTCGCGCTGCTGACCCGGCTCGGACCGGCGATCCTCTGGCTCGGCGCGCTGCTGGCGAGCCTGCTCACGCTGGACCGCCTGTTCACGGCCGATCATGAGGATGGCTCGCTCGACCTGATCGTGATGGGCCGGGCGCCGCTGGAACTGGCCTGTGCTGCAAAAGCGCTGGCGCACTGGCTTGCCGCCGGCGTGCCGCTGATCGTGGCGACCCCTGTGCTGGGGCTGCTGCTCAATCTCGACGCCACCGCAACCTCGGCGGTGGCGCTGACGCTGCTGGTGGGAACACCGGCGCTGACCTTTACGGGCATGATCGGCGCAGCGCTCGCCGTGACACTGCATCGGGGGGGCCTGCTGCTGGCGGTGCTGGTGCTGCCGCTGTCGATCCCGGTGCTGATCTTCGGCGTCGCGGCGTCGCAGGCGGCCATCACGGGCCCATTATCGTTTGGAACTCCGTTTTCGATCCTGTGCGCGCTCTCGCTGGTCAGCCTCGTCGTCGGGCCGTTCGCGGCCGCGGCGAGCCTGCGCCATGGGCTGGACTGACATGATCCGGACTGACAATGACTTGACCCCGATCAACTCTCGCGGAGGCAATATGAAACAAACCACGCCGCATTGCCTGCCCCGCCACTGACGACTATCAGGATGCCATGACGCTGATCGACCTCGCCAATCCCACCAAATTCCTGTCGCTGACGGCGCGCGTGCTGCCGTGGCTGGCGGGCGCGACCGCATTTTTTTTGCTGGTGGGCTTCTATCAGGCCGCGATGGCGCCCGACGACTATCAGCAGGGCGCCACCGCCAAGATCATGTTCGTCCACGTGCCGAACGCGTGGCTTGCGATGTTCGTCTGGAGCGTGATGAGCGTCGCCGCGTTGGGCACGCTGGTGTGGCGGCACCCGCTGGCCGATGTCGCCGCCAAGGCCGCGGCGCCGATCGGGGCGGCATTCACGTTTCTCGCGCTTGTCACCGGCTCGCTGTGGGGACGGCCGATGTGGGGCACCTATTGGGAATGGGATGCGCGGCTGACCTCGGTGCTGATCCTGTTTTTGATGTATCTCGGCCTGATGGCGCTGTGGCGCGCGGTGGACGATCCATCGCGGGCGGCGCGGGCCGCCGCCATCCTGACGCTGGTCGGCGCGCTCAACCTGCCGATCATCAAATTCTCGGTCGACTGGTGGAACACGCTGCATCAGCCCGCGGCAGTGTTGCGGATGGGCGGCACTTCGCTCGACAAGGCGTTCCTGATTCCGTTGCTGGTGATGGCGGTCGGATTTTCGCTGCTGTTCGTCACGCTGCATCTGGCGGCGATGCGCAACGAGATCCTGCGCCGGCGCGTGCGCAGCTTGCAGATGATGCAAGCCAGCCAGCAGGCCGCATGACGTGACGTCGCTCGGTCCCTACGCCTCCTTTATCGTGACGTCCTACACGCTGGTGGGAGCGGTCGTGCTGCTTCTCATCGGCTGGATCGCGATCGATTATCGCCGCCAGAAGGAGCGCCTGCGCGAACTCGAGGCCAGCGGCGTGACCCGGCGCTCCGGCCGCCCGGCGACGGACATCTGATGAGCACGCCCGCCACACCGGACGAACAGCCGCGCCGCCGGCGCTGGCTGGTGGCGCTGCCGCTGATCGGTTTCCTCGCCGTCGCCGCGCTGTTTTTGCTGCGGCTGTATGGCGGCGATCCCTCGAAAATCCCCTCCGCGCTGATCGGCCGCCCGGCGCCGCAAACCGCGCTGCCGGCGCTCGAAGGCCTCCTCCATAACGGCGCGCCGGTCCCCGGGCTCGACCCTGCGCTGTTCAAGGGCAAGGTCTCCGTCGTGAATGTCTGGGCCTCCTGGTGCGTGCCGTGCCACGACGAGGCGCCGCTATTGACCGCGCTGGCCAAGGACACGCGGCTGCAGATCGTCGGCATCAACTACAAGGATTCTCCCGACAACGCGCGCCGCTTCCTCGGCCGCTACGGCAATCCGTTTACCGCCGTCGGCGTCGACGGCAACGGCCGCGGCTCGATCGAATGGGGCGTCTATGGCGTGCCCGAAACCTTCGTGGTCGGCCGCGACGGCACCATCGTCTACAAGATGGTCGGGCCGGTGACGCCGGCCAATCTCGACAGCGTGCTCAAGGTCGCGATCGAGAAGGCGTTGAAGGCGGGTGGTTAGCCACCGACCTCATCCTGAGCAGCTTGCGCAGCAAGCGTCTCGAAGGATGGCGGCATCGGAGCTCGATGGTTCGAGACGCACGCTGCGCGCGCTCCTCACCATGAGGGACAAATAATTCCGCGCTTTTATCCGCCGTTCATTTCGCAGCCATGGCGCCGCCATGAATTCGCAGCTAGCTTGACGGCGTTACTTGAACCGTCCTTGGAGGGACACCCTATGCGTCATTTCACGCTCGCTTCCGTTCTCGCAACTGCACTCGCCCTGGGCATGCTGACGGCGACGCCGTCGATGGCCCAGACCGCGCAGCCCGCGACCAAATCCGACAGCAAGATGGCTCCCGCGCCAAAGGCCTCGGAGTCGAAGATGGCGCCTGCGCCGAAGGCGGAGCTGCTCGACATCAACTCGGCATCCGCCGATCAGCTCGACGCGCTGCCGGGTGTCGGCAAGGCCTACTCCGCCAAGATCATCGCGGGCCGGCCGTACAAGGGCAAGGATGAGCTGGTGCAGAAGAGCATCGTCCCGCAGGCGACCTACGACAAGATCAAGGACAAGATCATCGCCAAGCAGAAGAGCTGAGGCGGTTTCCTCAACCTCGCCCCGCTCGCGGGGAGAGGCTGAACGGCGCGAGCCCACCATGCTTCGGGTGAGGGGGTACAGGTCAATCAGCGGGCACGCAGCGCTCGCGGAAGAGCCCCTCACCCCGTCCCTCTAAGAGCGAGCTTCGCTCGTCTCGACCCCGCAAGAGCGGGACGAGGGAGAAGAGGAGCCTCGCTCGCCAGAACTCACCCCTTGGTCACATCGCCCGCACCGGCTTCACTCGCCTCCAGCGAAGCCGGTTCCAGATGATAGCGCTTGATCAGCGGCATCTGGGTTATGGCGAACAGCATCGTCAGCGGCACCATGCCGAACACCTTGAAGCCGACCCAAAAGTCGGTGCTTTGGGTGCGCCAGATAATCTCGTTCAGCACCGCCATCGCAAAGAACCACAACGCCCAGCGCGCAGTCAGAATGCGCCAGCCGTGCGGGGTGAGATTGAACATCTGGTCGAACATGATGGCGATGAAGGAGCGGCCGAACAGCAAGCCGCCGCCGAGAATGGCGGCGAACAGCGTGTAGACGATGGTCGGCTTCATCTTGATGAAGGTCTCATCATGCAGGATCAGCGTCAGCGCGCCGAACACGATGACCACCACAGCAGTCACGATCGCCATCATGGGCACATGACGCGTCACCACGTAGGACGCGATCATCGCAGCCACCACCGCCACCATGAATACGCCGGTGGCGACGAACAGGTTGGACTTGGCGTTGGCGACGAAAAAGATGAGAAGGGGGCCAAGCTCCGTCGCAAGCTTGAACAGCGGATGCGGTGCTTTCTTGTCCATTACTCGATTCCTGCAATCGCGTTGGCGAAATCCCGCGCGGTGAACGGCGCGAGATCCTCGATGCCTTCACCGACGCCGATGAAGTGCACCGGCAGTTTGAATTTCTCCGCCAGCGCCACCAGGATGCCGCCGCGCGCGGTGCCGTCGAGCTTCGTCATCACGAGGCCGGTGACGCCAGCGGTACGATGAAATGCCTCGACCTGCGACAGCGCATTTTGTCCCACCGTGGCATCGAGCACCAGCAGCACGGCGTGCGGGGCCGATGCATCGACCTTCTTGATGACGCGGACGACCTTTTCGAGCTCTTTCATCAGCTCGGCCTTGTTCTGCAAGCGCCCGGCGGTATCGACCAGCAGCACGTCGATATTCTGTTCCTTCGCCGCGGTCAGCGCGTTGAAGGCAAGGCTTGCCGAATCCGAACCCTGCGCGCCCGCAATAACCGGCGATTTGGTGCGCTCGCCCCACACCTTGAGCTGCTCGATCGCCGCGGCGCGAAACGTGTCGCCCGCCGCCATCATGATCTTGCGGCCCTCGGCGCTCAGTTTCGCGGCAAGCTTGCCGATGGTGGTGGTCTTGCCCGAGCCGTTGACGCCGACCACGAGAATGACGAACGGCTTTTGCGCGGCGTCGATCTGCAGCGGCTTCGCCACCGGCGCCAGCACCTTCTCGACTTCGGTCGCGACCACCGTCTTCACTTCGTCGGCCGAGATCGCCTTGTCGTAACGGCCGGCGCCGACGGCGTCGGCAATCCGAACCGCCACGGTCGTGCCGAGATCGGCGCGCAGCAGCACATCCTCGATATCGTCGAGCATGGCGCGATCGAGCTTGCGCTTGGTGACGAGGTCGGCAACGGCGGTGCCGAGCGAACTCGAGGTCCGCTTCAGGCCGCTCGAAAGCCGCCGCCACCAGCTCAGTTTGGGGGTTCCGGGAGTGGTATCGCTCATGTCGGGGACGTGTTAGCGGTTTCGCGCCATGAGCGGAAGTCACAACAACCCTATCGATGTTCCCGGGCTATCACTTGATGTGCCCCAGGGACCCTTTGATGTCGCAGGATTAACGGCGGAAGAAATCCAGGCCCGCGTGCTCCACCGCGACGGGCTGATGCTGGTGATCGACAAGCCCGCCGGGCTCCCCGTGCATCGCGGCCCCAAGGGCGGCGCCAATCTGGAAGCGTCCTTTGACGGCCTGCGATACGGCCTGCCGCGGCCGCCGGTGCTGGCCCACCGGCTCGACAAGGATACCTCCGGCTGCCTGGTGCTGGGACGCCATCGCAAGGCCACCGCCTCGCTCGGCCTGTTGTTCAAGCACGGCAAGATCGGAAAAACCTACTGGGCCGTGGTCGAGGGCGGACCTGCCGAGGATGAAGGCACCATCGACATGCCGCTCGGCCGGCTCAACGCCGAGCGCGGCTGGTGGCAGAAGCCGGATCCGGAAGGCCAGAAGGCCGTCACCAACTGGAAAGTGCGCGGCCGCGGCGACGGCCTTTGCTGGCTGGCGCTGGAGCCGGTTACCGGCCGCACCCATCAATTGCGCGTGCATACGTCCGCGATGGGCTGGCCGATCGTCGGCGACAATATCTACGGCAATGGACCAAGGTTCGGCGAACCGATCCTGCACCTGCATTCCCGCGAGATCGTGATTCCGATTTCGAAGAACAAGGAGCCGGTGCGCGTGGTGGCGCCGGCACCGGAGCATATGCGGGAGAGGTTGAGGGCGTGCGGGTGGAACGAGGAATAGCGCGCACTCCATCCTCACCACCGCTGTCATCATCCGCCTTGTGCGCAATTGCGCACTGGGGCGGATGATCCAGTATTCCAGAGACGTTCGTGATCAGCCGAGGGGCCGCGGCGTACTGGATCGCCCGGTCAAGCCGGGCGACGACGGCGGAGTTTGTGGCTCACACCGTCAACCGCGCACCGTCGTGGCCCCTGATCGCGAGCGTCATCACCTGCGCCCGGCGTTTCGCCTGATACCGCTACCGGCAGGAAATGCTCCGTCCTTCCCTGCGTCGCGCTCTCGATCAGCACCTGACGCGTCGCGCCGATCTCTGCTGCGAGCCGCTTCCGCAACGCCGCCTCACCCGCCGCGCGCAATCGCTTCGCACGCGCCTTGATTTCGCCGCCCGCGACCTGCGGCATCCGTGCGGCCGGCGTGCCCGGGCGTGGCGAATAGGGAAACACATGCAGGAAAGTCAGATCGCATTCCTCGACGAGATCCTGCGAACGCGCGAACATGTCTTCGGTCTCGGTCGGAAATCCCGCGATAATATCGGCCCCGAGCGTGATGTCCGGCCGCAGCCGCCGCACCTGGGCGCAGAACTCGATCGCATCTTGCCGCGAATGCCGGCGCTTCATCCGCTTCAAAATCATGTCGTCACCGGACTGCAACGACAGATGCAGATGCGGCATCAGGCGCTCATCGTCCGCGATGACGTCGAGCAGATCGCGATCGACCTCGATGGAATCGATCGACGAAATCCGCAGACGTTTCAGCTCCGGCACGTGGCGCAAAATCTGTTTTGTCAATTGCCCGAGCTTTGGCGTGCCCGGCAGGTCGGCGCCGTAACTCGTGAGGTCCACGCCAGTCAGCACGATCTCGGCATGGCCGCGCTCGACCAGCGCACGGACCTGATCCACGACCGCGCCCATCGGCACCGAGCGCGAATTGCCGCGGCCGTACGGGATGATGCAGAAGGTGCAGCGGTGGTCGCAGCCGTTCTGCACCTGCACGAACACCCGCGGCAGGCCCGCCTTGAAACCGTCCAGCAGATGCGGCGCCATCTCACGCACCGCCATGATGTCGGCGACGGCGATCTTCTCGCTTGCCTCGATACCAAAACCGCCATCGAACGCCGCGCGCGCGTCGCGCCAAGCCTCGCCGCGCATCTTGTCGTCATTGCCGACGACGCGATCGACCTCGGCCATGTCGGCAAACATTTTTGGCTGGGTCTGCGCCGCGCAGCCGGTGACGACAATGCGCACATCCGGCCGCTCGCGCTTCAGCCGGCGGATCGACTGCCGCGCCTGCGCCACCGCCTCGTTGGTGACGGCGCAACTATTGATGACGACGGTGTCGGAAAGCCCGGCGCGCTCCGCCTCGCGGGCGATCACCTCGGATTCGAAGGCGTTGAGGCGGCAGCCGAAGGTGAGAACGTCGACGCTCATGGCGCTCAGGCGACGCTGGCGAACAGCGCCGGATCGAAGCGGCCCTCATATTCGAAATCGGCGGTGCCGGTCATCAGCACGTGGTCGTCGTGCTCGCGCCATTCGATCGCAAGCTTGCCGCCGGGCAATGTGATCTCGACGCTGCGATTGGCGCGCTTCAACCGGGCCGCCGCGACCGCGGTCGCACACGCGGCCGAGCCGCACGCCTTGGTCAGGCCGACACCCCGCTCCCAGGTGCGGATCGTGATGTGATCGCGATCGACGATATGGGCGAGCGTGATGTTGGCGCGCTCGGGGAAGATCGGATGGTTTTCCAGCAACGGCCCGAAGCGCTCGAGGTCATAGGCGTTGACGTCGTCGACCCAGAAGATCGCGTGCGGATTGCCCATCGAGACCACCGACGGCGAATGCAGCACCGGCGCATCGATCGGACCGACCTGCAACTCGATATAGCGGGTGTCGCGAAACTCTTCGGCCAGCGGAATATCCTGCCAGGCAAATTTGGGCGCACCCATGTCGACGGTGTAGAGATCGGGCGCCGGGCCCTGCCAGCAGTTCAACAGGCCGGCGCGGGTCTCGAACGTCACGGCGGTCTGGCCGGTCTTCTCGAACAGGCGGCGCACCACGCAGCGCATGCCGTTGCCGCAGGCGCCGGCTTCCGAGCCGTCATTGTTGTAGATGCGGATGAAGGCCTCGGTGCCTTGCAGCCGTGGCGGCTGCAATACCATCAACTGGTCATAGGGCACGCCCGCGGGCGAGGCGACCGCCCGCGCGTCTTCCGGCGTTACGGCAGACTTGGAATCGCGCAGATCCACCACGACAATCTCGTTGCCGATGCCGTTCATCTTGGCAAATGCGTGGTTAGCCAGCGCGCTCATGGAATTTCCCAAATTCTGCCTGCCTTATATGGCGAATGATGCCGTATTGCCTAGTGCGCGGGGGCATATGACGCATCTGTCATGGGACGAAAGCGGACCTTGCGTGTTAGAAAATGGCACCATCCTGGCGGGCGCGGATGGGGACATGCCGCCGCCAGGTGGGGTGGATGGAGAATACCTGAAATGAACCGTATCAGCACTTTCCGTGCGGCCCTGGTCGCGCTCTCCATGGTTGCGTTTGGCGGGGCCGCTCTCGCCCAATCGCCGGCAGCCTCGCCGGCCCCGAGCCCGTCGGCTGTGCCCAGCCCCGCACCGTCGGCGGTGCCGGTCCCGCCGCCGGCCGAAACCAAGTCGCCGGCGGATGCCCCCACGGCGGAAAAAGCCCCGACGCCCGCGCCGCCGCCTCCCGCCGCCAGCGTCCAGACCGCCGACCCGTTCGGCGAGGAGTTCGCGCTGGCGCCCAAGAAAGTGGTTGTCATCAAGGGCACCGCCAACTGGGATGCCGCGTTCGACACCCTGATCGAAGCGTTCAAGACGCTGACCACCCTGCTCGACAAGCAGGGCATCAAGGCCACGGGCAATTCGATGATCGTCTACACCTCGACCGACGACACCGGCTTCACGTTTCTGGCGCAAATCCCGATCGACCAGGAGCCGAAGAACCTGACCAAGGACATGAGCATCGGCAAGTCGCCCGAGGGCAAGGCGCTGAAGTTCGTCCATCGCGGCTCCTACGACAACATGGACAACACCTATGAGGCGATCACCAACCACCTCGACGACAAGAAGCTCGAGGCCAAGGACACTTTCATCGAGGAATACATCACCGATCCCCTGAAGACGGCAGAGGACAAGCTGGTGATCAACGTCTACGTTCCGCTGCGGTGAGACGGCATGAAACGATCCGCTCGCCTTTGCCGTCGTTGCCGCTACGCTGCTCGCCGCGCCTGCGCTGGCGCAGACAATGCCGCCGCCCGCCATTTCCGTGACCGGCGAAGCGACCGTGTCGGTGGCGCCCGATCAGGCCCAGATCGACGGCGGCGTGACGTCGGACGCCAAGACCGCGCGCGAGGCGTCGGAGGCCAACAACGCCGCCATGAGCAAGGTACTGCTGGCGCTCAAGGGCGCCGGCATCGACGAAAAGGACTACCAGACCTCGCGGCTGTCGCTGCAGCCGCAGTTTGCCGCGAATTATAAGCCCTCGGAGCGCGCATCGGGCATCGTCAGCTTCCGCGCCAGCAACCGAGTCACGGTCAAAATCCGCGACGTCACCAAGGTCGCGAACGTCATCGACGTGCTGGTCGGCGCCGGCGCCAACGAGATCGGCGGCATCAATTTCACGGTGACGCAGGCCTCAAAACATCTGGACGAAGCCCGCGAGAAGGCGATCGCGGATGCGCGCCGCAAGGCTGAGATCTACGCCAAGGCCGCCGGCGTGACGCTCGGCGAGCCGATCAGCATTTCCGAGGAAGGCGCGCCCATGCCGGTATTTCGCGGCAAGATGGCGGCGCCGATGGCCGCCGGCGCACAGGTCGCGCCGGGCGAAGAGACGCTATCGGTGACGGTGAGCGTGTCCTGGGCGATCAAGGCGGCGCAGTAATCGCCGCAGCGGCACACACCGACCTCATCCTGAGGAGCGCGCATCGCGCGCGTCTCGAAGGATGGAGACGGGCTCTCCTGCTTCGAGACGGCGCTAACGCGCCTCCTCAGCATGAGGGATCACGTCTAGATCTCGTAAACCTGCCCCGGCTTCAGCGCCGCGAACCGCTCCGGCGGGATCTTCGCCTGCTTGAGCGCCTCATCCAGCGCCATCACCGGCGCGTCGATCGCCTCATCGGTCAGCTGGAACGTGCCGTGATGATGCGCCAGCGCTTCTTGCGCACCGCAGTCGGCCAGCGCCTTCACCGCATCGGACGGATTCATATGCTGGTCCTTCATGAACCAGCGCGGTTCATAGGCGCCGATCGGCAAGATCGCCAGCCGGAACGGGCCGTGCTTCTCGGCCACGCGGCGGAAATGCTTGCCCTCGCCGTAGCCGGAATCGCAGACGATGTAGAGTTTCCCCGCCGGCGTCTCCAGCACAAAACTCGCCCACAGCGCCTTGTTGCGGTCGAACAGACCGCGCGCCGACCAGTGCCGCGTCGGCACCAGCGTCACCGCGATGCCGTTGCCGAGCTCGACGCGGTCCTGCCAGTCGAACGCCTCGGCTTTGATCGAGCTATCCGCAGCGCGCATGGTGACGTCGTTGCCAAGCGGCGTGATCACGCGCGGCGAAAACTTTTCTGTAAGCTTCGACAGCGTCGCGATGTCGAGATGGTCGTAATGGCCGTGCGACACCAACGCGACATCGATCTTGGGCAGCGCATCGAACGCAATGCCGGGGTCGTTGCGCCGCTTCGGTCCGGCGAAGGAAACGGGCGAGGCCCTCATCGACCATACGGGGTCGATGAGTATGTTGAGATCCCGGGTCTGGATCAGCCAGGAGACGTGGCCGACGAAGGATAGCCGGACCTTGTCGCCGCTGACGCGCGGCGGCGGCGTATCGCTGTGCGGGCTCGGCACCCAATCCGGCCAGTTCACGCGCTGCCGATCGGTTCCGAACTGCCAGCGCAGCACCCCGGCCAATGATTTCGGAGGGGCCCCATCGGGATCGAAGAATCGTATTCCATCGAAATGATCGGAGACGGGGCCGTCATAGGTCTTCATGCTGCTAATCCAGGCAGAGGGCACACCGACGGCCGCAGCGGCGCCGGCGAACATTCCAAAAACACGGCGGCGGGTGACTGGCACGGCGGATCAGGTAAGGCGGAAGCGAACGAGGGTCATAAAGCGTTATATGGCGCATGAGGCCCGACTTTGAAGCTGCGGCGAAAGGAAGCCCGCTCGCCGGCCGGCCCTGATCTTCGAAAGCGCAACCATGTCAAAGCCTTACGCCCCGACCGAGGGGTATTATGCGCTAGTTTCTCCTTGACTTTCGCTCCCTCCGGGCGTTTAACGCGCCGACTTTCTCGGAAAGACGTTCTTTTCGACCCGCCGCCCGGTCCATGAGACCGGAGGCCAACGCCCGACAGCGCGATGCGCCCTCGGGCGCGAAAGTGTTTGGAATATCGTTTTGGCGCTTTCGTGCCGGAACACACAGCTGACCGTCATACCCCGCGAAGGCGGGGTATCCAGTACGCCGCGGCTTCTCGGTTCAAAAACGAGCTGCTCTGGGATACTGGATCACCGCCGCGCTTCGCCGGCGTGATGACAACGGAATGGATCGATAGCGCCCGCAAGGGCAGCAACAGGACAACGGCATTGTTCGACAATCTGTCGGAACGGCTTGGTGGGATACTCGATCGGCTGACGGGCCGCGGCTCGCTGTCGGAGGCCGATGTCGACGCCGCGATGCGCGAGGTGCGCCGCGCGCTGCTGGAAGCCGACGTTGCGCTCGAGGTTGTCCGAAGCTTCACCGACCGCGTCCGCGAGCAGGCGGTCGGCGCCACCGTCGTCAAGTCGGTCACGCCCGGCCAGATGGTGGTCAAGATCGTCCATGACGAACTGGTCGCCACGCTTGGTTCCGACGGCCAGACCATCGACCTCAACGCGGTGCCGCCGGTCGCCATCATGATGGTCGGCCTGCAAGGCTCCGGCAAGACCACCACCACCGCAAAGCTCGCCCGCCGCATGACCCAGCGCGACAAGCGCAAGGTGCTGATGGCCTCGCTCGACATCTACCGCCCGGCGGCGATGGAGCAGTTGGCCGTGCTCGGGCGCGACCTCGACATTCCGACGCTGCCGATCGTGGCCGGCCAGAAGCCGGCGCAGATCGCCAAGCGCGCGCTGGAAGCGGCCAAGCTCGGCGGCTACGACGTGCTGCTGCTCGACACCGCCGGCCGCACCACGCTCGACGAAGAGATGATGAGCGAGGCGGCCGAGATCAAATCCACGGCCAATCCGCATGAGGTGCTGCTGGTCGCGGACTCCCTCACCGGCCAGGACGCGGTCAACCTCGCGCGCGCCTTCGATCAGCGCGTCGGCCTCACCGGCATCGTGCTGACGCGGGTCGACGGCGACGGCCGCGGCGGCGCGGCGCTGTCGATGCGCGCAGTCACCGGCAAGCCGATCAAGCTGATCGGCACCGGCGAAAAGACCGACGCGCTGGAAGATTTCCATCCGAGCCGCATTGCCGGCCGCATCCTCGGCATGGGCGACGTGGTGTCGCTGGTCGAACGCGCGGCTGCGAATATCGACGCCGAAAAGGCTGCGCGCACCGCCGAGCGGATGCGCAAGGGCCAGTTCGACCTCACCGACATGCGCGAGCAATTGCTGCAGATGGCGAACATGGGCGGCATCAGCGGGCTGATGGGCATGATGCCCGGCGTTGCCAAGATGAAGAACCAGATCGCCGCCGCCGGAATCGACGACAAGATCATCAAGCGCCAGGTCGCGGTGATCGATTCGATGACGCGGCAGGAGCGCAAGAATCCCGACATCCTCAAGGCCAGCCGCAAGAAGCGCATCGCCGCCGGTGCCGGCCTGGAGGTCCAGGAAGTCAACAAGCTGCTCAAGATGCACCGGAACATGGCCGACATGATGAAGGCCATGGGCTCGGGCAAGCGCGGCCCGATGGCCGGCATCGCGCAGGCGATGGGCTTTGGCGGCGGCATGAAGCCGCCCTCGGCCGAAGAGATGAAGGCGATGGCGGAGAAGATGCAGGGCGGCGCCGGCGGCGGCCTGCCCCAGTTGCCCAAGGATCTTCCCGTTGGCCTGCGTCAGGGCCTGCCGAACGTGCCGGGCCTCACGGGCTTGAGCGGCAAGCCGACCTTGCCCGGCCTCGGCGGCTTTCCCGGGAAAGAAGAAATAATCGCGACCCCATTCACCAACACGAATCCAACCCACACTCAGGAGAACCAAATGTCAGTCGTTATCCGCCTCGCTCGCGCAGGCACCAAGAAGCGTCCGGTCTATCACGTCGTCGTCGCCGACTCGCGCTTTCCCCGCGACGGCCGCTTCATCGAGCGTCTCGGCCATTTCAACCCGCTGCTGCCGAAGGACAATGAGTCGCGGCTGAAGCTCGACATGGACAAGGTCAAGTCCTGGCTCGCCAAGGGCGCGCAGCCGTCGGATCGCGTGACCCGCTTCCTGGATGCCGCCGGAATCGTCAAGCGTCCCGCCCGCAACAACCCGGAAAAGGCCGTGCCGCGCAAGGAGCGCAAGGCGCGCGCCGAAGCCGCCGCGAAGGCGTAAGACTTAGCGGCGCACGACGGTGGCTGCACCGATTTGCGTCGCGCGTATCGGCGCTGCGCATGGCGTGCGCGGTGCGGTGAAGCTGTGGACGTTCACGGAAGATCCGTTCGCCGTGAAAGAATACGGTCCGCTGCTGACCAAGGACGGCGCGCGCCAGTTCGAGGTGACGCATGTCCGCGAGGCAAAAGACCATCTGGTGGCGACGCTGAAAGGCATCGCCACCCGCGAGGACGCCGAACGGCTCAACGGCATCGAGCTCTATATCGCGCGCGAAAAACTGCCGGAGACCGACGAGGACGAATATTATCACGCCGACCTGATCGGGCTTGCGGCGGTCAATGCCGCCAACGAACCGCTCGGCCGCGTCACCGCGATCCATAATTTCGGCGCCGGCGACATCATCGAGATCGCGCCTCCGCAAGGGCCGACCATGCTGCTGCCGTTCACCAATGCGGTGGTGCCGACGGTCGATCTCGCCGGCGGCCGCGTGGTGATCGAACTGCCGCAGGAAATCGAAGGCGACGACGCCCAATCCTAGCTCGTCATCGCCGGGCATAGTGGTCTGCTCTGCGCAGACTACGTAAACTTGTCTGCGCCCCGGCGATCCATCCTTTCGAAGAAGATGGATACGCGGGTCAGGCCCGCGTATGACGGCCTGAGTTCAACCGTGATCCCTCAACCATGACCTGGCGCGCTACCGTCCTCACGCTCTTCCCCGAGATGTTTCCCGGGCCGCTCGGCGTCAGCCTGGCGGGCAAGGCGCTGGCGTCTGGCCTGTGGGAGCTGGAGGCGCGCGACATCCGGGCCTCGGCCACCGACAAGCATCGCAGCGTCGACGACACCCCGGCCGGCGGCGGTCCGGGCATGGTGCTGCGGGCCGACGTGCTGGCGGCGGCGATCGATGCCGCGGATACCGGCCACAGCCGGCCGCGCCTGCTGATGAGCCCGCGCGGTCGGCCATTGACCCAGTCGCTGGTGAAGGAACTCGCCGCTGGGCCCGGCCCCCTGGTCGTCTGCGGCCGGTTCGAGGGGGTCGACCAGCGGGTCATCGAAGCCCGGACACCTCGAGGAGGTCTCGATCGGGGACTACGTGCTGTCCGGTGGCGAGATCGCCGCGATGGCGCTGATCGATGCCTGCGTGCGGCTGTTGCCGGGAGTGATGGGCAAACAGGCCTCCGGCGAGGACGAAAGCTTTTCCGAAGGACTACTGGAATACCCCCAATACACCCGGCCGCAGGAGTTCGAAGGCCGCGGTATCCCCGAAATCCTGATCTCCGGCGACCATGCCAAGGTGGCGGCCTGGCGCCGGGCCGAAGCGGAGGCCCTGACCCGGGCGCGGCGGCCGGATTTATGGGCCGCGAGGCCCGGCCAAAAAGGGACAAAAAGCACGACAGACGGGTGACAAGCGCGCGCCTTTGCCTTATACGAGCGCCAAATCCGCGCAATGGCAGGATAGATGGACGTTCGCGCAGCCCGCGCTGGACCGGCTGGGCGCGCTGCCGATGGAGATTTCAATGAACCTCATTCAACAGCTCGAAAAAGAGCAATTCGATAAGTTGGCCGCGACCAAGACGATCCCGGAATTCGGGCCCGGCGACACCGTGATCGTCAACGTCAAGGTGGTCGAAGGCGAGCGCACCCGCGTGCAGGCCTATGAAGGCGTCTGCATCGGCCGTTCCGGCGGCGGGCTCAACGAGAGCTTCACCGTCCGCAAGATTTCCTACGGCGAAGGCGTCGAGCGCGTGTTCCCCGTGATGTCGCCGATGATCGACTCGATCAAGGTGGTGCGCCGCGGCAAGGTGCGTCGCGCCAAGCTGTATTACCTGCGCCAGCTGCGCGGCAAGTCGGCCCGCATCGTCGAGAAGCAGGACCGCCAGACCGCCGTCGGCGAGTAATTTGCCCCGCAAGGGATGTGACGAAAAGCGCGGGTTCACCCCGCGCTTTTTTGTTGCCGGGTACCTATCTCGTAGCAGCCCTGCCAATCGATCGATTGTGGCGGCCGTGGGCCCTGTGTTAGAAATTTAGAATGGTTCCGGATCAAACAAGCATGCCCTGCCAGCGCGTCGTGATCGACGATCGCTCGCGCCTGCCCGGCCGCTTCTTCGGACGGTTCGCGACCTCGGCGACGTCTGCGCTTACGCGCGCAGCTTGATGCTGCACCGACGACCGTTGCTTGCGCACCCTGCGCATAACCGCTCACACAGAATTTCATTTTGGAGCTGACGCTCATGTCCAACCCGACCACGCTGTACGACAAGATCTGGAACGACCATCTGGTGCACGAAGCCGATGACGGCACCTGCCTGCTCTACATCGACCGCCATCTGGTGCACGAGGTGACCTCGCCGCAGGCGTTCGAAGGTCTGCGCGCCACTGGCCGCAAGGTTCACGCGCCGGAGAAGACGCTGGCCGTCGTCGATCACAACATCCCGACCACCGACCGCTCGAAGCCCAATCCCGATCCTGAGAGCATCGAGCAGATGCGCGTGATGGCTGACAACGCCAAGGAATTCGGCATCGAATATTTCAACGAGTTCGACAAGCGTCAGGGCATCGTCCACGTGATCGGCCCCGAGCAGGGCTTTACGCTGCCCGGCACCACCATCGTCTGCGGTGACAGCCACACCTCCACCCATGGTGCGTTCGGCGCGCTGGCGCACGGCATCGGCACGTCGGAAGTCGAGCACGTGCTGGCGACGCAGACGCTGATCCAGAAAAAAGCAAAAAACATGCGCGCGGTGGTCGACGGCAAATTGCCCGACGGCGTCACCGGCAAGGACATCATCCTGGCGATCATCGGCGAGATCGGCACCGCCGGCGGCACCGGCTATGTGCTGGAATATGCCGGCGACGCCATCCGCGCGCTCTCGATGGAAGGCCGCATGACCGTCTGCAACATGTCGATCGAGGGCGGCGCCCGCGCCGGCCTGATCGCGCCGGACGAGAAAGCGTTCGAATTCCTGAAAGGCCGCCCGAAATCGCCGAAGGGCGCCGACTGGGACGCCGCGATGCGCTATTGGGAAAAGCTGCGCTCGGACGAGGGCGCGCATTTCGATCATGAGATCCGGCTGGACGCGGCCAAGCTGCCGCCGATCGTGACCTGGGGCACCTCGCCCGAGGACGTGGTGTCGATATCAGGCTTCGTGCCGGATCCGGACAAGATCGCCGACGAGGCCAAGCGGCTCTCAAAGCATCGCGCCCTGAAATATATGGGCCTGACGGCGGGGACGAAGATCACCGACATCAAGCTCGACCGCGTCTTCATCGGCTCCTGCACCAACGGCCGCATCGAGGATCTGCGGGCGGCGGCGAAAGTCGCCGAAGGCAAGACCGTCAACGGCCATGTCAACGCGATGGTGGTGCCGGGCTCGGGCATCGTGAAGGAGCAGGCGGAAGCCGAAGGCCTCGACAAGATCTTCATCGAGGCCGGCTTCGAATGGCGCGAGCCGGGCTGCTCGATGTGCCTGGCCATGAACCCCGACAAGCTGTCCCCGGAAGAGCGCTGCGCCTCGACCTCGAACCGCAATTTCGAGGGCCGGCAGGGATTTAAGGGCCGCACCCATCTGGTGTCGCCCGCCATGGCCGCGGCTGCCGCGATCGCCGGGCACTTCGTCGACATCAGGGAGTGGCGTTAAACCTCCAGTTGCCTAGATAGCGAGGCGTTCCTGAAACGGCTCGTTAAGGCGGCGGGCGCACAGTGGTCCCTTGCGAAGCCTTTCGCGAGGGAGCCTGCCGTGGCGGACAAGCCTGAATATGTCGATTTGATCAGCGAGGCGACGGCCCAGTCGTACCGCCGGTCCATGCCGCGCATCGTCGACCTGCCGACAGCGCCCAAGGAAACCTCGCGTCTCAGTCACTGGCCGCCGGATCACTGGGAACAGTGGAAGATGGAGGCGCTGACGCCATGGCGGATCAAGCCGTGGCGCGGCAAGGATTGGGATTGATCTCAGCAGCGTTCGTCGCATTGAAGAAAACAGGCGCCCGATCGGGCGCCTGTTTCATTTCGCGTCTCACCAATAGCGATAGCCGTAGTGGCGAACGCGCCAGTGATGGCGATACCACGGACGATAGCGGCAGATCTTGCGCGGCCCGTAATAGGTCCAGATCACGCGGCAGTAGCGGTGCCGGTAGCCATAATAAGTCGGGTAGCCGTAATAGCGCGGCGCGTAGAACCGCCGGTGGAAGTGATGCCGGTGATAAAAATGCGGGCGGTGATAGACGTGGCGATATCCGTAACGATAGCCGCCGCCGCGGAACACCGGAGCGGCGCGAAAGCCGCCGCGATGGATCGCCATGCCGCCGCCTCTGAACCCGCCGCCATGGAACGCAGCACCGCCGCCCCTGAATCCACCGCCATGAAACCCGCCGCCGCGGAAGCCACCACCACCGCCGCCGCGAAAACCGCCGCCTCCGCCACCGCGGAAACCACCGCCGCCGCCGCCATGACCGCCATGCCGGACTTCGGTCGTCAAATCGTCGGTTGCAAACTTTGCTGAAGGCGCCGTGCCGGGACTGGCAAGCGAGAGCGCCTCGGCGCGCTGTTGTGATGCGGCCGCGAACGCAAACAGAGCCGCAGCTGTTACGCCCAGACGGCGGACAAGGCCGCGTCCGGGATCGGATGTCGCCATGGATGAATCTCCCTAACCGGCGACGGCGCGCCACCAACCGCTCTGCGGCTGGTCCCCGTCGCGTTTCCCTACGGTCGCTCCCAACATGACGTTAGAGACAGGCACGTGAACGCGCCATGAATGCGTCGACCGCAAAGATGAACGCGCGGAAGAAAGCAAACAGAGAAAGCGCAAATAATATTTGCAGCTGACCGAATTTGCGCGCTCACCACCAGGCCGGACCGAACCCGATACCGAAGGTGAACGGCGCCGGTGATGAATAGGGATACGGCCGATAGTAGACCGGCCGATCGTAGTAGTAGGGACGAGAATAGGTGTGATGGCGATAGTGGCGTCTGACATGGCGGCGCGCGCTGAAATCGGTGGCGTCGGTTGTGCCGACGCTCGGCGCCTTCGCCTGTGGCGCCGCGGCGACCGGACTGATCGCGACCGGTCCTGCAACCGCGAGCGCGCCTGCGACAAAGGCTGCCCCGATTAAGCCCTTCATGACGAACTCCTCGCGTTGAACCGGATGACAAAGATAACGGGCCGCAATCTCGCAGTTTCAAGGCGTCCCTTCAAATCGAAACAGGCCCGCAATAAAGCGGGCCTGTGCGATATCCGCGCTGAGTTGTCGCAGTTACCAGCGGCGCCAGTGACGATGATGGTGGTGGCGATGATGATGGTGCCAGCGATGCCAACGGTGATGGCGATGATGCCGCCAATGCACTTCCGTCGTCTCCAGTTTGGCGTCCTCTTGAACCGCCGCCGCGGCGCCGGGATTGCTGAGCGACAGCGCATTGGCGCGCTCGGCCGGCGCTGCGAGCGCGAGCACTGCGCCAACGGCGGCGAGCCCCATCATTTTCGTGAACCGCATAAATGCTCTCCTTGGGTCGGGTGTCACGTCTGCGCCGAATCGCTCGCCGCAACGCTGCACGCAATCTGAGGCCAGCGACTTGAATGGGTTCTGAATGAATGCGCCACGAACATGAACGGATGACGGCCACGGCTCGCCGCAATCATCGCGCACGCCAACCGGCGCAGAGCCGGCCCTGGGCCCGCGACTCCCGGCAACGAAACGCGCGGCAAGAAAATGGAGCGGGAGGAACCTAGCCCGGCCGCCAGTAGCAGTTCATGCGCGGGGTGATCACCGTGCCGCTCGGCCGGTACTCCTGCACGTAATGCGCGGTGCAATCGCGCACGGCGTTGGGGCCGGGGTTGTAGCGCGGGTAGACGTCGGGCGCCCATTCCTCCTGCCGATAGATCGGCACGCGCCGCAACGGCCGCCGGCGCTGCGCGGACACATCCGTGACGGCCGGCTCCGGCGCCTGCCGCGATCCGCAGCCCCGATGATGCCGTCTGCGCCTGCGCCATCGTACCGGGCAGCAGGAGCCCGGCAAAAGCAGCCCAAATTGCAACCGTCACAATCCGCTTCATCTGAAGTCCACCCACGCCTGATATCCCCCGCACGGTCCCCGATTGGCGCCCCGAGGTCAACTCGCAAAACCAGGATGCGCACGAGCATAACACACGCTAAATACGTCCTGATGTGGACCGAAGCAAAAGCCCCCTCGCTCGCCGAAATGGAAGCCATGGCGCATGAGGTGTTCGAGCGCCTGCCCAAGACGTTTCGAACCCTGTGCGAGGGCGTGATCATCCGCGTCGACGATTTTCCGACCGACGAGGTTCTGGACGAGACTGCAGGCGCAAACCGAGTTCGACCTGCTCGGCCTGTTCCAGGGCATCGGCTTGCCGCACCAGAGCCACGGCGACGTCGCCCGCCTGCCCAACATGGTCTGGCTCTACCGGCGGCCGATCCTCGATTACTGGGCCGAACACGAGGAAACGCTGGGCCATATCGTCCGCCACGTCCTGATCCACGAGATCGGGCACCATTTCGGGCTGTCGGACGCCGATATGGAGGCGATCGAGGCGGATGCCGGGTAGCTTGCGCGGGCTAGGATTGCGCAAATTGCCCTTTTGCCGGGGCCATTATTCGCGATAAATCAGTCGCCCTTGCCCAGACTTCAACCGGGAAGTGCGATCGATGGAAAAGTTCACCACACTGGAAGGCGTAGCTGCCCCGCTGAAGATCATCAATGTCGACACCGACATGATCATTCCGAAGCAGTACCTGAAGACCATCAAGCGCACCGGCCTCGGCAAGGGGCTTTTCTCCGAACAGCGCTACAAGGATGACGGCAGCGAGAACCCGGACTTCGTGCTCAACCAGCCGGCCTATCGCAACGCCAAGGTGCTGGTCGCCGGCGACAATTTCGGCTGCGGTTCCAGCCGCGAGCACGCGCCGTGGGCGCTGCTGGATTTCGGCATCCGCTGCGTGATCTCGACCTCGTTCGGCGACATCTTCTACAACAACTGCTTCAAGAACGGCATTCTGCCGATCCGCGTCACCCAGGACGACCTCGACAAGCTGTTCGACGACGCCGAGCGCGGCGCCAACGCCACGCTGACCATCGATCTGGCCAACCAGGAGATCCGCGGCCCCGACGGCGGCAAGGTGAAGTTCGAGATCGATCCGTTCCGCAAGCACTGCCTGATGAACGGCCTCGACGACATCGGCCTGACCATGGAAAAGAAGTCGTCGATCGACGATTACGAGGCGAAGCTGAAGAAAGAGCGCGCCTGGGCCTGATCGTGTTACCTGATTGTGTTACGAGAGCCCCGATCACATCGGGGCTCTTTCGTTAAGCGGAGGCGACGCGGATGCGGCCTGACGTCGTCACTTTCTGGCACGGCCCGCTCGACGGGCTGCGGCTGACCTGCCTGCGGTCGCAGGTCGCCGCCGGCCACAAGGTCACCGTCTACAGTTTCGATCCATTGCCGGGCCTGCCCGACGGCGTCGGCAATGCCGAGGCCGAGGCGATCCTGCCGCATTCCTTTTCCGAACGGCTGCGCCCGCCACAGCCCGACGGCAGCTGGCGCGACTGGACCATCCTGCAGTTCAGCGATTTCTTCCGGATGCGGCTGATGGCCGAAAGGGCCGGCCTGTGGCTCGACGCCGACGTGCTGTTGCTGAAGCCGATCGAGATCGATCCGGCAAAGCCTTACTTCGCGTGGGAGCGCCGCCGCCAGCTCGGCAACTCGGTTTTGTACCTGCCCGCTAACGATCCGATCGTGCGGGCGTTCGAGGAACTGATGGAGCAGGAGGACCTGACGCCGGACTGGCTGGCGCTGCGTCATCGCCTCACCTTCATGCTGCGCCAGTTGCGACGCCGATCGAGCCGTCTCTCCGACATTCGCGTGGCCATCTACGGCCCCGCCGCGCTGACCGCGCTCGCGCGCCGCTCAGGTGAGTTGCAGCACGCGCTGTCGAAGCAATCCTTCTACGCGGTCCATGCCGAGCCGAAACTGTTCTTCGAGCCGACGGATTTTTCAGGCCTGCTCGCCGATCCCCAAATCATCGGCCTCCACATTTCGCCAAAAGGCCGCGGCGGCCAGAAGCCGATTCCGGGCAGCCTTTATGCCTGGGCCGCGGAGAAGTTTGGCTCGCGGTAACTACCCTCCCCTGGAGGGGGAGGGTAGACGCTCATGAAATGAGCGGCGGGGTGGGGTGACGGTCTCTCCGCATCCAACAGTGCCCGAATGGAGAGATCACCCCACCCCGTCTCACATTTCGCTGCGCTCAATGTGAGCCGACCCTCCCCCTCCAGGGGAGGGTAAGATCAACGGCCGCCCGTCGCGCTTTCCCAATTTGATCCAGCGCAACGACGCGCGCGACGATCTGCGCTCACCTTGGGCCATTACAGCTACCCCAAGGGAGCCGTGCCATGACCGTTCAGGAAAAGCCCTATCCCGTCGTCAGCCTCGTGGTCGATACCTTCGGCGAATGGCTGAAGCACCGGCGCGAGCTGAAGGAAATGCGCGAGATGGACGCGGCCAATTTCGGCCGGATCGCCAGCGAATTGCGGATGTCCTCCGCCGATCTGGAGGCGCTGGTCCGTCAGGGTCCGCATGCCGCCGACGAACTGCCGAAGATGCTGACCGCGCTCGGCATCGACCAGGAAGATCTGGCGCGGAGCGAGCCCCTCGTGCTGCGCGACATGGAACGCGTCTGCTCCCTGTGCAACCACAAGCGCCAGTGCGACCGCGATCTCGCCGCCGGCACCGCCGCTGCGCATTATGAAGAATATTGCGGCAATGCCGACACGATCGACGGCCTCGGCCCGCGGGCGCAATCAGTAAGATCTGCTCCAGGAGTTGCCGAAAATGGCGCGTTCCACCTGGCTGCACATTTTGATCGCGGTTGCCGGCGCGCTCGCAGTGCTGCTGTTCGTGAGGCTGCACAATGCGAGCGGCGCCTCACTGTCCTCAGAGAGCATTTCAGCCGGACACGCCTCGCCGAAGCCTGGTGCAAGAATTGTCACGCGATCGAGGCCGGGACCGCGGGCGCGAGGGGTCGCGGGCCGGATTTTGTCGCGATCGCCAACCGGGCATCGACCACGGCGTTGTCGCTGAAAGTGTTCATGAAGACGAGCCATCACCGGATGCCCAATCTCATCATCACGCCCGCGCAGGCCGATGATCTCACGAATTACATCCTGAGCCTGAAGCGCGAATAGAGCGTTTTCGAGCGAAGTGGATACCGGTTCGCATAGCAATCAAGTTTACGCAGATTGCGTAGACTTATCTGCGGCAGGAAACGCGTCAAAACAAGAATCTAGCTCCCCATCGCCGCGATCGCATCTGCAATCGCGATCGTGCGCTTCGCCATATCGGCATGCAGCCGCTCCACCATCCGCCCGTCGAGCTGGATGGCGCCGCGGGAGGCGTTCTCCGGCTTCTCGAATGCTGCGATGATCTTGCGCGCTTCGGCCACCTCTTCGGCCGGCGGCGTGAAGATGGCGTTGCAGGCCTCGATATGGCTCGGATGGATCAGCGTCTTGCCGTCGAAGCCGAGATCGCGGCCTTGCGCGCATTCGGTCGCAAAACCGTCGATATTGCTGATGTCGCTGTAGGGCCCGTCGAGAATTTCGAGCCCGTGCGCGCGCGTCGCCAGGATGCAGTGCGTGATCATCGGGATCATCGCCGCGCGGCCCGGCTGCATGCGGATCCGCGTCTCCCGCGAGATATCATTGGGTCCGAACACGAAGCCCGCGAGCCGGGTTTCCGAATCCTTCGACGCCGCGGCGAGCTTGTCGGCGTCCAGCACCCCGCGCGCGGTTTCGAGCATGGCCCAGACCCGGATGGACATGTCGGCGTTGATGTCGCTCAGGCGGTTCGCGATGGCGTTGAGATCGGCCACGGTGGAGATCTTGGGAACCAGAATGCCGTCGGGACGGACCTTGCCGGCCATGGTGACGTCGTCGACCCACCAGGGCGTATCGAGGCTGTTGACGCGGATCAGCACCTCGCGCTTGCCGAACCCGCCGGCCGCGACCGCCTTGGCGATCTGGTCGCGCGCCGCAGCCTTGGCGTCCGGCGCCACCGAATCCTCGAGGTCGAGAATGATACCGTCGGCAGGCAGGGTGCGCGCCTTTTCCAGCGCCCGCGCGTTCGATCCCGGCATGAACAACAGGCTGCGGCGCGGACGGATCATGGGCTGGTTCCTCGAGGCGGTTTCGGCCCCCCGCCCTAACATTTCAAACCCGGGTCCGAAAGCCTTGTTCCTGTCATCGGCTTATGGTTAGGCATGGCTCAGGACAGGCACAGAACACATGACAACGTCATTTCCGCAACATCTGCTCGACGGCTACCGGGCCTTCACCTCGCAGCGGCTGCCGACCGAACAGACGCGCTACCGGGAACTCTCCGAGCGCGGCCAGTCGCCCGCCGTGATGGTGATCGGCTGCTGCGACTCGCGCGTCTCGCCGGAAGTGATCTTCGACGCCGGCCCCGGCGAACTCTTCGTGGTGCGCAACGTCGCCAATCTGGTACCGGTCTACCAGCCCGACGGCGGCGCCCACGGCGTCTCGGCGGCGCTGGAATATGCCGTCAACGTGCTCCGCATCAGGCATGTCGTCGTGCTCGGCCATGCCCAGTGCGGCGGCATCCGCGCCTTCATCGACAAGATCGACCCGCTGTCACCGGGCGATTTCATCGGCCGCTGGATGGCGATGTTCATCAAGCCGGGCGAGGTCGTCGAGCAGCGCGAGCGCGAGACGATGCAGGATTTCACCGTCAGGATCGAAAAGGCCGCGATCTTCCGCAGTCTCGAAAACCTGATGACGTTCCCGTTCGTGCGCACGCGCGTCGAACGCGGCGAGATGGAACTGCACGGCGCCTATTTCGGCGTCGCGGAGGGCTCGCTGTTCGTGCTCGATCCGGAAGCGAAGGAATTTCGCGGCGTGCGAGATAGCGAATAGCGAATGGCGAGTAGCGAATAGGTTCGTTCCATTCGCTATTCGCTACTCCCTATTCGCCAATTTTCACGCCGCCTTCTTCTTCGCGGTGATCAGCTTGCGGTTGATCAGGCATTCGGCGATCTGGATCGCATTCAGCGCGGCGCCCTTGCGCAGATTGTCCGACACGCACCACAGCGACAGGCCGTTCTCGACGGTGTTGTCCTCGCGGATGCGGCTGATATAGGTCGCGTCTTCGCCGGCCGACTCATACGGCGTCACGTAGCCGCCGGGCTCGTGCTTGTCGATGACGAGGCAACCCGGCGCATTGCGCAGGATGTTGCGCGCTTCATCGGCGGTGATCGGATTCTCGAACTCGATGTTGACGGCTTCCGAATGGCCGACGAACACCGGCACGCGCACGCAGGTGGCGGTCAGCCTGATTTTGGGATCAAGAATCTTCTTGGTCTCCATCATCATCTTCCACTCTTCCTTGGTGTAGCCGTCCTCCATGAACACGTCGATGTGCGGGATGACGTTGAAGGCGATGCGCTTGGGGAATTTCTTGTTGATCAGCTCGCTGTTGGTGTAGACGGCCTTGGTCTGCGAGAACAATTCGTCCATCGCATCCTTGCCGGCGCCCGAGACCGACTGATAGGTCGCGACCACGACGCGCTTGATGGTGGCCTTGTCATGCAGCGGCTTCAGCGCGACCACGAGCTGCGCGGTCGAGCAGTTCGGATTGGCGATGATGTTCTTCTTGGTAAAGCCTGCGACCGCATCCGCGTTGACCTCGGGCACGATCAGCGGCACGTCCGGATCCATCCGCCAGGCCGACGAATTGTCGATCACGACCGCGCCGGCGGCGCCGATCTTCGGCGACCATTCCTTCGACACCGCGCCGCCCGCCGACATCAGGCAGATGTCGACGTCGGAAAAATCATAATGCTCGAGCGCTTTGACCTTCAGGGTGCGGTCGCCATAGGACACCTCGACGCCGACGCTGCGGCGCGAGGCCAGCACCACGACCTCGTCGGCGGGGAATTTGCGCTCGTCGAGAATGTTGAGCATTTCGCGCCCGACATTGCCGGTCGCACCGACGACAGCGACTTTGTAACCCATCGTTCACTCTCCGAGGAAAAATGCCGCCCCGCCGCGTCAAGCGGAAAGGGGGAAGGCAGCGCTTCTATGCGAGAAACGCCGATATGACAACGTTTGACGGTTGTGTTTGGGCGTTTGATGCATTCGTTTCCGGCCGGTTCGGCCAATTCCCACTATACGCTGAGAATCCGGACGGCGCTGGCAAGCTTCGTGGACGAGGTCTGCGGCACGCTGGCACGGCTCTGCGCCTATCTGATGACGCTGGCGCTGATGGCCATTGGCGGTATCGCGCTATGGGAGCATTTGCCCGCCGTTACCGCGATGGAGACGTCGCCCAAACTCTGGAGCCAGGCCGGGCGCACCGCATCCGCGTTCGCGGTGAGCCAGCTCGTTTTCCCCAGTAAGACAGAGACTTACGAGGTTTTTCGGCATCCCGAGGGCGGCCGCAAGGACGTCTTCCGCTGGAGCGGCATCGGCGGCACGCCGGTCGCCGAACTCGAAATCTATCGTCCGGGTGAAGAAATCGATCAGGTCGGCTCGGCGGCCGGCTACCTTGCCGCAAGGATGGACCCGGCTGGTCCGCGCGAGCTGGAAGCCGCAGGAATCATCGACAGCAAGTTCGGCGCCGTCACCCTGTTTCGCCGGGTCGGCGGCACGGAGGCCGCCCGCGCCTGCCTGCGATTTTACAGGCATGTCGATGAGCCGAAATTCCGTCTCTCCGGCTGGTCATGCCTGGGCGAGGATTTGCCGGCCCGCCGCGCCGCGATCGGCTGCATGCTGAACCGGCTGGTCCTGCTGACGGCGGGAAACGATGCAAAACTGGCGGAATTGTTCGCCCATGCCGAAGTCAGGCGCAGCGATTGCGCGACATCGGGCGCGCCGGCCCTGTCGGCGGATTGGGTGATGGGCGCCGACAACCCGCATTTGCGCGGCACCCTGTAATCCGCCATTGGCGGGGCCTGCTTCGGCGGCCCCTCACAATTGTGGCAACAAGCCGCCAAGACACTGGTTTTCATGAAACTTTTTCGCTGCGCGCCGCATTATTCCGGCGCGGTGTGGCGCAATTGACCTAGCGACGATGGTCCCGCCATGGCTACAATGCCGGCAACCAGATTTGGCGATCCGCCAGCCCGTCACGGGCGGACAATGACGAGGATGCAATGACCCGAAAATTCCCCGCTGCGAGCAAGCTCGCGATGTTGCTTGCTGCGGCTGCCCTCGTCGCGCTCGGCTCGGCTTCGGCCAGCGCCCAGTCCAAGCACGAAATACGACAAGGACGGCCGTCTCTATTACGGCGCCGAGCGGTCCCAACCGCTCCTACCAGCAGGGCCCGCGCACCCGCGTCTACGTCACCACGCGCTCCTGGCTCGATGCCGGCACCGAAGTCTTGCCGGGCGACCGCAAGTTCCAGGACTACGCCTTTCCGCCGGAGATCGGCTATCCGACGTTCGCGCGCGAAAACCTCAACCGCCCGATCGACCGCCAGCCGCTCAACCCGCCGTCGGACATGGGTGGCTATCCGCAGCGCTTCCCGCTGTATTGAGAGCAGCATCCGTTTACGAAAAATGCCCGGTCTCGACCGGGCATTTTTTGTGACGCGTTGAGTTGCCCGGAAGTCGGCAGCCGTAGCACCGCGCTCTTATCCTCCCCTGGAGGGGGAGGATCGACGCGCGCAAAGCGCGCGGCGAGGTGGGGTGACAGTCTCACGCCTCGGGCGCTGTTGGACGCGGAGAGACCGTCACCCCACCCCGGCACGCATCTTGCGATGCGTGCCGACCCGCCCCCTCAAGGAGCGGGTGAAGGATCGGTGCCTGTTGCGCCTATCGACCAGGAGCGAACGCCGGATCGTAGCGCTCGCAAAACTCCTCGATCGCCTCGGAGCGGAAATCGCCCAGGCGTCTCGAAGATGACCTCATCCGGCCAGTCCCACCAGGCGATGCGGCGCAGGCTTTCGGCGACCGTATCGGGAAAGCGCTTGCGGATTGCGCGCGCGGGGACGCCGCCAACGATCGTATAGGGCGGCACGCTGCGACTGACGACCGCGCCCGCGGCAATCACCGCGCCGTCGCCGACCGTCACCCCCGGCAGCAGGATGGCGGCATGGCCGATCCAGCAATCATTGCCGACGATCACCCGGTCGCCGCGGCGCTCGGCAAAGAAGTCGCGGTCCCGCGTCGCCGTCGCCTCGTAATATTCCGGGCAATAGGTGAAGCGATGCTGCGACGGCCGGCCCATCGGATGGTTTGGCGCGCCGATCCGCACCGAATTGGCGATCGCCGTGAACTTCCCGATCACGGCGTCGGCGACCTCGCAATTCTCCCCGAGATAGGAGTAGTCGCCGAGCGAGGCATATTCGATGCGCGTGTTGTTCAGGACTTCGCAACGCCGGCCGATCTGCGCCTCGCGCAGACGCACCGTTTCATGGACGATGGTTTCCGCGAGCTTGGGGCGATGCGACGCGTCCATGGACGGGCTCCAAATGGTCAGACCGTAGGGTGGGCAAAGCGCAGCGTGCCCACCATCTCGCAGCGAATTCTAAGATGGATGGTGGGCACGTCGCTTCGCTCCTTTGCCCACCCTACGATTTCCCGCGGCGCTCAGGCGTGCAGCTTCTGCAATTCCTTCAAAATCGCCTCGCCCATCTGCGTGGTTGAGGCCGCCGTCGTGCCCTCGGACTTGATATCCGCGGTACGAAGACCGCTGGCGAGCACCGCTGCGATGGCCGCATCGACCTTGTCGGCCAGCGCGCCCATGTCGAAGGAATAGCGCAGCGCCATCCCGAACGAGGAGATCATCGCGATCGGGTTGGCCAGGCCCTGGCCGGCGATATCGGGCGCCGAGCCGTGCACCGGCTCGAACAGCGAGCGGCGTTTTTTCGTCTTGGCGTCGACTTCGCCGAGCGAGGCCGAGGGCAGCATGCCGAGCGAGCCGGTCAGCATCGCGGCGATGTCGGACAGCATGTCGCCGAACAGATTGTCGGTGACGATGACGTCGAACTGCTTCGGCGCCTTCACCAGCATCATGCCGCCGGAATTGGCCAGCTGATGCTCCAGCGTCACGTCCTTGTATTCACGCGCATGCACCTGCGTCATGACCTCGTTCCAGAGCACGCCCGACTTCATGACGTTGCGCTTTTCCATCGAGGTCACCTTGTTGCGGCGCTTGCGCGCCAGGTCGAAGGCGACGCGGCCGATGCGCTCGATCTCGTAGGTGTCGTAGACCTGGGTATCGATGGCGCGCTTCTGGCCGTTGCCGAGATCGGTGATGGTCTTCGGCTCGCCGAAATAAACGCCGCCGGTCAATTCGCGCACGATCATGATGTCGAGGCCTTCGACCGCCTCGCGCTTCAGGCTGGAAGCATCCGCCAGCGCCGGATAGCACACGGCGGGGCGCAGGTTGGCGAACAGGCCGAGATCCTTGCGCAGCCGCAACAGCCCAGCCTCGGGACGCACCTCGTAAGGAACGCTGTCCCACTTCGGCCCGCCGACGGCGCCGAAGATGATGGCGTCCGCGGCGGTGGCCTTGGCCATGTCGCCTTCCGAGATCGACACCTTGTGCGCGTCATAGGCGGAGCCGCCGACCAGGCCCTGCTCGGTCTCGAATGACGCGATGCCCTGCTTGTTCAGCCAGTCGATCAGGCGCTGCACCTCCCCCATCACTTCGGGGCCGATGCCGTCGCCGGGGAGAAGCAGCAGTTTATGGGTCGCCATGGTCTGATACCTCTAGTGCTGTCTGTCGTCATTCCGGGCGTCGAGCGCAGCGGGCGATCCGGAATCCATGCTCGCCAAGATGCGCAAGCAGACGAATGGATGTCCGGGCTCAAGGCTCGCCACGCCCGGAATGACAGGTTCCGGGCGGAGTGCTAAAGCGCCGGAAGCGGATTGGCAAGGCGCAGAAAACAGGGCCAGAATGGCCGCAAGAGCAACCGCCGCCCCCTTAAGAAGGCAGCAAGACGGACCTCATGACATCAGCCATTATTTACGCCTTCGCTTCGGCCTTCTTCCTGGGCGCCGGGGTCGTTCTGGCGCAGTTCGGCCTGCGGACCGTCGAGCCGCTGTCGGGGGCCGCGATCAGCGTTCCCTCGTTCACGCTGCTGTTCCTGCTGCTGTCGCCGCTGATCCTCCAGGGCGAGCCCGTGGTCTGGCGCGGCCTGCCGATTTTCATCGCCATCGGCCTGTTCTTCCCGGCCTCGCTGACGCTGTTGACCTTCGCCTCGAACCGGGCGCTCGGGCCGGTGATCACCTCGACGCTCGGCAACCTCGCGCCGCTGTTTGCAGTAGCGACGGCGGTGGTCCTGCTGCACGAGCCGCTGCATCCGCCGCAACTCGTCGGCCTCATCGTGGCCGTCGCGGGGGCCGCGATCATCACCGTGACCCGGCCGCGCGACCTCGGCCATTGGCGAAGCTGGGCGCTGTTGTTGCCGCTTGCCAGCGCACTGATCCGCGGCGTGGCGCCGCCGATCGTCAAGCTCGGGCTCACGGTCTGGCCAAGCGCGCTCTGGGCCTGCCTGATCGGCTACATCACGTCCTCGCTGGTGGTGCTGACGGTGCAGCGCATTCGCAAAGGCAGCTTTATCGTGCAGGCGCCGCGCGCCGGCCTGTTCTGGTTCGCCATGACCGGGATCAGCAACGGCTTGAGCGCGCTCACGCTGTTTGCCGCGGTCCGCAACGGCCCGATCACGCTGGTGGCGCCGCTGGCCGCGATCTATCCGCTGGTCACGGTGGCGCTGAGCGCGATGGTGCTCAAGCACATCGAGATCACCGCGCGGATCGTCGTCGGAACCGCGCTGACGGTGCTCGGCGTGGCGCTGGTGCTGATTGGCTGATGCCGTTGCGGGATCGGCAAGACACCGTTGCTCCCCATACGGCTGTGCAACGGCCGCTTTGCCTGCCAGAATGACCGCTGCCGGAGAATTTTGTGAAAGCCCCCGACCAACACATCTACGCGCACCCTGCGTGGCTGATCCTGATTCTGTCGCTCGCGCCAACGATCGGTCTCGGAATTGGCCGCTTCGCCTATGCGCTGGTGCTGCCCGACATGCGCGACGCGCTCGGTTGGTCCTATTCCGCGGCCGGCTTCATGAACACGATCAACGCCGTCGGCTATCTGGCGGGCGCGTTGCTTGCCTCACGGATGATTCGGCGCTTCGGGCTGCCGCAAACGGTCCGCTGGGGAACGCTTGCCGCCGTCGCCTCGCTGGCGCTATGCGCCGTCTCCGGCAATTTTTTCGTGCTGAGCTTTGCGCGATTGCTGGCGGGCA
Source organism: uncultured Alphaproteobacteria bacterium (assembly GCA_963840465.1). Classification (GTDB taxonomy): domain Bacteria; phylum Pseudomonadota; class Alphaproteobacteria; order Rhizobiales; family Xanthobacteraceae; genus Bradyrhizobium. Next base: position 101,426 of record CAWIZF010000059.1, on the reverse strand, counting down.
TCGGCGCGGCGGGCGGATTCGTCGGCGGCGCGGCGCTGGCCGCCACGATCGCGCAAACGCGCCCCGAGCGCGCCAACTTCCTGCTCAGCCTGTTTTATGCCGGGCCGGGGCTCGGCATTATCTCATCGGGGCTGATCGCGCCGTTCGTGCTGCAGGGCTTTGGGCCCGGATCGTGGTGGATCGTGTGGTGGACCATGACGCTGCTCTGCGCCGTCCTGATCCTGCCGCTGTTGCTGGCGCCGCTCGGCAGCGGGGCCGCGATCAGCAGCGCGGCGCCGGCCAAATTCTCCGTCCGGCCGGTGCTGATCTATCTGATCGGCTACTTCCTGTTCGGCGCCGGCTACATCGCCTACATGACCTTCATGATCGCCTATGTCCGCGACGCCGGCGGCGGCGCGGTGGCACAGAGCGCGTTCTGGAGCCTGATCGGCCTCAGCGCATTCGTGACGCCATGGGTGTGGCGGCGCGTGCTCGCGCTCGACCGCGGCGGGCTCGCCACCACGATCATTCTCGGCGCCAACGCCGTCGGCGCGGCGCTGCCGATCTTCGGGCATTCGGTCTGGCTGCTGGCGCTATCGGCGCTGGTGTTCGGCGTCGCCTTCTTCGCGGTGGTCGGCTCCACCACCGCCTTCGTGCGCTTCAACTATCCGCCGCAGGCCTGGCCGACCGCGATTGCGGCCATGACGATTTCATTCGGCATCGGCCAGACGCTGGGCCCGATCGTGGTCGGCGCGATCACGGATGCGGTGGGCAGCCTGTCGTTCGCGCTGAATATCTCCGCCGCGATGCTGGCGCTGGGGGCGGTGCTGTCGGCGTTTCAGAAGAGGCTGGCGCAGAAGTAGGGTGGGCAAAGCGAAGCGTGCCCACCATCTCTCAGCTTGCCTGATGATAGATGGTGGGCACGTCGCTTCGCTCCTCTGCCCACCCTACGACGAGAGAGTTCAGCCCGATCAACTCCTGCTGAGTGACAATCGCATGCGGCAGTTTGTGGCCCCGGGGAATATCGGCCTGTGCTAGACTAGCTGCCCGGCACGGTAGAGAAACCCAACACGATCCTGGAGATGAAACGGCATGACCTATTTCGATCTCGGGACATACAGCCGCAAAGTCACCACGTCATCGCCCGACGCCCAGCTCTGGTTCGACCGCGGCCTGAACTGGCTGTTCGGCTTCAACCACGCTGAAGCGATCAAGTGCTTTCAGAAGGCGCTGGGCCATGATGGCGAGTGCGCCATGGCGCATTGGGGCATCAGCTACGCCTCTGGCCCCAACTACAACCTGCCATGGGTTCGCTACGACCCGCTTGGCCGGCAGATGGCGCTGTCGGCATCCTACGATGCGATGCAGGCAGCACTTGCGCATGCCGGAAAAGCCAGTCCGGTCGAGCAAGCCATGATCAAGGCCCTCGCCGCACGCTATCCGCAGCGCGAAGCGATCGAGGACATGTCGCCCTGGGACAAGGCCTACACGCGGGAAATGCGCAAGATATTTGCGGCATTCCCCGACGATCTCGAGGTTCGGGCGGTGCTTTGCCGAGTCGATCATGAACGAGACGCCGTGGCAGATGTGGGACCTGCCATCCGGCAAGCCTGCCGAGGGAGCGGGCACCGAGGAATGCAGGGCGCTGCTGGAATTCGCACTCGACCGGATTCCCGCGGCGTGGGATCACCCGGGGCTGCTGCATCTCTATGTCCACCTGATGGAGATGTCGCCCTTCCCGCAACGCGCGCTGCGGGCCGGCGACCGGCTGCGCGAGATCGTTCCGGATTCCGGTCACCTCATCCACATGCCGACGCATCTCGACGTGCTGTGCGGGCACTACAGAGACGTGCTCGTCTATAATCAGAAAGCATTGGAAACCGACCGCAGGTTCCTCGCCTATTCCGATGATCCGGGTGTCTACCTGGTCTACGTCATTCACAACTTCCACTTTGCGATCTACGGCGCCATGTTCCTCGGCCAGTACACGCCCGCCATCGCGGCGGCAGAGGAACTGATCGCCACGATCCCCGAGGCCGTGCTGCGGATTCAATCGCCGCCGATGGCGGATTTCCTCGAGGGCTACCTGACGATGAAGCAGCACGTGCTGGTGCGCTTCGGCAAATGGCGCGAAATCATCGAACAGGAGCTACCCCGGGATCGAGACCTCTACTGCTCGAACGTCGCCATGATCCACTACGCCAAGGCGGTCGCGCATTCGGCGCTTGGCAATGTCGCCGAGGCCGAGACGGAGAAGGCGTTGTTCATGGCGGCGAAGGCCCGGGTGCCCGAGAGCCGTCGCGTCCACAACAATCTTGTCGTTAATCTGCTTGGTGTGGCCGAAGCGATGCTCAACGGCGAATTGGAATATCGCAAGGGCAACCATGACGCGGCCTTCGCGCACCTGCGCAAGTCGGTCGAACTCAGCGACGGGCTGCCCTATGACGAGCCGTGGGGATGGATGCAGCCGACCCGCCATGCGCTGGGAGCCCTTCTCCTCGAGCAGGGACGCATCGAGGAAGCCGAGGCGGTGTACCGCTCCGATCTCGGTCTCGACGGCAAGTTGAGCCGCGCCTGCCAGCATCCCGACAATCTCTGGTCGCTGCACGGGCTGCACGAATGCCTGGTCCGCCGCGGAGAAAAGGCCGAGACGGCGCTGATCAAACAGCGGCTCGACCTGGCGCAGGCGCGGGCGGAGATTCCGATCAAGGCATCGTGCTTCTGCCGGCGGATGGACCTGGCGGCTGCGTAGTCGTTCGCTCGCGTTGCGAGACGCCATCTGACGCCGCGGTCCATTCCGCCGCAAGCGGCGCGCCGGATGGCTTCGCGTCGCCGACGAGGACGGCCGTCGCGGCGCCGGTTGACGCCCGGTCTATCCGCGTGTCGGCCCCTGCGAACGTTCGCAGGGGCGACGAGGAGTGGGCCGATCAACTCCCGCTGAACGAATTATACCCCTGGTCTTCCCAGAAGCCGCCCTTGTAGTCGTTGGTGACTTCCATCGACATCACGTATTTCGGATTCTTGAAGCCGAGCTTGGTCGGCACGCGAATTTTCATCGGAAAACCGTAGGCGCGCGGCAGGATCTCGTCGCCGAACTTGAACGTCATCTGGGTCTGCGCATGCAGCGCGGTCGCCATGTCGAGCGGCGAGTTGTAGCCGTCCTTGTCGGCGCACTGGAACCAGACATATTTCGCGCGCGTGTCCGCGCCGATCACTTTCAGGAAATCGCGCAGCGGCGTCCCGGTCCAGCTTCCGATCGCGCTCCAGCCTTCGACGCAGATGTGGCGCGTGACCTGCTTGACCTGCGGCAACTGGTAGAGCTCTTCCAGCGTCCAGGATTTCTTGTTCTCGACCAGACCGCGCACCTCCAGCTTCCAGCTCTTGCCGTCGACGGTCGGCGCGTCATCGAGATCGTAATAGGCATTGAACGGGAACGGTTTTGTGATGGCGCTTTCCGGGAAGGTCGGCGCCATCGCGTTGGGGTTGAAGATCAACGCCTGCACGCCGTCATTGAACTTCGAGACCTGCTTCAGCATCGCCTCGGCCGAAAAACTGGTCGGTCACGTCGCAGCCGGTGAGCAGCGTCAGCGCGCCGAGGCTGGCGCCGCCGGAGATGAAGCGCCGGCGCGTCAGGTCCGGCATGGTCTTGACGGCGTCCCGGACGAGAAGCGTCTTGTCGACGCCGGGGATCAGGAGATTGCGCATGCGGCCCATGGTCGTACTCCGTTGAATTAGCGGCCGATGATCATGGCGCGCAGGCTCTTCGGCACCAGAAGGGCGAGCGCGACATGGACCACCATGAAGGCGACGATCGCCGCCATGCAGATGAAGTGAACGTAGCGGGCGGCATCGTAGCCGCCGAACAGCGCGGTCAGATATTGCAACTGAACCGGCTTCCAGATCGCCAGGCCGGACAGCACGATGAGGATGCCGATGATGATGATTCCGGCATAAAGCAGCTTTTGCACCTGGTTGTACTTGGTGAGATCGTCATGCGAGAGCTTGCCGGTCAGCGCCGCCTTGGTATCCGAGATCACGCCCTCCGGCGTGATCGGCAGCAGCTTCCTGCGGAAGCGGCCGGTGGCAAGACCCACGGTCAGATAGATCAGGCCGTTGACCATCAACAGCCACATCGCGGCGAAATGCCAGAGCAGCGCGCCGCCGAGCCAGCCGCCCAGCGTGATGCTCTGGGAGAAGCGGAAATCGAACAGCGGCGAGGCGTTGTAGATCTGCCATCCCGACATGATCATCAGGACCATCGCAAAGGCGTTGGTCCAATGCAGCGCCCGCACCCAGGCCGGCTGGATCACCTTGGCCTTGGTTGACGTGGCGTGTTCGTCGCTGACTGTGACGGCCGACATGGCTGCTCTCCGCTTTGGAATTCGTTACCGCTTATACGTCGGGAACCGGCTTTCCGTTACTGCCGTGATACTATCAGATCGATGCACGGCGGGCATCGGCGTTCACGAAAAAGCGAGCCGGGTTGCCCCGGCTCGCCAATCCACACGCCCTTGTTGGGACCAGTCAGGGGCGCGCGGGAGCTCAGGACGCCGGCATCAGCACGGTGTCGACCACATGGATCACGCCGTTCGACTGATTGACGTTCGAGATCGTGACCATCGAGGTGCCACCCTTGGCGTCGACGATCCAGACCTTGCCGTCCTGGAGCTTGACCGACAGCTGTTCGCCTTCGGCGGTCTTCAGCTTCATGCCGTCCTTCAGGTCGGACGCGGCGAGCTTGCCGGGCACGACATGGTAGGTGAGGATCTTGGTCAGCGTCGCCTTGTTCTCAGGCTTCACCAGCGTCTCGACGGTGCCGGCCGGCAGCTTGCCGAAGGCGGTGTTGGTCGGCGCGAACACCGTGAACGGGCCCTTGCTTTCCAGCGTTTCGACCAGGCCGGCAGCCTTCACCGCGGCAACCAGCGTGGTGTGATCCTTCGAGTTGACGGCGTTCTGGACGATGTTCTTGGAGGGGAACATCGCGGCGCCGCCGACCATCACGGTCTTTTCCTCCGCGCTGGCGGGCGCGGTGATGGTGGCGGTGAAAGCCAGTGCGCTGAACACGGCGGCGGACAGAAGTGCAATACGTTTGGACATGGAATCTTCTCCCGAGGATTGCGATGGCCGGCGGGTATCCGCCGGTATGAAAACAACGACGCCAGGTCGATTGACCGGGTTGATTTCGTCGTCGTTGGGCCGAGCTACGGGAGGTTTTTCGGCCGGTTTCGGCGAATAAATTATCGTGATGGCTGAAACTTTTGCGGGGGCCGGCCGTGCGGCGCAGCGCCCGGGCCGTAGCCCGGATGGAGCGAAGCGCAATCCGGGGTTCTTCTCAGCCGAGAGATTCCCGGGTTACGCTTCGCTCCACCCGTGCATGAATGTGGAATTGAGGCTATCTAACTGGCATTACTGTGGCCGTTCGCAACGGCTTTATGGCTGAGCCCGTTGCGATAGCTGGGAGATGACGCATGAACAACTCGATCTTCGCCGACGGCGCCGGCTATGTCAGGGGGCGCTTCGTCCCGATCGCCGAGGCGACGCTGCCCGTCACCGATTGGGGTTTTACGCGGTCCGATGTCGTCTACGACGTCGTGCATGTGTTCAAGGGCGGCTTCTTCCGGCTTGCCGACCATCTCGATCGTTTCGAGAACTCGATGGCGAAGCGCCGGATCCGGCCGCCGGAAGACCGCGCCGCGATCGAGGCGATCCTGCATCGCTGCGTGGCGCTGACCGGCCTCATCGACGCCTATGTCGCGATGGTGGCCTCGCGCGGACGGCCACGCGTTGCGGGATCGCGCCGGCCGGCCGATTGCGAAAACCACCTGATCGCCTATGCGCTGCCCTGGATCGATGTCGTTCCCAAGGACGTGCAGGCGCGCGGAGCCCATGTCTTTGTCGCCTCGACGCCGCGCGTGCCCGACGCCTCGGTCGATCCCACGGTCAAGAACTATCAGTGGAACGACCTGACCTCCGGCCTGCTTGGAGGCGCACGACGCCGATTTCGATACAGCGGTGCTGTGCGACACGCAGGGTTTCCTGACGGAAGGGCCGGGCTTCAACATCTTCCTCGTGAAGGACGGAAGGGTGACGACATCAGATCGCGGCAGCCTGCACGGCATCACGCGCCGATCGGTGCTGGAGCTCTGCGCCGAACTCGGCATCGAGGCTGCGGTTGAACCGATTCCCCGATCGGCGCTCGACCACGCCGACGAGGTCTTCCTGGCGACGACGGCCGGCGGCGTCATGCCCGCGTCGCGCATCGGCACACGCATCCTCGGCAACGACCGGCCCGGGCCGATCTCGATGCGGCTCAAGGATACCTACTGGCGCAAGCACGAGGAGGGCTGGCACCGGACGCCGGTCCGCCCGCTGGAGGCCGAGGCCGGCGAATGAACGGCCAGCGAGCACATTGGATGGATTGAGCAGTCCGTAGAGGCGAGGATGCGCGGCGACGCCCGCATCTCGTACTGACCGCTGCCGAACTGCAGCGCTGGGTTCCGACGACGCGGCACTTGAGGAGCGGATCGGCTCAAAGCGTAGCGCGATGGAGACGGTGCGGGGTGAAGCTCTCGGCCCGGACGCTGCTCGGACGTGCAGAGACCCTGCTGCACGCCGCGACGCCGCCCGATTTGCCGCGTCGATCTGTCGCCTCAAGGCGAGTGGATAGATCGCCTTCGCAGCGAGCGCGTGTAGGACTGGCCGCGTGACGATCACGAGGTTGAGCCCTAATCCCTGTTCGCCGGCGTCTGGATAAATCCGCGATTATGCGTCGGGCTGATCAGGATCTCGTTCATGCACACGCGCGGCGGCATGCTGGCGACGAAGGCGATGGTGCGGCCGCAATCTTCCGGCTGCAGCATTTTCGCCTGCTCCTCCTCCGACGGCACCACCGGGCGCAGCTTCAGGATCGGGGTCGCGACCTCGCCGGGCGACAGGCAGCAGGCGCGCAGGCCGTTGACGCATTCGTCCATGTTGAAGGAATGGGTCAGCGCCAGCACCGCATGTTTGGTGGTGGTGTAGGCCGGGCCCGGCATTTTCGAGACATGGCGGCCGGCCCAGGACGCGACGTTGATGATGCAGCCGTCCTTCTGTTTGCGCATCGCCGGCAGCACCGCGCGCATGCAGTAGAGCACGCCGTTGAGATTGACCTCGACGAGCTTGTCCCAGCCTTCCAGTTCCATGTCGGCCCAGCTTCGCTTCGGCACGTTGATGCCGGCGCTGTTGACCAGGAGGTCGATCCGGCCGTGCTTGGCCAGGATCTGGTCGGCGGCCTTGTTGACATCGGCCTTATTGCTGACATCGAGCTGGATCGCCTCGGCCTTGCCGCCCTTTTTGGTGATGTTGGCGACCACGCGTTCGAGTTCTTCCTTGCGGCGGCCCGAAATCACCACGGTCCAGCCGTCGGCCGCCAGAAATTCCGCCCCGGACTCGCCGATTCCGCTGCCACCACCGGTCACCCAGGCCACGCGTTTCCCGTTATTTGACATGCAAACTGTCTCCGTTGCTTTATGAAGGGCGTTCTTGCTATTCCAGCCGGCGAAATTCCGCTGGCCAGCGCCCTCTCAGGGAATGTTGCATGAACACGACCGCCAACGCCAACCTGTTTTCCCGCCTGTTCGACACGCTCGACGATCCGAACCGGCTCGCGATCGAAATGCTCGACGGCACGCGCATCAGCTATGGCGATCTGATCGCCCGCGCCGGCCAGATGGCGAACGTGCTGGTTGCGCGCGGCGTCAAGCCCGGCGACCGCGTCGCGGCGCAGACCGAGAAATCGGTGCCGGCGCTGGTGCTCTATCTCGCGACCGTGCGCGCGGGCGCGGTCTATCTGCCGCTCAACACCGCCTACACGCTCAACGAACTCGACTACTTCATCTCCGACGCCGAGCCGTCGCTGGTCGTGTGCGATCCCTCGAAGGCGGAAGGCATCGGCGCGATCGCGGCGAAGGTGAAGGCCAAGGTCGAAACGCTCGGGCCCGACGGCAAGGGATCGCTGACGGATGCCGCCGCCAAGGCCGATGCGGCGTTTGCGACCGTCGCGCGCGCCAATGACGACCTCGCCGCGATCCTCTACACGTCCGGCACCACCGGCCGTTCCAAGGGCGCGATGCTGACGCACGACAATCTGGCGTCAAACTCCTACAGCCTGGTCGACTACTGGCGCTTCACCGACAAGGACGTGCTGATCCACGCGCTGCCGATCTATCACACCCACGGCCTGTTCGTGGCGAGCAACGTCACCCTGTTCGCCCGCGCCTCGATGATCTTCCTGCCGAAATTCGATCCCGAACTGATCATCAAGCTGATGGCGCGCGCCACCGTGCTGATGGGCGTGCCGACCTTCTACACGCGGCTGCTGCAGAGCCCGGCGCTGACGAAGGAATCGACCAAGCACATGCGGCTGTTCATTTCGGGCTCCGCGCCGCTGCTCGCCGACACCCATCGCGAATGGTCCGCGCGCACCGGCCACGCCGTGCTCGAACGCTACGGCATGACCGAAACCAACATGAACACCTCGAACCCCTATGACGGCGAGCGCGTGCCCGGCGCCGTCGGCCATCCCCTGCCCGGCGTTTCCGTGCGCGTCACCGATCCCGAAACCGGCAAGGAGATCGCGCGCGACGAGATCGGCATGATCGAGGTCAAGGGCCCGAACGTGTTCAAGGGCTACTGGCGGATGCCGGAGAAAACAAAATCCGAATTCCGCGACGACGGCTTCTTCATCACCGGCGATCTCGGCAAGATCGATCCCAAGGGCTATGTGCACATCCTCGGCCGCGGCAAGGATCTGGTGATCTCCGGCGGCTTCAACGTCTACCCGAAGGAAATCGAGAGCGAGATCGACGCCATGCCGGGCGTGATCGAGTCCGCCGTGATCGGCGTGCCGCATGCCGATTTCGGCGAAGGCGTTACCGCCGTGGTGGTCTGCAACAAGGGCGCCGAGGTCACCGAAGCGGGCGTGCTGAACGCGCTCGACGGCAGGCTCGCCAAATTCAAGATGCCCAAGCGCGTGTTCGTGGTCGAGGAATTGCCGCGCAACGCCATGGGCAAGGTGCAGAAGAATATTTTGCGGGATACCTACGCGAAGATCTACGCGAAGTAGGAGCCGCAGGCTTGGCGGGTCGGGTGATGGACAAGAAACATTTCGATGAACAGTTCTCCGCCATCAGCAGCACTGCTTCGATCGGGAAGACCGGTTCCTCTTCCAGATGGCCGACTATCGGCAAGCTGATCGTCGATCAGATCATCTTGCCGATCATGACCGTCACGGTCGCAGAAAATCCGCCGATGGTGCGTCGGCAAGGCAGTGGAGTCGATGCAGAGACGCTCGACTTGCGCAGATCAGATGCCGAGATCCTCGGCGCCCGCATCGAGGCATTAGCCGAGTCTGATCGGATCGATGGTACCGGCGATCTCCGTAAATGGCGTCATAGTGAAGTGCGGCTGAAGGACTGACGCTCCCGCTCACGCGCGCCAGCTCGTTCGCGCCTCACAACAGGCTGATCGCGAACCGGCCGCCGACGATGAACATATACATCCCGAACGCCATCTCCAGGTGCGCTTCGACAGCGCATGCGCGACCCTCACGCCGAGCGGCGCCGTGATCAGCTGGTCGGCATCACCAGCAGCGCGCCGATCAGCGACACATAGCCGATCGCAAACGGCATCTGCAGCGCGGTGACATCGGGAAAGCGCGCTGCCGCGGGCCAGCCGGCATAGACATAGCCGATCGCGCCGGGGATCGAGATCAGCACCGCAATCGCCGACGAGGTCGCGACCGCCTGATGGATCGGCCGGCCATAGAACGTCATCAGCAGGTTCGCGAACAGGCCGCCGCCGACGCCCATCAGCGTCGACAGCAGCCCGACGAAGAAGCCGTAGACGCGCATCAGAAAGCCCTTCGGCATCGTGTCGCCGAGCTTCCAGCTGTCCCGCGCCAGCAGCAGCCGCGCCGCCGCCGACCACGCCACCATGACGAACACGATCTTGAACAGCCGCTCCGGCGCATAGCGCGCAGTGACGCTGCCGGCGAGAACGCCGAGCACGATCGGCAGCCACCAGCGCCTGAGGATATCCATGTCGACCGCGCCCCTCTTGTAATGGGCGCGAAACGAGGAGAGCGAGGTCGGGATGATGATCGCAAGCGAAGTGCCGATGCAGAGCGGCATCCGCACCTCCAGCGGCACGCCGGCCAGCCGAAAGCATTCGTAGAACACCGGCACCAGGATGGCGCCGCCGCCGATGCCGAACACGCCGGCCAGAAATCCCGACAGCGCCCCGACCGCGATCAGCAGCAGGGCGAGTTCGATGAGTTCTTTGGAATCAAGGCCGGCCATCATGTCTTTGAGCATCCCGCGTTCGGGAATGGCGACCCGCGCATCTGCATGGGCGACCCGCGAGACTTGGCTGCTTCAAAGCGGGCCGCAAAATCCGCATATCCGGTCGGCTCTGGATGAATAGCCTCGACACGCTCGCCGCCGCCGCGAAGGAAGGCGCCGGCATCGTGCGCGTGCCGTCGTGGCAGGCCGAGGCCGACCTGGCCGCCGGCCACCTGGTGCGACGGCTCGCCGATGACGAGCCGGCGCCAGTGCCGTTGCACCTGATGTTTCAGCCGTCGCGGCTGGCTTCGCCGAAGATCAGGGCCGTCGTCGGTTACCTCGTCGAGCGCTGGCGCGGCTGATCCGTTCGGCGCCCAGCCCCCGCTTCGACCGATAAACAGAAATCATTATTCAATTCTTTAACCGTGCCAAATGTCCGTGGTATACCAAGCCGCTGATCAATCGCGTTTCATGGCCTCCTAGCAATGAACGCAGGTTCGATTCCAAGCGATTTGATCGTTGCGCGGACTGATTCGACTCCGTAAATAGAATTCATCTACCGCGCTTCCCGATGGGCCGGCCGCGGTTCCACACAACATGAAGCCGCCGAATGACCGCCAGGATCGAACGACCGCTCTCGCCCCATTTGCAGACCTATCGCGTCACCCTGACGATGGCGCTTTCCATCATCCACCGCGCCACGGGAATTGCGCTCTATTTCGGCACGCTGCTGCTGGCCTGGTGGCTGATTGCCGCAGCTTCCGGCCCCGGGGCCTACGCCAACGTCCAGGCCTTCACCGGCAGCATCATCGGCAAGCTGATCGTGTTCGGCTACACGTGGGCGCTGCTGCATCATCTGTGCAGCGGTATCCGCTACTTCTTCTGGGACCTCGGCTACGGCTTCGGGGCCAATGAGCGCGAGGCGCTCACCTGGGGCGCGCTGATCGCGGGCATTTCGCTGACCGTCCTGGTCTGGATCATCGCCTACACGGTCGGAGGCGGACGATGAGCGGCCCCTCCTCGATGCGCACGCCGCTCGGCCGCGTCCGCAATCTCGGTTCCTCGCATTCCGGCACCACCGATTTCTGGCGCCAGCGTCTCACGGCGGTGGCGATGGCGCTGCTGATCGTGCCCGTCGTCGTGATCATCCTGATGCTGATCGGCCGCAATCAGGCCGGCGCCGCGCAGATCCTCGGCTCGCTGCCGATCGCGATCATCCTGGTCCTCTTCATCGTCGCCAGCACCTGGCACATGCGGATCGGCATGCAGATCGTGATCGAGGACTACGTGCACAACGAGAAGATCAAGCTCGCCAGCGTGATGGCGAATAATTTCTTTTGTATCGCGGTGGCCTTGGCCTCGATCTACGCGATCCTCAAATTGTCATCGGGAGTTTAACCCATGGCTCACGCTCAAGGTAACGGCAAGGCCGCCAACGGCAGTGGCCCTGCCACCAACGGAAAATCCTATCCGATCGAGGACCACACCTACGACGTCGTGGTCGTCGGCGCCGGCGGCGCCGGCCTGCGCGCCGTGGTCGGCTGCTCGGAAGCGGGCCTGCGCACCGCCTGCATCACAAAAGTGTTCCCGACCCGCTCGCACACGGTCGCAGCGCAGGGCGGCATTTCGGCCTCGCTCGGCAACATGCATCCGGACGACTGGCGCTGGCACATGTACGACACCGTCAAGGGGTCGGACTGGCTCGGCGACCAGGACGCGATCGAATACATGGTGCGCAACGCGCCGGAAGCCGTCTACGAACTCGAGCACTGGGGCGTGCCGTTCTCGCGCACCGAGGACGGCAAGATCTACCAGCGCCCGTTCGGCGGCATGACGCTGGACTACGGCAAGGGCCAGGCGCAGCGCACCTGCGCCGCCGCCGACCGCACCGGCCACGCCATGCTGCACACGATGTACGGCCAGGCGCTGCGCCACTCGGCCGAATTCTACATCGAGTTCTTCGCCATCGACCTGATCATGGACGACCAGGGCGTCTGCCGCGGCGTCATCGCGCTCAAGCTCGACGACGGCACGCTGCATCGTTTCCGGGCGCAAACCACGATTCTCGCGACCGGCGGCTACGGCCGCGCCTACGCTTCCTGCACCTCGGCGCACACCTGCACCGGCGACGGCGGCGGCATGGTGCTGCGCGCCGGCCTGCCGCTGCAGGACATGGAATTCATCCAGTTCCACCCGACCGGCATCTACGGCTCGGGCTGCCTCGTCACCGAGGGCGCCCGCGGCGAAGGCGGCTATCTCGTCAATTCCGAGGGCGAGCGCTTCATGGAGCGTTACGCGCCCTCCGCCAAGGACCTCGCCTCCCGCGACGTCGTCTCGCGCTCGATGACGATCGAAATCCGCGAAGGCCGCGGCGTCGGCAAGAAGAAGGACCACATCTACCTGCACCTCGACCATCTCGATCCCAAGGTGCTGAACGAACGGCTGCCGGGCATTTCCGAATCGGCGAAGATCTTCGCCAATGTCGACGTCACCCGCGAGCCGATCCCGATCGTGCCGACCGTGCACTACAACATGGGCGGCATTCCCACCAATTATCACGCCGAAGTGCTGACCAAGAAGAACGGCGACGACAATTCCGTGGTGCCCGGCCTGATGGCGATCGGCGAAGCGGCCTGCGTGTCCGTGCACGGCGCCAACCGGCTCGGCTCGAACTCGCTGATCGACCTCGTCGTGTTCGGCCGCGCCGCCGCGCTGCGGCTTGCGGAAAAGCTGACGCCGAACGGCAAGCAGCCGGACCTGCCGGCGGGATCTTCCGATCTGGCGCTCGGCCGGCTCGACCACTACCGCTACGCCTCCGGCGGCACGCCGACCGCAAAGCTGCGCGACAGCATGCAGCACGTGATGCAGAACAATTGCGCGGTGTTCCGCACCGGCGAGATCCTGCACGAAGGCCAGAACCTGATCCACAAGGTGCATGGCGGCATCGGCGACGTCGCCACCACCGACCGCTCGCTGGTCTGGAATTCCGACCTGATCGAAACGCTCGAATTCGACAATCTGATCGCGCAGGCGGTCGTCACGATGGATTCGGCGGCGAACCGCACCGAAAGCCGCGGCGCGCATGCGCGCGAGGACTTTCCCGAGCGCGACGACAAGAACTGGATGAAGCACACGCTGGCGTGGATCGACAAGGGCGGCAAGACCACGATCGATTATCGCCCGGTGCACGACTACACGATGACGAACGACGTTCAGTACATCCCGCCGAAGGCGCGGGTGTATTGAGCACAGCTTGTCATGCGCGGGACGCGAAGCGTCTGACACCCGGATCTCTCCGAAAGGGATGGATTGCCGGGTCAAGCCCGGCAATGACGAAGAGAACCACAGAGGCAGGACAGATGGCTGAATTCGCGCTTCCGAAAAATTCGAAGATCACCGGCGGCAAGGCCTGGCCGAAGCCGGCGGGCGCGACCGAGACGCGCGAGTTCAGGGTCTATCGCTGGAATCCGGACGACGGCAAGAATCCGAGCGTCGACACCTATCACGTCGACATCAACGATTGCGGGCCGATGGTGCTGGACGGCCTGATCTGGATCAAGAACCACATCGACCCGACGCTGACCTTCCGCCGCTCCTGCCGCGAAGGCGTCTGCGGCTCCTGCGCCATGAACATCGACGGCCAGAACACGCTGGCCTGCACCAAGTCGATGCACGACGTGGCCTCGGGCGGCGCGGTGAAGGTCAACCCGCTGCCGCACCAGCCGGTCGTGAAGGACCTGGTGCCCGACCTGACCAATTTCTACGCGCAATACGCCTCCATCGAGCCGTGGCTGAAGACCACCACGCCGACGCCGCAGAAGGAATGGAAGCAGAGCCACGAGGACCGCGAAAAGCTCGACGGCCTCTACGAGTGCATCCTGTGCGCCTGCTGCTCGACCTCCTGCCCGAGCTATTGGTGGAACAGCGACCGCTTCCTGGGGCCGGCCGCGCTGCTGCAGGCGAACCGCTGGGTGACGGATTCCCGCGATGAAGCCACCGGCGAACGGCTCGACAACCTCGAAGACCCGTTCCGGCTCTACCGCTGCCACACCATCATGAACTGCGCCAAGGCCTGCCCGAAGGGCCTCAACCCGTCGGAAGCCATCGCCGAACTCAAGCTGAAGATGGTCGAGCGGCAGATCTAGGCGCTGATCCGTAGCCCGGATGGAGCGCAGCGAAATCCGGGGCAGCTTGGCCGGTTGTGAGAATCCCGGATTGCGCGGAGCCTGTCATCGGGCGCGCATTCGCGCGACCCGTTGGCTCCATCCGGGCTACGGGGCTAAGCCTTTCCAGTGAAGTTGCGGCGCAGCCTGTCCGCAAACCAGAACGCAAAAATAGCAACGAACGAGAGAACGAATAATTCCCCGGTCAACAGAAGCGCCTGTTGTGCCACTGACATGAGTTCCTCCTGATCTGCTTTGTTTGGTTTGATGCCGCCGCACGGCTGCCGGTGGCAGCCCTGCTCACAATTGCCTGCAACCTCCACCCCGGCATTGCGATGGATCAATTTTGGATCGCCGCCGTGTATCCCAGGGCGGCACGTCGTCCCGGATGAAGCCACCGGGTCGCGCGAATGCGCGCCCGATGAGAGGCTCCACGTAATCCGGGGTTCTCGCAGCGGTCCCGGATTGCGCTTCGCTCCATCCGGGCTACGATGCTGCAAGGCACCTGCGTCGAGAGCACGAAAATGCCCACCGAACATCCCATCATCCTGCATCATTTCCCGCAATCGCCGTTCTCGGAAAAGATCCGACTGATCTTCGGCCTGAAGAACGATTGCGTGGACCTCGGTGCTGATTTCGCGGATCATGCCGCGGCCGGACCTGATGCCGATGACCGGCGGCTATCGGCGCACCCCGGTGATGCAGATCGGCGCCGACATCTATTGCGACACCCAATGCATCATCCGCGAACTGGAGCGGCGATTCCCGGAGCCGACGCTGTTTCCGGATGGATACCAGGGTCTCGCCTCTGCCACCGCGATGTGGACGGACAAGTCGTTCTTTCAGAGCACCGTCAACCTCATCTTCGGCGCGCTCGCGGACAAGGTCCCGCAGGAGTTCATCGCCGACCGCGAGAAACTGCGCGGAGCCAAATTCGATGTAGCCGCCATGACGGCCGCGATCCCGCAAATGCGCGACCAGTTTCGCGCCACATTGCAGTGGATCGAAGCTCAGCTCGGCGACGACAGAAGCTGGATGTGCGGCGAGCACGTCAGCCTGTGCGATATCAACGCCTACATGAACGTCTGGTATGTCCGCGCCAATCTTGCCGGCCTCGACGACATGCTCGCCGAATTTCCGGCCACGCGGGCGTGGGAAGCGCGGATGCGCGAGATCGGGCATGGCGCTTCCACGGAAATGTCGACATCGGCGGCACTGGAGATCGCGACCCGCGCGTCGCCACTGACCGCCGAACTCGCCGATCCCCATGATCCGAACGGCCGCAAGCCGGGCGACCAGGTTCAGGTCATGCCGGACGATTACGGCAAGATCGGCGTTCGCGGTGAAATCGTCGCGCTCTCGTCCCAGCACATCGCGATACGAAGGCATGACCCGATCGCCGGCGAAATGGTCGTGCATTTTCCGCGCGCGGGGTTTCTTGTGCTGCCGGCGTAAACCGAGCGGAACCGGCTGGAACCTTTTGATTTGGTTGCCGTTGTGCCGTCATGGGCAAAGCAACCGTCACGTCATCCGCGAAGAAGTCCGCTGCGAAGAAACCCGCACCGGAAAGCAAGAAAACGGACCCCGGCGCCGATACGCCGGAATCGCAAGAAAAATCGGAATTCGTTGAAGTCATCGCCGAGGGCGGCGACGATGTCGAACCGCCGCCGCCCGAGATTGTCGAAACCGATCCAAAACTATCACCCGAGGAGGCCGAGCAGGTCCGCAAGGATTATCTGCTGACGCGGTTCTGGATCAGCGCGCGCGGCTATTGGGGCAAAAACGGCGACCGGCTGGCGTGGCTGTTTACGATCGGGCTGTTGCTCCTGATCGTCGCCAATGTCGGCTTCCAATACGGCATCAACGTCTGGAATCGCGCGATCTTCGACGCCATCGAGAAGCGCGAATCCGCCACCGTGTATTATCTCGCCGCGGTGTTCTTTCCGCTGGCGATCGGCAGCGTGCTGCTCGGCGTGGCGCAGGTGTTCGCCCGCATGGGCATCCAGCGCCGCTGGCGCGCCTGGCTGACCAATGCGGTGATATCGCGCTGGCTGGCCAATGGCCGCTACTATCAGCTCAACCTCGTCGGCGGCGATCACAAGAACCCGGAATATCGCATCGCCGAAGATTTGCGCATCGCCACCGACTCGCCGGTCGATTTCGTCGCCGGCGTCACCTCGGCGTTTCTGTCGGCCGCCACCTTCATCGTCGTGCTGTGGACCATCGGCGGCGCGCTGACGGTGACGCTGGGCGGCTCGACGTTCACCATCCCGGGCTTTCTTGTGATTGCCGCCGTGATCTACGCCGCCATCGCCTCCGGCTCGATCATGACGATCGGACGAAGCTTCGTGCAGGTCTCCGAGGACAAGAACCAGGCCGAGGCCGAGTATCGCTACACGCTGACGCGCGTGCGCGAGAACGGCGAAAGCATCGCCCTGCTCGGCGGCGAGGAGGAAGAGCGCGACGGCATCGACAAGACCTTTACAAAAGTTCTGCGGCAATGGGCGCGGCTCGCCGGCCAGCACATGCGCACCACGCTGGTATCGCAGGGATCGAGCCTGATCGCGCCGGTCGTTCCGCTGCTGCTGTGCGCGCCGAAATTTCTCGACGGCAGCATGACGCTCGGACAGGTGATGCAGGCGGCTTCCGCCTTCACCATCGTGCAGACCGCGTTCGGCTGGCTGGTCGACAATTATCCGCGGCTCGCCGACTGGAACGCCTGCGCGCGCCGCATCGCCTCGCTGATGATGTCGCTCGACGGCCTCGAACGCGCCGAGCGCGGCGACGGCATCGGCCGCATCAAGCGCGGCGAGACCGAGCAGGGCGGCCCGATGCTGAGCCTCAAGGATTTCTCGGTCACGCTCGATGACGGCACCGCGGTCGTCGGCGAAACCGAAGTGGCGATCGGCCCCGGCGAGCGGCTGCTGGTGGCCGGCGAATCCGGCACCGGCAAGAGCACGCTGGTCCGTGCGCTGGCGGGGCTATGGCCGTGGGGCGGCGGCAGCGTCAATTTCCACCCCGACCGCCGGCTCTTCATGCTGCCGCAGAAGCCTTACATCCCATCCGGCACGCTGCGCCGCGCCATCGCCTACCCCGGCGCCGCCGAGGACTGGAATCGTCGAGCAGATCGGCGAGGCCCTGCACAAGGTCGGCCTCGATCACCTCAAGGAAAAGATCGAGGAAGAGGCGCCGTGGGACCAGACCCTGTCGGGCGGCGAGAAGCAGCGACTAGCGTTTGCGCGATTGTTGCTGCACAACCCCGACATTGTGGTGCTCGACGAGGCAACGTCGGCGCTCGACGAAAAGAGCCAGGACAAGATGATGGAGATCGTCATCAACGAACTGCCGAATGCCACCATCGTCAGCGTTGCCCATCGCGTCGAACTGGAGGCGTTCCACAGCCGCAAGATCGTGCTGGAGCGGCGCAAGGGCGGCGCCAAGCTGGTCAGCGACGTCGACCTGATCCCGCGCAAGGGCAAGCGCCGACTGCTCGGCCGCTTCCTGCGCAATCGCAAAACTGCCAAGAAGGCGGCGTAGCGCCTTCTTCCTGCTGGCACGCGTGTAGCTGGGTCAGCGCCGCGAGCGTAGCCCGGATGAAGCGAAGCGTAATCCGGGATTGCTGCTCAGCCGAGAGACATCCCGGGTTACGCTTCGCTTCACCCGGGCTACGGACTGTTTCGCTGACGCAAAACCGGCTATGCATGCGCCGCTCTCACCGAGGACCACCGTTTGACGCCCGACAACGACCCTGCCCCCGCGCCGTTTGGCGCATTCGCGCCGAATGCCGCGCAGGCTGCGATCATTTCGATGGCGCACCGTTCGCGGCTGAAGCGCGGTGCGTTTCGACCGATGCTGTCGCGGCTGGTGAACCTGTTGCGCGCGGGTCCCGTCGACGTGCCGTATCAGGGCGCCTCATTTCGCTTCTACCATCAGGCCAGCGCTACCGAGCGCGGCGCGCTGTTCAATCCCGCCTACAACATCGAGGAGCTGGATTTTTTGCGCGCGCATGTGCCCGCGGGCGGCGTCTTCGTCGATGTCGGCGCCAATGTCGGCACCTATGCGCTGGCGCTGGCGCGTCATGTCGGCGCCGGCGGCAAGGTGATCGCGATCGAACCGCATCCGGTCACCCATGCACGGCTCGCCTTCAACAACACCGCCTCCGGCTACACCCAGGTGCGACTGGTCGCGGCCGCCGCCGGTCCTGACGACGGCGAATTGCTGATCGAAACCGACGGCGACAATCTCGGCGCCAGCCACATCGTGTCGGGTGAGGCCTCCGGCAAGGCGATCAAGGTGCCGTCGTTGCGGCTGCAGCGCATCCTCGAAGAAGCCGGCGTCGCGCATGTCGACGCGCTCAAGATCGATGTCGAGGGTTTTGAGGATCGCGTGTTGACCGGCTTCTTCGCCGACGCGCCGCAGGCCTTGTGGCCCCGCGCGATCGTGATCGAGCACCTGTCGAAGGACGAGTGGCTGGACGACTGCATCGCCGACATGCGCGCGCGGGGTTATGTCGAGACGGGCAAGACCCGCAGCAACACGCTGCTGGCGCGCGGCTGAATCTTCCCTTTCTCAAACCGCAGGAGAGTTGGATGATCGACCACATCGGATTTCCGGTTTCGGATTATGCGCGCGCCAAGGCCTTCTATCTGAAAGCCCTGGCGCCGCTCGACTACGGCCTCGTGATGGAAGTCACGCAGGAGCAGCACGGCCACGATCCTGCCGCAGGTTTCGGCGCCAACGGAAAGCCCGATTTCTGGATCGGCGGCGAAGGCGGGTTGGACAAGCCGCTGCACGTTGCGATTCTGGCAAAGGACCGCGCCACGGTGGACGCGTTCTACAAGGCGGCCCTGGCAGCCGGCGGACGCGACAACGGCGCCCCTGGAATTCGGGCGCATTACCACCCGAACTACTACGGCGCCTTTGTGCTCGATCCCGACGGCCACAACATCGAGGCCGTGTGCCACGCGCCGGCTTAGAGCCGGATGGGTGGAGTCGAACCAATTCGCGTTAGCGCGAAGCGCTGATGATCTCGTGTCCCGCAGGCGGCGCTGGGGGTGCATCGCAGGGCCCAGACCCAGAATCGCGAAAACAACCCCATGCAAAGTACAATGGGCCCCGGCTCGGAGCACTCACGTGGCTTGCGTCCGGGGCACGGGGCGGGAACTTCGCGGCCACCTCGCCGTTGTCGCCGCTGGAGTTTAAACCTTCGGGAGACGTGATGCCTATTGAACCGCCGGAGATACCGCCGGCGACGCCAGGACAACCGACTGAACCGCCGCTGGAGAGTCCTCCGGGCAATCCCAATCCGGAGATCCCACCACCCATCCGTGAACCAGGTGAGCCGTCACAACCGCAGGAGTTACCGGGCAAGACTCCGGATGAGTTACCGACGCGCGGGCCGAACAGCCCCACGACCCCAAATCCCGCCACCGACAGGAAGGCCGGATGAATACCGTCGCCTGAACGCGCAATGAATAAAGATGCATGCAACCCATTGCGCCAATGAAATAAAAACCATCCAACCATTTGTAGGTCGCCACAATCCGGCCTAATGATTAGCCGTTCAATCGACCAACTGACATGCCAGTGAGGGCCATTCGTTGCTGTCAGGCCTATTCCGGGAACCCAGAACATCATGACAAACCTTCGTATCCTGCTGCTCGCCACGACCGCCTTGACGGCGACACAGCTCGCGACCTCCGCATCGCATGCGCAGACCGCGCCGCTCGTCGTGGCGCAAGCCAGGGAAGAGGGTGGTCCTCCGGGCGCCAAGAAGGAGGCGCCGAAGGGTGCCCCGCCTCCGGCTGCTGCACCTGCTCGTCCGGCAGCTCCTCCGCCGCCACCCCCGGCAGCTGCGCCGCCACCGCGTCAGGCTCCGCCGCCGCCACCGCCTGCTGCGGCTCCGCCACCGCGTCCGACGCCACCCCCGCCGCCTCCGGCGGCTGCGCCTCCTCCGCGTCCGACGCCGCCTCCGCCGCCCCCGGCTGCCGCGCCGAAGCCGCCCGCTCCGCCTCCGCCACCCCCGGCGGCTGCACCTTCGCGCCCGACGCCGCCGCCGCCTCCTCCACCGGCAGCCGCGCCTGCGGCGCCGAGGCAACCGGCCGCACCGACTGCGCCGCCCCCGCCCCCGCCGCCTTCAACTCAGAAGTCGGCGCCATCACCCGTGCCGCCACCGCCTCCGGCTGGCGTCAAACAGCCGCCGGCGCCTGCCACCACGCCGGCTCCGACAGTGCCGCCGACTGCCGCCCCACCGCCGCCTGGCGGAGGCACGACGACGGCGCCACCGCCGCGTCCCGGCGCACCGGCAACGCCTCCGAGTGCGGGCGCCCCGACAACCGTACCGACCACGCCGCCCGGGCGACCCGGCGCGCCGCCGCCTGCCGCCCCAAGCGCTGGCGGCGTCCCCGCCGCTCCAGGCGCGACGCCACCGGCCGCCACTCCCACCGCTCCTGGAGGCGCAGCCCCCACGGCACCGACCGCCGTGCCGGGCGCGCCGAATTCAGCGCCACCTCCCGGCCGCGCGCAAAACGCCCCGCCGACGGTTGCTCCGGCGTTCCGTCAGGCCCCGCAAGTCACCGCACCGCTGCCAGCGGCCCCGCCGCCGGACGCCGGCGGAATCAAAGCCATTCCCGCGGGTGCGCCACGATCCGGACCGCAGCGCCTCGACGACTTCCGCGGCCAGCGCCGCGAGAGCCAGCAGGGCGGCCGCACCATCATCACCGAGCCCGGCCGGATCATCATTCGCGATCCCGGCGGTCAGCAATATGTCCGGCACAGCGAAGTGGACCGCTTCCGCTATGGTGCGCGTGACGTCCAGACCTCGGTCGTCGGGGGTGACACCCGCACCGTCGTGATCCGGCCTGACGGCACGCAGGTCATCACCGTGGTCGGCCGCGACGGGCAGTTGCTGCGCCGTATCCGCCGCGACCAGCGCGGCCGCGAGATCATCATCATCGACAACAGCTACCGCGATCCGCGCTTGGGCGGCGGCTTCTATGTCGCGCTGGCGCCGCCGGTGGTCCGCATTCCCTACAACCGTTACATCGTCGACTCCGAAGAGGCGTCGCCGGAGGTGCTCTACGAGACCATGATGGCGCCGCCGGTGGAGCGGATCGAACGGCGTTATTCGCTGGACGAAATCCGCTACAGCCCGACCGTGCGCCAGCGCATGCCGAGCATCGACGTCAACACCATCAACTTCGAACTCGGATCGTGGGAAATCCCGCCCGATCAGGCCGCGAAGCTGCAGGCGATTGCCGATGGCCTCAACCGGGCGATCCAGGAAAATCCGCGTGCGGTGTTCCTGATCGAAGGCCACACCGACGCCGTCGGCAACGACGTCGACAATCTGTCGCTGTCGGACCGCCGCGCCGAATCTGCCGCGACCTTGCTGACGCAGCAGTTCAACGTGCCGGCGGAAAACCTGACCTCGCAGGGGTACGGCGAGCAGTATCTGAAGGAGCAGACCGACGGGCCGAGCGCGATCAACCGGCGCGTCACCATCCGCAACATCACGCCGCTGCTCAACGGCGGGCAGGCCTCGCTGCCGCCGCCCCCGCCCGGCACCGCGCCGCCGCGCCGATAAGACACGTCATCGAGAATGAAAATGGCCGGGAGCAATCCCGGCCATTTTTTAGCTCTTGGCCGTTCACGGCGCTGAGCGCGCTAGCGCCTGCGAGGGCACGCAAGCCTCGCAGATCGCCTTGGCGTGGCGGTGATCGGTACCGCAGCAGCCGCCGAGAATACGCATCTTCGGAAACATGCCCCTGAGCTTCAGGTAACGCCGCCCAAGATCGGCCGGATCGCCTGAATCGAGCGTTTCGGATTCGTCGAGTTCGGCGTGGCTCCTGGTCGAGGCGTTGGCCCTGACGCCATGGATACGCTGCGTCCAGGTCTCGCCTGCCTTCAAGGCATCTTCGAAATGCGTCGGATGGGCGCAGTTGATCAGGAAGTATTCGACCGAACCATCGGTCTCGCGATCCACGGTCTCGATCGCCTCGCGCAACGTCTCTCCCTTCACCAGCCGGCCATTGGTCTCCACGGTGAACGAGATGGCGGCCGGTATCCGTAGCGACCTCGCTGCGCGCGCGATGCCGATGGCTTCATTGATGCCGGTGAGCGTATAGGCGGTGACGATGTCGGCGCCACCCTCGACGAAGGCCGCGATCTGCGCCTTATGATAGGTCTCCGCTTCGTCAGCATCCATGTTGCCGGCCTTGTAGCCGTCGCCGCGCGGACCGATGGCGCCACTGAGGACGCAGGGCTCGCCCGGCCGTTCCCAGCCCGTGCGCAGCTCCTCCAAAAATGCAATCGAACGGACATTGATGTCCTTGAGCGCGGCTGCATCATAGCCGAGCTTCGCGCCCCAATCCGGATTGGCGCGCCACGTCGGACTGTCGAGCACAAAGCCGGTGCCGTGATCACGGGCAACTGAGAGATAGGCTGCGTAGTAGCGCTTCAACTGCTGGCGCCCTTCAGCGCTGTCGAGCAGCACGAAGGCGGCGAAATGCAGCAGCTCGATTCCTTCCTGGAAAATCAGCGTGGTTTCCATGCCGCCGTCGGTCAGAAAAATGCCGCCATTGCGCTGTGGCAGGGCATGTCGGTACTTGGCCATTTCAACATCTCCGCGAATTGGGGACCTCGATACGTCTCTGCCGCATCGGCCGGGTCCGGCGATGTTGGTGCCTCATAGTGTCGCGGCCTCCTAGACGGCTCGTGGTACGGGTGAACCGGAAGCTGTAAAAGAATACGAAATCAAATGGTTGTGGATTGGGCGGCAGAGCTGCCGTGCTGCCCGCCGTGGAGAAACCGTACCATGAGTACAGTTCTGGAGCCCCGGATGGGCAAGGGCGAAGCCACCCGCGAGCGAATTCTCGAAATCGCGGAAGCCGCCGTGCTCGCCAAGGGATTTGGCGCCACCTCGATCGAGGAAGTGATCGCGGAAGCCGGCCTGACCAAGAGCGGCTTCTTCTACCACTTCAGGGACAAGAACGCGCTCGCCCGCGAAATGCTCCGCCGCTATGTCGCGACCAACGATCGCCTGTTCGACGACATCTTCGCGCGCGGCCGTCAATTGTCCGACGACCCGCTGCAGGCGTTCCTGATCTCATTGAAGCTGCTGGCCGAGACGATGGCCGATCTGCCGAGCGGCCATCCGGGCTGCCTGATCGCGAGCATCTGCTATCAGGAGCGGCTGTTCGATCGCGAGGTGCGCGAGCTCACGGCGCAATCCGTGCGGGACTGGAACGCGCGCTTCCGCGGCATTCTCGACGGCATCGCCGCGGTGTATCCACCGAGGGAGCCGGTCGACCTCGACGATGTCGCCGACATGCTGTCCTGCATCGTCGACGGCGCCATCATCATGTCGAAGACATTGAACGATCCGAGCCGTCTCGAACGACAGATCCTGATTTTTCGAAGCTGCGTCAAACTGATGTTTGCCGCGCCGTCGGTCCCCTGACGCGCAAGGCCCGCTGGCGTGAAGCTATTTGCCTGCGGCCGCGAGCCCGAGCGCATCGGCCATGACGCGGAAGACTTCCGTATTGTCCATCGAACCACGCACCCGCTCGCTGCCCGGCCCGGTTGCGGTCAGAATGACGTCCTCGCCTGAATGCACGCTGGCGCCGACCATCGCCGGAAGATTGCCGAAGCGCAGCACGACGCCGGGGACGTCCTTGTACTTGTCATTGGCCTTGAAGCTGTCCGCCTGCTCGCCCTTCACCGTCGGCTCATTCGGATTGTCGAGCTTGGGGCGGAAGGTCTCGTAGTGGTCCGGCAGGCTGGCGGAGAAGATGGCAAGCCGCTTGCTGACGTCGACGCGCGACGGATACCCTTCCGCGTCGGGCGCCGGATAGTTGGGAAAGCCGGCCTTGTCATAGACCCCGACGCGCTCGCGCAGCGGCACGTTGGGCGTCGTGCCCATATCGTCGTTGATGGTGCCGACCAGGCTGTTCGGATGATTGTGGTCCGCCAGCACGAGGATCAGGGTGTCATCGCCGCGGGCGCGCGCCCAGTCGCGCGTCTGGCGAACCGCGTTGTCGAGCATGATCGTGTCGTAAACGGCGCGCTCCATGTCCAGGAGATGCGCGTATTTGTCGATCATCCCGGACTCCACCATCAGGAAGAAGCCGGCCTCGTTCCGCGAAAGCACGTTCAGCGCCGCCTGCACCTGTTCGGTCAGGTCTGGCTGGTCGGGAAACTTCTTGACGCCGCCGCCCTTGAGAAACTTGCGGTCCAGCGCGCCATCCATGTTGCCGGTGGCAAACAGCCCCAGCAATTGGCGCGTGTCCGATTTCGCCGCCGACGCATCCAGTTCGGACTTCGTCACGGCCACTTGATAGCCGGCGTCGCGAAAGCGGACGATGTAGTCGACATCGTCCTTGCGTTTGGAGCCGGCCGCGGTCTGCGGCAGGAAATTCGCAGCTCCGCCGCCCATCAGCACATCCGGCCTGGCGGCGAAATATTGCTGCGACGATCTCGTCATAGGCGGCGCGGCGGCGGGTATGCGCAACCATCGCCGCCGGCGTGGCATCCTCGATCTCGGTGTTGGTGACGATGCCGACCGCCAGACCGAGCCGCCGCTTCGCCAGGCTGGTGATGGTTTCGACCCTGGGGTCATCGAACGGGCTTGCGGTGCGGTCTGCATAGACGCCCATCGCGTTGACGGCGGACTTGTGGCCGGTGGCGTAGGCGCTGGCCGAATTCGCCGAATTGGTGATGATCGAATCGGAGCCGGCGGTGGCCACCAGCGCCATATGCGGCATGTCGTCGATGGCGAGCCTGCCGCGGCTCTTGCCCTCCGCGATCCCCTTGGAAAGGATGCGCGCGGCGACCCGGTGGGCGGGCGACAACCCGTCGCCGATAAACAGGATCACGTTCTTCGCCTTGCGCGGACCGGTGTCGTAGACCGTCCACACCACACTGCGGCTGCGCGTGCCGTCGCTGGCCTCGACCGTGACACTGCCGGGCCTGGACAAGGCGACATTGCGCAGGATCAGCGCCGACTGGTCCTTGCCGTCTTCGCGATCGACGAAGCTTCCACTCTGGCCGAACGCGGCGGAATAGTCCGTCCCGTTGACCGTCACTGTCAGTTTTGCCGGGTCGACGCGATCGGGAAACTCGACCTTGAAGTCGAATTGGGCGCCGGCGAGAATTTCGGCGCGGTCGATCGGATAGATCGTTTGAGCCGATGTGGGCGAAGCCGACAACAGGACGGCAATAGTGGTTGCGGCGAATGCCTTGATCATGATCGATGCCCCGCGATCCTTGGTGGCGCAGCGGACGGCTGGATTCCACGCCGCATGCGCGCGGCGCCGCCAGCCTAGCCGCGCCGAATGACGCCTCCATAACACGGGGCGTCGGCGGCCCGGCCGGGAGAAAGCCGCGGGCATGATCCAGGAAGTTGAGGATCCTTGCGCCCGGTTCAGCCCTTGTCGCTCTTGTCGTTGCCAAGCTTGAAGATCTCGGAGCCATCCCCGCTCGATAGCAAGCCGGTGTCCGAATAGA
The DNA here is from genome assembly GCA_963840465.1 of uncultured Alphaproteobacteria bacterium. Taxonomy (GTDB): domain Bacteria; phylum Pseudomonadota; class Alphaproteobacteria; order Rhizobiales; family Xanthobacteraceae; genus Bradyrhizobium. Next base: position 75,460 of record CAWIZF010000059.1, on the reverse strand, counting down.
GCTTCAGCTTGGCGCGGGTATCGGCGATGTCGAGGTTGCGCATGGTCAGCTGGCCGATGCGGTCCGCCGGCGTGAACGCGGCATCCTCCACCTTTTCCATGCTCAGCCGCTCCGGCTGATAGGTCAGATTGGGGCTTTCGGTATTGAGGATCGAGTAGTCGTTGCCGCGGCGCAGCTCCAGCGTCACCTCGCCGGTGACGGCGCGCGCCACCCAGCGCTGGGCGGTTTCGCGCAGCATCAGGGCCTGCGAATCGAACCACCGTCCCTGATAGAGCAGCCGGCCAAGGCGCATGCCGCTGATGCGGTATTGCTCGATGGTGTCCTCGTTGTGGATGCCGGTGACGAGGCGTTCGTAGGCGATGTGCAGCAGCGCCATGCCCGGCGCCTCGTAGATGCCGCGGCTCTTGGCCTCGATGATCCGGTTCTCGATCTGGTCGCTCATGCCAAGGCCATGCCGGCCGCCGATGGCGTTGGCCTCGAGAAACAGCGCAACCGGGTCAGTGAACGTCTGGCCGTTCAGCGCAACCGGCTGGCCCTCCTCGAAACGCACGACGACCTTTTCGGCCTTGACGACACAGTCGTCGCGCCAGAACGGCACACCCATGATCGGATTGACGATCTTGATGCCGCTGTCGAGATGCTCGAGATCCTTGGCCTCGTGGGTGGCGCCGAGCAGATTGCTGTCGGTCGAATAGGCCTTTTCGGCGCTCATCTTGTAGGCGAATCCATGGGCGGTCATGAACGCCGACATTTCCGCGCGGCCGCCCAGTTCGTCGATGAACAGCTGGTCGAGCCAGGGCTTGTAGATCCGCAAGCTCGGATTGGTCAGCAGGCCGTAGCGGTAGAACCGCTCGATATCGTTGCCCTTGTAGGTGGAGCCATCGCCCCAGATGTTGACGCCGTCCTCCTTCATGGCCGCCACCAGCATCGTGCCGGTCACGGCGCGGCCGAGCGGCGTGGTGTTGAAATAGGCGATGCCGCCGGTCGAGACGTGGAAGGCGCCGGACTGGATGGCGGCGATACCTTCGTGGACCAGTTGCGTGCGGCAATCCACCAGCCGGGCCTTTTCGCCGCCGAACTCCAGCGCCTTGCGCGGAATCTCGTCGTAGTCGGCCTCGTCGGGCTGGCCGAGATTGGCGGTATAGGCAAAGACGCGCGCGCCCTTCTGCTTCATCCAGAGCAGCGCGGCGCTGGTGTCGAGACCGCCCGAGAAAGCGATGCCGACTTTTTCCCCTTTGGGCAGGCTTTTCAGAATCGTACTCATAGAGCTTCCAATCGGTCGAAATGGCGGATGCCGTTTGCGGCTTGAGGGCGCGAATAACAAATTTCGCGGGGATGGGCACGCGTTTAATGGCGCTGGGCAGGGACCTGACTAAGCCGCCGTGCGCCCACGCCAGCGCTGCCACAGGCGGTAACCGGGCCAGCCCCAGCGCGCCAGCGCCGCTTCGACCTGCGCGTCCGAAAATCGCGTCTTTGGCCAGCGGTAAATCAAGGCGTAGGCCAGCCAGATCACGAAAAAGCTGACGAGGCCCGCGGCGGCGACGTCGGTAAAAAAATGCCCGCCGAACGCCATCCGCAGCACGGAGGTTACGATCCCGAACGCCGTCGCCGCCACATAGGCCAAAGGCCGCCACGCCGGCGGGGTCAGCGCCGCGGGCGCATAGGTCCAGAACGCGGTGGCGCCCTCGCCGGAGAAGAACGAGCAGTTGCGCCCGCACTCCCCGCGCGGATCCCACCACGGCACGAAGTGCCAGGGGCCGTTGAACTCGGTCACCACCACCGGCCGCGGCCGCCCCCAGTGGCTCTTGAAGGTGAGATTGGTCAGCACGACGGCGGAGAGCAGGATGGTGACCAGGAGAAACACCGCGGTGCGTCCCGGAACCAGCATCGGCCGGTCCGGCCGCACCAGCTTTCCGACAATGGCGATCAGCGCCGGCAGCGCCAGCGCCCAGGCGATCCACATCGCGGCATCGCGCGCGAACGCGGCAAGCCCATCCTGCTTCAGCGGAAACGAGGCGCTCGTGGAATCGTAGAACAATGCCGCCAGCTTCAGGTCGAGTTCGGGGAAAATCCCGAACAGCAGTCCGATGACGAGCGATAGGCCCAACGCGATTACAAGTCCGGTCCGGTTCATGGCGCGGGGTTTAGCCGAGGCGGTTGGGGATGAAAAGGCGGAAGCTCTTCTTCCCTTCTCCCCTTGTGGGAGAAGGGAAGAAGAGCGCGTCACACCTGCGGCCGGGACTGCGACGGCAATGGCGGCGGGGGCCGCAAGGGAGGCCTCGGCTCGCGCCAGGCGCCGGCGGATCGGCCCGCGATCATCCAGTAGATCAGGCCGGCCACGATGCCCGCGCCGGTCATGATTTCGAGGTGGCGGCGCACGATGCCGTCGAACTGCATGGTCTGCGGATCGAACGGAATGAGGCCGAGATAGCAGGCCGCGCCGACGATCGCGCCGCCGACCGCGTAGGCGAGCACGCTGCGGATGTAGAACGCTTCGGTGATCAAAACCACGATCAGCGCCGGCAGCAGCGCAAAGCCGGACAGGAAGATGAAGCCGAAGCCGAGCAAGACGTTGATCGCGCTCTGGTCGATCTCGCCGCCGCCGAGATCGCTGAACTCAGGATACAGCACCGCGCCGACCACGATCATCCCCGCCACGAAACAGGCGGCGAGGAAGGCGAACAGGATGACGAAGAGGCGGCCGATCAGGGACATGCTCTCACACCGTCATTGCCTGCGACAAACGCGAAGCGTTTGCGCAAGGGAGCGTAAGCGACGAAGCAATCCATAGTTCAGCAAGCGGAGAGATGGATTGCTTCGCTTCGCTCGCAATGACGGCCTGCGTAATGGCTCGTCCATCATCTCAGTCCGTCATCGCCATGGCGCGCAGCGCCTGGCGCTCGCGCGCGGACAGTTTTTCGGTCTCCGACTTCAACTGGCCGCAGGCGGCGAGGATGTCGCGGCCGCGCGGGGTGCGCACCGGCGAGGAATAGCCGGCGTTGAAAATATATTCGGAGAATTTTTCGATCTGCTCCCAGTCCGAGCACTCATATTTCGTGCCCGGCCACGGGTTGAACGGGATCAGATTGATTTTTGCCGGAATCCCCTTGAGCATTTTCACCAGCAACTTGGCGTCATCAAGGGAATCGTTGACGCCCTTGAGCATCACATATTCGAAGGTGATGCGCCGCGCGTTCGACGAGCCCGGGTAGTCGCGGCAGGCCTGCAGCAATTCGGCAATCGGATATTTGCGGTTCAGCGGCACCAGATCGTTGCGCAGCTCGTCGCGCACCGCGTGCAGCGAGATCGCCAGCATGACGCCGATCTCGTCGCCGGTGCGGATGATGTTCGGCACCACGCCGGAAGTCGACAGCGTGATGCGGCGGCGGGAAATGCCGATGCCTTCATTGTCGGCGACGATCAACAGCGCATCGCGTACCGCGTCGAAATTGTAGAGCGGCTCGCCCATCCCCATCATGACGACGTTGGTGACGAGCCGGCTGCCGGTCGGCGTCTCGCGATCGGCCCAGTCGTTGAGACGGTCGCGCGCCACCATGATCTGGCCGACGATTTCGCCGGCGGTGAGATTGCGCACCAGCCGCTGCGTGCCGGTGTGGCAGAACGAGCAGTTCAGCGTGCAGCCGACCTGCGAGGAAACGCACAGCGTGCCGCGATCGGTTTCGGGAATGTAGACGCACTCGACTTCATGCGCCTTCTGGAACGCGTCGCCGCTCGGCAGGCGCAACAGCCATTTGCGGGTGCCGTCGTTGGAGATTTGTTCGGCCACCACTTCGGGACGATCGACGGTAAAATGTTGCTCCAGCTGTGCACGCATGTCCTTCGAAATGCTGGTCATCTCGTCGAACGCCTTGGCGCCGCGGACATACATCCAGTGCCAGAGCTGCTGCGTGCGCATCTTGCGCTGCGCTGGTGCAATGCCGATCTCGCCCAGCCGGTCGGCGATCTCGGCGCGCGACAGGCCGATCAGCGAAGGCTTTGCCGGCGGCACATAGGTTTCGAGCGGAACCTTCTCGAGCGGCGCCACGGAAGATGAAAGCGACATAGATTCACACGAGATGGTTGGAGAATTCGTCGGGTGGGCAAAGCAGCGTGCCCGCCACGAGCGTCAATGGTGGGCACGCTTCGCTTTGCCCACCCTACAAGGATACTCAAATAGGCCTTCCAGGGCCCCTAAACAACGTCATTCTGGGCTAAAAGCGGCTTAGCGCTTGCAATCCTGCGCCAGACGGTCGAGCGCCTGGGACAGCCCCTTCAGAGAGAAGACGTCGATAGTCTCGGTGCCCTTGGCCGAAACGCCCTTGACGGTGACTTCGGCGGATTTGCGCATGGCGCTGACCATCTGCTCTTCCTCCGCGGCGTTCTTGATCCAGAGCCCGTCGCCCTGGGTATACATCGCATAGGCCGAGCCGCCGACCTCGAGCGAGGATTCCGAGCCCGGCTTCAGCGCGTATCCGATCATGATCGAAACTTCGTTGACGACTTTTTCGGCCGGACGCGTCGAGACGAAAGCGTAGGCGGGATCGCGCGGGCGATTCGGCGGATTGGTCTTGGATGACGACGGCTTCGCCAACGCAAAACAAACCTTCCTGCCGTTCGGCGTCGCCGTGTAGGCGCCCCAGGTACCGAACTGACCGATCAAGGTGGGCTCCGCGCCGCCCGCAGCGGCGGCCGCCGCAGCCGGAGCTGGCGTAGCAGGCTTGGCCGCCGTCGGCTTTGCGGCTGGGGCCGGCGCGGCGGCAGGCTTTGGCGGTTCCTTTGCGCCCTTCGGAGCAGGGCTCTGTGCTTGGGCGAGGCATGACGCCCCACACAACGCCGCAATCGCAACCAGAAATGTCAGTATTCGCAACACGGACAACTGGTTCCCTCATCATTGTGACTGCAAGATGGCCCGAACGCGCGTCGCGCCGCCGGGGGATGGATAGCTGGGAAATGCTTTTTTGGGAAGGCAGTTACAGCGTTGCTCACCGCCGTGGCGACGCTTCGTCTCAGGATCCTTGCGACGCCCCGTTGGCGAATCAAAAACGCAGCTTCGGTTTCACCCCTTCGGCCGGCGCTCGCGCTGCTTTTGCCACTGCGCATCGCTCCATTGCAGCAGATCCTCGGCGCCGGAACTGCGCAAATGCGCGCCGCCGTCCTGCACCACCATCTCACCATTGATGTAACCGGCCTGGTCGGAAATCAGGAAGCTCGCCAGATTGGCAAGTTCGTCATGCTCACCGGCGCGGCCGAGCGGATTGCGTTGCGCCCAGCTTTCATCGCGTCCTTCGGGACGGAGCTGGCCCGACGCGCCCGGTGTCGGAAACGCGCCGGGCGCGATCGCGACCGTGCGCACACCCTTGGGTCCCCATTCCACCGCAAGACTTCGGGTCATCGCGAGCACGGCGGACTTTGCCATCGCCGACGGCACCGTGAAGGCGCGGCCGGTGATCGTCGAGGTCGAGAGGATGCTCAGCACCACGCCTTTGTGATTGCCGTCGATCCAGCGCCTGCCCGCGGCGAGCGTGCAATACATCGTGCCGTGCAGCGTCGGCGCCAGGATCGCATCCGCCGCCCGCGGCGACAGATGTTCGGTCTGCGCGATAAAAGTCGCGGCGGCATTATTGACCAGCACATCGAGCGGCGCCTCGCGCCAGATCTCTTCCATCATGGCATCGACCGCAGCGCCGTCGCGGATATCGCAGCCGATCACGCCGACCTTGCCGCCGGGTTCGCTGCGCAGCCGCGCGGCCGTCGCCTCCAGCATTTCGAGCCGGCGACCACAGATGATCAGTTCGGCGCCGAGCTCGATGAAGCGGTGCGCCATCGCAGCCCCGAGCCCGGAACCGCCGCCGGTGACCAATATCCGCTTGCCCGCCAGCAAAGCCTTTTCAAACATCGTTTGAATCCCCCTCGACCACCATGAAGCCATGCGCCTGAATCGGATTGTAGCCTGCCTTCAAATCCGGCAAGAAGCATCCAGCCTTTTTCTTTCCAGGTCCGAAATCAGGTGCGCCGATGAAAGCCATTCTCTGCTCGCAATATTGCCAACCCGACGACCTCGTGCTGGCCGACGTCCCCGATCCGGTGGCCGAACCGGGACAGGCCGTGATTGCGATCAAGGCCGCGGCGCTGAATTTCTTCGACATCCTGATGATCCAGGGCAAGTACCAGATCAAGCCGCCCTTCCCGTTTTCGCCGGCGGCCGAAGTGGCCGGCGTGATCGAAAGCGTCGGCGCCGGCGTCACCAACCTGAAGGTCGGCGACCGCGTGGTGGCGTCCTGCGGCCATAACGGCGCGCGCGAAAAGATCGCGCTGCCGGCGAACACGATCGTGAAAATTCCCGACAATCTGGATTTCGATCGCGCCGCCGGGATCATCATCATCTACGGCACGGCGCTGCACGCCCTGGAAGACCGCGCCAGCCCGAAGCCCGGTGAGACGCTTGCGGTGCTCGGCGCTGCCGGCGGCACCGGACTTGCGGCCTGCGAACTCGGCAAGCTGATGGGCCTGAAGGTGATTGCCTGCGCATCCTCGGACGAGAAACTCGAATTTGCCAAGGCCCATGGCGCCGAGCTGACGCTGAACTACAGCAAGGAAGACCTCAAGGAGGGTCTGCGCCGGCTCACCGGCGGCAAGGGCGTCGACATCATCTTCGATCCGGTCGGCGGCACTTACGCCGAAGCCGCTTTGCGCGCGATCGCCTGGGAAGGCCGCTTCCTGGTGATCGGCTTCGCCGCGGGCGACATTCCCAAGATGCCGCTCAACCTCGCGCTGCTCAAGGGCTGCGATATCCGCGGCGTGTTCTGGGGCGCGTGGACCAGGCTGAACGTGGAGAAGAACCGCGCCAATCTGGAAAAGCTCGTGAGGTGGACCGCGGAAGGCAAGATCTCCTCGCATGTCGACCGCACCTTTCCGCTGGCGCAAACCGCCGAAGCGCTGAAGGTGCTCGCCGGCCGCAAGGCGATGGGCAAGGTGATCCTGCATCCCTGAGTGGAGATGCACGATCATCTGCTGAATTGTCGTCCACTTTAAGAGGCGCGAAAGTTCCGTGCGAGGAGCGGGCCGAAAACGTGTGTCGCGATGCGGCGCAGGCCTTCGACGCAAGCCTTCAAAGTCACGTCACGAAGATATTTTCGGTAACAATGCGTGTTCCCAAATCGCGCCATGCCGCTTCTCCGCCGCAATCATACCAAAATATCTCCCCATTCCGCATCGGCCGCCGTCGTTTTTTGAACCCATTCCGTGTGCGACCTTAACCATCAGTGGAGGCGCTCCTGTACGGCAACAAAAGCAAGAAGTAGGTGCAGGCGGCGCCCGATGTTGCGTTCAAGTAGTGGGGAAAAATAACCATGGCGGAGAATAACAGACCGGCTCAGTCAAGAGACCCGTTCGACCGCTTCGACGAAGCCATTAGCGATCCTCGGCTGTATGAAGCCGATCAATCTCGATACGAGCAGTTGCGCGCGCAGCTGCGATATACGCCGCAGCATGACGAGCCGCAGCCCCAGTACGAGCAGTCCACCTCAATATGAGCAGCCGCGGTACGAGCAGCCGTTTGCGCTGTCGTTTGAGCGGACGGATGTGCTGCCGGAGGAACTGCCGCCGCACGAGGCGGTGCCGCTTTTCCTGTCCAACTACGAGGAAGAGTCCCATCAGCAGCTTTCCGAATATGCTTTCGCGGGCGGCAACCGGCGGTTCGGCAGCGGTGGGCTGAAGAAAGCGGGCGCGGGGCGCATCGTGACCGGCGTCGTGATCGTATCGGCGATAGCGGCCGTTCTCGCGCTGTTTTCCATCGACTCGACGCGTGCCGTCATCTTCAACGCCTCGCTCGGCGGCGGTGGCGGCGGCAGTGTACCGCCGGCCGCTCAGCTTGCCGCGGCGGTTCCAGAGCCTGCGCAGCCGCAGCGCAGCATTGCCGCGCCGCCGCTTGCCGCCGAACCGACCGGCGCCGAGGTTGCAGCCGCTCGCCGCACACCGCCCAACGCGGTGGCGTCGGCATCGCCGTCGCGCGACGAGATCGCCGCCGCCTATCAGACCGCGATCAAGGGCAACAAGATCGCGGTGCCTGAGCCGGTGGCGCGCGAGGCTTCCCGCGAAGTCGCTGCGCTAGCGCCGGCAGCCCCGGTCGTCGCGGTGGCCCCGGCCGTTCGTGAGCCCGTTCCGGTGACGCGTGAGGCGGCTCCGGCACGACGCATCGATCCGGACGAGCTTGCGGTGCTGCTGAAGCGGGCGAAGAGCCTGCTTGCGATCGGCGACATCACCTCCGCCCGGCTGCTGCTCGAACGGGCCGCGGACGCGCAGGAGCCGGAAGCCGCGCTGATGCTGGCGGGAACGTACGATCCGCAGGTGCTGGGCAGCCAGGATTTGCGGAGCGTCACGCCCGATCCGGACGGCGGCGCGGGTTTGGTATCAGAAGGCGGCCCAACTCGGTTCGGCCGACGCGCAGCGGCGGCTCGGTCAGTTGAACTAGAGTTTTCCCGTTCCGGTGGAAATCGGAACGGGTTTCTATATTTTAATTTGACGCGTTTTCCTGACGCGACCACGCTGGAAAACGCACCGGAGAATTCCTCAAGACCAGCGCAGAGGTTTCTATGCGACATTTGTTCGGAATGGCATTGCTTGCCATGACGATGGCATGCGGCAACACGGCGGCCCAGTCCGCCGAGACGGAATACGATCCGGCCAAGGTCAGCGAAAGCCTGAAGGCCATTTTTCAGTTCGGCTCGGTCGCCACCAAGCAGGCGCTGAACGCGAACACGGTCACACTGATCTCGGGAACGATCGGCGGCACCTATGTGCAGTTCGGTGCCGATCTCGCTTCCGTGCTCGACGACGGAAACAAGTTGCGCGTACTTCCGATCGTCGGGCGCGGCTCTGTGCAGAGCGTCGCCGACATCCTGTTCCTGCAGGGCGTCGACCTCGGCATCGTGCGAGCCGATACGCTCGACTATCTCGAGAAGAAGGGCTTTGCGAAGGACATCAAGAAGCAGTTCACCTATGTGACCAAGCTCTACAACGAAGAGATGTACGTCATCTCGTCGAAGTCGGTCACCAACATCAGCCAGCTCAACGGCAAGAAGGTCAGCGTCGACCTTCCCAACGGCGGCACCTTCGTGACGGCCGCGATCGTGTTCGAGCGGCTCGGCATCAAGCCGAACTTCCTCTACATCGAACAGCGCATCGCGATGGAGAAGATGCGGGCCGGCGAGATCGACGCGGTGATCGCCGTCGGCGGCAAGCCGTACAAATCGGTCAGCGCATTCACCGACAACCGCTTCCACCTCGTTCCGGTCGACTATTCGCGGCCGCTGCAGACCGACTATCTGCCCGCGACGCTGACGTCGAAGGACTATCCCAACCTGATCGCGGAAGGGCAGAAGGTCGATACCATCGCGGTGCCTGCGGTGCTCGCCGCCTACAACTGGGCGCCCAACACCGAGCGCTATCGCAAGCTGGCCCAGTTCGTGGATGCGTTTTTCACGAAGTTTCCGACGTTTCAGAACCCGCCGTTCCACCCGAAGTGGAAGGAGGTCTCGCTGTCGGCGCCGCTGCCCGACTGGCAGCGCCTGCCGGTCGCCGAGCAATGGCTCAAGAGCCACAACGTCGAGGCCGTGACGCGCGCCAAGTTCGATGAATTCCTGAAACAGAGCCCGGCGACCGCGGCGAAAGTCAAGACGGACGCAGGACGGGAAAGCCTGTTCAAGCAATTCCAGGCCTGGGAAGCCGAGCGCGGCGCGAGGGCGCAGGTTCCTCCGCCGGCGCAGCGCTAACAGCGTTTCCAGTGCACTGCCGGCCCCGGATTTGATCCGGGGCGGGTACTAAAGTCCGGGAGCCCGTTTCGATTCCAGCGCCGCGCGAAAGGCTCCTGGCCGGCTATTCCGTCACGTCGGCGGCGTCGATCCCGCGCTTGAGCGCAACACGGGCAGCATCGCGATGCTCCTGCGTGATGTGGCTCGCGACCATGCGGATGGCGGTGGCCAGAACGGCGGCATCGTCGGTAAAGCCGAGCAACGGCAGCATGTCCGGCATGAAATCGAACGGCAGGATGAAATAGGCGACGGCGCCGAGCAGCGCCGCCTGCACGTGACGCGGCGTCTGCCTTGTCGAACGCGCAGTAATAGGCTGCGAGCAGGTCTTCGGCGAAGGGAAGCTTCGCCACCACCTGCTTGAACTTGATCCAGAAGCGCCGGCGCACGCTCTCACGGTCCTGCGCCAGCCGGTCGGCCGGTTCGAAACCCACGGTGTGATCGGACGATGCCATCGCGGCGCTCCCTCGGAACTCCGGCGCGGCAGATCGCCGCGGCCGGACACATGGTTGAAGAATTGGGGATGTGCGCCCCGCCCCGCAAGATCGCGGGTGCACGAACTCAGGTAACACCCAACTGCCTCGCGATCGCATTCATGGCCTTGGCCAGATCGATGTCGAGCCGGGTGACGCCGCCGGCGTCGTGGGTCGCCAGCACCACTTCCACCGTCTTGTAGACGTTCTTCCATTCCGGGTGATGGTCGTTCTTTTCCGCCACCAAAGCGGCGCGGGACATGAATCCGAAGGCTTCGTTGAAATCCTTGAAGGTGAAAGTCCGCCCGATCGCCTCGCGTCCCGTCGTCTCGGACCAGCCGGGAAGTTCCACCAGCGCCGATTTCCGCGCCTCCGCCGACAGCCGTTCCGCCATGATCGCCTCCCGTTTCAGACCGCCTCTACCCTAACACCGAAGGCTGCATCGGGGATCCCCTGCCCAAGTCGAACCGGATCAGCCGCCGCGCCGGTTAACGATGACGCAGATGTAACAAAGGTTAACCGGGAAATTTGCTAGAGTACGCGGGTAACTTTGGCGGCGGCATGAAATTGCACCTCGAACGATCACCCAGGGATTGATGAGCGACGGCCCCCTTCCTTCGCAACAACCGGTCCCCACCCTCGCCCCGCCCAGCGAAACGACGGCTGACCTTCGTCACGCTGGCCGGCGTCCTGGCCATCGTCGGCGCGCTGGCGGCCGGCTATTACTTTGCCATGCGGCCGGTGACCCTGCGGATCGCCGTCGGCCCGGCCAACAGCGACGACCTCAAAGTCGTTCAGAACCTGACGCAGGCCTTCAACAACCAGCGCAACAGCGTGGTCCGGCTGCGCCCGGTGCAGACCGACGGCGCGCTGGCGAGCGCCAGTCTGCTCGGAGAAGGCAAGGCCGACCTCGCCATCATCAGGGGCGACCTCGAAGTGCCGAAGAATGCGCAGGCCGTGGCGACGCTGCGCAAGAACGTCGTGGTGCTGTGGGTGCCGCCGGCCGTCAAGACCAAGGGAAAGAAGGCCGCGCCCGCCATCACGAAGATCGGCCAGCTCGCCGGGCGCCGCATCGGCGTCGTCGGCCGCACCGAGGCCAATGTCAATCTGCTCAAGGTGATCCTGCGGCAATACGGCGTCGATCCGGCAAAGGTCGAGATCGTCCAGTTCCCCGCCAACGAGGCTGCCGAGGCCATTCGTCACCAGAAGGCGGACGTCTATCTCGCCGCCGGCCCGGTCAGCAGCAAGATCACGACCGACGCGATCGCCGCCTCCGCGCGCGACGGCGGCACGCCGAAATTCCTCGCGATCGATTCGGCCGAGGCGATTGCGCAGAACCATCCCGCCTACGAGGCCTCCGAAATCCCGGCCGGAACCTTTGGCAGCGCGCCGAGCCGGCCCGAGGAAGAGGTCAAGACGATCAGCTTCTCGCACCACATCGTGGCGCGCAGGGGTGTTGCGGAATCGACCATCGCGATCTTTACGCGGCAGTTGTTCGCAATCCGCCAGACGCTGAAGAACGAATTTCCGCTGGCCGCCAAGATCGAGACGCCCGATACCGACAAGGACGCCACGATCCCCGTTCATCCCGGCGCCGCCGCCTTTGTCGACGGCGAGGAAAAGACCTTCCTCGACCGCTACAGCGATTACATCTGGTGGGCGTTGATGGCGCTGTCGGCGATGGGTTCCGCCGGCGCCTGGTTCGCCGGCGCCCTCAAGAAGGACGAGCGCAGCATGAACACCTCGCAGCGCGACCGGCTGCTCGACATGCTCACCGCCGCCCGCCAATGCAATTCGATGGAAGAACTCGACCAGATGCAGTCCGAAGCGGACGCCATTCTGCGCGACACGCTGCAATGCTTCGAGCACGGCGCGATCGAGGAAGGCACGCTGACCGCGTTCAACATCGCGATCGAGCAGTTCCACAACGCCGTGGCCGACCGCAAGGCGCTGCTGATGAGCATGCCGCAAAACCTGCAGCGGGCCAGCGCGCAATTCCGCGCGGCCGGCAACGCCTGATCTGCAAAATCCGGTAATCGAACCGTCATCAATTCTTTCTAGGTCTGTCGTCGCGATTGCTGCATTCTCGCGCCGGATCCGAGGAGGCTCCGCATGACATTCAGGATTTCTCGCCGCGACTTTCGCGACGTCGTTTTCTCTCCACCGCTGGCGCCGAGCGCGATAGGCGCGCTTGCGACGCCATATCTCAGCCGCGCCGCCGACCGGCCGGTCGTGACATCAGGCGTACAATCCGGCGATATCGGCGCTGACGGCGGCGTGGTGTGGGCGCGCGCCGACCGCCCCTCGCAAATGCTGGTCGACGTCGCCACGACGGAGTCATTTGCCAACGCACGGACCCTGCCGCCGATCGCGGCGTTGCCCGAAAGCGACTTCACCGCAAAAATGCTGCTGGAGAACCTGCCTGCCGGGCAGGAGATCTTCTACCGTGTCCGGTTTCGCGACCTCGCGCATACCGGCATCGAAAGCGAGCCGGTGGTCGGGCGGTTCCGCACTGCGCCGGCCGATCGCCGCGACGTCAGTTTCGTCTGGGGCGGCGACGTTGCCGGACAGGGCTGGGGCATCAACCCTGACGATGGCGGCATGTTCACCTTCGCCACCATGCGCAAGCATCGCCCGGATTTCCTGCTGCACTCCGGCGACACCGTCTATGCCGACGGACCGATCAAGAGCGAAGTGACGCTTCCCGACGGCAAGGTCTGGAAGAATGTGACGACCCCGGAGAAGGCAAAGGTCGCCGAAACGCTCGACGAATTCCGCGCCGCGCACAAGTACAATTTCATGGACGAGCATTTGCGCGCCTTCAACGCCGAGGTGCCGGTCTTCGTGCAGTGGGACGACCACGAAGTCACCAACAACTGGTCGCTGTCGAAGCAATTGCCCGCGACCTACAAGGAACGCAACATCACCCTGCTCGCCGCCCGCGCGGGGCGCGCGTTCCACGAAATGTATCCGATGCGCGAGAGCATCGCGGAGCCGGGCCGGATCTATCGCACGCTCAACTACGGCCCGCATCTCGACGTGTTCATGCTGGACGAGCGCAGCTATCGCGGCCCGAATGGAGCGAACCAGCAAGACAGCTTACGGACCCGAAAGTTTCTTCCTCGGGCCGGCGCAGATGGCCTGGCTGAAGCGGGGACTGTTGAATTCGCGCGCCACCTGGAAGGTGATCGCATCCGACATGCCGCTCAGCATCATCGTCTATGACGATGCGCCCAACAGACAAGGCTCGGAGGCGTTCGCGCAGGGCGACGGGCCGCCGCGCGGCCGCGAACTGGAGATCGCCGACCTCCTGCGCTTCATCAAGGCATCAGGCGTCGTCAACACCGTGTGGCTGACGGCGGATGTGCACTACGCGGCCGCGCACTACTACAATCCCGACAAGGCGCAGTTTCAGGAGTTCGACCCGTTCTGGGAGTTCGTCGCCGGGCCGTTGCACGCCGGCACGTTCGGTCCGAACGACCTCGACAATACGTTTGGCCCCGAACTGAAGTTCATCAAGGCGCCGGGGCCTGGCAACCAGAACCTGCCGCCATCGGCCGGGATGCAGTTCTTCGGCCACGTCAGGATCGACGGCGCCAGCGGGCAGATGACGGTGACGTTGCGCGACCGCGCCGACGTGGCGCTGTGGTCGACAACCCTCGATCCCAAACCCGTGTAGCCGCAGCGACGGCCGCAACCGCTCAGGGCCTGACGCTGCCGCTCTTCAAGAGCGCCTGCAGCGCGTCGGTCGAATAGGGCTTGGGCAGCCGCGGCTTCGCCGCGAATGCCGCCGGCAAGATCGTGTCGGCGCCGTAGCCGGTAACGAAGGCGAACGGAATCTTGAGCGCCTCCAGCCGTTCGGCCACGGCAAAACTCTTCTCGCGATTGAGGCTGACGTCGAGCAGCGCGAAATCCGGTGGCTGGTCGGCGATCATATCGAGCGCTTTGGCCACGTTCGCGGCGGTCCGCACCGTTTTCACCCCAAAGCCCAGAACCGTGTCTTCGAAATCGAGCGCAATGATTGGATCGTCTTCAACGATCAACACGTCATTGGGCATGCCGTCACAGGAGGCGGATTCCATGTCTCTCGCCAGTTCAAGGTTCCGCATTTGATCAGAAGCCCGGGCCGAAGCCCCGGAGGTGCAAGTGCCAGCCGTCACCCAGGAATGCAGCGCCGGTTCCGGAACTGAAACCATCACATGTACGTTCTACCGTCTGTCCACTAGTGAACACATAACCCGGATTGGATCGATTATTGTGCTCTGGCGGGGAGCGGGGAACCTTCAATGATGGCGAGACCAGAAGACGCGGCCAGCGGGCGGCCGTTCAACAATTTGCTGCGTCGCCTGAACGAGGCCGATTTTGCGTTGATCGAACCGCACCTCGTCCCGGCCGATGCCGCTCCGAACGACCTGCTCTACAGTCCTGGCGACCACGTCGAGACCGTGCACTTTCCCTGCGGTCCCAGCCTCGTGTCCTACATGGTGACCAATGAGGACGGCCGCGATGTCGAGACCATCCTGATCGGCCGCGAAGGCGCGGTCGGCGGCATCGTCAGCCAGGGCTACCTTCCGGCCTATACCCGTATCACGGTCAAATTCGCCGGGCCGTTCGTGCGGATGCCGATCGGCAAGCTCGATGCGGCGAAACTGAAGTCGCACACCCTGAACAACATCTTCGCGCGCTATGCCGACTGCATGCTGGCCCAGATCTTCCAGTCCACCGCCTGCAACGCGATCCACTCGATCGAGCAGCGCACGGCGAAATGGATCATTTCGGCGATGGAACGCGCCGACGGCGACGAGGTCGTACCGCTGACCCATGAGCAACTGGCGACCCTGCTCGGGGTCGGCCGCTCCTATACCAGCCGGGTCATTCAGACCTTCAAGGCGGAGGGCACGCTGGAGACCCGGCGCGGCTCGATCCTGGTCCGCAACCCGGATGCCATGCGCAAGCGCTCCTGCCAGTGCAATGAGGCGGTCAAGGCCCATTTCGAGGAAGTCTTGCGGGGGGTCTATCCCGACCCCGAAAAGAGCAATTAGGGCCGCTGACACGCCCAAAATCAGCTAACCAAATGCCAAACAAACCATTGTTTTTTGGCGTTTTCTGAATATATTGCGCCGCAACGAGTAAGGTGTGCCCGGTCTTTTTGGCCGGGCTTCCTTTTTGGGGTCCATTGGGCCCCCGGAGCATGATCCGGAAAAGTGGATACCGGTTTTCCCTCGGGACAAACGCGGTACGCGTTTGCCCGGAGATCATGCTCAAACAAAAGACGGAGCGGGATGACGAATTCGAAGAAGCGTCATCACGCGCCAGTATTCCAGGTTATAGAAGCGCGATCCGGAAAAGTGGGTCCCGGTTTTCCGGTGAGATCGCGCATCCACCTTGCACGACCAGAAGAAGAGCCATGAACCTTCGCAACGTCGCCATCATCGCCCACGTCGACCACGGCAAGACCACCCTCGTCGACCGCCTGCTGCAGCAATCCGGCACCTATCGCGAGAACCAGAAGGTGACCGAGCGCGCGATGGACTCCAACGACCTGGAGCGCGAGCGCGGCATCACCATTCTGGCCAAGGCCGCCTCGGTGCAGTGGAAGGACACCCGCATCAACATCGTCGACACCCCCGGCCACGCCGATTTCGGCGGTGAGGTCGAGCGCATCCTCAACATGGTGGATGGCGCGCTGGTGCTGGTCGACGCGGCCGAAGGTCCGCTGCCGCAGACCAAGTTCGTGGTCTCCAAGGCGCTCAAGGTCGGGCTGAAGCCGATCGTCGTCATCAACAAGGTCGACCGCCCCGACGCGCGCCCGACCGAAGTCATCAACGAAGTGTTCGACCTGTTCGCGGCACTCGATGCCAGCGAGGAGCAGCTCGACTTCCCGATCCTGTACGGATCGGCCAAGCAGGGCTGGATGGCCGACAGCCCGGACGGTCCGCAGGATGCCGGCATGCAGCCGCTGTTCGACCTGATCGTGCGCCACGTCGCGCCGCCGACCGTCGAGGAAGGCCCGTTCCGGATGATCGGCACCATCCTCGAAGCCAACCCCTATCTCGGCCGCATCATCACCGGCCGCATCACCTCCGGCTCGATCAAGCCGAACCAGGCCGTCAAGGTGCTCGGCGCCGACGGCAAGACCATCGAAACGGGTCGTATCACCAAGATCCTCGCCTTCCGCGGCATCGAGCGCACGCCGCTGGAGGAAGCCGACGCCGGCGACATCGTTGCGATTGCCGGCCTCACCAAGGGCACCGTCGCCGATACGTTCTGCGATCCCTCCGTCGAGACGCCGCTGGTGGCGCAGCCGATCGATCCGCCGACGGTGTCGATGTCGTTCATCGTCAACAACTCGCCGCTCGCCGGCACCGAAGGCGACAAGGTGACCTCGCGCATGATCCGCGACCGCCTGCTGCGCGAAGCCGAAGGCAATGTCGCGCTGCGCGTGGTCGAGGCTTCCGACAAGGATGCGATGGAAGTATCCGGCCGCGGCGAATTGCAGCTCGCGATCCTGATCGAGACCATGCGCCGCGAGGGTTTTGAACTCTCGGTGTCGCGTCCGCGCGTCGTCCTGAAGAAGGACGAAGCCACCGGCAATTGGCAGGAGCCGATCGAAGAAGTCGTGATCGACGTCGACGAGGAGCATTCCGGCGTCGTCGTGCAGAAGATGAGCGAGCGCAAGGCCGAGATGATCGAGATGCGCCCGTCCGGCGGCAACCGCCTCCGGCTGGTGTTCTACGCGCCGACCCGCGGCCTGATCGGCTATCAGGGCGAATTGCTCACCGACACCCGCGGCACCGCGATCATGAACCGCCTGTTCCACGGCTATGCGGCCTACAAGGGCGACATCCAGGGCCGCCGCAACGGCGTCCTGATCTCCAACGATCAGGGCGAAGCGGTGGCTTACGCGATGTTCAAGCTGGAAGACCGCGGCCCGATGATGATCGAGCCGGGCTGGAAGGTCTACAAGGGCATGATCGTCGGCGAGCACACCCGCGACAACGACCTCGAGATCAACATCCTCAAGGGCAAGCAGCTCACCAACATCCGCACCACCTCCAAGGACGAAGCGGTGCGCCTGACGCCGCCGATCCGGATGACGCTGGAAAAGGCGCTGGCCTATATCGAGGACGACGAGCTGGTCGAAGTGACCCCGAAGTCGATCCGCCTGCGCAAGAAGTTCCTGGACGCCAACGACCGCAAGCGCGCGGAAAAGGCCAAGGAAGCGGTGGCGTAATTTGGCGAATGGCGAATAGGGAGTAGCGAATAGGGGCGTTTCCGCGCGGTTCGGTTTGCTATACCCTACTCGCCATTCGCCACTCACCATTCGCATACTTCATGTCCCTCCCCTCCTCCGTCGATGTCGCCATCATCGGCGCCGGCGCCGCCGGCCTCGGCGCCGCGAATGCGCTGAAGAATTCCGGTCTTTCCGTCCTCGTGCTGGAAGCGCGCGACCGCGTCGGCGGCCGGGCGCACACCATCATGGCCTCGCCCGACGTCACCTTCGACGTCGGCTGCGGCTGGCTGCATTCGGCGGACCAAAACTCCTTCGTCAAAATCGCCGAACAACTGGATTTCGAAATCAACAAGTCGCTGCCGCCCTGGCGCGAGCGCGCCTATGGCAAGGCGTTTCCGCAGGACGACCGCGACGACTTCATCCGCGCGCTGGACGCGTTCTACGATCGTGCCGAGCAAGCCGCGAAAGAGGCCGAACAGAGCGGCCGCGACGGCCCCGCCAATGTCTGCCTCGAGCCCGGCAACCGCTGGAACCCGATGATCGATGCGATCTCGACCTACATCAATGGCTGCGAGCTCGACCAGGTCTCCCTTCTCGACATGGACGCCTATGAGGATACCGACCTCAACTGGCGCGTCCGCCGCGGCTATGGCGCGCTGATTGCCGCCTATGGCGCGTCATGCCCGCTCGCGCTCAATTGCGCGGTGACGCTGATCGATCATTCCGCAAAGCGCGTCCGCATCGAGACCTCGCGAGGCACGCTGACGGCCGACAAGGTCATCGTCACCGTGCCGACCAACCTGATCGCCGACGAAGCGATCCGCTTTCACCCGCCTCTGCCCGCCAAGGTCGACGCCGCGCGCGGCCTGCCGCTCGGCCTCGCCGACAAGGTGACGCTGGCGCTCGACGAGCCGGAGGCGCTGCCGAAAGAAGGCAATCTGCGCGCCGCCACCATGCGCACCGCCATGGGCACCTATCACATCCGCCCATTCGGCCAGCCCTGCATCGAAGGTTTCTTCGGCGGCCGTTTTGCGCAATCGCTGGAAGACGCCGGCGAAGGCGCGCTCGCCGCGGAGAGCATCAACGAGATCGTCTCCATCCTCGGCAATGATTTTCGCCGCAAGCTGAAGCCGCTGGCGGAATCGCGCTGGGCCCATGACCCCTTCGCGCGCGGTTCGTATTCGCACGCGCTGCCGGGTCATGCGGGGGATCGTGCGGTGCTGGCCGCGCCGGTCGATGGGCGATTGTTCTTTGCGGGAGAGGCAACGTCGCCGGGGTTTTTCTCGACCGCGCATGGGGCGCGGGACAGCGGGGAGCGGGCGGCAAAGGAAGTGCTGGGCGCGCGCGCGAGCAAGTAGCTCTCCGGAATCGCCCCGCCCTAAAATTCCAGGAATACGTGCTGCTCCACCAGCACATGCTCGACCTTCTGGATCGACACGCCGATCTCCAGGCCTTTCAAAAGTTCGCACAGGGTTTCGCCGTCGACCAGATCGATCGCAGGCGCGCCATCCCTGGTGGCCTCCTTGCGCGCGTCGGTGGTGAACGTTCCGGTCGTCATGACCAGTCCCTTGTCTGCCCTGCCGACCATCGCACCGCGGAAATCCCTGATCACCGACGCGCCGACCGATCCTTTCCACCGCTTGCATTGAAAGAACACATGAAACGATAGAAGATTCAGGCGAAGCACGCCGATGCCGTCGATCCCGCCATCCCCATTTCGGCCCGTCACGTCGACCTTGATGAATCCGGAGTCCTTCAAAATCTTCTGACACAGCCGCTCGAATGCCGCCGGCTTCATCTTGAGAAGGCACTCCAGCAGCCGATCCTGCCAAGGAATTTCAAATGCCGAATAGGCCGGCGCTGCCCGGCCATATCCTGCCATGTCCTGCGCCGCTTCGTTCGGCTTTTCATGCCCGCCGTGCGGCCAGACACCGCCGACCTGGCCCAAAGCGACCGGGATATCGGGAGCGGATACCGCGGCACCGGGCGCAGGCTGCCAGGATTTGCGCGTGTCGGTTTCGGGTTTCAGTTGATCCGGGCCGGCCGGCCCGACCGCGTCATCTTTTCCCAACTCCTCCAACGCTTTTCACCCCTCGCTTGTTTTTGTGTCGGGCAAGTCGGAGCAGGATAAGGTTAGTCAGCAACCGGCGGCAATCTAGCCTGATTACCTTAGGTAGTTCAATCATGGCGTGTCTACTTTGATTTGGCGGACCAACAATCGGCATGCAACCGCTGGAAGTGTGACTATTCCAGCACTCTCGCGCGCATGTCCGCATCTGGGACAAAGCACGAATCAAATTTTCCGAAAATCCTGTAGCGGTTGCGCGCCACCAGATTGTAGACGCGTCACGCAGCGGCTTCGGCACCAGGAATAACAAGCGCGTCCAGCGCCATCGCGGCAGTTGCGATCAGCACCGTCAGGGCGCCGATCGGATTTGAAATGAGCCACGCCGCCATGCACGACGGCGTTGGTATCGGGATCGTCTGGATCGATCCCGAACGCCTGCGCCAGCCGTGTGCCATACGCCGACTGGATCGCGGTGAAGCGGAATCTCCGCTCGACGTCGCGGGTGGCGACGAAGCGGACCCAGCGCGAACAGAAGATGCAGACGCCGTCATAGAGGATCACGTCGTCGTCGGGCCAATGGGTCATTCGGTCGGGGTCATCTATTATCCAGCGTCAGCAGCGCCACCAGCATCAGCACGACCGCGGGGCCGGTCTTCACCAGCGCGCCGAGCGGCTCGATCCAGAGGTCCGGCGTCAGGACCGCCGCGCCGAGCATATAGCCGAGCGAGGCGACGATGCCCGCGATCAGACCGAATGCCGCGGTGCGACGGAACGCAATCAGCACCCCGATGCTCATATCCATCAGGCTTGTGCCAATTGTGACGGGCGCGACCAGCCACGGCGGAAAGCCGTGGCTGCGCAGGATCTCCGCCGCGGCGTCATAGGAAATCACCAGCGCAATGAAGCCCGAGACGACCCAGAACAGCACGAGGCTTGCGATCATCAGCGCCTTGATCGGAAACAGCCGGGCAAACCATTTGTCCTGAATGGTCGCCGGGCGTTTTCCGGCCGTCTGTTCGATGCGCTTCGGCACGATGCCGGTCGCGGCCATCCAGTCGGCGGGGTCGCCGCTGACGCCGCGGCGCAGCTCCGCGATCGCGGTGGTTCGCATCGGCGGCATCCAGCCGAGCCGGTTCGCGAGATCGCCGAATCTTGCGCCGAGATCGAGCAGGAACGTCGGCATCACGATGCGCCACCATCTGCCGGTGCCGAACACCTCGCGGAATTGATCGATCACGTCGCCGAGCGTGACCGGCTGCTCCTGCATCAGGTCCCATGTCACGGCATTCGCCTCGCGGCAATCGCGTTCGCAAGCCAGGCGATGGTGGCGGCAATGTCTTCCATGGCGACCGGCTGGAATGGCGCGGCCCGCTCCGCGGCCGGAAGATCGAGCGGAAACGCCGCCAGCGAGCGCACCATGGCGCTGCCGCCATAGGCCGCAAGCGCCACCACGAAGCCCGGCCGCAGGATCGTGAAAGCGACGCCGGATTGCGCGATCAACCGCTCGGCCTCGCGCTTGGTGGTGCTGAAGGCGGTGCGGTCGGACTCGGGCGTGCCGGGAATCGAGATATGCACCAGCCGGATCGCGCGGTCGCTGTCGCCGATCGCCTGCAACAGCCGCGCGACGAAATCGCAATG
The DNA here is from genome assembly GCA_963840465.1 of uncultured Alphaproteobacteria bacterium. Classification (GTDB taxonomy): domain Bacteria; phylum Pseudomonadota; class Alphaproteobacteria; order Rhizobiales; family Xanthobacteraceae; genus Bradyrhizobium. The sequence goes on along the minus strand of CAWIZF010000059.1, from coordinate 54,241 downwards.
AACCGCAGACGTGTCGCTGCCGGGGCCGTCCTGCAGCACGCCGAGGCAATTGACGACGACATCGATGCGGTGATCGCGCAGCAGCCGCGCCAGCGTGACCGCTTCCATCGACATGACAGGCAGTTCGAGATCGAGCGCGCCGCCTTTCTGCGACGCGGACAGTTTGCGCGCGACACCCACCACGGGAAATCCCCGCCCGCGCAGATCGTCGGTGACGAAACGGCCGATCAGGCCGGAGGCGCCGAGCACGAGGATCTTTCGGATGTCGGCGTTCATGCGTGCCTAGATCGGTTTGGCGATCATCAGCCACAGAATAGCCATGACAGAGCCGAAACCGGGAATCCCGAACAGAAACCAGCGGTGGAAAAGTGCGAAATATCTTGGTGGCAACCTTTGGTTATTTTCAACCGCCGCGCGCGCGAGGTCGCGCATTTCGATCTGCATGAAGATGACAGGCACCCAGAACAGCCCGGCGACCGCATAGAGCCCGAGCGAGGTCATCAGCCAGCGCTCGCTCCACGCGGTAGAAGACAGCCACATCAGCACGCCGCCGCTCAGCGGCTGCAGCAGCACCGCCGTCAGCGTGAACAGCATGTCCGCGATCACGACGGTTCCAGCCGTGCGCGCGATGAAGGCCGCGTCCCGGCTGCGATGGGCCATCAGCATGAAGAACGCGATGCCGGTGCCGGTGCCGAGAATGACGATCGCGCCGAGCACGTGCAGATATTTGACGAGGAAATACAGCGTCATCGCTTCTTCGCCGAGGTTGGGAATCGCGCCTTCAAGGCGCGATCGAGTTCGGGGCCAGCGAGTTTTACCCCGCCCTCGGTTTCCACCAGCCAGTGCCCCTCGCTGCCATGGGCCGGCAGCACCTGAAAATCGGCCTTGCCGCCGGCGCCACGAAACGCGTCGACCAGTTGGCGCGAGAATGCAGGCGAGAAATAGCTGTCATTGGCGGCCACCAGCCAGGTCACCTTTACGCGCGCGGCCTTGCCGAACTCGCCTGCCGCGGCCATCAGCGTATGCGGCGCGCAGACCCGGTTGGGAAAATCATTGGCATGCCCGCCGCGCCCCGGCGCGAACGCGATGATGGCGGCAACGTCCTTCGGATCTTCGCTGGCCAGCGCCAGCGCGCCCCAGGCACCGGCCGAATGGCCGATCACGACCATGGCCTCGGGGCGGATGAAGGATTGCTTGCGCAGAAGGCCGGCGGCAGCGGCGATCTCATCCGCCGTGACGCGGCCGGATCTGGCGTAATCAGCCTCGTCGCAGCCGCCCTGATCTTCAAGGTATTTTCCGCCCGTCGCGCCATGGCCCGGACGCTCGGGGACCAGCACGGCAAAACCGCGCGCCACCAGCCAGGCGGCGAGCGCACGGTATTCGGGCTGCGGCATTTGCGCCCGTCGCAAGCACGTTCTGGGTGGAGGCGTGCGCGATCACGGCAAGTGGAAACGGTCCCTCGCCGGGCGGCCGAAACAGTACCGCATGCGCCGCGGTGGCGAGATCGGGAGAAGGTACCAGCCATTGCTGCAGCCGGTGAGGCTCGCCCTCCGCACCTTGCGCGCCAAGGGCGGGCTGCGCGGATGCGGCCTTCACACCGAGCGCGGCAACGAGAACCAGCGCAAAAAGCAGGTTTGGCGGATGCATGAACGGGCCTGACAACAGCCGAGGGCGGGCGTATTCCGAAGTCACCAACAGAATACCGCCGGCGAATCAAATCCAGCGCATTTTTCCGTGAACGGAATTCGCGCAGACGTTTCCGTTGGATGATTCTGACAACGATTTCGCCGCGGCATTCATCGGCAAATACTGGTTAAGACAGGGCCGTTGTCCTCTTTCGGTACAGAACAACACAAAACTGATGCACAAAATCCACAGGTTAACCGATAATTAACGATGGACCTTGAAGCCGGGCCGCCGACTTGCTTTGATCAGCATCATGAGCACAACCCTGATCGAGGTCCGACCGGCCAAGGCTGCAGACGCAGCCGCGGTGGCGTCAACCCATGATGAAGCCTGGCGCTCCGCCTATCAGGGCATCATTCCCGGCGCCGAGCTCGAAAAACTCATCAACCGTCGCGGCCCGCAATGGTGGGACAGCGCGATCCGCAAAGGCAGCCGCGTCAGCGTGCTGGTGTTCGGCGACAAGGTCGCGGGCTACGCCAATTACGGCCGCAACCGCGCCCGCAGCCTGCATTTCGAAGGCGAGATCTACGAGCTCTATCTGCGGCCGGAATTCCAGGGCCTCGGCTTCGGCCGCCGCCTCTTCACGTCAGCCCGGCGCGATCTGATGCAGAGCGGGCTGAAGAGCATGGTGATCTGGGCGCTCTCCGACAACGACCCGGCGACGGAATTCTACCGCGCGCTCGGCGGCCGGATGGTGGCCCGCTCCTCGGAGAAGTTCGGGCCGAAGTCGCTCGACAAGGTCGCTTTCGCCTGGTCCAACTGAGGTTTTTCTCTTTGTTTTGAGTATTATCCTTACGGAGAACCGGCGTCGGTTTTCTGGATCGTGCTCCAATTGAAGGCTTTTCCCTGCTTCGCTGTGGGTCTAAACGGACCCTGACGCACGCCTGATTCCAAGGCGCGCCCTTCAACGCCAAGCGGAGTTCCTTATGCGCATTGACGCCATCTCGATCGGAGTAAATCCGCCCCACGACGTCAACGTCATCATCGAGGTGCCGGTTGGCGGCGAGCCGATCAAATACGAGATGGACAAGGAAGCCGGCACGCTGGTGGTCGACCGCTTCCTCTATACGGCGATGCGCTACCCCGGCAATTACGGCTTCATCCCGCACACGCTGTCCGGCGACGGCGATCCCTGCGACGTGCTGGTCGCCAACACCCGCGCGATCGTGCCGGGCGCCGTGATGAGCGTGCGCCCCGTCGGCGTGCTGCTGATGGAAGACGAGGCCGGCGGCGACGAGAAGATCATCGCGGTGCCATCCTCGAAGCTGACCCAGCGCTACGACAAGGTCAAAACCTACAGCGACCTCCCCGACATCACGCTGCAGCAGATCCAGCACTTTTTCGAGCACTACAAGGATCTCGAACCCGGCAAGTGGGTGAAGGTGCTGCGCTGGGGCGGCGCCGAGGACGCCCACCGGCTGATCGTGGAAGGCATCGAGCGGGCGAACAAGAAGTAGGCGCTCTGAGCCAGACACGCGTCATTGCGAGCGTAGCGAAGCAATCCATTTTCCCGCTTGTTGCGCCATGGATTGCTTCGCTACGCTCGCAATGACGGAGGAAAACACCATGCGCCGGGCATTTCGCATCATCCGCAACATCCTGCTGCTTGCGATCACTCTGATCGTCATCCTCGCCGGCGCTCTCGCGTTCAACACCCTCACCCACGGTTCGCGACAGCTTCAGGTAACCGCCGTGCCGCGCGCCGAAGTCGACGCTCAGGCATCCGCCGCGCGCCTGGCCGAAGCGATCCGCTTCCGGACCATTTCAAGTTACGAGAAGCCCGATCAGCACGCCGAAGCACTGCGCGGCATGCGTGCGCATATCGAAAAGAGCTTCCCGGCATTTCATGCCGCGGCCAAGCGCGAAATCGTCGGTCGCTACAGCCTGCTCTACACATGGACAGGCTCCGACCCGAGGGCGCAGCCGATCGCATTCCTCGCGCATCAGGATGTCGTGCCGGTGGCGCCGGGCACCGAGAAGGATTGGCAACAGCCGCCCTTCGACGGCGTCATATCAGACGGCTTCATCTGGGGCCGCGGCTCCTGGGACGACAAGGGCAACCTCTATTCCATGCTGGAGGCCGCCGAAGCCATGACCAAGGCCGGCTTCCGCCCCAAACGCACGATCTATTTTGCGTTCGGCCATGACGAAGAGACCGCGGGCACCGCCGGCGCCAAATCGATCGCGGCGCTGCTCGCCTCGCGCGGCATCCGCCTCGACTTCGTGATCGACGAGGGCCTTCTGATTACCGAAGGCATCATGAAGGGCCTCGACAAGCCGGCCGCGCTGATCGGCGTCGCCGAAAAGGGCTACGCCACGCTGGTCTTGAACGCGCAGGCAACGCCCGGCCATTCGTCGATGCCGCCGCGCGATACCGCGATCGGCATGATGAGCGCGGCGCTGGCGCGGCTGGAGGATCGCCGCCTGCCGATGCAGATCCGCTCTGCGGTCGCGGAGATGTTCGATACGCTGGCGCCGGAGATGTCCGGCTTCAACCGCGTGGTGCTGTCGAACCTCTGGCTGTTTCGGCCGCTGCTGCTGCGCGAGTTCGAAAAGAGCGGGCCGACGGAAGCCATGGTGCGCACCACCACGGCGCTGACGATCTTCAATGCCGGCGACAAGGATAATGTGCTGCCCGGCAACGCCGAAGCCACCGTCAACTTCCGCCTGATTCCCGGCGACACGCAAGGCAGCGTGATCGACCACGTGCGCAGCGCGATCGCCAATGACCGGATTTCCATCAAGCCATTTCCCGGCAATACCGACCCGCCGCCGGTGACGGCGACCGCGAGTCCGTCATTCCAGATGCTCAACCGCACCATTCGGGAAATCTATCCGGACGTGATCGTCGCACCCGGCCTGATGGTGGCCGCCACCGACTCGCGCCACTACACCGGCATCACCGACAGGATCTTCCGCTTCTCGCCGGTGCGCGCCAATTCGGAAGATCTGAAGCGCTTCCACGGCACCAACGAACGGCTGAGCGTCGAAGGCTATGCCGATATGATCCGGTTCTATCGCCGGCTGATCGAGAACGCGGCAGGGTGAGGTGTTAGCGCCCCCTCGCCCCGCACTTGCGGGGAGAGGGCTGGGGTGAGGGGCTCTCACCGCGCATTCATCTCGTCGACCGGAATCGCGGATGGACCCCTCACCCGACCCTCTCCCCGCAAGAGCGGGGCGGGGGAGAAGAAAGATCACACCCCCGGCTTCGCCAGCCCGTGGATCGCGCACGCCGCGCGCAGCGTATTCACCAGCAGGCACGCCACCGTCATCTGCCCGACGCCGCCGGGCACCGGCGTGATCGCGCCGGCCACCTCCGCCACTTCCTTGAAGGCGACGTCACCGAGCAGCCTGGTCTTGCCGTCAGGCAATGGCGTGCGGTTGATGCCGACATCGATCACGGTGGCGCCAGGCTTGATCCAGCCGGCGCGCACCATCTCCGGCTTGCCGACGGCGGCATAGACCAGGTCGGCGCGCGCGCAGAGTTGCGGCAGATCTCTCGAGCGCGAATGCGCGATCGTCACCGTCGCATTTTCGTTGAGCAGCAATTGCACCAGCGGGCGGCCGACCAGGTTGGAACGGCCGATCACGATGGCGTTCATGCCCTCCAGCGAGGCGTGCACGCTCTTGGTAAGGATGATGCAGCCGAGCGGCGTGCATGGCGACAGCGCGGCAAAACCGCCGGCCAGCCGGCCGGCATTGTTCGGATGCAAGCCGTCAACATCCTTGGCAGGATCGATCGCGTTGATGACGGTTTCAGTGTGAATCGATTTCGGCAGCGGCAATTGCACGAGAATGCCGTGCACGGCGGGATCGCCGTTGAGCTTTGCGATCAGCGCCAGCAGGTCGGCCTGCGCGACATCGGCGGGCAGCCTGTGCTCGAACGACGCCATGCCGGCGGCCTGGGTCTGCGTGTGCTTGCTGCGGACATAGACCTCGCTGGCCGGGTCGTTGCCGACCAGCACTACCGCAAGGCCCGGCGTTATCTGATGCTCGCGCTTGACCTTTGCCACTTCGTCGGCGACGCGGGCGCGAAGCTCCGCTGCAATGACTTTTCCGTCGATAATACGTGCGGTCATCTCAGTCCTTCGTCCTCAGTTTTACGCATGATCATTTCGGAAAACCGGCTCCCACTTTTCCGGATCATGCTTTGTCCGCCTTGGCGCCAGCCGCCTTTCGCAGCGTTTCACCGAGAATTTTGGGATCGCCGTCAACGGCGACCTGCTTCAGACGTGAGGTCGTTCCCGACAGGATCTTCACTTTCGCCTTCGGCACGCCAAGCGCCTTCGCCAGCAATTCGGTCACCGCGCGATTGGCCTCGCCGCCCTCGGCGATGGCGCGGACGCGAATCTTGACGACCGATCGGCCGTTGGCGAGCGTCTCGATCCCATCGATATCGTCACGGCCGCCGCGCGGGGTCACCCGCAGCGCGACACTGATGCCCTTGGTGGAATAGCGCCAGGGATCCATCGAGCATCCACCAGCTGTCGATTCAAGCGATCAGATGACGTTGGGATAGATGTAGTAAAGGATCACCCGCTGGATGAGCATGATGAGCAGGATCAGGATGATCGGCGAGATATCGAGGCCGCCCAGATTGGGCATGAACCGGCGGATCGGCGCCAATACCGGCTCGGTAATTCGGTAGAGGAACTCGGCCACCGCGGCGACGAACTGGTTGCGCGTGTTCACGACATTGAAGGCGATCAGCCAGGACAGGATGGCGGAGGCGATCAGGAGCCAGACATAGAGGTCAAGGACGATGATGACGATGTCGAGGATAGCGCGCATGAGGCGGGGGCTCGCGAGGAAGGATATCCAGCTAGATATCGGTTCATCCCCCCGCAAACAAGGGAAGTTCCCGGCAAAATGACGCCAAATTCGGCCGTTTCAAGTTTCTTGCACCGTTCTTGACTTGGCCTTGGGCCGGACTGTAAATGGCGCCGATTGTCGGTCGCTCCGGATCACTTCGAAGCGGCCGCGACGGGGCCATAGCTCAGCTGGGAGAGCGCGTCGTTCGCAATGACGAGGTCGGCGGTTCGATCCCGCCTGGCTCCACCACGCTTCGCCCTTCGGGCTACGCGTGGCGCAGCCGCGCAAGAGCCTGAAGGGCGAAGCGTGCCCGGCATAGCCCGAAGGGCGACGACGGGCTGGTAGGCCCATCCCCCCTCACTTCCCCGTAAACCGCGGCGGCCGCTTCTCCACAAAACTCGCCACGCCTTCCTTGAAATCGCTCCCCTTCAGCGCGATCTGCATTTCGCGGTTGGCCTCGATGGTCGCTTCCGCCAGCGTCTGGAACGGCACCTCGTAGAGCTGTCGCTTGATCACCGAAATTGCGCTGGGCGAGACGAAATCGGCCAGATCGCGCGCATAGGCATAGGTCTGCTCGCGCAACTGGTCGGGCGGATAGAGCCGGTTGACCAGCCCGATCCGCAGCGCCTCCTCGCTTGAGACCCGCCGCGCGGACATCAGGAGATCGAGCGCGTTGGCGTGGCCGACGATGCGCGGCAGCATCCAGCTGATGCCATGTTCGGCGATCAGCCCGCGGCGCGCGAACGCGGTGGTGAAGACGGTGTTGTCGGCGGCAAAACGCAGGTCGCAATAGAGCGCATGCACAAGGCCGATGCCGGCGGTGGCGCCGTTCAACATGCCGATCACGGGTTTTGGGATCGCCGGATAATAGGCATAGCGCGTCTGCCAGTCCGCCCGGCGGTTCATGTCGAACGCCGGGGTGTTCTCGCCGCGCCTGATCTCGCTGGGATCGATGGCCTGCAAGGCCTCCATGTCGGCGCCTGCGCAGAACGCCCGGCCGGCGCCGGTGAGCACGATGACGCGAACATTGTCATCGCCGGCGGCCGCCGCCATCGCGTCGCGCACGTCGCGCTCCATGGTTGCCGTCCACGCATTCATGCGGTCCGGCCGGTTGAGCGTGATGGTCGCGATCTTGTCGCTCACCTCGTAGAGAATATGCTGATAGGTCACCGCGATCTCCCTGTCGTTCTTGTCATTGATGTTGCGCGCGCGAGCCATTCGGCCGCGCCAGATCAGGCGAACGACACTATCACATCCGGAAATTTTGAAAGATGTTCGAATACGCGGGCAAATTCCGCGTGACGGCTATTCCGCGGCGTCCAGCATGATCGCGTGCGGTGCGCCGGCGATCCAGCCCGCAATGAAACTCTTCAACCACGCCCGTTCGACCAGATCGTGCACCGCGCGGCCTTCGAAGTGAAGGTGACGCGGCTGCGCGCCCGGCGAATCCATGCGGACGCATCCGCGCGTGGTCCAGCGATGCATCATGGCGTAGGTCACATCAGGGTGAAACTGGAAGCCGAACGCATGGCCGTGCTGATAGGCCTGCACCGGAAAGTCATCGCCTTCGGCAAGCAGTTTTGCGCCATGCGGCAGTTGAAATCCTTCGCCGTGCCAGTGGTAGACACGCTCCGGCCAGTCCGAACACAGCGCGTGTCCGGCCTCCGTCGGGCGGATCGGATAGTAGCCGACCTCCACCCGCCCTTCATGATGCGGCGCGACCTGTGCGCCCAATTGTTTGGCAAGCATCTGCGCGCCCAGGCAGATGCCGAGAAACGGCCGCTGCTCGCGCAGGGGAATTTCGATCCAGTCGATCTCGCGGCGGACATAGTCATCGGAATCGTTGGCGCTCATCGGGCCGCCGAAGATCACCGCGCCGGCATGCTGGTCGAGCGTGTCCGGCAGGGGATCGCCGAACCGGGGACGGCGGATGTCGAGGGGATGGCCGAGCGCCCGCAGCGCGTTGCCGACCCGTCCCGGCGTCGACGTCTCCTGGTGGAGAACGATCAGAACAGGTGGAAGGGGCGTCGCGTCGGGCGTAACCCGCGCCCGTTGGCCCGGAAAGGGCAGGATGGTGTCGCCAATTTTTCTCGACCGGAACGACATCGAAATTGCCTTTGGGGGCAGCTCAGACCGAAACGATACCTAAGTGAGTCTTAATTTCGCGTGAGTTCGCGCACACTCAAAAGATTCCAAGCAAGTCGCGGGCCAGACGTGGCCGCTGGCAGGCGATACCGGGAGTGGCAGGTTTTCGGCAGGAAAGCAGCGCTTTCTCAGCGCTGGCGGAGCTGGAGCCGGCCGACGGCGCCGAGAATAAACGAGCGCGGGAAGAACCGGAGCAGGAACGGCACGATCTTGATGCCGATGCCGGGCATCACTGCCCGCTTGTTCGCCATCAATCCGCGATAGGCCTGCTGAGCGACGGCGGCAGGCAAAACCTTGAGAACGGCCGAATCGAAGCCGGGCCTGAACCCGGCGCGCGCCTGGAACTCCGACGGCACCGGACCCGGACAGAGCACCGTGACGCGCACGCCATGCGGCGCCAGCTCGGCCCGCATCGCCTCCGTGAACGACAGCACATACGCCTTGGTGGCGTAATAAACCGCCATCCCCGGCCCCGGCAGAAAGCCGGCGATCGAGCCGACATTGAGCAAGCCGCCGCGGTTACGGATCATCTGGTCGGAGAACCGCAGCGACAGATCGGTCAATGCGTGGATGTTGACCGCGATCATGTCGAGCTGATCGGAGCGATCGCGCTGGACCGCCCTGCCGAACAGGCCGAAGCCGGCATTGTTGACGACGTACTCCACTTCGAGGCCGGCCGCGGCCAGAGCTTCGGCAATCCTGTCACCGGAATCGGGCTGCACGAGGTCGCAGGGAATGACGATCGGCGCCACGCCGCCCGCAGCCGTGATTTCAGCCGCCAGCGCTTCCAGGCGATCGGCGCGACGCGCCACCAGCGCCAGACGATGGCCGTGGGATGCAAAGACGCGCGCCAGCTCGGTGCCTATTCCCGCCGATGCACCGGTAATCAGCGTCACACGTTCGGTCACGATCGAATGCTCATAAATCAATTGCAGATAGCAGCCAGTTCCGGAACGAGAGCATAGGCGCGTAGTGTGACGCAAGCCACGTGCATGGCATATGCCTATGCACCGTTGCGCTCCCCGGCAATCGAAGTTCAATATTTTCAGGCCTGTCGCGCTTGTTCGCGGCAGATGGCGCCGGCACATTAAAGTTTCGTCATCTGCAGTGACGTGCAATCGATGAGTGTGACGCCGCCGCCGCTACGTCGCCGCGTCGGCCGTTTTCGAGATGTCTCCGGACGAGGCCGTTTGCCGCTGCTCCGCCACCTTGTGCTTGAGATCGATCCGGTCACGCGATGAAATACCGAGCAGATCAGCCGCGCGCCAGACCACGTTGTCCTCGAACTCGCTGACCTGGCCGTCCGCGTATACCAGTTCCCACATCATCTCGATGATGCGAAGCCGGCCCTCTTCATTGACCGAACGCATGATGACGCTGGTGAAATGATAGAGATCGACCGCGTCGCCTTCGGCCCGCGTGGCCTGGGCGATCAAATGATCCGCCGTGCCGGGATCGAGCTTGAAGCGGCTTTCGATCAAGCTGTGCAATTTGCGCTTCTCGATCGCACTCGGCTCGCCATCGAGCGAGACGACATGAACCAGCAGCGCCGTCGCCGCCAGAAGATACCCCGTATCGTCGAACGCGAAATCCGGATCCGCACTCGGCGCAACGATATCGGCAATGAATTGGCGCAGTCCGTCGAGCATCAATCTACCTGCAAAAACCGTGGAAGCTGTTCAGCTGAATATGGTTCGAGAGCTTGATATGGGTCGAACACTTGGCCTGCGCAATCTGCGCGATGAATGCCTGACCGTGCAGGCAGATTAAATCGACGTCACGTTGAAGGCTGCGCCTTGGGCGTAAGAAGCGCCCCCAACGGTCGCAGCGACCCGCCTGGCCTCCGTTTATAGGTGAGTCGGAGCTCGTCGATGTCGGTTCAAGGCTTGCTGCCCCGGAGGATCCAGCCTGTCGGCCGAAACCGACCGCGCGATTCGCCGCAGGTGGAACGCCCGATATCTAATTGCAAGTCATTCGCATTTGCATTAGGGGTGAACTCGTTGTTTCACAAGCGATTTTTAAAGAGGAACGAACATGGCCTCCTTCCGCTTCCTACTTGGTTCGGCCGTTATGCTGGGAGCAGCTTCGGGAGCCGCGCTGGCCGCAGGCGACCTGTCGCGGCAGACGCCGATCGAGGTGACGGTCGATCTGGGTTCGCCGGGCAAACATGAATTCGCGCCGAAGCAGCTCAAGTTCGAAACCGGCAAGCTCTACAAGCTGATCCTGCGCAACACGAGCAGCGATCCGCATTACTTCACCTCGCATGCATTCTCGCAGATGGTGTTCACGCGCAAGGTGCAGGTGACGCAGCCGCAGAACGGCAAGACCGTGACGCTCGCCGAATTCAAGGGCGCGATCCGCGAGATCGAGGTCTATCCGGGACAATCCGCCGAATGGTGGCTGGTGCCGATTGCAGCGGGCCGCGCCAGCGACCTGCGCTGCGACATCAAGACCAGCGACGGCAAGACCCACGCCGAACTCGGCATGACCGGCGAGATCGTAATCGAGTAGCGCGGGCAAACAGCGGCAACTGCTCCGGCTTTTCCATCCGCATTCTCCGTCATGGCCGGGCTTGTCCCGGCCATCCACGTCTTACTTCGATATCGCAAAGACGTGGATGCCCGGCACAAGGCCGGGCATGACGAACCAGTTTCTCCGTTTCGCGCTAAGTCACGCTCTCAGGGAATCTCGTACACCACGATCTTGTCGGCGATACCGCGCAGCGCGGCTTGCTTCTGGATCGGCTTGATCGCCTCTTTCTGAAGGATCGAGGCGACCGCCGGCGATTCGATCACAGGTCCCGTGATGTGGATCTCCTGCGAGGTCGACAGGCTCTGCACGCGTGAAGCGATGTTGACGGTCTGGCCGAAATAATCCTGCCGCTCGTTGAGCATGACAGCGAGGCACGGGCCTTCGTGGATTCCGATCTTGACGATCAGCTCCTCGCTGCCGCGCTCGGCATTGAGCGCGGCCATCGCCGCGCGCATGCGCAGGCCTGCAACAATGGCATGTTCGGGCCGGATGAAAGTGGCCATCACGGCGTCACCGATCGTCTTCACGACCGCGCCCTTCTCCGAGGCGATGATTTCGAGCAGCGCATGGAAATGCGCGCGCACCAGATCGAAGGCGGCGAGATCGCCGACCCGTTCATAGAGCGCCGTGGAGCCCTTCAGATCCGTAAACAGGAACGTCAGCGAAGTGATCTTGAGGCGCTGATCGACGTTGAGATTGTCCGCCTTGAAGACGTCGCGGAAAGTCTGGTTGGACAGCATCCGCTTGGCGGTCAGGATCGGCTTGCGCTTGCCGAGCAGCTCGTGGAGCGTGTCGTTCGCGACCCAGACCGCGGGCAGCACCCGGTGGTCGGTCTGATTTTCGAGCGACAGACGCAACGGTCCCGGGCGCATCACGGTCGTGCCGGTCGGCGCGTGCAGCTTGTTGAAGACGATGGAAAACTGCTGGCGCTCGCGGGTCGGCTCGCCCTGGATATCCAGAAAATGCGCCGAATGCGTCACCGGCTCGAACACGATCACGAACTGATTGGGCAGTTGCAGCGACAGCACCGCCTTTTCGCCCGCCGGTAGTTCGATGGCCTCGAGCGAAACCTCGTCGATCAGCCGCGTGATCGATTCCTCGCTCAGGTCCATCCCCGAGCTCCAGAACATCTGCCGGTTATATTCCCAGATCGGCAGCGTGTTGGGATCGTGTGCGGCGATACGCCTGACGCGAGGACTGACGGTGAAAGAAACCTCCACGCGGTCGTCGACGGACGCCTCGTAGCCCTGGGCGCATAGCGCGCAATTGTAGTCGTCGTGCCGAAGCGATTTCAGGGTGTTGTGCGCACCGAGCACGCCGCCACAGCCGGGGCACAGGACGTTCCAGCTGAGATCGAACAGCCCGAGCCGCGCCGAATGCAGGAAGGCCGAAATGACCTTTTCTTCGTCGAGCCCGTACCGCGCGGCAAAATCCAGCAGATTGATGCGGTTGAGCTCGCGATCCTCGCCCTTTGCAATCAACTGCGAAATGGCCTCGACCACCGCGGGATCGGCGGTCTGCCGCAGAACGGAGAACTGGGCCTGGGTATCGCTCATGGTGACAACCTAGATGACGCCGCCAACGCGGCTCCGCAAGATGCTCTGTCTTGTCCGAGGCGTTTTCTACGACGGACAAGTCTACACAATCTGCGCAAACTATGCGAACGGCACAGCTCCCGGATCAAATCCGCCGAAAGCACTACCGGGGCGTGATCGCAAACATCGGCGAACGGTCGGGCTGCGTCGTCACCACGCCGATCGGCATCACCGGCTCCTTGTCGACCAGGCCGACATGAAACGCGCCGATCATCTTCGCCAGCGCCAGCGTTGCCTCGACCAGCGCGAAATGCGCGCCGATGCAGACGCGCGCGCCGACGCCGAACGGCAGATAGGCGAACCGATCGGGCGGCGTGCCGGTCATGAAGCGCGACGGGATGAAGGCGTTCGGATCGCGCCAGAGTTTTTCATGCCGATGCAGCAGCCACGGCGCGATCATGATGACATCGTTCTTCTTGACCGAAAACCCCGCGATCGTATCCGGTCCGCCGGCGGAGCGCGCAATCAGGAACGCCGGCGGATAGAGCCGCATGGTCTCGTCGATCACCGCGCGGGTGAATTTCAGCCGCTCGATATCGAGTGTGCCGTCAACAGTTGCGCCCTGAACTTCCGTCGCCACTTGCTGCTGGACCGCAGGATCGAGCGCCAGCAAATAGAGCGCCCAGAACAGTGCGGTGGCCGTGGTCTCGTGGCCGGCCAGAATCATGGTGGCGACCTGATCGCCGAGCTGCGCATCGGTGAAGGCACCGCCGGTTTCCGGATCGCGCGCGTCGCCCATCAGGTCGAACAGGTCGCGCGCCGGCGCGCCCGCGTTCTTGCCGGCGGCGCGGCGCTCGGCCATCAGCATGCCGACGAAGGCGGTCCAGCGCTTGCGGAAACGGGCGCGGGCAAAGTCCTGCGGTGTCGGCCAGCCCAGCGGCAACACCAGATCGAGAAAATGCGGCCGCGCCAGCCGCTCGCCATACTCCATTACGAAGTCGCGCAACGCGGCGCCGTGCCGGTCCATCCCGAACGAAAACATCGTGCGGCCGGCGATCTCGAGCGTCATCCGCTGCATCGCCTCGCGCAAATCCACGGGCGCGTTGCTGGCGGCCCTGAGCTTGGCGATCGTCTCGTCGGTCGCGGCCAGCATGTGCGGAACCAGCGTCGACACCGCGCGCGGCGTGAACGCCGGCGCCAGCGTCCGGCGCTGGTGTTTCCACGCGCGTCCTTCCGCGATCAGCAAGCCTTCGCCGAGGATCGGACGCAACACGCGCAAGCCCGCTGGCGTGCGGGTATAGTTTTCGTAATTGTCGACCAGCACGTGCTTGATCGCATCCGGCGCGTTGAGGATGAAGCTGCTGTGGCCAAGGAAGCGGCCCCGGACGATGTCTTCTTCATAGGCGCGCTGGCCCCAGCTGCCGATCGGGCTGATGCTGATCGCCTTCATCCGCCCGAACACACTCATGTCATCGGGGGCCCGTGGCGGGCTTGGCGGCACCAGCGGCGCGCGTGCGGCCGGCATGTCGTAGGTTTCGGCTATGCTCATGGGTGCCGCTTTCGTAGCCCGGATGAGCGCAGCGAAATCCGGGATCGTGCCAAAGCCCCGCATATCGCTGCGCTCATGCGGGCTACAGATCCTTTGCCTTCGATCCGGGCGCCACGAAGGCGCACCGCTCGCGAAATAGCTAGTAAGTCAGTTCGGCGACCGCAATGCGGTTCTCCGAGGCCGGCCAGGCCCGCGCCACGATTCGCTCTGTATTGAACATCGCTACCACCGCGCGGCCGGCCTCCTCGGCCGGAAGCCGCAAGGTCGTGACCGAATCGGTCGGCACGCCGGATTTCACGTCCTTTGGCTCCTTGCCGTCGATCAGCACCACGTCCCGCGGCAGGCCGAAATAACCGCGTGGACGCGACATCAGGACCACGGCGCCTGCACCGGCATCGGCCGGCCCGAGCGGGCGCGCGGCGCGCAGATGCACGACGTCGGAGGAGCGCGGAAACGGCGAGCGATAGATGTGCGTCGTCGGCGCGCCGGCCGATGTCAGCACGATCTCGAGATACCAGCTCGGCTCGACCTGCGCCGGGCCCCAGCGGCCGTCGGCGCCGGTCTGCGACGAATGGATCGGCCCGCCGGTACGTTCACCGGTGTCGGGAGAGACGCGATAGATTTCGACCGTTGCGCCCGAGACGGGGCGATTGGTAACCACGCCGCCCGGCGTGCCCGTTACAAGCCCGCTCAGTCTGACTTCCGCCTCCGGCACGATCTCGATGCGCGACGGCTCCCTTCCTGCGATGAATTTGTAGATCTCGCGAAACGCGCGGGGATGAAACGCGACCTCGCGATGATCGAGCGCGCCGAGCACGAGATTGGTCGCACCCTTCAGCGCCGGCCCCTCCGACGTCACGCCGGTCGGCGTGCCCGGCTTGCCGGCAAAGCGCCCGTCGGCTTGCGCAAATTTATCGTTGCCGTCGCTGCGCAAGGTCAGGAACGCCGTGCCCGGCGTCACCTCGCTCTCGCCCTCGTTCAGGCCGCGCAGGAACGGGCCGCGGCCGTTGAACTCGCCATTGAGACCGTCGTCCCAATCATAGACGCCGTGGTTTGGAACGCCGCACAGCACCGCGTGGCTGATATCGGCGCCGCCGCCATTCCTGATGTAATTGCGGATCGAATAGCCGCCGCGCGAATTGCCGACGAGGGCGATGCGCGCCGCGCCGGTGCGACGCTGCAATTCCTTGACGGCCTCGCCGAGCTCGCGACGCTGGTCTTCGGTCGAGGAACGGTTTGCCTGCTCCACCTTGTCATCGCTGCGCGCCAGCGGATCGGTGAAATTGATCGCCGCCATTCGCTCGCGCGGCACGCCGTTCGATTCCATGCGCCACAATGTGGTGATCCAGAGCGCCGCATGATCGCCATTGCCGTGCACGAACAGGACCGGTGGAACTTCCGCCGGCTGCGATGTCGTGGGGGCCGTCTGACCCCAAGCCTGCAAACTGAAGGCCGAAAGCGCCGAAGAGCCGGCCAGCAGAGGCAGGACTCCCGCGCTCTTCAGTATCCCCCGCCGTGACACCCTCATTTCGAAACCTCCCGTTGCTTTTCAGTACCTTAGCTGTGCTGTAGCACCGCCGATAGCGGACTAACGACTGGACAGGCCAGGGTCTTCGCAGGCATCACCTTGAGCTGGAATGGAATCAAGCCGGTGACAGAACGCCAACGGAACCGATCATGACCGACCAGCCGAAACGCCTGGGTTTTGCGACTGACGGGATCGCTGCGCCGCTGCGGCATGCCGTGTTCCGGCGCATCTGGTTCGCCAGCCTCGTCTCCAATCTCGGGATATTGATCCAGGGCGTCGGCGCGGCCTGGGCGATGACGCAGATGACCTCGTCCGCCGACAAGGTCGCGCTGGTGCAGACCGCGCTGATGCTGCCGATCATGCTGATCGCCATGCCCGCCGGCGCCATCGCCGACATGCACGACCGCCGCATCGTCGCGCTGATCTCGCTCGGGATCGCGCTGGCCGGCGCGACCACGCTCACGGTGCTGGCGTGGTTCGGGCTCGTAACGCCGAATATCCTGCTGGCGCTGTGCTTCGTGGTCGGCAGCGGCATGGCGTTGTTCGGACCGGCCTGGCAGGCCTCGGTCAGCGAGCAGGTGCCGGCGGAAACGCTGCCGGCAGCCGTGGCGCTCAACGGCATCAGCTACAATATCGCGCGCAGCTTCGGCCCGGCGATCGGCGGCCTCGTGGTCGCCACATCAGGCGCGGTGGCGGCGTTCGCCGTCAATGCGGTGCTGTATCTGCCGCTGATGGTGGTGCTGTTCCTGTGGAACCGCACCCACGAACCGTCGCGACTGCCGCGCGAACGTCTCAACCGCGCCATCGTCTCGGGCGTGCGCTACATCGCCAATTCGCCGTCGATCCGGATCGTCCTGATCAGGACATTGGTCACCGGCATCATCGGCGGCTCGGTCTCGGCGCTGATGCCGCTGGTCGCGCGCGACCTCCTGCATGGCGGCGCGCAAACCTACGGCATCATGCTCGGGGCCTTCGGCATGGGCGCGGTGTTCGGTGCGCTCAATATCGGCGAGGTGCGCCGGCGCATGAGCGGCGAGGCCGCGGTGCGCGCCTGCGCGATATCGATGGCCGGCGCGATCGCCGCCGTCGCCCTGAGCACGAGCGCCATCCTGACGGCGGTCGCCCTGGTGCTCGCCGGCGCGGTGTGGATGCTGGCGGTCGCCCTGTTCAACATCGGTGTGCAGCTTTCGGCGCCGCGCTGGGTCGCAGGCCGCTCGCTGGCGGCTTTCCAGGCCTCGATCGCCGGCGGCATCGCGCTGGGAAGCTGGGGCTGGGGGCACCTCACCGACCTCGCCGGCGTCGAGACCGCGCTGCTGGTTTCAGCCGGCCTGATGCTGCTTTCACCCCTGCTCGGAATCTGGCTGCGCATGCCGCGGGTCGGCGCGCGCAACGAGGATGCCACCGAGCTCCTCGCCGATCCGGAGGTCCTGCTCTCGCTGACGGCGCGCAGCGGGCCTCTGGTGGTCGAGATCGAGTATCGCGTCGCGCAGGATCATGCGCGCGCATTCCACAATGTGATGCAGGAAGTGCAGCTCAGCCGGCAGCGCAACGGCGCTTATGGCTGGTCGATCGCGCGCGACATCGCCGACCCCGAATTATGGACCGAGCGCTACCACTGCCCGACCTGGCTCGATTATCTGCGCCAGCGCAACCGCGCGACGCAGTCCGAGCGCGCCCTGCACCAGCGCGCGATCGACTTTCATCTCGGACCCGACCCGATCCGCGTCCGCCGCATGCTGGAGCGGCCGTTCGGTTCGGTCCGCTGGAAGGAAGATACCCCCGACCGCGCCGCCAACGAGGTCCTGCCGGTGGTCGCGACCGCAGCAGGCAGCAGCACCTGATTCCGCCGACGCCATGCGGTCGCGCAGTGCCCTCGGCTGGCCGTTAACCAGCCGGGTCACCCGGCCGGCGCCATAAGGGGCGCTCATGGGTTGCTGCCCACGACCCCGCGCCGCAACGCCGCATTGGTATAACGTATCCTTGCCAAAGCTCGGGCCCGGCCTCTAGAGTTCCGGCCAATCAATCACGGCCGGCCAACCAAGGATCGGCTCAACCGGGAGGATACTCATGACCAAGCCAACCAAGGGCAAGACTTCAAGTCGCCGCAGCTTCCTGAAAGTTGCCGCCGCGGGCGCTGCAGCAACCGTCGCCGCGCCGAACATTGCGAGCGCCCAGGGCCCGATCAGCATGCGCTGGCAGAGCACCTGGCCGTCCAAGGACATTTTCCACGAATACGCCCTCGACTACGCCAAGAAGGTCAACGACATGACCGGCGGCGATCTCAAGATCGAGGTGCTTCCGGCCGGCGCCGTCGTTCCCGCCTTCGGCCTGCTCGATGCGGTATCCAAGGGCGTGCTCGACGGCGGCCATGGCGTGCTCGTCTATCACTACGGCAAGCAGACCGCGCTGGCTTTGTGGGGTTCGGGACCGGGCTTCGGGATGGACGCCAACATGCTGCTGTCCTGGCACAAATACGGCGGCGGCAAGGAACTGCTCGCCAAGCTCTACGAATCGATCGGCGCCAACGTCGTCTCGTTCCCCTACGGGCCGATGCCGACGCAGCCGCTCGGCTGGTTCAAGAAGCCGATCGCCAAGGCCGACGACCTCAAGGGCCTCAAGTTCCGCACCGTCGGCATCTCGATCGACGTGTTCACGGCCATGGGCGCCGCGGTCAACGCGCTGCCGGGCGGCGAAATCGTCTCGGCGATGGATCGCGGCCTGCTCGATGCGGCCGAGTTCAACAACGCCTCGTCGGACCGCGCGCTGGGATTTGCCGACGTCTCCAAGGTCTGCATGCTGCAGAGCTACCACCAGAACGCCGAGCAGTTCGAGATCATGTTCAACAAGACCAAGTACGACGCGCTGCCCGAAAAGATGCGGGCGATCATCGCGAATCGCCGTCGATGCGGCCTCGGCCGACATGTCGATGAAGGCGATCGACCGGTATTCAAAGGACTACATCGAGCTGCAGACCAAGGACAACGTCAAGTTCTACAAGACGCCCGACGCCATTCTCAAGCAGCAGCTCGAGATCTACGACGAGGTCGTCAAGAAGAAGTCGGCGGAAAATCCGCTGTTCAAGGAAATCCTGCAATCGCAGCTCGCCTTCGCCAAGCGGACGACGCAGTGGGAGCAGGACACCGTGGTGAGCCGCAAGATGGCCTATGACCACTATTGGGGCGCCAACGGCGCGGCCAAGAAGATCTGACGCCGCGCTCGAAAATGCTCTAAACAGCAAGGCACCATTCGGGCGCGCGACCCGGATGGTGCTTTGCACTGTCGATTCCTCGCGCCGAACGGTCGCATCCATGAGCGTCCAGAGTTTCCTGCACACGATCGACGGCATCAGCACCTGGGTCGGCAAGGCCACCGCGTGGCTGATGATCGTGCTGATGAGCGTCGTCTGCATCGAAGTGTTCAAGCGCTACATCATGAACATGCCGACGTCCTGGATCTTCGACCTCGACAACATGCTGTACGGGTCGCTGTTCATGCTGTGCGGCGCCTACACGCTGGCGCAGAACGCCCACGTCCGAGGCGACTTCCTCTATTCCTCGATGCGGCCGCGCACCCAGGCAACGCTCGACCTCGTGCTGTACATCGTGTTCTTCCTGCCCGGCATCGCCGCGCTGGTCTATGCCGGCTACTTCTACGCCGCTGACTCCTGGCGTATCGCCGAGCATTCGAACGTCACCGCGGACGGCCCGCCGGTCTACCATTTCAAATCGGTGATACCGATCGCCGGCGCGCTGATCATGCTGCAGGGCATAGCCGAGATCGTACGCTGCGTGCTCTTGCCTGCAGACCGGCGAATGGCCGAGCCGGCTCAAGGACGTCGCCGAGATCGACGTCATCGAGGAGCAACTCGCGCATAGCGAATATGTCGACGAGGAATCGCGCAAGATGGCGATCGAGGGCGCGGCGCGAATCGACGAAATGGCGCGTCAGCGCGGAATGGGCGGAGACGTGCAAACATGAGCGATCCGGCACTCGGCCTGTTGATGCTGGCGCTCATCGTCGTCGTCATCATGATGGGTTTTGCCACGGCCTTCACGCTGATGGGCCTCGGCATGTTCTTCGGCTTCATCGCATTCTACGACCCCGCGCAACCCTGGGCGCACAACCGCGTCTTCGACCTGATGGTCCAGCGCACCTACGGCGCGATGACCAACGACGTCCTGATCTCGATCCCGCTGTTCGTGCTGATGGGCTACGTGATGGAGCGTGGCGCGCTGGTCGACAAGATGTTCTATTCGATCCAGCTCGCGTTCCGCCGCGTGCCCGGCTTCGCTGGCCGTAGCGACCCTGATCGTCTGCACATTCTGGGGCATCGCGAGCGGCCTGGTCGGCGCCGTGGTGGTGCTGATGGGCGTCATCGCCTTCAACCCGATGCTGCGCGCCGGCTACGACGTCAAGCTCGCCTCCGGCGTCATCACGGCCGGCGGCACGCTCGGCATCCTGATCCCGCCATCGGTGATGATCATCGTCTACGCGGCTGTTGCGGGACAATCGGTCGTCAAGCTGTACGCGGCGGCGATGTTCCCCGGCTTCTTCCTGGCGTTCCTCTATCTGGTCTACGTCATCGGCTGGGCGCTGATCAATCCGAAGATCGCGCCGCCTCTGCCGGAGGAGCAGACCCGTGTAAAGGTGCCGGCCTGGATCACGCAGTTCGAGACGCTGTATTCGCCCAACATGTTCGTCGCTTTGCTCAAGGCGCTGGTATCGCCGGCGCAGGCAAGGACCCTGGAGATCGAGCGACGCAAGCCGATGACCTATGGGGACGTGGTGAAGAATTTCGTCGTCGCCCTGGTGCCGTTCCTGATCACGACCATCACGCTGGCGACCGTGTGGTGGTACGTCGTGATCCATCAGCAGGCCGGCGCGGCCTCCGGACCGGTTGAGGGCCTGCAGCAACTCGGCAGCGCGGTGACGACGCCGGAGGCTACGCCCGCCGAAAAAGGTCCGGACTTCCAATTCTATCTCTGGTTCGGGATCAGCGCAGCGGTCTTGTTGCTGTGGAACGCGCGCTCCTACTGGCGCATGAACGGCGAACGCTTCGAGGTGCTCAAGCTCCTGACGTCATCGGTGATGCCGCTCGGCATCCTGACGGTGATCGTTCTCGCCGTGATCCTGTTCGGCATCACCACCGCGACCGAGTTCGGCCGCGGTCGGCGCCGCCGGCGCCTTCATCCTCGCCTTCCACGCCCGCACGCTCGACTGGAAGCGCACCAAGGAAGCGGTGTTCCTGACCGCGAAGACCACCGCCATGGTGTGCTGGCTGTTCGTCGGCTCGGCGCTGTTCTCGGCCGTGTTCGCCATTCTCGGCGGTCAGGCGCTGCTGGAGAGCTGGGTGCTCTCGCTCAACATGACGCCGGTCCAGTTCATGATCCTGTCGCAGGCGATCATCTTCGTGCTGGGCTGGCCGCTGGAATGGACCGAGATCATCATCATCTTCGTGCCGATCTTCCTGCCGATGCTGAAGCATTTCGACATCGACCCGATCCTGTGGGGCACGCTGGTATTCGTGAACCTGCAGGCGGCGTTCCTGTCGCCGCCGGTCGCGATGTCGGCGTTCTACCTCAAGGGCGTCGCGCCGAAGCACGTCACGCTCAACCAGATCTTCGCCGGCATGATGCCCTACATGCTGATCGTCATCCTCTGCATGGTGATCATGTATCATCTGGCCCGGCATGACGCTGTGGCTGCCGAACTACCTCTACGGCGGCTGAGCCCGCGCGAGGCTCTTACTGCCCGTGGCTCGCCAGCATCTGCTGGCAGGCCTTGCTGATCTTGGCGCGGTTCTGCCTCAGGCACGCCAGAACGATCTGGTCGCCATCCTGCATCTGCGCCCGGCAAAACCGCGAAACGTCGCGGGCACAGGCATCGTGGCCCGGCTGCTGCTGCGCCGAGACGCTTGAGGCCATCGAGATCAGGGGCAAGGTCAGGGAAAGGGCGAAAAGATATCTGGTCATTTTCTATGCCTTCATACTCGGGAACCGCAATCGGGACGCCTCTATAGCGCTTTCGAGCGAAGTGAGCACCGGGCGGAGTCTCGATAATGCTTCCAACCGGGAACCTGGCGCCGAATCCGGCCTGAATGCATGGGTGGCCGGCGAAACCGGCCTGCCGGGGCGATCTGTGAACGCCCTGAAAGCGGAAAACGCCTGCGTCGCATCGACGCAAGCGTTCCCGGGAGCCAATGATGGAGGAAGAGCGGATTATTGCGCGGCGAGCTTGCCGGACTTCTGGGACGAGTTCTTTATCCATCACGGTGCGGCAGCCCGCGCTCAGATCGGTGCGGTGCTTGATCATGCAGGCGGTGATCTTCGGAATGTTCGGGATTTCCGAGCTGCAGAGGCGGAACGCGTCGCCGGTGCACTGCTGCTGCGCTTCCGAGCTGAAGGCGAAGCTCGCGGTGGATGAAACGGCGGAGAACGATGCGGCGAAAGCCAGCGCCAGAGTGATCTTGCGGGCGGTCGTGGTGAACAGGGTGGTCATTGTCGGCTCCCATTGGCCCGGCGTAGTGGGCCCGTTGTTGATGGTTGGAGCATGCGCCTGAAACAACGCGCCGACTGTGACTGACCTCACATAGCCTTAAACCCCTCGTTTTGATCGCCAAACCGGCGCGTGTTCGCGAGCCGTTAAGACATTGTTGGCATTAATGCACCGTTGCGTGTGTGTGCCCCGAGTATGTGGAAAGAGTAGCGATGCGTAATGCGTTGGGCCTGATGCTGGCCAGTGTCGTGACGGCGGTTTTGATCACCGGCGTTTGGTTGTGGACCTCCTCGCCGCGGGCCGACGCGGCCCCGCCTCAAACCGTTGCCGCCCGCAAGGCCGAGCCGTTACCGGCCGCTGCGGCAAAGCCCGCGCCCAAGGACGACGTCGAGATCACGGCTTCCCTTTCGAAGCTGGCCCCTGCCCCCGCGCCCGTTCCGGCAGCCCAGCCGATGCGATCAGTCTGCGCCAATCCCGACGCGCTTGGCGTCAGCCGCGTTGTCGTGATCGACACCACAGGCGGTCCCGGCTTCGGCTTCCTGCAATACAAGCAGTTCGATTTCCTGACCGACAAGGAAATCGTGCTCACCTTCGACGACGGTCCATGGCCGACCACGCCCGCGGTGCTGAAGGCGCTCGCGGACGAATGCACCAAGGGCCTGTTCTTCCCGGTCGGCAAGCACACCACCTATCATCCGGAGATTCTCAAGCAGGTTTTTGCCGCCGGCCACACCGTCGGCTCGCATACCTGGTCGCACGCCCATCTCGACGGCAAGAAGATGACGGAGCCGCAGATGAAGGAAGAGATCGAGAAAGGCTTCAGCGCCGTGAAGATGGCGATCGGGACCGCACCCGCGCCGTTCTTCCGCTTCCCCGGACTTGGGCACACGCAGGCGGCGCTGGGCTATCTCGCCTCACGCAACATCTCGATGTTCTCAGTCGATGTCGATTCCAACGACTTCAAATCATCGGGTCCGGACCAGGTCATCAACAACGTCATGACCAAGCTCGACAAGCAGGGCAAGGGCGTCATCCTGATGCATGATCTGCAGAAGCATACGGCGATCGCATTGCCGACGCTGCTGCGCCGCCTGAAGGCCGGCGGCTACAAGGTCGTGCAGATGAAGGCCAAGGAGCAGCTCGAGACCCTGCCCGAATATGATGCGATGCTGGTGAAGGACCAGAAGGTGCCGGCCGTCGCCAGCCGTCCGATCAGCAGCGTGGTGCAGACGGTTACGCAGTAAGGATTGGCGGCGCTCCCAGGCGCTGCGCATTAGCCCCACTCGTCATGGCCGGGCGTAGCCGTCTGAAGGACGGCGTCGCTTCCGCTCGCCTATGTCCCGGCCATCCGCGTTTTTGAAAGCTGCGACGAAGAAAGACGTGGATGCCCGGCACATCTAGCGCGAAGACGCGCTTCGCGCTTCTGCCCGGGCATGACGAAGAGACGCACACGTACGCTTACCAGTAGATGCCGTGCCGGTGCAGCGCGGTGATGATGCGCGCCCGGATGCCGTAGCGCATGCGGTGCGCTCCCGCTTGTCTCTGCATCATCGCAGCTCTGCGGGCCGACGCCCCGCCAGCCCCGGCGCCCTGAGGGCGACCGGCGTAGCGCTGCTGCATGCTGGCCGCCTTGGCCCTGGCCCTCGCGGAGTTGCCCGCCGCGGCCCTGCTCGTCTCGGACCGGGCCGTCTCGGACCTTGTCGTCTCAGGCTTGCTCAGGCTTGGGCTCGACGGCCGCCGGCCGTTCGACATATTTCGGGGCTTCGATGGCCTGCGGGACTTCGGCGGTTCTCGATCCCTCGGCCCTAGCCGGAGCGCTCACCTTCGTGGTCTCGCCGCCACCGAGCGACAAGCTCCGGTCGCCGGCTTGCGCGGCGGCGGATGTCAAAACGAACCCTGCAATCAGAATGAATTTACGCATGTTGGTATCTCCCCTTGAGGTCTGGGTGGAGACTATGCGGGGCAGGCCGTTCTCGATGTGAGGCCGGTCACGCACACGCATCCGTGAATGCGCGCCGGCGGTTCGCAGGAAAATTTGTGAAAGGATGGTGCCGCAAACAGGACTCGAACCTGTGACCCCGTCATTACGAATGACGTGCTCTACCAACTGAGCTATTGCGGCGAACCAAATCAGCGTTCGGGAGCGACCCGAAACGCCCGCACCTGATATCGGGGACGGCTCCGGTTGGCAAGAAAAACGCTGGCTAGCGAAGCGTTTTCAAGCGAAGTGGACGCCGGTTCGCATCAAGAAAACGCGTCAAAACAAGAATCTAGCCGCCTAGTCGCCGCCCCAGCGTGACAAAAATCCCCGCCAGCCGCCGGCCTGGGCCTTGGGCGGGCCGATTTGTTCCGCGAACTCGTCCGCCGGGCCGTCGTCGTCGACCCCGGGATCGTCGGGCGCCCGGATCAACGGAATGACCGCCGGAATCGGGGCTGGAACGGCCTTCGGAATGTCGTGCCGGGACCGGAACAAGGGGGCCGGCCGGCTCGTGGCCGATTCGGCCGGCGCGGGGGACGGAGCCGGCGCTGGAGCGGGAGCGGGCTCCGCAGGAGCGGCTTCCGGGAGAGTAGCCTCGGCCGCAGCAGGCGGCGCATTGTCCTGCTCGGCGGCCGGCGCAGGCGCTGACACAGCGGGCGCGTCGGACGGCGCCGGGGCGGCGGGTGACGGAGCCGGCTCCTCCGCCTCGACGTCCTTTGGCGGCTCGAGCACGACGGCGCGGTGCGGGGTCGCCAGCATGGCCTCTTCGAACGGCGAGGGTTCGATCGTGGCTCCCCGGTCGGACGGAAGTGCGGCTACCGGCGTCTGCCACTGGAAGGCATCCAGCCGCCCGGTGACGGGCGAGACCGGCCGCCAGCGATCGCTGACATAGCCGTCCGCGGTCCAGGCCGGATCGTGCAGCGCGCGCACCGCGCGCAAGGTCCAGGCCCGTGCGCGACCGCTATCGCCATGTTCGGTGCGTTCGATCTCCGCCATCAACAGCGCGACGCGCTGCGTCGGCGCGGCGATGAACGGCGCCAGCGCCTCGCGCGCTTTGGCGAACTCGGACGCGTCGATCGCGGCGCGCGCAATCGCCAGCGCGCCCTCGATGTGGCCGGGCATCTTCGCCGCGAGCGTCTCGACCCGCACCAGCCGTTGCCGCGCGGAATCGCCGAGCTTCACATGCGAATAGGCGTCGGCCAGATCCGGATGCGGCTGCGCCAGCCACGCCGTCTCGACCAGGCGCATCGAACGCCGCACCTGATGCGCCTCGCTCTCGAACTTGCTCGCCAGCACCGCGGCCGGCACCAGCGTCGGCGCCAGCTTGACCGCTTCCATCACGCTCTCGCGCGCCAGATCGCGATCGACCTTTTCGAGCTCCAGCGCGCGCGCCGTCAGCAGCACGCCGCGCTGCCTTCGATAGCTCGCCTTGTCGATCAGCCCGGCCGATTGATTGTTGTCGAGAATTTTCAGCGCGCCGGCCCAGTCGCCCTTGGCGCAGCAGAAGCCGAGCACCGCATGCGACGCCCATGACGAGGACGGCGACAGCTTCAGCGCTTCCTCGGCGACCATCACGGCCGCCACCGGATCGTCGGCGCGCTGCGCCTCGATGAACAGGCCGCGCAGGCCCAATAGCCGCGTATCCTCACGCTCGGCCATGGCGCGGAAGGCGCGCTGCGCGCCCTCGCGGTCGCCGTCGAGCTGCGCCGACTGCGCATGCAGCAGCAGCGTCAGCGGATCGTGCGCCACGTGTTTGCGCGCGGCTTCGGCGTGGATGCGGGCGGCGGTGGAATCGCCGTGGCCGATCGCGAGCAACCCTTGCGTGATCGCATGCCGGCCGCGGGCCTGACGCCGTTCGCGCCGGCTCCTGCGCATCCGCGCCGGCGTGCGCCACACGCCGCGCAGGATCGCCCACATCATCATCGCCGCGACGATGACGATGCCCAGCACCAGCACGAACACCGGCAGCGTGGTCTGGACGCGATAGCCGCCCCAGGACAGCACGACATCGCCTGTCTGCTCGGCAATCCAGGCCGCGCCGGCTGCGCCCAGCGCGATCAACAACAGGAACAGAATGATCCGGATCATCGAAATCCTTAATTCGCCGGTTTGGCGAGCGCAGCCATCGCGTCGGTCGCGAATTGACGGGATGCCGCCAGCGCGGCGTCGCGCGCGTCGGCCCGTTCGAGCCAGGACTGCGCCGCGGCGCGATCGTCCGGCTCCAGCGTCTTCAGTTCCCGCCGCGCCTCGTTGAAATCATTCCGCAGCGCAGCCGCCGTGATCCGCGCCACCACGGCGCCGCGATCACTGCCGGCGGTGTCGGTGCGTTCGATCTTGACCAGCTTGGCGGCGCCCGCCTGCAGGCGCTCGACGATGCCCGTGCCGGTCGTGGCATTGTTCTGCTGCGCCGCCGGCGACAGTTTCGGCACCAGGGCCAGCAGTTCCGAGCTCAGCCTGTTGGCGTTCGGCACGCCCTTCTCCGCAAACCGATCGAGCGGCTTCAAGTCATCCGGATTGGGCGCCAGCGCCTTGGTCGCGGCGAGCGCGGCCGGATAGGGATCGCCGACACGGACCAGCACATCGAGCAGCGCTCCCGACACCAGGCGGCGCAGCGCCATGTCGTCGGCGGGCTTGGCGGCGGCCTTGGTTTCGGCAAGCTTGCTGCCTTGCTGCGCGATCTCGGCGCCCTGCGTTCGCATCTGGCTCTCGATCTTGGCGATGCGCTCATCGATTCCCGAGAGATCGGGCGACTGCTGTGCCGTCGCCGCGCGTCGCGGATTTCACTTCGTTGACGGCGGACGCCAGCTTCTCGGCTTGCGCCCGCGTCGCCGCGAGCTCCGTGCGCAGCGCCGCGACGGTTTTTTCCAGGGCATCGGTACGCGCGGCGGCCGCGGGATCGGGCTTGCCGACCTTTGGCTCCAGTCCGGCGACACGGGCGGTAAGACCGTCGATGGCGGCACTGAGCTGCGGGGCAGGCGGCGCGGACGCGGGTTGAACCGCGGGCCAGCCAAGCAACCAGCCGACGCCGATCACCAAGGCAGCCGCGACCGCACCGGAGACCGGCGCGACGATCCAGGGCGAGACCGGCCGTGATGGCGTCGTTGCAACCGGCGATTCCTCAACGGGAGCTTTGGCGGCTTCCGGTGTGGGTTCCGCTACGGGCTCGGGCGTCGCCTCGGACGATGCGCCGGCAGCGCTCTTTGTCTCGCTGGATACTTCGGTCGCCTCGAGGTCGATGGTCGGCGGCTCGCGCTTCGGCCGGCTCGAATCGGGCAGCGATCCAGTGTCTTCGGGCCTGTCATCGACCATCACAGCGGTTCCCTTGAATGGTTAGGTTCCGGAACTTAGCAGAATCGGGACGTCTTAGAGCATGATCCGGTGATGGCGGCACCGGTTTTCCGATAAGACCATGCCCAGACTTAAAGATTAGGGCACGAAAGATCTAGCCGGATCGCGGTTGCAGCGCCCGGCCCAGCGCCTCGAACAGGGCATTTTCGTCCGGCGAAGTGGCCGCCGTGACCTGGGTCGCGCCGGCATCCCGCAAGACCGCGGCGACCGCCGCCGAAATGCAGCATTGCGGCAGCGCCAGCGCCGAGATTTCGACGCCGCCGGAGCGCGCCGCCTCCAGGAATGCGCGCGCGCTGCGCCGTGAGTAATGCAGCACGGCCTCGATCTCATGCGCCACAAAGGCGTCACATGTTTCCCGCGGCAGGCTGGGTGCGGGGACCATCCGGTAGGTGGTCTGCGTCACCACCGTAAAACCGTTCTCGCCGAGTTCGCCGGCGAGGTCGCGGGCGAGATCGGCGCCTGCAAGATACAGGATCGGGCTCGCCTTCTTCAGTTGCTTCGACTTCGCGCGCGCCAGCACCAGATCGCGCAACGCGCCGGCATCGCCCCTTGACGCGATCACCTCGCCGAACCCGGCGTCACGCGCCGCGGCCGCGGTATTTTCGCCGACTGCAAACAGCGGCAACTTGAGCAGCCGGCTATCGACAATATATGGCGCGATGGCACGCAGGGCGTTGGCGCTGGTGACGATGACGGCGCCATAGGTCGCGTCCGCATCGTCCCGGAACGGCACCGGTTCGAACCGCAGCATCGGCGCGCGCAGGACATCGAACCCCCGCGCGCGCAGCGCCGTGGCCGTTGTCTCATCGTCCGGATGCGGGCGCGTGACGAGAACGGCCATATTTCAAATCTCCGCCAACACGGCATACCCAAGCGATTGCACGCCGTCACCTCGTAATGCTACCCGGTTACGGAAGGGTTGCGATAGCGCAAGGGATCAAATTGGACAACGACACGCCGATGCTGGTGCTGGGTATCGAGACCACCTGCGATGAAACCGCGGCCGCCGTGGTGGAACGCCAGAGCGACGGCAGCGGCAGGATTCTGTCCAATATCGTGCGCTCGCAGACCACAGAACACGCCCGTTTCGGCGGCGTGGTGCCGGAGATCGCGGCGCGCGCCCATGTCGACCTGCTCGACGGCATCGTCGGCCAGGCGATGAAGGACGCCAATGTCGGCTTTGCGCAATTGTCGGCGGTGGCGGCCGCCGCCGGCCCGGGCCTGATCGGCGGCGTGATCGTCGGCCTCACCACGGCAAAGGCGATCGCGATGGTGCACGATACGCCGCTGATCGCGGTCAACCATCTCGAAGCCCACGCGCTGACGCCGCGGCTGACCTGCGCGCTCGCCTTTCCCTATTGCCTGTTCCTGGCCTCCGGCGGCCACACCCAGATCGTGGCCGTGGTCGGCGTCGGCCAATATGTCCGGCTCGGCACCACCGTCGACGACGCGATGGGCGAAGCTTTCGACAAGGTCGCCAAGATGCTGTCGCTGCCCTACCCCGGCGGACCGGAGGTCGAACGAGCCGCGGCGAGCGGCGACGCCAGGCGGTTCGCCTTTCCGCGGCCGATGCTCGGGCGGCCGGATGCGAATTTCTCGCTGTCGGGATTGAAGACCGCGGTTCGCAACGAAGCCAGCCGCATGACGCCGCTGGAACCGCAGGACGTCAGCGATCTCTGCGCCGGTTTTCAGGCCGCCGTGCTGGAATCGACGGCGGACCGGCTGAACGTGGGGTTGAGATTGTTTCACGAACGGTTCGGCCCGCCGCGCGCGCTGGTTGCCGCCGGCGGTGTCGCCGCCAATCACGCCATCCGCGGCGCGCTGCAGGACGTCGCCGCAAAGGCGCAGACCACGCTGATCATTCCGCCGCCCGCGCTGTGCACCGACAACGGCGCGATGATCGCCTGGGCCGGCGCGGAACGGATGGCGCTCGGCCTGACCGACACGATGGACGCGCCGCCCCGCGCGCGCTGGCTGCTGGACGCCAACGCGACAGCGCCGGCCGGCTACACCAACACGCGCGCGGGATTTTGACATGGCGTCCTTTGATTCCGTCACGGTGATCGGTGCCGGTGCGTGGGGAACGGCGCTTGCCGAAGCAGCCACGCGGGCCGGGCGCGACGTGACGCTTTACGCACGTAGCGCGGAGGCTGCCGCGCAGATGAAAGCGGCACGCAGCAATCCGCGCTTGCCCGGCGTGCGCGTCGATGAGCGCATCGAAATCACCGGCGATCTCGCGGCTGCCGCACGCGCGGACCTCATCCTGATCGCGACGCCCGCGCAGCACTTGCGCGAAGCCGTCGCGGCGCTGGCGCCGCATCTGCAGAAGGCGACGCCGGTCATCGCCACCGCCAAGGGCATCGAGCGCGGCACGCACAAGTTCATGACGGAAGTGATTGCCGAAGCCGCGCCCGATGCGACGCCTGCGATCCTGTCAGGACCGAGTTTCGCCGACGACGTGGCGCGCGGGCTGCCGACCGCGGTCACGCTGGCGGCGAAGGACGAGAAGCTGGCGGCAGCCTTGGTGCAGGCGCTGGGCTCGTCGACATTCCGGCCCTATCACACGTCAGATATCCGTGGCGTCGAGATCGGCGGCGCCGCGAAGAACGTGCTGGCGATTGCCGCCGGTATCGTGGAAGGGCGCCGCCTCGGCGCCTCGGCATTGGCCGCATTGA
The DNA here is from genome assembly GCA_963840465.1 of uncultured Alphaproteobacteria bacterium. Lineage (GTDB taxonomy): Bacteria > Pseudomonadota > Alphaproteobacteria > Rhizobiales > Xanthobacteraceae > Bradyrhizobium. The sequence continues at coordinate 23,958 of CAWIZF010000059.1, read as the reverse complement.
CCACGCGCGGCTTCAGCGAACTCGCCCGGCTCGGCCGCGCCTGCGGCGCGCGGAGCGAAACCCTGGTCGGCCTGTCAGGTCTCGGCGACCTGATCCTGAGCTGCTCAAGCCTGCAATCGCGCAATTTTGCCTTCGGCATCGCGCTTGGCCGCGGCGAAGCGCCGAACCGCGACAAGCTCGCCGAAGGCGAATTCACCGCGCCGGTCTTGATCGAACTGGCGGCTTCGCAGAACGTCGATATGCCGGTATCAAATGCGGTCGCGGCGATACTGAGCGGCAAGATCACGATCGACGCGGCGATCGAAGGCCTGCTGACGCGGCCGTTCAAGGCGGAGGAATGACGATGGCGTACTGGCTGGTGAAATCCGAACCCTCGGTCTGGTCGTGGGACCAGCAGGTGGCAAAGGGCGCAAAGGGCGAAGCCTGGACCGGCGTGCGCAACTTCACCGCGCGGCAGAATCTCGTCGCCATGAAGAAAGGCGACAAGGCCTTCTTCTATCATTCCAACGAGGGCAAGGAGATCGTCGGCATCGCGGAAGTCATCAAGGAAGCCTATCCCGATCCCTCCGACAAGACCGGCAAATTCGTCTGCGTCGACATCAAGGCGGACAAGCCGCTTGAAGACGCCGGTGACGATGGCCGCGATCAAGGCCGACAAGAAGTTCGCCGACATGGCGCTGGTGAAATATTCGCGGCTGTCGGTGCAGCCGGTGACGGCGGATGAGTGGAAGATGGTCTGCAAGATGGGCGGGATGTAGCGGCGACGCGCAGTGCCGTAGGGTGGGCAAAGCGAAGCGTGCCCACCAACTTTGAATCCCGATGTCGATGGATGGTGGGCTCGCTTCGCTCAGCCCACCCTACGGCTTCGGCGTTACGCCGCCGCTGCCGTCACCACCTGCGCCAGCAGCGCCTCGCGCTTGGCCTGGGTGCGGTAGCCCTTCATCGTCGCGGCAAAGCGCTCGAGGATGCCGTCCTCGAACGCGGTGACGATGGTGTCGTGGACATAGCTCTTGCGGCAGATCGCGGGCGTGTTCGACAGTTCGTCGGCGGCGGCGCGCACCGCATCCAGCACCTGCTTCTTGCGGCCACGCTCGCTTGCTGCGGGCGTGATCCGCGACAGCGATTCCAGCACCACGGCTGACGCCATCAGGGTGCGGAAATCCTTCAGCGAAATCTTGATGCCGGCGATCTCGCGCAGGAACGCGTTCACGGTCGTGGTCGAGACCGTGCGCACGGTGCCGGAATTGTCGCGGTACTGGAACATGCGCTTGCCCGGCACGGTGCTCAGGATGCCGATGGCGCGCACCAGCTTGGCGGCGTCGCATTCCTTGCGCACGGCCTTGCCGCCCTTGGCCTTGAAGGTCAGGACGAAGCTGTCGTCTTCCAGCGTGACGTTGGATTTCAGCATCGTGGTCGCGCCGCGGGTGCCGTTGAGGCGGGCGTAGGATTCATTGCCCGGACGGATCGCGGTGCGCGCGATCAGTTCGATCACCGCCGAGAGCGCGAATTCGCGCGTCGGCTCGTCACCGGACAAAAACGCCGAGACCTTGCGGCGGATCTTCGGCAGGGCGCCGACCAGCCGCGCCAGGCGATGCGCCTTGCGTTGCTCGCGGACCTTTTCCCAATCGACGTGATAGCGATACTGCAGCCGCCCGGCCGCATCGATGCCGACGGCCTGCAGATGGGAACTCGGATCGGCCGAATAACGCACGTCACGATAGGCCGGCGGCACCGCCATCGAATGCAGGCGGCGGATGGTGCCGGCATGTCGGATCTGCGAGCCGTTGGCGCGATGGAATGAATAGCCCTTGCCGCGTTTGACGCGGCGGATGGTCAGCCCGTTCTGGTCGCCGAGCTTGAGGCCGAGTTCCTCGGCCAGATCTTCGACAGACGTCTTGGCGACGATATGCGGCTTTGCCCCGGGCGCTTTCGGCGAGGGCTTGGGCAGTTGCCCGAGCGCTTCGGCCAATGCAACGGCAGGATCGGCGGAAACGGGCCGCGTAGCCTCGAAACTCTGCTGATCCATCATGACCGTTATCGCCTTGCTCCACCTGTCTGCCGGCAATGCCTGTTATTAGGGCTTGGTTCCTGGGGGCCGTCCGCCCCCGGTTTCGCCATTTAGGGGGTAAAGGTTAGCTTTGCGAGTCCCGATTCCGTCATTGACGGTATTGAGATACCCGTCATGGGAGCCATTCGGCGATAGCGTTGATTTTTGGCTCGGCCGGATCGTTAAAAATATCCGAAAATGACGCCGGTTTGATCGGCGACAAGACGGGAAGCCGCCCGCGCGACCAAGGTCGCAGACGTTTCCGCCTTGTCCGGGTATCGCCCCGCGACGCATAATCGCTGCAACAATCAGGACGACTTGCGGTCGCCAGCGCGTGCGGTGCCGCAACGAGTGGGAGGGTAAGAATGTCCGAGAAAATTTACGACGTATCCGCCGATTGGGCCAAGCGCGCCTATGTCGACGACGCCAAATACCGCGAAATGTACGCCCGCTCGGTCTCGGACCCCAATGGCTTCTGGGGCGAGCAAGCCAGGCGCCTTGACTGGATCAAGCCCTTCCACAAGGTCGAGAACGTCTCCTTCGCCCCCGGCAACATCTCGATCAAATGGTTCGAGGACGGCGTCCTGAACGCGGCCTGGAACTGCGTCGACCGCCATCTCGACAAGCGCGGCGACCAGACCGCGATCATCTGGGAAGGCGACGATCCCTCGCAATCCAAACACATCACCTACCGGCAGCTGCACGACGAAGTCTGCAAGATGGCCAACATCCTGCGGACGCGGAACGTCCAGAAGGGCGACCGCGTCACGATCTATCTGCCGATGATCCCGGAAGCGGCCTATGCGATGCTGGCCTGCGCGCGGATCGGCGCCATTCATTCGGTGGTGTTCGCCGGCTTCTCACCCGACAGCCTCGCCCAGCGCATCACCGACTGCCAGTCCAAGGTCATCATCACCGCCGACGAGGGACTGCGCGGCGGCAGGAAGGTGCCGCTGAAGGCCAATGTCGACGCCGCGATCGCGAAAGCCGGCGGTGTCGATTGGGTCGTCGTGGTCAAGCGCACGGGTGCGGCCATCGACATGAATCCTTCGCGCGACTTCTGGTACCACGAAGCGGCCGCGATGGTGACGACGGAGTGCCCGGTCGAGCACATGCACGCGGAAGACCCGCTGTTCATCCTCTATACGTCGGGCTCGACCGGCCAGCCCAAGGGCGTGCTGCACACCACGGGCGGCTATCTCGTGTTCGCGGCGATGACGCATCAATACGTGTTCGATTATCACGACGGCGACATCTACTGGTGCACCGCCGACGTCGGCTGGGTCACCGGCCACAGCTACATTCTCTATGGGCCGCTGGCGAACGGCGCGACCACGCTGATGTTCGAAGGCGTGCCGAACTATCCGGATAATTCGCGCTTCTGGAACGTCATCGACAAGCACAACGTCAACATCTTCTACACCGCGCCGACCGCGATCCGCGCGCTGATGCAGTCAGGCGACGAGCCGGTGAAGAAGACCTCGCGCAAGAGCCTGCGCCTGCTGGGTTCGGTCGGCGAGCCGATCAATCCGGAAGCCTGGGAGTGGTATCACCGCGTGGTCGGCGACAGCCGCTGCCCGATCGTCGATACCTGGTGGCAGACCGAAACCGGCGGCATCTTGATCACGCCGCTGCCCGGCGCGACCAAGCTCAAGCCCGGTTCGGCGACGCGGCCGTTCTTCGGCGTGGTGCCCGAGATCGTCGACGCCGAGGGCAAGGTGCTAGCAGGGCGAGTGCACCGGTAATCTCTGCATCGCCAAATCCTGGCCGGGGCAGATGCGCACGGTCTATGGCGACCACGCCCGTTTCGAGCAGACCTATTTCTCGACCTACAAGGGCAAGTACTTTACCGGCGACGGCTGCCGCCGGGATGCCGATGGCTATTACTGGATCACCGGCCGCGTCGACGACGTCATCAACGTGTCGGGTCATCGCATGGGCACCGCCGAAGTCGAAAGCTCGCTGGTCGCGCATGCCAAGGTGTCGGAAGCCGCCGTGGTCGGCTATCCCCACGACATCAAGGGCCAGGGCATCTATGCCTATGTGACCCTGATGGCCGGCACCGAGCCGACCGAGGAGTTGCGCAAGGAACTGGTGGCCTGGGTGCGCAAGGACATCGGCCCGATCGCCTCCCCCGACCAGATCCAGTTCGCGCCGGGCCTGCCGAAAACCCGTTCCGGCAAGATCATGCGCCGTATCCTGCGCAAGATCGCCGAGGACGAACCCTCCAGCCTCGGCGACACCTCGACGCTGGCCGACCCCGCCGTGGTCGACGATCTCGTCGAGAACCGGCAGAACAAGAAGGGCGCGCCGGCGTAAGGCCGGCGGCAAATTCGGACCCGCCATTTCCTGCTCCGCTCACGCGTTTGTCAGCGGCAATACCTGAACACCGGGCGTTTCGGCGCCCGGTGTTGTTTTCAGGTCATTTACTTTGATTCGAACATTTCCTTTGTTCCCAACGACAAAATGAGTCTCGACGCCGGAGTGGAAACCGCCCGGTGAATACACGTGGTCAAAAATGCGTGGACGAGGCTCGAGCGGGCAAGAGGCTTGCATGATGTTTGAGGGCCCCGGAAGGGGCGGGCGATTGGGAGCTAATCATGTCGATGAGAATTGCGGTGGCGCTGGCCGCCACCATTGGTGCGAGCATTGTGATGTCGTCGGGCGCGCAAGCGCGGCCGGAACTGGTCGGTATCAATGGCGAGTACGCGCCGGGCACGATCGTGGTGAAGACCCACGAGCGGCGTCTCTATCTCGTTCTCGAATCCGGCCGCGCGATGCGCTATCCGGTCGGCGTCGGCAAGGCCGGCAAGCAGTGGGAAGGCACCACAAAGATCGACGGCAAGTACCTCCACCCGGCGTGGTCGCCGCCGAGCGAAGTCAAGCGCGACAAGCCGAACATGCCGGATGTCATTCCCGGCGGCTCGCCACGCAACCCGATGGGCGTCGCGGCGATGACGCTGGCCGGCGGCGAGTACGCCATTCACGGCACCAACGTGCCGGGCTCGGTCGGCGGCTTCGTGTCCTATGGCTGCATCCGCATGCTCAACGACGACATCTCGGATCTCTATCAACGCGTATCGGTCGGAACGACGGTGACGGTCACGCGCTGATCGACCGATCAGATTGATACAAGAGCCGCGCGATTGCGCGGCTTTTTCATTTGAGCGGCGCTTGTCCTGCATTCGCACACCAGCCGTTGCGATGGCCGCCGCCGTAGCTGCGGGCATGACCCGCGGCGAGCATCGCCGTCGAAACATTTCCGGTGCGCCGCGTCGCAACCTCGGCGACGACGCGGCCGGCATATTTGTCCGGCCCGATATTGAAGATCATGACGTCGCCTTCACCGAGCAATGCGCGCAACGCGCCCGTCGCGGCCTCCGCCATCCGCAATTCCTGCGCGCAGGACGCCTTTAATTCGGGCGCGTCGATGCCGCGCAGACGCACCCGCGTGTTGAGATCGAGACCTGGTTCCAGGTGAACCCGCGCCTCGAACGTGTCGCCATCGATCGTCCTGACGACGTCGACGGCGTGACGCGTGTCCGGACTTCCGGCCCGCTTCCAGATGGTCTCGGCATCGCGCGCCGCCTGGCTGTCGGCCGAGTTCGGCAGCGACCGCCGCACCCAGTCCCGCACCGGCAGCATCGTCCCCGCCGCTACGCAAATCACGAACACCCACGGCAGGGCCGCCGCAAACCAGCGGCGCCAAGAGCCCCGGCGCGGAGCCCTATATGCACTTAGTCTTTCATATGGAGGCATATTCCCGACTAAGGGCTGAGTCGGGGAATCCGGCAAGGGCCCATTGCGATCCCTTAGGTTTCCCTCGATCGGGCCTCAAAAATCCGAAGCGATCCCTTTGCGCTCCCAATCGCCATATCGGGTCGGTTCCGGACCCTTCGGTCCCTGGAACTCCTTCTGATGCGGCGTGGCGCTGGCCTCGGCGGCCTTGCGGCGGGCTTCGGCCTCGGCGAGCGCGCGCTCGGCGGCGGGCGTCAGCTTCTTGCGTTCCGCGGTTGGCGCGGGAGATGAGGGACTGTCGGTCATCGCAGTTCTCCTCTTAGCACAGGGATGAGCATACAGATCACATCACAATCGCGAAATTGTCTGTGGCGATTCTTACATTTGGCATATTCGCATGCCAAACAGGCTTTCATTCCAATGGCATGAGCCAGAACCTTTCCGCTTTCCGAGACGTTGCCGCTTCATGCCATCTTCCAGATTCGCAGTACCTTCCGAAGTGCCCGGTCTCGCGGCACGGCGGATCGCGGCCGATATACTCGACGGCGTGCTGCACAAGCACCGCACCCTCGACGACCAGCTCGACGGCGCCGGCGCGCATCCCGGCCTGAAGACGCTGGCCGATCGCGACCGCGCCCTGATGCGGCGGCTGGTGGCGACGATTCTGCGGCGGCTCGGCACGCTCGGCCATTTGCTGTCGCGCCTGCTCGATCGCGGCATCCCGACCGACGCGCCGCGCGCGCAGAGCGCGCTCCTGATCGGCGCCGCGCAGATTCTCTGGATGGATGTGCCCGATCACGCCGCCGTCGATCTCTCGGTGCGGCTGGTGCAATCGGACCGCCGCGCCGCGAAATATGCCGGCCTCGTCAACGCCGTGCTGCGCCGTTGCGCCCGCGAGGGGCAGCCGCTGATCGACGAAGTCAAATCGCAGAACCTCGACATTCCGCCGTGGCTGTTGGCGCGCTGGATCGGCGCGTATGGCGAGACCACCGCGCGGCAGATGGCGCTCGCCATCGGCCATGAACCGTCGCTCGACATCACCGTGAAATCAGACGCCGCGCAATGGGCGAGCCGCCTGCACGGCGAAACCTTGCCGACCGGCACCGTGCGCACCTTGCTGCAGGGTTCGGTGACCATGCTGCCCGGCTTCACCGATGGCCAGTGGTGGGTGCAGGACGCCGCCGCCGCGCTGCCGGCACGGTTGTTCGGCGACGTCGGCGGCAAGACCATTGTCGACCTCTGCGCCGCGCCCGGCGGCAAGACCGCGCAACTGGCGCACGCCGGCGCGCGCGTCACCGCCGTCGACCGCTCGCCGGCGCGCATGGCGCGGCTGCGCGACAATCTCGCGCGGCTTTCGCTGCAGGCCGACGAAGTGGTGACCGATGCCGCCGAGTGGCCCGGTCAAGGCAATGGAGGCTTTGACGGCGTGCTGGTGGATGCGCCCTGCACCTCCACCGGCACCATCCGGCGTCACCCCGACGTGGCCTGGCTGCGTCAGGAAGCCGACATTGCCGCCTTGGCGGCGCTGCAGAAACGATTGCTGCAACGGGCGGTCGCGCTGCTCAAGCCGGGCGGAACGCTGGTCTATTGCACCTGTTCGCTGGAGCCGGAGGAAGGCGAACAGGCCATAGCGTCGCTGTTGGCCGCCGAATCCGGCATGCGCCGCGTGCCGGTCGAAGCCGGCGAAGTCGCCGGCCTCAGCGAGATCGTGACCGCGGACGGCGATTTGCGGACCCTGCCCTGCCATTTGCCCCATGCCGACCCCCGGCTCGGCGGGCTGGACGGATTTTACGCCGCGCGGCTGGTTAAATCCTGATTTTAAACCGCAATTCCCCGATGTTCGGGGTGATTCGCGCCTGTTCAAGATGGTGTCATGGCGGCGTTTCCGGATTAAAAGGATTTGCCAGAATAACCCTCCCTCCCTCAAGCAAGGCACGGCGTGTCGGTCGCTCAACGCAGACGCATCTCGACGCTTATCATGAGCCGCTCGGCGCGGACCGTGATCGCGCGCGCGACCGGGGCGACGGTGGCGGTGTCGCGGCTGTGGCCCGGCCGCGCCGACCGGCTGATCATCGCGCCGCATGACCTGCGCACCGCCGACGCCACCCGCGCCGCCGAGATCTATGCCGGCCGCTTCGTGTTCGCCGGCAAGATCGTGACCTGCCACGGCCGCTCGATCTTCGATCTCGAACCGCCGTCGGAAGATTGGGAAGTCGCCCTGCTCGGCTTCGGCTGGCTGCGCCATTTGCGCGCCGCCGACACCGCGCTGACCCGGGCCAACGCCCGCTCGCTGGTCGACGACTGGATCTCGAATCCGGCGCGCAAGCGCCCGCTCGAACGCCGCCCCGACGTGCTGGCGCGCCGCGTGATCTCGCTGTTGTCGCAGGCGCCGCTGGTGCTCGGCGACACCGACGGAAAATTCTATCGCAAATATCTGCGCGGGCTGACCCGCGAGATTCGCTATTTGCGCTACGCGATGCTCGACATCGCCGACGGCGTGCCGCGGCTGCAGGTGCTGATCGCGCTGTGCTACGCCTCGCTGTGCCTGGCCAATCAGGCGGGTCACATCCGGTCCGCGACGCGACGGCTTTCCGACGAATTGCAGCGGCAGATCATGCCCGACGGCGGGCACATCTCGCGCAATCCCGGTGCGCTGGTCGAACTGCTCAGCGACCTGCTGCCGCTGCGCCAGACCTTTGCCGCCCGCAACATCGCGCCGCCGCCGGCGCTGTTGAATGCGATCGACCGCATGATGCCGATGCTGCGCTTCTTCCGGCACGGCGACGGCAGCTTTGCGCTGTTCAACGGCATGAGCAACGCGCCTTCCGACCTGGTGGCCACGCTGCTCGCCTATGACGACACCCACGGCGTGCCGATGGCGAACATGCCGCATACCGGCTTCCAGCGCCTCGATGCCGGCACCACGACCGTCATCATGGACACCGGCCCGCCGCCGCCGCCGAATGTCAGCCAGGAAGCGCACGCCGGTTGCCTCTCGTTCGAATTGTCGTCCGGGCCGAGCCGGATCGTCGTCAATTGCGGCATGCCCTCGACCGGCCGCGACAACTGGCGCAGCTTTGCGCGCAGCACCGCGGCGCATTCGACGCTGACCTATCACGACACCTCCTCGTGCCAGTTCATCGAACTGTCGGCGATGAAGCGGCTGCTGCAGGGCGCGCCCGTCGTCAGCGGCCCGGTCAATGTCGAAAGCTACCGCGAGGCGATGGCCGACGGCGACCTCCTGACCACGTCGCATGACGGCTATCTCGCGCGGTTCGGCGTCGTGCATCGCCGGGTGCTGATGATCTCCCAGGACGGCGGCAGGCTCGACGGCGAAGACACCATCTCGCCGGCGCCGGGGGCGCGCATCAAGGGCGACGGGACCGATTTTGCCCTGCGGTTTCATCTGCATCCCGCGGTGAAGGCAAGCCGTCTCAGCGACGCGCGCGGCGCCATGCTGGTATTGCCCAACCGCGATGTCTGGACCTTCGAGGCGCTCGACGACAAGGTCGACCTCGAGGACAGCGTGTTTCTGGCCGGCAATGACGGCCCTCGCCGCACCGCCCAGATCGTGATCCGCCAGGATTCCCGCCACGCCTCCTCGGTCCGCTGGAGTTTTGTCCGCTCGACGACGTCGGCTGCCGGCACCAGCGCCCGGCGCAATGCGCGGCGCGAGCCGGAACTGCCGCTGTAGCGGCTGCCGCGGCCAGCGCCGCGAGATTTCCGACACGATGGACGCTTTGGCGGAGTCTTGCTTAGCGGCGCGCGTTTCATGACCGGCAAAACCGATGCGACCGTGGCATGGAGCACCATCGGGAAGCGTGACCGCCGCGCGCCTGGGCATAAGTATCCTGACAGAGGACCTTGCCCATGACCGACCATCCGCGCCGTGTAACCCGCGCCCTGTTGTCCGTTTCCGACAAGACCGGCCTGATCGAATTTGCCAAGGCGCTGGCCGGCCATGGCGTCGAGCTCGTCTCCACGGGCGGCACCGCGAAGGCGATCGCGGCGGCCGGGCTGCAGGTCAAGGACGTCTCGGAGCTGACGGGCTTTCCCGAAATGATGGACGGCCGGGTCAAGACGCTGCATCCCAAGGTGCATGGCGGCCTGCTCGCGATCCGCGACAACACGGAACATGCCGAGGCCATGAAGGCGCATGGCATCGCGCCGATCGACCTGCTCGTGGTCAACCTCTACCCGTTCGAGGAAACCGTCGACAAGGGCGCGGGCTACGAGGACTGCATCGAGAACATCGACATCGGCGGCCCCGCGATGATCCGCGCGGCCGCGAAGAACCATGACGATGTCGCCGTCGTCGTCGAGGCGCAGGACTATCAGGCCGTGCTCGACGAACTCGCCGCCAACAAGGGCGCCACGACGCTGTCGCTGCGCCGCCGCCTCGCCGCAAAGGCCTATGCGCGCACCGCCGCCTATGACGCCGCGATCTCGAACTGGTTCGCGCTTCAGCTCAAGAACGACGCGCCGGATTTCCGCGCCTTCGGCGGCCGGCTGATCCAGTCGCTGCGCTATGGCGAGAACCCGCACCAGACCGCCGCGTTCTACCGCACGCCCGACAAGCGCCCCGGCGTCGCCACCGCGCGGCAGTTGCAGGGCAAGGAACTGTCCTACAACAACATCAACGATACCGACGCGGCCTATGAATGCATCGGCGAATTCGACCCGGCGCGCACCGCCGCCTGCGTCATCGTCAAGCACGCCAATCCCTGCGGCGTCGCCGAAGGTCCCGATCTGGTCAGCGCCTATCGCAAGGCGTTCGCCTGCGATACGCAGTCGCCCTATGGCGGCATCATCGCCGTCAACCGGACGCTCGACGCCGAAGCCGCGCGCGTCATCACGGAAATCCTGACCGAGGTGATCATCGCGCCGGATGCCACGGAAGAGGCCATCGCGATCATCGCGAAGCGGAAGAACCTCCGGCTTCTCCTCGCCGGCAGCCTGCCCGATCCGCGCGCGGCCGGCCTCACCGCAAAGACCGTCGCGGGCGGCCTGCTGGTGCAGAGCCGCGACAACGCCGTCGTCGATGACATCACGCTGAAGACGGTGACCAAGCGTGCGCCGACCGACGCCGAGCTGCGCGACCTCAAATTCGCCTTCCGCGTCGCCAAGCACGTCAAGTCGAACACCATCATCTATGCCAAGGATCTCGCCACCGTCGGCATCGGCGCCGGCCAGATGAGCCGGGTCGATTCCGCGCGCATCGCCGCCCGCAAGGCGCAGGATGCCGCGGCTGACGCCAAGCTCGCCGAACCCCTGACCAAGGGCTCGGTCGTCGCGTCCGATGCGTTCTTCCCGTTCGCCGACGGCATGCTGGCCTGCATCGAGGCCGGCGCCACCGCCGTGATCCAGCCCGGCGGCTCGATCCGCGACGACGAAGTCATCAAGGCCGCCGACGAGCACGGCATCGCCATGGTGTTCACCGGCGTGCGGCATTTCAGGCATTGAGCCGCGATGCCGTAGAATGTCGTAGGGTGGGCAAAGGCGCGAAGCGACGTGCCCACCATCCACCACCGAGCACGCTGCGAGATGGTGGGCACGCTGCGCTTTGCCCACCCTGACGACGTCTACGAGGTTCTCCCTCACCCGCGTCAGCAGCGCCAGCCCCGCCACGAAGAACACCACCAGCAACGCCATGCCGGCCTTCTGGCTCGCGGTGCACCGCCGTGATCACGCCGATCAGCAGCGGACCGATGAACGACGTCACCTTTCCGGTCAGCGCGAACAAGCCGAAATACTGCGCGATGCGATCCTTCGGCGCGAGGCGTATCAGAAGCGAGCGCGACGCCGCCTGCAGCGGGCCGCCGGCCGCACCGATCAGGCAACCGAGCACGAGATAGGCGCGCTCGGCCGCGCCCGAGAACAGCGGCGCCGCCCGGCACTGGCGGCGCGACCTTCACGAACAGGATCGAGTCCTTGTCGACCAGCAGAATCGCGCTCAGCGCGAACAGAAGGATCAGCAAGCTGCCGGCAATGACGCGCTTGGGTCCCAGCCTGTCGTCGAGCTTGCCGCCGAGCCACGCGCCAAAAGTGCCGGCGATGGCCAGCAGAATCCCAAAACTTCCGATCTGGATCGTATGCCAGCCGAACGTGCCGGCGGCGTAGATGCCGCCGAACGCAAACAGCGACACCAGCCCGTCGGTGTAGATCATGTTGGCGAGCAGGAACGTCGCCAGCGATTTCTGCTTCGGCAATTCGCCGAGCGTCCGCTTCAGCCCGCTCAGTCCTTCGCGCAACGCCGCGCGGATCGGACGCTTTGCCGGATAATCCGGCGTGAACAGGAACATCGGCAGTCACGAAGATGATGAACCAGATTCCTGTCAAAGGACCGGTGATGCGATCGCCCTGATGGGAGACCGGATCGAGGCCGAACAGCGGCGCCAGGCCGAAAAGCGTGCGCCCGGTTTCGGGGCTGGCGGCCAGAAAGCCGAGCACCAGGATGAGGCTGAGGATGCCGCCGATATAGCCGGTGGCCCAGCCGGTGCCGGACAACCGCCCGATTCGATCCGGCGGCACCAGCGTCGGCATCATCGCATTGTTGAAGACGGTGGCGAATTCGACGCCGACGCTCGCGATCGCATAGGCGAGCAGCAGCGGCGGGATGACGCTGGGGTCACCGGGCTTTCCGAGCCACATCAGCGAAGCGCCGATCACCAGCAGCGCACCGAAGCCGGCGATCCACGGCTTGCGCCGGCCGCTGGCATCCGCAATCGCACCCAGCACCGGCGACAGCAGCGCGATCATCAGGCCGGCGGCCGCGGTAGCAAATCCCCACAGGGCCTGCCCCTGCGCCGGATCCGGCGCGACGAAGCTCGCGAAATAAGGCGCGAATACAAAGGTGGTGATCAGCGTGAAATACGGCTGCGCGGCCCAATCGAAGAATATCCAGCTGATGACGGCGGCGCGGCGCGGATATTGCCGCGGGATTTCGGCGCCGGCTGCCTCGGAAGCGATCACCGTCATGTGAGGAAATTCCTTCAAAAGTCTCGCGAGGCATTTTGCCGATCGAATCCGAACCCATATAGCATGCGTCACCGATGCTGGCGGTTGTTGCCAAGCGTCACACAGGCTCCAACTGCGGCGGATTTTCGATGGCGGTCTTTTCGATCCGGTGGCGCCGAGTAGCTGCCACATTCGCACTTGTGTTTGTCTACGGGGCGACGGCCTTTGCGCAGGAACGCCGCGTCTACGCGCCCCCCGATCTCTCCACCGTTCGCGCGATTACGGCCGAGCATGGCTTGGTGGTGGCGCAGGAAAGGCTCGCCGCGCAAGTCGGCGCCGACATCCTGCGGCAAGGCGGCAACGCGGTCGATGCCGCGGTCGCCACCGGCTTTGCGCTTGCCGTCACCTATCCGCGCGCCGGAAACATCGGCGGCGGCGGCTTCATGGTGATTCATTCGGCCGGGCGCAACGAAGATGCCGCCATCGATTATCGCGAGACCGCACCGGGTGCGATCACGCAGGATGTTTTTCTTGGGGCCGACGGCAAGCCCGACAGCGACAAGTCGCGCAATTCCGCGCTTGGTATCGGCGTGCCCGGCACGGTAGCCGGGTTGGCGCTGGCGCTGGAGAAATACGGCTCGGGCCGTTTCACGCTCGCGCAAATCCTCAAACCCTCCATCGAACTGGCGCGCGACGGCTTTGTGGTCGCCGACGACATGGCCGACACGCTGTCGGATATGTACCGCCGGATGGGACGGTGGCCGAATTCGGCGAAAGCGTTCTCCCGCAGCGACGGCGCGCCGCTGCAGGAAGGCGACCGGTTGATCCAGTCCGATCTCGCGGCAACGCTGTCGGCGATTGCCGAGCAGGGACCGCGCGGATTTTATGAAGGGCCGGTCGCCGAACGGCTGGCAAAGGCCGTCCGCGACGGCGGCGGCCTCATGACGGTCGACGATCTGAAATCCTATCAGGCTGTCGTCCGCAGCCCGGTGCGCGGCAACTACCGCGGCTACGACATCGTCTCGATGCCGCTGCCCTCCTCCGGCGGCACGGTGTTGCTTCAGACGCTGAACATTCTCGAAGGGTTTCCGATGGCGGACATGAAGCAGGGCGCCGCGCCTTCGCTGCACGTCATGATCGAAGCCATGAAGCGCGCTTACGCCGACCGCGCGCGCTATCTCGGCGATCCCGCCTTCGTCAACGCGCCGGTCAATGTGCTGATCACCAAGGAGTATGCGGCCCGGCAACGCGCCGGCATCGACCTTGCGCGCGCAACGCCGGCGGCCGATGTGCTGGCGGTGAGCCCGCGCGAGGGCAGCAACACCACGCATTATTCGGTCGTCGATTCCGGCGGCAACGCGGTCAGCAACACCTACACGCTGAATTTTCCCTATGGCGTCGGCCTGGTCGCCGAGGGTACCGGCGTGCTGCTCAACAACGAGCTCGACGATTTCACCGCAGCACCCGGCGCGTCGAATGCCTTTGGCCTGGTCGGCTTCGAAGCCAATCTGCCCGGCCCGGGAAAGCGGCCACTATCATCGATGTCGCCGACCATTGTGCTGAAGGACGGCAAGCCGGTGCTGGTCACGGGCTCGCCGGGCGGCAGCCGCATCATATCGGCGGTGCTGCAGGTCGTGATCGACGTGATCGACTACAAGATGGATGTCGCCGCCGCCGTGGCGGCCCCCCGGATCCACCATCAGTGGATGCCCGATGAGGTACGCGTGGAGCGCGGCTTTTCCGACGAAGTGTTGGCCGAGCTGAGGGCGAAAGGCCACAAGGTGATCGAGCCGCTAGGCCAGACCTCGGCGAATTCGATCGCCGTCACCCCGAACGGCTTGCTCGGCGCGCCCGATCCGCGCACGCGAGGCGCGGCGGCGGTCGGGCCGTAATGCAGTGACGGCTGACGGAGATTTGTCCTATAGATCATAGCCAATGCTGAACTGAAACCGGGAGCGAGCCCAATGACATCTCTCAAAGGCAAGACGCTGTTCATCTCGGGCGCCAGCCGCGGCATCGGCCTGGCCATTGCACTGCGCGCCGCGCGTGACGGCGCCAATGTCGCGGTTGCGGCGAAGACCGCGGAGCCGCATCCGAAACTCAAGGGCACCATCTACACCGCCGCCGACGATATCCGCGCCGCCGGCGGCAAGGCGCTGCCGGTGCTGTGCGACATCCGCGACGAGGCGCAGGTGATCGCGGCGATCGAGCAGACCGTCGCCGAATTCGGCGGCATCGATATCTGCGTCAACAATGCCAGCGCCATCAGCCTGACCAACTCGCAAGCGACCGACATGAAGCGGTTCGACCTGATGATGGGTATCAACACCCGCGGCACCTTCATGGTGTCGAAATATTGCATTCCGCATCTGAAGAAGGCGGCCAACCCGCACATCCTGATGCTGTCGCCGCCGCTCGACATGAAGCAGAAATGGTTCGAGCATTCCACCGCCTACACCATGGCGAAGTTCGGCATGAGCATGTGCGTGCTGGGACTGTCGGGTGAATTGAAATCCGCAGGCGTGGCCGTCAACGCGCTGTGGCCGCGCACCACCATCGCCACCGCCGCGGTCGGCAATCTGCTCGGCGGCGAGGCCATGATGCGCGCGAGCCGCACGCCGGAGATCATGGGCGATGCCGCGCATGCGATCCTGACCAGGCCGGCGCGGGAATTCACCGGCCAGTTCTGCATCGACGACAAGGTGCTGTACGCCTCCGGCGTCAGGGATTTCGAGCACTACCGTGTCGATCGCTCGGTGCCGTTGATGTCGGATTTCTTCGTCCCCGACGACGACGTGCCGCCACCGGGCGTCACCGTGCAGGCGCTGCCCTCGGTGGGAGCAGCGCAGACGTCGCGTTAGAGGCTGGTGTTGGTTTCCTCAGGAGCGCGTGAACTTGCGAAAGTGGATCGCCATCGGGCTCGCCGTCCAGTATTCCAGAGGCAATAGTGATCGAACCGATAGGCCGCAGCGTACTGGATGCCCCTTCGCGGGGCATGACGAGCTCATGCAATTTTCACCGTCACCGCCCGATCACATACGGCCCGCCCTTTTCCAGCGCGCGCGCATAGGCCGGGCGGGCGTGAATGCGTTCGAGAAACGCCATCGCTTTGGGATGACCCATCTCCAGCCCGCCACGCGCCGCGGCGGCTTCCAGCGGAAAGCTCATCTGGATGTCGGCGCCGGTGAACTCGTTGCCGGCGAACCATTCGCTTTTTGCCAGCTCGCCTTCCCAGTAATCCATGTGCTGCTTGAGCTGCGGATTGACCAGCGTTGTCAGCGCCGTGTTGGATACCTTGCGCACCAGCGGCCGCAGCAAGGCCGGCGCGCGCTTCGGCATCAGCGTGAACAGCAGCTTCAGCAGCAGCGGCGACATTGCCGATCCCTCGGCATAATGCAGCCAGTAGGTATAACGCAGGCGCTCCGGCGTGTTGGGCGGCGGGATCAGGCGGCCCTTGCCATAGGTGCCGATGATGTATTCGCAGATCGCGCCGGACTCGGCGATGGTGTTGCCATTGTCGGTAATGACGGGGGATTTGCCGAGCGGGTGGATGGCGCGCAGCTCCTTCGGCGCGCGCATGTCCGGCTGACGCTGATAGCGGACGATCTCGTAGGGAACCTCGAGCTCTTCGAGCAGCCACAGCACGCGCTGCGAGCGGGAGTTGTTGAGATGATGAACCGTCAGCATGGCGTTCCCTTCAATTGGCCGCCGTTGGTGCCAGCCGGGCGGGGCAAAGTCGAGACAGCCTAAAGAGTAGCTCGATATTTACCCGGGCAATATTGACAATCCAATTTATCCGGGTAAATATACGCTATCGAAAATCCAGAGTTTCTCCAATGGCTGACAAGACCCGCCCCCATTTCACGGCCTTCATCGGCCCCACGCGCCTTGCAGCAGGCCCGCTCGCCGAGGTCGCGATTGCGGTCATGCAGGCTTCCCGCCGGCCGGCCGCGCCGCTCGATCATCATCTTCAGCGACGCGACCGGCCAGCCGATCGATCTCGATCTTCGCGGCACCGAACGCGACATCATTGCCCGCCTGCCGCAACCCGCCGCGCCTCCGGATGTCGAAACCGAAGAGACGGCGGCAGCGGAGCCGCGCGGACGCGGGCGGCCCAAGCTCGGTGTGGTCGCGCGCGAGGTGACGCTGTTGCCGCGCCATTGGGAATGGCTCGGGGCGCAGCCGGGCGGCGCATCGGTCGCGCTGCGAAAGCTGGTGGAAGAAGCGCGCCGCGCCAATGGCGATGCGGATCGCGCCCGCGCCGCAAGGGATGCCGCCTATCGCTTCATGTCCGCGATGGCCGGCAATCTCGCCGGCTTCGAGGAAGCGTCGCGGGCGCTGTTCGCCGACGACCGGCGGCGCTTCGTCGGCCTCATCGCCGGCTGGCCTGGCGATATCCGCGACCACGTCGTCCGGCTCGCCTTCAGCGATCGCGCCGAACCGTAGGCGCGATCGTGTTCTTCGCATTGCCACGATATTATGATCGTCATAATACCGTGGACGCGCCACCTGCCTTGCGCCACAATGCGCAAAACATCAGGGGAGACTGCCGTGAGCTCAAATCCGCAATTCCTGTTCGATTTCGGCAGTCCCAATGCCTTCCTCAGCCACGAAGCGATTCCGGCGATCGAAAAGCGCACGGGCGTGAAGTTCGAATATGTGCCGATCCTGCTCGGCGGCATCTTCAAGGCCACCAACAACAAGTCGCCCGCCGAAACGCTCGCCGGCATCAAGAACAAGCGCGAATTTCACGCGCTGGAAACCGAGCGCTTCCTGAAGCGCTTTGGCGTCAAGCCCTATGTCTGGAATCCATTCTTTCCGGTCAACACGCTGAACCTGATGCGCGCGGCGGTAGCGGCCCAGTTCGAAGGCGTGTTCGAGAAATATGTCGAGGCCGCCTTCCATCACATGTGGGTCGAGCCGAAGAAAATGGATGACCCCGAAGTCGCGGCCAAGGCGCTGGCCTCGTCCGGCCTCGATGCCGCAAAACTGCTGGCACGCTCGCAGGACGCCGATGTAAAGGCCAGACTGATCGAGAATACGCAAAACGCCGTCGAGCGCGGCGCGTTCGGCTCGCCGACATTCTTTGTCGGCAAGGAAATATTCTTCGGCAAGGAGCAGCTTCGCGAAGTCGAGGAAATGGTTTTAGGGAAATAGCCGACCGAATTCCGAGAGAGCTGGAGACAGCGAATAGTGAGTGGCGAATAGCGAATGGTTGGTGATAAAGCGGGTCGGGAATTTCCTACTCGCCATTCGCCACTCGCTATTCGCCGCTCCAAAACCAACAACAAAGGAAGTTTCGCATGCGTATTCTCGTGGTCGGCGCCGGCGCCATCGGCGGCTATTTCGGCGGCAGGCTGCTTCAGGCTGGAAACGACGTGACGTTCCTGGTCCGGCCGAAGCGCGCTTCCGAGCTTGCAAGCGCAGGCCTCGTCATCAAGAGCCCCAACGGCGACGTGACGCTCAAGAACCCGCCGACGGTGCAGGCCGACAAGCTCGCCGAGAAATTCGACGTCGTGCTGCTGAGCTGCAAGGCGTTCGACCTCGAAGACGCGATCAAGTCCTTTGCTCCCGCGGTCGGGCCCAAAACGGCGATCATCCCGCTGCTCAACGGCATGCTGCACCTCAACGTGCTGGACGAGAAGTTCGGCGCCGACCGCGTGCTCGGCGGTCTCTGCGCCATCGCGGTGACGCTCAACGAGGCCCGCGAGGTGGTCCAGCTCGCGCCGATGCAGTCGCTCAATTTCGGCGAACGCGACGGCTCGATGTCGGAGCGCGTGCGCACGCCATTGCAAAGCTGTTCGAGAGCGGCAAGTTCGGCGCGGTGGCCAGCGACCACATCATGCAGGACATGTGGGAGAAGTGGGTTTTCCTCGCCTCGCTCGCGGCGTCGACCTCGCTGATGCGCACCTCGGTCGGCAACATCCTGGCGGTCGCCGGCGGCAAGGACTTCTTGCTCGGCATGCTCGACGAATGCAGCGCGATTGCAAAGGCATCGGGCTACGCGCCGACCGGCCCGTTCTTCCAGCGCACCAGCGGCTTGCTGACCACCGAAGGCTCGCCGATGACCGCCTCGATGTTCCGCGACATCAAGGCGGGCCTGCCGGTCGAGGCCGATCATGTGATCGGCGATCTCGTCGCGCGCGCCGACGCCGCCAAGATCCCGGTGCCGAAGCTGCGCATCGCGTATACACATCTCAAGGCGTATGAGAAGCAGCGGGGGTGACCTCTTATCCTCCCCTGGAGGGGGAGGATCGGTTCGCATGAAATGCGAACCGAGGTGGGGTGACGGTCGCTCCACATCCAACAGTGCCCGAGTGCACTCAGCCGTCACCCGCGCTACATCGCAGAAGAGATCACCCCACCCCGTCTCACATTCCGCTACGCTCCATGTGAGCCGACCCTCCCCCTCCAGGGGAGGGTGAAGTGCTGTCCGCCTCTTATAGATGCGCGAGATAATGCGCGAGCGCCTCGATCTCTTCCTCGCTGAGCGGAAACGCAACATCCGCCATCGCCGCCATCGCGCCGCCGGCCCGCACGCCCGATTTGTAGTCCCCCAGCGCCTTCACGAGATACTCCTCGCGCTGGCCGGCGATGCGGGCGACCGCCTTGGTGCCGGCGAAGGTATCCATGTGGCATGAGGCGCAGCGCCGGCCGACCGCCGCCTGCGCGCCCTTGGCTGAAAGGTCCGGATTGTCGTCGGGCTTGGGCGTCTTCGGCGGCGGCAGCGAGGCGTAATAGGCGCCGAGGTTGCGGATGTCCTCATTGTTGAGCTGCTCGACGATCGGCTGCATCTGCTCGTTCTTGCGGGTGCCGGCGCGAAAGAACACGAGCTGCCACTGAATGAAGAGATCGGGCTGGGCCGCGAGCGAGGGAATGTTCTCCATCTGCGAAATGCCGCCCTCGCCGTGGCAGCCGACGCACAGCTCGGCCTTCTCCTTGCCGGCCGCGATATCGGCGGCGCGGGCAGGCGAACCGCAGGCGATTGCCGACGCCAGCACGATCCCGACCAGTGCATTTCGCATGTGAACTCCTCTGCACCACACCCCAAACAACAGGGGCTGCGGCCACCCGTTCCCGGATAACCGCAGCCCCTGATCGTTGACGTCCTACTTCTTGTAGCTGATGCGATAGATCGCACCGGCCCAGTCGTCGGCCACCAGGATCGAACCATCCTTGGCGAGGACGATGTCCGTCGGACGGCCGAGATAGCCCGTGTCGCCCTCGAGCCAGCCGGAGGCAAAGATCTCCGACTTGGCGTTCTTGCCGTCGGCATCGACGATCACGCGCTTGATGCGGGCGCCCTGGTACTTGTGCCGGTTCCAGGAGCCGTGCTCGGCGATCAGGATGTTGTTCTTGTACTCAGGCGGGAATTGATCGCCGGTATAGAACTTCATGCCGAGCGGTGCGACGTGGGCGCCGAGATTGACGACGGGCGGGGTGAATTCATCAGCACTTGTGACCCATCGCGAATTTCGGGTCCGGCATGTCGCCCTGGTGGCAATAGGGATAGCCGAAATGCTCGCCGATCTTCGAGATCATGTTGAGCTTGTCGCTCGGCATGTCGTCGCTGATCCAGTCGCGCGCGTTCTCGGTGAACCAGTATCGCCCGGAACGCGGATCGACGTCGCCGCCGACGCTGTTGCGGACGCCGAGCGCCCAGATCTCGGCATTGCCGGTCTTGGGATCGACGCGGCGGACCTGCGAGAGGCTGGTCGGCGGGAGGCCGATGTTGAAGGGCGGTCCGAACGGCAGATAGAACCAGCCATCCTTGTCGACGGCGATGTATTTCCAGCCATGCGGGACGTAGGACGGCATGTCGTCATACACCACCTTGCCGGCGCCGAGATTGTCGAGATTGGCTTCGGCGTTTTCGTATTTGATCAGCTTGTTGATCGCGACGACGTAGAGCGAGCCATCGAGAAAGGCGAGGCCGGTCGGCATGGTGAGGCCCTTGAGGACGGTCTTGACCTCCCGCTTTCCGCCAACGTCCTTGATCGCATAGACGTTGCCGAGGCTGAAGGAGCCGACAAACAGCGTGCCCTTGTCGCCCCAGGCCATCTGCCGCGCCTCCAGCACGTTGGAGGCGTAGACTTCAATACTGAAGCCCTCCGGCAGCTTGATCTTCTTCATCATCGCCGCGAGTTCGGCGTCCGAGGCGCCGGTCGGCGGACCGGATGGCGGCGCCTGGCCCTTCTGGGCCTCGGTCTCGTCGCCGAGGAACCAGTCCGGCGGCGGGTTGGTCCAGAAGTCCTTGGTGCCGGACTCGTATTTCTTCAGCGGCTTCTGCTGCGCGCTGGCCTGGCTGACCCCCGCGACAACGAGGATGGCTGCGAGCGCAAGAATGGATCGATTGAAAGCCGATTTCATCGCGTCACTCCCTATGCAGCCTGGCGGCTGCGACTGTTATTATTTTGAGAACGTTCGAGAGGCGAACTTGGTCTGGTGAAGAGAAACAGACCGGGAAATGGTAGCACATCCGATGCAAGAGAGAAGCGCGCGCCTGCGTCGCTCTGCCATGATCAAAGCAAATTGTGAGACGGATTGCCAAGCAGCAGCGTTCGATCCGCGCTTGCAGCTGCACACCGCTGCACCGCAATATTTGTGCGGAGCGAACGCGTCATTCCAAACGGAGGGCCTCAGGGCGTGGGCAGGCTTCCACGGAGTGGCCAATTCCGCCATGTCTTTCCATTCGATGGGATTGGCCTGATCGGCGCCGCCATGTATCGACACCGGACACGGCCACGCTACCTCGTCCGCTTTACGGTGAGAACTGCGGTGCCGCGATTGTTGCGGTAGAGCAAATCATAAAGACGTGGAATTCCGATCACGGCGTCGTTGACGAAGACGAACAACTCCTCCTTGCCATTCGGCGCAATCGTTGGAGTGATATTAAACTGGATTGTGTCATCATAAGGATCGGGCTCGTAGGAGCGCTCTTCGCCGCCAACATGCCCAAAGCGCAGCACGATGCGGAACCAGTCCTTCGATAGCTCCCGCCGCAGCGGCAGAAACAGGGAAAGGTAGACACGCTCATACCACGCCGGACTATCCTTGGCGGAGAAGCCTCCGACCGGCGTACCGATCTGGGCTAGTCCATTGAACCATCGCTCACCCGGCTGGACGGTCACGTAGTAGCGCCCGCGATGCTCGAGCAGAATGCCGGTTGCCTTGCACAATTCCGACGTTTTGAATTCGATGCTTTTGGTCTCGTTGACTTTGAGCGCTGCGGCCGTTGGATCGGTAGCACGGCGGACGCAGGTGAACCCGGCCACGTCGAAGACATCGTAGAAAAGATGGCTCAGCAGCGACAATCCGAGATAAAAGAACACCACCGCGAAGAACGCTGGCGCGATGGCATGTTTCAGATTTTCGTGAAAGCCGATGTAAAGCCGGTTGCTGCGAAGACGATAGATCCAGTTGTCCGGCAGGCCCGACGGCACCCCCGACGTCCTTCGCCAGATCGAAGCCATCAAATTTGAGGTACGGCCCGCAATCCGCGAGGACGCATACAGCAAGCCCGCGACCAAGCTGGCCAGGAACAGGAACCAGCCCGGTGCGCGGGCATAGCCATTGGTCCATGTCGATGCAGAGTCTGGAAGGAACCCGCCGACAAGGCGCACGAAGTCGGATGCCCAGCGGATCGGGCTTGTATATTCATCATAGCGTTGCGCGCCGCTGACCAGCGGAAACAGCACCAGCCACAGCGTCGCGCCGACGGTTGCGAAATAGACGATGCGGCGCTTCCAGACCTCGTTCCAAACATGTTCTTGCGCCAGCGCGCGCTGGGCTGCCGCGGTGCTGGTTTCAAACGGCGTTGTAGCGGGCGCGATATTGTACTTGTCGGGAGAAACGATCTCGCCGTCTTCCTTGACGACACGATAGTAGGGCGGAAGGCCCAGCGGGGCGTAGGCATGCGCCTGATTTGCGATGCGCCGGAAGACGCTTTCGTGAATTTTAGCGAGTTCCGACGCCAACCTCGTCGTCTTCCTGTTTCGTGGTCTCCGGATACAGGAATGGAACAAGCTTGCGCGGCCCGTAGCGGTAATATCCGCCGAGCCCCTTGCGCGGATCGTAGAGCTTTCCGTCCTTGTCCCGCTTCGAAATCGCGTTCTTGAAGGTGTCGGGATCGGCAATCATGAGGTCGGGATTTGGCGGCAGGCCCGCATAGTCTGACTTGAACTTGAGGCCGCATCGTTTGGCCTCGGTAATCATCCAGACGAACGGAATGTAAGCGAGCGCGTCGTCGGGATAACCGCCACCGACATTGGTGTGCACGCCGGCAAACCAGACCTGACTGATACGCTCATCCTTGATGAAGCGCCGCCCTTCGCCATCGGGCGCCGGTGGACTGCCAATGCTGCCGGCGGTTTCGTCCCAGAGCTGCGGATGGAAGGTGGTGCGTTCCTCGTCAAGCGCCAGTGCCTGACAGGCCCGCATGATACGAGGGGATGGACGATTGTTCGGCAGCTCGATCGGCCAGATGTATTGATGAATGCCGCGGGTCATTTCGTCGACCGGCATGCCGTAGGCGGCAACCGTGTCCCAGACACCGACGAACCTGATCTTGACGTTCCTGCGAACCTCTTTCGGCGGATAGTGCGGACCGAACTTGTTGCGGAGCCACTGATAGGGCGCTTCAAACTTCAGATGATGGTAGCGGTCCCTCCGATAGGCGCGGTAGGCCGCACTCGCAAGGCTGTGGAGCTCGACCTCATTGTCCGCTTTTACGAGACCCTGGCTGTCGATCAGCCCCATCACGATCCGGATCGTGAAGGCGCCGCGACTGAATCCGAAGCCGAACAGCTCGTCATCGGCGCTGCGGTAATTGCGGCAGGCGAACTTGTAGAGGGCGATGACGTTGCGCCGCAGGCCGAGACCGAACGCGCCGCCAAGGACGGCCATCGGTTTGAACGACGAGGTGCCGACACCGTCGTCGTAAAAGGCGACCTGATCATTGCTTGAAAGATCGAGCGCCTCGAAGGTGCGCCAGACATTGGTTCGCCAGACTTTCGCCGATGAGTTTCCTGTGCCGTCGGACAGCAGAACGATTTTTCGGCCCATGAAATTGCCCCGCCGAGTGATGAAGAGACCCCACTATCTCTGGTACAGGAGAATTGCACGCGCCGCTCGAACCAAAGGAGAGCTGGATCACTTCGCGGGACCAAAAACGACAAGGCCGCCAAAAGGCGGCCTGTCGATGATCCGGTAATTTG